>NZ_BJYX01000003.1 GCF_007991735.1 Terrabacter aerolatus | reverse complement strand
TGAGGACCGTCCGTCCTTCGAGCGCCGCGACGACCGTGGCGGTGACCGCGGTTTCCAGCGTCGTGAGGACCGTCCGTCCTTCGAGCGCCGTGACGACCGTGGCGGTGACCGAGGTGGTTTCCAGCGCCGCGACGACCGTGGCGGTGACCGCGGCGGTTACCAGCGTCGTGAGGACCGTCCCTCCTTCGAGCGTCGCGACGACCGCGGCGGTGACCGTGGTGGGTACCAGCGGCGTGACGACCGTGGCGACCGTGGTTTCCAGCGCCGCGAGGACCGTCCGTCCTTCGACCGCCGCAGCGACCGCCGTGACGACCGCGGCTCGGACCGCTTCAGCGGCCCGGCTCCGGTGAGCTTCGAGGACGCCGAGGCCGAGCGCATGGACGCCGACAACTGGACCAAGGCCACGCGTGCCGACATCTCCGACGGTCCCGTCGACGTCGCGGCCGACAACGGCTTCGCCGCCCTCGGTCTGCCCGAGCGGATCGTCGAGCGCCTCGCCCGCGAGGGCATCACCTCGCCGTTCCCGATCCAGACGGCGACGATCCCCGACGCGCTGGCCGGCAAGGACGTCCTCGGCCGCGGCCAGACCGGCTCCGGCAAGACCCTCGCCTTCGGCCTGCCGCTCATCACGCGGCTGCTCGAGGGCCAGGCCACGCGCCGTCCGCGCAAGCCGCACGCCCTCATCCTCACGCCGACGCGTGAGCTCGCGATGCAGATCTCCGACGCGCTCGAGCCGCTCGTGCACGTCGCCGGCCTGCGGCACAAGCTCGTCGCCGGTGGCCTCAGCTACACGACGCAGATCAACGCGCTCAACAAGGGCGTCGACATCCTCATCGCGACCCCGGGCCGTCTCAACGACCTGCTCGAGCGCGGCGCCGTCGAGATGGACGACATCTCGATCACCGTCCTCGACGAGGCCGACCACATGGCCGAGATGGGCTTCATGGCCGAGATCACGACGAGCCTCGACAAGATCCCGGCCGACGGCCAGCGCCTGCTCTTCTCCGCGACGCTCGACCGCGGCATCGACGCGCTCGTCGAGAAGTACCTCACCGACCCGGTGACGCACTCGACGAACGACGCCACGGCATCCGTCGAGGGCATGGACCACCACGTCCTGCTCATCGACCCGCAGCACAAGAAGGTCATCACGGCCGAGGTCGCGAACCGCGAGGGTCGCACCGTCGTCTTCTGCCGCACCAAGCTCGGCGCCGACCGCATCGCGCTGCAACTGCGCGAGCAGGGCGTCATGGCGGCGGCCCTGCACGGTGGCCTCAACCAGGGCCAGCGCAACCGCGTGCTCGGAGCCTTCCGTGACGGCACCCTCCCGGTGCTCGTCGCGACCGACGTCGCGGCCCGCGGCATCCACGTCGACGACGTCTCGGTCGTGCTCCAGGTCGACCCGCCGGCCGACCACAAGGACTACCTGCACCGCTCGGGTCGCACGGCGCGAGCCGGCGACAAGGGCACGGTCGTGACCCTCGCCCTGCCGCACCAGCGCAAGACGATGGAGCGCCAGCTCAAGGACGCCGGCCTCGAGATCTCGCCCGTCCGGGCGACCCCCGGCGACGCGATCATCGCGGCCACCGGTGCGACGACGCCCAGTGGTGTCGCGATCGCCGAGGACGAGTTCCAGCGCCTCATCGCCGGGCCCAAGCAGCACCGGCGTGGTCCGGCCGGACCCCGTGGTCCTCGCCAGGGGCAGCGCGGCGGCTCGCGCCCGCACCACGGTGGCGGCCGCGACGACCGTCGCGGGCAGCGTGGTGACCGCGGCGACGGTCTCGTCTCGCGCTGGGGCGGCGACGAGGAGCGCGGCGGTCGTCGGGGCGCTCGCTTCTGAGCGGTCTCCGGTGTGGAAGGCTGGGCCCGTGAGCTCGACGTTCCACACCGGCCGCCTCCTCGTGGCGACGCCGTCCGTCGGGGGTGACGTGTTCCACCGATCCGTCATCCTCATGCTCCACCACGACGACGGCGGCGCCCAGGGCGTCGTCCTCAACAAGCCGCTGTCGGCCGAGGTGGACTCGGTCCTGCCGGGCTGGCAGCGCGTCGTCACCGCGCCGCACGTGCTCTTCCAGGGCGGCCCGGTGTCGACGTCGTCGGCGCTCGGCCTCGTGACCGTGCCCGGTGACGAGCCGGAGCCGCTCGGGGTCAAGCGGCTGTTCGGCTCGATCGGGCTCGTCGACCTCGACGTGCCCACCCCGGTCGTCGCGGCCGAGCTCGCGGGGCTCCGCATCTTCGCCGGGTACTCCGGCTGGGAGTCGGGTCAGCTCGAGGGCGAGGTGCTGCGCGGCGACTGGTACGTCGTCGACGCGGAGGTGCGCGACGCCTTCACGCCCGAGCCGGAGCGGCTGTGGCGCGAGGTGCTCCGGCGTCAGCGTGACAGCCTCGCCTACGTCGCCAACTTCCCCGACGACCCGACGATGAACTGACGTGACCGTGCCGGAGCCCACGCGCCCCGCGACCGAGGAGGGTCCCGAGATGCCGATGTCGACCAGGCGAGTTGCCTTCGTCGACAGTGGTCTCGGGCTCCTCGGCTACGCGGACGCCCTGCACGCGCTGCGGCCGGACCTCGGTCTCGTGTTGTCGCTCGACCCCGACAACATGCCCTACGGCCCCCGCACTCCGGACGAGGTCCGACAGCTGATCCTCGCCTCGGCGCGCGCCACGCTGCCGTTCGAGCCGTCGGCCATCGTCGTCGCGTGCAACACCGCCTCGGTCCACGGCCTCGATGCCCTCCGGGCCGAGCTCGAGCCGGGCGTCCCGGTCATCGGCACGGTGCCGGCCATCCGTCCTGCGGCGGCCTCGGGTGGCCCGGTCGCCGTCTGGGCCACCGCCGCGACGACCTCGAGCGACTACCTCAGGGGCCTCGTCGACGCCTTCGCCGCCGACGTGCCGACCCATGCGGTGGCGGCGCTGGGCCTGGCCGAGGCCGTCGAGTCCGGTGACCTGCAGGCGATCGACGAGTGCATCGCGTATGCCGCGTCGCGCACGCCCGCCGGGGTGCGCTCGCTCGTGCTCGGCTGCACCCACTACGGCCTCGTCGTCGACCGCATCCTCGCGGCTCTGGGGCCTCACGTCACCGTGCACGACTCACCGGTGCCCGTCGCCCGCCAGACCCTGCGCCGCATCGGGCTCGATCCCGACGCGGCGGCCCCGGAGGCCGGCGTGGAGGCGGTGCTCGTCAGCGGACGGCCGTCCCACCTGCCCGACGCCTGGGCCTCCTACCCCGCGGGGCGGCGCCTGCTGGCGGCACCCGTCGTGGAGCGCCGGGCCGGCACGAGCCGCTGAACGAGGGTCAGGCCGCCGCCGTCGGGCAGCGTCCCCGTCGTCCCCGTCCCTCGTCGACCGCCGTAGACTTGCCGCATGAGCACGATGCCTCCCGACCCGTTCGAGCCGGAGCCCCTGCGCGGCACGAGCACGGCCACGATCGAGCGTGAGGAGGTCCGCGAGGAGCTCCAGGAGCCTGGCGACCACGAGCGCTTCTCGCACTACGTGCGCAAGGAGAAGATCCTCGAGAGCGCCCTGTCCGGCGAGCCCGTCGTGGCCCTCTGCGGCAAGATCTGGGTCCCCGGTCGCGACCCGCAGAAGTTCCCGGTATGCCCGGTCTGCAAGGAGATCTACGACGGCCTGCGCGATCCACAGGACGGCGGCGACGGCGACCAGGGTGGCGGCGGCGGGGAGTCCTGACCGCACCGGTCCAGGCACCGGTCCACGGCCCGTGTGCCGGGCCCCCCCCCCGCCTCGTCGAGCGTGCCCGGCGGGCCTGCGCTTTCCTTAAGGGTTCTTTACTCGCCCCGGCTCCGCCACTGACGGTCACGTACCTACAGTCGCTGGGATCGGCGCCTGACCGGGCGCCGTGTCGGACGAGAAAGGTCACCCCATGAAGCTCCGCTCCCTGATGCTCGCGGCCCCCCTCGCACTCGCCGCGGTCTCGCTCGGCGCGCCCGCCCACGCGGCGCCCGTGCTCGACGGTCGCGGTGGCCCGTCGTGCCTCGACCCGGCTGCCGTCGGAGCCGTCGGAGCCCGTGGCACGCACGGTACGGCCAAGGACCCGCACGAGCTGAGCGAAGCCCAGGTGCGCGCCAACGAGGCAGCCCTGACCCGGGCGCTCGCGGCCAAGGGTCTGACCCGCGACTCCTCGGGCAAGGTCGTGACCGCGGGACAGAAGGGCAAGCCCGGTAGCGGCGGCGGCAGCTTCGCCGCCACGACCGTCAAGGTCTACTGGCACACCATCACCAACGGCACCCAGGGGGCCGTGAGCAGCAGCGCCATCAGCAGCCAGCTCAGCGTGCTCAACAACGCCTACTCGGGCACGGGGCTCAGCTTCACCCTGGCCGGCTCCGACTCGACGAGCAACTCGTCCTGGTACACCGTGACGCCCGGCTCGGCCGCCGAGAAGAGCATGAAGAGCACCCTGCGCAAGGGCACGATGGCCGACCTCAACCTCTACTCGGCCAACATCGGCCAGGGGCTGCTCGGCTGGGCGACCTTCCCCAAGAGCACCTACGACGCCATGGACGGCGTCGTCATCCTCACGGCCTCGCTGCCCGGTGGCAGCGCGACGAACTACAACCAGGGCGACACCGCCACCCACGAGGTGGGGCACTGGGTCGGGCTGTACCACACCTTCCAGGGCGGCTGTAAGGGCAACGGCGACTACGTCGACGACACGCCCGCCGAGGCGAGCGCCGCCTACGAGTGCCCGACCGGACGCGACACGTGCACGAGCCCCGGGCTCGACCCGATCAAGAACTTCATGGACTACACCTACGACTCGTGCATGAACACCTTCACCGCGGGTCAGGTCAACCGCATGCAGGCCCAGTGGACGGCCTACCGCGCCGGCCACTGAGCCCGGGGACGAGCACCGCGCAGGGCCGCGAAAGCGACTGAGCGGCATATCATCCAGGTCGAGGCCCCGCTCGCAGGCGGGGCCTCGGCATGTCGCCGCCGGGGATTCGTTACGGTGGGCTCTCTATGAGTTCAGGGGCCGCCTTCCACCTCCCACCCGCCTTTCCGGAGCGGGCGGCCTGGGGTACCGCCAGCAAGCTCCGGGCGTGGCAGCAGGAGGCTCTGGACCTCTACCTGGGCAAGGGGCCGCGCGACTTCCTCGCGGTCGCGACGCCGGGCGCCGGCAAGACGACCTACGCCCTGCGCGTGGCCACCGAGCTGCTGAGCGCCGGCATCGTCTCGCGCATCACCGTGGTGGCCCCCACCGAGCACCTCAAGACCCAGTGGGCCGACGCCGCGGCCCGCGTCGGCATCAGCCTGGACCCCAAGTTCAGCAACAGCGTCGGCCGGCACAGCGACGACTACCACGGCGTAGCCGTGACGTATGCGCAGGTCGCCTCGCGTCCCTCGCTCCACCGTGAGCTGACGACGTCGCGCTCGACCCTCGTCATCCTCGACGAGGTCCACCACGGTGGTGACGCGAAGAGCTGGGGCGACGGCATACGCGAGGCCTTCGAGCCCGCGACCCGACGGCTCTCGCTGACCGGGACCCCGTTCCGCTCGGACACCTCACCCATCCCGTTCGTCACGTACGAGCTCGACGCCGAGGGCACCCTCGTCAGCTCGAGCGACTACACCTACGGCTACGCCGAGGCGCTGCGCGACGGCGTCGTGCGGCCCGTGCTCTTCATGGCCTACGGCGGGAGCATGCGCTGGCGCACCAAGGCCGGCGACGAGCTCGAGGCCCGCCTCGGCGAGCCGATGACGAAGGACTTCGTCGCGCACGCCTGGCGCACGGCGCTCGACCCCAAGGGGGAGTGGATCCCGGCCGTGCTCGCCGCCGCAGACCGTCGCCTCACCGAGGTGCGCCGGCACGTCGAGGACGCCGGCGGTCTCGTCATCGCCTCGAACCAGACCCAGGCGAGGGCGTATGCCGCGATCCTGCGCCAGCTGACCGGCGAGGCTCCCACCGTCGTGCTCTCCGACGACCTCGGCGCGAGCAAGCGCATCGAGGACTTCGGGGCGAGCGACGAACGGTGGATGGTCGCGGTCCGCATGGTGTCGGAGGGCGTCGACGTCCCCCGACTGGCCGTCGGCGTCTACGCCACGTCCACGTCGACGCCGCTCTTCTTCGCCCAGGCCGTCGGGCGGTTCGTGCGGGCCCGGCGCCGCGGCGAGACGGCGTCGGTGTTCCTGCCCTCGGTGCCCGTCGTGCTCGACCACGCGTCCCGGCTCGAGGAGCAGCGCGACCACGCGCTCGACCGCAAGCCCAACCCCGACGACATCGGTCAGATGTGGGCCGAGGAGCAGGCGCTCATCGACGACGCCAACCGCGCCGACAAGGCGAGCGGCGCGCTCGACGAGGGCTCGTTCGAGGCGCTAGAGTCCGACGCGCACTTCGACCACGTCCTCTTCGACAAGCAGCAGTGGGGCATGCACGCCCAGGTCGGCTCCGAGGACGAGGAGGAGTACCTCGGGCTGCCCGGACTCCTCGAGCCCGACCAGGTCTCCGCGCTGCTGCGAGAGCGGCAGAGCCGGCAGGTCAGGAAGGCGCCCCAGGGCGCCGCGGCCCCCATGCCGGTCGCCGCCCACCGGGCCCTGGCCGCGCAGCGCAAGGAGCTCAACAAGCTCGTCTCGACCTATGCCCGCCAGAAGGGCCTGCCGCACGCCAACGTGCACATGGACCTGCGCCGCGTGTGCGGCGGTCCCGACCTCGCGGCGGCGTCGTCCGACCAGGTCACCGAGCGCATCGACAAGATCCGTCTCTGGCTCGTCGGCCGTCGCTGACGGTTCACGATCCGGACGCCTGCTCGCCCCAATACGGGCGAGATGTCGCGTTAGGGTCTGCCTTGCGCCTCGGGGGAGAGCCGCGCACCTGTGACACGGGAATGCTCCGATCGAGCACCGGACAGACAAAGGACGACATGAGCAACGAACACACCTCCACGAGCCCTGACCTCCTCGGGTCCTCGACCACCCGCCGCCAGCTGCTCGCCCTCGCCGCCGTCGGTGGCGCTGGCCTCGCCGCGGTCGGCACCGCCTCGACCGCCGCGGCCGTCCAGGCAGCGCCCGGTCCCGGGACCAACGGCGAGGTCGTGCGGCTCACCGTGCTCGGCACGACCGACCTGCACGGGAACGTCTACAACTGGGACTACTTCAAGAACGCCGAGTACGACGACAAGGCGCACAACGACATCGGCGTCGCCAAGGCGTCCTCGATCATCAAGGCGATCCGCGCCGAGGTCGGTGCCGAGCGCACCCTGACGATCGACGCCGGCGACACGATCCAGGGCACCCCCCTCGCGTACTACTACGCCAAGATCGACCCGATCACCGGCGGCTCGACCCACCCGATGGCCGCGGCGATGAACCAGGTCGGCTACGACGCCGCCGCCCTCGGCAACCACGAGTACAACTACGGCCTCGACACCCTTCGCGCGTTCGAGAAGCAGCTGCGCTTCCCCCTCCTGTCGGCCAACTCCGTCGACTGGAACACCGGCGCGCCGGCCTTCAAGCCGTGGGTCATCAAGACCGTCAAGCTCCCCGACACCAAGGCGATCAAGGTCGGCATCCTCGGCCTCGTCACGCCCGGGGTCGCGATCTGGGACAAGGCCAACGTCGAGGGCAAGGTGAAGTTCCCCGGCATCGTCGAGCAGGCCAAGGTCATGGTGCCGCGGCTCAAGGCGGCCGGCGCCGACGTCGTCATCGTCGCGTGCCACTCTGGCGACAGCGGCAAGTCCTCGTGGGGCGACTCGCTGCCCTACGTCGAGAACGCCAGCGCGATCCTCGCCCAGGAGGTCCCGGGCATCGACGCCGTGCTCGTCGGGCACGCGCACCTCGAGATCCCGCAGCGCTACGTCACGAACACGGCGACGGGCAAGCAGGTCCTGCTCTCGGAGCCCTACTACTGGGGCATGCGCGTGACCCGGATGTCCATCGACGTCCAGAAGATCCGCGGCCAGTGGCAGGTCGTGCACTCCGAGGCGACCCTCTACAACGCCAACGTCGCACCGGAGGACCCCGCCGTGACCGGCGCCGTCGCCGCGGCGCACCAGAAGGTGCTCTCCTACGTCAACGGCGTCATCGGCACGTGCACGCAGGCCATGTCGGCGGCGACCTCGCGCTACGAGGACACCGCCGCGATCGACTTCATCAACTACGTCCAGGCCGACGCGGTGAAGAAGGCGATCGCCGGCACGCCGGAGGCGTCCCTGCCGGTGCTGTCCATCGCCGCCCCGTTCAACAAGCTCGCGGCGATCCCGGCCGGGCAGGTGACGATCCGGGACGTGGCGGGGCTCTACATCTACGACAACACCCTCCTCGGCATCGTGCTCACGGGCGCCCAGGTCAAGGCCTACCTCGAGAAGAGCGCGGAGTACTTCCAGCCGTGCACGAGCACGGGCCCGGTCGCCGCCGACTCCGTCACGAACGCCAACGCGACGCCCGACTACAACTACGACGTCATGGGCGGCCTCGACGCCGACCTCACCTACGACATCGACCTCGCCAGGCCGGTGGGCTCGCGCATCGTCGGACTGGCGTATGCCGGCACGCCCGTCGCGTCCGACGCGCGGTTCGTCGTGGCGATCAACAACTACCGCCAGTCCGGTGGTGGCAACTTCCCGGGCGTCGTGACGGCTCCGGTCGTCTACAACCGGCAGATCGAGATCCGCCAGCTGCTCATCGACTGGGCGACCGCCAACAAGGTCATCGACCCGACGACCTTCGCGAGCATCGACTGGAGGCTCGTCAGCAACGGCAGCCCCATCACCGTCACGCCCTGACGACCGCCCGCGCTGGGATCGGCCGACGCCCGGCCGGTCCCGGCCGGGGTGCCCCGCTGCTTGGGAGGACAGCGGGACACCCCATCACCGGACGTGCTGCGGGTGGGACCACAACACGGCAGAGGCGTACCCGCCGGGACAGGGGAGCACCGACGGGTACGCACCTCCATCCTCGCGGATCGAAGCCCGTGATGTGATCTGTTTCGACGGGTTCCCGCCACGATCTGCGACCTCCGTCATCCGCCGGACGACAGGACGGCAGCCCCGAGCCGTCCGGGACCTCGGCTGGCTCGGGTGTGGCTCGGGGAGCGCTGGCCGGGGGCCCTCCCGGTGGGCGCCGCCGGTCAGGCGCCGACGAGCACCCGGTAGCCCCAGGCGGGCAGGTCGTAGGCCTGTCCCCGGGTCAGCTCGAGCGTCTCGCCGGTGAAGGCGTCACGCCACGAACCGACCTGTGGACCGTCGCCGAGCGTCACCGTCCGGTCCTCGCCGCTGAAGTTGAAGGCCCCGAGCACGCGGTCGTCGCCGACGGCGCGGACGAACGTGAGCACCGAGGACTCGTCCGAGTTGGGCACGCGCACCATCCGGCCGCCGGCGGCACCGTTCCACAGCGCCGGGTGCTGCTTCTTGAGGGCGAACAGCGCCCGGTAGAGCTCGCCCTGCTCGTCCTCGCGCCAGTCGATCTCGTCCTTGTCGAAGAACGTCAGGCGCTTGTCGCTGCCGGCCTCCTGCCCGTTGTAGACCAGCGGCATGCCCTCGCTGATGACGGAGAGGACGATCGAGGGCAGCAGCGCGTCGCCGAACTGCTCGTACTCGGTCCCCTCCCAGGCGTTCTTGTCGTGGTTGCTGACGAACAGCATCCGGTAGGCGTCCCGCTGGTAGAAGCGGTCGTTCCACGCGTAGTAGACCTTGAGCGCCTCGACGTCGGCCTTGCCGTGGGCGATCTTGTGCAGGGTCTCGTTCCAGCTCCAGCCGTACGTCATGTCGAAGGCGCGCACGTGCAGGTCGCGGGACTCCCACTCGGCGAGCATGAAGACGGGCTTGATCTCGTCGAGCTCCCGACGCACGTTGTCCCAGAAATCGACCGGGACGAATCCCGCGACGTCACAACGGAACCCGTCGAAGCCGACGTCACGCACCCAGAACTTCATCGCCTCGGTCATGTAGCGGCGAAGCTCGGGGTTGTCGTAGTCGAGGTCGATGATGTCGTCCCAGTCCCACCACGGGGTGGGCCGGAAGTCGCCCTTCCAGTCGCGGGCGTACCAGTCGGGGTGCTCCTCGGCGAGCGGGTTGTCCCACGCGGTGTGGTTGGCGACCCAGTCGAGGATGACGTGCAGGCCGAGGCCGTGGGCGGTGTCGACGAAGTGGCGCAGGTCCTCGAGGGTGCCGAACTCGGGGTTGACGTCGAGGTAGTCCTTGACGGCGTAGGGACTGCCGAGGACGCCCTTGCGGTTCTGCTCGCCGATCGGGTGCACCGGCATGAGCCACACGATGTCGATGCCCAGCTCGCGGATGCGGGGCAGGTGCGCCTCGGCGGCCCGGAAGGTGCCCTCGGGGGTGAAGTGGCGCTGGTTGACCTGGTAGATCGTGGCGCTGCGGCTCCACTCGGGGTGGGTCAGCTCGACGGCTGCCCGGGGGGCGTAGGGGTTGGCGGTCACGGGAGTCTCCTGGTCCGAAGGGGGGTGGCCGAGGCCGGGTGGGTGCTGCGCTCGTACCCCGTCACGACGAGGCGTCGAGCAGGTGCTCGACGAGCGGGATGGTGCGGTGGTCGAGGCGGGTGGCGAGGGAGATGACGGTCGAGGCGCGCGTGACGTGGGCGTCGTCGACGACCCGGTCGATGACCCGCTGCAGGTCGGCGTTGTCGCGCCCGACGATGCGGATGAGCACGTCGCCCGAGCCGGTGATCGTGTGCGCCTCGAGGACCTCGGGGATCGCGGCGAGGTGCTCGACGACGGGGGAGTGCCCGCCGCGGCCCTGTCGGATCTCGAGGGTGCAGAAGGCCGTCACGGGGTAGCCGAGGGCCGCGGGGTCGACGTCGGGCGCCATCGACCGCAGAACGCCCGTACGCTGGAGGCGGTCGAGACGAGCCTGGATCGTGCCTCGCGCCACGCCCAGCCGGCGGGAGGCCCCGAGCACCCCGACCCCGGGCTCGGTGAGCAGCAGCAGCAGGATCCGGCAGTCCAGGGCGTCGACCGGTGGGCGGGCCGCCGCGCCCGCGGGGGAACTCATGGGCACAGTGTCCAGCACCACCCGGCATACGGGCAACAGTTTGTGCACTCTGCGCAGCCGGCGAGCCTGCTGTTGCACACTCCGAAGGTGTCGGTCACTCTCACACCATGACCGACACGATGCCGTCTGCGGCCACCGACCTCACCGTCCAGGAGCGCGAGGCCGACCTCGACCTCGACCAGCTCAAGCAGCTCGTCGGTCTCGTCGAGTACGACGAGAACACCGACGTCTTCCCCGTCACCGGATGGGACGCGATCGTCTTCGTCGCGGGCAACGCCACCCAGAGCGCGCGCTACTATCAGAGCGCCTGGGGCATGGAGCTCGTCGCCTACTCGGGCCCCGAGAACGGCAACCGCGACCACAAGTCGTTCGTCCTCAGGAGCGGCTCGATCCGCTTCGTCATCATGGGCGCCGTCGACCCCGACAGCCCGCTCGCCGACCACCACCGCCGCCACGGTGACGGCGTCGTCGACATCGCCCTCGAGGTGCCCGACGTCGACAAGTGCATCGCCCAGGCCCGCAGGGCCGGCGCCACCGTGCTCGAGGAGCCGACCGACCACACCGACGAGCACGGCACCGTGCGCACGGCCGCGATCGCCACCTACGGCGAGACGCGCCACACCCTTGTCCAGCGCCAGGTGGACGGTCAGAGCTATGCCGGTCCGTACCTTCCCGGGTACGTCGCTGCGAGCTCGTCCCACGAGAAGCGCGAGGGCCAGCCCAAGCGACTCTTCCAGGCCCTCGACCACATCGTCGGCAACGTCGAGCTCGGCCACATGGACGAGTGGGTCACCTTCTACAACAAGGTGATGGGCTTCGTGAACATGGCGGAGTTCATCGGTGACGACATCGCCACCGACTACTCGGCCCTCATGAGCAAGGTCGTCGCCAACGGCAACCACCGGGTGAAGTTCCCGCTCAACGAACCGGCCATCGCCAAGAAGAAGAGCCAGATCGACGAGTACCTCGAGTTCTACCGCGGCGCCGGCGCCCAGCACCTCGCCGTCGCGACGAACGACATCCTCGCGTCCGTCGACGCCTTGCGCGCCAACGGTGTCGAGTTCCTCGACACTCCGGACAGCTACTACGAGGACGCCGAGCTGCGCGACCGCATCGGCAACGTCCGCGTCCCGATCGAGGAGCTGCAGAAGCGCAAGATCCTCGTCGACCGCGACGAGGACGGCTACCTCCTGCAGATCTTCACCAAGCCGCTCGGCGACCGCCCCACGGTCTTCTTCGAGCTCATCGAGCGGCACGGCTCGCTCGGCTTCGGCAAGGGCAACTTCAAGGCGCTCTTCGAGGCGATCGAGCGCGAGCAGGACAAGCGCGGCAACCTCTGACGCACCTTTCGCTGGCGTCCGCGACGCATCGACCGTGGTCCTGGCACGCCGGGGCCACGGTCGAGCGGCGTCGTGGCACAGTTGTGCCATGAGCCAGCAGCCCTCCGGGTGGTACGACGACCCCAGCAACGCCGACATGCTCCGCTACTGGGACGGCGTGTCGTGGACCAACCACACCGCGCCGAAGAAGTCGCCGACGCTCTCGCAGAGCACCATCGGACTGCCCCAGCAGGGCACACCGGGCCAGGCGCCCGCCGACCGGACGGGCGCCGCCACCCCGACGACCCCGATGCAGCAGGGCACGGGCTGGCCCAGCGCGTCCCAGGCGCCCCAGCAGCAGACCCCGCAGGGCTACTACCAGCAGGCGCCGGCCAACGCCCAGTGGATGCACAACATCAAGACCACCGCCGACGGCGTGCCGCTGGCCTCCTGGGGCAAGCGCGTCGCCGCGTGGCTCATCGACGGTGTCCTCCTCGGGATCGTCGGCGGGGCCGTCGCCTGGGCCGCCACTCCGGCCCTGCAACAGACCATGTCCCGGCTCTTCGACGCCGCATCCCGCGGGGACCAGGCCGCCGCCACCCAGCTGCAGAGCGAGCTGATCGGACCGTCGGTCCAGTTCGGCATCGTGCTCTGGCTCGTCGTCACCGCCTACTGCCTGGTGTTCTGGACGACGACCGGACAGACGCTCGGCAAGATGGCACTGGGGATCAGCGTGCGTCGGGCCGCCGAGCCGGGTCCGCTGCCCCTCGGTACGGCGCTCCTGCGTCGCGTCGTCCCGCTCGCCGGCCAGTTCCTCAGCCTCCTGACCCTCATCGACTACCTGTGGCCGCTGTGGGACGACAAGCGCCAGGCGCTGCACGACAAGGTCGCGAGCACCCAGGTCGTCGAGGGCAAGCAGCCGCGCAAGCAGCCCTGACCCCGACCCGTCCGCGCGACGGGTCCGACCCGCGGGTCAGGCCGAAGGGCGGATGGTGCCGACGACCTCGCCGAGACCGATGCGGGCGTCGCCGGGACCGGGAGCCCAGGCCGTGATGGTCACGGTGTCGCCGTCCTCGAGGAAGCCGCGCGTCGTGCCGTCCTGCAGCGTCAAGGGCTCGGTGCCGTTCCACGTCAGCTCCAGCAGGCTGCCCCGGGTGTCGCGGGTGGGGCCGCTGATCGTCCCGGACCCGAACAGGTCGCCGTCGCGCAGCGAGGCGCCGTTGACGGTGAGGTGTGCGAGCATCTGCGCCGGCGACCAGTACATCCCGGCGTGCTCCGGGCGTGAGACGACGGTGCCGTCGATGCTGACCTCGACGTGCACGTCGAGGCCGAAGGCGTCACCGCGCAGGTAGGGGAGAACCTCCGGATCCGACTGTCCCGGAAGGGGAACGCGGGCCGAGGCCAACGCCTCGAGCGGCGTGACCCATGCCGACACGGACGTCGCGAACGACTTGCCGAGGAACGGCCCGAGCGGCACGTACTCCCACGCCTGGATGTCTCGGGCACTCCAGTCGTTGAGGACGACCACGCCGAAGAGGTGGTCGGGCGCCTCGTCGACCGAGACCCGGGTGCCGAGCTCGGTGGCCCCGCCGACGACGTAGCCGAGCTCGGCCTCGATGTCGAGGCGGATGCTCGGCCCGAAGACGGGGGCGGGGTCGTTCGGCCCCTTGCGCTGCCCGGAGGGTCGCACGACGTCGGTGCCCGAGACCACGACCGTCCCGGAGCGCCCGTGGTAGCCGATGGGCAGGTGCTTCCAGTTCGGCGGCAGCGCGGCGTTGTCGGGCCGGAAGATCTGACCGACGTTGGTCGCGTGGTCCTCACTGGCGTAGAAGTCGACGTAGTCGGCGACCTCGACGGGCAGGTGCAGGGTGACCTCCTCGAGGCGGTGCAGGTGCGGGGAGACGCCGTCCCGGTGGACCTCCTGGCCCAGCACCTCGGTCAGCCACTGCCGGGCCGTCGTCCACGCGGGACGGCCGAGGGCGAGGAAGGCGTTGAGGCTGGGGGTCTGCCACGCCGTCGCGAGGTCGGGTCCGTCCCCGACGAGTCCGGCGTCGCGGCCGACCGCGGCGACCGCGCCGGCGTCGAGCACGAGGTCTCCGATGCGCACCCCGACGCGCCGGACCGGGTCGTCCGCCGTGCTGAAGACGCCGTAGGGCAGGGTGTCGATCCCGAATGGGTGCTCGGCGGCGACGTCGAGCCAGGTGGTCGGCCGGGTGGTCGGCGTCATGCGTGGGACTCCTCGGTCGTGATCAGCCCGAGCGCCTCGAGCTCGGTGAGCGGGTCGAGCACGCCGCAGCAGCCGTAGGCCGTGAGGCTCTCGCGGACCTGCTCGGCGTCGTCGGTGGTCAGGCTCGAGAGCGCGGTGACGAGCACCTCGGTGTCGCGGCGGGCGAGGACGCCCGCCAGCTCGTGCGCCTCGGCTCCACCGAGCGCCTCGTGGGTCGCGAGCAGGACGTTGAGCAGGCCGTGCATGGGCTCGCCGGCGTGGTCGCCCCGGGTCGCATGGTGCAGCCCTCCGGTGAGCTTGAA
This sequence comes from Terrabacter aerolatus, assembly GCF_007991735.1. Taxonomy (GTDB): domain Bacteria; phylum Actinomycetota; class Actinomycetes; order Actinomycetales; family Dermatophilaceae; genus Terrabacter; species Terrabacter aerolatus. Next base: position 277,845 of record NZ_BJYX01000003.1, on the reverse strand, counting down.
CGCCAGGCCGTGCAGCACGACGGCGTCGAGGAACGCGCCGAGGCTCGCCTCGTCGGGCCAGGCCCAGGTCGGCGTCGCGCCGGTGCGGAACTTCGCCGTCACGTCGTGCTCCTCGTCGACGGCGGCGGCGATGTCGTCGAGGCCGCGTGCCTGCTCGTGGCCGAGGCCGACCTCGACGACGACGGGGACCTCGGCAGCGAGGACCTGCCGCCACTCGGGCGACCAGCCGAGCTCGGCTGCCGTGACGAGGACCCGCTCGTCGTCGCGCAGCGAGGCGAGGGCCTCGACGAGCGGTTGCACCGGGTTGCCGGGGCGCACGACGAGGCTGACCGCGAGAGGGTGGTCGGCGGTACGCGGGTCCGCCGCGGCGAGGGTCGCGAGCTCGGCCTCCGCGGCAGCGGGGACGAGGAGCGGCCCGATGTGGGCGGCATACGGTCCCGTTCGCCGGTCGAGGTGCTCGCGCACGGCCCGATCGAGCGGGGCCAGCCCGGGCGGGAAGACGGCGGCGTCGTCGACGAGGTGGTCGAAGAGGGGCGCGAACGGCGTCCTTGACATGACCGGGAGCGTACTCCACTGTTGCAATAGCGATACACCAGCGTCCGCTCAACGGACGCGCTCGACGGAGAGGCTCTCGCCCATGGCGCACTACCAGGCGGTCGGCAGCATCCCGCCCAAGCGGCACACGCAGCACCGGCGACCCGGGACGGGTGACGCGCCGGGGGAGCTCTACTACGAGGAGCTCATGGGCGAGGAGGGCTTCAGCTCCGACAGCTCGCTGCTCTACCACCGCAACATCCCGTCGACGACGGTCGGTGCGGCCGTCTGGGAGGTTCCCGACCAGTCGACGACGCCGAACCACCCGCTGACCCCGCGCCACCTCAGGCTCCACGACCTCTTCGACGCCGAGGCCGTCGGGAGCACCGACGTCGTGACCGGCCGCCGTCTCGTCCTCGGCAACGGGGACGTGCGCATCTCGTATGCCGTCGCCGGCGCGCCGAGTCCGTGGTACCGCAACGGGATCGGCGACGAGTGCGTCTACGTCGAGCGCGGTGCGGCGCGCGTCGAGACGGTCTTCGGAGCCTTCGAGGTGGGGGAGGGCGACTACGTCATCCTCCCGCGGGCCACGACCCACCGGTGGATCCCCGTCGCCGACGCCGACGAGCCGCTCCGGGCCTACTGCATCGAGGCCAACAGCCACATCGCGCCGCCCAAGCGCTACCTGAGCAAGTACGGCCAGCTCCTCGAGCACGCCCCCTACTGCGAGCGCGACCTGCGCCAGCCCGTCGGGCCGCTGCTCGCGGAGGACGTCGGTGCCAGCCCCGACGAGCAGACCGACGTCTACATCAAGCACCGCGGCAACGGGCCGGGTGGCGTCGTCGGCACGATCCACACGCTGCCGTTCCACCCCCTCGACGTCGTCGGCTGGGACGGCTGCCTCTACCCCTACGTCCTCAACGTGCGCGACTTCGAGCCGATCACCGGCCGCATCCACCAGCCGCCGCCGGTCCACCAGGTCTTCGAGGGCTGGAACTTCGTCATCTGCAACTTCGTGCCCCGCAAGGTCGACTACCACCCCCTCGCCATCCCGGTGCCCTACTACCACTCGAACGTCGACAGCGACGAGATCATGTTCTACGTCGACGGCGACTACGAGGCCCGCAAGGGATCGGGCATCGGCAAGGGATCGGTCTCCGTGCACCCGGGCGGGCACCCGCACGGCCCGCAGCCCGGTGCGACCGAGGGCTCGATCGGGGTCGAGGCCTTCGACGAGCTCGCCGTCATGGTCGACACCTTCCGCCCCCTCGAGCTCGGCGAGGGCGGCCTGGCCGTCGACGACGGCCTCTATGCGATGTCCTGGTCCAAGGGGGTCGCGGCCCGCGACGCAGCGGGCGGCCCCGCCGTCGGCAGTCCCCACTCCGAGGGCTGAGGTGCCGTCCTCCGCCGGCAGCCCACGAGCGGAGTCCTCCCAGACCCTCGACCGAGGCATCCGGGTGCTCGAGACCCTGGCCGACGCCGCGGACGCTACAGGTCTGACGATCACCGAGCTCGCGGCTCGGCTCGGGGTCGGGCGGCCGGTGGTCTACCGGCTCGTGACGACGCTGGAGGAGCACCACCTCGTGTCGCGGGCGGCCGACGGCCGGGTCCGGCTCGCGTTGGGCATCAGCCGTCTCGCCTCCGCGGTCACGCCGGTCGTGCGCAGCGACGCGCGGCCGGTGCTGCGGGAGCTGGCCGACGCCGTGGGCGCCACGGCCCACCTGACGATCGCGGAGGGCGACGAGGCACTGGCGCTCGTCGTCGTCGAGCCCTCCTGGACCGACGTCCACGTCGCCTACCGCTCGGGTGCGCGCCACGCCCTCGACCAGGGCGCCGCCGGCAGGGCCATCCTCGCCGGCCGCGCCGGAGCGGGCGGTGTGGTCGGCACCGACGGTGAGCTGCAGGCCGGCGCCCACGGGCTCGCCGTGTCGCTCGCGACGCGTGACGAGCCGGCGCCCGGGGGCGTCGAGGCCTCGGTCGGGGTCGTCTCCCTCGAACCGCTCGACCTGCGTGCGGTCGGTCCCAGGCTCGAGCGCGCCGCTCGGGACCTGCGCGCCGTCCTGCGCTGAGCGCTGCGGACAGCTGGCTGGGACGCGTCCCTCGGCGCCCTTGCGGCGCAAGGGTATCGGCGTAGGCCGTCAGCCCGGGGTCGTGGGCGCCCCGAGCAGGCGCACGCCTGCCTCGGCGAGCTGCGCCAGGGCCGCCTCGGTGGTCGGGGGCGCCACGCCGGCGGTGAGGGCCAGCAGCACCGTCGTCTCGAAGCCCTCGCGCCGCGCGTCGAGCGCCGTCGCCCGCACGCAGTGGTCGGTGGCGATGCCGACGACGTCGACGCGTGTCACGTCGCGCTGGGTCAGCCAGGTCGCGAGGGCGACGTGCTCGTCGCCGGCGGAACGGCCCTCGAACCCGCTGTAGGCAGCCGCGTGCTCGCCCTTTCGGAAGACCGCCTCGATGCCGTCGAGGGCTCCGACGAGGTTCGGGTGGAAGTCCGCGCCGTCGCTGTCGGCGACGCAGTGGACGGGCCACGAGTCGACGAAGTCGGGGGTGGCCGAGAAGTGGTCGCCCGGGTCGACGTGCCAGTCCGCGGTGGCGACCACGTGGTCGTAGTCGGCCGCGCGGGCGTTGACGTGCTCGCTGATGCGCCGGGCGACGTCGGCGCCGCCGCTCACCGCGAGCGACCCGCCCTCGCAGAAGTCGTTCTGCACGTCGACGATGATGAGCGCTCGGCCTCCGTCGCGCTGCAGGGATGCGGTCACGGCTCAGTCCTTTTCGTAGAGGGTGGGGATCACGGGCTCGCCCCGGGAGAGCTGGGCTGCCGCCCGGGGCAGCTCCGCGCGCGAGGCCTCGTGCCGAGCCCGGGCCTCGTGGATGTCCGGGTGGGCGACCACCTCACCCGCGCGGACGAGGTCGACCATGAGGGGTCGGTCGTTGCCGTCGTCGTGCGGGTGCTCACCGATGCCGATGACCTCGGCCCGGGCCACGCCGGAGTCGTCGAGCCGGCGCAGGGCCCACTTGCGGCCACCCACCGAGGCCTTGTCCTTGCTCTTCTTGGCGACGCCCTGCATCAGCCCCGAGGAGTCCTCACGCTGCACCAGCTTGTAGACCATCGAGGCCGTGGGTGCCCCCGAGCCGGTCACGAGCGCGGTGCCGACGCCGTAGCCGCTGACCGGCCCGGCGGCCAGTCCGGCGATGGCGTACTCGTCGAGGTCGGACGTGACGATGATCCGCGTGTCGGTGTTGCCGGCGGCGTCGAGCTGGGCACGCACCTCGGTGGCCTGGATGAGCAGGTCGCCGGAGTCGAGCCGCACCGCGCCCAGCTCCGGCCCGGCGATGTCGATGGCGAGGGCGACGGCGGTCCTGACGTCGTAGGTGTCGACGAGCAAAGTCGTACCCCTGCCGAGCGACTCGACCTGCGCGGTGAACGCCTCCTTCTCCGAGTCGTAGAGGAGCGTGAAGGCGTGGGCGGCCGTACCGGTCGTCGGCACGCCGTAGCGGCGCCCCGCCTCGAGGTTGCTCGTCGCGTCGAAACCGGCGACGTAGGCGGCTCGGGCGGCCGCGACGGCGGCCTCCTCGTGGGTGCGCCTGGACCCCATCTCGATGCAGGGCCGCCCGACGGCGGCGGTCGTCATGCGCGAGGCTGCGGACGCGATCGCGGTGTCGTGGTTGAGGATCGACAGCACGAGCGTCTCGAGGATGACGCCCTCGGCGAAGGTCGACTCGACGACGAGCACGGGCGACTGCGGGAAGTAGCACTCGCCCTCGGCGTAGCCGCTGACGTCACCGGAGAAGCGGTAGTCCGCGAGCCAGTCGACCGTCCGCCGGTCGACGACCTCGCGGTCGGACAGGAAGCGCAGCTCGTCGTCACCGAAGCGGAACTCCTCGAGGGCCTCGAGCACCCGTCCCGTCCCCGCGACGACGCCGTAGCGTCGACCGTCGGGCAGCCGGCGGGCGAAGGCCTCGAACACGCACCGTCGGTCCGCCTCGCCCGAGGCGAGGGCGGCCTGGAGCATCGTCAGCTCGTAGTGGTCGGTCAGCAGCGCCGTGCTCGCGGCGCGGGGGCTCGTCGGGCTCACGAGCCCACCCTAGGTGCGAATGCTCCTCGGGGACGGTCCGCCCTGCGCGCCCGGTGGACCTAGGGTGGCCCTGTGACCGCAGCCGCCCTCTCCCTCGCTCCCGTCGAGCAGGAGGTGACCTCCACCGACGAGCTCGTCGCACCCGACGTGCCGTGGGTGACGATCGTCTGGAACGACCCGGTCAACCTCATGACCTACGTGACGTGGGTCTTCGAGACGTACTTCGGCTACGCGCGGTCCAAGGCCGAGAAGCTGATGATGGACGTCCACGTCAAGGGTCGCGCCGTCGTGTCGAACGGCCCGCGGGAGTCGATGGAGCGCGACGCCGAGGCGCTCCAGAGCTACGGGCTCTGGGCGACCTTCGAGAAGGACAGCTGATGGCCCGCGCCTTCCTGCGCGAGCGGGGCCGCTACGTGGGCCTGCTCGAGTCGACCGAACGCATCGTGCTCCAGGGGCTCATGCAGCAGACCCGACTGCTGCTCTCGCCGGAGATCGAGCCCACCGGCGACGCGTTCGACGACCTCGTCGCGTCGATGGGGCTGTCCCTCAGCGCCCAGGACCCGCGCGACCAGGACCACGGCGATGAACATCGTGGCGCGGGCGGTCATGTCTCCCAACCGGACTCGTCGACCTTCGCCGACCGCGACCCCGCGCTCGACCGGCTCCTTCCGACCGCGCACCGCGGCGATGACCAGATCGCGGCCGAGTTCCGCAGGCTCACCGAGGAGGGGCTGCGCCAGCGCAAGAGCGGCAACCTCGACGTCGCGCTCCGGTGCGTCGAGGAGGCGGTGGACGACCGGGTCGTGCTCGACGAGACGCAGGCGCCGGCCTTCCTCATGGCGCTGACCGACGTGCGGCTGCTGCTGGGTGAGCGCATGGGCATGCGCACCGAGGAGGACGCCGAGGCGCTGCAGGCCGCGCTGGAGGACATCGACGACGAGGACCCGCTCGGCTACGCCATGGCGTGGTACGACTTCCTCACCTGGCTGCAGGAGACCCTGACCCAGGCGCTCATGGGCACCGACCTGCGCGACGTCGTGACGGCATACGACGACGATGAGGGCGACGCCGGCGACGACGGGCACGAGCCGCACGACGGGCCGCCGCACGGTTCGGTGTGACGCAACCGACGCGCGGCCGTCGGGCCGGCGTCGGCGCCGGCACCTAGGCTCGTCACGTGGACGTCACGATCGTCGGGTGCTCGGGATCCTTCGCCGGGCCACGCTCGCCCGCCTCGTGCTACCTCGTCCGCGCGGAGCACGAAGGACGCACGTGGAGCATCGTGCTCGACCTCGGCAACGGGGCGCTGGGCGCCCTGCAGCGTCACATCGAGCCGTATGCCGTCGACGCTGTCCTGCTCAGCCACCTGCACGTCGACCACTGCATCGACATGTGCGGGCTCTACGTCATGATGCGCTACGTCCCCGGCGGTCCCGGACGCCCGACGATGCCGGTCTGGGGCCCATCCGGCACCGGGGCCCACCTGGCTCGCGCCTACGGCAGCGGTGAGGCCGAGGACGTGCTCGGCGTCTTCGACTTCCACGACCTCCGGCACCGCGCCACGGTGACGATCGGCCCGTTCGTCATCACCCCGGTACGCGTCAACCACCCCGTCGAGGCCTACGGCTTCCGCGTCGAGGCGGGCGGGCGCGTCCTGGCCTACACGGGCGACACCGACACGTGCGACCAGCTCGACGAGCTCCTCGCCGGTGCCGACCTCGTCCTCGCGGACTCGGCGTTCGTCGACGGACGGGACTCCGTGCCCGACATCCACCTGTCCGGTCGTCGCGCCGCCGAGGCGGCGGTGCGCGCCGGGGGAGTGCGGCGGCTCATGCTCACCCACATCCCGGCGTGGAACGACCCCGACGAGTGTCGCGCGCAGGCCGCGGCCGTGTGGCCGGGCGAGGTCGAGCTCGCGGAGCCCGACGCGACCCACTGCGTCTGACGCCGTCCGCCCGACGCGCGACCTCCCCCCGGTGGAGACGGCCGGGAGGCGACGGACGTGGGTGCCCGTCGTCCGTCCAAGGTCGGTGACCGGGTCGAGCACCCGGGTATGGACCGTGACGGTGCGGCAGCCGCCCGGCCCCTGCCGGGAGGTGCGCCGCCCGAGACACACCCAACCCAGGAGGCACCGTTGCAGCAGCGAACCATCGGATCGAGGAAGGTCAGCGCGATCGGTCTCGGCGGCATGCCGATGTCCATCGAGGGCAGGCCCGACGAGGACCGCTCGATCCGGACCATCCACGCCGCGGTCGACGCCGGCGTCACCCTCATCGACACCGCCGACGCCTACCACCGGGACGCCGGCGATGTGGGACACAACGAGTCCCTCATCGCCTCGGCGCTCGCGTCGTGGTCGGGCACCTCGTCGGACGTCCTCGTCGCCACCAAGGGCGGCCACCTGCGGCCCGGCGACGGGTCGTGGACCCTGAACGGGCGCCCGGACCACCTCAAGGAGGCCGCCAAGGCCTCGCTCCAGCGCCTCGGTGGCGACGCGATCGGGCTCTACCAGTTCCACCGGCCCGACCCCGACGTGCCCTACGCCGAGTCGGTGGGCGCCCTCTCAGAGCTCCTCGACGAGGGCGTCATTGAGATGGCCGGGATCTCCAACGCGAACCCCGAGCAGATCCGCGAGGCCCAGCGGGTGCTCGGCGGCCGGCTCGTGTCGGTGCAGAACCAGTTCTCGCCGGCGTTCCGCAGCAGCCGACCCGAGCTCGACCTGTGCGCCGAGCTCGGCATCGCGTTCCTGCCGTGGAGCCCCCTCGGTGGGATCAGCAGGGCGGGTGACCTCGGCAGCCGTCACGACGCGTTCGCGGAGGTGGCCAAGGCCCACGACGTGAGCCCGCAGCGCGTCGCACTCGCGTGGGAGCTCGCCCTGGCCCCGACCGTGGTGCCGATCCCGGGCGCCTCGCGACCCGAGAGCATCGAGGACTCGGTGCAGGCCGTCGACCTCGAGCTGTCTGCCGACGAGCTGGACCGCCTGTCGGCCGAGGCGCTCGACTGACGACGGGGCCGCAGTCGTGCCGGGACGGGACCTTACGGTTCGCTCACGAGCCGTGCGCGCCCGTCCCGGCACGGGCGATTGAGGCCTAGCGTGGAGTCATGGCTAGCCTCGTGGGCATGACTGACCGACATGACGGCCGTGCCCCCGACGAGACCCGAGAGGTGCGCATCACCCGCAACTGGCTCGACCACGCGGAGGGCAGCGTCCTCGTCGAGTTCGGGCGCACCCGCGTGCTCTGCGCGGCTTCCTTCACCGAGGGCGTCCCGCGCTGGCTCAAGGGCAAGGGGACCGGCTGGGTCACCGCCGAGTACGCCATGCTGCCCCGCGCGACGAACACCCGCTCCGACCGAGAGAGCGTCAAGGGCCGCATCGGCGGCCGCACCCACGAGATCAGCCGCCTCATCGGCCGCAGTCTCCGGGCCGTCATCGACACCAAGGCGCTGGGCGAGAACACCATCGTCCTCGACTGCGACGTGCTGCAGGCCGACGGAGGCACTCGCACCGCGGCCATCACCGGCGCCTTCGTCGCCCTCGCCGACGCGATCGAGCACGCCCGTGCCGAGGGCCTCATCGCCAAGAAGGCCCAGCCGCTGATCGGGTCGGTCGCGGCCGTCTCGGTCGGCATCGTCGGAGGTCGCGCCGTCCTCGACCTCGACTACCCCGAGGACTCGACCGCCGAGACCGACATGAACGTCGTCATGACCGGCGACGGCCGCTTCATCGAGGTGCAGGGCACCGCCGAGGGTGAGCCGTTCGACCGTGACCTGCTGGGCCAGCTGCTCGACCTCGCGACGAAGGGCTGCTCCGACCTCACCGAGCGCCAGCGGGCCGCCCTGGCCGAGGGGGTCGCCCAGTGACCAAGGTCGTCCTCGCCACCCGCAACGCGCACAAGGTCGACGAGCTGCGCGAGATCCTCGCCGACCTCAGCGCCGACCTCGGACTCGAGATCGTCGGGCTCGACGCCTACCCGGACGCCCCCGACGTCGTCGAGGACGGCGTGACGTTCGAGCAGAACGCCATCCTCAAGGCCGCCAGCGCCGCGCACGCCACGGGCCTGCCCGCCCTGGCCGACGACTCGGGCCTGGCCGTCGACGTCCTCGGCGGCGCCCCCGGCATCTTCAGCGCGCGCTGGTCCGGCGGAGGCGGCGACCGGGCCAACGTCGAGCTGCTCCTCGCCCAGCTCGGTGACGTCCGCGACGAGCACCGGGCTGCCTCGTTCGTCTGTGCGGCTGCCCTCGTGCTGCCCGACGGGCGGTCCGCCGCCGAGCTCGGACGGTTCCCCGGGACGGTGGCCCGCGCCCCTCGAGGCACCGGAGGCTTCGGCTACGACCCGGTCTTCGTCCCATCCGACCAGCACGACGGCAACGAACGCACACTGGCGGAGTACGACGCCGACGAGAAGAACCACGTCTCGCACCGGGCGCTCGCCTTCCGTGCACTCGCGCCACATCTGAAGGAGCACCTGAGGCCATGACCACGACCAGCCCGGCCACCCGTCCCGAGACCGCACCCGAGGCGCCGGCCCGCCCGCTCTGGTGGGGTGCCCTCGACGGGGTGGTGGCCGGGCTGCTCACGGTCGGCATCGCGACCCTCGTCGCGTCCTTCCTCACCGCGGTCGGTCAGTCCTCGGGCCAGCCCGCCCCGATCGCGGCGGTGGGGGGCGCCTTCATCGACCGGACACCGCCGTGGCTCAAGGACTTCGCCGTCTCGACCTTCGGCACCAACGACAAGCGCGCGCTGCTCGTCGGCACCGTCGTCGTGCTGGCGCTCGCCTGCGCGGCGATCGGCGTGCTCGCCGCCCGACGTCTCGTGGCGGGACTCGTCGTCTTCGCGGTCGTCGGGGTCGTCGGGGCAGCGGCCGTGCTGACCCGTCCCGGCGCCGGCCCGGTCGACGTGCTGCCGACGATCGTCGGCACCGCGATCGGCCTGTGGTTCCTCAGCCGCGCCGCCGCTCCGGCATCGGGCGCCTCGGGCGCGGGCAACCCCAGCCGGCGGTGGGTGATCGGGGGCGCGGTCGGCGCGGTCGCCGCCTATGCCGGCAGCGCCTTCGGGGGCGACTCCGCCGCGGCGACGGTGTCGCGCGACGCGCTCCGCACCGCGCCCCTGACCGGCACGAAGCTGACCGTCCCGGCGGGCGCCGACCTCAAGGTGCCCGGCCTGAGTCCCTACATCGTCCCGAACGCCGACTTCTACCGCATCGACACCGCCATCGTCGTCCCGCGGATCAACGCGGCCGACTGGAAGCTCAAGGTCACGGGCATGGTCGACCGCGAGGTCGAGATCGACTGGAAGACCCTGCAGAGCAAGCAGATGCAGGAGGCGCTCGTGACCCTGACGTGCGTCTCGAACGAGGTGGGCGGCAACCTCATCGGCAATGCCGTGTGGACCGGCTGGCCGGTCCGCGAGCTGCTCGCCATGGCCGGCCCGAAGGCGGGCGCCGACATGGTGCTCCAGACGAGCATCGACGGGTTCACCGCCTCGACCCCGCTCGGCGCCCTCACCGACGACCGCAACGCCCTGCTGGCGATCCGGATGAACGGCGAGCCGCTGCCCTTCGAGCACGGCTTTCCCGTGCGGGTCGTCGTCCCGGGGCTCTACGGCTACGTCTCGGCGACGAAGTGGGTCACCGAGCTCAAGGTCACGACGTATGCCGCCGACGTGGCCTACTGGACGCCGCGCGGTTGGTCGGCGATGGGGCCCATCAAGACCGCCTCGCGGATCGACGTCCCCCAGGCCGGTGCGGTCGTCAAGGCCGGCACGGTCGCCGTCGCCGGTGTCGCGTGGGCGCAGCACACCGGTATCTCCAAGGTGGAGGTGCAGGTCGACCAGCAGCCCTGGACCCAGGCGCGGCTCGCCGCCGACGCGAGCATCGACACATGGCGTCAGTGGGTCTACGAGTGGCAGGCCACCCCCGGCAGCCACGACATCCGCGTGCGTGCCTACGACGCGAAGGGGCAGGTGCAGTCACCGCTAGAGGCGCCGCCGGCGCCCGACGGTGCCACCGGCATCCACGTCGTCAACGTCAGGGTGGAGTGACCTCGGGCGAGCCCGGACCCGAGCCTGAACCCGACGGCGATCCGACGACGGCGTCGGCCTCGATCTCGACGAGCAGGTCGGGGTCGATGAGAGCCGACACCTGCACCATGGTCGAGGCCGGCCGTACCGTGGCGAAGACCTCGCCGTGGGCCCGTCCCACCGCCTCCCAGTCGCGGATGTCGGTGACGAACATCCGTGTGCGCACGACGTCCGCCGGCGTCGCACCGCACGCGGCGAGCGCCTCGACGACGATCTCGAGGGCCACGCGCGCCTGCGTGTAGGCGTCGCCCGGCCCGACGACGCGCCCGTCGCGGATCGCTGTGGTCCCCGCCACGTGGACCTGGTCACCGACCCGGACCGCCCGCGAGTAGCCGACGACGCCCTCCCAGGCACTGCCCGTCGCGATGTTGCGCCTCATGGCCGAAGGCTAGCCGGGTGTGGCGGGCGTCGGCAGGCACCGGCGGGCGCTGGTGGGCGCACAGGGAGTGGCGGCGGGTGCCCGCCGCGCGAGGGGAACTACAGTGGGGCCGCGCACTGCGCCAGCGGACGTGGTGGAACTGGTAGACACGCAGGATTTAGGTTCCTGTGCCCTAGGTGTGCGGGTTCGAGTCCCGCCGTCCGCACCATCGGCCCCCGCCGTCCCCTCGCGGGCGGCCGGGCAGGAGCCGGCAGGCGCGGAGACCGCGGCGCCGGTCGCGGCTCCGCCCGCGATGTGCTCCGGATGGGTACGGGACGTACCGATACGATGCCCGAAAGGCATTCGTCCAGCGGGGGATTCGGGCGCGTCGGCGCCAGCGACCACGGTCCGGCTCCCGGAGCCGACCACGAAGGAGCACACGTGACGTCCAGACTCGAGCCCGGCGAGCAGGCCCCGGCCTTCAGCCTGACCGACGACAGCGGCCAGACCGTCAGCCTGGCGGACTTCGCGGGCCGCAAGGTCATCGTCTACTTCTACCCGGCAGCCATGACCCCCGGGTGCACCAAGCAGGCGTGCGACTTCAGCGAGTCGCTCGACTCGCTGAAGAAGGACGGCTACGAGGTCGTCGGCATCTCCAAGGACAAGCCGGCCAAGCTCGCGAAGTTCCGCGAGCGCGACCACCTCACCATCCCGCTGCTGAGCGACGAGGACCTCGCGGTCCACACGGCATACGGCGCCTGGGGTGAGAAGAAGCTCTACGGCAAGACCGTCGAGGGCGTCATCCGCTCGACCTTCGTCGTCGACGAGGAGGGCAAGGTCAGCCACGCGTTCTACAACGTCAAGGCGACCGGCCACGTGGCCAAGCTCCGTCGCGACCTCGGCATCGCCGACTAGAGTCGCACCGTCCCCGAAAGGAAGCCAGATGAGCGACACCGCACGCATCGAGCAGGACATCCAGGCCGCCCGCGCGCGGCTCGAGGGCACCGTCAACGAGCTCGCGTACCGCGCCCAGCCCCAGGTCATCGCCCAGCGACAGCTGCAGGGCCTGCGGCTCCGTCTCGACGCCGCGACCCACACGGAGGACGGCGAGCTGCGCATCGAGCGCATCGGCGCCGTCGTGGCCGCGGCGGTCGTCGTCGTGGTGGCCGTCGGCTGGCTCCGACGTCGGCGCTAGCAGCAGCCCCCAGCACGGACACGAGAGGACCCGGTCACGCGTCGCGTGACCGGGTCCTCTCGTGTCCGCTGCCGCCCGAGGGACGGGACCGCGACTCCACGGGCGGCACAGGCAAAGGCCCCCGTCCGGATCTCTCCGAACGGGGGCCTTCTCAGTGCGCCGCCAGGGACTCGAACCCCGAACCCAGTGATTAAGAGTCACTTGCTCTGCCAATTGAGCTAGCGGCGCAACGAGGTGAAACGTTAGCAGCCGTTCCGGGCCGGGACAAAATCGGCCGTCGCGGCGCCCCTCGCAGTCCGGACCGGGCAGCCCTCGAAGAGCGAGCGTCCCGGTCCTGCGGGCGGATTCGTCGACCTAGGGGGTCGCGGACGCCGACGAGAGGAGCGACAGCGCGAGGCTGACCACCATGACGCCGATGATGACGCCGACGGTGATCCGCTGGGCCTTCTTGTTCCCCATGAGCATGGGTCCATTGTGGGGCATTCGCCGCCGGGACCGGGCCCGTGGCGCGCACCGTGACCGCTCGGGACCTCTCTGGGCGAGTCCTGGACATGGCCGTGGCCCGGCCCCCTGGAGAGGGGACCGGGCCACGGGCACGTCCTGCCGAGCAGGACCATCGGGGTGAGTGACGGGACTTGAACCCGCGGCCACCTGGACCACAACCAGGTGCTCTACCAGCTGAGCTACACCCACCATGCACAACACGAGCCGGGCCCGAGGGCTCGGCGCCGTGTGACGGCGTCGACAATGCTACAGGCTCTCGTGAGGTGCTCGTGACCACCCCGCCGGCCACGTCTCCGCCCGGTGCGGTCGGCGCCGGCCGGAGACGTCAGGGCGTGATGACGTGGGGGGTCGCGAGCGCCTTGGCCGTGGCGCTGTCGGGTCCGGGCTGCGGCACGAAGACCGCCTCGCGGTAGTAGCGCAGCTCCGCGATCGACTCGCGGATGTCGGCGAGGGCGCGGTGGCCGCCGGACTTCTTGGGCGCGTTGAAGTAGACCCGCGGGTACCACCGACGCGACAGCTCCTTGATCGAGCTGACGTCGATGATCCGATAGTGCAGGTAGGACTCGAGCACGGGCATGTCGCGGGAGAGGAAGCCGCGGTCGGTCGCCACGGTGTTGCCGCCGAGCGGGGCCTTGCGCGGCTCGGGGACGAAGGTGCGCACGTAGTCGAGGACGATGTGCTCCGCCTCCTGGAGCGTGACCCCGGAGTCGAGCTCGGTGATGAGACCCGAGCTCGTGTGCATGTCGCGGACGAAGTCGTCCATCTGCTCGAGGGCCTCGTCCGGCGGCTTGACGACGACGTCGATGCCGTCGCCGAGCTGGTTGAGCTCGAAGTCCGTGACGAGGGCGGCCACCTCCACCAGGGCGTCGGACTTCAGGGACAGGCCCGTCATCTCGCAGTCGATCCAGATGATCCGGTCGGCGATGGCTCGGTGGTTCGTGTCGCTCACCGCTCCACCATAGAGGCTGAGTGCGACGCTCCTCGCCCGCTCGCGCGAGCACGAGCCCGGGTGCGCGGCCGTGCGGCTGCACTAGCCTGCCCCCATGACCTCAGGGGACGTGACGACGCAGGGCCCGGGTGCGGTCCCGGGCGACCAGGCGCAGCAATGGAGTCCGGTGCGCAACCCGACCCGGCGACCGCTGCTGCGCACGGCCCTGACCATCGGCGTCGCGGCCTCGGTCTTCCTCGTCTGCCTGCTCGTCCTCCTCGGCATCCTGGGCGAGCGGCTCAGCACCCAGACGCTCCTGACGTCGGCGCTCATGGCGATCATCCCGGTGCTCGTCATCGTGCCGACGTTCCTCTGGCTCGACCGCTACGAGGCCGAGCCGGTGCGCTACATCGTGTTCGCCTTCCTCTGGGGAGCGCTGGTCGCGGTCGTCGGGGCCTTCTTCCTCAACACCTTCGGTCTCAAGCTGCTCGTCGAGGCACGCTGGACGGATCCGCTCGAGACGGGCGCCGTCTACCTCGCGCCGGTCACCGAGGAGACCCTCAAGGGCCTCGGCGTCCTGCTCATCTACCTGCTCCGGCGCCGCGAGTTCGACGGCATCGTCGACGGGATCGTCTACGCCGGGCTCATCGGGGCGGGCTTCGCCTTCAGCGAGAACATCCTCTACCTGGGTCAGGCCTACAACGTTTACGGCAGCGAGGGGCTGACCTCGACCTTCCTCGTGCGCGGGCTCATGGGTCCGTTCGGCCACCCCCTCTTCACGTCGCTGACGGGGATCGGCATCGGGATCGCCGTGACGACGCGACGGCCGGCCGTGCGCGTCGTCGCCATCGTCGCCGGGTGGGTGTGCGCCATGCTGCTGCACGGCCTGTGGAACCTCTCCGCCCTCGCCGGGATGGACGGCTTCTTCGCGGCCTACGTGACCTACCAGGTGCCGCTCTTCATCGCCTTCATCGGCTTCCTCCTGTGGCTGCGCCGTCGTGAGGGCCGCCTCATCGGGCGCTACCTCTCGCCCTACGCCGACGCCGGGTGGCTGACCCACGGCGAGGTGACGATGCTCTCCCAGCTCCGCCTCCGCCGGGCAGCCCGGACCTGGGCCCGGCAGAACGGCGGTCGCGCGGCGAAGCGCTCGATGGACGCGTTCCAGGACAGCGCGAGCGACCTTGCGCTGCTGCGCTCCCGGCTCGTCCACGGCACGGCCGAGGACGGCGCGTCGGAGCGCGAGATGGTGCTGCTCGAGTCGATCACCGCCCACCGCCGCGCCTTCGTCGGCTCGCCCGTGACCTGACCGGACATCCCGTCGCGGGTGCCTATCATTGGACCGCGCCCGGATCGGGCGCCGGCCCCTGTAGCTCAGCGGATAGAGCAAGAGCCTTCTAATCTCTTGGTCGCAGGTTCGATTCCTGCCGGGGGCGCCGAGAGGTCGCCTCGCGCGCGACCGCGCTCGTGGCACCCGGGCCGAGGACGGCATACGTCCTCGGGAATCGTCGGCAGGCCAACGATCTTCGGCGCCCAGGGCGTATGCCGGGCCCCGTCGTCGGGCGTGGGAGCGGCGGCCGCGAGGACGGCTCAGGTCACGACTCGGGTACGTCAGGGAGGCGCGCCGCCTTTCGGTTTGGTTGTGTAAGCGCGACACGAAAGGATACGGGCGTGGCAGGTGATTCAGGGGTGGGCAATGCCCGGCTCCTCGCGGGCGTTGCGGCACTTCGGTCTGCCGTCGCCGAGGCGACCCTCCCGCTCGAGCTGCCCGGCGCTGCCGAGGCCCGGACGGCCCGCGGGCGCCTGCTCGACCAGCTCGACGACTACGTCATCCCGCGGCTCACGTCGCTCGACGCGCCCCTGCTCGCCGTCGTCGGAGGCTCGACCGGGGCCGGCAAGTCGACCCTCGTCAACTCCGTCGTCGGGCGAGAGGTGACCCTGCCGGGTGTCCTGCGTCCGACGACGCGGTCGCCCGTGCTCATCCACCACCCGTCCGACGCGGCGTGGTTCTCCGGCCCGCGCATCCTGCCCGGCCTGGCCCGGATCACCGGCCGGCACTCCTCCTCCGACGGCCCCGGTGCCGTGCGGCTCGTCTCCACCGACGAGGTGGCGGCCGGCCTCGCCCTGCTCGACGCCCCGGACATCGACAGCGTCGTGGAGGCCAACCGCGGCCTTGCCACCCAGCTGCTCGCGGCAGCCGACCTGTGGGTCTTCGTCACGACGGCCGCGCGCTACGCCGACGCCGTGCCGTGGGAGCTGCTGCGCGATGCGTCGGAGCGCGGCACGTCCGTGGCCGTCGTGCTCGACCGCGTGCCCCCGACGGCCGTCGACGAGATCCGCACCCACTTCGCCTCGATGCTGCGCGAGCAGGGGCTCGACCAGGCCCCGATCTTCACCGTCGTCGAGTCCGACCTCGAGGACGGACTCCTGCCCGCCGAGCAGACCCAGCGGCTGCGCGGGTGGCTGGCCGCGCTCGCCGGTGACGCCCAGGCCCGGGCCGAGGTCGTGCGGCAGACGCTCCGGGGGGCGCTCGTCTCCCTCGACGCCCGCACGCTCGCCCTCGTCGAGGCCTCCACCGAGCAGACCTCGGCCGGCGAGGCGCTCGTCGCCACCGCCGCGGCTGCCTACGACGACGCCAGGAGGCAGGTGCACGAGGGCATGCTCGACGGCACCCTGCTGCGTGGCGAGGTGCTGGCCCGCTGGCAGGAGTTCGTCGGCACGGGCGAGTTCTTCCGCCAGGTCGAGTCCACCGTCTCCCGCGTCCGGGACCGCTTCACCTCCTTCCTCCGGGGCGAGCCGGCGCGTGCCGACCACCTCGGGGAGGCCCTGCAGTCCGGCGTCGAGTCACTCGTCGTCAACCACGCCGAGCTCGCCGCGAGCTCGATCGCCCGCGCGTGGCGCACGCTGCCCGGCGGCGACCAGCTGCTGAGGGCCGACCCGGCGCTCGGACGCTCCGGCGCCGACGTCGACCGGCGCATCCAGCGCCTCGTGCGCGACTGGCAGGGCGACATCCTCCAGATGGTGCGCGACGAGGGGCGGGACCGTCGCACCACGGCCCGGATCATGGCCTACGGCGTCAACGGGCTCGGCGTCGTCCTCATGCTCGTCACGTTCGCGAGCACCGCCGGCATCACGGGCGCCGAGGTGGGGATCGCCGGTGGCACCGCCGTGGTGGGGCAGAAGCTGCTCGAGGCCGTCTTCGGCGACCAGGCCGTCCGCGAGCTCGCCCGCAAGGCCCGCGAGCAGCTGGCCGACCGCGTCGACGAGCTCTATGCCGCCGAGCTCGCCCGCTACCAAGGAGCTGTTACGACGTTGCAGGTCGACACCGCCCAGACCGAGCGCCTGAGCGCGGCCGCTGCTGCGGTGAGGGAGGCCCGATGAGCCCGATCCGGATGGGGCGCGCCACGGTCAAGGCGGTCTCTGCCGCCGAGCTCGGCAGCCGCACGACGGAGCTGTCCATGGCGCTCGTGTCGGGCGCCGACGAGCTCGACCCCTCGGGCGTCGCCGCAGCTCGCCGTGTCGTCGACAAGGCCGTCGAACGCTCCGGGATGGGCGGCGACCACACGGTCGTCGCGCTCGCCGGGGCGACCGGCAGCGGCAAGTCCTCGCTCTTCAACGCCCTCGTCGGCGCTGACGTCGCGACCATCGGCGCCCGCCGCCCGACGACCTCGCGCCCGACCGCCGGCCTGTGGGGCGAGTCCGACGCGACCGAGCTGCTCGACTGGCTCGGTGTCGCGGACCGTCACGTCGTCGACACGGAGGCGCCTGGTGCGCCTTCCTCGGCGGCCTCGGCGGCCTCGGCGGCCTCGGCGGCCGCGGCGGCCGCGTCGGCCGTCCAGGTGGCGGGCTCTCTCGACGGCCTCGTGCTGCTCGACCTGCCCGACTTCGACTCGCGCGAGCTCGAGCACCGCCGTGAGGCGGAGCGGGTGCTCGAGCTCGTCGACGTCTTCGTCTGGGTGACGGACCCCCAGAAGTACGCCGACGCCCGCCTCCACGACGAGTTCGTCAGCCTGCTGTCGCAGCACGACGCCGTCACGCTGGCCGTCCTCAACCAGGCGGACCGTCTGCAGGGCGATGCCGTCAAGACCCTGACGCAGGACCTCTCGAAGCTGCTCGTCGCCGACGGCGTCGCCGATGCGAAGGTGCTCGCGACGTCGACCGTCTCCGGTCAGGGCATTCCCGAGCTGAAGCAGCGACTGGCGAATGCCGTTGCAGGACATGCGGCGTCGCGTCAGCGGCTCAAGGCTGACATCATCGGTGCTGCGGCGCGACTGCGTCCCGGCGTCGGCGACACCGAGGTCGAGGTGGGCCGCGTGCCTCGCGACGAGCTCGATGCCTCGCTGGCCCGTGCGGCCGGCGTGCCCATCGTGCTGGACGCCGTCGCGCGCGACTACCGCCGCGAGGCCTTCGCCCACACCGGGTGGCTCTTCGCCCGCTGGACCAAGGGCTTCGCCGCCGACCCGCTGCGCCGGCTCCGTCTCGACCGCACCGGCGGGCGTCCACCCATCCACGTGGAGATCGACGGGGCCGACGTGAGGGCGCTGCTCGGTCGCTCGTCGATCCCGGCGCCGACCGTCTCGACCGTGTCGGCCGTCGACCTCGCCACCCGCGGCTTCGTCCGCGAGGCGTCCCAGGGCCTGCCGGTGCCGTGGGCCCAGGCCGCCGAGGACGCCGTCGACCCCGGTGAGGGAAACCTGACGGACTCCCTCGACCGCGCCGTCATCGGGACCTCCCTGCGGGCCCGCCGGCCCGTGTGGTGGTTCGCGGTCAACGTGCTCCAGTGGGTGCTCGGTCTCCTCGCCCTCGTCGGGCTCATCTGGTATGCCGTCCTGTGGGCCTTCGCGCTCCTGCAGCTCCCCCGGCCCGAGACCCCCTCGGTCGGCATCGTGCCGCTGCCGCTCGTCCTGGTGGTGGTCGGCGTCCTCGTCGGGATCGGCCTCGGCGCGCTCTCCCGGTGGTGGGCGCGCGTCGGCGCCAGCCACCGCAGGACCGTCGTGGAGCAGCGGCTCACCGAGTCGGTGGCCACCGTGGCCGACGAGCACATCCTCATCCCGGTGGACGAGGTCCTCGTGCGGCACCGGGAGACGCGCGAGCACCTCGAGGCCGCAGCCGGCTGACGGGGGAGCGGTCCCGGAGGGGGCGGACGGGGGCGGTCGGATCCCTCGTCCACACCCCCGGCGGGCCGACCCGTGGTGTCCACAAGCGGCAGACGTCGTCTGTCGGCCCGGGCGAGGGCGCCCGAAGGTGGTCCCAGGCGGCGCGAGGCCGCCTCTGGACCCTCCCGAGGAGCACCGATGAACGAGATCCGCATCACCGTGCACGGCAACGTCGTGAGCGAGCCCGTCGAGCGACAGGCCCGCAACGGCAGCACCTACACCACCTTCCGGGTCGCCACGACGCCCTACCGGCGCACCGGCGACGGCCGCTTCGTCGACGGCGACACGAGCTTCTTCGACGTCATCGCCTTCAACGCCCTCGCCGCCAACGCCGCGACGGCCCTGCGCAAGGGGCAGCCCGTCATCGTCGAGGGCAACTTCTCGGTCAAGCAGTACCTCAGCAACGACGGGACGCCACGCAGCTCCCCGCAGATCGACGCCGCGCACGTCGGGCACGACCTGTCCTGGGGCCGAGCCACCTTCGAGCGGGTGAGCCGGGCGGCCGCCCTGGGCCACGACCGCACGGCCGACCCCGACGTGCAGGCATCGGTGCGGGCGATGACCGAGGGGGCGTCGGGTCCGTCGGATCCCCGGCCGGACCACGTCGACGCGGACGGTGTCGTCGACGACGACTACGACCCCGCGTCGGACTCGGTGACGGGCACGGACGACGTGCTCGCGACGGGCGACCCCGAGACGGACGACTACGAGGTGGTCGAGCGGCTCTCGGCCTGAGCCGGACGGCGGTCAGCGGGCGCGGACACCGATTCGGTGCCGCGCTCGCCGACAGATAGCCTTCTGCGCATGGCCGAGTACATCTACACCATGACCCGTGCGCGCAAGGCACACAACGAGAAGGTCATCCTCGATGACGTCTCGATGTCCTTCTACCCCGGCGCGAAGATCGGCATGGTCGGCCCGAACGGTGCCGGCAAGTCGACGATCCTCAAGATCATGGCGGGACTCGACCAGCCGAGCAACGGCGAGGCGCGTCTCGCGACCGGGGCGACCGTCGGCATCCTGCTCCAGGAGCCGCCTCTCAACGAGGACAAGACCGTCCTGGGCAACGTCGAGGAGGGCGCCGGCGAGATCAAGGCCAAGCTCGACCGCTACAACGAGATCTCCGTGGAGATGGCCGACCCCGATGCCGACTACGACGCCTTGCTCGCGGAGATGGGCAAGCTGCAGGAGGACATCGACCACGCCGACGCGTGGGACCTCGACAGCCAGCTCGAGCAGGCGATGGACGCCCTGCGGTGCCCGCCGCCGGACTCGCCGGTCACCAACCTCTCCGGTGGTGAGCGCCGCCGCGTCGCCCTGTGCAAGCTGCTCCTGCAGAAGCCCGACCTGCTCCTGCTCGACGAGCCGACCAACCACCTCGACGCCGAGTCCGTCCTGTGGCTCGAGCAGCACCTCGAGACCTACCCCGGCGCCGTCATCGCCGTCACCCACGACCGCTACTTCCTCGACAACGTCGCGCAGTGGATCGCCGAGGTCGACCGCGGCCGGCTCTACCCCTACGAGGGCAACTACTCGACCTACCTCGAGAAGAAGTCCGAGCGCCTCCAGATCCAGGGCAAGAAGGACGCCAAGCTCGCCAAGCGGCTCAAGACCGAGCTCGAGTGGGTTCGCAGCAACGCCAAGGGTCGTCAGGTCAAGAGCAAGGCGCGCCTGGCCCGCTACGAGGAGATGGCGGCCGAGGCGGAGCGTACGCGCAAGCTCGACTTCGAGGAGCTGCAGATCCCGCCGGGCCCGCGCCTCGGCTCGACGGTCATCGAGGTCAAGAACCTCAAGAAGGGCTTCGGTGAGCGCGTCCTCATCGACAACCTGTCGTTCTCGCTGCCCCGCAACGGCATCGTCGGTGTCATCGGCCCCAACGGTGTCGGCAAGTCCACGCTCTTCAAGACCATCGTCGGTTTCGAGCAGCCGGACGCCGGTGAGGTCAAGATCGGTGAGACGGTCAAGATCTCCTACGTCGACCAGGGCCGCGAGGGCCTGGACCCGAAGAAGAACCTCTGGGAGATCGTGTCCGACGGGCTCGACTACATGAAGGTCGGCAACGTCGAGATCCCGTCGCGGGCCTACGTCTCGCAGTTCGGCTTCAAGGGTCCCGATCAGCAGAAGCTGTCCGGCGTCCTGTCCGGTGGTGAGCGCAACCGTCTCAACCTCGCCCTGACCCTCAAGCAGGGCGGCAACCTGCTGCTGCTCGACGAGCCGACCAACGACCTCGATGTCGAGACCCTGGGCTCCCTGGAGAACGCCCTGCTCGAGTTCTCCGGCTGCGCCGTCGTCATCACCCACGACCGGTGGTTCCTCGACCGGGTCGCGACGCACATCCTCGCCTACGAGGGCACCGAGGAGAACCCCGCCAGCTGGTACTGGTTCGAGGGCAACTTCGAGTCGTACGAGGCCAACAAGGTCGAGCGCCTCGGGCCTGAGGCCGCGCGTCCGCATCGCGTCACCTACCGCAAGCTGACCCGCGACTGACGCGGTCGGTGGCCGGCGCGGGACGACAGTCGATGGGAGGGCCGGGGCACGTGGTGCCCCGGCCCTCCCGCGTCGTCAGATCCAGCCCTTGCGGCGGAAGACGCCGTAGAGCGTGACGGCCACGCCGGCGATGACCGCAGCGCTGAACAGCACGCCCCAGGCCCGGCCGAAACCGGGGTAGGGCACGTTCTGGCCGAACCAGCCGGTCACGGCGGTCGGAACCGCGATGATGGCGGCCCACCCGGTGAGCTTCTTCATGACCGTGTTGAGCCGCGCGTCCTGGAGCGACAGGTTGGTCTCGAAGATCGTCGTGACCATGTCGCGCAACGACTCGGTCCACTCGGCCGCCCGCAGCACGTGGTCGTAGAGGTCGTCGTAGAAGCCGTCGAGCGCGGTGTGTCGCTGGTCGAGCTCTCCGCGGTGGCGCAGGACGGCGTTGACGACGTCGCGCATGGGCAGCACGACCCGGCGCAGCTCGACGAGCTCCTTGCGCAACCGGTACGTGCGCACCTGCACGGTGTGCATGTGGCCGCGCTCGTCGAAGAGCAGGTCCTCGAGCTCCTCGATGGCGTCGTCGAGCTGTTGGATCGCCTCGAAGTGACCGTCGACGACGGTGTCGAGCAGGCCGTGCACGAGCGCACCCACCCCGAGCTGCAGCAGCTCCGGGTCGTCGTTCCACCGCTCCAGCACCGGACCCATGTCGACGTCGGAGCTCCCGCGGACCGTGATGATGCCACGGGGCAGGACGAACGCCGAGATGCGGCTCGTGCGCAGCCGGGACTCGCGGCCCGATGCGGTGGGATCGTCCGACAGGGACGAGGCCTCCTCGCCGGACAGCAGCCGAGTCGCGTAGACGGTGAGGAAGGTGTGCTTGGCGTGGCGGGTGGCCTTGGGCCGCTCACCGGCCGACGCGGCGTCCTCGACGGCATGCGGGTCGAGGTCGAGCTCGGTGGCGAGGGCGCGCAGCCCGGCGTGGTCGGGCTCGCAGAGGTCGACCCAGATGAGGGATCCCTCCCGCTGGAGGAGGTCTGAGACCTCCTCGAGGGCGAAGCCCTCGTCGACGACCTTGCCGTTCTCCCACCGGCAGGAGGTGATGCGCCCGGTTGCGTCGTTGGTCACGCGGTCAGTCTCGCAGCCCATCATCATCCGGTGGCCCTCCCGTCACACCCGTCACAGGTCGGCGTGTTGCAGGTGGGGAGTGGCGACGGAGCCTTCGGCGGCGATCA
Source organism: Terrabacter aerolatus (assembly GCF_007991735.1). Classification (GTDB taxonomy): domain Bacteria; phylum Actinomycetota; class Actinomycetes; order Actinomycetales; family Dermatophilaceae; genus Terrabacter; species Terrabacter aerolatus. The sequence continues at coordinate 255,311 of NZ_BJYX01000003.1, read as the reverse complement.
TGGAGAGGTCAGGCGATGAGGGGGCTGACGTCGCGGGTGGTGGGGCGCTCACCGAGCGCCAGCCGCCAGGCCTCGGCGAGCCGCCGTCCCACCTCGTCGGCCTCGTCGGGGGCGACGCAGAAGGGCACGCGCACCCACCGGCTGAAGCCGCCCTCGACCCCGAACTGCGCGCCGCGGGCCAGGCGCACCCCGGCGGACTCCGCCACGCGTGCGAGCTCGTCGCCGCGGGCCTCGGGCAGCTCGCACCAGAGGTTGAGGCCCCCGGACGGGAGGGCGAAACGCCATTCCGGCACGTGGCGGCGCAGGGCGACGGTGAGGGCGTCGCGCCGGGCGCGGGCCTCCCGCCGCCGGTCCGTGAGCAGGGCCTCGCCCTGGCGGAGCAGGTCGGTGACGACGAGCTGCTCGAGGATCGCGGTGCCGAGGTCGAGGCTGTGCCGCGCCTCGATGACGGACTCCGTGGCGCCCTCGGGAGCCCGGACCCACCCGACGCGCAGGCCGCCCCACCACGTCTTGCCGGCGCTGCCGAGGGTGTGGGCCTGCCGGGACGCGCTCGCAAAGGGCGCGGGGCGGTCGACGTCCTCGTCGAGCCCGAGCTCGACGAAAGTCTCGTCGACGACGGGAACGGCGTCGGCGCGCGCGAGCACCGTCGCGAGCCGGTGCCGCGTCGGGGTGTCCATGACGAGCCCGGTCGGGTTCTGGTGGTCCGGGATGAGGTATGCCGCCCGCGCCCCGCTCTGGCGCAGCCCCACCTCGACGGCCTCGACGTCCCACCCCGTCGGGGTGAGCTGCGTGGGCACCGCCCGGTACGCCGAACGCCGAACTCCCACGATGGCATTCGGGTAGGTCGGGCTCTCGACGAGGACGCGGTCGCCGACCTCGAGCTGGGCGCGCAGCACCGCCGACAGGCCGCCGTGCGCTCCCGAGGTGATGACGACCTGGTCGGGCGACGTCGCCAGCCCGCGGGCCTCGAACCACTCGGCCACGGCGGCCCGGGTCTCCGGCAGGCCGCGCGGGTCGTAGCCCGCCGTGGCCAGGAAGCGCGGCAGCTCGAGCAGGGCCCGCTCGTAGGCGGCGGTGACGCCGGCGGCGGCCGGGAGGGCGGCATACGTCAGGTCGATGACGTCCGGGGGGACGTCGGTGGGGATGAGCCCGGCCTGGGACAGGGCGAGGCCGGACGGTCCGGTCGGGAGGCGGACGACGCTTCCGGAGCCGCGGCGGGTCGCGACGAAGCCCTCGTCACGAAGGGTGTCGAGGGCAGCGCCCACGGTGGTGCGGCTGAGGCCGAGCTCGGTCGTCAGCGTGCGCTCGCTGGGCAGGCGGGTCCCGACGAGAAGCCGTCCGTCGGAGACGAGCCGACGGATGCCGTCCGCGAGGCCCCGGTAGGCCGGCCGGGGGAGGGGATCGGACCCGAGAAGCAGGGCCAGTGAGCGAGCAGAGATGGTGCGCACCGGTCCACTGTCCCACGACTGGCCCTTAGAAATGAGTCCACCCGCGATCATCATGGAGACCATGAGTCGGAACGTCCCCCTCGCGAACCTCACCCCGCGCCAGCAGCTGGGCGCCGGCCGCCTCCCGCGCCGCGTCCTCCAGCTCGTGATCGGGCTCGTGCTCTACGGCGGCTCCATGGCCATGATGATCCGCTCGACGCTGGGCCTCGATCCGTGGGACGTCTTCCATGCCGGCATCGCCTCGCACGTCCCCCTGTCGTTCGGTCAGGTGACGATCGTCGTCGGCGCTCTCGTCCTGCTCCTGTGGGTGCCCCTTCGCCAGTGGCCGGGGCTGGGGACCGTCGCCAACGTCGTCGTCATCGGTCTCGCCGCCGACGCCGGCCTCGCGTTCATCGTCCCGCCGGAGTCGATGTGGGCACGCGTCCTGCTGCTCGGGTCCGGCATCGTGCTCAACGGCGTCGCGGGCGGCCTCTACATCGGCAGCCAGCTCGGACCGGGACCGCGCGACGGGCTCATGACGGGCTTCGCGCGCCGCACCGGGCTCTCGATCCGCCTCGTGCGAACGACGATCGAGGTGGTCGTGCTGTCGGTGGGCTGGCTCCTCGGTGGCCCCGTCGGTCTCGGGACCGTGCTGTATGCCGTCTCGATCGGTCCGCTCGTCCAGTTCTTCCTGCCCCGGCTGACGGTCGACCTCGGGGTCGCGGGCCGGCACCCGTCCGGCCAGGGAGATGCGACTCTGCCCGTGGCTCCTGCATCGGCGCTGGGCTCGACGACGACCTGAGGCCTCAGGCGGTCGTGCCCAGGGGCCACGAGTGCAGGATGCGGCACGCGCCCGGTTCGTACCACGCCAGGTCGAGCCGCTCGGCGCGACACCGGACCGGCACGTGGGCGTCGACGAGGCCTCGCGTGGAGGCCTCGGTGACGGTGTCCGAGAGGGCGTCGAGCGTCAGGTGCGGGACGACGTCGCCGAAGCGGCCGGCATACGGCGGGCACTGCGGGAAGGCCCGCCACAGGTCCGCGGTGAGTGCCGCGAAGGGTGCGGCGGGATCGGGCAGGAGGTGCACGATCCCGTTGGGGAAGGTGCTCACGATCTCGAGCGCGAACGTGAACGGGCTTGTCGTCCGGGCTATCTCGGCGACGAGGTCGACAGCCTCCTGTGTCAGGGCGTCGCGGTCGAGGAACGGGGCGAGAGCCGTGACGTGGGCGTGGACGAAGGCCGGGTCGGCCGAGACGTAGTCGGTGTCGTAGTGCCGCGTCCGGGCGACGACGAACGGCTCGAGCTCCGGCACGGGCACCTGGAGCACCGAGTGTCCGGTGGGGGACACCTAGTGCCCGGCGCCCACGAGCCGGAGGGCGAGTGCGGCGTTCGTCGCGCCGATCTGCGACGGGGTGCGGCGGATCGTCGGGGAGTACCAGCGGGCCACGTCGACGACGATGGACAGCAGCGCGAGGGCCGTGTCGGCGCTGTCGTCGACGGAGAAGGTGCCGTCGGCGACGCCACGGTCGAGCACGTCGCGCACGAGCGAGTCCATCTCCTTGCGCAGCGCCAGCACCTCGGCGTGGTGGTCCGGTGTGAGGTGGTGGTGCTCGTACTGCACGACCCTGGCCACCTGGTACTGCTCGACGTGCCACTCGGTGAAGCGGGCCATGACGTGGACGAGCTGCTGGGTCGGGTCCGATCCCTCGGCGATCGCCGAGCGCATGAGGCGCAGGGCCGACTCGTGGCCGCTCCGGCTCAGGGCGAAGAGCAGCTCCTCCTTGGAGCCGAAGTGGACGTAGACCCCGGCGGGCGAGAGGCCGGCACCGGAGGCGATGTCTCGCGTCGTCGTGGCGTGGAAGCCCTTGTCGGCGAAGGCGTGCGCGGCGGCCTGCAGAAGTCGCTCGACCGTCGACGCGTCGGGGTCGGACGTCCGGGCGACCGTCGGGGACGGGCTCGTGGTGGGCTGCGGCACGTTGACAGCATGCCGCAGGGGAGGGAAACTAAGCAAGCGCTTAGTTACCCGCGGGTACCAGCGCGCCGCACCCGTGAGCACGCCCGATGGAGGACGACATGCCCCGCAACATCTATGACGAGGACCACGAGGCGATGCGCGCGTCGGCGCGCGAGTTCGTCGCCCGCACCCTCGCGCCCCGCGCCGAGGAGATGATCGCGGGCAAGTCGATCCCTCGCGACATCTGGCTCGAGGCCGGCAAGCAGGGCTTCTTCGGCCTCGACATCCCCGAGGAGTTCGGCGGTGCCGGTGTCGACGACTACCGCTTCAACGCCGTGGTCGCCGAGGAGATGTCGCGCTTCAACGCCGCGACGAGCTCGTGCTTCGGCATCCACTCCGACGTGTGCCCGCCCTACATCGTCGACCTCGGCACCGAGGAGCAGAAGCAGCGCTGGCTGCCCGGCATGGCGAGTGGGGAGCTCATCTGCGCCATCGCGATGACCGAGCCCTCGGGCGGGTCCGACCTCGCGGCGCTCAAGACGACCGCCGTCCGCGACGGCGACTCGTGGATCCTCAACGGTTCCAAGACCTTCATCACCAACGGCTACCAGGCCGACCTCGTCATCGTGGCAGCGCGCACCGACCCGTCCAAGGGCGCCAAGGGGATCACGCTGCTCATGGTCGAGCGCGGCATGGACGGCTTCGTCAACGGCCGCAAGCTCGACAAGGTCGGCATGGACGAGTCCGACACGGCCGAGCTCTTCTTCGAGAACGTCCGGGTCCCCGACGAGAACCGTCTCGGTCCCGAGGGCATGGGTTTCATCTCGATGATGCAGCGCCTGCCGCAGGAACGCGTCGGCGCCGCGGTCTCCAACGTCGCGCACGCCAAGGCGATCCTCGAGGAGACGATCCAGTACGCCAAGGACCGCAAGGCCTTCGGGCAGCCGATCGGCGCGTTCCAGCACAACAAGTTCCTCATGGCCGAGCTCGTCACGAAGATCGAGGTCGCCGAGGCCTACGTCGACGACTGTATCGCGGCCCACGCCGAGGGCAAGCTCTCGGCCGTCGACGCCGCCAAGGCCAAGTGGTGGAGCTCGGAGGTCCAGAACGACGTCCTCGACCACTGTGTCCAGCTGCACGGCGGCTACGGCTTCATGAACGAGTACCGCGTGGCCCGGGCCTGGCGCGACGCGCGCGTCACGAAGATCTGGGCGGGCTCGAACGAGATCATGAAGGAGCTCATCGGCCGGGACCTCGGCTTCTGATGGCGGCCGACGCACGCGGCGGGCGCCACGAGGGTGCCGTCGCGATCATCACGGGCGCCAGCCGGGGTATCGGTCTCGGCATCGCCGAGCGCCTCGTCGCCGAGGGTGCCAAGGTCGTCATCACGGCACGCAAGCCCGAGGCGCTCGCCGAGGCGGTGGAGCATCTCGGTGGTTCCGCGAACGCCCTCGGGGTGGCCGGCAACGCCGCAGACGAGTCCCACCAGGACGAGGTCGTCGCCAAGGCCCGTGAGACCTTCGGCGGCCTGCACCTGCTCGTCAACAACACCGGCATCAACCCGGCCTACGGCCCGATGCTGGACTCCGACCTCGACATCGCCCGCAAGGTCCTCGACGTCAACGTCGTCGCCGCCTTCTCGTGGATCAAGAAGGCGGTGGCTGCGGGCCTCGGAGACGACGCCCACCCCGGGGCGGTCGTCAACCTCGCCTCGGTCGCCGGCCAGGGTGCGAGCGGGGTCATCGGCTGGTACGGCGTCTCCAAGGCGGCCCTCATCCACCTGACGACCGAGCTCGGCTACGAGCTGGGTCCCGACGTGCGGGTCAACGCCGTCGCCCCGGCCGTCGTCAAGACGAAGTTCGCCGAGGCGCTCTACGAGGGGCGCGAGGAGAAGGTCGTCCGCGCCTACCCGATGAAGCGCCTGGGCCTGCCCGAGGACGTCGCCGGCGCCGTCAGCTTCCTGCTGAGCAGCGACGCGTCCTGGGTCACCGGACAGACGCTGACCATCGACGGGGGCGTCACGCTGGGCGGCGCGCTGTAGCGCCTGCCGCCGGCCTCGTCGGTCCATCGCCGTTCCCGGCCCCGCGCCTGCGCGCGGGGCCGGAACCGTGTGCGGCCTCGTCCGCAGGTCGTCCCCATGGGGTACTGGAGACAGGGACGCGCGGGCTGAGCAGCGCCTTCCCAGCCGCGAACGGACGGCACGTCGTCTCGCGGCGCGCCGACCGGCATACGACCGCCTTGCGCTCGATGGGCTCCGGCAGGGGAGAATGCGCTGTGCGGCCACCGCCGTCCGCAGGTCGCCACCCCGTGGCGCCGTGGCCCCGTGCCGCGACCGAACGACGGAAAGTAGGTCCATGGAGATCTGGCCGGGCAAGCCCTACCCCCTCGGAGCCACGTACGACGGCTCCGGAGTCAACTTCGCGGTCTTCTCGGAGGTGGCCGAGCGCATCGAGCTGTGCCTGCTCGACGACGACCTCACCGAGACCCGACTGGACCTGCCCGAGACGGACGGCTTCGTGTGGCACGGCTACGTCCCCTACGTGCAGCCCGGGCAGCGCTACGGCTTCCGCGTGCACGGTCCCTACGACCCCGAGCACGGACACCGCTGCAACCCGAGCAAGTTCCTGCTCGACCCCTACGCCAAGGCCATCGAGGGCCAGGCCGAGAACGACCAGTCGCTCTACTCGTACACCTTCGGGGACGAGAAGGCGGCGACCACGACGGAGATCAACACCGACGACAGCGTGCGCCACACGATGCACTCGGTCGTCATCAACCCGTTCTTCGACTGGGGCGACGACCGGCCGCCGCGCCACGAGTACCACGAGAGCATCATCTACGAGGCCCACGTCAAGGGCCTGACGATGCTCCACCCGGAGGTCCCGGAGGAGATCCGCGGCACCTACGCCGGGATCTCGCACCCGGCCGTCATCAAGCACCTGAGCGACCTCGGGATCACCGCCATCGAGCTCATGCCGGTGCACCAGTTCGTCCAGGACGCGCCGCTCGTGGACCGCGGCCTGTCGAACTACTGGGGCTACAACACGATCGGCTTCCTCGCCCCGCACAACGAGTACGCCGCCGGCGGCCAGCGCGGCCAGCAGGTCCTCGAGTTCAAGGCCATGGTCAAGGCGCTGCACGCGGCCGACATCGAGGTCATCCTCGACGTCGTCTACAACCACACGGCCGAGGGCAACCACATGGGGCCGACGCTCGCCTTCCGCGGGCTCGACAACAACAGCTACTACCGGCTCGTCAGCGACGACCTCACGCACTACTACGACACGACCGGCACCGGCAACAGCCTGCTCATGCGCAGCCCGCACGTGCTGCAGCTCATCATGGACTCGCTGCGCTACTGGGTCACTGAGATGCACGTCGACGGCTTCCGCTTCGACCTGGCCGCCACGCTCGCCCGCCAGTTCCACGAGGTCGACAAGCTGTCGGCCTTCTTCGACCTCATCCAACAGGACCCGGTCGTCAGCCAGGTCAAGCTCATCGCCGAGCCGTGGGACGTCGGCGAGGGCGGCTACCAGGTCGGCAACTTTCCGCCCCTGTGGACCGAGTGGAACGGCAAGTTCCGCGACACGGTGCGCGACTTCTGGCGCGGCGAGGGTGGCGCCCTCGGCGAGTTCGCCTCTCGCTTCACGGGATCCAGCGACCTCTACGAGCACTCGGGACGCAAGCCGATCGCCTCGATCAACTTCGTCACGGCCCACGACGGCTTCACCCTGCGCGACCTCGTGTCGTACAACGAGAAGCACAACGAGGCCAACGGCGAGGGCAACAACGACGGCGAGAGCCACAATCGTTCGTGGAACTGCGGCGTCGAGGGTCCGACGAGCGACCCCGAGATCCGGGACCTCCGGCTGCGGCAGCAGCGCAACTTCCTCACCACCCTGCTCTTCTCGCAGGGGGTGCCGATGATGCTGCACGGCGACGAGCTGGGGCGCACCCAGGGCGGCAACAACAACGGCTACTGCCAGGACAACGACATCTCGTGGATCCAGTGGGTCCTCGACGAGGACGACCAGAAGCTGCTCGTCTTCACCCAGTCGCTCGTGAAGCTGCGCCGTGAGCACCCGGTGTTCCGCCGCCGCCGCTTCTTCGCCGGCAACGCCGACCACGGCGGCGAGAGCGAACTCGGTGACATCGCCTGGTTCACGCCCGAGGCCCAGCACATGGACGAGGACGACTGGAGCAACGGCCAGGCCAAGTCGCTCATGATCTTCCTCAACGGCTCGGCCATCCCGGAGCCGGACCCGCGTGGGCAGCAGATCCTCGACGACTCGTTCCTCGTCATGTTCAACGCGCACGACGAGCCGCTGTCCTTCACCCTGCCCGACGGCGAGTACGGCGCGGAGTGGATCCCCGTCATCGACACGGCCCTGCACGAGGTCGAGGCCAACCACCTCGAGCCGACGTGGCAGATCCAGGTGCAGCCGCGCAGCATCGTCGTGCTGAGGTGCCCCCGCGAGATCGTCTCGCCCATCATCCCGGGCGTCACGGAGGAGGCCACCGCGTGAGGTACTCCAGCGCACCGGTCTCGACCCACCGGCTCCAGCTCGAGCCGGACTTCACCCTCGACGACGCGGCCGCGCAGGTGGATCACCTTGCGACACTAGGGATCACGCACCTCTACCTGTCGCCGGTCCTGCAGGCGACGGTCGGCTCGAAGCACGGCTATGACGTCACCGACCACACGACGGTGTCCGAGGGGCTCGGCGGCCACGCCGGGTTCGCCCGGCTCGTCGAGGCCGCCCACGGGGCCGGGCTCGGCGTCGTGGTGGACGTCGTGCCCAACCACATGACCACTCCGACGCCGCTCTCGCTCAACCGGCCGCTCTGGGAGGTGCTCCGCGAGGGCCGCCAGTCGGCCTACGCGACGTGGTTCGACGTCGACTGGGACGCCCAGGACGGCCACATCCTGATGCCGGTGCTGGGCGCGTCCCTCGACGACGTGCTCGCCGCCGGCGAGCTGTCCGTCGGCGAGCACCACGGCGAGCCGGTCGTCCAGTACTACGACCACGTCTTCCCGCTGGCACCCGGCAGCGACACGAGCCGGCCGCTGGCCGAGCTGCTCGAGGCCCAGCACTACCGCCTCGCCTCGTGGACGGTCGGCGACTCGGAGCTCAACTACCGGCGGTTCTTCGACGTGACGTCGCTCATCGCCGTGCGGGTCGAGGACCCCGCGGTCTTCGACGCGACGCACGCGCTCCTCGTCGACGGCATCCGCTCCGGCGCCATCGACGGGCTGCGCATCGACCACCCGGACGGGCTCGCCGACCCCGAGGGCTACCTCGACCGTCTCGGTGACGCGACCGCTGACGCCTGGGTCGTCGTCGAGAAGATCCTCGAGGGCTCGGAGCAGCTGCCCGACGGGTGGCGGACCGCCGGCACCACCGGCTACGACGCCCTGCTGCGCATCGGTGGGCTCTTCGTCGACCCGGCCGGGGCGGGGTCGCTCGATGCGCTGTCGAGCGAGCTGCTCGGCCGGACGCAGGACCTCGAGGCCATCGTCACCGAGTCCAAGCGGTGGGTCGTGCAGGTCATGCTCGCCACCGAGGTCAGCCGCCTCCTGCGGCTCGTCGCCCGGGCGAGGCCCGATCTCGACCCCGACTCGGCGCGGGCCGTCGTCGAGGACCTGCTCGTCGGCATGGAGCGCTACCGCGTCTACCTCAGGCCGGGCAGTCCGGCCGACGCCGACGACGCGTCCGAGCTCGAGGCAGCTGCGGCGCGGGGCGGCGAGAGCGTGGCCGGCACTCTGGATGCGGTGACCGTGCGCGGCGTCCTCGACCTCGCCCTCGGACAGGGCTCGCCCGTCGACCGCGAGGCGGCCGACGAGTTCCTCGTGCGGTTCCAGCAGACCTGCGGACCAGCGATGGCCAAGGCCATCGAGGACACGGCGTACTACCGCTACGTCCGGCTCGTCGCACTCAACGAGGTGGGCGGCGACCCGACGCAGGTCGGCGTGCCGGCCGACGCGTTCCATGCCTTCGCGGGGACGCTCCTCGCGTCGTGGCCGCAGTCGATGACGACCCTCTCGACGCACGACACGAAGCGCGCCGAGGACGTCCGGGCGCGCCTGTTCGTCCTCGCCGAGCGTCCCGACGCGTGGGCGACCTGGGTGCGCACGGCCCGGGAGCTGGCCGCTCCGGTGCGCGGCGACGAGCTCGACGCGCTCACCGAGTACTTCCTGTGGCAGACCGTCGTCGGTGCGTGGCCGATCAGTGAGGACCGCCTGCAGGCCTACGCCCTCAAGGCGATTCGCGAGTCGAAGCTCTACACGCGCTGGACCGAGCCCGACGAGGCCTACGAGTCGGCGGTCGAGCGCTTCGTGGCCGGCGTGGTGACGAGGCCCGAGATCGTCGCCCACATCGAGTCCTGGGTCGAGGCGACGCGGTCCGAGGCGCGGGCCAACGTGCTCGGGCAGAAGCTCGTGCAGCTGACGATGCCCGGCGTGCCGGACGTCTACCAGGGCACCGACCTCGTCGACCTCTCGCTCGTCGACCCGGACAACCGACGCGCCGTCGACTATGCCGAGCGCCGGGACCGGCTGGCGCGTCTCGACGCGGGAGTGGCTCCGGCCGACCTCCACGACGAGAAGCTGCTCGTCACGAGCGCAGCGCTGCGCACCCGACGCGCGCGCCCCGAGGTGTTCACGGGGGCGGACGCAACCTATGTGCCGATCTCGACGACCTCGGAGCACGTCGTGGCCTTCGGCCGCGGCGCGGGTGAGGGCGCCATCGAGGTCGTCACCGTCGTGACCCGGCTGGCCGGGCGTCTGGCCGACGAGGGCGGGTTCGGCGCCGCCACGATCGACCTGCCCGAGGGACCCTGGCGCGACGCGCTGTCGGGGTCGGCGCACGAGCTCGACGGAGGAACGACACCCCTGGACGACGTCGTCGGGGGCAGCGGCCTGCCGGTCGCTCTGCTCGTGCGGGTACGGGACGAGTCATGACCGCACGCTCCAGCACCATCCGCGTCTGGGCGCCGCTCGCCTCGCGCGTGGACGTCCTCGTCAACCCGGTCGAAGGCAGGGGCGAGCCGACGTCCGCCGCGCACCGGCACGCCATGACGGGCGAGGACGGCGGCTGGTGGTCGTGGAATCGCACCGGGAGCGGCACGCTGGACTACTCCTTCTGCCTCGACGGTGGCGACCCCCGACCCGACCCGCGCAGCGCCTGGCTGCCGCACGGGGTCCACGGCTCGAGCCGCACGTTCGACGCCGACGCCCACCCGTGGCGTGACGGCGACTGGCGTGGAACGCGTGACGGCCGCGGCGCGCTCGGGGGCGTCGTCTACGAGTTGCACGTCGGCACCTTCACCCCTGAGGGCACGCTCGACGCCGCCATCGGACACCTCTCGCACCTCGTCGACCTCGGTGTCGACGTCGTCGAGGTCATGCCGCTCGCCGCGTTCGGGGGCACGCACGGCTGGGGCTACGACGGGGTGGCGCCGTATGCCGTCCAGCAGGCCTACGGCGGTCCGGCCGCGTTCCAGCGCTTCGTCGACGCCTGCCACGCGAAGGGACTCGGCGTCTGCCTCGACGTGGTCTACAACCACCTCGGACCCACCGGCAACTACCTCGCCGAGTTCGGGCCCTACTTCACGACCACCCACACGACGCCGTGGGGGCCGGCGGTCAACCTCGACGCCGAGGGCAGCCACGAGGTGCGTCGCTGGGTCATCGACAACGCGCTGCGCTGGTTCCGGGACTTCCACGTCGACGCGTTGCGGCTCGATGCCGTCCACGAGCTGCGCGACGAGTCCGAGCCGCACCTGCTGGCTCAGCTCTCCGACGAGACGGCTTCTCTCGCGACGGAGCTGGGACGTCCCCTCGACCTCATCGCCGAGAGCGACCTCAACGACGCGGTGATCGTCACCCCGACCGCCGAGGGCGGCCGCGGCATGACCGCGCAGTGGGACGATGACATCCACCACGCCCTGCACGTCGCGCTGACGGGCGAGACCCAGGGCTACTACGCCGACTTCGCCGGTGGCACCGAGGCCTGGCCGCAGGGTGGTCCCATCTCGGTGCTGGCCAAGACGCTGTCCGACGCGTTCCTCCACGACGGACGCATGTCGACCTTTCGTGGCACCGTCTGGGGCGCCCGGGTCGACCAGCAGGCGCGCTCGGGCCACCAGTTCCTCGCCTACCTCCAGACCCACGACCAGGTCGGCAACCGCGCCACCGGCGACCGAATCAGCGACCAGATCTCACCGGGTCAGCAGGCGGTCGGAGCCGCGCTCTACCTCCTGTCGCCCTTCACCGCGATGGTCTTCATGGGGGAGGAGTGGCGGGCGAGCACCCCGTTCGCGTTCTTCACCTCGTTCGAGGAGGACTGGCTCGCTGACGCGGTCCGCTCCGGACGCCGTGCGGAGTTCGCCGCCCACGGGTGGAACGAGGCCGACGTGCCCGACCCGCAGGACCCCGCGACCCGGGCGCACAGCGTGCTGGACTGGAGTGAGCCGAGCGCGCCGGGGCACAACGAGATGCTGCACTTCTACCGCGAGCTGATCAAGGTCCGCCGCACGCAGCCCGATGTCGCGTCCGGCGACCTCCGGGCCACGGCGGTGACGTTCGACGAGGCCGCCAAGTGGATGATCATGTCCCGCGGCGCGGTCCACGTCGTCGCCAACCTCGCCGGCCGTTCGCAGGTGGTGCCGTTCACCGGTGAGGTCGAGCACGTCCTCGCGTCGTGGGGTCGCGCCCCGATCGTCGACGGTCACGGTGTGCGCCTCGACGGTCACGACGTCGCAGTCCTGCGCACCACCACCATCTGAGGGGACCCCGTGCGCGGGCCCTCGGGTGGGCGCGAACGGGTCACGACTCCTTGACGCGGACCATGCCCTCCTGGGCGGTGGTGGCCACGAGCGTGCCGTCCTGGCTGTAGATCTCGCCGATGGACAGGCCGCGCCCGCTCTCGGCCGACGGGGACTGCTGGGCGTAGAGCAGCCACTCGTCGGCCCGGACGTCGCGGTGGAACCACATCGAGTGGTCGAGGCTCGCGACCCGCAGTCGGCGGTCGGTCCAGACCAGGCCGTGACGGCGGAGCACCGGCTCGAGAAGCGAGTAGTCGCTGGAGTACGCGAGCACCGCCGCGTGCAGCAGCGGGTCGTCCGGCAGGCGCTCCACGGCACGCATCCATACGTGGTTCGTGGCCACCTGCTCGGGACCGGCGTCGAGGAACATGTTGCTCTCGACGGGTCGCAGCTCGATGGGGCGGGACTCGGAGATGTGACGGGCGCCGGGGTGGTCGACGCCGCGGAAGGCCTCCGCCAGCGAGACGAGGCCGTCGGGCCCTGGCACCGCGGGCATCGTGCCCTGGTGGTCGAGGCCACCGGCCCGGTCCTGGAAGGAGCAGGTCATCGACATGATGGGCGCCCCCTTCTGGACGGCGTGCACCCGGCGGGTCGAGAAGCTGTTGCCGTCGCGCATCTCCTCGACGGCGAAGCGGATCGGCAGCGTGTCGTCGCCGGGTCGCATGAAGTAGCCGTGGAGCGAGTGGATGTGACGCGCGCCGCGCCCCGTGTCGAGGTCACGGACGGTGATGCCGGCGGCCATGACACACTGGGCCAGGACCTGGCCGCCGAAGACGCGCCCGTGAGGCATCTTCTGGCTCCGGCCCTCGAAGACCCGGGCGGAGGACGCCCCGATCGACTCGGCGGCATCGTGCCCGCGGACGTCGGTGACCGAGATGTGGGCCGTCCCGACGTCCTCGAGGGTCAGCACCTCGAGGAGGTCCTCGAGCGGGGGGAGCGGGCGCGGCTCGGAGGGGGCGTCTGCGGTCACAGGACGACCTTAGTGGCCGGGGCGGGGTGGCCGCCGCCGCCCGGGACCGGCGTCACGCCTCCAGGGCCAGGGCCATCGGGAGCACGGCCGGTGCTCCGGCCTCGCGGAGCAGGCCGGAGCACACGGTGAGGGTCCAGCGTGAGTCGCTCACGTCGTCCACGAGCAGCACCGGTCCGGGGATACCCGTCAGCGAACCGGCGAGCTCAGGCCCCACGGCGAGACGCCCCCAGACGTTGGCGAGCCGGAAGGCGCTGTTGCCGCCGGCCTCGCCGACCGGACCACCCTCGACGAGGTCGAGCGCGCCGAGGTAGGGCAGTCGACCGAGCCGACCCAGTCCGGCGGCGAGTGACTCGACGAGCAGCGGACGTCGGCGCGACGGCACCGACACGACGGCCGCCGGACGCTCCTGCCACCCCCACCCGGCGAGAACCTCGACGCAGGCGCGGAGGGCCTCCTCCGGGATCTCCTGGTCCTCGCCCCGGAGCAGCTCGCGCAGGCGCTGACCCCAGCCGAGGTCGCTGAGGCGGGCGACGGCGCGGCCCTCCGACATGGCGACGGCCGGCGAGATCTTGCCCTTGAAGGGCACCCCGAGCCGGTCCATGCCGGGTGGCCACTGGGCGCGCGACTCGAGCACGACGCCCGGCCGCGCGAGGCGGGACCTCGCCGTGTTGACGGCCGCTTCGGGGATGGTCGGGTCGAACCACGGACCCACGCACCGGTCGCAGCGGCCGCAGGGCTCGGCGGAGTCGTCGTCGAGCGTCTCCTGCAGGAAGGCCATGCGGCAGCGGTCGGTGCGTTCGTAGTCGACCATGAGCTGCTGCTCGCGCTCACGCGCCTCGGTGACGCGGCCGTAGCGCTCCGCGTCGTAGGTCCAGGGTTCGCCGGTGGCGGTCCACCCACCCGGCACGCGGTGCACGGCGCCGTCGACGTCGAGCACCTTGAGGAGCAGCTCGAGGCGGGTGCGCCGGACGTCCACAATCGTCTCGAGGGCCACCGTCGAGAGGGCCTTGGGCGACTCGGAGAGCGCACGCACGACCGCGTCGGCCTGGTCCTGCTTCGGCATCGAGGCCGACGCGAAGTAGCGCCAGATGTCCTTGTCCTCGGGGCCGGGCATGAGCAGCACGTCGGCCCGCTCGGTGGCACGGCCCGCTCGACCGACCTGCTGGTAGTAGGCGACCGGCGACGACGGGGCGCCGAGGTGCAGGACGAAGCCGAGGTCGGGCTTGTCGAAGCCCATGCCGAGGGCGGAGGTCGCCACGAGGGCCTTGACCTCGTTGTCGCGCAGAGCCTCCTCGAGCCTGATGCGCTCGGACGGCTCGGTGCGACCCGTGTAGGCGGCGACCTCGTGCCCGGCCTCGCGCAGCGCGACCGCGACGTCCTCGGCGGCGGCCACGGTCAGGGCGTAGACGATGCCCGAACCGGGCAGCTCTGCGAGGTGCGCGATGAGCCAGGCGAGTCGCTGCTCCGGGGCCGCCAGCGGCAGGACGCCCAGACGGAGCGACGCCCGGGCGAGCGGCCCGCGCAGGGTCAGCACGTCGCGGCCGCCGGCTCCGAGCTGCTCGACGACATCGGTGACGACGCGGGCGTTGGCCGTCGCCGTCGTGGCGAGCACCGGCGTGTGCTCGGGCAGCGTCGTGAGCAGGTCGCGGATGCGACGGTAGTCGGGCCGGAAGTCGTGGCCCCAGTCGCTGATGCAGTGGGCCTCGTCGACGACGAGCAGACCGCACGTCTCGGCGAGCGCCGGCAGCTGCTCGTCGCGGAAGCGCGGGTTGTTGAGCCGCTCGGGGCTGACGAGCAGCACGTCGACCTCGCCCCGGGCGAGGGCGCCCGACACGGCGCCCCACTCGTCGGCGTTCGTGGAGTTGAGGGTGACGGCCGTGATGCCGGCGCGCCCGGCGGCGGCGATCTGGTCGCGCATGAGGGCGAGCAGCGGGCTGACGATGACCGTCGGTCCGGCCCCCTCGGCCCGGCGCAGCGCCGTCGCGACGAAGTAGACGGCCGACTTGCCCCACCCGGTGCGCTGCACGACGAGCACGCGTCGTCGACCGGCCACCAGCTCGTTGATCGCCTCGAGCTGGCCGTCGCGGAAGTCGACGTCGTCACGGCCCACGAGGCGCCGCAACGCGCTCGTCGCCCGCTCGCGCAGGGCAGGGTCGACGTCGGCGACGGGCAGTGCGGAGGGTGCCGAGGGGGTGGGTGGGGTCATGGCCCCCAACCTACGTGGCCCCACCGACCGGGCCGACCGGCATACGCACGCTGTGGACGCAGGCGCGTCCACCACCGGGGATGTGGACGGGCGCGCCCGGGCGGGCTGGAAGGATGGGGGCATGACCGAGACGAGCGACGCGACCGGCACCCCGCCCGAGCCCGACGCGCAGGCGACGCCGTACGCCGCACAGGTGTCGCTGCGCTGGTCCGACATGGACGCGTACGCGCACATCAACAACGTGCAGTTCCTCCGGCTGCTCGAGGACGCCCGTGTCATCGCCTTCCGCGACTGGTTCGACGGCGGGGGAGCGGGCGACAAGACCCTGCTCGACGAGGGCGTGCTCGTGTCGCGCCACGAGATCGAGTACCGCCGTCCCCTCGGTTTCCGGCACGCGCCGGTCGAGATCCAGATGTGGGTCTCACGGGTCGGCGGAGCGGGTTTCGACGTCGCCTACATCGTCACCGACCCTGAGGGCGTGGGCGACGGTGAGCGGCCGGTCTACGCCGTCGCGGAGACCGAGCTGGCGCTCTACGACTTCGCGAGCGAGTCGCCGCGGCGCATGCGGCCGGACGAGCGCACGTCGGTCCGGGCACACCTCGGTGAGCCTGCTCCGTTCCGTAGGCGGCGCCGGTGAGCGACGCCCAGCACATCGACTTCGGGGACCCGCGCGGCCTCGCCGACCTCGGCACCTATCTCGGACGCGCGAGCCGCGCCAACCCGGAGGGCGCCGTGCGGCTCCAGGTGCTCGGCAACCTCCTCCTGACGACCGTGGCCGTCATCGAGGGGACCGGTCTCATGGGCGACGGCACCGTGCTCGGGATGCGCGTCGTCACCATCGCCGCCGCCGACGACGTCGATGCCACGGTGTCCTTCGCGTCGGTCAACGACCGCCTTGCACGCGAGGGCATCGGCGCCGTGCTGAGCGTCCCGCCCACGACGGTGCGCGCTCCCTGGAGCGGGCTCACCCCGCCTCGTGACGGTTGGGAGCCGGTCGGTCAGCTGGACGGCGACGTCATCGATTCCATTGCGCGACAAGGCATCTCGCAGGTCGCTGAGGGCACCCCGGAGAACGCCGGCGGTCATGCCGTCGACGCGCTCCGCCGGCGCACGTGGGGCGCGATGAGCGACACGGTGCCGCCGATCGCTGCTGGCCTCGCGTTCGGCGCGCACGTGCTCGGCTTCACGTCGGCGGGGGAGCCGGCGACGATCGCGGCGCACGGTCGCTGGACCCGCCTCACCACCTCCCGAGGGCACGTCCTGGTCCGCTGACCCGATTGGCGTATGCCGTGTCCCTCCTCCGGGAGACGGGTGGGATCGGGCGTGCGGCCCGGTCGTCAGCCCTGCCCGGTCCAGACTCCTCGACCGACGAGGACGTCCTTGAGGACGTCGATGCGGTCACTGACGAGACCGTCGACCCCGAGGTCGAGCAGGCGCTCCATCTCGTCGGCGTCGTCGATGGTCCAGACGTGCACCTGCTTGTCGCATCGATGGGCGGTTTCGAC
The DNA here is from genome assembly GCF_007991735.1 of Terrabacter aerolatus. Taxonomy (GTDB): domain Bacteria; phylum Actinomycetota; class Actinomycetes; order Actinomycetales; family Dermatophilaceae; genus Terrabacter; species Terrabacter aerolatus. The sequence goes on along the minus strand of NZ_BJYX01000003.1, from coordinate 238,425 downwards.
GAACCGGGCCGTGACGATGCGAATGGGCCTGCCCCGCAAGGGAATGGAGGTCGGGACCTGGAAGACGTCGGCGGGGGTGCGGAAGACCGCGCTGAGGACCCAGGGCCCGAAACGGGCGAGGGCCGTGCCCACCTCCGCTGCCGCCGTCGCGACCGTGCCGTGGGAGAGCCGCCGGAAGTGCGAGATGTTGCGCTGGGAGAACGAGCCGACGCACACCTGGCCGTGGATTCCACGCTCCTCGATGAGCTCCCACAGGGGCTCGGCGGTGCCGGGAGCCTTGAGGTCGATGTTGAGGTTGATGGCGGGCCACGCGTCGAGCAGGTCGCTGAGCAGCGGGATGCGCCCGCCGTCGCCGACCTCGGCGTGGGCCACCTCGGACCACGGCAGGTCACGGATGCGGCCGCGGGCGTTGGTCACCCGGTCGAGCACCGTGTCGTGGAAGGCGACGAGCCGTCCGTCCCGCGTGAGGTGCACGTCGGTCTCCAGGTGCGTGTAGCCGAGGGCGACAGCGTTGCCGAAGGCCGTCATGGTGTTCTCGAGCCCGACGTTGGGGGTGTAGAGGGACCCGCCGCGGTGGGCCAGGGCCACCGGCGTGCGCTGGAGGTAGGCCCGGGTCGTCACAGGGCGAGCGTAACCGGGTGCCTCAGTCGACGTCGGGGAGCCGCCCCAGAGCCGCCTCGGCCCACGCGCGGCTGCAACCAGTCGTCGAGCCCGCGCACCACCAGAAGGTCGTAGATGGTGTCCGCCTCGAGGTGTGCCCCAGGCTTGCCCCACCTCACCCGGCACCACTGCCGGGGTTCGCACTGGCGTCGAAGTCCCTCATCATCCAGTTCCGGACGTCCGCGGCCGTGATCGTGGCCCGGGCGTCCCGCGGGACGGCCGGACCGATCACGAGCGTCCCGGTCCGGTCGTCGCCTGTTCGGAAGAGGGCATAGGTCGTGAACACGAGGTCCTGGGTGCGCGGGACCCCTGCGCCTCGTGGCGGAGCCTGCTCGTGCAGGGTGGGGTGGGGTCGCAGCAACCCGGCACGCACGAGCTCGCCCGTCAGTTCGAGCGATCGGTCACGCACAGCGTCCTGGGGGACTCCGGAGTCCGCGAGAACCGCCAGGACGTCGGACGGCGTCAGAGGCCCCGATCTCGCGAGCCCCAGCAGTCGGGCACCGACAGCTCGGGAGTCCCAGTCCACGAGCTCGATGTGCTGCGTCGCGGGCGAGCCCGGACGCACCGACACCTGCCACCTCCGCTCGCTGACGAGGAGCCCGCCGTCGTCCCACATCTGCATCGGTGCCGTGGTCTGGGCCGCGAGGTGGTCGTAGATGCGCCACGCACCGATGGTGCTGCGGTCCTTGACGCTGATCGAGGCCTGGTCCTGGGGGTCGCCCGCAGAAGGTGCGGCGTCGACCCACGCCGCACGGCCTTCCCCGAGATCGATCCCGATCCCCGTCGGGATGTCTTCGACGGCCACACCGGGCAGGCGCCTGAGGACGGCGATGACGTCGGAAGGCGGGAGGCCGATGCTGATGTCCCACGAAGCCATGGCTAACGCGTCCTCTCGGTGGTGCGACCGTCCTTGTCGATGATGAGGATGGCTTCGATGCGATCGTATCGATCGAGTGCGTACTCGGCCTGACCCACGGCCTCGGCCACCGTGATGTCACATCGCGCCAGGTCGATCACGATACGAGGGGATTGTTCGGACCCCTTGCGCAGGTTGCGGGCGATCGTCTCGCTGCTGGCGCCCGTCGGTGATTTGAACTCCCACAGGACCCCGTCGACCAGCGCGTCCGGAGACTTCCCGTGCCCGGTCGCAGACAGGAACTCGACGTCGTGCCCGAGCGCGGCGAGGCGGCTGGCCGTCGCCTTCTCGTGGTCCTTGAGGTCCTTGGCCGCGCCCAGGTCGACGCTGCCGACCTTGGACCGGGGGCTGCTTCCGGATCCCTCGACGACGTGGACACGGTCCGGAAGGGTGGTGCGCTGTCCCAGGCGTTCACTCACCCGCGAGCCGAGCCCGGCCGTGCCGTCCTGGGCGGCGGCCTCGGCTGATGCCCGGATCTCGTCGGCGCGGATGGCTCGCAGGGCCTCGGCGGAGGGCAGGCCCGGCGCGAGGGCTGCGCCGCCCGACAGAGCGGGGAGCACGTCACGGCCACCACCGGTGATCGCCTCGACGCGCGAGACGAGCTCGGAACGCCGAGCCTCGTCGACCTCGGTCTGGGAGAGCTCGACGTTCGAGCGGACGAGCGAGATGACGAGGTCGTCGGCCGGCGTGCGAAGCGTGCCCCCGTCGAGGTAGGTGTGCACGGCCGCCGTCAGGCCGGGCAGGTCGCCGCGCTTGACGATGTCGATGACGTGGACCGCCTCGGCGATGCCCTGCCACGCAGAGCGGTTGAGGTCGTCCTGTCGTCGTGCGAGGGCCACGAGCGTCGCCGACGCCGACTGGTCGAGGAACCCGAGCCGGACCTCGTCTGCCTGCGGGTCGCCACCGGTCGCCACGGTCTCGCGGGCGGCGTCGAGCTCCCGGTCGACGAGCCGGTCGTATGCCGCGCCCGTCTGCTTCGCACGGAGCCCCATCCCGGTGTCGACCGCCAGGGCGCCGACGACACCGGTGAGCTCACGAGGCGTCAGCCACGGCTGCGGCCCGTCCGTCGTCACCGCGGTGTAGGGGGCCGCCATCGTGGACAGCGCGCCGGGGGAGGCGAGCGCCCGGTCGACGTTCTCCCGCATCGCCGCCACCCAGTCGGCGACGAGGCCCTCCACGGGGGCTGTGGCTGCGGTGTAGATGCGGGTCGTCGACGCCTCCGACATGGCGAAGGCACTCGTCCGCGACACCTCGAGCATCACCCTCGCCCGGGTCTGCGCGGCGCCGTCGCCGTCGACGAACGCAAGGTCCCCGAGCAGTTGCCTGAGGTCGTCGTCGGTGTGCAGGTGCAGGTCGGGGTGGCTCTCGGTCCCGCTGGCCTCGTGCGTGATCCACCGGCGCACCAGGTGCTCGCCCAGGGTCAGCCGGTCGCCGCGGGAGTTGGCGAGGGCGAGGCCTGCGACTCCGGAGTCGGGCAACGGCTCGGCGAGCAACGCCGCTGCCTCCGCCGGGTCGTCACGGACGTGCCCGAGCAGGACGTGCAGCGCGTCACCGGTCGTCGCGGCGTCCTCGAACCACGAGGCGAACGTCGAGCTCGCGTCCGGCACGAGGGTGCTGCCGTGGCGCAACGTCGGGTCGGCGTCGCGGGTCTCGGCGATCTCGGACGTGGCAGCAGCCGCCGCGGCACGCCGCGCCAGGCGCGGCGGAAGACGACGCACGTCGCCGTCCGCTCGGGCCCCGGAGAGCAGCTGGCCGAGCAGCCAGGCCCCGGTCGCCCGCCCGTCGCCGGATGGTGCGGTGCGCACGGTGTCGACCCCGGCGACGACGTCGTCGGCGAGCAGGGCCGCTCCGGACGCCAGCTCGGCACGGGTCCGAGGGTCGGTGCCGGCCGGCACCACCCGCCCCGTTGCCGTGATGACGAGCGAGCCCAGCGTCCCGAGGAGTCCGCGCACGGTGTCGACGTGCGCGCCGGAGCCCTCGTGCGTCACTCCGGCCGTCAGGAGCAGGTCGGCGAGCCCGTCGGTCCCGAGCTCCTCGAGGAGGGCCTGCGCGTAGGCCGGGTCATCGCGCCGCTCGCGGATCCGTGTCACGAGGACGGCTGTCGCCCCGTCGGTCAGCCGGCCACCACCGGCCTGGGCCGCCGCCACCGCGCGCCGCACGAGAAGCCCGTCAGAGAGGGCGGCCTCGCGCGAGCGGCGCTGCGCGACGACTCCGTCGGCGAACGACAGGCCGCCGGTCACGACCGACCGCACCAGTCCCGGGGTGGGGGTCGACCCCGAGGGGAACGTCATGTCGGTGAGAGCGGCAACCGTCGCCGTGCACCGCCGCGCCGAGGCCCGGAGCTCCTCGAGGACCGCCGCGTGCGTCCGGCTCAGCCGTGCGCGGCCGGCAGCCAGGTCGGCGCGGGCGCGCTCCAGCCCGAGCACCACGCCCGCACCGGTGGGGTCCGGCAGGTGGGACAGGCGGAGGGTCGCGAGGGCGTGGTCCGCGTCGAGGGCGTCCCACTCGCGCTGCAGGGCGCGCACCCGGCCGGTCGCGTGGTCGAGCGCCGCGGCATACGTGACCAGGGCATGCGCCGTGCGGGGGAGGGCTCCCACGACCGGTCGGGAACGTGATCCGAGCTCGTCGGCCTCGACCCGCGCGGCGTCGGCCGCGGCACCGCTCCACACGCTGCCGAGACGGGCGGCCAGGGTGCCGCACACCGTCGTCGTCGCCTGCGCTCTCGCAGCGGCCCGGTCGAGCGATCGTGCGGCTGCGCGCAGACCCTCACCGTCGCCGGTGGGGAGCGGCAGGGCGACCTCGCCCGAGATCGACGGTGCCGCGTGCCCTCCGTCGTGGACGCGGCTCATCCCGCTCCCGCCACGCCCGTGGGAGCGGCCGGAAGGCCATGTCGCACAGGACCGCTCGCGGCCACGGCGGCGAACCCGGACGTGACGAACAGCTCCACCGCCCGCGCCTCCGCCACCGACCGGTCGAGACGGCCCCCGAGCGCACTCGCGGCGTCGGCGAGCGCGTCGAAGGCGTGCGCCTCGACCGCGCGGAACCGTGCGAGTGCAGTGCGAAGCGCCTGCCCCTCAGACCCGGTCGACGCCATGGCACCCGCGGTCGCCGCGGCGACGAGAGACGCGCACTCACGCAGCTCGACGGGGTCATGGCCGAGGGCGACCCGTTCGCGGGACACCCCGGCACCGTCGAAGGAGTAGCGGGTCATGGTCCGACGGTAGGAGAGCCCGGCTGACCGCCTCGGCGCTCGTCCACAGGCCCGTGGATGCCGTGAGGCCCCCGTCCCGAGGGGACAGGGGCCTCACGTGCTGCCGCCCCTCAGGCGGCCGGCGCACCAGGTCAGGACCAGCGGGCCCAGACCGTCGTGTCGGTCGGGACGAGCCCGTCCTCGAGCGGCCCGGAGGCCACGACGACCTCGGCCCCGGCGGGCAGGGCCACGGCGTCCTCACCGAGGTTCGTGACGACGAGCAGGCGGTCGCGCTGGGACGACCCGTTGGTCAGGGCGACGACGTCACCGGCATACCCCTCGACCCACGTCAGCGAGCCGGTGCCGAGCGACAGCTCACGCCGCGCGGCGAGGAGCGAGCGGTAGAGCTCGAGCGTCGAGCCCTCGACGCCCTCCTGGCGGTCCACGGCGTACTCGGCGTAGACGTCGGGCTGCGGCAGCCACGTGCTGGCGCCCGGGCCGAAGCCGAGCGACGGACCCTGGGACGACCACGGGATCGGCACGCGGCAGCCGTCACGGCCCGTCTCGGCGCCGTCGGTGCGCGCGAACGTCGGGTCCTGGCGGAACTCGTCGGGCATGTCGGTGGAGTCCGGCAGCCCGAGCTCCTCGCCCTGGTAGAGGTACGCCCCACCCGGCAGTGCGAGCATGAGCGCGGTGGCCGCACGGGCGCGGCGCAGGCCGAGCTCGCGGTCGGGCTGCGGGTCCGTCGCCGAGATGCCGTTCATCCGAGGCGTGCCCGGCGCGTAGCCGAGACGCGACGCGTGACGCACGACGTCGTGGTTCGACAGCACCCACGTCGACGGGGCGCCCACCGAGTCGGCGGCGTGCAGCGACGACGTGATGACGGCGCGCAGGTCGTCGGCGATCCACGAGGCCGTGAGGAAGTCGAAGTTGAACGCCTGGTGCATCTCGTCCGAGCGGACGTAGGCCACGGCGCGCTCCTGCGGCTCGACCCAGGCCTCGGCGCACAGGATGCGGTCGGGCGTCCCGTAGGACTCGAGGATCCGGCGCCAGGCGCGGTAGATCTCGTGGACGCCGTCCTGGTCCCACATCGGGCTGCGCTTCGTGTGGTCGATCCGCGGCGCCTCCTCGACGGGGGCAGCCTCGGACACCCCCTCGGGGCCGTGCTCGTGCTCGGAGTGGCCGAGCATCGTCGTGCGCTCCTCCTCGGTGTCGGGCAGGCCCTGCTCCTTGATGAGGCCGTGCGCCACGTCGACGCGGAAGCCGTCGACGCCCCGGTCGAGCCAGAAGCGCAGGATCGACTCGAATTCGGCGCGCACCTCGGGGTGCTCCCAGTTGAAGTCGGGCTGCTTGGTGTCGAAGATGTGCAGGTACCACTGGCCGGGCTTGCCGTCGGCCTCGGTGACCCGCGTCCACGCGGCGCCGCCGAAGACGGACTCCCAGTTGTTCGGGGGCAGCTCGCCGTGCTCACCGCGGCCCTCGCGGAACATGTAGCGCTCACGCTCGGCCGAGCCGGGGCCGGCGGCGAGGGCGGCCGTGAACCACTCGTGCTCGTCGGAGGAGTGGTTGGGCACCATGTCGACGATGACCTTGAGGCCCAGCTCGTGGGCGCGCGCGATCATGTCGTCGGCGTCCGTGAGCGAGCCGAAGATCGGGTCGATGTCGCGGTAGTCCGCGACGTCGTAGCCGGCGTCCGCCTGGGGCGAGGTGTAGAACGGCGAGAGCCAGATGGCGTCGACGCCGAGGGCGCGCAGGTGCGGCAGCCGCGAGGTGATGCCGGGCAGGTCGCCGATGCCGTCACCGTCGTGGTCGGCCCACGAGCGGGGGTAGATCTGGTAGATCACGGCCTGCCGCCACCAGGCGGCGTCCGGGCGGTCCTCGGCGTGGACCGGGGTCGCGTCCTCGCGGACGTCCACGTCGTGCCCGGCGCCGAGGCCGGGGTGGTTCAGGGTCTGGGTTGCTGATGGCGTCACGAGCCACCATCGTTCCTCATCGGGTCGAAAACTCAAAGAAAGTTCTGCAACTTCTTGCAACGCGTCGCGCGGCGCCCCATCCGGGTCGACCGGTGGCCGATCGTCGGCGTATGCCGGGTGGCCGGCTCGGGCGGTCAGGCGGGCTCTGGCGGGTGTTGCGTCAGCAGCCCCCGGTGCTCGTCGGTCAGGGCGGTGATCCGGCGCAGGAAGTCGGCCATGAAGGTCAGCTGCTCGGTGCTCAGCTCGTCGAGCATCGGCTGACCGGCGCGCACGAGCGGGCCGTACGCCTCCCACGTCCGGCGCTGCCCGAGCTCGGTCATCTCCACGAGCACGGTGCGCCGGTCGGCCTCCGACCGGGTGCGACGCACGAGACCGCGCTTGGCGAGCCGGTCGATCAGGGCCGTCGTCGCCGCGGGGCGCAGGCCCGTGGCGGTGCTCAGCTGGCCCGCCGACTTGGGGCCGTCGACGAGCCAGTCGAGGCAGCGCAGGTCGGCCGGCCCGAGCCCGAGGGCGCGTCCGACGGTGTCGTCGAAGGCCTGCACGGAGCGCTGGTACTGCTGCATGGCCTCGCCGATCGCCTGGACGAGCTCGTCGCGGCGTTCGGGTGCGGGCGGTTGACGGACGGTCGCCACGGGCCTACCTTTCGAATATTGAAACATTCGATTCTCGTAGGAAAGGGTACCAAGATGAAGGCTCTCGTCGTGGGAGGCGGCATCGCCGGCCCGGCTACCGCGCTCGCACTCCAGCACGTCGGCATCGAGGCCGTCGTGCTCGAGGCCTGGCCGCGGTCCGACGGTGAGGCCGGCTCCTGGTTCACCCTCGCCGCGAACGGGCTGCACGCCCTCGACGTGCTGGGCGCGCGGCACCTCGTATCGCGCATCGGCTTCCCGAGCGAGCGCAACGTCATGATCGGTGCCACCGGGCGCACCCTCGGCACCATGAGCCTCGGCGTCCCGCTCGCCGACGGCACCGTGGCGATGACCATGAAGCGCTCGCGCCTCGCTGCGGCGCTCGTCGACGAAGCCGTTCGGCGCGGTGTCGACGTGCGTCACGACGCCAGGGTCGTCGACGTGGCGAGCCGGCCGGACGGGGTCACCGTGACGCTGCAGGACGGGTCGACGGTGGAGGCCGACCTGCTCGTCGGTGCCGACGGCGTCCGCTCCCTCGTCCGGCGCACCATCGACCCCGCGGCGGCCGCGGCGCGCTACGTCGGCCTGACGAACTTCGGCGGCTTCACGACGGCCACTCCGCTCGCGGCGCACCTTCCCGCGCGGCAGTGGCACTTCGTCTTCGGCTCGCGGGCCTTCTTCGGGGCCCACCCCACCCCCGAGGGCGACGTCGTGTGGTTCGTCAACGTCCCCGGGCGTGCGATCACGCCGGCCGAACGCGCCGCCCGCACCCCGCAGCAGTGGCGTGACCACCTCGTCGACCTGCTCGTCGACGACGCCGGCCCCGCCGCCGACCTCGTGCGCTCCGGACGGCTCGAGCTCTGGGCCGACAACACCCACGACCTGCCCCGGGTCGCGCGCTGGCACCGGGACCGCATGGTCGTCGTCGGCGAAGCCGCCCACGCACCGTCCCCGAGCTCGGGACAGGGGGCGTCGCTCGCGCTCGAGGACGCCGTGGTCCTCGCCACGTGCCTGCGCGACGCCGCCACGGTCGAGGAGGCCCTGACGGCATACGACAGCGCTCGACGGCGGCGCGTCGAGCGCATCGTGGCCGCGGGAGCGCGCAGCAGCAGCTCGAAGATCCCCGGCCGGGCCGGCCGGGCGGTGCGGGACACGATGATGCGGCTCGTCTTCCGCTTCGTCGTCACCGAGCGGTCCAGCGCCTGGATCACCGGGCACCGGGTCGGTTGGGAGCCCGCCGAGGGGCCGGCGCTACCGTCGGGGGCATGACGACCTTTGTCACCGCCGCCTTCTGCCTCGTCCGTGACGGTCGGCTCCTGACCGTCCGCAAGGCCGGCTCCACCCGGTTCATGCTGCCCGGCGGCAAGATCGACCCTGGCGAGAGCGCCCGGGACGCCGCCGTGCGCGAGGTCATGGAGGAGGTCGGCCTCGACGTGTCCGGTGCCGGGGAGCCCCTCGGCCGCTTCCACGACGTCGCGGCCAACGAGCCGGACGCCTGGGTCGAGGCGACGGTCTTCGTCCTGCACCTGCGCCCGCACGACGACCCGACCCCGCGGGCCGAGATCGCCGAGCAGCGTTGGCTCGACCTCGACGAGGACCTTCCGGCCGACCTCGCACCCCTGCTCACCAACCACGTCGTGCCCTCGCTCCGCGAGCACCTCGGGGCAGGCTGAAGGGCGCCTCCCGCCGGGCGGGAGACGCCCTTCAGGCGATGCCGGTCAGCGAGGACCGCCGTGCATGTCGATGACGCCCGCCTTGGCCGCCTTCTTGACCGCGTCGGCCTCCGCCTGCGTCAGCGTGCCGGCCTTGACGGCCTGCGCCAGGCGGTCGTCGAAGGCCTTCTGCTCGTCGGCGTCGCGGGCGGCGCGCAGGTCGGCGAAGGCCGCCTTGACCTTGGCCGCGTCGATGCCGAGCTTGCTCGCGAGCTTCGTCGCCAGCTCGTCCTGCCTCGCCGCCGGGTCCGGCTTGGTCGCGGGCGCCTGGCCGGGGGTGCGGCTCGCCTTGAGCTCGTCCCGCACCGCCTTGAGGGCGTCCTCGAGCTTGGTCTGGTCGACGCCGAGCTTGGTGGCCAGCGCCGAGAGGTCCGCGCCGCGGCCCAGCCCCATGCCCATGCCGCCGTGCCGGCCCCCGGGACCCCAGCCCTTGCCGTTGCCCGGACCCGGGGCGGTCGAGCCGCCGCCCGGCCCGGCCTGCGTGGAGGTCGCCGTGGGGGTGGGCGTCGTCGTGCTCGCGTCGTCCGCCCGTGCCACCTGCGAGACCCCGATCCCGATGACGGCCGCTGCGGCCGCGACCACCGCGGCTCCGGCCGTCTTCCGGTTCAGGGGCTTCCCGTTGATCGACACCATGCTCGTCCCTCCGTCGTGACGCCGGACGTGAGGCCCGGCCGTGGATCCACCTGTGTCCAGAGAACACCTCGGGCCGGACCGGGCACCCGTGAACGCGCTGTGAGTTGCTGTGAGTCCCGCTCGCGGCTCAGAAGGTCCCGTCGGGACCGGGAGCGTTGACGAGGGAGTATGCCGCCCGCGTGAGGTAGTCGCGCAGCCTGTCGTCGTTCTCGGGGGAGAGCCCGAGGGTGTCGACGGCGTTCATCATGTGCAGCAGCCAGCGATCGCGCATGTCGGGCGTCACGGCATACGGCATGTGGCGCATCCGCAGGCGCGGGTGGCCACGCTGCTCCGAGTACGTCGTCGGCCCGCCCCAGTACTGCTCGAAGAACATCCTCAGGCGCTCCTGCGCCGGCCCGAGGTCCTGCTCCGGGTACAGCGCGCGCAGGGGCTCGTCCTCGGCGACGCCGCGGTAGAACTCGCGCACGAGCTTGGCGAAGGTCTCGTGGCCACCGAAGTCGTCGTAGTACGTCACGTCGGGCAGTCTCCCAGAGTCGGCGTCACGGCCCGCGACGGGCCGGGGTGGCCACTCACTTCGGGGTGGGTCCGCCGTAGGGCGGCATGACGGGCAGCGGGCTGCGCACGCCCTCGCGGTCGAAGGCCAGCTTGACGCGCTCGCGGATCTCGCGCTGGATGCCGAACTGCTCGTTGGCGATGGTCTTGGCGATGACGCGGATGGTGATGGCGCCGTTGGAGATCGACTCGACCCCCACGACGTTGGGCTCCTCGAGCAGGATGTCCTTGAAGGCCTCGTCGTCGTCCATGACGCTCACGACGTCGCGGATGACGGTGATCGCCTTCTCGACGTCCTGGTCGTAGGCGACGGCCAGGTCGACGATGGCCGTGGACCAGCCCTGCGTCTTGTTGCCGATGCGGACGATCTCGCCGTTGCGGACGTACCACGTCATGCCACCGGCGTCGCGCAGCTGGGTGACGCGCAGCGACACGTTCTCGACGGTGCCGACGACCTCACCGGTGTCGATGACGTCACCGACGCCGTACTGGTCCTCGACGATCATGAAGACGCCCGAGAGGAAGTCCTTGACGAGGCTCTGCGCACCGAAGGCGAGGGCGACACCGCCGACACTGGCGGACGCGAGCATCGGCCCGAGCGGGATGCCGACGAGGGAGAGCACGGTCAGCACCGTGATGCCCCCGACGACGAAGGTCGTGATGCTCTTGAGCAGGGCGCCCATCGTCTGGGTGCGTTGCACGTGGCGCACGTTGGCGACCCCGACGGCCTGCAGGGCGCGTCCCGCACCGGGGATGTTCGCGAGGCGCTCGGTCCGCTTCGAGGTGGCCGTCGTGACGACGCGGTTGATGACCCGGTGCAGCAGGAACCGGGCCACGAAGCCGACGAGCACGACGACGATGATGAGCAGCGGCGTCCCGACGAGCCAGTCACCGACTCCGGACCAGGTCAGGCCGGAGAGGTCGGGCATCGAGAGGTTCACGGGCAGCTCCTGCGAGGGAGACGGACTCGGCGACGAACTCGGGGTCGGGGTCGGAGTCGAGGTGGGGATCTGGCGGACGACAGCGGTCAGGTTCGTGAAGGCAGTGATCACAGGGTCTCAGTCGGCGTTCGGTGTCAGTCAGGTCGTGCGGTCGTGCGGTCGTGCGGGACCGGGACCCGGCAGGGCCCGGTCCCGCACCGGAGTCAGACGCGTCGGTCGCGCTCCTGCGCGATCAGCGCACGCGCGATGGTGTCGCGGTTCTCGGCGACGGTGCGCACGAGCCCGGGAGCCGCGTCCGCGTTGGCGGCCAGCCACGCGTCCGAGGCGTCCTTGAGCTGCTGGCTCGCGAGCGAGAACGGGTAGAAGCCGCCGACGACGCGCTCGCCGATGGCCACGCTGCGCTCGGCCCACGCGTCGACGAGCATCGAGTGGTAGGTCTCGACGTACGGCTCGAGCAGGGTGAGGTCCGTGCTCCGGCGGAAGCCGGCGCTCACGGCCTCGACCATCTGGTTGGGCAGGTCGTTGCGCTCGACCGCCTTGGCCCAGGCGTCGGCCTTGGCCTCGGCGGTGGGGCGTGCGGCGAGGGCCTCGGCGGCCCGCTCCTTGCCGGTGGCGGTCGGGTCGCGGTCGAGCTCGGTCGCGATCTCGACCTCGTCGGCGGCGCCGATGGCGGCGAGGGCCTTGATGAAGGTCCAGCGCAGCTCCGTGTCGACCGTCAGTCCGGGCAGCGACTCCGTGCCGCTGAGCAGGGCCCGCAGACGGGCCTCGTCCGCGACGTCGGCCGCCGATCCGGCCCACGCCTCGACGAGCTGGAACTGGGCGTCGCTACCGGCCTCGGCCGAGTCGGCGAGGGAGCGGAGCGACGACGACAGGAGCGCCGTCACCTCGGCGCGGTGCTCCGGCGCCGTGTAGAGGCGGGCCGCGGTCGACACCTGCCCGATGAGCACGCGCAGCAGCGTCGAGTCGGTCTCGCCGGGCAGCGACTCGAGGACGAAGCGCACGAAGTCGCGGGCCGGCATCTCACCGTCGCGGGTCATGTCCCACGTCGCGCCGAGCACGAGCGAGCGGGGCAGCGAGTCCTGGAACCCGCGGGGGAGCGACAGGGCCGTGGCGAGGGAGTGCTCGTCGAGGCGGATCTTGCCGTAGGCGAGGTCGTCGTCGTTGAGCAGCAGCAGGTCCGGCTGCTCCTGGCCGACGAGCTCGCCGAGCTCGGTGCGCTCACCGGCGATGTCGACCTCGTCGTAGCCGACGCGCTCGAGCACGTCGGCTGCGCCGTCCGCGCCCCGCCGGACGGCATACCGCCCCACGCCGATGCGGTGTGGACGGAGCGTGGGGTGCTCGTCCGTCGCGGACTGGGTGATCGCGAAGGCGGTGTAGCGCCCGTCGGCGTCGACCTCGAAGACGGGGCGCAGCGTGTTGACGCCGGCCGTCTCGAGCCACAGCTTGCTCCACTCGGTCAGCTCGCGACCCGAGGCCTTCTCGAGCTCGCCGAGCAGGTCGGAGAGGGTCGTGTTGCCCCACGCGTGCTTGCGGAAGTACTCGCGGAGCGCGGCCACGAAGGGCTCGCGCCCGACGTAGGCGACGAGCTGCTTGAGCACGGACGCGCCCTTGGCGTACGTGATGCCGTCGAAGTTGACCTCGACGTCCTCGAGGTGGCGCATGTCGGCCGCGATCGGGTGGGTCGAGGAGAGCTGGTCCTGGGTGTAGGCCCAGGCCTTCTCCGACGTGCCGAAGGTCGTCCAGGCGCTCGTCCACTCGGTGGCCTCGGCCTGGCACGTCGTCGACGCCCACTCGGCGAACGACTCGTTGAGCCAGAGGTCGTCCCACCACTTCATCGTCACGAGGTTGCCGAACCACATGTGGGCCAGCTCGTGCAGGATCGTCAGGGCCCGGCGCTCGATCTTCGCCTCGGAGACCTTGGAGCGGAAGACGTAGACCTCGACGAAGGTCACGGCGCCCGCGTTCTCCATCGCACCCATGTTGTACTCGGGCGTGAAGATCTGGTCGTACTTCTCGAAGGGGTACGGCTGGTCGAACTCCTCCTCGAAGAACGCGAAGCCCTTCTTGGTGCAGTCAAAGATGTTGTCGGCATCGAGGTACTGCGTCAGCGACTTGCGGCAGTAGACGCCGAGCGGCACGACGCCCTTGCGCGTCTCGACCTCGTCGCGGACCTCGTCGTAGGGGCCGGCGATGAGGGCCGTGATGTACGACGAGATGCGCTGGGTCGGCGCGAACGACCACGTGGCGCGCTCGACGCCGTCGGCGACCCCGGCCGCCTCCGGGTGGGGCGTGGGGGAGTTGCTGATGACCTTCCAGTGCGTGGGTGCCGTCACCGTGAAGCGGAAGGACGCCTTGAGGTCGGGCTGCTCGAACACGGCATACATGCGGCGGGAGTCGGGGACCTCGAACTGGGTGTAGAGGTAGACCTCGTTGTCGACCGGGTCGACGAAGCGGTGCAGACCCTCGCCGGTGTTGGTGTAGCGGCCGGTGGCGTCGACGGTCAGCTCGTTTTCGGCGGCCAGCGCGGGCAGCTCGATGCGCGAGTCCGCGAAGACCTCGGCCGGGTCGAGGTCGACGCCGTTGAGCGTCACCTTCTCGACGGAGTCGGCGATGAGGTCGATGAACGAGTCCGCGCCGGGCTCGGAGCAGGCGAACGTGACCGTGGTGACGGTGTGGAAGTTCTCCGGACCCGTCGTCAGGTCGAGACGGACGTCGTAGGAGTCGACGCGCAGGATGCTGGCGCGGCTCGCCGCCTCGTCGCGGGTCAGGTTCTTGCCGGGCACGTAGGACCTCCTGGGAAGGGGCTGGGGGCACGACGGAACGTCGGTCGGACGGCGTCGTCGCGGGCCATCCTCGCACGGAACCCCGACCGGTCCACCACCGCGATGGGCGCCCAGCGGGCAGTGCCATGATGGGCCGCATGGCCGATGTGAACGACAGCCCGAAGCCGAGCCGCACCGCCGTCGAGATGTGGTTCGACCCGATGTGTCCGTGGGCGTGGATGACCTCCCGCTGGCTCATGGAGGTCGAGACGCTCCGTGAGATCGACGTCACGTGGTCGGTCATGAGCCTCGCGGTGCTCAACGAGCACCGCCACGACCTCGACGCCGCCTACCGTGCGCGCATGGACGAGGCCTGGGGCCCGGTGCGCGTCATCATCGCCGCCGCCGAGGCGCACGGCGACACCGTGATCAAGCCGCTCTACGACGCCATGGGCACGCGGATCCACCTGAAGCGGATCAACGACTTCGACCAGGTCATCCGTGAGTCGCTCGAGGAGGTCGGCCTGCCCGCGGCGCTCGCCAAGGACGCCCACCACAAGAAGTTCGACGCGGCCCTGCACCGCAGCCACAAGCGCGGCATCAGCCTCGTCGGCACCGACGTCGGCACCCCGATCATCGCCGTCGACGGCGTCGCCTTCTTCGGCCCGGTCGTGACGCCGGCCCCCAAGGGCGAGGCCGCCGCACGACTCTGGGACGGTTGCGTCCTCGTCGCCGGCACGCCCGGCTTCTACGAGCTGAAGCGCAGCCGCACCGAGGGCCCCATCTTCGACTGACCCACCCCAGCACCCGGACAAGGACGGACATGCGCATCCACATCGGCGGCGACCACGCGGCCTACGAGCTCCACCAGTCCCTGCTCGCTCACCTGCGCGACGCGGGGCACGACGTCGTCGACCACGGCCCGTTCGGCTACGACGCCCAGGACGACTACCCCGTCTTCGTGCTGCGTGCGGCCGAGGCCGTGGCCGCCGAGCCGGGCTCGCTCGGCGTCGTCCTCGGTGGCTCCGGCAACGGTGAGCAGATGGCCGCGAACAAGGTCTCGGGGATCCGCGCGGCCCTCGCCTACAGCGTGGAGCTCGCGAGCCTGGCCCGCGAGCACAACGACGCCCAGGTCGTCTCGATCGGGGCGCGCTTCACGGCCGAGGACCTCGCCAAGGAGATCGTCGACACCTTCGTGGCGACGAAGTTCAGCGATGAGGCGCGCCACAGCCGTCGTCTGGGTATGGTTTCCGCGTACGAGAACACGGGGGACTTGCCGGCTTTGCCGGAGTTGGACGCGCGCTGACGTATGACGTCCGGCGTCCCCCTTCATCGCCGATAGGGAGGCACGTGGCCCACAACGAGAGCTTCGTCTCTCGGCGCCCTCGCTACGCTGCCGGCCCCGTACGACGTCTTCAGCTGCTGGGCCCCTGGCTGAGTCGTGCCCCGTGGGTCCTCGTGACGGCGTTCCTCGGTCTCAGCATCGCCGCGACCGTCGCCATCGCCATCTGGCCCGACCGCGTGCCGTGGGGGATCTACGGTTTCATCGTCGTGCTCTCCGGGCTCTTCCTCGAGCCCCGGCTGCTGCTCGTCGTCTACATCGGGCTGTTCCTCGCCATGGCGATCCTCGGCGCCTACCTCGGTGAGCTCAAACCGACGACGACCGGCGCGCAGATCGTCACCGTCGCCACGATGATGCTCATGCTGTGGCTCTCGCACGCGCGGGCCCAGGTCGGCGTCGTCGGCGTCAGCGGCGAGTCGATGCTCGTCGACATGCGCGACCGCCTCCGGGCCCAGGGCGAGCTCCCTCCGCTGCCTGCGTCGTGGGGCGCCGAGGTGGCGCTCGAGTCGGCGTACGGCGACGGCTTCGCCGGGGACTTCGTCGTCGCGAGCCGGTCGACCGACGGCGTCACCCTCGAGGTCGCGCTCGTCGACGTCTCCGGCAAGGGCCGTGAGGCCGGCACCCGGTCGCTGCTCCTGTCCGGGGCCCTCGGCGGCCTCCTCGGCGAGATGAGCGAGGGCGGCTTCCTGCAGTCGGCCAACAACCACCTCCTACGGCTGCGCTGGAACGAGGGTTTCGCCACCGCCGTGCACGTGGCCGTCAACCTCGAGACCGGCGACTTCACCATCGGGTACGCCGGCCACCCCGCTGCCGCGCAGTTCGCGGCGGGCTCGGGCCGGTGGCGCATGCTCTCCGGTGGCCGGGGCCCCCTGCTCGGGGTCATCGAGCAGGCCGACTACCCCCGCGAGAGTGGCACGATCCGCCGCGGTGACGCGCTCGTCCTCTACAGCGACGGCGTCATCGAGGCCCGCGACAAGGCGCTCGTCGACGGCATCGACCGCATGCTCGGCCGGGCCGAGTCGTTCATCCGGACCGGCTTCGAGGGGCTGGCCCAGCGCCTCTGCGACCAGGCGGCTGCCGGCCTCGGCGACGACCGCGCCGTCGTCACCATCTGGCGCAGCTGACCTCCCGGGACGGACGCACCCGAGGGGGCCGGCGGCTGCCCTCACTACGATGCCTGCGTGAGCGAGCAACCGATCGAACCGACGTCACGCGAGGCCGGCCACGACCGGCGCAAGGAGCACGTCGTGCCCGAGCTGCCACCCGGGGTCAGCCCCGCGCGGGTGCGCACCTTCGTGCGTCGCGGTCGGCTGTCGTCGCTGACGAAGGAGCGCGTCGAGCGCCTGGCGCCGGCCCGGTCCCTGCCCGACGGCCCGTTCGACGCGGCGCACGCGTTCGGGCGCACCGCGCCCCTCGTCCTCGAGATCGGCTGCGGCCACGGCCATGCCGCGATCGCGTATGCCGCGGCCTTCCCCGAGCACGACATCGTGGCCATGGACGTCCACACCCCCGGGCTCGCGCGGATGCTCGCGGACGCCGACGAGGCCGGGGTGCCGAACCTGCGCGTCGAGATCGGCGATGCCGTGCTCTTCCTCGAGGAGCGCGTCGCCGACGCGACGTTCGACGCCGTCCACCTCTTCTTCCCCGATCCGTGGCGCAAGCAGAAGCACACGAAGCGCCGCTTCGTCAGCCCCGCCAACCTGGACCTGCTCGCGCGGGTGCTCAAGCCCGGTGGTCACGTGCTCATCGCCACCGACCAGGACTTCTATGCCGAGCACGCCCTCGCCGAGGTCGCGGCGCACCCGCGTTTCGAGGCCCACCGCGTCGACCGGCCGCAGTGGCGCCCGCGAGACGGCTTCGAGGCCAAGGGAATCGCCGTCGGGCGCACGATCAACGAGCTGCGTCTCCACCTGCTGCCCTGACCGCACATCCCTCGACACGGCGACCAGCGGCCCGGAGGCCGTCCTCTGGCGACTTCGTCGCTCCGAGGGCGGCCTCCGCGTCTGTCGGGGTGACAGGATTTGAACCTGCGGCCCTTGCGTCCCAAACGCAATGCGCTACCAAGCTGCGCCACACCCCGTGGCGTCGGAATCGTAGCCCAACGACCGGCGGGTGGCCGCGTGCGCGCCGAACCGGCGACGTCGACGCCGGAACGGGCGAGCCGATTTCTGCGGACGGTCCGGCACCCAGTACGCTGACGTCTCGGATCGCCGGCACGACCGGCGCCGTGCGGGCGTAGCTCAATGGTAGAGCCTCAGTCTTCCAAACTGATCACGCGAGTTCGATTCTCGTCGCCCGCTCCAGAAACTCCCTTGGCAGGGCCCCGCCGCCCTTCCTAGCGTGGACGCATGTTCCGCCCCGACCTGCAGGACGCCCTGCGCGACCGCGACGCCGTCCTCCGCTCGTTCCTTGCTGCCGACGGCACGCTGACGAGCATCCCGACCAGGATCCGCAAGCGCCTCGTCGTGCTCGACCTGCTCGCGCAGGAGTTCGAGCCGGGGGAGAAGTACGACGAGACCGAGGTCAACAACCGCCTGCGCGCCTACCACCCCGACGTCGCCGCGCTGCGCCGCTACCTCGTCGAGGAGGGCTTCCTCGAGCGAGCCGAAGGCCGCTACTGGCGCAGTGGCGGCACCGTCCTGGACTGACCGGGCCACCCGGCATCCTCGGGCAGGACGGGAAAGGACCGGGTCAGGACCGGGTCAGCGGAAGCCGAGCGCCTCGCTGAGCCAGCTCTCGGCGCCGTCGGCCTCGAGTCCGACCTCGACGGCCGCCGCCGTGCGCGGCGACGGCCAGCCGTGCACCCAGAAGAGCGCGAGGCCGCCCGGGAGGGCGATGAGCAGCGTCAGCCACGAGTGGGGCGTGAAGACGAAGGAGCACGCGAAGGCCACGAGCACCGGCGCCTCGGCCAGCGCCGTGCGCAGGGTCGTCGTCGACGTGAAGTAGCGCAGGCTCGTCGTCTCCGCGTTCTCCCGGGGCAGCCCGTGCGGGAGGGACGGCACGGCATACCCGACGTAGCGGATGAGCACGGCGGAGGCGACGAGCGTGGCGAGCACGATGCCGACCGCCCACGGCGACGGCACGGGGGCCGACGGGTCCACGAGGATGCGCACCGCGCTCAGCATCAGGGCCCCCATGCCCACCGCGACCGACACCATCTGGATGGGGCGCAGGGCGGCGTTCTCAGGAGTGGCGAACGGGCCGGAAGGGGTGCTCATGGCCCCCGAGCATAGGCGTCGACGAGCCCGGGACGATCGGTGCATTTAGCCATCTGCCGCGTGCCCGATAGCATGGTGCGCTGGCCCGTCCATTCACCGTCGACGACCACGTCGGCACCACCCCAATGGAGTAACCCGCAGTGAAGAGTGCGCTCGAGACCCTCAGCCCGACCCGGGTCAAGATGACCGTCGAGGTCCCGTTCGAGGAGCTCAAGCCGAGCCTCGACGCGGCCATCAAGCACATCGGTGAGCACATCCAGGTGCCCGGATTCCGCAAGGGCAAGGTGCCGGCCCGCATCATCGAGCAGCGCGTCGGCCGCGCGGCCGTCCTCGAGGAGGCCGTCAACAACGCCCTCCCGACGTTCTACGGCCAGGCCCTCGAGGAGAACGAGGTCCGCCCGCTCGGCCAGCCCGAGATCACCGACCTCCAGGTGCCCGCGACCGACGGCGAGGACTTCGTCTTCACCGCCGAGGTCGACAAGCGCCCCGAGATCACCCTTCCCGACTTCGGCGACATCGAGCTGACCGTCGACGAGGCCAAGGTCGAGGACGAGGCCGTCGAGCAGCGTCTCACCGACCTGCGCGCCCGCTTCGGCACCCTCAAGGGCGTCGACCGTGCCGTCCAGGACGGCGACTTCGTCTCCATCGACCTGTCCGCCGAGATCGACGGCGAGCAGATCGACGAGGTCACCGGCGTCTCCTACGAGGTCGGCAGCAAGAACATGCTCGACGGGCTCGACGAGGCCCTGATCGGCATGACCGCCGACGAGACCAAGCAGTTCACCGCCCCCCTCGCCGGTGGCGACCAGGAGGGCCAGGACGCCAACTGCACCGTGACCGTCACCGCGGTCAAGGAGCGCGAGCTGCCCGAGCTCGACGACGAGTTCGCCCAGCTGGCCTCGGAGTTCGACACCCTCGACGAGCTCAAGGCCGACCTCACCGCCAAGGCCGAGGTCGACGCCAAGTTCGCCCAGGGCGTCGCCGCCCGCGACCAGCTCCTCGAGGCCATCCTCGAGAAGGTCGAGGTGCCGATCCCCGAGAGCATCGTCGAGGCCGAGGTGCACAGCCACCTCGAGGGCGAGGGGCGCCTCGAGGACGACGAGCACCGCGCCGAGGTCGGCGAGAGCACCCGCAAGGGCCTCAAGACCCAGCTCGTGCTCGACGCGATCGCCGAGAAGGAAGAGGTCAAGGTCGAGCAACAGGAGCTCATCGAGTTCCTCGTCATGAGCTCGCAGCAGTACGGCATGGACCCGAACCAGTTCGCGCAGTCGCTCGACCAGGAGGGTCAGATCCCCGCCATGGTCGCCGAGGTCGCCCGCCGCAAGGCGCTCGCCACGGTCCTCGAGAAGGTCTCCGTCAAGGACACCGCCGGCAACGTCATCGACCTCAACGAGGCCGTCCCCGGCACCGAGGGCGACGAGGCCGAGGCCGCCGAGGCGGCGGACGCCGACGAGGCGAAGGCCGAGAAGGCCGACGCCTGACCTGCACAGCACTGGAGCCGTGGGAGGCCGAGAGCTTGCTCGTTGGCCTCCCCGCCACTCCGGAATGCCGTGAGGCCGGCTCCCGCTCGGGAGCCGGCCTCACGCGTTCCCGGGTCGTGGCCCCGGGTGATCCCGTCGGGTTGTCCGGCTGGTGGCGCGGGTACGTGTCGGACGGCCGCCGTCCGGCGGCTCGCACCTCGACGAGGGAGCCAGAGATGAGCAGCACCGACGAGTCGGGCGCCGGCATGGCCGACACCGACATCAACAGCGCCGACCCCGACGGAACGAACCTCCCCGAGGGGAGCGGGGCCGCGGCCCAGGGCTCCGGCGACGACGCCGACCGTGGCAACCTCGACGGCAGCAACGCCCTCGACGAGCCGCGCAACCGTTCCCTGGACCAGGCCGGCGGCAACGGCTCGTTCGACGACGCCTCCGAGCAGTCGGGCGACGCGTCCGCCTCGGACGCCGGCGAGTCCGGTCAGGACAACGGGCTGAGCGACTGACCGCGCGCGCCCGCAGGACCCCGCCGGACGGCACACGACCGGCGGGGTCCCGCGCGTGGTTGCGCCCGGGCCGCTCAGGTTTGTGCGCTCACGGCGAACACGGTGCGGTTCGGGAAATCTGCCCGAGGGGTCGCGCGTTAGGGTCAGTGACGAGCCAGCCGGCGCCACATCCCGTGGCGAGAGGCTGGACCACTTCGACGATGGAGACATGGTGATTTCGGAGACCTCCGCCAACGGCAACGGCATGCCGGGTGGTCTGGACGACCACATCTACAACCGCCTGCTCAAGGAGCGGATCATCTTCCTCGGGTCCGACGTCCGCGACGACAACGCGAACGCCATCGCGGCGCAGCTGCTGCTGCTGTCGGCCGAGGACCCCGAGAAGGACATCTGGCTCTACATCAACAGCCCCGGCGGTTCGATCTCGGCCGGCATGGCCATCTTCGACACGATGAACTGGATCCCCAACGACGTCGCCACCGTCGCGATGGGCATGGCCGCCTCGATGGGACAGTTCCTCCTGTCGGCCGGCACCAAGGGCAAGCGCTACGCCACGCCCCACGCCCGCGTCATGATGCACCAGCCCTCGGGCGGCATCGGCGGCACGGCGACGGACATCAAGATCCAGGCCGAGCAGATGCTCTACGTCAAGAAGCAGATGGCGCGGCTCATCGCCGAGCACACCGGCCAGACGATCGAGCAGATCGAGAAGGACTCCGACCGCGACCGCTGGTTCAGCGCGGAGGAGGCCAAGGAGTACGGCTTCGTCGACCACGTGTTCAGCCGCTCCGACCAGGCGGTCGAGGGCAAGGGTGTCGGCCAGGCCGACGCCAAGGCCGACAACTGACCGCGGGCCTGAACAGGACTTGGAGACACGCATGAACATCGAACCCACCAACCGCCTCGCGGTCGCCGCTCCCTCGAGCCGCTACATCCTGCCGCAGTTCGAGGAGCGCACCTCCTACGGGATGAAGCGTTCCGACCCCTACAACAAGCTCTTCGAGGACCGCATCATCTTCCTCGGCGTGCAGGTCGACGACGCGTCGGCCGACGACATCATCGCCCAGCTGCTCGTGCTGGAGTCGCTCGACCCCGACCGCGACATCCTCATGTACATCAACAGCCCCGGTGGCTCGTTCACCGCCATGACGGCGATCTACGACACGATGCAGTTCGTCCGGCCCGACATCCAGACGTTCGTCATCGGCCAGGCCGCCTCCGCGGCCGCGGTGCTCCTCGGTGCCGGTGCGCCGGGCAAGCGCTTCGCCCTGCCGAACGCCCGCATCCTCATCCACCAGCCGGCGCTCTCGGGTGGCGACTACGGCCAGGCCTCGGACATCGAGATCCAGGCCAACGAGGTGCTCCGCATGCGCACGTGGCTCGAGGACACCCTCGCGCACCACACGGGCCGCACGTCCGAGCAGGTCCGCACCGACATCGAGCGCGACAAGATCCTCTCGTCCGAGGACGCCAAGGCCTACGGCCTCATCGACGAGGTGCTCGCCTCGCGCAAGGCCTCGCTCGAGGTCTGACGCCTCCTCGTCGACGAGTCGACGAGTCGACGAGTCGACGAGCAGGTGTGCCGCAGGGCCGGGTTCCACGGGGACCCGGCCCTGCGGCATACCTGCTTGGATGGGGAGGGACCTGGCGTCGAGCGTGGAGGAGCGAGTCGTGGCGAGTGCGGAGTTCGAGCAGGCGGTCGAGGCGGTCAAGGGACTCACGACCGATCCGGGCAACGACGTGAAGCTCACGCTCTACGGGCTGTTCAAGCAGGTCACGGCCGGTGACGCGACCGGGTCGCGACCCGGCTTCACCAACCCCGTCGGGCGGGCCAAGTACGACGCCTGGGCCCGGCTCTCGGGCACGTCGGCCGAGGCGGCGCAGGAGCAGTACGTCGCCATCGTCCGCGACCTGACGGCCGGCTGACGCGGGCGATGACCGGCAGGGCCGTCGACCGGCCCCGTGGAGCGGGGGCCGTGTGTCGCTGACGACGATGCTCGTCATCGCGCTCGTCGGGCTGCTCGTCGTGACCTTCGGCGGCCTCGCGCTGGCCGTCGGCCTGGGGCTGCTCACCGGGCGCCGTCGCAGCAGGACGGCTCCCCGTGACCCTCGCGACCCCGGCGGGACGGGCGGCCCCGACGACCTCGGGAGCCCTCCCGGTCCTCGGGGAGCGCCGCTCCCGTGACAGCCGTGTCGTTTGTCCGCCATCAGCGGACAAACGGCGTTGCGCGAGCGAGGGCGGCTCGCTCCGTCGTCTAATAGGAGTCGACCCCCTAGCGTGGGGGAGGCCGGGTGCACCCCAGCGTTCGGCGCCGACGAACCAGGAGCAAGTCCGTGGCACGCATCGGAGAAGGCGGAGACCTCCTCAAGTGCTCTTTCTGCGGAAAGAGCCAGAAGCAGGTCAAGAAGCTCATCGCCGGTCCCGGTGTGTACATCTGCGACGAGTGCATCGACCTCTGCAACGAGATCATCGAGGAGGAGCTCGCCGAGAGCAGCGAGCTGGGCCTCGACCACCTGCCGAAGCCGCGCGAGATCTTCGACTTCCTCGAGAACTACGTCATCGGCCAGGACGTCGCCAAGAAGTCGCTCGCCGTCGCCGTCTACAACCACTACAAGCGCATCCAGGCGGGCGAGGGCGTCAAGCGCGACGACGACCACATCGACATCGCGAAGTCCAACATCCTGCTCATCGGCCCCACGGGCTCGGGCAAGACCTACCTCGCCCAGACGCTCGCCAAGATGCTCAACGTGCCGTTCGCCATCGCCGACGCGACCGCCCTGACCGAGGCCGGCTACGTCGGCGAGGACGTCGAGAACATCCTCCTCAAGCTCATCCAGGCCGCCGACTACGACGTCAAGAAGGCCGAGACGGGCATCATCTACATCGACGAGGTCGACAAGATCGCCCGCAAGAGCGAGAACCCGTCGATCACCCGCGACGTCTCCGGCGAGGGCGTGCAGCAGGCCCTGCTCAAGATCCTCGAGGGCACGACCGCGTCGGTGCCGCCGCAGGGCGGGCGCAAGCACCCGCACCAGGAGTTCATCCAGATCGACACGACCAACGTCCTCTTCATCGTCGGCGGCGCCTTCGCCGGCCTCGAGAAGATCATCGAGTCGCGCTCGGGTCGCAAGGGCCTCGGCTTCGGCCAGCCGCTGCACAACCCCAAGGACCTCGGCGACAGCTTCCAGGACGTCATGCCCGAGGACCTGCTGAAGTTCGGCCTCATCCCCGAGTTCATCGGCCGTCTGCCCGTCCTGACGACCCTCGCACCGCTCGACCAGCAGGCCCTCGTCAACATCCTCACCGTGCCGCGCAACGCGCTCGTCAAGCAGTACCAGAAGATGTTCGAGATCGACGGCGTGGACCTCGAGTTCACCGACGACGCCATCGCGGCGGTGGCCGACCAGGCCCTGCTGCGCGGCACTGGTGCCCGAGGGCTGCGCGCCATCATGGAGGAGGTCCTCCTCCCGGTCATGTTCGACGTGCCGAGCGACGACGAGATCGCCCGCGTCGTCGTGACCCGTGAGGTCGTCCTCGACAACGTCAACCCGACGATCGTGCGCCGTGAGGCCGAGCCCCGTGCCAAGCGCCCCCGCAAGGAATCCGCCTGACGGCGGTCGCCCTGCGCACCAGCGCGTGATCGGAGGCTGACCCGTGGTGGAGCCCTTCCGGCTCGTCGCCGGCGACCAGGCGCCGATGCAGCAGACGAGCACCACGTGCGGCTCGGCGTCGCTCACGGTCGCCCGCATGCTCGCCGACCCGGCCTTCGCGCAGTGGATCCGGGACGGCATACGCAAGGACGCCCGTGACGGTGACGTCCCCGACTCCGGCACCGAGACCCAGCGGTTCGCCGCCTACGAGCAGGTGGTCGCGGCGCGGACCAACGGGCTCGTCGGCGCGGGCCGTCGACTGCAGCTCCCGTGGCCGCGAGCCCTGGGCACCCCGCCGTGGGGCGCCGTGAACGAGCTCGAGCTCGGGGCGGCGGACCCCACGTCGCACTACGCCGTGGCCTGGTTCCGCCACCGTGGCCGTGTCGGGCTCGGGCACACGTACGCCGACCTTCGCGACTGGGTGCGGCCCGGCCGGCCGGCGCTGCTCTACGTCGGCAACGCGTGGGCGCCACGGCACGTCGTGCTCGTCCTGCCGCCGACGGGGGACCAGCACCTCGACGTCTACGAGCCGTCCGCCGGCCGCGTCGTCGACCTGCCGCAGCACGGGTTCGTCGAGCGGCGGCTCGCGATCGCCGGCTGGAACGTGCCGTGGGCCGCGGTGTGGGCCACGCGGCCCCGCTGAGGGGTCGTCCCGGCCCGCGGGCCTCCCAACGCCTGAAACCGGCGAGAGGCCACTCCTTGCGACCCCGCGCACGTCGAGAGGCCACTGCTCGTGACGAACAGTGGCCTCTCGACTGCATCGAGACCACGAACTCTGGCCTCTCGACGGTGGGGGCTGGGGCGGGTCAGCCCATGTGGGCCGGGGCGGCTCCGTCGGTCGCGAGCTCCTGGTGCCGCACGTGCAGCGCGACGAGGGTCACGACGCCGCCGACGGCGATCATGATGGCCGCGACGAGGTAGGCCCGGCTGGCGCCGTAGGTGAAGGCCTCGTGCGCGATCATCTGCTGCGTGGCGGCCAGCTGCTCCTTGGTGGGGGCGGGGCCTCCCTGCGGCAGCTTCGCGGTCAGCTCGGCGACCCTGCTGTTGAGGTTGTTGACGAAGATCGTGCTCAGGGTCGCGAGGCCGAGGGTGCCACCGACCTGCTGCATCGTGTTGAGCACCGCGGAGGCGACCGAGGAGTCCTCGTGGGCGACCCCGTGCACGGCGGTCAGGGTGAGCGGCACGAAGATCAGGCCGAGCCCGAACGCGAGGACGACGATCCACGGCAGCAGGCCCGAGGCATACGTGCTCTGCGGCGTCAGGTGGGTGAAGCCCCACATGCCGAGCGTCGCGAAGCCGGCGCCTGCCCCGGAGATCCAGCGGGGGTCGACCTTGGAGATGAGGAAGGAGGCCACCTGGGCCGCGACGACGATGCCGACCGAGAACGGCAGGAAGGCGAGACCGGTCTTGAGCGGCGAGTAGCCGAGGATCGTCTGGATGTAGATGCCGAGGAAGTAGAACATCGCGAACATGCCGGCGCCGACGATGAGCATGACGAAGTACGACGTGCCGCGGGTGCGGTCACCCGGGATGCGCATCGGCAGCAGCGGGTGCGCGACCCGGGTCTCGATGACGACGAAGGCCACGAGGAGGGCCACGCCGATGGCGAGGTAGGTGACCGTCGTCGCGTCGCCCCACGAGGTGCTGGCGGCGTGCGTCAGGCCGTAGACGAGCGAGGACAGACCGGCGATCGAGGTGATCGCTCCGGGGACGTCGAGCGAGCCGCGGCCGTCCTCGGACTCGGTGAGGATCCGCTGCGCGAGGAACGCGACGACGATGCCGATCGGCAGGTTGATGAAGAAGTTCCAGCGCCAGTCGATCTCGGTCAGCGCACCGCCGAGGATGAGGCCGATGGCTGCACCCGCGCCGGACATGGCCGCGAAGACGCCCATGGCGCGGTTGCGCTCCTTGCCGGCCGGGAAGGTCGTCGTGATGAGCGCGAGGGCGTTGGGGGCGGCGAGCGCGCCGCCGAGCCCCTGCACCGCGCGAGCCGCGAGCATCATCGTCTCGTTCTGCGCGATGCCGGCGACGAGCGAGGCGATGGTGAAGAGCGCGATGCCCCAGACGAACATGCGCCGACGGCCGTAGAGGTCACCGAGGCGACCGCCGAGGAGCAGCACGCCACCGAAGGCCAGCGTGTAGATGGTGACGACCCACTGAAGGTTGGCCTGGCTGAAGCCGAGGTCGGTCTCGATGTGCGGGAGGGCGATGTTCACGATGGTGCCGTCGAGCACGATCATGAGCTGCGCGGCGCAGATGACGAAGAGCGCCAGGCCGAGCCGCTTGGGCGGGGTGTCGTGGGAGGTGAACTCGCCGGTGGGCTCGTCCACCTGCCGGGCCGTGGTCGAAGACATGGGTGTTCCTCTCGAGGACATGCAGGAAGGGTGGTGTGGACGCCTGGTCGGCTCCGGCTCAGCGGGTGCTGGGCGCGGGAGCGACGGTGGCGGCGCAGGCCGGGAGGACGACGGTGTCCACGAACTCGGCGATGCGGTCCGGCCCGGGTCGTCGACCCGAGAGCAGGGCCTCGTGGATCGACAGGGACGGCAGGATCATCAGTAGCGTGTCGAGGTCGGCGTCCGTGCCGACCTCCCCTCGCTCTCGGGCGTGCTCGAAGATGGTGCGGGTGGCCTCGATCTTCGGGGCCAGGAACCGCTCGTGGATGCCGCGGGCCAGCTCCGGCTCGCGGTGGATGACGGGGAGCAGGGCCCCCCACGTGCCGATGACGACCTCGTCGTCGAGGCCCCCGTCGGCGCAGGCCTGGGCGAGGAGGTCACCGCGCAGGCTCCCGGTGTCGGGATCCTGCTCGGCGGGACAGTCGATGAAGAGCCCGACGGCGTCGATGACGAGGTCCCGCTTGTGCGGCCAGCGCCGGTAGAGCGTCGCCTTGGACGCCCGTGCCGCCGTGGCGACGGCGTCGAAGGTGAGCCGGTCGTAGCCGGTCTCGCGCAGGACGTCGATCGCGGCCTCGAGGATCTCGACCTCGCGGTCACCGGCCACGCGCGGACGGCTCGCGTGGGCCGCGTCCGTCGTGCTCGTCGTGCTCGCGCTGGTCGTGCTCATGCTCACCCCGGTCCCACCCCGATGAAACGAAACTGTTTCGTTTCATCTCAAGAGTAGGTCGGCGCCGGCTGATTGGCAAACACGTTCTCAGCCACGATCGACGGGTGGGCTCGTCCGCACGAGGACCAGCCCGACGGCGACGCCCCCGAGCCCGACGACGTATGCCGTGGGCACGAGTCCCGGCGAACGCCCGGCCAGCAGGGCGGCCAGCACCGACACCGGGACCGCCGCGGCGAAGGCCGCAGCCGTGTGGCGCGCCCAGCGCCGGGCCGTCCGCGCCGTGTGGGAGCCGGCGGGCGGCGACGAGGCCGACAGGGCGGTCGCCGCGTGGCCCACGATGCACCCTGCCGCGGCCGGCAGGGACCACCACGAGAAGCTGCCCGCCGGGGTGAGGGTGAACCAGCCGAAGAGCAGGAGCGCCCAGTAGGCGAGGGGAGCCGCGGAGCCCGCCCACGACATCGTGAGCAGCGGCAGGAGCACGAGCGCCCACCAGACGGCGTCGAAACCCCCGGCGGCCAGCGACAGGCTCGCGAGGTAGACCGCGACGGCGCCCATCGCCGCCAGGGTCGCGCCGAGCTGGCTCAGCGACCACTCCTGACCGGAGCCGAACTGCACGGTGCGCCGCAGACGACCGGTCTCGGGCATCGTCACCGCCTCGCAATCCGGGGTGCGGCAGCGCGGCGGGCGATGTCGCGCAGCACCTGGTCGAGCGAACCGGGCCCGCGCCAGGGCACGACCGGCACGCCGCGCTGGCGCAGGGCGTGGACCTCGGAGTCGCGCGACAGCAGTCGCATGCGCCATGCCAGAGCGAGGTAGATGCTCGTCGGGTCGGCGACGAGGTGGTCGGGGAAGGTGTCGACGACGACCACGGTCATCCCCCGCATGGCGAGCGTGTGGGCCAGCGACACCATCGTCGGGTCGATGAGCGGGGACAGCACGAGGCAGAGGGCGTTGGGGTCGACACCCCGGATGGCGCGCTCGCCCGAGTCGCGGCGCTCCGTCGCCGGTGAGATCGCGGCGAGGGTGTCGAGCACACGGCGCAGGTGGTTGGTGCCGGACCCCACGCCGAGGACCGGGACCTCCGCGGCACCGACCGTGCGGAGGGTGAGTCGGTCGTTGCTGCGCAGGAAGTGCTCGCTGACGGCTCCGGCCGCACGCACCGTGACGTCGAGGCTGGTCGGTCGCCCGTCGATGCCCTCGCGAGGGCCGACGTCGCTCAGGCAGTCGACGAGCAGGACGACGTGGGCGTCCTCGTCGGTGAACGTCGACGTCACGTGCAGGGCACCGGTGCGCATCGACACGGGCCAGTGGATGCGGCGCAGCCGGTCGCCCGGGTGGAAGCGGCGGATCGTGTTGAACTCCGAGCCGGAACCGGGCCGGTTGGAGCGGTTGAGCCCGACGATGCCGCGCGGGTGCGGGGTCGGCGCGCTGGCGTCGAACGAGGCCGGGACCGGCAGCGTGGCGCACTCGAGGTCGGGCAGGTCGACGGGGCCGGCCCGGAAGGAGCCCCACGTGCTGACGAGCGCGATGCTGACGGTGCCCACGCGTCGGCGCCCCCACCGGGTGGACCGCACGCCGAGGGTCGCCGTGCCCTGCTCGAGCTCGACGATCCCGCTCGAGGGCTTGCGCTCCACCCAGGGGGCCTGGGCGAGCAGGGCGATGCCGTGCAGGTCGGGAAGGGGTGGGTCGATGCTGACCCGCACGCCCGTGACGGCGCCCTCGCGCATCGTCGTGTCGCCGAGGCGGGCCTCGCCCGTCACATCCACCCGGGGGCGGGCCAGGTGGCCCCACAGTGCCGCGACGACGAGGGGTGCGACGATGACGAGCAGGTCAGGGCGCCGGCCGACCACCGCGACGACGGCGCCACCGGCGGCGAGCATGATGGCCCGCTCGTGAGCAGCCGTCGACGCCCACCGACCCAGCCGACGGGTCACGGTGCGGTGCGGGCGCCACTCCGGCATGGTCGCTCAGGCGCTCGCGCTCGGGCCGGTCGCGAGGTGCTCGCGCGCCGACGGGGTGGCGACGGTCCTCAGCAGGCTCTCGACGATGCTGTGGCCCGAGGCGTTGCTCATCCAGAGCTCCGGCTTGACCGTGATGCGGTGGGCCAGCACGGGCACCGCGACCGCCTTGACGTCCTCGGGGGTCACGTAGTCGCGGCCGTCGACGACGGCATACGCCCGGGAGCAGAGGAGCAGACCGAGCGCCCCACGCGGGGAGGCCCCCATGAGCACGTCGGCGTGGGTGCGGCTCGCCGCGGCCAGCGCGACGCAGTAGCGCCCGACCGACTCGTCGACGACCGTGGCCTCGATCGCGGCCTGCATGGCGAGCAGCTGCTCGGCGTCGACGACCGGCTGCAGCTCCTGCTCCTCGCGTCGGCGGGCCATCCGGTTGGTGAGGATCTCCCACTCCTGCTCGGGGGTCGGGTAGCCGAACGAGATGCGCATGAGGAACCGGTCGAGCTGGGCCTCGGGCAGCGGGTAGGTGCCCTCGTACTCGACGGGGTTGGCGGTCGCGAGCACGTGGAAGGGACGGGGCAGCTGGAAGGTGCGGCCCTCGACGGTCACCTGCTTCTCCTGCATCGCCTCGAGCAGTGCGGCCTGGGTCTTGGGCGGGGTGCGGTTGATCTCGTCGGCGAGGAGCAGTCCGGCGAAGAGCGGGCCCGCCCTGAACTCGAACTCGCTCGTGCGCTGGTCGTAGACGAACGACCCCGTGATGTCGCCGGGCAGCAGGTCCGGCGTGAACTGGGCCCGCCGGAAGTCGAGTCCGAGGGTCTGGGCGAAGCTGCGGGCCGCCAGCGTCTTGCCGAGCCCGGGGAAGTCCTCGAGGAGCACGTGCCCGCCGGCCAGGATGCCGGACAGCACGAGCCGCAGGGACTCGCGCTTGCCGACGACGGCGCGGTCGACCTCGTCGAGGACGGCACTGCTCAGCTCACTGACCCGGGCGAGGTTCATCTCGGTCATGCGTTACCACTGCTCGATTCGTCGGAGGATGGGGTCGAGGACCTGCGGGCGGTAGAGGTCGGGCGGCGGCAGGCCGACGAGCAGGTCCCACAGCTCGGGCGGCGTGACTCCCTCGGCCCAGCGGGGCTCCTCCTCGACCACGATCCCGTGCCTGGCGTAGAGGCGCTCCCGGATGAGCACCTGCAGCTGCCGGTGCAGGTCCTGGACGACGCTCTCGCGGCCCTCGCGACGCAGGTCGGCCGCTTCGAGTCGCCCGGCGAGGTTCGCGACGCGGAAGTCGTTGCCGCGCGAGTGGCTGCCGAGATCGCCGTCGACGAGGGGCCAGAGCGTCGGGTGCTGCGGATCCGTGTGGTCGAGGAGGTGCCAGACCAGCAGGGCCACGGCGACGAGGATCGCGAGGAGCACCGGCACGTCCGGCTCGAGCCCGAGCGCCGCGGTGAGTGCCGCGAGCGCCACCCACGTCAGCAGGAGCCCGACGAGGCGTCGTCGCCAGGGACGCAGGGCGGCCGCCGCCGCGCGCAGCGGGGAGGGCTCGCGGCGCTCCGCGCCCCGGGGAAGCCACGCCGCCGCGTCGAGGGCCCGCGCCTCGCGCCGGGTCCGCGGAGGTGTGCCGTCCGGCCGGCTCATGGCCGCCGTCCGCCGCCGGCCGTCGACGGGCCGGCCCCGCCCGGCTGTGCGTTCGCCTGCGCCAGGGCTCGTTCGGCGGCCTGGCGGGACGCCACGTGCTCGAGGTCGGCGATGAGGACCCGGAGGTCGGCGATGGCCCGGTCGCGATGGCTCTCGCCGAGGGGGTGCACGGAGAAGCGGGCCTCCCTGTACAAGGCCCCGAGGTCGCCGAGCCGGGCCGAGTCGACGGGCCAGACCCCGATGACCCGTTCGGTGTACTCGCTGGAGGTCTCGGCCGGCAGGCGGGGCAGCCCCGTGGCGGCGGCCGAGGTCTCCAGGCCCAGCCAGGCCGCCACGATGGCGTTGCGCGGCTCGCCGGTCTCGAGCTCCAGGAGCCGCTGGCGGGCCTCCTCGAGCAGCTCGGTGGGCACCGCCGGGATGGCGAAGCCCGGCTCGGCGTGCAGCTCTAGGTGGGGCCGGCGTCGCAGGAGGGAGCGGATGACGAGGGCCAGGACGACGAGGACGAGGGCGACCGTCAGGACGATGAGCACCTGCACGATGGCGATGAGCACCGGTGACGGGTCGTACGGAGTGGCGTCGGTGCTGGCCGGCGGTGCGGGGGTCGCCGACGGCGGTGGGGTCGACGCCACGCTGGCCCGGCGGCTGACGGTCTCGGTGTCGGCAGGCCGCGAGAGGAGGGGCAGCGGTGCGCCCATCGCGGCCACGACCAGGGCGACCATGACGACGGCGCCACCGGCGATGGTGATCCCCACCCCCCGCCTCGACATGCGAGAGACCCTATGCCAGCAGGGTGCCGGTCGGGACGCCTGGGCTCTGATCGTTGCCGTCCCGAGAGGTTCCGACGGCAACGGCCGACGTCACCGCGGAGGGTCTCCGGTCCTGACCGGCTCCGGATCCCCCCCGGGATCCCCTCCGAACCGTCTCCGGAGGGGCCGCGGATCAGGCCTGGGTGGGCGGCTTCTCGACGGGGACGAGCTCGGCGTCACGGACGGCCACGGCCTCGCCCTCGGCATACGTCATCTCGCTGATGCGTCCGCTGGCGCGCAGGTCGGCCTCGGCCGCCTGCACGTGCGCGACGGACGCGGCGGGGGCGACGAGCGTCATGGTGCGCACCTCGGCGCGCATGCCGACCTTGGCCTCGGACTTGACCTTGCGCACGCCGGCGAGGGCCGCCCCGACCGACGCGAGGAGCGCCGGGTCGCCACCGGCGGGCAGCTCGTCGCGCGTGGGCCAGGACTGGCGGTGCAGCGAGCCCTGCCCGAACCACGACCAGACCTCCTCGGTGGCATACGGGATGAACGGCGCCAGCAGGCGCAGCAGCGTCTCGAGGGCGAGGCGCAGCGCGGCGCGCGCGCTCGCCGCGGCCTCGTCGCCCTGCCCGCCGTAGGCGCGGTCCTTGACGAGCTCGAGGTAGTCGTCGCAGAACGTCCAGAAGAACGTCTCGGTGGCCTCGAGCGACCGGGTGTAGTCCCAGCTCTCGAAGCCCTGCGTCGCCTTGTCGACGACATCGGCCAGGGCCGAGAGCATCGACAGGTCGAGCGGGTGCGTGACCGCGGCCCGCAGGTCGCCCTCGACGTCACCGAAGCCGAGCGCGAACTTGCTCGCGTTGAGCACCTTGATCGCGAGGCGCCGACCGACCTTCATCTGGCCGGTGTCGTAGGCGGCGTCGGTGCCGAGGCGGCCCGAGGCGGCCCAGTAGCGCACGGCGTCGGCGCCGTTGGACTTCACGACGTCCTCGGGCGTCTCGGCGTTGCCCTTGGACTTGCTCATCTTCTTGCGGTCCGGGTCGAGGATCCACCCGCTGATCGCCGCGTGGCGCCAGGGGGCCACACCGTGCTCGAGGTAGGAGCGGGTCACCGTGGCGAAGAGCCACGTGCGGATGATGTCGTGCGCCTGCGGCCGCATGTCGTAGGGGAAGAGGGAGGCGAAGAGCGCCTCGTCGGAGCCGAGCCGGTCGGCCTCGCCGGCGCCCTCGCGCACCGGCCAGCCGGCGGCGATCTGCGGGGTCAGCGACGACGTCGCCCACGTGTCCATGATGTCGGGGTCGGCCACGAAACCGCCGGGCACGCCGCGCTGGCTCTCGTCGTAGCCCTCCGGCACGTCGATCTGCGGGTCGACGGGAAGAGCGGACTCGGGCGCGACGATCGGGTGGGCGTGGTCGGTCTCGCCGTCGGCCGTGACGGGGTACCAGACGGGGAAGGGGACGCCGAAGAAGCGTTGGCGCGAGATGAGCCAGTCGCCGTTGAGGCCCTCGACCCAGTTCTTGTAGCGCGAGCGCATGAAGGCCGGGTGGAAGTCGACCTCGTCACCCTTGCCGACGAGCTTGCCGCGCAGCGCCTCGTCCCGGCCGCCGTTGCGGATGTACCACTGGCGCGAGGTGACGATCTCGAGCGGCTTGTCGCCCTTCTCGTAGAAGTTGGCCTTGCGCTGGGTCTTGACCGGCTCGCCGTCGAGGTCGCCGGACTCGCGCAGGGCGGCCACGACGGCCTCGCGCGCGCTGAACGTCGTCTTGGTCGCGAGCTGCTCGGCGTAGAGGGCCTCGCCGGGACCGCCGGCGACCCACTCGGGGGTCTCGGCCTGGAGGCGGCCGTTGCGCGTGATGAGCGAGCGGATGGGCAGCTGCAGCTCGCGCCACCAGATGACGTCGGTGAGGTCACCGAAGGTGCAGCACATGGCGATGCCGGCGCCCTTGTCCATCTCGGCCGCGTGGTGCGCGAGCACCGGCACCTCGACGCCGAACAGGGGCGAGGTCACGGTCGTGCCGAAGAGCGGCTGGTAGCGCTCGTCGTCGGGGTGGGCGATGAGCGCGACGACCGACGGGATGAGCTCGGGCCGGGTCGTCTCGATGTGCACCGGGGTGCCGTCGGGGCGGTGGAAGGCGACGCGGTGGTAGGCGCCGGGGTAGTCGCGGGCTTCCAGCTCGGCCTGGGCGACGGCGGTCTGGAACGTCACGTCCCAGAGGCCCGGCGCCTCGCTCTGGTAGGCCTCGCCGCGGGCGAGGTTGCGCAGGAACGCCTGCTGGGCGACGGCGCGCGAACGCTCGTCGATGGTCCGGTAGGAGATGTCCCAGTCGAGGCTGAAGCCGAGGCGGCGGAAGAGCGACTCGAAGGTCACCTCGTCCTTGACCGTCAGCACGTCGCACAGCTCGATGAAGTTCTTGCGGCTGATCGGACGCTGGTCGGCGGGCTTGATGGCCTTGCCCTTGGCGTCGACGCCCTCCTCGGACGGCGGCGTGAAGTCCGGCTCGTAGGGCAGGCTCGCGTCGCCGCGCACGCCGTAGTAGTTCTGCACGCGGCGCTCGGTCGGCAGGCCGTTGTCGTCCCAGCCGATGGGGTAGAAGACCTCGAGGCCCTGCATCCGCTTGTAGCGCGCCATGCAGTCGGTGTGGGTGTAGCTGAAGACGTGGCCCACGTGCAGGCTTCCGCTCGCCGTCGGCGGCGGGGTGTCGATGGCGAAGACCTGGTCACGGGGGAGGGAGAGCGCCTTCTCCCGGTCGAAGGAGTAGGTGCCCTCCTGCGCCCATACCTGCATCCACTTCTCCTCGAGCCCGTCGAGCGAGGGCCGCTCGGGGATCCGCGAGGTCGAGGTGGCAGGCGTGTCAGTCATGCGCCCAATCCTTCCATGCGCGCCGGGGTGCCCTCGACCGCCTTTGTCGAGCCGGCCATCCCGCAGCCGGATCCCGCGGTCGTATGCCGTCGGGCCGCCCCCGCGCGCCGCTCAGAAGTCGCAGCCGGCCAGGTCGCACCCGGGCAGGTCGCAGCCGGGCAGGTCGCAGCCGTCGCCGCACCCCGTGAGCCCGTCGAAGGAGAACAGCGAGTCGGCGGCGTCGGTGAAGCCGTCGACCCCGTCGAGCAGGTCGCCCGGGTCGCTCATCCAGGTCGCCGCGTCGGCGACGTCCCCGAGCGCGTCACCGAGGGCGAGGTCGTCGCCGTCCGGGCCGGAACCGCCGAAGTCGTACCAGTCGAGCCCGTCGACGTAGTCGGTCCAGTGGCTCTCCTGCGCGAGGTCGCGCAGCAGTCCCGCGAAGTGGCCCGTCAGGCCGAACGCCACGGCATACGGCAGGTAGCTGCTGAGCAGGGCCCGCTTCTCCTCGAACCGCAGCCGGTCCGCCTCGGCGGTCGCGAGGTACTCGCGGAAGCCGAGGGCCTGGATGCGCAGGGCGGTGCCCTCGGCGGTGCGCGGCGTACGGGCGCCGCCCCAGCGGGCGAGCACGGCGAGGGCGGCCACGAGCCCGACGAGCACCGGGGTGAGCGACCAGTCGTGGGCATCGACGAGC
Source organism: Terrabacter aerolatus (assembly GCF_007991735.1). Classification (GTDB taxonomy): domain Bacteria; phylum Actinomycetota; class Actinomycetes; order Actinomycetales; family Dermatophilaceae; genus Terrabacter; species Terrabacter aerolatus. The sequence goes on along the minus strand of NZ_BJYX01000003.1, from coordinate 203,339 downwards.
CCGGCCACGACGAGGACGGCCGCCGCGAGGCTCGACGGGACGAGGACCGCGAGCCCGGCGGCCCGGGTGCGCCCGTTGCGGGCGCGAGGGTGTCGGGCGTACCAGCCGCGGTCGACGACCTCGCGGTAGAGCCCGATCTGCGCCTCGCGCATCGTCAGCCCGAACGAGCCCTTGAGCGCGGACAGCCGGACGACGTCGCGTGCCTCGAAGATCCGGTCGAGCAGCAGCTGCTCGAAGGCCGTCGTCGTCTCTGCAGGGGCGGGCCCCACGCGGTGCAGCTCCCAGTCGCGCGGGCGCTCGTCCCGCTCCGTCCGCACGTCGACGATGCGGAACCAGCCGCGAACGGCGAGGTCGAGCAGCGTCGCGCTGACGTCGTGCGGGTCGGCCACGCCGTCGACGACGGTGCCGACGACGCCCGGCCGGACGTCAGGCGGGGGAGCGAAGACCGGCGCCACGGTGCCCGACCACTCGCCGCCGCGCACGCGGTGGCGCGATCCTGCGGTCCCGTCCGGCGGAAGGAGTCCGGGGGTCACGCCGCCGAACATCTCGTCGCGTCCGCGCCACCACTTGACGAGCACGACGACCCCGGCGAGGAGCAGCGGCACGAGTCCGAGGGCCGAGGCCCCGACGAGGGTGTCACGGTCGACGAGCGCCGGCGTCGCGGCATACGCCATCCCCGGGAGGCCGGCCATCGGCGTGGCGTGCATCACTGCGGCACTCGTGCCCACGGTCGTTCCCCCGTTCGTCGCACGCCTCGATACCGGCATCGGCGTGCCGAAGCGTAGCGGCGCAGGGCAGAGTGTCCTCCATGGAGCCCGTCTACTCGTCCGTCATCGGTTTCGCCCGTGGGGTGTTCGCGATGCAGGGACTGAAGTTCACCATCCTCGGCGACGACAACGTGCCACGCAGCGGGGGAGCGGTGATGACCGTCAACCACACGGGCTACTTCGACTTCGCGTATGCCGGGCTCGCCGCCCACCCCTCGGGCCGCCTCGTGCGCTTCATGGCCAAGGACGGCGTCTTCTCCCACCCGGTCAGCGGGCCGCTCATGCGCGGCATGCACCACATCCCCGTCGACCGCACCGCCGGCGCCGCGTCGTATGCCGCGGCCGTGTCGGCGCTCCGGGCGGGCGAGATCGTCGGCGTCTTCCCCGAGGCCACCATCTCCCGCTCCTTCGAGCTCAAGGAGTTCAAGACGGGGGCCGCGCGGATGGCCATCGAGGCCGGGGTGCCGATCCTGCCCACCGTCATCTGGGGCTCGCAGCGGGTCTGGACCAAGGGACACCCCAAGCGGCTCGGCCGCACCAACGTGCCGATCCTCATCAACGTCGGGGAGCCGATCCCGGTGGCCCCCGACGCCGACCCCGACGCCGTCACCGAGCAGTACAAGACCGTCATGGCCGACCTGCTCGCCGTCGCCCGCGCGGCGTACGAGCCGCTCACCGGACCGGACCTCAAGTACCTCCCTGCGAGCATGGGCGGCACGGCGCCCACCCTCGCCGAGGCGACCCGGCTCGACGAGGCGGACACGGCGGAGCGCCAGCGCCGGGCCGACGAGCAGCGCGGCTTCTCCTCCGAGTGACGCGGACCGACGCGTTCGAGGGGCCCGGCCGGCGCCGGTAGCCTTCCGGCATGGCTCGTCAGGCACGTCAGCGCGTCCCCGAGGGTCCGGCTCCGGACCCCGCGGTCCAGAAGCTCCGGATCCGCTACACGAAGCGAGGCCGGCTGAGGTTCACCTCGAGCCGGGACTTCCAGCGCGCCCTCGAGCGGGCGCTGCGGCGGGCCGACGTCCCGATGGCGTTCTCCGCCGGCTTCCACCCGCACCAGAAGATCAGCTACGCCAACGCGGCGGCCACCGGCACCGGCAGTGAGGCGGAGTACTTCGAGATCTCGGTGACCCAGCGCGTCGAGCCCGAGTCGGTCCGGGTCGCGCTCGACGAGGCCCTGCCCGAGGGGATCGACATCCTCCAGGTGGTCGAGGCCGCGCCCGGCGCGCTCGCCGACCGCCTGGAGGCCAGCGACTGGCTGCTCGAGTTCGCGGGCGTGCCCCTCGAGGTCCTCCGGGCGGCCGTGACCACCCTGCTCGAGCGCGACACCGCCGAGGTGACGCGCCTGACGAAGTCGGGTCCGCGCACCTTCGACGTGCGTGGCTCGATCGTCTCGGCACGGGTGCTTGCGCCGCGCGACGCGCTCGACGACACGGTCACGACTCACGAAGTCGGGGCCGACTGTGCGATACTGCGCATGGTCGTACGGCACACCACACCGGCTGTACGCCCCGACGACATTCTGACCGCGCTGCGTGAGATCGCCGACCTGCAGCCTCCGCGCCCACCCCTGGTGACGCGTCTGGCGCAGGGACCGCTCGACACCGCAAACGTGCGGGTGACCGACCCGCTGGAATGACCTGCCAGGTCATGACGGCGAACCGGTTGCCGACCAGGACGTCGACGGCATTCGATCACGGGGCCGCGCCCAGCGCGAACCGTTTTCGGGTGTAGCGAGACGACTTCCGTCCCGTCGCACACGCGGCGCGACGACTGCAACCGCACTCGTGCGGTGTCGGCGGCTCCGGCCGGGTGTGGGTCACACCGCACCTGACGGGAGACTGCCTGATGGCACCCAACGACACCCCCTCCGGCGACGCGACCCTGTTCCCCGCCGAGCACGAGCAGAGCGCCCCCGCCGCCGACGCCCCGGCGCCGCGTCGACGCGCCCCGCGACGCAGCACGAAGAAGGCCACGACCATCGAGCCGTCCGCCGAGTCGGCTCCTGCCCCGGCCGTCGAGCAGGTGCCGGCCGCCCCGGTCGCTGACGCCGCCGCCGCTCCCGAGGCCGCCGAGCCCGCCGTGGCCCCTGAGGCGACCGGCGCCGACGAGGGCGCCGAGACCGCCGAGACCAAGCGTCCGGCTCGCAAGCGCGCCACCCGCAAGAAGGCCGACACCGGCGAGGCCCCCGCCGCTCCGAGGGCCGCCAAGCGCGCCTCGCGCAGCAGCAAGGCCGACCGGGCGAGCGCCGCGGTCGAGGAGCTCGTCGCCGGCACGCAGGCCGAGGTGCCGGACGTTGTGGGTGCCGAGCCCACGGGCACGGCCGACTCGACGGGGTCGACGTCGGTCGGTGTGGCCCCGGAGGGCGAGGAGTCCGACGAGGCCGTCGACCTCACCGCCATCATCGACGTCGACGCGTTCGACGAGACGGAGCGCACCGACGACCTGCCCGTGCTGGGCGGAGACACGGACTCACGTCCGTCGGCCGTGGTCCCCAGCTTCAGCGTGCTCTTCCAGGCGCCCGACGCGAGCCAGGCGACGCCGACGCGTCGCCGCCGGGGAGCGGCAGCACCCGAGCCGGTCGAGCAGGCGGACGAGCCGGTCGACGAGCCCGTCGACGACGTCGAGGAGAACGAGCCCGAGGCCCCTGCCGGTGGTCGCGGCGACGACCAGGCCGACGAGGACAACGGCCCCCGCCGCTCGCGCCGCCGTCGCGGTGGCAAGGGCCGGCGCGGTCGCGCCGCCGACGACGACGAGGCCCAGGACCAGGAGTCCGAAGCCGGCGACACCCGCACCGCGTCGGTCGACAGGGACGGCGACACCGAGTCCGACGCCGACAGCGACTCGGAGGGCGAGGCGGACGACGAGGGCGTGTCGAGCCGTCGCCGTCGCCGTCGCCGTCGCGCCGGCTCCGCGCCGGACGCCGGTGACGACACCCCCAACGTCTCGACCCGGGTGCGCCAGCCGCGCAGCCAGAGCGACGAGCCGGTGGCCGTCAAGGGGTCCACGCGCCTCGAGGCCAAGAAGCAGCGCCGCCGCGAGGGTCGCGAGGCCGGCCGTCGCCGCACCATCATCACCGAGGCCGAGTTCCTCGCCCGCCGCGAGGCCGTCGACCGCGTCATGGTCGTGCGCAACAAGGACGGCCGCACCCAGATGGGTGTCCTCGAGGACGGTGTCCTCGTCGAGCACTACATCGACCAGGCCACCAACGTCTCCATGGCCGGCAACATCTACCTCGGCCGGGTCCAGAACGTCCTCCCGTCGATGGAGGCCGCCTTCGTCGACATCGGCAAGGGCCGCAACGCCGTGCTCTACGCCGGCGAGGTCAACTGGGACGCCGCCGGTCTCGAGGCCAACCAGCCCAAGCGCATCGAGAACGCCCTGGGGTCCGGCCAGACCGTCCTCGTGCAGGTGACGAAGGACCCGATCGGCCACAAGGGCGCACGCCTCACGTCGCAGATCTCGCTGCCCGGCCGTTACCTCGTCTACGTGCCGAACAGCTCGATGACCGGTATCAGCCGCAAGCTGCCCGACACCGAGCGCGCCCGCCTCAAGAAGATCCTGCGCGACGTCGTGCCGGACTCCGCCGGCGTCATCGTGCGCACCGCGGCCGAGGGGGCCAGCGAGGAGGAGCTGCGCGCCGACGTCGAGCGCCTGACGCGCACGTGGGAGGAGATCCAGGCCAAGGCCGAGGCCGCCTCCACCCCGCGCGCGGGCAAGAGCAAGGGCAAGAAGAAGAACGGCGCAGCCGGATCCGTCACCGGCGGCCAGGCCCCGATGCTGCTGCACGGCGAGCCGGACCTCACCGTGCGCGTCATCCGCGACGTCTTCAACGAGGACTTCAAGCAGCTCGTCGTCGCCGGTGACCAGGCGTGGAACGAGATCCACCCCTACATCAGCTCCGTCGCGCCCGACCTCGCCGACCGCGTCAGCAAGTGGACGGCCGAGGAGGACCTCTTCACGCACCACCGCGTCGACGAGCAGCTCTCCAAGGCGATGGACCGCAAGGTCTGGCTGCCGAGCGGCGGCTCCCTCGTCATCGACCGCACCGAGGCGATGACCGTCGTCGACGTCAACACCGGCAAGTTCGTCGGCTCCGGGGGCAACCTCGAGGAGACGGTGACGAAGAACAACATCGAGGCGGCTGAGGAGATCGTGCGCCAGCTGCGGCTACGCGACATCGGCGGCATCATCGTCATCGACTTCATCGACATGGTGCTCGAGAGCAACCGCGAGCTCGTCGTGCGTCGTCTGCTCGAGTGCCTCGGACGCGACCGGACCAAGCACCAGGTCGCCGAGGTCACCTCGCTCGGCCTCGTGCAGATGACCCGCAAGCGCGTCGGCTCGGGCCTCATCGAGGTCTTCTCCGAGACGTGCGACCACTGCAACGGACGCGGCTTCATCATCCACACCGACCCCGTCGACAAGGGCGCCCACCCGCAGGACCAGGGCCAGTCCGACAACGGCGGCACGAACGGTGGCCGCCGACGTGGCCGCGGTCAGGGCTCGACCCAGGGTGGCAACCAGCAGGGCGGCAACGGCGGCTCGGGCCAGCAGTCCGGTCAGCACTCCGGCCAGGGCCAGCAGTCGGGGCAGCAGTCGGGCCAGCAGGGCGGGCAGGCCGAGTCACGCAGCGGTGGCCCCACCGCGGCGCAGATCGCCGCGGCCGCCCACGCGGCCGCGCTCAAGAGCGCCTCGGGACAGCCCGCCGGCGAGGCGGCCGCCGAGGCCATCGCCGAGATGGGTGCCGGGAGCGGTTCCGGTCACGGCTTCCCCGAGGACGACGGTCCCTGGTCCGGTGACGACGCGGTCGACCCCGCCGACGAGCAGGCCACCCAGGGTGGCACGCACGTCGAGCTGGAGTCCGACGTCAGCGTGCCGGCCGACGTGGCCGACGTGGCCGACGTGGCCGCCGCGGACGAACCGGCCGCACCGCAGCCGGACGCGACAGTCGACTCGTCCAGCACCCCCACCGCCCACGTCGAGCCGCAGACCGCGCCCGAGGCCGATCCCCGGTCCCCGGCGCAGCCGGCGGCGCGTGGTCGACGTCGCCGCGGGCGGGTCGTCGCCCCGGCGGGTCCGCCGCGGGGAGCGGGCGCGGGCGACAGCGAGAGCTGAGCTCGGTTTGGAGCTGGGCCTTCCCAGCCGGTAATCTTTGTCCTTGGTGCGCCCACCGGGCCCGTGTTGACGGGCCGGTGCCGAAAGCGGCGATACCAACCCTTGATGAGAGAGTGAGTTTCACTGTGTACGCGATTGTTCGCGCTGGCGGTCGCCAGGAGAAGGTGTCGGTGGGCGATGTCCTGCTCGTCGACAAGGTGACGGGTCAGCCCGGCGATGCCATCGAGCTCACGCCGCTGCTCCTCGTGGACGGGACCACGGTCACGTCCGACGCCGACAAGCTGTCCAAGGTGTCGGTCAAGGCCGAGGTCGTCAAGGCCGCCAAGGGCCCCAAGATCGTCATCATGAAGTACAAGAACAAGACCGGCTACCGCAAGCGTCAGGGCCACCGTCAGCCGCTGACCCAGGTCAAGATCACCGCCATCGACGCGTGATCCGCCCGGAACCCAGAGACTCACGAGAGAAGGACTGACATGGCACACAAGAAGGGTGCGTCCTCGACCCGCAACGGTCGCGACTCGAACGCACAGTTCCTCGGCGTCAAGCGTTTCGGTGGCCAGAAGGTCAACGCGGGCGAGATCCTCGTCCGTCAGCGCGGCACGCACTTCCACCCGGGTGAGGGTGTCGGTCGCGGTGGCGACGACACGCTGTTCGCCCTCGTCGCCGGCGCCGTGAAGTTCGGCACCAAGCGCGGCCGCAAGACCGTCAACATCGAGCAGCCGGAGACCGCTGCCGCTGAGTGATCGACGCGATCACCACTGATGTACCGGAAGGGCGGGCCCGAGCGGCCCGCCCTTCCGCCTTTCCCGGGCGACACGGCATACCGAAATGATGTGGCAGTCCCTCGCAGGCTCGCGAGTGCCACCTCCTCGGCTCCAGCCATCGTGCGTATGCCGTCCGCCCACCCTGATCTGGAAGAGTGACCTCTCATGGCAGTGACCTTCGTCGACCGCGTGGTGCTGCACCTGAGCGCCGGTGCGGGCGGGCACGGTGTCGCCTCCGTCAAGCGCGAGAAGTTCAAGCCGCTCGGTGGCCCCGACGGCGGCAACGGCGGTCGTGGAGGCTCGGTCATCCTGCGCGTCGACCCCTCGTCGACGACGCTGCTCGACTACCACCGGCACCCGCACCGCAAGGCCGGCAACGGCGCACCCGGCGCCGGTGACGAGCGCAACGGCGCCGACGGCGACGACCTCGTGCTGGCCGTGCCGGAGGGCACCGTCGTCAAGGACGCGGAGGGCCAGATCATCGTCGACCTCGTCGGGATGGGCACCGAGCACGTCATCGCCGCCGGCGGTCGCGGGGGCCTCGGCAACAAGGCCCTGTCGAGCGCCCGGCGCAAGGCACCCGGTTTCGCCCTCCTCGGCGAGCCGGGCGAGGACATCGACGTCGTGCTCGAGCTGAAGTCGCTCGCCGACGTCGCGCTCATCGGCTTCCCGAGCGCAGGCAAGTCCTCCCTCGTCTCGGTGCTGTCTGCGGCCAAGCCCAAGATCGCCGACTACCCCTTCACGACCCTCGTGCCCAACCTCGGCGTCGTGACGGCCGGGTCGAGCCGCTTCACCGTCGCCGACGTGCCCGGGCTCATCCCCGGCGCGCACGAGGGCAAGGGCCTGGGCCTGGAGTTCCTGCGCCACGTGGAGCGCTGCTCGGTGCTCGTCCACGTCATCGACTGCGCGACGCTCGAGCCGGGCCGCGACCCGATGAGCGACCTCGACGTCATCGAGAACGAGCTCTCGCTCTACGTCCCCGACGCCGACCTCGGCGGTCGTCCGCTGTCGGAGCGCACCCGCATCGTCGTGCTCAACAAGGCCGACGTGCCCGAGGCACGTGAGCTGGCCGAGATGGTCAAGCCCGACCTCGAGGCCCGCGGCATCGAGGTGTTCATCGTCTCGGCCGTGGCGCACGAGGGCCTGCGCGAGCTGAGCTTCGCGATGGCCCGCCACGTCGACGCCGCCCGCAAGGAGATCGGCGACGCCGTCCCGAAGCGGGTCGTGCTGCGGCCCCGCTCGGTCGACGACCAGGGCTTCACCGTGACGAAGGAGAACGGCCCCGACGGCGTCTTCTTCCGCGTCACCGGGGCACGTCCCGTGCGGTGGGTGCGCCAGACCGACTTCAGCAACGACGAGGCCGTCGGCTACCTCGCCGACCGGCTCGGGCGCCTCGGTGTCGAGGAGCAGCTCTACAAGGTCGGCGCGGTCGCCGGCGACACGGTCGTCATCGGTGCCACCGACGACGCGGTCGTCTTCGACTGGGAGCCGACCCTGCAGGCCGGTGCGGAGCTGCTCGGCTCGCGGGGCACCGACCTGCGCCTGTCCGAGTCCTCCCGCCCGACGCGCGACGAGAAGCGCGAGGCCCAGAAGGACCGCTACGCGGCCCGCGCCGCCACGCAGGAGGAGCTCGACGCCGAGCGCCGTTCGGGGCTGTGGCACGTGGCCGCCGAGGCCGACGACGACGCCTGACGCCAGCCTGGCACCGACCCCCCACGCCGCACCCCGCCACACCCCGATTTCTCGACGTGCGGGGGGTTCGGGGGGCGGAGCCGGGAGATGGTGGGGGGAGGCGGTGCGGCGGGGGAGCGGGGCGGGCGACGGCATACGGAAACGGCCTGCGACAAGTGCCCCCTCGAGATTCCGGGGGCCATCTAGGGTGTCGGCATGAGCTCGTGGGGCGCGCTGCTGCGTCGGGGTCACCTCGGCACCGAGGCCGACCGCGCGACGTACCGCACCCTGCACACCGCCCTGCTCGCCTCACCGCCGCTGCGGATGGGGCTCACCGCGGTGGCGGCCGAGCGCTCGCTCAAGCACCTGCGCGCCCTCCTCGGGGCGACCGCCGTGGCGATGACCGACACGACGGGCCTGCTCGCGTGGGACGGTGGCCGGTCGCACCACGCGACGCAGCCGGCCGTGATCTCCGCCGGCACGCTGGCCCACGGTCGCACGACTGTCGTGGACGGAGCCGACGTCGCCTGCGGCGAGGCGTCCTGCGTCGTGCGTCAGGCGATCGTCGCCCCGCTGGACGTCGACGAGAAGGTCGTCGGGACGCTGCAGGTCTTCACCGACCGCGCCTCGGCGGGGCTCGTCCGCGCGACGAACGAGGTGGCCCGGTGGGTGTCGGGGCAGCTCGAGCTCGCGGAGCTCGACGCCTCGCGGACACGGCTCATGGAGGCCGAGGTCCGCGCCCTGCGCGCGCAGATCAGCCCCCACTTCGTCTACAACTCCCTGACGGCCATCGCGTCCTTCACCCGCACCGACCCCGAACGGGCGCGTGAGCTGCTGCTCGACCTCGCCGAGTTCACGCGCTACTCCTTCCGGCGGCACGGCGAGTTCACGACCCTCGCGGAGGAGCTGCGCTCGATCGAGGCCTACCTCGTCATCGAGAAGGCGCGGTTCGGCGACCGCCTGACGGTGACGGTGCGCGTCGCGCCGGAGGTCCTCCCGGTCGTCGTGCCGTTCCTGTGCCTCCAACCGCTCGTCGAGAACGCCGTCCAGCACGGCATCGAGGGCCGCGAGGGCGACGGCGAGATCAGCATCCTCGCCCAGGACGCCGACCACGAGTGCGTCGTGACGATCGAGGACAACGGCGTGGGGGAGGACCCCGAGCGGGTACGACGGGTGCTCGCAGGCGACCCGGGCAGCGACTCGGTGGGACTCGCCAACGTCGACGAGCGGCTGCGCACCGCCTTCGGCGACGACTACGGGCTCGTCGTCGAGACCGCCCCGGGCGCCGGCACCAAGGTCGTCGTCCGGCTGCCGAAGTTCCGACCGGGGGTGCACGTGTGACCGGACCTGCCGACCCGACCGAGGCCCACGCAGACCCGTCGTCCGCGACCGGCGGTGCGCCGCTGCTGCGGGTGCTGGCCGTCGACGACGAGGCCCCGGCCCTCGACGAGCTGGCCTGGATGCTCGGCCGGCACGAGTGCGTGCGCCAGGTCGTGCCGGCCCAATCCGGGGAAGCCGCCCTGCGCGTGCTGCACGACGGGCAGGTCGATGCCGTCTTCATGGACGTGCAGATGCCCGGCCTCAGCGGCCTCGACCTCGCGCGGGTGCTCTCGCGCTTCACGACCCAGCCGCCGATCGTCTTCGTCACGGCCCACGAGCAGCACGCCGTCGACGCGTTCGAGCTCAACGTCGTCGACTACGTCCTCAAGCCGGTGCGCGACGAGCGGCTCGACCAGGCCGTGCGCCGCGTCGTCCGGCAGCTCGGGGGTCGCGAGCCCGCCGCAGCGTCGGCCGACGAGAACATCGTCGTCGAGCTGGCCGGGGTGAGCCGGCTCGTGCCGCGTTCGGAGGTGCTCTTCGTCGAGGCCCAGGGGGACTACGCCCGGCTCCACACGGCCACCGAGAGCCACCTCGTCCGGGTGCCGCTGACGACGCTCGCCGACCAGTGGCGCGAGGCGGGCTTCGTGCGCATCCACCGCTCCTCCCTCGTCGCGCTCGGCCACATCGGCGAGTGGCGCACCGAGGGCGGACGCACGACGGTCGTCGTCGGCGGCCACGAGCTCGTCGTCAGCCGCCGGCACACACGCGCCCTGCGCGACCTGCTCGTGCGGCGTGCCCAGCCGCTCGGTCGGGGCGGGCCATGACGCTGCCCGACGGGCCCCGGGCGCGGGTGCGCATCACGAGCCCGCGGACGTCGGCCGCGCGCACCCGCGACGTCTCGATCGCATCGGAGATCGACGAACAGACCCGTCTCGGCGAGGTCTACATCTCCTCCCTCATGCGCAGCCAGCTGCGCCTCGCGCTCGGGGTCCTGCTCGTCCTCGCCGCGACCCTCGGTGCGCTGCCGCTGCTCTTCCGGGCGGTCCCGGGCATCGCCGACGTCGACGTCCTCGGGGTGCCGCTGCCGTGGGTCCTGCTCACCGTCGTCGCGTTCGCCGAGATCATCGCCCTCGGCTGGTTCTACGTGCGCCGGTCGGAGCGCAACGAGGACGACTTCAGCGACCTGCTCGAGGGACGGTGAGACGCGGTGCCTGACCGGTGAGCAACGCGGCCAGCATCGTCGCCGTCGTCCTCGTGTCCCTCGCGTCGCTGGCCGTCGGCGCCTTCGGGCTGCGGCTCTCGCGGACGATGAGCGACTTCTACGTCGCGTCGCGCGGAGTGAGCCCCGTGCTCAACGCATCCGCCATCAGCGGCGAGTACCTCTCTGCCGCATCGTTCCTCGGCGTCGCCGGTCTCGTCCTCGCGCGCGGGGTCGACATGTTGTGGCTGCCCGTCGGATGGACGGCCGGCTACCTGCTCCTGCTCGTCTTCGTCGCCGCGCCGCTCCGGCGGTCGGGGGCCTACACCCTGCCCGACTTCGCGCAGCTGCGCCTCGAGTCCGACCTGGCGCGCCGGGCCTCGAGCCTGCTCGTCGTCGCCATCGGACTGCTCTACCTCATCCCGCAGTTCCAGGGCGCCGGCCTGACCCTGCGCACCCTGACCGGGGCGCCGTCGTGGGTCGGTCAGCTGGCGGTGGCCGTCGTGGTCAGCCTCAACGTCCTACCCGGTGGCATGCGCAGCGTCACCTTGGTGCAGGCGTTCCACTACTGGCTCAAGCTGCTCGCCCTGCTGACGCCCCTCTCCTTCCTCCTCGGGGCGTTCGGACGCCGGAGCGGGGGCCCCGACGTGGGCGCGGTCCTCGTCTCCGACTGGGTCGAGCCGCTGCGCGGTGACCACGCGCTCTACCTGACCTACTCGCTCGTGCTCGCGACCTTCTTCGGCACGATGGGCCTGCCCCACGTCGTCGTCCGCTTCTACACCAACCGGGACGGCCGAGCCGCACGCCGCGCGACGCTCGCGGTGCTCGTGCTGCTCTCGGGCTTCTACCTGCTGCCCGTGGCCTACGGCGTCATCGGCCGCTACGTCGCCGTCGACCTCGTCGCGGCCGGACGCGCCGACTCGGTCGTCCTCGAGCTGCCGAGCCGGCTCTTCGACGGACCGCTCGCCGAGGGACTGACGGCCCTGCTCGCCGCCGGCGCCTTCGCGGCGTTCCTGTCGACGTCGACCGGGCTCGTGGTCTCGGTCGCGGGCGTCGTGAGCCAGGACCTCGTGCGGTGGGGAGCCGGCCGGCGCCCCGGGCACCGCGACGGGCACCGCGACGGACACCGACACGGGCATCGGCAGGGCATCCGGACCTTCCGGCGCTCGACCGTCGTCGTCGTGGCGGTCTCGCTCGCGCTGACCGTGGCCTCGGCAGGGGTCCCGGTCGCGCACGCCGTCGAGCTGACCTTCGCCGTGGCGGCCTCGACGTTCGGCCCGATGCTGCTGCTCGGCATCTGGTGGCGGGGCCTCACGGCCCGCGGGGCGATCGCCGGTCTCGTCGTGGGCGGTGGACTGTCGATGGGGGCCGTGGTGTCGACGACCTTCGGCATCGCGACGGGCGGCTGGTTCGGCGTCGTCATGACCCAGCCGGCAGCGGTCAGCGTCCCCCTCGCCTTCGCGACGATGGTGCTCGTGTCGATCGCCACCCGGGGCAGCACGCCGGAGCACGTCGCCCGGACCATGGTGCGGCTGCACGCTCCGGAGCACATCGACCTCAACCGCGGCTCGTTCCACCCCGAGCGGTGGGACCGACCCGCAGCCGCTGCGGAGGGCACGGTCGACGCGACGCAGCACACGGCATACGCCGGCACCGACGCGACCGCTCGTCGCGCGCCGTCGACCGCTCGTCGCGACTGACACCTCGCACGGCGAGCGGTCGGCGCCACTGGGCGATGGCCCGGGCCCTGCCCCTGCTCCGACGCCGCGCCGCCTCCTACCTTTGCTCTCGCCGGCCGAGTGGCCGGTAGCGCGGAGCGACAGGGGCGTCGACTCACCACCGCACGGGCGGGGGAGCGTCGACGGCAGCAGGCCGCGCCGACCGAGACACCCAGGCACGACCCAACCGCCCCGGAGGTGGCCCAGTGAGCAAAGAGGCTCCAGAGCGCGTGGTCGACGATCCCAACGTCGCCATGCAGGACTCGCCCGAGTTCGACCAGCTGCGCAGCAAGTTCCGCAGGTTCGTCTTCCCGCTGACCGCGCTGTTCCTCGCGTGGTACTTCCTCTACGTCCTGCTGTCCGTCTTCGCGAAGGACTTCATGGGCACGCGCGTCATCGGCAACGTGACCTGGGGCCTGATCCTCGGGCTGCTCCAGTTCGTCTCGACCTTCACCATCACGATGGTCTACGCCCGCTGGGCCGACCGCGTCTTCGACCCCGAGGCCGAAGCCCTGGCCCGCAAGATGGGAGGGGAGCAGTGAGCGCCCTCGCCACCGCCCCGTCGCTCGTGACGGCCGGCCCGTCCATCGCACCGGCCGCGACGACCGTCGGCAACCCGGCGATCAACATCGGCATCTTCGCCCTCTTCGTCGTCGTCACCCTCGCCATCGTCATCCGCGCCTCGCGCAACAACCGCAGCGCCGCGGAGTACTACGCCGGCGGCCGTGCCTTCACGGGGCGGCAGAACGGCATCGCCATCGCCGGCGACTACCTCTCGGCGGCCAGCTTCCTCGGCATCGCCGGAGCCATCGCCATCAACGGCTACGACGGGTTCCTCTACAGCATCGGCTTCCTCGTCGCCTGGCTCGTCGCCCTGCTCCTCGTCGCCGAGCTGCTGCGCAACGTCGGCAAGTACACGATGGCGGACGTGCTGAGCTTCCGGCTGCGGCAGCGACCGGTGCGGATCGCCGCCGCGATCTCGACCCTCGTCGTCTCGTTCTTCTACCTGCTCGCCCAGATGGCGGGAGCCGGTGGGCTCGTCGCCCTCCTGCTCGGCATCGAGGGCGCCGTCGGGCAGCGGCTCGTCATCGTCGTCGTCGGCATCCTCATGATCTTCTACGTCATCTTCGGCGGCATGAAGGGCACGACGTGGGTCCAGATCATCAAGGCGGTGCTGCTCATCATCGGTGCCGCCATCATGACCGTCTGGGTGCTCGGCAAGTTCGGCCTCAACCTCTCGACCCTGCTGGGCGACGCGACGACGGCCTCGCAGGACGCGGGCGGCAAGGACCTGCTCCAGCCGGGCCTGCAGTACAAGAACCCCGTCGACTTCATCTCGCTGTCGATGGCGCTCGTGCTCGGCACCGCGGGGCTGCCGCACGTGCTCATGCGCTTCTACACCGTCCCGACCTCCCGCGAGGCCCGCCGCTCGGTCGTCTGGGCGATCTGGCTCATCGGCATCTTCTACCTGTTCACGCTCGTGCTCGGCTTCGGTGCCGCCGACCTCGTGGGCGCCAAGGAGATCAAGAACGCACCGGGAGGCGTCAACTCCGCAGCCCCCCTGCTCGCCTTCGAGCTCGGCGGTGAGATCCTCCTCGGGATCATCTCGGCGGTGGCCTTCGCGACGATCCTCGCGGTCGTCGCCGGTCTGACGATCACGGCGAGCGCGTCCCTGTCGCACGACATCTACAACACCGTCGTCAAGAAGGGCGCCGCGACCCCGGAGGAGGAGGTCAAGGTCGCGCGGATCGCTGCCCTCGTCCTCGGGGCCATCGCCATCGTCGGCGGCATCTTCGCCCTCGGGCAGAACATCGCCTTCCTCGTGGCGCTCGCCTTCGCCGTGGCCGCGAGCGCGAACCTGCCGACGATCCTCTACTCGCTCTTCTGGAAGCGGTTCAACACCAGGGGCGCCCTGTGGAGCATCTACGGCGGCCTCGTCAGCGCCATCACGCTCATCGTCTTCTCGCCCGTGGTGTCGGGCAAGGCGATCGACAAGGTCACGGGCAAGAGCCCCTCGATGCTCCAGGGGGTCGACTTCCACTGGTTCCCGCTCGACAACCCCGGCATCATCTCCATCCCGCTCGGCTTCCTGCTCGGCTACATCGGGACGGTCACGAGCAGGGAGTACAACGCCGCGAAGTACGCCGAGATGGAGGTTCGCTCGCTCACCGGTCACGGCGCCGAGACGGCGACCCACCACTGACGGTCTGAGCCCGGCCGGACCGGCGCTGCGGAGCCGAGCGGCCGCGCACCCCAGGGGAGTGCGTGGCCGCTCGCTCCGCGGGGCCGGCCGCGTGACGATCAACCCGTCGTCGGGACAAAGGTCCACGGCTGTGACAACCTTCTGCCACCCCGGACCGTCGTCGTGGTCGAGGGGCCGCGAGGGCGGACCACCGGACAGGGAGCAACCGATGTCGACCGAACCCAGACGTGAGCGTGACCCTTACTCCTGGCGACCGGGCCGGGGCCACGCCGGCGGCGCCGTGACGGGTGTCTGGTTCGCCGTCCTGCTCGCGCTGCTCACGGGTGTCGCCGACGCGATCGGAGCCGGGTGGCGGCTCGGCCTGGTCGGCGTGGTCGGTGCCGAGCTGGTCGGCACCCTCGTCGTCGGTGTGGCGGTGCTGACGCTCGTGGGCGGCGCCGTGCGCTCGAGCTCGCGTGCCCTGACGATCGGGGCGTATGCCGCGGGCGCCCTCGTCGCCCGCCTGCTCGTGGCCCGCCTGCTCGGTGCCGCGGTCGACCTGGCGCCGGCCCCCGCACAGCAGGTCGCCGTCCTCGCGGCGCTCTGCGTCCTCGCGGCGGTCGCGGCGGCCCTGTTCACCACCCGTCCTCGGCTGCCGCGCACCAGCGGCAGGTTCGCGTTCCGCGCCGGAGGTCGACCCGACGCCGGTGGCGTCCCCGGCCCGTCCGCCGCTCCGGCGCCGGCGGCTCGTTACCTCTCCGGCGGCCCCTGACCCTCGTCGGGTCTGCCGGGGTCGTCGGAGGGCTGGCTCGGGGGCTCGGCCGAGGTGTCAGATGACGACGAGGTCGTCGCGGTGGATGACCTCGCGCTCGTACTCGGGCCCGAGGTCGCGGGCGAGCTCCTTCGTGGACCGTCCCAGCAGGGCCGGCAGCTCGCTGCTGCTGTAGTTGACGAGGCCGCGGGCGACCGTGGCCCCGTCGGGTCCGCACACGTCCACCGGGTCGCCGTCGTGGAAGGTGCCCTCGACGGCCGTGATGCCGGCCGGCAGCAGGGACTTCTTGCGGTCGACGAGCGCCGTGACGGCGCCGTCGTCGATGATGAGCCGGCCGCGGGCGGTCGTCGCGTGCTCGAGCCAGAGCCGGCGCGACCGGCCCCGCACGCCGACCGGGAGGAAGACGGTGCCGACGTCCTCGCCCGACAGTGCCTGGACGACGCGGTCGGCGCCGGTGACGAGGGTGACGACCCCGGCGGCGGTGGCGATGCGGGCCGCCTCGATCTTGGTCGTCATGCCGCCCGTGCCCACCTTGGACCCGCTGCCGCCGCTCTCGACGCCGACGAGGTCGTGGGGTCCCCGCACCACGGGAACGCGCCTGGCCCCGGGCCGGGACGGTGGACCGTCGTAGAGGGCGTCGACGTCGGAGAGCAGCACGAGCGCGTCCGCGTCGATGAGGTGCGCGACGAGGGCCGCGAGACGGTCGTTGTCGCCGAAGCGGATCTCGCTCGTGGCGACGGTGTCGTTCTCGTTGACGATGGGCAGCACGTCGAGGTCGAGGAGCCGCTCGAGGGTGCGGCGGGCGTTGGCGTAGTGGGTGCGCCGGGTGACGTCGTCGGCCGTGAGCAGCACCTGGCCCACGGTGATCTCGTGCCGGGCGAAGGCTCGCGTGTAGGCCGCGAGCAGCGCTCCCTGCCCGACCGAGGCGGCAGCCTGCTGGGTCGCCAGGTCGCGGGGACGGCTCGTCAGCCCGAGGGGGTGGATGCCCGCAGCGATGGCCCCGGAGCTGACGAGGACGATCTGGGTGCCGCCGAGGTGCTGTCGCGCGAGGGCGTCCGCGAGCCCGACGAGGCGGTCGTGGTCGATCCCGCCGTCGGGACCGGTCAGCGAGCTCGAGCCGACCTTGACGACGAGCCGTCGGGCGCTGCTGATGACGGAGTGGGGCGACACACCTCGAACTCTAGTGACGCTCCCCGACCCCCGCTCGGGGCGTCCAGACCCGGCCGGCCGTCCAGCCTCCGGGAACGCCCGGTCCGGTGCGGTGCGCACGACCTACCCTGAGGGCATGTCCCAGACGATCGACCCCGCCGTCGTCGAGCAGGTGACGGCGCTCGCCGTGAAGGCACGAGTGGCCTCCCGTCGCCTCGCCCTGATGTCCCGCGCCGAGAAGGACGCGGCCCTGCTGCTCCTCGCCGATGCCCTCGACGCCGCGGCCCCTGCCGTCGTCGCCGCGAACGCCGAGGACATCGAGCGCGGCCGCTCGGGCGGCATGAGCGAGAGCCTGCAGGACCGGCTCCGCCTCGACGAGGCCCGTGTCGCCGCGGTCGCCCAGGCGCTGCGCGACGTCGCGGCACTGCCCGACCCCGTCGGTGAGATCGTGCGCGGCTCGACCCTGCCGAACGGCCTCCAGATCCGCCAGGTCCGGGTCCCGATGGGGGTCGTCGGCATGATCTACGAGGCTCGCCCGAACGTCACCGTCGACGCAGCCGGCCTCGCCCTCAAGTCGGGCAACGCGGTGCTGCTGCGAGGCGGTTCGGCCGCCGCCAGCAGCAATCATGCGCTCGTCGAGGCGATGCGCGGATCGCTTGCGGCACAAGGGCTTCCGGTCGATGCGATCACGCTTCTCGAGGAGGGTGGACGTGACGCCGCTCGCGCCCTGATGACGGCGCGCGGCCACGTCGACCTCGTCATCCCGCGCGGGGGAGCCGACCTCATCCAGACGGTGGTCCGCGAGTCCACGGTGCCCGTCATCGAGACCGGCGTCGGGGTCTGCCACGTCTACGTCGACCGCGCCGCCGACCTCGACAAGGCGCAGGCGATCACCCTCAACGCCAAGACCCACCGGCCGAGCGTCTGCAACGCCGCCGAGTCGCTGCTCGTGCACCGCGACGTCGCCGACGACTTCCTGCCCAAGGCGCTGACCGACCTCGCGGGTGCCGGGGTGCGACTGCACGTGGCTCCCGAGGTCACGGCCTACGCCGAGGCGGCCGGGGCGGCATACGCCCTCGCCAGCGAGCAGGACTTCGGCACGGAGTGGCACGGCCTCGAGATGAGCGTGGCCCTCGTCGACGACCTCGACCAGGCCATGGACCGCATCCGTCGCTACGGCACGGGCCACACCGAGGCGATCGTCACCGAGGACCGCGGCGCCGCCCGGCGCTTCACCGCCGAGGTCGACGCCGCGGCCGTCATGGTCAACGCGAGCACGCGCTTCACCGACGGCGGCGAGTTCGGTTTCGGCGCCGAGATCGGCATCTCGACGCAGAAGCTGCACGCCCGCGGACCGATGGCGCTGCCCGAGCTGACGACGACGAAGTGGATCGTCGAGGGCGACGGACACACCCGCTGACCACCTCGTCGGCAGCTGGCAGGAGCGGATGGCATGATGTCCGACCATGGAAGGCACCGAGGTCCGCAAGCTCGCTGAGCTCGAGGACGACCACTGGTGGTACCGCGAGCGACGCCACCTCCTGGCCAAGGCCATCTCGGGGCTGACGCCCGGACGGGCCCTCGACATCGGCGCGGCAGGCGGCGGCAACACCCGCGTCCTGCGCCAGCACGGCTGGGACGCCGTCGCGCTCGAGTACGGCGCCGACGGCGCGGAGGTGGCCCACGGGCGCGGCCTCGCCACGGTGCGCGGCGACGCGACGCGGCTCCCGCTGGCCGACGCCTCGCTCGACCTCGTCATGGCCTTCGACCTGCTCGAGCACCTGGTGGACGACGACGCGGCCGTGGCCGAGGTGCATCGCGTGCTCAAGCCGACGGGTACCTACCTCGTCGCCGTCCCGGCCGACCCCCGCCTGTGGTCCGACCACGACGAGGCGGTCGACCACGTCCGGCGCTACACCCGAGAGGGGCTCGTGAGCCTGCTCGAGCGCGGTGGTTTCGAGGTCACCGACGTGCGGTCGTGGAACGTGCTGCTGCGCCCGGTCGTGGCGATGCGGCGCAGGACGAGCTCGGGGTCCGACCTCGACGACATGCACCCCGTCGTCAACTGGGGCCTGCGCACCATCATCACCGCCGAGCGTTACCTGCCGGTGGGCGGCCTGCCGGGCGTCAGCCTGCTGCTGCGGGCTCAGCCGCGCAGCTGACTCGGCTCCGGGGAGGACGCCGACGGGGCCTGCTGGAGACCAGCCTCGAGGGGCGTGTCCTCGGCGGGGCCTGCGGGACCGGCGACGCCGGCGACACCGGCCGGGCCGGCGTCCGCCGACGCGGCGACCGCGCTGGGCTGGTCGCCGGTCGGCTGCCCCGGGAGGGGCGTGTCGGTGGGGCCGTGCCCGGCCGAGTCGGCCGTCATCGAGTCGTAGGCGATGAAGTACGTGGGTCGACCCTGCATGTGGCCGTACATCCGCCCGATGTACTCGCCGAGGATGCCGACGCAGACGAGCTGGACGGCCCCGACACCGGCGACGATGGCCACCGTCGAGGTCCAGCCGGCCACCGTGTGACCCTGCGAGCGCGAGATGAGCGTGTAGAGCACGAGCAGCACCGCGAGGACCGCGCCACCGAAGCCGGCGAACGTCGCGAGCCGCAGCGGCGCGGTGGAGAAGCCCGTCAGGGAGTCGAGCGACAGCTTGATCATCTTGATGAGGGGGTACTTCGAGTCCCCGGCCGCGCGCTCCTCCCGCTTGTAGTGCACGGTGTCGGAGGGGAAGTTCAGCGCCGGCACGATGAAGCGCAGGACGCGGTTGTGCTCGGGGAGGCTGTTGATGGCGTCGACCGTGGCGCGCGACATGAGGCGGTAGTCGCCGGCGTCGGCGTGCGCCGAGGTCTGCGACATCATCCCGATGAACCGGTAGAAGGCGCGGGCCGAGACGCGCTTGAACCACGTGTCGGTCGAGCGGTCGTTGCGCACGCCGTAGACGACGTCGACGCCGTCGCCCTTCGCGGCCGCGAGCATCTGGGGGATGATCTCGGGCGGGTCCTGCAGGTCGGCGTCGATCGTGACGACGTAGTCGCCGAGGGCGCGGACGAGGCCCGCCGAGATCGCCGCCTGGTGGCCGGCGTTGGCGCGCAGCCGGACGACGCGCAGGGCAGGCCACTCGCGGTGGTAGCGCTGGAGCAGCACGGCCGTCAGGTCCTTGCTGCCGTCGTCGACGGCGACGACCTCGTAGCTCGTGCCCATGGCGTCGAGGAGGGGCCGGAGCCGCTCGACGAGGAGGGGGAGCACCTCCTCCTCGTTGTACATCGGGATGACCACGGACAACTCAGGAACCATGCGAACAAGGGTACGGCCGCCGATGGGCTGCCGCTGTCACGCCACTGTGTCGCGTCTGTGCCCGTTCGGGCGGCCCGGCGGTAGGGTTCCCCGCGTGAGCGAGGCGAGCACGCAGCACCCGCCGGGTCGCGGTATGCCGCCGGGCGGCCTCGCGCCGGGGACACCCGTCGCCGGAAGGTTCACGAAGTGGGGCGGCGGGCGGCACTGGGAGTGGGTCGGCCGCTACCTCGGGGCCGACGAGCACGGCCACTGGTGGTACTCCCCGGCGGGCACCCGGTGCGCGCGTCCGGGAGCCGACTTCCTCGAGTCGAGCGGCTGGGTCTCCCTCGTGCCCCACGAGGGGGCGTATGCCGCGGGCTTCTACCCCGCCCACCGCGAGGTCAGCGTCTACGTCGACATGACGACGGAGCCGGTGTGGCAGCGGAGGGGCGCGGCGGGCAGCGACTCAGGACCGGTGTGGGAGGTGACGATGGTCGACCTCGACCTCGACGTCGTGCTCACCCGAGACGGCCACCTCTACGTCGACGACGAGGACGAGTTCGCCGAGCACCGGGTCGAGCTCGACTACCCGCCCGAGGTCGTCGCGCTCGCCGAGCAGTGGCGCGACCGCGTCCACGAGGCCGTGGCCGCGGGGTAGGAGCCGTTCGCGACGGTCGGCCACGGCTGGCTCGTCCGTGCCGAGGCGGCGCCGGGCAGCACGGCCCCTCGCTGAGCCGACCGCCGCCAGACGTGCACGGACGGGCGGCGTCGGTCCCGCCGGGCGGGCGCTAGGCTGGGCGCATGTCTGATCGTGTCCTCGCACTCGCCACCGAGGGGGAGCAAGCCGCGCGCGAGCTCCCGCTGCCGGTGATCGCCTACTTCCTCATCACGTTCGCGCTGTTCCTCGTCGCCCTCGGCGTCACGTGGAGCTTCCGCAACACCGCCTACAAGGTGCAGGCGCCCCGTCCGACCCGCCCGACCGAGGGCACGCACGGCAGCTCGAGCGGATCCGACGTGGCCCACCACTGACCATGCGCCTCGGCGTCATGGGTGGGACCTTCGACCCGATCCACCACGGCCACCTCGTGGCCGCCAGCGAGGTCCAGTCGCGTTTCGACCTCGACGAGGTCGTCTTCGTCCCCACGGGACAGCCGTGGCAGAAGGCGGACCGCCACGTCTCGTCGGCTGAGGACCGCTATCTCATGACCGTCATCGCGACGGCGTCCAACCCCCGTTTCACCGTCAGCCGGGTCGACATCGACCGGCCCGGCCCGACGTTCACGATCGACACCCTGCGGGACATCCGCGCGGAGCGGGCGGGCGACGAGCTCTTCTTCATCACCGGCGCGGACGCCCTGGCCGAGATCCTGTCCTGGAAGGACGCGGAGCACCTCTTCGAGCTGGCCCACTTCATCGGCGTCACCCGGCCCGGGCACGAGCTGTCCGACAAGGGGCTGCCGGGGCAGCGGGTCACCCTCCAGGAGGTCCCGGCCATGGCGATCAGCTCCACCGACTGCCGTTCGCGGGTCGCCGGCGGTGCACCCGTCTGGTACCTCGTGCCCGACGGGGTCGTCCAGTACATCAACAAGTACCGCCTGTATGCCGCCGACCCGGCGAGCGCAGGCTCCGCGCCGGCACACGTGCTGTCGGCGCCCCACCGAGGAGATTCGTGACCGCAGCAGACCATTCGATCCAGCTCGCGAAGGTGGCCTCCCTGGCTGCCGAGGAGAAGCTCGCCGAGAAGGTGCTCGCCATCGACGTGAGCGAGCAGATGCCGCTCACCGACGTGTTCGTCATCGCGTCGGCGCCGTCCGAGCGCCAGGTCGGGGCCATCGTTGACGAGGTGGAGGACCGGCTGCGCGAGCTCGGCAGCAAGCCGATCCGCCGTGAGGGCGAGCGCGAGGGCCGATGGGTCCTCATCGACTTCGGCGACATCATCGTGCACGTCCAGCACGAGGAGGAGCGCGAGTACTACGCGCTCGAGCGGCTGTGGAAGGACTGCCCCGAGATCGACCTCGCGACGGTGACCGCACCGGCCCGACCGGGTGCCGCAGACGAGGCCGACGACGCCGCCGAGGTCGACGAGGCGTGACCTCGGCGTCGTCTGCCGGGCCGCGTCGCGTCGTCGTCGTGCGTCACGCCGAGACGGTCGACAACGCGGCTCGGATCTGGCAGGGCCACAAGGACACCGAGCTGTCCGAGCGCGGACGTGCGCAGGTGCAGGCCGCGGCCCCGCACCTGGCGGCCTACGCCCCGTCGCTCATCGTCTCGAGCGACCTCCGGCGCGCAGCGGCGACGGCCGAGGCCATCGCCGGGCTGACCGGGCTGGAGGTGCGCCTCGACCCGCGCCTGCGCGAGGTGCACGTGGGCGAGTGGCAGGGCCTGCACGCCGACGAGGTCCGTGAGCGCTACCCCGAGGTCGTCGCCGCCCTGGACCGTGGCGAGGACGCTCCCCGTGGCGTCACCGGCGAGACCATGGCACAGGTGGCGCACCGGGCCGGAACCGCCCTGCGCGAGATCTCGGACGAGCTGGAGGCCGGGGAGACCGCGGTCGTCGTGGCTCACGGCGTGAGCGCCCGCGTCGCGGTGAGCGATCTCGTGGGGCTCGACCAGGACGTGTCCGACGCCGTCTTCCGGGGCCTCGGCAACTGCCACTGGATCGAGCTCGTCGAGGCGGGCAAGAGCTACTCGGAGGCGACGCGCTGGCGGATCAGCGGCTGGAACCTCGGGCCCTGGAACGTCTGACCCGAAAGGCCGCCCCCGATTTTGGCGGAGGGGCGCGGACCCGCTATGGTTACGCAGTCGCTTCGACGAGGTGACACCCGCACGGGGCTGTGGCGCAGCTGGTAGCGCACCTGCATGGCATGCAGGGGGTCAGGGGTTCGAGTCCCCTCAGCTCCACCGATGCGAAGAAGACCGGACAGGAATCCTGTCCGGTCTTCTTGCGTCCGGACCCTTCCTCGT
This sequence comes from Terrabacter aerolatus, assembly GCF_007991735.1. GTDB lineage: Bacteria > Actinomycetota > Actinomycetes > Actinomycetales > Dermatophilaceae > Terrabacter > Terrabacter aerolatus. The sequence continues at coordinate 180,448 of NZ_BJYX01000003.1, read as the reverse complement.
ACGAGTCCGGTGGATCGGGTGGGTCCTGTTCAGCGTGACGTCGTGGTCGGCGGGGTCGACGGACCACCCGCCGATGCGGGGTCCGTGCGGGCGAGCACTCGCCGGTAGGCACCCTCGTAACCGGTCGCCATCGCCTCGAGGCCGAACCGGCTGCTCACGTGGCGCCGGCACTCGGCCGCCTCGAGGGAGGCGCAGTCTCGGATGGCCTCCGCGAGCTGCTCCGGCCGGTCGACGACGAAGCCGGTGCGACCGTGCGCCACCACCTCCGGCGCGGCTCCCCGGGCCAGCGCCACGACCGGGGTCCCGCACGCCATGGCCTCGACCATGACGAGGCCGAACGGCTCCTCCCAGCGGATGGGGAAGACGAGGCAACGGGCGCCGGCCAGGAGCCGGCGCTTCAGGGCGGCGTCGGCGACCCCGACCGCGACGGCGTCGGGGCCCAGCATCGGAGCCAGCACGTCGCGGTAGTACTCGTGCTCGAGCTCCTCGCTGCACTTGCCGGCCAGGATGATGCGCACCCCCGCGCGGCGGGCCGCCTCGATCGCCAGATGGGGTGCCTTGTCCGGGTGGAAACGGCCGAGGAACAGGACGTAGTCGTCCTTCTCGGCCCGGTAGGGGAAGCTGTCGACGTCGATGCCGTTGTGGACGGTGGCCACCCAGTTGAGGTCCGGGGCGCGACGCCGCTGGGCGTCGGAGACCGCGACCAGGCTCACGGACCCGTCCAGCGGCCGATAGACCTCCGACAGGTCGTCCATCGCACCGTGCACCGTCACGACCGTCGGTGAGCGTCGTGCCTGCGCGGTCAGGGGCCCGGCCAGGGTGTGGTCGTGGACGAGGTCCACCGGGTGCGCCAGGAGCAGGGCCTCGACCCGCGCGGCATGCACCACCTCCGGCAGGGCCAGCGTCAGCTGGGCGGTGGGCGGTGTCTCCCACGTGCGGACGAACTCCTGCGCCGTCGTGCCGCGCACTCGTGCGGCGAAGAGGACGACGTGGTGCCCGTGGGCCACGAGCCGGTCGACGAGTCCCGCCACGACGGACTCGACCCCGCCGTAGCCCTGGGGCGGGACCGAGTAGTAGGGCGGCGCCACCACCGCGATGCGCAGGGGCCGCGGCCGGAGCACGACGTGCGGGCCTGCGCCGGACGTCGAGACCGTGGACACGTTGCACCACCCCCCGGGCCCGGACGTCCCGCATCGGGGTGGTCGGCGGGCCCACTTCCACCGTACGCGGCGGGGGTCGCGTGCGGCGCGGACCGCGACGTTCCTCACTCGGCAGGGCGCGGCGGACCGGACCCACCCGGCCCCCGATCGACGCGCAGCCCGTCCGTGAGCCCCGAGACCTGCCAGCCGGAGAGGTCGACGGACACCCGCAGCAGGTCGCCGCCGACGTGGAGCTGGCCGATCGAGATCGGCAGCAGCCGGTCGGGCAGCCGCGGGTCGAGGCGCACGACACCACGGGGCAGGTCCACCTCGAGGCCGAGCAGGGACCGGACGAGCAGGAGCGGGGCGGCCGCGGCCCAGGCCTGGGGCGAGCACGACGTCGGGTAGGGCACCGGTCGGGCGAACTCGTGACGGTCGAAGCCGCAGAACAGCTCGGGCAGCCGGTCGCCGAAGCCGGCCGCGGCGTCGAGCAGGCCGAGGACCACCCGGTTGGCCTCCGCCACGAAGCCGTAGCGCCGCAGACCCGCCGCGATGATGGCGTTGTCATGGGGCCAGACCGACCCGTTGTGGTAGCTCATCGGGTTGTAGGCACCGGCCGCCGACGACAGCGTGCGGATGCCGAACCCGGTGAACATCTCGCGCGACATGAGCGAGGCCGCCACCGACGCGGCGTGCTCGTCGTCGACGATCCCGGTCCACAGGCAGTGGCCCATGTTGGAGCCGAGCGCGTCGACGGGACGCTTGTGGGCGTCGAGCGCCATCGCGTAGTAGCCACGCCCCGGCAGCCAGAAGGACTCGTTGAAGCGGCGCTTGAGCGTCGCGGCGCGCTCCTCCAGGTCGTGGGCACGATCGTCGTCGTGCCCGGCCCGGGCGAGCTCGGCCCCGGCGAGGAGCGCGGCGTAGACGTAGCCCTGGACCTCCGCGAGAGCCAGCGGCGGAGCAGCGATGGCACCCGAGTCGTACGTGATGCCGTCGAAGGAGTCCTTCCAGCCCTGGTTGACGAGCCCCCGGTCCGTGGCCCGCTCGTACTCGACGAACCCGTCCCCGTCGGCGTCGCCGTACCGCTCGATCCAGGCGAGCGCCCGTCGGACGTGTGGCGCGAGCGAGGCCGACTCGGCCTTCGAGGCGCCCCAACGGTGCAGCTCGCCCGCGAGCATGACGAACAGGGGGGTGGCATCGACGGTGCCGTAGTAGACGGTCTCCTCGCCCTCGCTCGCCTCGTCCAGCAGCCCCGACCGGATCTCGTGGAGGATGCGGCCCGGCTCCTCCTCGGTGAGCGGGTCCACGGTCCGGCCCTGCGCCTGCGCGAGGGTCTCCAACGTGCCTCGGGCGACTCGCGCGTCCAGGGGCAGCAGCATCCAGGCCGTCAGCAGGGAGTCCCTGCCGAAGAGCGTCATGAACCACGGAGCCCCGGCCGCGAGGACGATCCGTCTGGGGTGCTGTGGGTCGGTGATCCGCAGTCCCGACAGGTCATCGGTGCTCGCGCGGACGAGTCGGTCGAGGCGTGGGTCGGCGGCCGCGACGACCGGACTGCGCTCGCGCCAGCGTCGGTGCTCCAGAGCCGGATGACTCTCGCGGCGCGACACCCCCGTGCGGTAGGGCGAGGGGAGAGGGACGTCACGGAAGACCGGCACGACCCGGACCGTGAACGTCGTTCTCGACCTGGCGGGCACCGACAGGCGCCACACGAGACCGTGGCGGAACACCTGGCAGCCGCCCGTGGCGCTGAGCTCGACCGCCCGTGAGTCCGGGCGGTCGAGCCGACGCCGGAGGGTCGTGTCGTCCGTCGTGACCTCGATGCGGCCGTCGCCCCTGCCGATCCGTCCCTCCTTGACGTCGAAGAGGCTCGCGAAGTCGGTGGCTGCCGTGAGCGTGAGGGTCACGTCCGCCTCGGCGTTGCTGAGGTTCTCGAGCGTGACGTCCTCGACCATCCCGTTGCCGACGTAGCGACGTCGCACGACGAGCAGGGTGCTGTCGGCGAGCCCCGGACGAGGTCGACGGCGCGTGACGAAGGTCGCTGCGTGCGGCCCGATGTGCTCGACCGTCAACGGCTCGAGCGGTTCGCCGTCGACGCGCAGCTCGAGGTGGTCGAGGAAGCGGGTGTCCTTGACCACGAGCCCGTGGCCGCCGGAGGTCCCGATGTCGCCGGACGGTCCGGACACGCAGAAGCTCCGGCCCTCGACGACCGCGACGGTCGCCACGCTCCCGGAGGCGGGAGGACCGCCCGTGTAGGCCCACCCCTCGGTCATGGCGTGGCCCTGCCCATCACCGCGGCCTCGACGTGACGACGAAGACCGAGTCGGTGCGCCAGTCCGCGAGGGCGGCCCCCTCCGGCCGAGGACCGAGGCGACGGGTCCTGGTGCCGCCGAGCACCCGGTCGAGCGTCGACGCGGCCCCGGCCGGCGTGTCGACGCCCCGCACGCTCTCGGCGGGTGGCGCGCTGACGTCGAGCTCCTCCTGCTCGAGCGACCGCGGGTCGAACTCCACCGTGCTCGTGACGACCATGAGCTGGTCGCGGAGCGAGACGGTGCCCGCCGCCCACGCCCCGTCGCTGACCTGTCCGACGAGGTCCACGCTCGTCCTCTCTCCGGGCCCGAGTGCGACGGAGCCGGCCGGGAACGCGTCGGTGAAGATGCCGTAGGTCTCCGTCAGGTCGAGCAGGGCCGCCCACAGGGGGGTGGACGTGGTGTTCGCGAGACCTACGGTGAACCGCGGCGGAACGCTCCCGGCATACGTGACCGTCAGGGTGCCCCCCGCGCCCACGGCACCGGAGCCTGCGTCGACCTCCAGGAGGACGGATCCGTCGGACAGCCGCGTGGCCGGGTTGGCGAGCGCGGAGAGGCGCAGCCAGCGGGCCACGCGTTCGAGCGCGAGGACGGTCCGCTCCTCGCGGGCGTCGCCCCCGACGACGGGCACGAGGGGCCGGGTGACGCCGGGTCGGGTGATGACGAACCCGTCCGGGGTCGCGCGGACCAGCAGGTCGGACGCGCCGTCGCCCGCATCGGCGTCGGCGTCGGCCAACCTGACGAGCTCGACGAGCTCGACGAGCGTCTCGTCGGCCCGGGCAGCCGCCTCGCGCAGGGCGACGGTGCCCGTGGCGTCGCCGACGACACCGACCCGCAACGGCGCGAGGGGGATCGCGGTGACGACGGCGCGGTAGACGTGGGCCGCGTCGAGCTCCGGGGCCAGGTCGACAAGGCTGCGGTCCGGCAGGACCTCGGTGACGAGGGCGGTCGCGAGTGGAGCCCCCGAGGTCTCGCCCGTCAACGGGTAGACGGCCAGCTCGGTCGTGTCGTCGCCGATGGGCTCGGGCACCCCGTGCACGGCGCCGAGGTCGATGGACCACCCGTCCGGCAGCCGGCTCAGGGTGAGCGGGCGGGGCGTCGCTGCGACCGCCCCGCCGAGGAAGGGGCGGTCGAGCTCGGTCGCGTCGGTCGTCTCGACCTGGGGGTGCTGGTCGGCAACCCGGCTCGTCACGTCCGCTGTGACCAGCCGCAGCACGTCGCGGTAGGTGGGCCGTCCGTCCGCACCGGTGAGCGCCGAGACGAGCGCGGCCGACAGCGCTCCGTGCCGGCGGCCGGCGACGGTGACCTCGCGGGCCCGCTCGGAGGAGCGACAGGCCGCGAGCAGGACGTGGCGTCCTGCCGGGGTCCATCGCCCGCCACCACGGACCCGTCCGGTCGCGGCGTTCCCGCCGAGGTAGGTGGACGAGGGCCGCGGCCGCAGGTCCGGGGGCGCGAGGCGGACGACCTCGTCGGCGTCGCGCGTGCCGTCACCCGAGTGGCAGCAGTCGAGCACCACGAGCACGTGACACCCGGACGCCGTGACGCCGGCGAGCAGGGCGGCGAGCTCCTTGTCGGCCACGTCCCAGCTCCCCGGGGACCGGCTGTCGACGCACACGATCGTCTCGTCGCGATGGTCCGGCTCCACGGACCACGACGCCTCGGGTGCCACTTGTTGCGAACCGTGCCCGCTGAAGTAGAAGAGGGCGACGTCCTGCGCCGTGGCGCGCCCCAGCTGCTTCGTCAGCTGGGTGGTCACCGCGGACCGGGTCGCCTCGCCGTCCCGGAGCACCACCAGGTCGAGCGCGTCTGCGCCCACGCGCTCGCCGAGCACCTCGGCGAAGCGTGTGACGTCGTTGACGCAGCCCGTCAGCGCCGGGACCGGAGGTGGGTAGGCGTCGACCCCGACGAGGAGGGCGTAGAGCCGCGCGCCCATGTCACGAGGCCGCGTCGGACAGGGTGACGGTCTGCCACCCGCGAGGAAGGCCCTGCGTGTCCGCGGTGCGGGCGGCGTTCGTGCTCTTCATCGTCCGCAACGTCCACGCGGCAGGGGCGCTCGTCGCGTCGCTGATGTTGACGTTCATCGAGAAGACCGTGCCGGGCGCCGGGGGAGTCGCCAGCTGCAGCGACGACCAGGGCACCCGGACCTCGAGGTCGTAGCCGCTCACGGCATCGGCCCTCCCGACCGTGATCTCCGGGTGGCGTGTGCCCACGACGAACGTGCCGCGCGCTGCCGGGTTGATCGCCGCGACCCCCGAGCTCGGCGCGTCGCTCGAGAGTCCCACCATGACGTCGACGTCCTGGCCGGGGCGCGTCGTCGCCGAGGGGGAGAGCCGACGGGCGTCCGGACCGAACTCGAACGAGAACCCGTCCCCGTTGAAGTACGCGCCCGGCTGGGCCGCGTCGACACCGCGCAGGTCCGCGTCGTCGACGTGCACCCGGAGGTAGAGCGCCCCGGTGTCCCAGACGACCTGCCAGTCGCCGCCGAACGCCCGCTGCGGGGTGCCGCGCTGGGCGACGACGTGGGAGATGGGGAGCGTCGGCACGCCGTCCCAGTCGCCGAAGTCGCCGTCGATCGAGGGCGTCGTCGTGGCGCACCCGGCGACGAACGTCGTCGCCGCGGGCGTGGCGCCCGAGGCCGCGGGAGCACCGCACGCGGAGGTGCCGCCGGACGTCGCCCCGGAGAACCACCGTGGTGCCTGGGTGAGACCGACCCAGAGCAGGGCGACGAGGACGACGAGACCGACGAGACCGGGCACCAGACCGCTGCGGCCGCGTCGGTGCCGGTCGGGCTCGGCCTCCTCGCCGGACACCAGCTGAGGCTCCGGCTCTGCCGCCAGCGCCGGCTCCGGCTCTGCCTCCGGGTCCGGCTCCGGCCGGGACGTTGGGCGGACCCGCTCGAGCAGCTGCGTGACGTCCTCGTAGTCCGGGTGCTCGGACGCGATCTGCTCGAGCAGCGGCAGGGCCGTCGCCGGGGCGCTCGCCTGAAGCGCCCCCTTCGCGGCGTCGTACAGGGACTCGAGGCGGCTCCCGGGTCGTTCGGCCCGGGCCGCGGCCCCGGCCGTGAACGAGAACGGCTGTTCGGCGCCGGAGCGGAGCAGCACCGCGGTGCCCCATTCCGAGGCCTCGTCGGACACCGCCATCGCCTTGCGCACCTCGCAGATGGCGGCGTCGATCCCGAGGCCGCGCGTCAGGAAGTAGTAGAACTCGTGGCTGAAGACGAGGGCAGCACGGTCGGAGATCTCGGTCTGCATCGCCACGACTGCCGGCAGACCCTGGCGCACGAGCGCCTGCGCGACGCCGGAGAAGGCGTCGCGCCCGGACGAGCGCGCGCCCTCGCACGCGTTGAGCACCGCGAGCTGCATGGTGCGGGCGTCGTGGAGCAGGGTCCCCAGCCGCGCCCCGGACACGCGGTGCGCCGTGCCGTCGTCGCGCTCGAGGACGAGCACGCCCTCCTGGGCCTCCTGGTCGAAACCACCGTGACCGATGAAGTGGAAGACGTGGAAGTCGTCGAGCAGGGCGCGCTGGAGCGCCGTCAGCGTCGCCGCCTCGAGCACCGTGACCGTGAGCCGGCCGCTCGCGACGAGGTCGCCCGTGGTCGCCATGAGCAGCTCCCGCTCGCGGTCGACCGCGAGCTCGGGCAGGTCGCTCGGGCTCGAGATCATGACGAGCACGCGCAGGGGCGCCTCGACCCGGACGACCGGTGGCCGTTCGAGCGAGTCGAGCAGCCGGACGACCGGTGTCTCCTGCGAGAGCGTGAGGAACCGGCCGAGTGCCGTGTCGTAGAGGTACTCCCACGGGACCGGGTCGAGGTCCGGCACCGCGTCGAGCCGCAGGCGGAGGCGCAGGTCCCGACCCTCGCTCCGGGCCGCGTCGAGACTGTCCCGGAAGGCCTTGCCCACCTCACCGGAGAGCAGGGCGTCACCGAGCCTCCGGCCGTACTCCCTGACGTCGAGGACCCGTGCCTCCGCCGGCACGAGCCGCCTCGAGGACACCCGCGGTGGCCCCACCGCGACCATGAACTGCGCGAGGTCCGTGGCCACGAAGGGGAGGGTGAAGGGGACCGAGGCCTGGCCGACGGGCGACGCGAGGACGCGGGCGGCATACCCCTGGCCCTCGCGGGTCACGGCGACGTCGAAGTCGAGATAGTCACGGCTCATGGCGATCCTCTGTCCGCAGGAGCGCGCCTGCACTCGACAGTACGCCGCGGGTGGCGGGCTGATACCTCGTTTCGGCCGAGGGCGGCCCGTGGGTAGGTCGGATACCGAGCGCGCGAGCCGCGTTCGCGGACGAGGGAGCCGTACCCGCACAGCGACAAGACGGCCAGATCGGATCGTCGTGCACTGGCTCGCCCTCATCCTCTCTGGCACGCTGGAGGCCGTCTGGGCCACCGCGCTCGCCGCCTCGGACGGCTTCCGCCGTCCCCGCCCGACCGCCCTCTTCGGGGGCGCGCTCGTGCTGAGCATGGTCGGGCTCGCGTGGGCCATGACAGCCCTCCCGGCCGGGACGGCGTATGCCGTGTGGGTGGGCATCGGGGCCGTGGGCACCGTGCTGCTCGCCGTCGCCCGGCGCGAGGAGCGGCTCGGATTCGCCCGTGCCGCACTGCTGCTCGTGCTCGTCGCCTGCGTCGCCGGTCTCAAGGCGGTGGCGTGATGCCGTGGGTCGTGCTGCTCGCCAGCGCCGTCCTCGAGGCGGTCTGGGCCTCGGCGCTCGCCGCCTCCGACGGCCTCTCCCGACCGGCGCCGGCCGCGCTCTTCCTCGTCGCGGGCGCCCTGAGCATGGTCGGGCTCGCCCGCGCCGTGCGCTCGATCCCGATCGGGACGGCGTATGCCGTGTGGACCGGCCTCGGCGCGGCGCTCACCGTCACGTGGGCCATGACCACGGGGGGCGAGGCCTTCTCGGCCGCCAAGGTGCTCCTGCTCGCCGGGATCGTCGCCTCGGTCATCGGTCTCAAGCTCGTCGGCCACGAACCGCCCAGGTCGCCCCGGTCGCCCCGGTCGCCCCGGTCGCGCCGATCGACGGACGGGCCCCCGCCACAGGGCTAGGGTCGCGGCCATGGGTTCCTGGTGGCTCGAGGCGGTCGGCTGGGCCGGGTCTGCGGTCCTCGTGTGGTCGCTGTTGCAGACGCAGCTGCGACGGCTCCGGCTCATCAACCTCGTCGGCTGTGTCGTCCTGATCGTCTACAACGCCGTCAACCACGTCTGGCCGATGGTCGGCCTCAACGTCGTGCTCGCCGGCATCAACATCGTCCAGCTGACGCGGATGTCGCGACAGAAGCACGACGCCGGTGCCTACGAGGTGCTCGAGGTGGCTGGTGACGACACGTACCTGCGGCACGTGCTGCGGGTGCACGAGGGCGACATCCGGCGCTACAACCCCCAGTTCGTGCACGACCCCTTCGCGGGGGACCCGTCCTACCTCGTCCTCCGCGGCGACGAGACGGTCGGCGTGGTGCTCATGCACGACGCGGGTGGGGGCACCGCGCAGCTGCTCCTCGACTGGGTGACTCCACGTCACCGGGACCTGACGCCGGGGGAGTTCGTCTTCGGGGCGGAGGGCCCGTTCCGGCGCCGCGGGTTCCGGCGGGTGCTCACGCCTCCCGACATGGTCGAGCCGTACTACGAGAGTCTCGGCTTCCGCCGCGACGGCGACGCCTACGTGCTCTGACCGACGTCTGCCGTGCGACTGGGCTCGACTGCGGGAGTGGGTGATCCACCGCACGGTCCCAGGTCAGGCGACGTCGGCCGGCCTACGCTGGAGGTGGGAGCCGTGTGGGTCCGCTGCACGGCGGCCCGCGAAGGAGCGGTGAGCCCGATGACCGCGAACCAGATCCCGGTCGACCCCCACCCGGACGTGCCCGACCCGACCGTCGACCGCGTCGTTGCGCCCCAGGAGGACCTGCGCGGCAGAGCCCTCGGCCGGCTCAAGAAGAAGGCGGACTTCCGGATCCACCTGCTCATCTACGTCCTCGTCAACGCGATGCTCGTCCTCATCTGGGCCATGACCGGGGCGGCCTTCTTCTGGCCGGCCTTCGTCCTCGCCGGCTGGGGCATCGGCCTCGTGGCCAACGCCGTGGACGCCTACGTCGTGGACGAGCCGACCGAGCAGCAGATCGAGTCCGAGATGGAGCGGCTGCGTCGGCGGTGACCCGGAGTCAGGGTCGACGGGAGGCGTCGGGTGCGCCCTGCGGACTCCCCGACGTCGACGGGCTGTCGTGCTCGCCGCCTCCGGCGCGGTCGTCGGCGTCACCGGGCTCACCGGGCTCACCGGGCTCACCGGGCTCACCGGGCTCACCGGGCTCACCGGGCTCACCGGGCTCACCGGGCTCGGCCCGGCTCGCCAGGGCGATGCACCCGGCGAGGGTGACGACGAACGCCGCAGCCGCCCACGGGGCGCGCCCCGGCGCGACCCGGTCCCCGAGCGCCGCCAGGCCCACTGCCGCGGGCAGGACCGTCTCGGTCGCGAACGTCAGTGCGGCGACCGTCGTGACGCGGCCCCGGGTCAGCGCCATCCCGTAGGCGACGGTCGCCAGCACCGCGTGGACGACGAGGGCCCAGGCCAGCCCGTCGGTGGCGAGCGCCCACACCGGGGAGGGGATCACGAGGAGGCGGGCGGCGACGCCGACGCCGCCGAAGCCGAGACCCGCGGCGATGCTGAGCAGGACGGCACCGTGTCGCCGGTCGCGGACACCGGCGACGAGCAGGGCCCCGACGAGCACGGCAGCGACGAACAGCCACCACGTCGCTGCAGGCCCCGCTTGCACGGCGGGTCCGTCCGCTGCCGTGAGGGCCAGGCCGGTGAGGCCCACGCCGACCGCGAGCAGCCCGACGACCTCGGGCAGTCCGAGGCGGACGTGCAGGACGAGCACCGACAGCACGGCCGTGACGGCGACCGACGAGGCGACGGCCGACTCGACGAGGAAGAGGGGCAGCGTGCGCAACGCCGCCACGGACGCGAGGAAACCGAGCCCGTCGAGAGCGAGGCCCACGGCATACGGCCACCCGGCGCGGATGCGCCCGGTGACGGCCGTACCGGCCGGCAGGGCTGCAGCGCGGCGGACGCCCACCGCCTGGAGCACGGTGGCCGCGCCGTAGGCGAGCGCCGCGAGGAGGGCGCCGATCAGACCGAGCGTCACCCGGCCATCGTCCCAACGGCCGCTGGGAAGCCGCTCAGAGCACCCGCTGGCACTTGCTCATGAAGCGGTCGGGGTCCACGACCGCGCGGTGGATCTCGCCGCGGGCGAGCTCCTCGCCGTCGGAGTCCTTGACGGTGACGTGGCACACGAGCCGGCGCCCGTCGTTGATCGGCTCGGCGCACAGCACGGTGATCTCTGAGCCGACGGCGCTGCCCTTCACGTGCTCGATCTTCACCGTCGTCCCGACCGTCGTGTGGTCCGAGTCGATCGTCTGCTGGCAGACCTGGAAGGCGGCGTTCTCGCACCACGTGATGAGACGCGGTGTAGCGAGGACGTCGAGGTCACCACTGCCGACCTTGGCGGAGGTGTCGTCGGCGGTGACCGTGTGCTGGAACTTGCGCATGGGCATTGGACGAGTCTGGCAGACAACGCCACGTTCGCCGACTCGTCTCGACAGGTGGTGGACCCCGCAGCCGAGCAGCGGGCAGCGAGCGGGCGACGGGGCGGCGCGGAGGGCCTGCGCTAACCTTGGCACCATGGCTGGCCTGCTGCTTCTTCCGCAGCCGCGTTGACGAAGGTCGGGACTCCCGACATCAACGCGGCTTCCCCTCCTGTGCGAGGGGTTTTCTTTTGCCCGGGCCCAGCAGCGACGAAAGAGAAGACATGAGCGAGCAGACGAACGACACCCCGTTCCGCTACACCGCCGCGATGGCGCAGCAGATCGAGACCGCCTGGCAGGACCGCTGGGAGGAGGAGGGCACGTTCAACGCGCCCAACCCGGCCGGACCCTGGGCCGAGCCCGAGAAGGTCGCCGCCCGCGGCGAGAAGCTCATCGTCCTCGACATGTTCCCCTACCCCTCGGGCGTCGGCCTGCACGTCGGCCACCCGCTGGGCTACATCGCCACCGACGTCTACAGCCGGTTCCACCGGATGCTCGGCAAGAACGTCCTGCACGCGCTGGGCTACGACGCCTTCGGCCTGCCCGCGGAGCAGTTCGCCGTCCAGACCGGCCAGCACCCTCGGAAGACCACCGAGGAGAACATGACGAACATGAAGCGCCAGCTGCGCCGGCTCGGGCTGGGCTTCGACAACCGCCGCACCTTCGCGACGATCGACGACGACTACTACCGCTGGACGCAGTGGATCTTCCTGCAGATCTGGGACGCGTGGTACGACACCGACGCCGTGCGCGAGGACGGCGGCCGGGGCAGGGCGCGCCCGATCAGCGAGCTCGTCGAGGAGTTCGAGTCCGGCCGTCGTGCCGTCCTCGATGCCGAGGGTCGCGGCTGGGCCGACCTGTCCGCGACCGAGCGCGCCGAGGTCCTCGAAGGCTACCGCCTGGCCTACACCGACGAGGCGCCCGTCAACTGGTGCCCGGGCCTGGGCACGGTGCTGTCCAACGAGGAGGTCACCAACGAGGGCCGTTCCGAGCGGGGCAACTTCCCGGTCTTCCGGCGCAACCTCAGCCAGTGGAAGATGCGCATCACGGCGTATGCCGACCGGCTGGCCGACGACCTCGACGGGGTCGAGTGGCCCGAGAAGGTCAAGCTCATGCAGCGCAACTGGATCGGCCGGTCCAAGGGCGCCCGCGTCACCTTCCCCGTCGTCACCGCCTCGGGCGAGCAGCACGGCATCGACGTCTTCACGACGCGCCCCGACACGATCTTCGGCGCGACCTTCATGGTCATCGCGCCCGAGCACCCGCTCGTGGACTCCCTGGTGCCGCAGGGCAGCTGGCCCGATGGCACCAAGGAGGCCTGGAAGGGTGCGGACACCGACGCGAGCGCCACCCCCGAGGCGGCCGTGACGGCATACCAGCTCGCAGCGTCCCGCAAGGGCGACGTCGAGCGCCAGACCGAGGGCAAGGACAAGACCGGTGTCTTCACTGGCTCGTGGGCCACGAATCCCCTGACGGGAGAGCGCATCCCGGTCTTCGTCGCCGACTACGTCCTGATGGGCTACGGCACCGGCGCGATCATGGCCGTGCCCGGCCAGGACACCCGCGACTGGGAGTTCGCCGAGAAGTTCGACATCCCGATCGTCCGCACCGTGCAGCCGACGGAGGGCCACCCCGACGACGAGCCGTTCCTCGGCGACGGCGTCGCCGTCAACAGCTCGAACGAGCGCATCTCGCTCGACGGGCTCCACGTCGCGGACGCCAAGGCGAAGATCATCGACTTCCTCGACGCGGAGGGCATCGGCGAGGGCACGATCAGCTACCGCATCCGCGACTGGCTCTTCAGCCGCCAGCGCTACTGGGGCGAGCCGTTCCCCATCATGTTCGACGAGGACGGGGTGGCGTATGCCGTCCCCGACGACGAGCTGCCGCTGACCCTTCCCGACGTGCCCGACTACAGCCCCAAGACGTTCGACCCCGACGACGCGCAGAGCAGCCCGGAGCCGCCGCTGTCGCGCGTGCCCGAGTGGGTGCAGGTCGAGAAGGACCTCGGCGACGGCCGCGGGCTGCGGACGTTCCGCCGCGAGACGAACACGATGCCCAACTGGGCCGGCTCGTGCTGGTACTACCTGCGCTACCTCGACCCGGCCAACCACGAGGCCTTCGTCGACCCGGCCAACGAGGCGTACTGGCTGGGCCGACACGACACGCCCGTCGAGGGCGCCCCGGCCGGCACGCGCGACCCGGGCGGCGTCGACCTCTACGTCGGCGGCGTGGAGCACGCGGTGCTCCACCTGCTCTACGCCCGTTTCTGGCACAAGGTCCTCTTCGACCTCGGCCACGTCAGCAGCGAGGAGCCGTTCCGGAAGTACTTCTCGCAGGGCTACATCCAGGCGTACGCCTACACCGACAGCCGCGGCCAGTACGTCACCGCCTCGGAGGTCGAGGAGCACCCCGGCAGCCACGGCGCGGAGCCGACGTTCACGTGGGAGGGCCAGCAGGTCAACCGCGAGTACGGCAAGATCGGCAAGTCGCTGAAGAACTCCGTCAGCCCCGACGAGATGTACGACGTCTACGGCGCCGACACCTTCCGCGTCTACGAGATGTCGATGGGCCCGCTCGAGCTGAGCAAGCCCTGGGAGATCCGGGCCGTCGTCGGCAGCCAGCGCTTCCTGCAGCGACTGTGGCGCAACGTCGTCGACGAGGCGACCGGCGAGGTGCGCGTCGTCGACGCGGCGCTCGACCAGACGCTGACGACGCAGCTGCACCAGACGATCGCCGGGGTCCGCGAGGACTTCGAGGGCCTGCGCTTCAACACGGCCATCGCCAAGCTCATCGAGCTCAACAACGCCGTGACGAAGCTCGACGCCCCGCCGCGCGAGGTCGTCGAGGCGATGGTCCTCATGCTGGCGCCCGTCGCCCCGCACATCGCCGAGGAGATGTGGCAGCGCCTCGGTCACGAGGGCGGGGTGGCGTATGCCGCGTTCCCCGTGAGCGACCCAGCCAAGATCGTGCTGGAGCAGGTCACCTGCGTCATCCAGATCAAGGGCAAGGTGCGGGACCGGGTCGAGGTCAGCCCCGACATCTCCGAGGACGAGCTGCGCGAGCTGGCGCTCGGGCGTGAGAAGGTCAGGGCGGCCACGGAGGACGGGATCCGGACCGTGATCGTCCGGGCCCCGAAGCTCGTCAACGTCGTGCCGATGTGACGAGCTGACCGACGACGGAGGGAGCGTGACGTGACCACGAGGATCGTCACCGACTCGACGGCCTACCTGCCCGAGGAGGTCCTCGAACGGCACGCCGTCGATGTCGTGCCGCTCCACGTCGTCGTCGGTGGTCGCGACCACGTCGAGGGGCAGGACATCTCCGCGACGCAGGTCGCGGCGGCCCTGCGCGAGTACACCGTCGTCACGACGTCGCGGCCGACCCCGGAGGTCTTCGCCGAGACCTACCGGCGGCTCGTCGACGACGGGGCGACGGGCATCGTCTCGATCCACCTGTCGTCGCAGATGTCGGGCACCGTCGAGGCGGCCCGGCTCGCCGCGTCCGAGGCGTCCGTGCCGGTCGAGGTCATCGACAGCGAGACGATCGGGATGGCCATGGGGTTCGCGGTGGTCGCCGCCGCCGAGGCGGCGGCCGGAGGCGCCGACCTGCCCACGGTCGTCGAGGCCGTGCACGCCCGGCTGGGACCGTCCGGCGTGCTCTTCTACGTCGACACCCTCGAGCACCTGCGTCGTGGCGGCCGGATCGGCGCGGCCTCGGCGCTGCTCGGATCGGCCCTCGCGATCAAGCCGATCCTCGCCGTGCGGGGTGGCCGCATCGTGCCCGTCGAGAAGGTGCGCACCTCGTCGCGCGCGGTGGCGCGCATCGAGGCGATGGTCGTCGAGCAGGTCGCCGCCGGCGGCACCGCCGTCGACCTGGCCGTCCACCACCTCGACGCCCGCGCCCGCGCCGACCAGATCGCCGGCGAGCTGCGCGACCTGGTCCCGGGGTCGCCCGAGGTCCTCGTCGTCGAGCTCGGGGCGGTCGTCGGGGCGCACGTGGGCCCGGGCACCGTGGCCATCGCCGTCTCACCACGCCCCGGCGAGCCGCTGCCCCGGACCCCGTCACCGGGTGAGGCCACCGAGTCGTGAACCCCGCCACCGTGCTCACCTGGGCCGTCGGCATCCTCGCCGCCTTCCTCATCGGCTCGCTCAACCCGGCGACGATGATCGCGCGCGTGCTCGGCAAGGACCTCGCGTCGTCGGGGTCGGGCAACCCCGGCGCCACGAACGCGGGCCGGGTCCTGGGCCGCAAGTGGGGGGTCGTCGTCGGCGTGCTCGACGTGCTCAAGGGACTCGTCCCGACGTTCGTCGCGGGCCATCTCCTCGGTGCCCACGCGGCCTACGCCGTCGGGATCGCGGCCGTGCTCGGGCACATCTGGTCGCCGTTCCTCAGGGGCCGCGGGGGCAAGGGCGTCGCGACGACGTTGGGAGCCATCCTCGGGGTGCACCCGTGGGTGGCGCTCGTCGTGCTCGTCGTCTTCGGGGTCGCCGTCCTCGTCACGCGGTGGGTCGCCGCCGGCTCCATCTTCGGTGCCCTGTCCATGGCGGTCGTCGCTGTCCTCATCTGGACCGGGCACGCCCCGGGGGACGTGTGGACCGGTCTCTGGCTCATGGCGATCGGGTTGCTCGTGATGCTGCGCCACCAGAACAACGTCGTCGGCTGGTGGCGGCAGCGGCACGTCAGCTGACCCGGTTCAGCCTCCCGCACCGCCACCCGTGGCGGCGCGACCCGCACCACCGGTGCCCGTTCCACCGCCGGCCCCTCCGGTCCCTCCGGCGGCGCCCCCGCCACGACCTGCGAAGCCACCACCGCCCAGCCCGCGCAGGCCGGTCGTCTGGTTGGACGGCAGGGCGGCCGAGGCGTCGGCCAGCACCACGCGGTCACCCGGCTGGAGCCCGGAGAGGACCTGCGCGAAACCACCGCCGACGGCGCCGACGGTGACCGCCCGCGAGGCCGTGCCGGTCGCGGTGCCCGAGAGGACCTGGACGACGGCAGAGCCCGACTGCACCCCGGACAGAGCCGACACCGGCACGCGGTCCGCGTCCGGCGCCTGCGCGACCGTGATCGCGACGGACACGACCGACCCGCTCGCCATCGACCGGGTGGGGTTGGGCACGACGACCGTGGCGGGATAGGCCGGGGTCGTCGCGGTCGAGGATGCCGGCAGGAGGGTCACGCTGTCGACCGTGCCCGGCACGGCGGAGACGTCACCGGCCGGTGTCACGTCGGCCGCGAGCCCCGAGTGCACGAGGCCCATGTCGGCCAGGGGCACGTCGACGGTCACGTCGGCGGCCCCGGACCCGACGACGACGATGCCCGTCGAGGCCGTGGAGGCCTGACCGACGGAGAGGTCGATGCGACCCACGGTGCCCGCGATCGGCGCCTTGAGCGTCGCTCCGGCGAGGTCGGACCGCGCCTGGGTGACGGCGGCCTGGTCCTGCAGGATGGCCACCTCGTCGGAGGCGACCCGCGTGGCCGGGCTGCCACCGCCTGTGCCGCCACCACCAGCGCCGCCACCACCTGTGCCAGCTCCCGTGCTGCCTCGCGTGGTCACGCCGGCCGGCGTCGTAGACGTCCGCGAGGTGCCGCTGGCCGACGTTCGGCCGGTGGAGCTCGAGGCGCCGCTGGAGCCCGTGGTGCCTGAGGTGCCAGGAGCACGGCCCGTCGAGGGGGCGCCGGACGCCTGCCCGGCGGCTGCGTGCATGACGACGGTGAGCTCGTGGACGATCTGCGTGGCGAGCGTGCTCATGGCCGACTCAGCGGCGTGCTGCGCCGAGGAGACCGACGCCATCGCGGCTGCGCAGGTGCGCAGCTGGTCCGGCGTCGGCGTGCCCCCGCCTCCGCCCCCGCCGACAGGCGGAGGGCTCGTGGGCGAGGCAGTCGTCGTGGGCGTGCTCGTCGCGGTGCCCGTCGGTGTGCTCGTGGGGGAGCCCGTCGGGCCGCCGGTGGCGGTCGGCGCGGGCGTGCCGGTCGTCGTCGGTGCGGTCGTCCCGCCGACCGTCGGCGTCGCGGTGGAGCTCGTCGGGCGGGAGTAGGCCGCGGGGTTGGCCCGGGCCGCGCCCGACGTCGTCGGCGCACCGGTGGGGCCGGGCGATCCACTGGGTGGCCGGGTGTGGCCGCCACCTGACGAGGGCGTGCCGATCACCGGGGCGCAGGCCTGCTCCTCGGCGAGCAGCGCCTGCTGGGCCCGGGCCAGCGAACGCTCCATCGCGCGCGTGCTGAGTGGCGGGAGTCCGGATCCGCCGGTGGACGAGTGGCCGCCCGCGGCCGCGCCCGATCCGCCGGAGCGACCGGTGCCGGTCGTGCTCTTCGTTCCCGTGCCCTTCGTTCCGGTCGTGCTCTTCGTTCCCGTCGTGCCTGCACCGGATGACGTGCGGGAGGAGGTCGAGGCGCTGCGGCTCGTCGTCCCGACGCTTCCGCTCGAGCCCGTGGTCGAGCCGCCGCCGGACGCGCTTCCGGAGGCCGACCGGGTCGTGGTGCCGGTGCCGGTGCCCGTGCCTGCCGTGCCCGTGGTTGAGCTGGTGGTCGTCGTCGCGGTCTGGTCGGCGATGAGCGAGGCCTCGTCCTGCGCCAGGGTCGCCTGGGCCGCGAGGAGGGCTGCCCGGAGCGCCGTCGGGTCGATGGTGGCCAGGGACTCTCCGGTCGAGACGTGGTCGCCGACCGCGACCCCGATGTGGGTCACGGTGCCGTTCGCCGGGAAGGTGGTGGTGACCTGGTCGACGCGTTGGGCGGTCCCGGTCAGGGTGAGCACCTGGTCCACCGGGCCCCGGCTCACGACGGTCGTGCGGTAGTCGGCAGCCGCTGCGCTGCTGGTGCTCGCCGAGGCGGTGTAGACGCCGCCGGCGACGAGCAGCACGGCGAGCAGGCCGGCGCCGGCGACGAGCGGCCCCCGCCGGACTCCGGTGCGCTCAGGCATTGCCGGCCCCCGCTGTGCTCGGGGCGCCGGTGCCGCGTCCACCGCCGAAGCGTCCACCGAAGCCGCTCTGGCACGTGCCGTTGGTGGGTGCGCTGACGGCGATCGACCTGGCGGTCAGGGCTCCCGTGTCGTCGGTACGGCCCTGGGCCGTGACGCACACCCCGACCTTGACGGCGCTCGCGCTCGCCGCGGCGAGGCGGGTGAAGGTCGTCGAGGACGTGTAGTCGACGGTCAGCGGAGTGACGGCGCCGCCGCCGGCCTGCCCCACTGGGGAGACGGTGAACTGTCCGGATCCCACGGCGGAGACGGTGCCGACGGCACCGAAGCCACGACGTCCGGCACCGCCGCCGGCGCCCGATCCCGGGGTCGCCGGTGCGCTGGGGGTGCCCGACGGGCGGGCGCCGGTCCGGCCGCCGAAGCCACCGAGCGCCCCGAAGGAGCAGCTGCCCCCTTGCCCGGGCAGCAGCTCGACCGTCGCGGCTGCCACGGTCGTGGTCGGGGTGCCCGTGCTGCCCGAGCCACCGGTACCTGCGGCCCCCCGGGCCGGGCGAGCCATGACGCACTCGCCGACCTTGACGGCCGCAGCCGTGGTGGCGACCTGGGCGGTGAAGCGCGTCGTCGAGGTCCAGCTGACGGCAGTCTGCTGCGTCGCGCCCTGCACCTGCGCCGTCGTGCCGCTCACCGCCGCCACCAGCCCGGAGACACCGGGGAAGCGCCCGCCACCGGGACCCGGCGCGGTGGGCGAGGTTCCGGCGGCGGGGGTCTGTCCCGAGCCGGTGACGGACGCCGACTGGGCGGCGCCGCTGCACCCGGCGAGCCCGAGGGCTGCGGCTGCGGCGACGATGGCGAACACGGTGCGCTTCATGGGGAACTCACTCACTTCTCAGGGCGTCGATGGGGGCGAGGCGGGCGGCGCGGTTGGCGGGGTAGACCCCGGCCGCGACACCGATGACGAGCGAGACGGCGAGCGCGCCGAGCGCGGCGGTCGCCGAGAGTGCGACGGGCTGTCCGAGGAGCTGGGGGAGCGTCAGGGCGCCGGCGACACCGAGTCCGACCCCGAGCACGCCCCCGACGAGTCCGAGCAGGCTCGCCTCCGTGAGGAACTGGCGCAGGATGACTCGCGGCGTCGCGCCGAGGGCCTTGCGCAGACCGATCTCCCGGACGCGCTCGGTGACGGAGACGAGCATGATGTTCATGACCCCGATCCCGCCGACGAGCAGGGAGATCGCGGCGATGCCGCCGAGCAGGACGGTGAGCGTGCGGGCCGTGCTCGTCGCGGTCTGCACGAGCGAGGCCTGGCTGCTGACCTGGAAGTCGGCCGCGGCCGGAGTCACGCCGTGCGAGGTGAGCATCGCGTTGCTCGTCTCCTGGTATGCGGCCGAGAGGTCCTGCTGGCTCGCGGCCTCGAGGTAGATCGACGAGACGGACGTGCCACCGGCGGAGAAGTCGTCGGCGAACGTCGTCGCCGGGATGACGACCTGGTCGTCCTGGTCGCCGCCGACCGTCGAGCCGGCGGTGTTGAGCTCGCCGATGACGGTCAGCTGCACGCCGCCGACCGACAGCGTCTCGCCGACGGGGGAGCGCACCCCGAAGAGCTGCTGCGCCGTCGTCGACCCGATGACCGCCACCGGGGCTGCCGCGCTCATCTCGGACGGGCTGAAGAAGCGGCCCGTGTCGGTCGAGCGGGCCCGGACGGCCGGCCACTGCGGGGTCGTCCCGACGATGCTCGTCGTCCAGTTCTGCCCGTTGGCGACGACGCTCTGCGACGAGGTCGAGACCGGCGCGACCGCTGCGACGTCGGGCACGACCTGCCGGTTGGACAGCACGGCCGCGTCGGCGGTCGTCAGGGTCGTCGCGGAGCCGCGCCCACCGCGGACACCGCCGACCTGCGTGGAGCTGCCGGGGGTGACGATGAGCAGGTTGGAGCCGAGGGCGTTGATCTGGTTGGCGACCTGGGCCTGCGCGCCCTGCCCGAGGCCGACGGTCAGCATGACGGCCGCGATGCCGATGAGGATCCCGAGCACGGTCAGCGCCGAGCGCATGCGTCGTGTGCGGATCGCGTCGTATGCCGTGCGGAGCGTCTCGGTCCACGTCACGGTCTCGTCCCTCCCGTCACGAGCTGGTCGTCGACGACCCGCCCGTCGAGGATGTGGATGACGCGCTCGGCCTGGAGGGCGACGTCGGGTTCGTGCGTGATGAGCACGACGGTGCGACCCTGCTCGTGCAGCTCGCGGAAGAGGCCGAGCACGTCCGTCGTCGAGACGGAGTCGAGGTTGCCGGTGGGCTCGTCGGCGAGGATCAGGCTGGGGTCTGTGACAAGGGCCCGCGCGACCGAGACGCGCTGCTGCTGCCCGCCGCTCAGCTCACCGGGACGGTGGTCCACCCGCTCGGACAGGCCCACGCGGCCGAGCGCCTCGAGGGCGCGAGCGCGACGTTCGGCACGGGGCACCCCGGCATACACGAGCGGCAGCTCGACGTTGCGCCACGCGGGCATGGCCGGGAGGAGGTTGAACTGCTGGAACACGAAGCCGATCCGTCGGTTCCGGATGTCGGCGAGCTGGCGTTCCTCCATGTCGCTGACGTCCTCGCCGGCCAGTCGGTAGCGCCCGCCCGAAGGGACGTCGAGGCAGCCGAGGATGTGCATGAGGGTCGACTTGCCCGAGCCGGACGGACCCATGACGGCGACGTACTCGCCCTCCTCGACCGTGAGGTCGACCCCGCGAAGGGCATCGACGGCAAGCGAGCCGCTGCGGTAGGCCTTGCCGACGTCGACGAGCTCGAGGATCGGCGTGGGTCGGCTCCCGGCGGTCGTCGTCGCGGCGTGGCCTCCGGGTTGGGCAGGACCGTCGAAGAGGTCGTCGCCGTAGAGGGGCAGCTCGGTCATGCCTCAGCCCCCGTTCCGTGTGCCGCTGCCGGCGCCGCCACCGAAGCCGCCGCCTCCGAGGCCACCGCCGCCGCCGAATCCGCCACCGCCGCCGAATCCGCCTGTCCGCGCACCGGTTCCGGCGCCTGTCCCGGCCCCGCG
The DNA here is from genome assembly GCF_007991735.1 of Terrabacter aerolatus. Classification (GTDB taxonomy): domain Bacteria; phylum Actinomycetota; class Actinomycetes; order Actinomycetales; family Dermatophilaceae; genus Terrabacter; species Terrabacter aerolatus. The sequence goes on along the minus strand of NZ_BJYX01000003.1, from coordinate 159,488 downwards.
GGTGCCGAACGTCGTGGGCAGCACGACCTGGGCGCCGTCGGAGAGCCCGTGGGTGATCTCGGTACGGGCGCCGAAGATGCGGCCGACGGTGACCGGGGTCGTGACCTGTTGGCCACCCTGCAGCACGGCCACCGTCGTCCGGCCTCCCGAGCTGCTCAGCGCCACCGTCGGTACGGTCAGCACGTCGTCGAGCTGCTTGACGACGATGGAGACGGTGGCCGACGTGCCGGCATACAGCCCCGCCGGGGTCCCGGTGACGGCCACGGTGACCGGGAACTGCGACGTGCCGCTCGAGCTCGACGACGCGACGATGCCGATCGCCTCGACCGTGCCGAAGATCGTCGTGCGCGACCCGCTGGGCAGGATCTGGGCCTGCAGGCCCTTCTTGAGGCTCGCCAGGTCGGCGTTGGCGACCTGCGTCTGCACGATCCAGGCGTCGGTCGAGATGACCGAGACGGCCGCGGTGCTCGCCGACGACCCCGAGGCACCCGCGGCCGCGCCGGACCCCGACCCGCCGCCGGACCCCGACCCGCCGGCGCTCGCGGTGCGACCCGAGCCGGAGCCCGAGGACCCCGACCCGCCGGTGCTTGCCGAGCCGGCCGAGCCTCCGACCGTGGAGCCGACCTTGACGTTGACCGCGGCGACGACCCCGTCGATGGGGGAGGTGAGCCTGGCCTGGGAGAGGGCCTGCTGAGCCGCGACGAGCTTGGCCTGCGCAGAGGCGAGCTGGGCGTCGGCCGCCGCGATCTGGCTCGCGGAGCCGCTCGTCCCGGCCGCGGTGACCTGAGCCTGCGCCTGCGTGACGACGGCCTGCGCGAGGGTGACCTGGCTCTGGAGCGACGTCGTGTCGATCGAGGCGAGGACCTCACCCTTGCTGACGTGCTGGCCGACCTCGACCCCGACGCTGTCCACGGTGCCGGCCGAGGGGAACGACAGGTCGTCCTCGGTGGCCGGCTCGATGGTGCCGCTCGCCGACACCGTCTGCTGCACGGTCCCGTGGGTGACCGTCACGGTGCGGGGCTGCGTCTGCGCGCTCGCGGTTCCGTGGTTGACCGCGAAGGCGACCCCACCGCCTGCCAGGACGAGCGCCGCCACCGCGATGACGAGCACCCTGCGGCTGCGCCACCCCTTGCCCTGCCGTGCCCTGGCCATCTGGTCTCCGCCGTCTTCGCGATCCGATTCGTCCTGTCACGCGAGAACGTAGGTCGGCAGTCTGGAAGAAGGGGTGGCCGTTGCTATCAGGACGCTATGTGTTGTCCACGAGTCTGCTGGGTGACGTCACGTGCGCCCGTCGCGGCCATGAGGGCGGGATGGACAGGAACCGGGGACGGGCTGGCGTGATCCGTGAGCAGCCCTGTGCCCCAGAGGGTTTGACCGCCTTCATCCCATGCGTCCCGCGAATCCCGGTGGTTCCGTCGGGAAGGCCGGACGGGCGAGCGCCGCGGGGGCTAGGTTCGTGCACGTCCAACAGGGGTCACTCGACGGCCCCCTGCGGGTCGTCAAGGCTAGGAGCTGAGATGACCAGGATGATGCGTCATGCACGGCTGTTGCTGGCGGCTGGGGTCGCGGGGGCCCTGCTCGTCGGGGGACCGGCAGCAGCCGAACCGGGGGGAACGTGGTGGAGCTCGGCCGGCGGGGACCGGCAGAACACGAGGTACGCCGCCACGGAGACGAGGATCTCGCCGACGACGGTCGGTGGACTCAAGGAGAAGTGGGACCTGACGACCGGCGGCGACGTGTCGGCCACCCCCGCCGTCGACGGCACCCGGGTCTACGTCCCGGACTGGGCCGGCAACCTCTATGCCGTCAACCGGGCCACCGGCGCCGTCGTGTGGCAGCGGACGATCAGCAGCTACACCGGGATCGCCGGTGACAAGGCGAGGGCCACTCCGGCGGTGACCGACAGCACCATCGTCATCGGCACCCAGGGACCCTTCGGCGGCGGGGGCAAGGTGCTGGCGATCAACAAGGACACCGGGGCTCTGCTGTGGAGCACCCAGGCCGACAGCAACGCCGGAGCCATCATCACCCAGTCGGCCACCGTCTTCGACGGCGTGGTCTACGTCGGGGTCGCCTCGCAGGAGGAGGCCTTCTCGGCACTCACCCCCGGCTACCAGTGCTGCACCTTCCGCGGCAGCATGCTCGCCCTCGACCTCGTCACCGGCCGGATCCTCTGGAAGACCTACCTGACCCCCGAGGGCTTCCCCGGCGTCGCGGTCTGGGGCAGCTCGCCGGCGATCGACACCAAGCGCGGCTCGGTCTACATCGCGACGGGCAACAACTACGACGCTCCGCAATCGGTGCTGACCTGCGTGGCCGCCGCCGGCAGCAACGCGGATGCCCAAGCAGCGTGCCTCCCCGCCGACGACCACTTCGACTCGATCCTCGCGCTCGACCTGAGGACCGGGGCCGTCAAGTGGGCCACGCGCGCCCTGCCCTTCGACGCGTGGACCGTCTCGTGCATCTTCGGCAACCCGGCCAACTGCCCGCAGCCGTCCGGACCGGACTACGACTTCGGCCAGGCACCCGCCCTCTTCTCGGTGAGCGTCAGCGGCAAGCCGCGCGACCTCGTCGGAGCCGGCCAGAAGAGCGGCGACTACTGGGCCCTCGACGCCAGCACCGGCGCGGTGGTCTGGAAGACGACGACCGGCCCCGGTGGCACGGCCGGTGGGCTCCAGTGGGGTTCAGCGGTGGACGGCAAGCGCGTCTACACGGCCGACGCGAACAGTGATCGCAAGCCGTGGCCTGCCAGCTCGACCGACACGAGCGGCATCTGGTCGGCCCTCGACGCGGTCACGGGCGCGATCGTCTGGCAGACGCGTCCGACGTTCGGCGGTGGCACGTCCGGTCCGGCCACGACGGCCAACGGCGTCGTCTTCGGCTGCTCGCTCGACGCGCTGGGGCACATGTACGCCCTCAACGCGGCGACCGGCGTCGTGCTCTGGAGCTTCGCGAGCGGCGGATCGTGCCTCTCGGGTGCCGCGATCTCCAACGGCTCGGTCTACTGGGGCTCCGGGTACAGCAACTTCGGCTTCGGCACGCCGAACCACAAGCTGTACGCGTTCGGTCTCTGAGCTCCGCCCTCGCTCCCGTCGTGGCGACCACCACGACGGGAGCGAGGTGCTCCCGGGACGGCGGTCACGGCATACGCAGGCCGTGGTCCGGGCTCAGAAGACGATGGTGCGCCGGCCCGAGAGGAAGACGCGGGACTCCGCGTGGTCGCGGACGGCCCGCGAGAGCACCCGCCGCTCGACGTCCCGCCCGATGGCCACGAGCCGCTCGGGAGACTCGGCGTGGGTGACCCGGACGACGTCCTGCTCGATGATCGGCCCCTCGTCGAGGTCGGCCGTGACGTAGTGCGCCGAGGCGCCGATGAGCTTGACGCCCCGGTCGTGCGCCTGGTGGTAGGGCTTGGCGCCCTTGAAGCCGGGCAGGAACGAGTGGTGGATGTTGATGGCGCGTCCCTCGAGGGCGCGACACAGGTCGTCGCTGAGGATCTGCATGTAGCGCGCCAGCACGACGAGGCCGACGTCCTCCTGCTCGACGAGGCGCAGCAGCTCGGCCTCCGCCTCGGCCTTGGTGTCCTTCGTGACCGGGATGACGGAGAAGGGCAGGCCGTAGTAGTCGACGAGGCCACGGCAGTCCTCGTGGTTGCCGACGACGCCGACGATGTCGATGGGCAGGTCGCCCGACTTCCACCGGTAGAGCAGGTCGAGCAGGCAGTGGTCGAACTTGCTGACGAGGATGAGCGTCCGGCAGTGCTCGTCCTCGGGGCGCGCCGCCAGGTGGTGGTGCGCGATGGCAGGGCTGTCACGGATCGCCGACAGCACCTGCTCGACCTCGTGGGGCTCGGCGTCGAAGACGGTGCGCATGAAGAAGAGGTCGGTGTCCTCGTCGGAGTACTGCTGGTTCTCGACGATGTTGGCCGAGACCGCGAGCAGCGCCGCGGACACGGCGGCCACGATGCCGGGTCGGTCGTCGCAGGTGAGGGTCATGATGTGCCGGGCCATTGGAGCAGTCTGGACCAGCCGGGCGCGGAGGGGTGAATCGACGCGCGGGCCGTCTCGGGAGGTGGCCGTCCACATCCCCTCGGTGGTCGGGGCCGTTGTCCCCAGCGGGTGCTCGGGCGTGCGGGTGCGAGCGTGCGGCTTCCTACCGTCGGGGTATGCCGTTCCGACCCTCGCAGAGACCCCCTGACCTCGAGCGGGTGGCCCGGGTGCTCGGCGGCCGTGCGGACGGGCCGCGGGACGCGGGCCAGCGGTCGCCCCGCCCGGGGACGGCGGGAGGCGGCTGGGTGCCGCGAGCGCCGGGGCAGTGGTCGGCGCCGGGGCAGCGGTCCGAGCCGGGTGACTGGTCGGACCCGGAGGAGGACGGCGCTGCCGAGCCCGACGGGGCGCGCGACGGCGGCTCCGGTCCGGGAGAGGTCCTGGGCTCGGTCTCGGCGGCGGTGCGGCGGCTCGCGCAGCGGGCGAGCGCGGACGACGATGAGGTGGCCAGGCTCGCCGCGGACCTGCGCCGCGCCCGTCGACCGGGCGTGCTCACGGTGCCCGACGAGCTGCGGACCGGACGCCGCGCCGTGAGCAGTGCCGCGGTCGTGTCGCTGCTGGCGCTCGCGGTGGCGGTGGGGTGCGCGTTCGTGCTCCGGGTCCTGTGGGCCGAGCGATCGGCCTCCGTGCCGGACGAGCAGCCCGGAGCGTCGCGATCGGTCCAGGTCGTCGGTGGTGCGGTGGTCACGACGGCGTCGGCCCGGCCAGCGGCGACGGCGACGGGTGGTCCCGCGAGTCCTTCGGGCACGGCGGCGGCCGGGCCGACGGGCGCAGAGATCGTCGTCCACGTCGTCGGGCAGGTCGTGCGCCCGGGGCTGGTCCGGTTGCGTCAGGGAGCCCGGGTGGCCGACGCGATCGCGGCCGCGGGAGGCACGCGCCCCGGCTCGGACCTCGCCGCCCTCAACCTCGCGCGACTCGTCGTCGACGGCGAGCAGATCCACGTGCCCCGGCCGGGCGAGACTCCCGTGCCCGCGGGTGCAGCAGGGGGTGGCCCTCCCGCTGCGGGGGGCTCGGGTGCGTCCGCCGGCGGGTCGGGCGCGCCGGTGAGCCTCAACTCGGCCGACGCCACCGCTCTCGACGGTCTTCCCGGCGTGGGGCCCGTGCTCGCGCAGCGCATCATCGACTGGCGCACCGAGCACGGCCGCTTCACCTCCGTGGACGAGCTCGGCGAGGTCAGCGGCATCGGCGACAAGCTCATGGCGCAGCTGCGCCCGAAGGTGACGCTGTGAGCAGGGCGATGTCTCCGACGGCTTCGGACTCGTCACGCTCCCCGGGTTCCCCGGGCTCTCCGGTCTCTCCGGCCTCGGCGGCACGGAGGGAGCGCGAGCAGGCTCCCCGCGGACCGTCGCTCGTCGTCCTCACGGGTCGCGAGACGGTGCGCCGGGTCCGGCCCCGGTCCCCGTCCCGGCTCGACCTGCGCCTGCTCGTGCCGGTCGTGGTCGCCTGGCCTGTCACCGCCTTCTGGGGACTCGTGGCGCCGGTGTGGCTCGTGACGACCGCAGCAGCGGTTGCCCTGGCGACCGGGGTGCTGACGGCCGTCGCCGGCACGGCGCGGGATCACGGATGTCGCGGGCGCGGGCGAGTCATGCGCTCCCGGGGAGCAGCAGGTCGCGGGTCCTGGTCAGGGCACCAGGGGCTGCGGGCCGTGACATCCGCCTGCGCCCTGCTGGGGCTGCTGCTCGGGGCTGCGGCCGGCCATCGCGCCGTGCGCACCGCCGGGCCCGTCGAGTCGCTGGCGTCGGAGCGGGCCGTCGTGACCCTGGACGCCACGGTCGCGGCCGAACCGCGTGCCGTGCGGGGACCCGGACCGGCGGCCGCTGAGCACCCCCCGGCCGCCGCCATCACGGTCGTGCGCCTCGACGTGTCGCAGGTGTCCGGTCGTGGCCGCACGACGCACGTCAGTGCGCCGGTCCTCGTCATCGGTCGTGGCGCGGCCTGGTCGGCGCTGCGCTGGCACGACTCGGTGCAGCTCGTCGTGCGGCTCGGACCGGCCGAGCCCGGCGACGACGTCGTCGCCGTGGCGACGCCGAAGGGGCCGGTGCAGGTCGTCGCCGGGCCCGGTGGGGTCTTCGAGGCCGCAGATGTCGTCCGCGACCGCTTCCGCGCGGCGACCTCCGGGCTCTGGCCGGACGCCCGTGGTCTCGTCCCGGCGCTCGTCGTGGGCGACACCTCCCAGACGCCGCCGGACCTGACGGCGGTCATGCTCGCGACAGGGCTCAGCCACCTCAGCGCCGTGTCCGGCAGCAACGTGACCTTCGTCCTCGCCGCCGTGCTCTGGCTGTGCGGGCTCGTCGGCGTCCGCCGCCGCTGGCGACCGCCCGTGGCGGCGTTGGGCCTCCTCGGTTTCGTGGTCCTGGCCCGACCGGAGCCGAGTGTCGTCAGGGCGGCCGTGATGGGTCTCGTCGGACTCCTCGCCCTGTCGACCTCACGCCGACGCGCGGGGGTGCCCGCCCTGGCCGGGGCGATCGCCGTGCTGCTGGTCTGGGACCCGTGGCTCGCCCGCTCGTACGGCTTCGCCCTGTCGAGCGTCGCCACGCTCGGTCTGCTCGTCCTCGCCGGTCCGTGGGGACGCACCATCGCGCGGCGCCTGCCGGGACCGCTGAAACCCCTGGGGCCCGTCCTGGCCATCCCGGTCGCGGCCCAGGCCGTCTGTGCGCCGCTCGTCGTGCCTCTCCAGGGCAGCGTGTCGTTCGTCGCCGTCCTCGCGAACCTGCTCGCCGCCCCCTTCGTCGCGCCCACCACCCTGCTCGGGGTGGGCGTGGCCCTCGTAGCGGTCGTCTGGGTGCCGGGAGCCGCGTGGCTCGCCTGGGCGGCCGCCCTGCCGGCGCAGGCCATCGCGGTGGTGGCCCGATGGTCGGCGGACCTGCCCTTCGGCAGCATCAGCTGGGGTGACTCCGCCGGCGCCGCCGTGCTCCTCGCGGTCCTCACGGCCGGGGTCGTCGCCACGGCGCCGTGGGCCTGGCACCGCAGCCGGCACCGCCCCACGGTCGCCGTGGCGGTCGTGGTGCTGACGGCCGGCCTGGGCCTGCCGACGGCCCCCATCGCCTGGCCCCCGCCCGGCTGGGCCCTCATCGCCTGCGACGTCGGCCAGGGAGACGGCCTCGTCGTCGACAACGGCAGCGGGCACGTCGTCGTCATCGACGCCGGACCCGACCCCGAGCCGATGCGATCGTGCCTGGACCGACTCGGGGCGACGAACGTCGATCTGCTCGTCCTGACCCACTACCACGCCGACCACGTCGGCGGCCTGGCCGCGGTCCTCGAGCTCCCGGTCGCCGAGATCAGGGCCTCCCCGGTGCTCGACCCGCCTGCGGAGGCGACGCGGGTCGCCCGGCTGGCTGCGGCCGCCAGGGTCCCGATGGGTGAGCTGCGCGCGGGACAGCGAGTCACGGTGGGGTCCGTCGCGGCCGACGTCTGGTGGCCAGCACGCCGGATCGACGCCGGCTCGGTGCCCAACAACGGCTCCGTCGTGCTCACCCTGCACGTGCACGGGATGTCGATCCTGCTCGCCGGCGACATCGAGCGCGAGGCGGCCGCGCAGGTGCTCCAGGAGTCGGCGCGCGACCCCGGACGCTGGGGGCGTATCGACGTGCTCAAGGTGGCCCACCACGGCTCGAGCAACCGTGACGACCGCCTGCTCGACCGAGTCGCGGGGCGTCTGGCAGTCATCAGCGTCGGGGAGGGCAACGACTACGGCCATCCCGCACCCGCGACGTTGACGGCGTTGCAGGAGAGAGGTTTCGAGATCCACCGCACCGACCTCGAGGGCGACGTCGCCGTGGTCGCCGACGGGGGTCAGGTGCGGGCGGTGGGGCGTTGACCGCGTGCCGCCGCGAGCCTGCTCAGGCGGGGTTGGTCGGCTCCGACGGATCGACGGGAGCGTCCTCGGGACCGGCCGGGGCGCGCTGCACCTCGTCGTCGGCACCCTCGTCAGGAGCCGAGCTGCCGAGCTGGAAGTCGGCGAAGTCGAAGCCGGGGGAGACGAGGCAGCTGACGAGGGCATCGGCCGACCCCGGGAGCGTGCGCTGCCAGACGTGGGCCGGTACGACGGCCTGGCTCTCCTCGGCCGCTGCCAGGTCGACGCCGATCACGACCCTGCGCGCCGCACCGTCGGCGGGTGGACGCCCCGCGTCGCCTCCCAGCTCGAGCACGACAGAGCCGGTGTGCGCCAACCAGACCTCGTCGGAGGCGACCCGGTGCCACGCGGACGACTCGCCGGCGGGCAGCAGGAAGTGGATGAGGGTGGCCGTCGCGCGGACCCGACCGTCGGGGAGGGTGACGGCCTCCGGTGAGACCCACGTCTGGCGGTACCAGCCACCCTCGGGGTGTGGCTGCAGGTCGAGGAGCTCGGCGAGAGGCGGACGCATGCCGCCCATCATCCCTGACCCGCAGCGGGTGTCGTCAGTCCCGCTCGACCGACGGGTCGGCGGGCTTCGGTGGCCACGGGAAGAAGCCGCTCGTGCGGCGCACGTAGTCGGCGTAGTCCGGGCGGCGGTCACCGATGTCCTTCTCGAGCAGCTTCTTGCCGGTGCCGCCGTAGAGGTTCCACACCATGACGGCCGGCGAGAGGATCGTCAGCACGCCGGGCCACGCGCTCGCCGCGACGAGGAAGAGCCCCGTCCAGACGCTCGCGTCGCCGAAGTAGTTCGGGTGCCGGGTGTAGCGCCACAGCCCCGTGTCGAGCACGGTGCCCTTGTTGGCGGGGTCGTTGCGGAAGCGCGTCAGCTGCAGGTCACCGACCGACTCGAAGAAGAAGCCGACGGCCCACACGACGACCCCGAGCCACAGCACCCAGCCGATGCCGCCCTCGACGAACATCGCGATCTGGACCGGCAGCGAGACGAACCACATGATGAGGCCCTGCGGCAGGTAGATGTGCAGCACGGCGTACGCGTTCGGGTTGCCGTCGGCGCGCTCGAGCATCGCCTCGTAGCGCGGGTCCTCACCCTTGCCCCGCGACCGGCTGAAGATGTGTCCCGCCAGGCGCAGCCCCCAGAGGGCGGTGAGCACGAGGGCGAGCCAGCGGCGCAGCCCGTCGCCGTGACCGCCACTCGTGACGAAGGCCGTGAGGGCGATGGCGACGAAGCCCAGCCCCCACGTCACGTCGATGACGGCCTGCTTGCCGACCCGTAGGGCCACCGCGAAGGTGACGGCGAGGACGACGACGACGGCCAGAGCGGTGAGCAGCAGGGTGCGCCCGAACGCCCCGCCGTCGAAACCCGCGGCCTCGGCCGCCGGAGCCACGACGGGGGCGACGGTCGTCCAGACCGACGTCACGGTGGTCACCAGGCCCGGACGGGCGGCATACCGCTGCGGCCGTCGGCCGTCGGCTTGACGGCGAGGATCTGGTCGACACCCATGCGGCCCTCCTCGAAGGCGAGCGCGCCGCCGACGAGGTAGAGGCGCCACACGCGCCCGACCTCCTCGCCGACCATCTCGACGACCTTGTCCCAGTTCGCCTCGAACGTGTCGTACCAGGCGTTGACGGTCCACACGTAGTGCTCGCGCAGCGCGTGCACGTCACGGACCTCGAGCCCGGCCTGCTCGATGAGGTCGACGGTCTCGCCGACGGGACGCATGTGCATGTCGGGCGCGATGAAGGCCTCGATGAAGGGGCCTCCGCCGGGACGGGTCGTGCGCGACATCTGCTGGATCAGGGCGCGGCCGCCCGGTCGGAGCAGCCGGCGGATCTGCCCGGTGAACGTGGGGTAGTTCTTCTGCCCGACGTGCTCGCCCATCTCGATCGAGGAGATGGTGTCGAAGGGTCCGTCCGGCACCTCGCGGTAGTCCTGGAGCCGGATCTCGACGCGGTCCTGGAGGCCGCGCTCGCGGATTCGCTCGTCGATGAACGCCTTCTGCTCGCTCGAGATGGTGACGCCGACGACGCGGGCGCCGAACTTCTCGGCGGCGTGGAGCGACAGCGAGCCCCAGCCGCAGCCGATGTCGAGGTGGCGGCTGCCGGGCTCGATGCCGAGCTTGCGGCACACGAGGTCGAGCTTGTCGCGCTGCGAGTCCTCGACGGTGTAGCCGGACTCCGTGCTCGTCCAGTAGCCGCACGAGTAGGCCATGTGCGGGTCGAGGATGAGCGAGTAGAACTCGTTGGAGAGGTTGTAGTGGTGCTCGATGGCGCTGCGGTCGCGGGTCTTGGTGTGGAGCCGGCCACGCAGGCGGGCCTGCGAGACGGGCGGCTCCGGCGGCAGGCCGACGACGCCGAGGTCGAAGGCCGTTCGGATGCCGTTCTTCGCGACGGCGGCCACGGTGCCGGCCGACGGTCGGCCGCCCGTGAGCGTGCGGGCCGTCGACCAGACGCGCCGGAAGCCCTCGAGCAGGTCGCCCTCCACGTCGAGCTCGCCGGTGACGTAGGCCTGCGCGAGGCCGAGCTCGCCGGGATGGCGCACGAGTCGGCGCAGGGCGGCGGGGTCGCGCAGGACGACGGTGGGGGCGTCGGCCGGCCCGGCGACGGTGCCGTCCCACGCCTTGAGGCGCACGGGGAGCTGCCCGCCGAAGAGCGGCTCGACGACGGCCGCCAGCCGGGCGGCGATGCCGTTCGGGCGGGAGGACGCCGCGGAGGGGGCGGGAGCGTCGGGGCGGTCGTCGGTCATGGTCATCGGGGTGGCCTCTCGTTGGGGTCGACTCGAGATGATTCGGTGCCGGCCGCGCGTCGGATGGGAGGGCGCAACGCACCCTCATGGAGATACCCCCACCGACCCCTCCCGTCTCGCGTCACCGGCGGCGACGAGTCCGTCGGGCCCGAGCACCGCCGCGCCGACCCCGCCGAAGTACATGTGCGGACCCGGGAACCGGTGCGACGGCAGGCCGCTCGCCTCGACGGCTGCCGCGATGTCGTCCGAGGGCTCGTGCTCGACGCGCGGGGAGCCGTCCTCCGGGAAGCTCACGTGCAGCCGTGGCGCGTCGATCGAGTGCTGGAGGTCGTCCCCGCGCAGGAGCCCTCGGCCGAGCACCTGCATGAGGGCCGTCGTGATCCGGTCGGCGCCGGGAGAGCCCACCGCGAGCGCGGTGCCGGCGGAGCTCCGTCCGGTCGTCGGTGCCATGTTCGAGGCGAGCCGCGTGCCCGGTGGCACGGCGTGGATGCCGAGCCGGTTGAGCTCCGGTTCACCGAGGGCGTTGTTGAGCAGGATGCCGGTTCCGGGGACGACCATGCCGGCCCCGTATCCGCACGACATCGTGATCGCACAGGCGTTCCCGTGCTCGTCCACGGCCGAGACGTGCGCGGTGGACGCCGAGGTGGGCAGCCCTGCCAGCCCGTGCCGCTCCACCGCCTCGAGGAGGGCGTGGCCGTCGGCGTCGAGGTCGCGGGACCGGTCGTGGACGGAGAGGCGGTAGGCCAGTACCCGGCGCTGGATCTCGATGACCTCGGTCCAGGTCCAGTCCTCGTGGCGCGCCAGCTGACCGAGCATGGCCGCGAGCATCGGGCCGCCCACGGACGGGGGCGGGTTGAGGGCGATGGTCCACGTACCGACGGTCCGTATCGTCGGTTCACGCACGATGGGCTCGTATGCCGTGAGGTCGGCCGCCGTGATGAGGCCGCCGTTCGCGGCCATGTCCTCGACGAGCACGCGTCCGACGGCTCCGGTCGTGAAGAGCGAGGCCCCTTGTGCTGCAAGGAGGTCGAGGATGTCGGCGAGGTCGACGTTGAGGGAGGTCTCACCCGGCTCGAGCGGCCCACCGTCGGCCCCGGTCACGAGCGCGTGGGCCTCCGGGTCGTACCCGAAGAGCGTGTCCCGCACGATACCGAGGTAGAGGGCGGCGGCCGCGCCGATCCGGTAGCCCTCACGGCAGATGCGGGCCGAGGGCTCCACGAGCCGCCGCCAGGGCACGGTGCCGAATCGGTCCCGGGCGGCCGAGAGCGCTTGCACCGCACCGGAGTTCGCGACCGCCGCGTGTCCCGCCCCGATGGTCACGCCGCCGCCGTAGGTGGTCGGGACCTGTCGCACGCCGTGACCGAAGGCCGACGGGTCCAGCCCCCGGCCCGGCATCTCGACGTTGCCGTCGATGACAACGGGGTCCTCGCCCGCGAGCCACACGTTGACGAACGCACCACCCATCAGGCTGACGACCCCGGGCTCGGTGCTCATGGCGGCCAAGGACGCGGCGATCGCCGCGTCGACGGCGTTCCCGCCCTCGGCCGCCACCTCGAGCCCCGCCTGCAGGGCCGCCGGACCCGGCGCGGCGAGCGCCACCCGGTTCACGAGGTCGCTCTGCCGCTGGAGTGGTACTCCGCGTTGGGCACGAAGCCCAGAGCCGTCGACACGCGGTTCGTGAGGTTGAACATCCCGACGACCTGGACGAGCTCGACCACCTGGTGGTCATCGAGCCCGGCGGCTCGCAGCGGAGCGAGGTCGGCCTCCGTGACCTCGGCGGGACGGAGGGTCAGCCGTTCGGCGTACGAGGCCATCGCGTACTCCCGCTCGGCGAGCCCCGCCTGTCGCCAGTTCGAGGCGACGAGGTCAGCGGTCTCGGGGTCCGACGTGTGCTCCCGGAGGGCCGCGCCGTGGCTCACCTCGCAGTACGTGCAGCGGTTGACGCTGCTGACGACGACGGCGAGGAGCTCGCGGTCGGCGTTGCTCAGGTGGCCCTCCTTGTTGACGAGGAGGTTGAAGTAGCCCCACCACGCGAGGAACTGCTCGCCGTTGACCGCTTGGGCCCGGAAGACGTTGGGCACGAACCCGAAGGCCTCCTGCGCCTTGTCCCAGAGGCGGCTCACGCCCTCCGGGACGTCGTCGCGCTCGGGCACGGGCAGGTAGGAGATGCGCTGGCGGTCACCCATGAGGCCACCGTATGCCGGGTGGGTGCCGCGCGCCCGTGGCGCGCCGCCCACGGACGACCGGCCGTCAGGCCTCCCCGCCCACGAGGTGGGCGGGGGAGACGCCGGGGTCGGCCCCGGCCGCCTCGCACAGGGCGTCGAGGGCGGCGGCGACGGCCGGCACCCGCAGCAGGTCCGGCGTCGTGACCGCGAGGATCTGGCGGCGCGAGGCGGGGGAGAGCGGCAGCGTCGCGACCTCGTCGTGCTTGGCGGCGTTGAGGATGAGGTCGGGCACGAGGGCGACGCCGAGCCCGGCCGTGACGAGCCCGAGCTGGGCGACGTAGTCCTCGGTCTCGAACGCGACGTTGGGCCGGAAGCCGGCCGTGTCGGCGAGGGCGAGCAGGTGACCGCGACAGCGGGGACAGCCGGCGATCCACTCCTCGCCCGAGAAGTCGGCCAGCGTCGCGGCCTCGTCCTCCGCGTGCGGGTGCGTGCGGGGCACGACGAGCCGGACCTCGTCGTCCAGGAGACGGCGGGTGACGAGCAGCGAGAGGTCCTCCTCGAGCTCCCCGAGGTCACCGCCCTCGTAGGCGAACGCGACGGCGACGTCGCAGTCGCCCCGACGCAGGGCGGCCAGGGACTCCGGCGGCTCGGCCTCGGTGAAGGTCACGGTGATGTCGGGGTGGCGAGCCTTGAGGATGGCGAGCGTCCGCGGCACGAGGGTGGCCGAGGAGCTGGGGAAGGCCTGCAGGCGCACCCGACCGGCGCGCAGGCCGGCGATCGCCGTGATCTCCTCCTCCGCCGCGTCGAGTGCCGCGAGGACGCCGACGGCGTGGCGGGCCAGCACCTGACCGGCCTCGGTGAGCCGGACCTGTCGGCCGTAGCGCTCGACGAGGACGGTCCCGGTGCGCTGCTCGAGCCGGCGGACCATCTGGGAGATGGCCGGCTGGGTGAAGCCGAGCGCGTTGGCGGCGCTCGTGAAGCTTCCCTCGTCGGCAATGGCCTTCATGACCCGCAGGCCGGCAGCATCGATCATGGACCAATCATAACGGGTGATTATGGAAACGGCTCTCAACCGGCTGCTCGAAAGGGGTCGGCGCGTGACCCGTAGGCTGGAAGGGTGCAGCAGCCGAACGGCATACCCCCGCAGTCGACCGCGACGACACGGCTCTCCACGACGCGCACCCTGCCCCTCGAGACGCACGACCTCGGCACGTTCGACGACCTCGTCGACCTCGTCAGCGGTGGCGGCGTCGTGGTCCTCTCCGGGGCCGGCCTCTCGACGGAGTCGGGCATCCCCGACTACCGGGGACCGGACGGGACGCGCCGAGTCGAGCCGATGACGTACGGGGAGTTCGCCGGGTCGAGCGCGGCCCGGCGCCGCTACTGGGCACGGAGCTACATCGGTTGGCAGCGGTTCAACGCGGCCGAACCCAACGAGGGCCACCGCGTCGTCACCGACCTGCAGCGCGCGGGCTACGTCGGGCCGGTCATCACCCAGAACGTCGACGGCCTGCACCAGGCTGCCGGCGCGACGGACGTCATCGAGCTGCACGGCTCGCTCGACCGGGCCGTCTGTCTCAACTGTGGTGAGTACACCACGCGAGTCGGTCTGCACGAGAGGATGACCGAGGCGAACCCCGGCTTCATGGAGCGCTTCGCGCAGATGGCCCACGCCGTCGGCTCGCAGTGGGGGGAGCAGGTCCGACCCGACGGCGACATCGTGCTCGCGGACGCCCTCGTCGAGTCCTTCCACGCCCCACGCTGCCTCGTCTGCGGCCACGACACCGTCAAGCCCGACGTCGTCTTCTTCGGTGAGTCGGTGCCCAAGTCCGTGGTCGAGCAGTGCTTCTCGCTCGTCGAGACGGCCGGCGCCGTTCTCGTGCTCGGCTCGTCGCTGTCGGTCATGAGCGGCTACCGGTTCGTCCGCCGCGCCCACCAGCGCGACGTGCCGGTCGCCATCGTGACGCGGTCGGCGACGCGCGGGGATGCCGAGGCGACCCTGCGCCTGCACGCCCCGCTCGGCCCGACCCTGACCGGACTCCGAACCGCGCTGGGCCACTGAGGGAGGTCGCGGAGGGCGGCGCGGCCCGTCGGTGCCGCTACTCGACGACCGACCGCGTCGCGCGCGCCTCGACCCCGTCGGAGGCGCGGAGGTCCCACAGCTCCTTGGTCTGCACGCCCCAGTAGGCGGCAAAGAGCACGATGACGATGACCTCGGCGATGAGCACGAGGTGGTCGAAGCCGTGCACCCTCAGGGCGGCCACGACCGTCACACCGAGGGCTGCCGCCAGCGCCAGGGCGATGGCGATGTAGAGCCGCTTGTAGACCGTGCCCTCGTCGGCGCCCCGGTGGCGTTCCTCGGCCCGCAGCGCGCTGAGCACCATGACGGCGATAACCCCGGCCACCATGGTGCCGGCAGCGATGTCGTGGCTGAGGGCGATGAACCGGTCGGGCAGCGCGAGGAAGAGGACGAGCTCGCCCAGCAGGACCGCCCCGCAGGCGACGGTGACGAGCACCGATCGCACCGACGGCCGTTCCGAGGAGCTGCGCGTCGTCGCGCCGCGCTTGAGCCAGGCGGTCACGGCCGCCGAGAGCACCGCCACGACAACCAACGACCAGATGTTGTTGCGCACGGCAGCGGCGATCTCGGCCGGGGTCTGGCTGTAGGCGTTGGGACCGCACCGGTCGTCCGGGACGGTCGGCACGAAGGCGACGACGAAGGCCATGAGCCCGGAGAAGCCCAGCAGCACGTCCTCCTCGGGAGAGTGCCCCTTGTAGGCGACGAGGCTGGCCCCGAGCGCGCACAGCGAACCGACGAAGACGGCGCGCGCGGGCGTGTAGTAGTACGCGCTGATCGACCCGAGCCAGCACGAGTGGCCCGTCTCCCACCACCACTGGTAGCCGACCGAGAGCAGCAGCAGGAGCAGCAGCGCGATCATCGCCCCGCGCAGGTAGCGGTAGGTGAGCACGACGTCCCGGGTGCGCGACGTCGGCAGCGACGGGTCCGAGGGCAGGTCCGAGGGCAGGTCCGACGTCAGGGGCATCGATGGGCCTCAGAGACGGCGCAGGACCGCGGTGACCTTGCCGAGGATCGTGGCGTCGTCGCCGTCGATGGGGGAGAAGTCGGGGTTGTGCGGCATGAGCCAGACGTGGCCGTCCTTGCGCTTGAACGTCTTGACGGTCGCCTCGTTGTCGAGCATCGCCGCGACGACGTCGCCGTTGTCGGCGTGCTGCTGCTGGCGCACGACGACCCAGTCGCCGTCACAGATCGCGGCCTCGACCATCGAGTCGCCGTTGACCTTGAGCAGGAAGAGGTCGCCCTCGCCCACGAGCTGCTTGGGCAGCGGGAAGACGTCGTCGACGACCTCCTCGGCCGTGATCGGGACGCCGGCCGCGATCTGGCCCAGCACCGGCACGTAGGACGCCTCGGGCCGGGCGTCACCCGAGTCGGTCTCGGTGTCGTACTGGTCCCCGCGCGGACGCAGCGGGGTGGCGTCGCCCCCGCGGTAGCCGAGCTCCTCCGCCTTCGCGTCGGGGGAGACGACCTCGAGGGCCCGCGGCCGGTTGGGGTCGCGTCGCAGGTAGCCCTTGGCGACGAGCGCGTTGAGCTGGTGGGAGACGCTCGAGGGGCTGGCCAGGCCGACCGCGTCGCCGATCTCGCGCATGCTCGGCGGGTAGCCGCGGCGGTCGACGGAGTTGCGGATGACCTCGAGCACCCTCCGCTGGCGGACGGTCAGGCCGTCGCCGGTCTCGCGGTCGGGAAGCTCGGTCACGCCCATGGTGTCCCCTTCGTCGGCTCGTCAGGCCGCGCTGTGACGCCGGGTGGGAGGCCAGTGTCGGTGGTGGCTGATGAGGTCTGTGGTGTGAGGAAAGACTACGGAGTTCGAACACAGTTGCCAAACACCTGTTCGAGGCGTGTCTCGACTTCATCGAACATACGTGCTATAACTCGTACAGACGTTCTATCGAACATGTGTTCGCCAGTTCTGGAGCAAGGGGAGGTCACCATGAGCGCCATCGTCCTCGAGGCCGTTCGTCACCAGCAGGCCGAGGAGCCCACGCGGTCGCCGTCGACCGGTCGGCCACGTCTCGTCCTCGTGCCCACGGGGGCCGACGCCGCGCGGGCCGCCCGCGCAGCTCGTGCCGCGCAGCCTCCGCTGCGCCTGACCCGGTTCGGACGGCTCGTCGTGTCCCTGCTCGTCGCTGCCGTCGTCTCCGTCCTGGGGGTGGGTCTGGCCGGCCAGCTCGCCTCGGCCACGGGCGAGCCACGCACCGTCACGGTGCGCGCGGGTCAGACGCTGTCCGGGGTCGCCGCCCACGAGCTGCCGGAGCTGACCACCGCCGAGGGCGTCGTCGAGCTCCAGGTCGCCAACGCGCTGAGCAGCACCGCCATCCACACCGGCCAGAAGCTCGTCATCCCGGCTCGCTGAGCTCGCCGGTCCACGGTCCCGGTCGACCGTGTATGCCGTGTTTCGGCTCCCTGTCCACCCTCCCTCGATCTGCCGCGTTGGCTCCACCTTCAGCGGCTGGCGGTAGCGGCGCTTCGACCCCGCCGTTCCTGCCCCGAACGCCGCACCCCTGACCGGGGTGCGGCGTTCTGGCGTTCTGGCGTCCTGGCGCCCTGAGCGGCCAGGGACCGGGTGTTCCGGTTTCCCTTGGGGCGCAGCGGTGCCCGATCAGCTCCTGTGGATGACGTCGGTGGCCCGCCCGTCGCCCGGCCTAGCGTGGCTGTCCTCGGGAAGGGAGAGGACATGCGCTACGACGTGGACACGGCGACGCTGCGCGACGACGTCGCCTCGATGACGGAGGCCGTGCTGCGGGTGCAGGGGCTCGGGGTGGCCGGCGAGCTGGAGCCGATCGCCGGTGCGCTGCCCGGAGCCCGGGTCGCACCCGGGCTGCGTGAGATCTCGGCCCTCTGGGACGCGCGCCTGTCGGCGACGCGCCGCGAGCTGCAGCAGCTGGGCCGCTCGCTCGAGGCGGCGGCGGACGCCTATGACGCCGTCGACGACCGTGTTCGGGACAGCGTCGGGCGATCGTCCGGGGCCTCCCGATGACCGTCGGGGGCATCTCGTCGGCCGTGTCGGTGCGCGATATCCGCTCGACCCGCCCGCAGGTGCTTGCTGCCGTCGGCCGCGGGCTCGAGGACCGTCGCCGACGGGTGCTGGTGGTCGCGGAGTTGGTGCTGTGGCGCCGCTCAGCCGCCCCACGGTGGTCGGGGGCGGCCTCCTCCGCCGCGGCGGACCGCTACGGCCTCGTGGTGGCAGGGCTCGGTGGGCTCGCGGCGAGCATCGCCGTCGCGGGGCAGGCGGTGGGGCGCGCGGCGGGGCGCATGCAGGCGGCGATCGACCTCGTCGGCTGTGCCGACCGGCGCGCCGCCGACGAGGGTGCATGGGTCGACGGCGAGGGGCGGCTGTTCCTGCCCGTGCGCGCGGCGCTCGGCGAGCCCGCGCTCGAGGCCCATCGTGCCCGCCTCGACGACCTCCTCCGAACCGAGGTGCATGCGTGCCTGGCGCAGGCGTGCCGGGCCGCCTCCGAGACCCACGAGGAGCTGCTGCGCGACCTCCTGTCCTCGGCACGTGGTGCGACGGCCGGCGTGATGGGTCCGTCGGGCACGGGGACCCTGCCCCCGGCTCCGCCCCGACCGAACGGGGCCGGCGCAGGCGGAGCGGTCTTCGCCTCTGCGGCGTGGTGGCGGTCGCTGACCGACGAGGAACGCCGGACGGTGATCCGGGAGCGGCCCGAGTGGGTGGGGCCACGTGACGGTGTGCCGGCGGAGGCGCGCCACGAGGCCAACCTCGAGCTGCTCGCGCGGGCCGAGGCGGTCGCCGGGGAGCGGGCGCACGCGGCGCAGCGGTCGATCGGCCTCGCCGGCCTCGCAGAGCGTCGCCGTGCCGACGAGCACCTCGCAGCCCTCCGGGCTGTCCGAGACGTCGTGGCGCGGCGTGACGGCGGCGAGCGGCGGCTGCTGCTCGTCGACGCGAGCGGCCCCGATGTCAAGGCGGTCGTCGCGGTCGGGGACGTGGACCGCGCAGAGCACGTCGTGACGTTCGTCGGAGGGCTGTCCACCATGGTCGGCACCGACCTGCGCCGCTACGACGACACCTTCGTGCGCATGCGTTCCGAGGCGCGGGCGGTCGCCTCCGGGCACGACGTCGCCGTCGTGACGTGGATGGGCTACGACGCGCCACAGGTCCGGGAGATCGTCACCTCCGTCGACCGCAACGTCCTGAACGCCAAGCTCGCTCGGGACAACGCCGCTGCTCTGGCCGACTTCACGACCGGTCTCGAGGCGGCGCGTGACCGACCGGCGCACCAGACCGTCTGGGCTCACTCCTACGGGGCGCTGCTGGCGGGGTTCGCCTCGCTCCGCACGAGTGCCGTCGACGACGTCGCGGTGTTCGGCGCTCCGGCGCTGCCCTTCTCCGACGTCTCGGCGACCGCGCTCAAGCCCGGTGCGCTCAACGTGCTCGGGGCCCTGGGCGACGACGTCTTCGACTACGGGTGGGCCGTGCACGGCACCCCGTCCGGAGCGGTCGTCGGTGCCACACGCCTGTCGACCTTCGCACTGAAGGAGGCAGGCGCGGGGTGCAACCACTGGCTGCGACCGCGGTCCGACTTCGTGGACGTCGGTCGCACGTCCACCGGCCACTCCGACTACCTGCGCGAGGGCACCGACAGCAGGCGCAACCTCACCGCCATCGCTGCCGGCCGGCCCGACCTCCGCGTCCTCCAGGGCGCCGACGAGCGGGCCTGCACGACCATTGGCCCCAGCGCGGGGACCGATCCCCTGAGGTTCCCGCGGATGGTCCCCTGAGCCACGCCTCCGAGCCCGCCGTCCACGCGTCCCCGAGCTGCCGCTCGGCAGTCCTCGGACGTCTCACGCCCGGGGGCCGGCTGCCGTCAGTCGCGCTCCGGGCCCGGTCCGTCGGGAGAGTCCGGGCGCGTCCCCTCGTCCTCGACGACCTCCGCCGGGAGCTCGAACCAGACGACGGTTCCCGGGCCGTCTGCCGACCGGATCCCGATCGCGCCGCCGTGCGCCTCGATGATCCTCTTGACGGTGGCGAGGCCGATGCCGCTGCCGTCGACCGAGGTCTCGACCCGGTTGAACAGCTCGAACACCCGGTCGCGGTCCGCGGCCGAGATGCCGATGCCGTTGTCGTGCACCTCGACGCGCCAGCTGTCACCGCAGTGCTCGGAGGACACGCGGACGGACGGGGCGACGTCGGGACGTGCGTACTTCACGGCATTCGAGACGAGGTTGAGCAGGACCGAGTAGAGCTGCTGCTCGTCCGCGGGGAGCGTGGGCAACCCGCCCGAGACGACGGTGGCCCCTCGCGCTTCGAGCGTGGGCGCGAGGTCCTCCAGCACCGAGGCCAGCACCGCTGCGAGGTCCGTGTCGGTCCGGTGGAGCTCCGCGCCGACCTTGGCGTGGGCGAGGATCTGCTCGATCATCCCGGCCATCCGCGTCGCGGACCGATGGGCCGTCGCGACGAGACGCTCGGACCAGGCGTTACCGGTGACCCCCGGCTGCTGACCGAGCATCTCGGTGCTCGCCATGATCGCGGTGAGAGGGGTGCGCAGGTCGTGGCTCACCTGGCCGGCGAAGACCGACAGTGCCTCGTTGGAGCGGTGGAGCTCGTCCTTCGTCTGCGTCAGGGCGTGCAGGGAGTCCTCCAGCTCACGGGTGCGCAGGCGCAGCTCGAGCACGTCGACGACGCGCTCGGCGATCGCGACGAGGGCTGCCTCCTGGGCTTCGAGGAGCTCTCGGGGTTGTGGGTCGAAGACGCACAGACGGCCGATGATGACCCCGTCCGGAGTCGTGAGGGGCGCCGACGCATAGAAGCGAACGTTGCCGAGGATCCCCGTCACGAAGGGGTTCTCCCGGAACCGCGCGTCGAGACTGGCGTCCGCGACGACGACCCGGTCGGTGTGGTCGAGCACGGCGGCGCACATCGAGTCCTCACGCGCGCAGATCGATGCGGCGAAGCCGGTCGTGGCGATCTGCCGCTGCTGGGTCGCCGTGATGATGTTGATCGCGGCCCGGGGGACGGCGCACACCTGGGCGGCGATGTCGACGAGCGCCTGGAGCTCACGTTGCGGTGGGTCGTCGCCCAGCACGCCGTAGTCGGCCAGCGCGTCGTCGCGTCGGCGGGCCGTCTCGAGGACCTCTGATGCTGATGTCCGGATTGTCACGATAGGAAGACTCTGTCATGGAGCTGCCGTGGGCAAGGACCCGGACCGGCGCATCTCGATGACGGAGACGCCGGGGGACTTATACAAGAAGCCTTGTCGGACTCGTGCTGTCGGCCGAGACTGCATGCATGCCTCGACGCCGTGCCTCCGAGCGCCACCTGCCCACGAGCCCCGTCACGACCGGCGAGGTCGGTGGTGAGACGGGCAACGCCCTGCTCGACGTGCTCACCGCCTTCCACCACCCGACGCGGCGATGGCTCTGCGAGCTGCTGGCGGTCGAAGGGCCTGCCACCGTGGGCATGCTGGCTCGGCGGACCGACCTCGCCGTCGGCTCGGTGAGCCACCATCTCGGCACCCTGCACCGCCACGGCTTCGTCGAGCCCGCACCCGAGCTGGCCCGAGACACGAGGGAGAGCTGGTGGCGCAGCCGCCCACGGCAGGTGTCGTGGGAGTCCACCGACTACGGCGATGGGACCGTCGCGCGCCGGATCGCCGCGACGGCGGAGGCGGAGAACTTCCGTCACCACGTGCGCGCCGTGCAGCGGTGGCTCGCCGAGGGAGAGTCCGCGGCGCCGGAGGTGCGGCGCGCCGCGGTGGCGACGGACACGCTCATGGCCGCCACCGTCGAGCAGATGGCCGAGCTCAGCCGTCGCTTCACCGAGCTCGTCGTCGAGTGGAGCGAGGAGTGCCGGGCCGACGCGGGAGTGCATCCCGGAGCGGAGCGCCTGCCGGTCCGGGTGTCCGCCCGGGTCTTCCCCAGCGGGCCGGTGAAGCCGTGAGCGCCGAGCCCGACACCGCGACGGCCTCGGCCGGTCCCCTCGCGCACCCGACCCTGGTGGGCGAGTCGCCGCCGCGTCTGGGCCGGGACCGCATGGTGCAGGCCTGGGTTGCCACGATGGCCGTGTCGTGGTTCGGCGACGCCGTGTGGACGGTGGCGCTCGCCTGGACCGCGGTGCACACGCTGTCACCGGCGATGGCCGGGCTCGTGCTCGGCGCCGAGATGCTCCCGCAGGCCGTCTTCGTGCTCGTCGGTGGAGTCATCGCCGACCGCTGGGACACCAGGAGGATCCTCGTCACGGGACGGCTGGTCCAGGGACTCGTCCTGGTCGGGGGCGCGCTCGCGTGGTCGGCCGGGGTGCGCGGCGCGCCCCTCCTGCTGTCCATGGGGGTGGTGCTCGGGACCGCGACGGGGCTCACCCTCCCGGCCTCCGCCACGCTCTCCCGGCAGCTCGTCCGCTCGAGCGACCTGGCGACCGTGAGTGGCTGGAGCCAGATCGGGGGCCGGCTGGCGCGCCTCCTCGGTGCTCCCGCGGGTGGGATGGCCGTCGCCGTGGCAGGCCCCTCAG
Organism: Terrabacter aerolatus; assembly: GCF_007991735.1. Classification (GTDB taxonomy): domain Bacteria; phylum Actinomycetota; class Actinomycetes; order Actinomycetales; family Dermatophilaceae; genus Terrabacter; species Terrabacter aerolatus. The sequence continues at coordinate 137,136 of NZ_BJYX01000003.1, read as the reverse complement.
GGGCCATGCTCGCGAATGCCGTCACGTTCGTCGCGGTCGCGGCCGTCCTCACGTTCGTCGTGCGCCCTCGCTACCGCATGCCGAGAACGCCGCACTCGTCGTGGGTCTCGAGCCTGCGCGACGGCGCGGCCTACCTGCGTCGGGACGAGTCGGCACGGTTGCTGGTGCTGGGGCTCGCTGCCCTCAACGTCTTCGTCTCGCCCGTCATCGCCCTCGGGGTCGCGCTGCGCGTCAGCGGCTCCGGGTGGGGGCCGGCCTGGTTGGGGGCGGCCGAGGCGGCCTTCGCGACCGGCGCCATCGCGGGGAGCGTCCTCGCGATCCGCTGGCGCGTCGCCCGGCCTGCGCAGGCGGGCTTCACCGTGCTCGTCGGGCAGGGCCTGTGCCTCGCGGCCACGGGGATCGGGTCACGGGTGACCCTGATCGCCGCCATGGCCCTCGTCGGGGTCGCTGCGGGTTCGGCGTCGGTCTGGCTCTCCGGGACCTACCAGCGCACCGTGGCGCCGAGCCACCTCGGGCGGGTCTCCTCGGTGTCCAGCCTCGGGGACATGGCACTGGTGCCCCTCGCGATCCCGGCGTTCGGGGCGCTCGCCGCCGGGTCCTCGGTGCTCGCGGCGGCGTGCGTCTACGGCGCGGCGATGGCAGCCCTCTGCCTGTGGTTCGCGACCCGTCCCGGGATCGCCCGGCTCCGCTGACCCGGGTCGTGCGCGCGCCCCGGTGTCGCGAGCACGCGGCATACGCGAGGTCGTCGGACCCGAGACCCGCACAGCGGTAGATGGGGGATCGCCGAGACGTGCCCACCCCAACATGTGGGGGTCCGGCGACGGCGACACGCCCGGTGCGGATGGGACTCGAGTGGCATTTGTGCAGGTCAGCGGCCCGACGCGCCGGATCCGTCGCGTGTGCTTGCGATCAGGGTCACACCATGCCTACAGTTACCCCTACATCTAGTAGTTACACAGATGTAAGACGTCCACATGTAGTCCCCAGCCAAACGGGGGTTACCCACAGGTCATCCCCACGTCGTCCCCAGATCCGTCCCCAGACCCGCCCGGTCCCACGAACACCGGTCGGCCGGGGACCTCGGTCGCGGGCGGCGGCCGGGACGGCCGCATCTCGTCGGAACGACTGGGTCTCGGGAAGGGAAGGTGAGCAGACGTGCACTGTCCGTTCTGTCGCCACACCGACTCGCGGGTCATCGACTCGCGCACGACCGACGACGGCGCGTGCATCCGCCGCCGCCGCCAGTGTCCCGAGTGCAACCGCCGCTTCACCACGCTCGAGACCTCGAGCCTCAACGTGATCAAGCGGTCCGGCGCCTCCGAGCCGTTCAGCCGGGCCAAGGTCCTCACCGGTGTGCGCAAGTCATGCCAGGGACGTCCGGTCAGCGAGGACGACCTCGCCCTTCTCGCGCAGAAGGTCGAGGAGACCATCAGGTCGCAGGGAAACGCCGAGATCGAGGCGCACGAGGTCGGCATGGCCGTCCTCGAACCGCTCCGCGAGCTCGACGAGGTCGCATACCTCAGGTTCGCCAGTGTCTACCAGGCGTGGGAGAGCCTCGAGGACTTCGAGGGAGCCATCGCGCTCCTTCGAGCCGAGCGCGACGCGCTGGGGGAGGAGCCCACCGCTCCCACCCCGCTCGACGCCCAGCGGTAACCACCCTCCACGCACCACCGGAGCACCCGCCCACTGTCGGTGCTCCACGCAAGACTCATCCCCAGCAGCAGATTCGGTCAGGGAGGCCGCACGACATGACGGAGATCGGTAACCGCAGCTCACGCTCGAAGGCAGGCGCCAAGGGCGTCAAGATCGAGCGCATCTACACCACGCCCGGCGTGCACCCGTACGACGAGGTCACGTGGGAGAAGCGCGACGTCGTCCAGCAGAACTGGAAGACCGGCGAGACGATCTTCGAGCAGCGCGGCGTCGAGTTCCCCGACTTCTGGTCGGTCAACGCCAGCACCATCGTCACCACCAAGTACTTCCGAGGAGCCGTCGGCACCGCGGCCCGCGAGGTGTCGCTCAAGCAGCTCATCGACCGCGTCGTGCTGACCTACGCCGCCGCGGGCAAGAGCAACGGCTACTTCGCCTCGCCCGACGACGCCGAGATCTTCGAGCACGAGCTGACGCACGCCCTGCTGCACCAGGTCTTCTCGTTCAACTCGCCCGTCTGGTTCAACGTCGGCACCAAGAGCCCGCAGCAGGTCTCCGCATGCTTCATCCTCTCGGTCGACGACTCGATGGACTCGATCCTCAACTGGTACAAGGAGGAGGGGAAGATCTTCCAGGGCGGCTCCGGCGCCGGCCTCAACCTCTCCCGCATCCGCTCCTCCAAGGAGCTGCTGTCCTCCGGCGGCACGGCCTCGGGCCCCGTCTCCTTCATGCGCGGCGCCGACGCGTCCGCCGGCACCATCAAGTCGGGCGGGGCGACGCGTCGCGCGGCCAAGATGGTCGTCCTCGACGTCGACCACCCCGACATCGAGGAGTTCGTCGAGACGAAGGCGCGCGAGGAGGACAAGATCCGCGCCCTGCGCGACGCCGGCTTCGACATGGACCTCGGCGGCAAGGACATCGTCTCCGTCCAGTACCAGAACGCCAACAACTCGGTCCGCGTCAACGACGAGTTCATGAAGGCCGTCGAGGACGGCACCGAGTTCGGCCTGCGCTCGCGCAGCGACGGCTCCGTCATCGACACCGTCGACGCCCGTGAGCTCTTCGGCAAGATCGCCAAGGCTGCCTGGGAGTGCGCCGACCCGGGCATCCAGTACGACGACACGATCAACGCGTGGCACACCAACCCCGAGACGGGCCGCATCACCGCGTCCAACCCGTGCTCGGAGTACATGTCGCTCGACAACTCCTCGTGCAACCTCGCCTCGCTCAACCTGCTGAAGTTCCTCCGCGACGACGACACATTCGACGCCGTCACCTTTCAGAAGGTCGTCGAGCTCGTCATCACGGCGATGGACATCTCCATCTGCTTCGCGGACTTCCCGACCGAGCCCATCGGCGAGACGACCCGCAACTACCGCCAGCTCGGCATCGGCTACGCCAACCTCGGTGCGCTGCTCATGGCGACCGGCCACGGCTACGACTCCGAGGGTGGCCGCGCGCTCGCCGCCTCGATCACCTCGCTGCTTACGGGTGCCGCCTACAAGCGCTCCGCCGAGATGGCGTCGGTCGTCGGCGCCTACGCCGGCTACGCCCGCAACGCGGACGCCCACAAGCGGGTCATGCGCAAGCACCAGGCTGCCAACGACAACATCAAGACGCTCGACGCGATGGACTCCGACATCCACCAGCTCGCGACGAAGGCGTGGGACGACGTCGTCAAGCTCGGCGAGAAGCACGGCTACCGCAACGCCCAGGCGTCGGTCCTGGCCCCCACCGGCACCATCGGCTTCATGATGGACTGCGACACGACCGGCATCGAGCCCGACTTCTCGCTCGTGAAGTTCAAGAAGCTCGTCGGCGGCGGCTCGATGCAGATCGTGAACCTGACGATCCCCCGGGCGCTGCGCAAGATGGGCTACACCGGCGAGACCGTCGAGGCGATCGTCGAGTACATCGCCGACAAGGGTCACGTCATCGACGCCCCCGGCCTCAAGCCCGAGCACTACGAGGTCTTCGACACCGCCATGGGCGCACGCTCGATCTCGGCCATGGGCCACGTGCGCATGATGGCCGCGACGCAGCCGTTCCTCTCCGGTGCCATCTCCAAGACGGTCAACCTGCCCGAGACGGCCACGGTCGAGGAGATCCAGGACGTCTACATGCAGGGCTGGAAGCTCGGCATCAAGGCGCTCGCGATCTACCGCGACAACTGCAAGGTCGGCCAGCCGCTGTCCGACGGTGGCTCGACGGCCAAGGACAACAAGGCCGCCGCCGACGCTGCTGCTGCCGAGGTCAAGGTCGAGAAGGTCATCGAGTACCGCCCGGTCCGTCGCCGCCTGCCCAAGCGCCGCAGCTCGCAGACGACGTCGTTCGCCGTCGGTGGCGCCGAGGGTTACCTCACGGCCGGCACGTACGACGACCAGCAGCTCGGCGAGATCTTCCTCAAGTTCGGCAAGCAGGGCTCGACCCTGGCCGGCGTCATGGACGCCTTCTCGATCGCGGTCTCCATCGGTCTGCAGTACGGCGTGCCGCTCGAGACGTTCGTCGAGAAGTTCACGAACCTCCGCTTCGAGCCGGCCGGATTGACGGACGACCCGGACGTGCGCATGGCGCAGTCGATCATGGACTACGTCTTCCGCCGCCTGGCGCTCGACTACCTCGACTTCGACACCCGCTCCTTCATGGGCATCCACACGGCGTCGGAGCGTGCTCGCCAGGTCGAGACCGGCTCCTACGAGGCCATCGAGTCCGACGAGTCCGACGAGGACCTCGAGGACGAGCTCGAGTCGCTGCAGCAGTCGGCTCCGGTCTCGAAGAAGGCCGAGCCGAAGGCTGAGGAGTCGTCCAAGGGCGAGCTCGACGCGACGGAGGTCAAGTCCGGCGCCGGTGCCGCGTCTGCTCGTCAGGCGTCGTCCGACGTGCACAGCTCCGCCGAGCTGCTCGAGAAGTTCGGTGGCATCACCGCCGACGCGCCGATCTGCATGACCTGCGGCACGAAGATGCGTCCCGCCGGATCCTGCTACGTCTGCGAGGGTTGCGGCAGCACCAGCGGCTGCAGCTGATGAGCTCACCGGTCGAAGTCTGACCTGACCGTCACTGGGGCGGCACCGTACATCGGTGCCGCCCCACGTGTTTTCCCCATCGGGGATGACGGCCGGTCCGCCCCGACGATCGCCGAGGGCGAGCCGGGCATTCTTCTCAAAACGGCTCCGCATCAGCTGGGCGCCTCGTACGATCCGGGTGAACCCAGCGCCGATTCCCTCACCGAGCCGCCAGGGTCCGGCTGATCGTTCGGACAGTCGGGACACCGTCGACGTCGTCCCTGACGTCGCACCTGCTGGGAGTCACTCGTGAACAAGGTTCGAATCGCCGCGTCGTTCGCCACGTCCGTCGTTCTGCTCGCTGTCATGTCCGGCACGGCCAGCGCCGCCACGGGCGGCAACCCGGCCTCCGCGGTCCCGGCCGGCTGCTCCTTCTCACGGGGCGTCACGACATGCACGACGACGACGAGCACGGTGGGGACCCCGATCGTCACCGTCACACCAGCTCCCGCGACGTTCACGTCGACGTCCGGACCGGCCTACGACCTCGAGTACGCAGTGAACATCGCGGGCGCCTGCACCCCGGGTGCGCCAGTCCTGACTGCCTGGACGACGACCACGACCACCCCTTCGAGCGTGACCACGACCACGACCGCGCACCACGGCGCCCCCGGCAGCCACGGCGAGGAACTCCCGACCCAGACCAGCACCGTCTCCGGGCCCACGACCACCACGACCAGCACGACGCAGCCCCCCTCGCCCGGCACCATCACCCTCGCCGGCACCACCGCTACCGCGGTCTTCACGGGGCTACGAGCCAACGCCCTCTACGGCGTCGGCGTCCGTTGCGCCGGTCACGCGGTCGCCTTCTGGACCGACCCGACCGGGGCTGCCACCGTCACCCTCGACCTCAGCCCGTTCACCGGCCAGCAGATCCAGCTCGAGATGTTCGCCGAGCCGAACGACTACTTCGGTCCCGACTACGCCGTGATCGCCCCGCTCACCCCCAGCGCCCTCTGATTGATCGGTATCCGGCAGCGGGGATGCACACCGCCGGCTTTCGCGTGTGCAGCAGTTCCGAGGCCCTCTGGGGGGCGCCGCGCTGCGGATGACAGCGGACCTGATCAGCGAAACGGCCCGAACCCACTGGGGTTCGGGCCGTTTCGCGGTGGCAGCCCTCCCGGCACCGAGGCCGTCGTGGCTGATGGCCGGAGGTTCTCACCAGGTCGTCTGGGCGCACGCGCTGGATCCGGCCGGTTCGACCTGGAGGGTGGCGTGCTCGATGCCGAAGCGGTCGCGCATCACGGCAGCGGCCTGCGCGAGGATCGTTCCGGCGTCCGCCGACGCCTCGCCGGGCTGCGCCGCGGCGGTGACGAGGTGTGCGGTGGCGACGTTCATCCCGGACGTCAGCGTCCACACGTGCAGGTCGTGGACCTCGACGACGCCGGCGACCTCACGCAGCGCGCGCTCCGCGTCGTCCGGGTGCATCCCGGCCGGGGCGTGCTGGCCCAGGACGGTGAGGACCTCACGACCGAGCATGACCGCCCGGCCGGCGACGAACAGCGCGATCGCCAACGCCACGGCTGTGTCCCACCACTGCTGCCCCGTCGTGCTCACGAGAACGGCGGCGACGATGACCCCGACCGAGCCGAGCGTGTCGGCGAGGACCTCGAGGTAGGCGCCCTTGACGTTGAGGCTCTCACTCGCCCCGCCGCGCAGCAGGGCGATGCTGACGACGTTGATGACGAGTCCGATCGCGCCCACGACGAGCATGGGGCCGGAGGAGACCTCGGCCTCTGCTCCGATGCGTCCGACCGCCTCGATGCCGATGTAGACCGAGACGCCGAGCATGAGCAGGACCGCGAGACCGGAGGCGAAGACCTCGGCCCGGTAGGAGCCGAAGGTCCGGCGTCCCGTCGTGTCCTTGCGCGTCGCGATGCGGGTGGCGACGATCGCCGACCCGAGAGCGACCACGTCGGCCGCCATGTGGCCGGCGTCGCTGACGAGAGCCAGCGAGCGGGTGCTGAGGCCGGCCACGAGCTCCACGACGAAGAAGACCGCAACCATTGCGAACGCGAACTGGAGCCTCCAGCGGTGCGCGCCCGCGGCCGAGGGACCGCGGCCGTGTCCATGTCCGTGTCCGTGGCTCACGCCTCGGCCCCCGAACGCACGGGACGTCGTCCGCCCGCCCGTCGCGTGGACTCGATGGGGCGGACCGCCGCGACGTGCTCCGCCCCGTTGCCGGCGTCGGGCTCGTGGGTCAGGTGCTCGCGGGTCAGGTCGAGCAGCATGCGCACGTGGGCGTCAGCGAGGCGGTAGTACATGAGGCGCCCCTCGCGTCGCGCCGTCACCACCTGCGAGGCCCGCAGCAGGCGCAGCGACTGCGACGCGGTGGTCTCGGCCACGCCTGTGGAGGCGGCGAGGTCGCAGACGCACAGCTCCCCGGCCTCGAGGAGGGCGTAGAGCAGCTTGGCGCGCGTCGGGTCCCCGAGCAGCTTGAACACCGCCGCGACCTGAGCGAGGTCGTTCTCGGGCAGGGCTCGGGAGCGGACGTGTCGCACCGTCTCGGGGTGCACGCAGTGGTCCGTGCACTCGCCGATCTCCAGAACTCCATCATCTGAACGCATGATCAGATGTTAGGGCGACGGTCTCGCTCGGCCAAACCTGCGCGTGGGCGAACCTCCGCCGTTCGCCTCCAACTCCTGCGATGGACCAACGCTCATCGACGAAGCCACCCGTCTCGGGGAGTCGTCAGGGCGCCGGGCCGATGACCGCGGCCAGGGTGACGAACGTGTAGCCGCGAGCGCGCAGCTCACTGACGATGCGGGGCAGCGCGTCCGCGTCGAGGGTCGAGTGGTCGGTCGGGTGCGCGCCGACGTGCATGAGGACGATCTCTCCGGGTCGTGCGGCGGACGTGACTCGCGCGACGACGGAGCCGACGGACTGTCCACCCGAGGTGCCTTCCCAGCCGAGCGTATCGACGGTCCAACGGAAGGGGACGTAGCACTCGGCGTTGACGACCGAGATGGTCCGAGCGTCGACAGCACCGAAGGGGAAGCGGAACCACGGGCGCGGGTCCTGCCCCGTGACCTCCTTGATGCGCGTTGCGGCACGGCGGATCTCGTTACGGATCGCCGACGAGGCGAGCGTGGTCAGGTCCGGGTGGGAGTAGGTGTGGTTGCCGACCGGGTGGCGGGACGCGATCGCCCGCGCGCTGCCGGGAAACGCGTCGACGAACTGACCGGTGAGGAAGAAGCTGGCCGGGACGCGCTGCGACTCCAGGGTCCGCAGGATGGAGGGGACCCCCTCGTTCCCGCTGCCGGCGTCGAAGGTGAGCGCCACGACTTTCCGATCGGTCCCCAGCGTGGTCAGGTCACGACCCGTCAGCCGCGACGGGATGGAGCAGGTCGCCGGTGACGGGGTGCTCGTCCGCGTCGTCGGCGGCGTCCGCGTCGTCGGCGCCGTCGATCGGGTGGTCATGGACGGCGACGGCGACGGCCACGGCGTCGGTCGGGTGGTCATGGACGGCGGCGGCGATGTCGGTGACGTGGGTGAGGGGAGGGTCTCGGTGGACGCCGACGGGCCGATCGGCGAGGCGCTCGTCGGGGAGGTGACCGATGCCGCGGGCGTGGGTCCGGCCGAGCTTTGGCACGCTCCGAGTGCCAGCGCCAGCGTGGCCGCGATGGTCATGGTCCGCAGGCAGGACGTACGGCTGGTCATGGTTCCTCCCACTCCATTGCACCGCCTGCCGTCCGGGGCGCGACACCGATGTGCCCGACCAGACAGTCGCCACATCCTGACCCGTTCGCCTCCCGGGGTGGAGGATGGCCGGGTGGGGTACTGCCGCTCCGCGCGAGAGGACTGACATGGCCATCCCGAGTCCTGGCTACTCGATCACCGTCCGGGTCGAGGTCCCTGCCGCGGCCAACGCCACCGCGGCCCTCACGACGGCCGTTGCCTCGACCGGTGGCGCGCTGACGGCGCTCGACGTCGCCGGGAGCCGCACCGATCGCCTCGTCGTCGACGTCACCTGCGACACCCGCGACGAGGCGCACGGGCATCTCATCACCGGCGCGATCGCCGCGATCCCCGGCGCGGTCGTCCGCAAGGTCAGCGACCAGACCTTCCTGCTGCACCTCGGCGGCAAGATCGAGGTCAACCCCAAGGTGCCGCTCAAGCACCGTGACGACCTGTCCCGGGCCTACACGCCCGGCGTCGCGCGCATCTGCCACGCCATCGCCGAGCACCCCGAGGACGCCCGCCGGCTCACCATCAAGCGCAACACCGTCGCGGTCGTGACCGACGGATCGGCGGTGCTGGGGCTCGGCAACATCGGACCGCTCGCCGCGCTCCCCGTGATGGAGGGCAAGGCGGCACTCTTCAAGCAGTTCGGGGGAGTCGACGCCTGGCCCGTGTGCCTCGACACCCAGGACGCCGACGAGATCGTCGCCACCGTGCGCGCGATCGCGCCGGTCTACGGCGGCATCAACCTCGAGGACATCTCTGCGCCACGGTGTTTCGAGATCGAGGCACGGCTGCGCGACCTCCTCGACATCCCTGTCTTCCACGACGACCAGCACGGCACGGCCATCGTCGTCCTGGCGGCCCTGAAGAATGCCCTGCGGGTCGTCCACAAGTCCATCGACGACGTCCGCATCGTCGTCTCGGGAGTCGGGGCTGCCGGGCACGCGATCATCCGCCTGCTGCTCACCCAGGGCGCCAGGGACATCGTCGCGTGCGGCCGTACGGGTGCGGTCCACAACGGGAACGAGGGGATGGAGCCGTTCCGCCAGTGGATCGCCGACCACACCAACGCGAGGCACGAGAGCGGCACCCTGAGGGAGGTCCTCGTCGGCGCCGACGTCTTCATCGGCGTCTCGGCCCCCGACCTGCTCACCGGCGACGACATCGCGACCATGGCGCCTGACGCCATCGTCTTCGCGCTCGCGAACCCCGTCCCCGAGGTGGACCCGATCGCCGCCAGCGAGCATGCCGCCGTGGTCGCGACCGGCCGTTCGGACGCGCCGAACCAGATCAACAACGTCCTCGTCTTCCCCGGCTTCTTCCGGGGGTTGCTCGACGCCCACGTCTCGGACATCACCGACGCCATGATGGTGGCGGCGGCCACGGCGATCGCCGACTCGGTCCAGCCCGGCGAGCTCAACGCGAGCTTCATCATCCCGAGCGTCTTCGACGCCGCCGTGGCACCAGCAGTCGCCGCAGCCGTATGCCGGGTGGCCGAGTCGACCTAGGACCGGACCCCCGGGCGCGGCGGCTCGGCCACCCCGGGCGACGCAGCACCTGCCCGAGCCGCACATCGGCACATGTTCCGCACGGAGCACCGATCCACCGATCGGTGCGACTGCGGAGAGAGGCCGCTAGGCGGCGTGACGCCGACGGGTGTCCGTGCGCACGACGGCACCGCGAGGCACGACGTCGTCGGAGTCGACACGGGCGCCGTCCCAGACGTGGGTGTCGGCGCCGATCTTCGCCCGAGCGCCGATCCTGGCGTCACGCCCGATGACGGCTCCCGAGGCGACGTGCGCCCCGGTGCCGATGCTGGCTCCGGCGTGGACGACGGCTTCGCGCTCGACCCAGGCGCCGCCGGCCACCCGGGCGCCCGTGCCGACCACGGCGCCGCGGTCGACGTAGGCGGTCTCGCCGATGTAGGCCGTGGGATCCACGTGGGCGTGCGACTCGACGAATCCGCCACCGTTGTCGTGGCGGGCGTAGCGCAGCAAAGCCCCGTTGTCCGCCTCGAACTCCTCGTACTTCCGTCGCCTCATGGTGCACCCCCTTCGGGTTCGTCGTGGACGGCAAGTCCACGTTTCCACGTGCGCTTCAACGTTCACGTGTACTTGAAGATTCCGCTCCGGTCGGCGGATGGGCCGCCGGTCCTTGAGCAACGTTCGTACCCGCGTCGAGAGTTCCATTTGCACCCGTCTCACGCCTCGACCGGGCGCCTCTTCCCGACTCGATCGGGCGGCATACGGTAGACGAATGAACTTCCGATACCTCGGCAACAGCGGACTCAAGATCTCCGAGATCACGTACGGCAACTGGCTGACCCACGGCTCGCAGGTCGAGAACGACGTCGCCACCCAGTGCGTGCAGGCGGCGCTGGACGCCGGCATCAGCACCTTCGACACGGCCGACGTCTACGCCAACACCAAGGCCGAGACGGTGCTCGGTGAAGCCCTCAAGGGCGAGCGTCGCGAGAGCCTCGAGATCTTCACGAAGGTCTACTGGCCCACCGGCCCGGGCGGCAAGAACGACACCGGGCTCTCGCGCAAGCACATCATGGAGTCGATCAACGGCTCGCTCGAGCGGCTCCAGACCGACTACGTCGACCTCTACCAGGCTCACCGTTACGACACCGAGACGCCGCTCGAGGAGACGATGCAGGCCTTCGCCGACGTCGTGCGGCAGGGCAAGGCGCTCTACATCGGCGTCAGTGAGTGGACAGCCGAGCAGATCCGTGAAGGCGTCACTCTCGCAAAGGAGCTCGGCTTCCAGCTCATCTCGAGCCAGCCGCAGTACTCGATGCTGTGGCGCGTCATCGAGGACGAGGTCGTCCCGACGTGCGAGGAGCTCGGCGTGAGCCAGATCGTGTGGAGCCCGATCGCGCAGGGTGTGCTGACGGGCAAGTACCAGCCCGGACAGCAGCCGCCCGAGGGCTCGCGTGCCGCCGACGAGAAGGGCGGTGCCGACATGATCAAGCGCTTCATGAACGACGACGTGCTCACCCGCGTCCAGAACCTCAAGCCGATCGCCGACGAAGCCGGCCTGACCATGGCCCAGCTCGCCGTCGCCTGGGTGCTCCAGAACCCGAACGTCGCGGCCGCGCTCGTCGGTGCCTCGCGTCCGGAGCAGGTCGGCGAGAACGTCAAGGCCGCCGGGGTGAAGCTCGAGCCGGAGCTCATGACGAAGATCGACGACGTCCTCGGCGACATCGTGGAGAAGGACCCGGGCAAGACCAAGGAGACCGCGCCGCAGCAGCGCGTCGCCTGACGCCCACTCGCTGGGTCTGCACGAGGGCGTATGCCGTCCGCCGCGTTCCCCTGGGACGCGCCGGACGGCATACGCCCCGCGTGTCACCCCGACCGGCTAGCGTCGCGCCATGGTCAGGGTCCCGGGGGAGACGCCGCGGTTCGCGCACGAGTCGGAGCGGGTCGTCTGGGACCTGCTGCGGCAGCAGAAGGACGCCGACTGGGTCGTGCTGGCCAACCAGCGGCTGACGACCGCGAAGAAGGACCATGAGCTCGACCTCGTCGTGCTCATGCCCGGCGAGGGCGTCGTTGTCGTCGAGGTCAAGGGCGGGTCGGTCTGGATCGACGAGCAGGGACGATGGCGCCAGGGGAACCGGCGGGACAACCTCATCCACCCCGTCGACCAGGCGCGCGACGGCAAGTACGCCCTGCGTGAGTACGTCGAGCGTGACCCCCGGTGGCGAGACTCGTCGCGTCGTCGCATCCGGTGGGGTCATGCGATCGTCCTGCCGTTCAGCGACGTTGCGGACGACTTCGCCACCCCGGACTGTCCTCGGTGGACCATCTCGGGTCGGAGCGACCTCGACCAGCTCGCCGAGCGGCTGCGGGACGTCGTGGCTCGGCAGGAGACCGCATGTCGTCGCCCGGACGAGGACGACCTCGACCTCGTCGTCGAGATCCTGTCGGGGCGCAGTCTCCCCGTCCACGACGTGGCTGCCGAGGCCGAGGACCGCGAGGCCGTCGCGGACCGCCTGACGCAGGAGCAGGCCGCCCTTCTCTCGGTGACCCGGCTCATCCGGCGGATGGAGATCCGCGGCGGAGCCGGCAGTGGCAAGACGATTCTCGCCCTCACCCAGGCCAAGGACCTGACGCGCGGGCAGGGAGAGCGCAGGTCGCAGCGGGTGGCCCTCGTCTGCTACTCGATCGGGCTCTCGCAGTACTTCCGGCGACAGCTCGCCGGGGTGCCGCGCCACCACCGCCCGGCGTTCGTGGGCTCCTTCGAGGACCTCGCCAACGCGTGGGGCATCGACACGGCCTCGCACGACCGCAACGACGCCGAGTTCTGGGAGCGGGACCTCGCGACCCGGATGACCGAGATCGCCGCGAGCCTGCCCGATGGCAAGAAGTTCGACGCGGTGATCGTCGACGAGGCCCAGGACTTCGCCGACCACTGGTGGTACCCGCTCATGAAGGCCCTGCGCGACGAGGACGACGGCGGTCTCTACGTCTACTCCGACGAGAACCAGCGGATCTTCGCCCGCTTCGGCCAGCCACCAGTGCCGCTCGTCCCACTCGTGCTCGACCACAACCTGCGCAACACCCAGCAGATCGCCCGCGCGTTCGGGCCGCTCGCGCCGATGAGGATGCACCTCCGCGGGGCAGCGGGCGCCGACGTCCGTTTCGTGCCCTGCGACCGTGAAGGCGCGATCAGCACCTCCGACGACCAGGTCGACCTGTTGCTCGAGGAGGGCTGGCTGCCGCAGCACGTGGCACTGCTCACCATGGGTTCACGGCATCCGGCCCAGGTGGAGCGCCAGGAGTCACTGGGTCAGGTCGGCTACTGGCGTTCCTTCTGGGACGAGGACGACGTCTTCTACGGTCACGTCCTCGGGTGCAAGGGTCTCGAGCGTCGGGCCGTCGTCCTCTGCGTCAATGGCAGGACCAGCGACCGGGCTCGGGAGATGCTCTACGTCGGCATGTCCCGTGCCACGGACGAGCTCGTCGTGGTCGGCGACCCCCAGTTCATCCGTGAGATCGGTGGCGACCAGGTCGCGCACCGGCTCGGCATCCGCTGACCCGGTCTCGCGCCACCGCGGGGGGCTGGGGACAACGTCGGCAGGGCGGTGGTGCGGACGACGAGCATGGCAGCCATGACCTTCGAAGACCTGCCCGCACGGGCCAGCGAGATTCCCCTGACCGACCGACGTGTTGCCGCCGACGTCATCGACCTGATCCTGAGCGACTCCGACCGCGCGGCCGGCTGCGTGGGGGTGATGATCTGTGATGCCGAGGACCGCGGCGTCCAGCCGATCGTTCTCCACGACGTACCGCCGGACGCAGCGGCCGGCGACTTCGTCAGGCTGCTCGACCTGCTGCTCCCGCTCGTGGCCGACGACGACGGCTCGCTCCTCATCGGTCGCGGGCGAGCGCACGGGACGGCGCCGACCGACGTGGACCGGGCCTGGCACGAGCTGGCGATCGCGCGGTGTGCTGCCCACGACGTCGGCCTGCTCGGGTTCTACCTCGCGACCGGCGACGGGGTCTTCCGGCTCCCTGACGCGCTGTCGGCCGCGTCCTGAGACCTCGAGCCGTCCGGCCGGTCTCAGAAAGGCGGTAGGTCGCTCGGCCAGTGGTCACCTCGTCACGCCGGGTGTGCGGTCGAGCGCCTGATGCGCCACCGCTGCCTACCGGCCGTCGTTGCCGGCCCGACCCAGCGTCTTCCCAGCAGACGTCCAGCCGTTGCTGACCATCTCTTGACCCACCGACACGTAGCCCCGTCCGTGGCCACCTCGTTGAACTGGTCGAGCGAGGGCCCACGTCGTCGCTCGACGGCCTCGGCCGGACACCTCGGGGGTGTCCTCTTCCCTGGATCCAGGAGCTGCCCGCATGATGCCAAGCCTGTTCCGCAGAAACCCGTCCCGTGCCCTGCCGTTCGTCGCGGTGGCCGGCCTCGTCGGAGCCCTGGGCGTGGCCGCCCCGGCACTCGCCGCGACGCCCGCCTCCGGGACGGTGTCCGACACGAGCACCAGCGTCCAGTGGACGGCCGGTCCCTTCGCGGCGCCCAACGTGACCGGGACGACCGGGTCGGTCACGTGCGGCCCCGGCCTCTGTGACGACTTCGCGCTCCACGTCTCGACCCCCAGCACGTACGGCGACACGCACCAGCTGACGATCAAGGTGGGATGGGCCAACTCGGCCGCCGACTTCGACATCTACCTGCTCGACCCGAAGGGCACGATCGTCGCCTCGTCGGCCTCGAACTCGGACCCCGAGACGATCGTGACGCCCCCGAAGAGTGGCGACTACACGGTTCGGGTCGTGCCCTACGCCCCCCTGGGTGAGTCCGTCACCGGGACGGCGACCCTGACGGAGGTCCCGGCCAACCCCGCGCCCAGCACGGCCACCCCACCGACCTACAGCCAGTACGGCGCTCCCGAGTCCTTCGGTCGGGCGCACTCCGCCGGCGAGCCGTCGATCGGGAGCAGCCACACGACGGGCTCGACCTTCTACCAGGCCCTCTACGACACCTACAAGGCCACGTGGGACGACAGCGTGAGCCCCTCGAAGGTCACGTGGGCCGACGTCTCGGCGACCCCGGCCAAGGGGTGCCTCACGGGCGGTGCGGCGTCGCTCGACCCGATCGGATTCACCGACCCGAAGACGGGCCGCGTCTTCGAGAGCCAGCTGGCCGGCAAGACCTCGCTCATGTGCTACTCGGACGACGAGGGCACGACGTGGTCGCCCAGCCAAGGCGGCGGGCTCAACTCCGGTGTCGACCACCAGACGGTCGGGGGAGGCCCCTACTCGCCCAACGGGGTCGGTGCGCTCCCGACCTCGCCGTACGCCAACGCCGTCTACTACTGCAGCCAGGACATCGCCGACGCCAACTGCGCTTCGAGCCATGACGGAGGCACGACCTTCGGACCCGCGGTCCCGATGTACTCGCTGCTCGACTGCGGCGGCCTGCACGGGCACGTCAAGGTCGCCCCGAACGACGGCACGGTCTACGTCCCGAACAAGTCGTGCGGCGGCAACCAGGCGGTCGCGGTCTCCGAGGACGGCGGCACCACGTGGTCGGTGCGCAAGGACCCGGCCAGCACCGCGGGCGACTCCGACCCCAGCGTCGGCGTCGGCGCCAAGGGCACCGTCTACATGGGCTACCAGGCAGCCGACGGCACCCCCCGCATCGCTGTGAGCCGTGACAAGGGCAAGACGTGGACCGACGACCAGAACGTCGGAGCCGCCCTCGGTGTGCACAACACCGTCTTCCCCGCCGTCGTCGCCGGTGACGACGACCGCGCGTCCTTCGCCTTCATCGGCAGCACGACCCCGGGCAACTACCAGGACGCCACGAACTTCACGGGCGTCTGGCACCTCTACGTGTCGACCACGTACGACGGCGGCAAGAGCTGGGTCACGGTCGACACCACGCCGAGCGACCCGGTCCAGCGCGGCTCCATCTGCACGGGCGGCACGACCTGCGGCAACGACCGCAACCTGCTCGACTTCATGGACGCCACGGTCGACCGCACCGGACGCGTCGAGGTGGGCTACGCCGACGGCTGCACGGGTACCTGCGCCCAGCCCGGGGGCGCGCAGAACTTCGACGCCTACGCCACCATCGCGCGCCAGCAGACGGGCAACACGTTGTATGCGGCATACGACGCCCTGCCCAACCTGACGCCCACAGCCCTGTCGGTGACGAAGAGCGGCTCCCTCTACGCAGCGTCCGCCACCATCGCGGACACCGGCAAGGCTCCTGCCTCGGGCACGACGGCACGGCTTCTCGTCGACGGGGTCGAGGTCGCCACGTCCGCGCCGGTGGACCTCGCGGCCGGCCGCTCGGCGTCGGTCACCTTTCCCGGCGTGCGGCTCGGGAAGGGGACCCACGCGGTCGCCGTCGTGGCGGACCCCGACGGGCGGATCCGCGAGTCGAACGAGACCGACAACCAGCGGCAGATCCAGGTGACCCGGTGAGCCCGGGGGCCCGTCGCGGGCGGGCGGTGTCGGCAGCCGCGCTGGGTGCACTCGCCGCCGTGATGCTCCTCGGTGCATGTGGAACCGACGAGATGGAGTCGGCGATGGCTGCGCCGGGAGGGACCGCGACGCAGGCCGCCCTGGTCTGCGCGAAGGACGCCAAACCCGTCGACCTGCCAACCTCGTTCCCGGCCCAGGCGAGCCTGCCTGCCGGCTACGTGGTGACGGGCGTCGAGTCCCGGAGCGCCGGTCGCACGGTCGTGACCGCGGTCTCGCCGAAGCCCTTCAAGCAGACCCTGGCCGAGATGCAGGGCGCCTACTCGACCCGCGGGTGGACCCCGTCCGAGGGAGAGGTCGAGGAGCGGGACGCCGAGTCCAACTTCGACGGCAACGGCCTGCGCGGCAGGTGGGCCATCCGCGAGCTGCCCGACTGCACCGACAACACCACCGTGAGCGTGCTCCTCGGCTCGTAGGTCCGCAAGGCCGGTCTCCGCACACGGCAGGGCGCACCGAGCGCCCTGCCGTCGGGGTGCTCGCGGTTGTCTGGGCTGTCACAAGTCGACCCCGGACGCGCTCGGACGCGGGACGATGGAAGTGGCCGGAGCATGCGGCCCCGACCGCACCGGAAGGGGAGAGCGATGAACGCCGCAGCCAGCTCGACGAACGACACCACGAGCCATGGCATCGTCGTGGGCTACGACGGGTCGCCGGGGTCGCGCCTGGCCCTCGACTGGGCCGTCCAGACCGCCAAGCGTGACGACCGGCAGCTCACCCTGCTGCACTGCGTGGGTCTGACCATGACACCCACCTTCCGCGCGTACGACCCGGGGGTGCAGGCCCACGCGTACGACGAGATGTCGCAGGGGGTGCTGGCCGAGGCGATCGACATCGCCACGAAGACGTTGGACCGCAAGGACATCCATTCGCTCAGCGTCATCGGGAGCGCCGCCGCCGAGCTCGTCGGCGCGTCGACGCAGGCTGATCTCGTCGTGACCGGCTCCCGGGGCCACGGCGCCATCTCGGCCGGCCTGCTCGGCTCCACGTCGTATGCCGTCACGGCGCACGCGCACTGCCCTGCGGTCGTCGTTCGTGGCGACGAGGTGGTCCACGCCGGTCGTGACCACCCGGTCGTCGTGGCCTTCGACGACTCCAAGAACGCCCAGAAGGCCCTCGAGACGGGCGTCATGGTGGCTCTTGCCGCCGAGGCTCCGCTGCACCTCGTCGCAGTCGACAACGTCGGCGGTCTCGACGCCTGGCCCGAGACGGACGGCATGCTCGGCCGCGAGGAGATGATGGACCAGATGCACCGCCGGGTCGGCGAGGTCCTGCAACAGGTCGCGGACGAGGCGGCCCGGGCGCATCCCGGTCTCGACGTGCACACCAGCGTGCTCGGAGGAGGCGCCGGCGCCGCGGTCGCCGCCTACGCGGTGGACATGAGGGCCGGCCTCGTCGTCATGGGTTCGCGCGGCCACGGTGGCTTCACGGGGATGCGCCTCGGGTCGGTCAGCCACCGCGTGGTGCACGACGCTCCGTGCCCCGTCATGGTCGTCCACTGACCGGAAGATCACCGGAATCGACTGTGTGCCAGAAGGCCTCACATGGACGTGCGCGGGCTCGCCAACGGTGTCATCGTCGTGGGTTACGACGGGTCACCGGCGTCGCAACGCGCGCTCGTCTGGGCCGCGGCCGTGTCGCGCGCCCTGGGTGACTCGCTCAAGATCGTCCACGCCGTCGAGCTCGACGTCGTGCCCAGCCGCCGTGGCTACGCCCTGAGACCGCTGCAGCCGTCCCTCGAGATGGTCGCCGAGACGGTCGTCGGTAGTCCGTCCACCTGGCCGGGCACCCCGTTGGGACGCTCACGGGTCCGAGCGGTTCATGCCTTCGGCGGCCCGGCGGCAGAGCTCGTCGACGCGTCGATGACGGCCGATCTCGTGGTGCTCGGAACGCGCGGCCGTGGCCGCGCGCGCAGCTCCCTCGCGGGCTCCGTCTCGGGCGCAGTGGTGGCCAGGTCGTACTGCCCGGTCGTGGTCCTCCACGGCGTCGGGAACCACCCTCCCGGGACTCGTCGTGACGTTCCGGTGCCTGGTCCAAGCTGCGAGGTGGTCTGTGCCGTGAGGAGTGGCGCGGGCAGTGCCGAAGTGGGCAAGGTCGAGCGAATCGTCTCTGCTGCAGCGAGACTCGCATCGGCGTGCTCGGCACCGCTGCGCCTGATCACGGTCGGGGACGGTGGGCGCGCTGGCTCCGGTAGTGGCGTCGAGCCGTATGCCACCGACACGTTGGCCCTGGGCCACCCGGACACCTCCGTGACGGCTCAGGCCCTCGCCGGTGACCCGGTCGAGGTGGTAACACGGACCAGTCGTGACTGCGGCCTCCTGGTCATCGGAGCCCCACGTCACGGCGGAACGGCAGCCGTGCTCGCCGGCACCACGGCCCACCGGATCATCCACGACGCCACCTGCCCGGTCATGATCGTCCACTGAAGGGCAGAGGTGGGTCCCGGGCCCGAATCGCTGCAACTCGCAGAGGATCCGGGTCCCGGGACCGGGGCCACACGGCATACGACCGCGGGCGGGGTGGCAGGGTCAGGTGGTGGGCGGGTGCTGGAAGCCGGGACGACCGGCGGTGCCGGCTGCACGCTCGACCGAGCGACCCAGGCGGCCGACCGCGACGCCGAGGGGGCTCGACCCCCGGTCGCCGAGTGCCGGAGGCACGACGACGACGGGGCAGTGCGATGCCCGCACGAGACGGCTACCGAGCCAGCGGGCTTCGACCTCGGTCGACTGACCGGCGTCGATGACGACGAGGTCGGCGTTGCGGCTCTCCTCGACGAGGACGGCGCGGCGCTTGCCGGCCACGACCCGTGTCTCGACGAGGTGGTCGCGGCCGAGGACGTGCACGACGTCCTCGGCCAGACGCGCGGCCTCGACGTCTAAGGCGCTGTTGTCAGAGACGATCGACGGCACGCGACCGCCGGTCGCCGTCTCGGGCGCGTGCGGGCGCCAGGCCCGCACCGCGACGACGCGGCCGCCCCGCAGGGAGGCCTCCTCGACCGCCCAGCGCAGCGCGCCGGGGGAGCCACTGGTGGGACTCACCCCCACGACGATGGTGTGGGCACGCCCGAGATCGGCGACGTTCATGCGGCCGCTCCCGACTCCTCCGAGACCTTGCTCAGCGGGTCGGCCACGTCCTCGAGCGACTTCTGCTCGGCGTCGATCCCGATGAGCCAGGCGACGACGCCGCCGAAGATCATGATCACGGCTCCGGCGACGTAGCCCCACGTCAGCGGCATGCGATCCTTGCCGTCACCGATGAGCGCACCGTAGAGCACCGGCGCGATCGCACCGGCGCACTGCGCGACGACGAAGAAGTAGCTGATCGCCTGACCGCGCACCTCGAGCGGGAAGATCTCGCTCACCGTGAGGTAGGCGGCCGACGCGCCGGCCGACGCGAAGAAGAACGCGACGCACCAGAAGATCGTGTGCGTCGTCGCGTTGAGGATCTGGGCGTGGAACGCCCAGGCCGACGCGAGCAGCACGACGCCCGCGATCGTGTAGGTGCCGAAGATCATCTTGCGACGCCCGATGGTGTCGAAGAAGTGTCCCAGCAGCAGCGGACCGAGCAGGTTCCCCGCCGCGAACGGCAGGAAGTAGAGCGAGGTGTCCGCCTTGCTGATGCCGTAGAAGTTCGTCAGCACGAGCGCGTAGGTGAAGAAGATCGCGTTGTAGAGGAACGACTGCGTCACCATCATCGTGAGGCCGAGGACCGTGCGGCGTCCGTAGCGGTGGACGAAGACGTCCCACAGCACCTTGGCGCCCATCCGGTCCTCGGGCTTGACGAGGATCGCCTTGCTCTCGTCCACCTCGGGGATGTCGCCGCCCTCGCGGCGCACGCGCTCCTCGATCTCGTCGACGGTGCGCTCGGCCTCCTCACCACGACCGTGGGTGAGCAGCCAGCGCGGGCTCTCCGGGATGTGGCGGCGTAGCCAGATGATCGACAGGCCGAGGATCGGGCCGATGAAGAACGCCAGACGCCAGCCGATGTTCTCGGCGACGTTGTCGGGGTTGAGCAGGTAGAGGTTGGCGAGCGCACCGAAGAACGCGCCGAACCAGTAGGTGCCGTTGATCGCGATGTCGACGCGGCCACGGAAGCGCGAGGGGATGAGCTCGTCGATGGCCGAGTTGATCGCGGTGTACTCGCCGCCGATGCCCATGCCGGCGACGAACCGGCACACCCAGAGGAACCACATGTTCGGAGAGAGACCGGCGAGGCCCGATCCGACCAGGTAGATCACCAAGGTGATGATGAAGAGCTTGCGGCGCCCGAGCCGGTCGGTGAGTCGACCGAACGTCAGGGCCCCGACGACCTGTCCGACGAGGTAGACGGTGCCCGTGAGCCCCACCTGTGCGGCGGACATGCCGAGCGACTTCTGGAAGCCGGACTCGGACACGATCTGGATCTCGAGCCCGTCGAGGATCCATGAGATCCCGAGCCCGAAGACGACCGACCAGTGGAACTTCGTCCACGGGAGCCGGTCCATGCGGGCGGGCACCAGACTCCTGATGGCCCCGTCCGTTCGTTGTGCGACAGCTTCGCTCATCCCATCTCCTTCGATCCGAATCGCTGTGAACCGTCGGGTCAGGGCGCGCGGCGCCGCGTCCTCACCGCCGGAGTCCGTACCCCCTGCGCGCGCGGGACGAACGTGCTTCGTGCCCTCTTGTGCCGGTGGCCACCACCGGGTGCGTAGGCCGGGTGGTGGTCACGCGTCGCCCGGCTGGGTACGTCACGGTGGCAGGGCACAGGCGCCCTGCCTCGAACCGCAGGAGGAACGACATGCCGGCCAGGAAGAGCACGAGCGGGGACACCGACCTGCCCTCGACCCTCGAGCGGTCGTCGAAGAAGGCGCAGGAGACGTGGCTCGCCACCCACGACGCCGCCGTCGAGCAGTACGGCGAGGGCGAACGCGCCCACCGCACGGCCTGCGCCTCGCTCAAGCACTCCTTCGAGAAGGTCGGAGACCACTGGGAGGAGAAGGCCGAGAAGGGCCCGAGCGACGCCCAGGCGGCCCGCAGGGGCGCCGAGGCGCGGGCCCACCTGGACGACGGCGACTCGGCCGGTGGCGTGAACGCGAACGCCTCGAAGGCGCACCTGCTCGATGTCGCCCGTCGACTCGAGGTGAGGGGTCGCACCCGGATGACCAAGGACGAGCTCGTCGAGGCGATCCAGAAGGCCAACGACCGCGCCACCGCGGCTGCTCGGGCCAGAGAGTCCTAGCCGATCCGCCTGTCGCACGGACGTTTCCGGCACCACGGGTCGAAGGGGACGAAGACGTGCGGCGCGGTCCTGGCAGGTCGCTCTCTTTGGTCGCATCCCCTGACCGGGCTCGCGCCGAGCCCCTAGCGTGGTGAGCTGGGCCGTCGCAGGAGTCGGCCCAGCGGCGGGACGCTCATGCCGCCGCCGCGGAGGAGAGCACCATGTCCGTGTCACGAAATCGGGGTGGGTCTCGGGGAACCGCAGTACTCGGAGCGGTCGCCGTCGTCGCGGCTGCTGCACTGGCCACGGGAGTGGCGTCGAGCGACGCCTCTGCGGCCGGCGCGACGTCCACCTACCTGGTGGTCTACAAGGAGAGCTCGTCGACGAGTGGCGCCGGCAACGCGGTGACCGCGGCCGGTGGTCAGGTGGTCGCGACCTATGCGCCGATCAGCGTCGTCGTGGCCCGTTCGTCGAACCCGGACTTCGCGGTCCGGATGCGCACGGTCAAGGGAGTCGACGGTGCAGTGGCGATGACGAGGTTCGCCAGCGCGGTCGACGGCGGAGCCGTCGCGGACAACGCGGTCGACGCCACCAGCACCACCGACAGCGCCCCTGCCCCCGGGTCTGCCGGACTCAACGACCCGCTGTCGGGTCTGCAGTGGGACATGACGCAGATCAACGCCGGCGCCGCCCACGCGATCAGCACGGGGTCCCGGTCGGTTCTCGTCGGTGACATCGACACCGGCCTCGACTACACGCACCCCGATCTCGCGCCGAACGTGGACGCCAACGCAAGTGCCAACTGCGTCAGTGGCGCTCCGGTGCCCGGTCTGGTGGCGGCCAACGACGACAACGGCCACGGCACCCACACGGCGGGCACCATCGCCGCGGCGGCCAACGGCATCGGCATCGTCGGGGTCGCGCCGAACGTCAGGATCGCCGGCATCAAGGCCGGCGACGCCAACGGATTCTTCTTCCCCGAGGCGGTCGTGTGCTCGTTCATGTGGGCGGCCGACCACGGCGTCAACGTGACGAACAACAGCTACTTCGCGGACCCGTGGCTCTTCAACTGCCGCAACGACGCCGAGCAGCGCGCGATCTGGACCGCCGAGCGACGCGCCATCAAGTACGCCCAGTCCAAGGGCGTGCTCGTCGTCGCCGCCGAGGGCAACCAGGCTGACGACCTCTCGCACCCGACCTTCGACGCGACGAGCCCCGACGACACCAACCCGGTCCTGCGCGCCATCCCCAACGCGTGCGCCGTCGTCCCGACCGAGGTGCCGGGGGTCGTCGGCGTGACGGCGACCGGTGACCGGCAGATGAAGTCGTTCTACTCCTCGTACGGGATCTCGGCGGCCGACGTCGCGGCGCCGGGCGGTGACTCCGTCCTCCAGCAGACGGCGGCCGCCCCCAACGGTCGTGTCCTGTCGACGTGGCCGGCCTCGCTCGCCGGGTCGTGCCTGCGCAAGGTGTTCGACGGCTCGGCCCTCTACTGCTACGCCCAGGGCACCTCGATGGCGTCGCCGCACGCGGCCGGCGTCGCGGCGCTCATCGCCAGCGTCACCGGCAAGACGGGCGGGGCGCTGTCCGCAGCGCTGCAGAACGCGGTCGACCCCATCCCGTGCCCGGCGGACGTCTCGCCGTACACGTTCTTCCCGGCGGTCGACAACGGCGCTCCGCAGACGTGCCAGGGCACCTTGGCGCAGAACAGCTGGTTCGGGGCAGGGCTGGTCGACGCCCTCAAGGCCGTGGGCTGAGCGTCACACGGGCCGTCGGGCCGGGCACCGAACCCGGCCCGACGGCATACGCCCCGGCGTCGACGCGCCCTGTCTGAGTGGTCACAAAGGACCGTGGCCCCCTCCCGCCCGGCGGGAGGATGGAGGTGGCCGGAGCGATGGCCCGGTCGGGTAGCCCAGGGAAGGGGTGCACCATGAACGGCCAGGTACGGACCACGTACGGCATCGTCGTCGGCTACGACGGTTCGGCAGCATCACAGCTCGCACTCGGATGGGCCGCAGAGACGGCCCGTCAGCAGGGCAAGCACCTGACCCTGGTGCACAGCGTCAACGTGGCGAGCGTGCCCGCCTTCCCCGCGATGGACCTCTCGCAGATGGAGCCGACGCTCGAGCACGCCGCCAAGGCGCTCGTCGACGAAGGGGCCGTTCAGGCGGGGGCGACGCTCGACGCCTCGCAGATCGAGACGCAGTACTGGCTCGGCAGCCCGGCCGCCCAGCTCATCGACGCCTCGCGCGAGGCCGAGCTCGTCGTCGTCGGCAGTCGTGGACGCGGGCGGCTGCTCGCCGGGCTGCTCGGTTCGACGTCGTATGCCGTCGCCGCCCACGCCCAGTGTCCCGTCGTCGTCGTGCGCGGGCCGGAGGGCAGGACACCCGACGACGTGCCCGTGCCGGTGCGACCGGGCCGTGGTCACGACGTCGTCGTCGGGGTCGACGACTCGGACGCGGCCGTGCGGGCGGTGAACGCGGCTGCCGAGGTCGCCGAGCGCGAGGGGGCGGTGCTACACATCGTCCGCGTCGCGCACTCGCCGTCGATGGAGGCCTGGACCTACGCCGAGACGGCCAAGGGCGGCACGGAGGAGACCCACGCGATCCGCGACCACGCGGAGGAGTCGGTGACGCGCGCCGCCAACCGGGTCAGGGCCCTGCACCCCAAGGTCATCGTGACCACGGAGGTGCTCTACGGGGATCCCGGGCAGTCGCTCGCCGACCTCGGGGCCACCGCCGGCCTCATCGTCGTCGGCTCGCGCGGCCACGGCGGCTTCACGGGCATGCTCCTCGGGTCGGTCAGCCACCGGGTCATCCACGACGCGAGCTGTCCGGTCATGGTCGTGCGCTGAGACCCACCCCGTGAGTGGTCAGCCGAGGGCCTCGGCAAAGCGCCCGAGGGCGGCGTCCCAGCGCGACTTGTCGCCGGCGCCGTCCTGCGCGATCCCCTCGCCCTCGTGGTAGAGGTCGACGCGCGTGCCGTCACCCTCGGGCTTGAGCTGGAGGTCGACGATGCTGAGCGGGCCGTCCTCGTCGGCGTGCCACGAGACGCGCACCTGCTCCATGGGGTGGTAGCTGCGCACGACGCCGTGCGGGCCCTCGGTGCTGTGCCACGACTCGCCCTTGCTGCCGAGCGTGACACCCGGGCCGAGGAGGGCCTCCGTGCCTCGGGCACTGATGAGGTGCTGCCACACCCGGTCGACCGGGGCGCCCACGGTGACCGTCGAGTGCACGCCGGCGGGAGACCCGTCGAGCTCGGGGTCCGCTGCGTCCGCCGAGTCGGCTGAGTTCTCGGGGATCGACTGCGTTGAACTGCTCATGGGCACCTCCGGGTCGTTCGGACCGGCCCCCTGATGGGCCGGACCCACCACAGACAGTCGACCAAAGACTGGGCCGGATGACAATGCCTCACCGCCACCACTTCGGCCCCCGGCCCCGGGGCCTCGCTCAGCCGGTGAAGCCGGCACGGCGCAGGGCGTCGGCCATCGCGCTGTTGGCGGGTGCCTCGTCCCGACGGGGCCGGTTGGGCTGCCCGGACGCGCCCTGACCGCCCCGGGACTGGCCACCCCGGGACTGGCCGGCGCGGGGCTGGTTGCCACGGGCCTGGCCGCCGCGTCCCTGCCCCGACGAAACCTGCCCGTCGCGGTCCTGGGGACCGCCGGACGTCACCTCGTCGTCGAGTCGCAGGGTGAGCGAGATCCGCTTGCGGGGGACGTCGACGTCGAGCACCTTGACCATGACGACGTCGCCCGGCTTGACGACCTCCCGCGGGTCGCGGACGAAGTTCCTCGACAGCGCCGAGACGTGGGCGAGGCCGTCCTGGTGCACACCGATGTCGATGAAGGCCCCGAAGGCGGCGACGTTGGTCACCACTCCCTCGAGCGTCATGCCGGGTTTGAGGTGCTTGATCTCCTCGACGCCCTCCTTGAAGGTGGCCGTCTTGAAGGTCGGTCGCGGGTCGCGTCCCGGCTTGTCGAGCTCGCTGATGATGTCGGTGACCGTCGGCAGCCCGAAGGTGTCGTCGACGTAGTCCGCGGGCCGGATCGACTGCAGCGCAGCGGAGTTGCCGATGAGCGAGGTCAGCTGCTGGCCGGTCGACTCGAGCATCCGTCGGACGACCGGGTAGGCCTCCGGGTGCACGGCGGACGCGTCGAGCGGGTCGTCGCCTCCGGGGATGCGCAGGAAGCCGGCGGCCTGCTCGAAGGCCTTGGGGCCGAGGCGAGGCACGTCCTTGAGGGCCGTGCGGGTGCGGAACGGCCCGGCGGCGTCACGGTGCGCCACGATGCTGTCGGCGAGGCCCGGGGTGATGCCCGAGACGCGCGTCAACAGGGGAGCGGAGGCGGTGTTGACGTCGACCCCGACCGCGTTGACGCAGTCCTCGACGACGGCGTCGAGGGAGCGCGAGAGAGCCGTCTGGCTGATGTCGTGCTGGTACTGCCCGACACCGATCGACTTTGGGTCGATCTTGACGAGCTCGGCGAGCGGGTCCTGCAGGCGGCGGGCGATGGAGACGGCCCCGCGCAGCGAGACGTCCATGCCGGGAAGCTCCTGCGAGGCGAACGCGGAGGCCGAGTAGACGGAGGCGCCCGCCTCGGACACGACGGCCGACGTCAGCCTGAGCTCGGGGTGGGCCTTGATGAGGTCGGCGGCGAGACGGTCCGTCTCGCGAGAGGCCGTGCCGTTGCCGATGGCGATGAGGTCGACCGAGTGCTCCTTGGCGAGCCGGGCGAGCGTCGCGAGCGAGCGGTCCCACTGGTTCTGCGGCACGTGCGGGTAGATCACGTCGGTCGCGAGGACGCGGCCGGTGCCGTCGACGACCGCGACCTTGACCCCCGTCCGGAAGCCGGGGTCGAGCCCCATCGTGGCGCGTGCACCGGCGGCCGCCGCGAGGAGCAGGTCGCGCAGGTTCGCGGCGAAGACGCGCACGGCCTCCTCCTCGGCGGCGCGGCGCAGCTGCATCCGGGCGTCGATGCCGAGGTGCACGAGGATCTTGGTCCGCCACGCCCAGCGGACGGTCCCGGCGAGCCACTCGTCGGCCGGTCGGCCGGTGTTCTCGATGCCGAAGCGCCGCGCGATCGCGCGTTCGTATGCCGTGGGGCCGGGCTGCTGCTCCGCCGCGGGGTCGTCGGGGTTGATCTCGAGGGAGAGGACGTCCTCCTTCTCGCCGCGGAAGAGGGCGAGGATCCGGTGGGAGGGCAGCTTCGACAGCGGCTCGGCGAAGTCGAAGTAGTCGGAGAACTTGGCGCCCTCCTCCTCCTTGCCCGCGCGCACGCGGGACCCGACGTGGCCCTGCTTCCAGACGCGGTCGCGGAGGTCCCCGATGAGGTCAGCGTCCTCGGCGAAGCGCTCGACGAGGATCGAGCGGGCGCCGTCGAGGGCGGCGGCGGCGTCGGCCACCTCACGGTCGGGGTCGACGAACCCGGCCGCGGCGGCGGACGGGTCGGTGTCGGGTGCGCCGAGCAGCAGGTCGGCGAGCGGCTCCAGGCCGGCCTCACGGGCGATCTGCGCCTTGGTGCGCCGCTTCGGCTTGAAGGGCAGGTAGATGTCCTCGAGGCGGGCCTTGGTCTCGGCCGCGAGGATCTGGGCACGCAGGGTGTCGTCGAGCTTGCCCTGCTCCTCGACGGAGGAGAGCACGGCCGCGCGGCGCTCCTCGAGCTCGCGGAGGTAGCCGAGGCGCTCCTCGAGGGTGCGCAGCTGCGCGTCGTCGAGGCCGCCCGTGACCTCCTTGCGGTAGCGCGCCACGAAGGGCACGGTGGAGCCGCTGTCGAGCAGCCCCACGGCGGCGGTCACCTGTCCGTCGCGGACGCCGAGCTCCTCCGCGATGCGACGTTCGATCGACGGGACCTTCACCTGCACGTTCACTGGGGCTGCACTCCTGCTCGTCGACGACACACCGGGCCCCGCATTCTGCCGTGCGCCGCGGGAGCCGTCTCGCGCGGGGCGGCTCCGGCCGGGACCGAGGTCAGGATCTGATGGGCCACCGAGGCGTCATGCGATCGGGGCGGTGGGCCTCGAACCAGGCGAGGGCCGCGAGGACGCC
This sequence comes from Terrabacter aerolatus, assembly GCF_007991735.1. Lineage (GTDB taxonomy): Bacteria > Actinomycetota > Actinomycetes > Actinomycetales > Dermatophilaceae > Terrabacter > Terrabacter aerolatus. The sequence continues at coordinate 109,505 of NZ_BJYX01000003.1, read as the reverse complement.
GAGGTCGTCGAAGCGGCGACCGGAGACCTGCACCCCGAGGGGGCGGCCGTCGTCGGTGAAGCCGCAGTTGACCGTCCCGGCCGGCTGACCCGAGAGGTTGTAGGGCGCGGTGAAGCCGATGTGGGGCATGGCCGCGTCGTCCTCGCCCCACGGCATCGGCCACTCGGCGGGGAATGCCGGCATCGGTGCGACGGGTGAGAGCACGAGGTCGAAGGCCAGTGTCGCGGCCACGGTGGCCTGCTGGATGGCCATGGTGCCCGCGTAGTCGCGCAGCGAGCGGACTCCGTCGACACCTCGTCCGGCCTCGGCCCAGCGGCGGACGTAGGGCAGCACCCGCTCGCGCGCGTGCGGGTCGAGCCCGTCGAGGTCCGAGAGCGACCGGACCCGCCAGAACCGGTCGAGGTCCTCCAGCCAGTCCTGCCTCATGAACGGCTCGACGGGGGTGACGTCGGCGCCCGCGCGCCTGAAGACGTCGGCGGCGTCCTCGACGGCGGCCCGGACCGCCGGTTCGACGGGCAGGCCGCACCCGGCGTCGAGGTGCAGGCCGACCCGCAGCCCCCTGGGCTCGAGCGGCAGCGGTCCGGCGGGCAGGGGCTCCGGGGGCAGGCTCGTCCAGTCGCGGGCGTCGGGCCGGCTGATGACCGACAGGAGCAGGGCCGCGTCGGCCGCGGTGCGCGTGATCGGCCCGGCGACCCGACCGAGGTAGGGCGCGTCCAGGGGCACTCGACCCGCGCTGGGCTTGAGCGTGGTCAGCCCGAGCCAGGTGCCGGGGAGCCGGATCGAGCCGCCGATGTCGGTGCCGACGTGGAGCGGCCCGTAGCCGGCAGCGGCCGCGGCGCCGGCGCCGGAGCTCGACCCGCCGGTCGTCAGCGCCTCGTCCCACGGGGAGCGGGTCGTGCCGTGGAGGCTGGAGACGCCGGAGCTGAGCATGCCCCAGTCGGGCATCACCGTCGAGCCGATGACGATCGCCCCGGCCTCCTCGAGCCGTTCGACGACGGGGCTGCTGCGCAGTGGCACCGTGGGAGTCACCCCGGCGTTCCCGAGGGGCATGGGGACGCCGGCGCGGCCCAGGTTCTCCTTGACCGTGACCGGCACACCGTCGAGCGGTCCCCGGGCTGTGCCGTCCCGGTGGCGGCGCTCGCTGGCGACGGCGAGCGCGTGGGCCGTCTCGAGGTCGTGCACGAAGAGGGCGTTGAGGGTCGGCTCGCGGGCTGCGATGACCTCGGCCACGTCGCGGACGACGTCGACGGGCGAGAGGGACCCCGCGGCATACGCGACGAGGAGTTCGGTGGCGCTCGAGGCGGCAGGACGATCCATGACGGTGGCCTCCCTTCCGCGGTGCCCGCGTGGTCCACGACCTGCGGCAGGCGTCCACGCTAACGCGTGTGGACAACGCGCACCGACTGTCACCGGTCGCCGTCATCCTCGTGGCATGCGCTTCGACGAGCTGCCGCGGGACTGGGCCCAACGACCGATCACCGACCCCGACGTGCTCGAGGGGGTGGTGGACCTCATCGTGCCGGAGCAGGCCCGGTCCGAGGGTGCGACCTACCTGTTGCTGTGCCACCCGAACCGCCGGTTGCTCCAGCCGATCTGCCTGTCGGACCAGCCCGGGCGCGCCGCCGTCGGTGAGGTGGCCGAGAGAGTCCGGCTGATGCTGGCAGAGGTGTCGCGGCACGACGTGCACGACGTCGTCGTGGTCATCGCTCGTCCGGGGCGGGTGACGCCGACGTCGCGCGACCTGGACCTGCGGGCTGCGTTCGAGGGCGCCTGTCGCGCGACGGGAATCACCGTGCACGCCGTGGCGATCGCGGCGCCCGACGACGTGGCCGTGCTGCCAGCGGGAGGCCAGTGGGCGGCTGCGTGACCCGGGGAGAGAGTGGCGCGACGGCGTGGGCTCGATGCCGTGGCGTCGCCTCGCTCCCGCGGTTTCGGCGGGGTAGCGTCCAAGCCGTGGTCGCGACCGCCGCGATGACGTCACGAGCCCCGGAGGACCGATGGCCCAGCAGGCCCACAGCAGTGGGAAGAGAGTGACGCGCCGCTACCGTCGAGGCGTCGGCGGAGCCTGGTGGGCGTCGCTCGTGGTCGTCACCGCGCTGCTCGGCTTCGTCGGGCGCAGCGACAGTGGTTTCTGGAGCGTGTTCCTGTGGAGCATCGTCGGCTTCGTCGTGGGCTCACTCGTCTCGATCGCGCTCTCCGGGCGCCTGGTGCGGGCCACGTCGGAGGACGAGGCTTTCGCCGGACTGCCCGCCGGCGGGGCGGAGGCAACGCGATGAAGTGGTTGCTCATGGTGGCGTTCGTGCTCGGTGCCGCGATCACGTGGTTCCTGACGGTCAGGCGCGTCAGCCGGACCCTTCCGGCAGGGGAGGCGGCGGAGACCGAGATCGTCGAGCCCGAGATCGCTCCCGTGGTCTCGCCCGGTGGAGCGGTGGCGGGCGGCGTCGGGGTCGCGGGTGGCGCCGACCTCGTGGCCGCGACCAGCGCGGGTCTGATCGACGCTGCTGGAGACACGTCCCACGTCGAAGACCCTGCCGGTGACGGCGAGGACGCCGGGGACGACGCGAGCGGGTTCGGCGGGGTCCACACACCCGCATCGGAGTCGACGGGTGCCGCCGAGGGGTGGGACCGGGACGCCGAGGACGAGGACACCCTCCTGTCCCACGCGCCCTCCGGAGGGGCCCGAGCGAGCATCCCGCCGGTCGCCGACGCGACACCGAGCGGTGATCTGGCCGGCGTGGGCGACCCTGCCGAGGTGGCAGCCGTGGACGATCTCGAGGCCGAGACGGAGGACCCTGAGAAGCCGGACCAGGACTCCTGACCTCTGCCGCAGCGTGGTTCACGGGTGACTCGGGCTCTGCTGCAGGAAGGCGTCGAGGTGCCGTGGGCCTGTCTGAGTCGCCTCGCTACCCACGCCACGGCCACCACCGGGTCGGACCGGTAGCCGGCGGTTCAGTGGTTGACGAGGACGCCCTTCGCCTCGCGGACGGTCACGGTGGTCGAGGGCCCCGGCACGGTGACCGTCGACGGAATCTCGTCCCACGTCGACCCGTCGATGCTGAAGTCCGCCCCGAACGTCGTGTCGACCCGCACCGGGTACCGGCCCGAGGTCTTGTAGACGTGGGTGATGTCACCGTCGGGGTAGACGCCGCCGGTCGAGGAGGTGGGCCCCACGCTCGAGCCGTCGCCGAAGAGGTAGGTGAAGCCGACCAGCTTCGGACGGATCTGGACCGGGATGCCGCGCAGCACGGATCGGTCGACCTCGCCGGGCTGGAATCCCGCCGTCGACCAGTTGACTTCGTAGAAGGTGCGCAGGTTCACGAGCGTCGTGTTCCCGGCGGGCTGGCTCGAGATCTGCGGCTTGGACCAGGGAGTCCGCAGGAACGCAGCCTTCAGATCAGCCATCGTCAACGTCGGCCGAGCCCCAGGCGCAACATCGGCCGCACATGTCAGACCAATCAGAGTCCACGGACCGACAACTTTGGCGTCGAGAAGTGTCCTTCTCCAAATCCTCAGACGAGGTCCCACCTCTCCAGTTGGACAGGAACGCAGGGCGCCCGTGCAGGTGACCGCTTCGGTGCCAGTGTCCGGCTTTGCGTTATAGCAGTCTGCGAGAGACCTGTATTCGTAAATAGGCAGATGCTTATCTCGATCTACGATCACGACGCCGCCCGAGTCGCCTGGATATTTTGGCAACGCCCTTACTTTGTCTCGCGGCAGCAGGTCAGCGAAGGCGCCGTCGCCGGTGGTTCCGCAGTCGACCCAAGCGTCATCGCAGGGGTCACTCCCCAAGGCATATGTCGGCGCCGCGACCACGCTTAAAGCCAAGGCCGCCAGGAGGGCGCACGCAGCCCGCATCATGATGCTGTCTGCAGCTTGGTTGCTATCCAGTGTCCGCCGTTGAGCGATATGGACATCACGAAAGTTCCTGGCCCATCAGCTGTTCGCCTCACAGTGGCACCTTTCGAGTCCACCACATCCACGGACTTCTGCTCAACATCGATAAGCACTTGAGCTGCCGACGTCGAGAAGGTTAGGGAGCTTGTCGCGCTAACCCGGATCGAGTCGCCGGTGTGGCGCTGCTTCTTGGTCTCAAGAATCTTCAGTGATTTGTACATCGCCTGACATGTCTCGCAGCTTGGAGCGAAGAGGCCAGCGAGCACTCTGGAGTCGGGCTTGGACGCGCCAGCATTCAGGGACTCAATAAAGAATCTTGCGAAGGCCTGGGCTCCCGCAGCTGTTCTTGCGCGGGCGGCGTCGGGGATTCGGGCCAAGACGGGGTCGACGGACGTCGTGGGGCTGGGAGCAGTTGACGTCGTCGAAGGGGCCGCCGACGTGGAGGTCGTCGTCGATGCGGCCGGGGGAGCGGTCGTGACCGTCGTCCCGGGGTCCCCGCTGGTGCAGGCCCCGAGCAGCGCGGCGGCGAGGCCGGCGGCGGCATACGGCAAGAGCGTGCGGTGTCGGTGCTGGCGTACGGCGGCGGTCATCGGCGTCCCCTGTCGATCGTCGATCATCGTGCTGTTGCGTGCTCGGGAGGGCAGTTCGGGGCCCTCGTTCCTGCACGGCAACCTACGACCATCCTCACGCTCCCGCATCCCGGGCGCAGGCGGTCATCCACAGGCCCCCGCGCGCCAGCCACGCACCCGGTCGGGTAAGAATGGAGGCCTCTCGCTGCCGTCAGGGGCCGTTCGACGCTGCGATGCCTGGGGACCGACGACGACACCCCGCGAGTTTCGAAGCACGGGCGACTGGCAGGTAACCTTCTCGCGGTCCTGCACGCACCTCCACGCGCGCAGTAGCTATGCGTCCTAGAAGTGGGCGTGCAAGGAGCCTCATGTCTCGCACTGACACCGTCGACGTCAAGCGTTGGCGCGCCAAGTACGCCCTCATCGAGCGGGCGGCCGAGGCGGACAAGGACGCGCAGGCCCTCTTCGCCGAGCTCGATTCGGAGCGCGGCGCCCGCAACGGGGAGCTGCGCGAGATCCTCGCCGACCTCGTCGCCTCCAGCGACCTCGTCGCCTTCAAGGAGGCGATGAACCAGTGGACCCGCAAGGACGGTCCCTACGTCGGATTCGGACCCGTCGGCGGCCCCTGGCTCGCCGCCCTCGTGCGCCGCGCCGAGGAGGAGTACGCCGAGGTCGTCGGTCTGCTCAAGCTCACCCTCCAGACGCCTGCCTCCCCGCAGGACGCCGCTGACAAGCTCCAGGCGATGGAGGCCTTCCTCGCCCGCGGCGGCTCCCGCGGGCACCGCGCCCCGGGACCGGGCCACACGGCATACGTCCTCTCGCTCTTCTGGTCGACCGACGACGGCGGCGAGTGGCCGCTCATGTGGGAGAACGCCCCGCACATGCTCCAGCGGCTCGGGTGGCTCGAGCGCGGCCTGAGCCACGCCGAGCGCTACGTCGCCTTCGCCGACCTGTGTGGCGCCCTGCGACCCGACGACCCGAAGTACGCCGCCCGCATCCTCTGGTACCTCAAGGAGTCGGGCGCCTTCGTCGGCATCGCCCCGCGGGCGCTCGACGTGTGTGTCGAGGCGGCCGAGATCGCCGCCGACTTCCGCTCGTCGACCGGCTACGGCGAGGCGCGGCGCGAGGAGCGCGCCGCCGACCTGGCCCGCCAGCTCCGCGGCGAGGCCGACCACATCTCCGACAGCCTCATCGAGCGGCTCTCCGCCGAGACCGGCCTCTACCTCGAGGCCCCCACGCTCGCGCTCCAGCAGCACGCGGGCGAGGACACCGCCTACCGGTCCGACCTGTATGCCGCGTGGATCCTCGTCGGGGGCGCCGGTGCCCCCGGCTTCCGGCTCTGGGTCACGCCGTCCGGTGTCGCGTTCGGCCTCCACGGTGGCTGGGAGGGCGAGTCCGACCAGCAGCACCGCGAGGTCGGCACCATCGTCCAGGAGCACCTGCCCCGCGGCCTGACCTTCCTGCGCGTCCACGAGGACGGCCGCCCCGACCGGCTCGAGCCCGTGGGCCGCGAGTACCCCGGCGGCGAGACGTTCGTCGGTCGCTGGTGGAAGGGCGAGGAGGCGGTCGGGCGCGCCGACTTCGCCGACGAGATCCTGACCACCGCCCGCGCGCTGACGCCGCTGCTGCGGTTCATGACGTCGAGCCAGCGGGGCCCGCTCGACGACCCCAGCCTCGAGCTCGCCGCCATGGTCGACCTCGACACCGAGGTCGAGATCTTCAGGACCGAGCGGCCCTACCCGAGCGAGCGCGACGCCTGGCACCAGGAGCAGCGCCGCGTCTTCGCCGCCTGCCTCTCGCGCGAGGGCCTCGAGGACTTCGACCTGCCGACCTTCAAGCGGATCGTCTCCACCCGCGGCTACGGCGACATCGGCGGCCAGTCCGTCCTCATCAGCAGCATCAACGCCCTCGACGCCGCCGGCATCGACGAGCTGCGCGTCATGGTCCGCAACCTGCTCTGGGGCGAGGGGCGCGACGAGGAGCGGATCAACCGCGTCCTCGGCTCCGACGACGTGCCGGTCCAGGGTTTCGGCGAGAGCGTCGTGCTCAAGCTCTTCGCCATCGCCCACCCGGAGCACTGGCTGCCGCTCTTCACGCTCGGCGGCGACTCGGGCAAGATCGCCATGCTCGGGCGGCTCGGCGGCCCCGCGCGCTGGACGGACGGCAAGTCCCGCGGCCGCACCCACGTCGAGACGAACGCCCTGCTCAAGCAGACGCTCGACCCGCTCCTGCCGGACGACCCGTGGGGCCAGGCGCAGCTCGCCTACTGGCTCATGCGCCGCTCCGACAAGGCGCTCATGCCCGACCACGACGCCCTCGGCGAGGCCGCCGCGGAGCTGCTCATCGAGGAGGACTTCCTCCGCGAGATCCAGGGTCTGCTCGAGGAGAAGAAGCAGGTCATCTTCTACGGCCCGCCCGGGACCGGCAAGACCTACCTCGCGCAGCGCTTCGCCCAGGCCCTGCAGCCCGACCCGGCCAAGCGCGACATCGTCCAGTTCCACCCGAGCAGCAGCTACGAGGACTTCTTCGAGGGCTTCCGGCCGCAGATCGACCACCAGGGCCAGATGGTCTACGAGCTGCGCAAGGGACCGCTGGCGCTGCTCGCCGAGGCGGCCGAGGCCGACCCGCTGACGCCGCACATCATGATCATCGACGAGATCAACCGCGCCAACCTGCCCCGCGTCTTCGGTGAGCTCCTCTTCCTCCTCGAGTACCGCTCGCACTCGGTCAAGACGAGCTACCGGCCCGACGAGGGGTTCGAGCTCCCGCCGAACCTCTACTTCATCGGCACGATGAACACCGCCGACCGCTCCATCGCGCTCGTCGACGCCGCCCTGCGACGCCGTTTCGACTTCGTGCCCTTCATGCCGCACGACGGGCCGATGGAGGGCCTGCTGCGCCGGTGGCTCGAGGCGAACGACGGCCCCGTCTGGGTCGCCGAGCTCGTCGACCGGGTCAACGAGGACCTGCGCCGGGCCCTGCGCGGCCCGCACCTGCAGATCGGCCACAGCTACTTCATGCGCCCCGGGCTCGACGGCGACGAGGCGACCCTGCGCCGGATCTGGGACTACAACGTCTACCCGTTCATCGAGGACCAGCTGTACGGGCGCGAGCACGAGCTGGCCCAGTTCCGCTGGGAGAACGTCAAGGCGCGCTACGGTCAGTTCGACCTGACCAGGCCGTGACCGGGCCATGACCACGGAGCCGACCGCCCGATGACCATCGAGCTCGCCCCCATCCCCGAGCACGGACGCTCGGGGCCGGTCCGCCTGACCCGGGAGACGCGTGCGGCCCTCGTCACGGCGGCGGGGGAGCGGCTCGTCATCCACGCGACGGCCGACCCCGACGTCGTGACGATCGGCGCGACGAGCTGGGTCGGTGCGCTGGCCGTGCCCGGACTCGTCGTCCGGGTCATGCCGAAGGTCTCCGTCACGAACTTCTTCGCCATGCTGGGGGCCGGGGTCTCGCCGGACGCCTTCGACCACGAGCACGTGACGTGGAGCGACACCGACGAGCTCATCGACGGCGTCGCCTACTTCGCGATCCGGCTCATCGACTCGGCGACGATGCGTGGTCTCGTGCACGGCTACGTGCCGCGCGAGGAGCGCATGCGCACCATCCGCGGCCGGCTGCTCGTGGAGGAGTTCGCCCGGCGTCCCTGGAGCGCGGCCGAGCCCCAGTGCCGGTTCGACGACTTCACCGCGGACATCGTCGAGAACCAGCTCTTCCGGTGCACCCTGCAGGCGATGCTCAGCTGGCCCCAGCTCGCGCCGCACGTGCGGCGGGAGGCCCTGCGTGTCCTCGGCCGCTTCGACGGTGTCGCCGACACCCCGGCGACGAAACACGCTGCGGCACTGCCGATCACGCGACTCAACGAGCACTACGAGGACGCGATGCGGCTCAGTCGCCTCGTGCTGCAGGCGATGTCGCTGAGCCACGAGGCGGGCGACCAGCAGGCCAACAGCCTCATGGTCGACATGGACGACCTCTTCCAGCGGTGGATCGCCCAGGAGCTCGACCTGCGGCTCGCCCCCGAGATGCGTATCGAGCGTGACGAGGACGTGTGGCTCGATGAGGGGCGCGCGCTCACCATGGCCCCGGACCTCGTCGTGCGCCGCGGCAGCGACGTCGTCCTCGTCGGCGACGCGAAGTACTCCATGGGCGCCGACGGCTACGTCGCCTCGCGCGACTACCTCGAGCTCGTGGCCTACACGACCGCCATGGGCCTGCCCACAGGCCTGCTCGTCCACTGCAACAGCGACCGCGCCCCCGAGTCGGAGATCGTCATCCGCAACGCCGGGACGCGCATCCTGTGCCGGCCCATCCGCCTCGACGGGTCGTATGCCGCCGTGTGCCGTTCGCTCGACGCGCTCGCCGACCTGGTGCGCGAGCTCGCCGACGCGCCAGGCGAGTTCGAGGTCCCGGCGCTCATCCGCGCACGCCGCTGAACCCAGCGCGAGGCGTCGTGCCCCTCGGGCGCGGGCCCACCGTCGCGGGCCGGCCTAGGGCCATCCTCGGGCCGTGCTCGGGTGGCTGCGTGCTGTCCCCTAGATCACACCGCAATGGGTAGCGGCTGTGAGGGACCCACTACTACGCTTTGTAGTACCGACAGAGAAGCTGCCGGAACACACACCGAGTTCTGGAGTTGAGTTCGATGAGCACCATCCCTCGCGGCACGCACGCCACAGGCACCACGCCAGTCAGTGCGCACGACCCCACCCAAGGCGTCGTCACCTTCCAGGAGGAGGTGGTCCGCTCGGCCGTTGCTCGCAAGTTCCTCGCAGGGCTTCGTATCGTGCTCGGCTTCACCTTCCTCTGGCCCTTCCTCGACAAGATGTTCGGCTTGGGCTACATGACCCCGTCGGCCAAGGCCTGGATCCACGGCGGTACGCCGGCCCAGGGCTTCATGAAGGGCGCTGAGGGCCCGTTCGCCGGCTTCTTCAAGAACATCGCCGGTCCGTGGGCCGACTGGCTGTTCATGGCCGGCCTCCTCGGCATCGGCATCGCCCTCCTCGCCGGCGCCGGCCTCAAGCTCGCCGCCTGGACCGGGGCACTCCTCCTCGCGCTGATGTACCTCGCCGAGTTCCCTCTCGGCACCACCGGCGTGTACACCAACCCGCTCTTCGACAGCCACTGGATCGAGGCACTGGGCATCGCGGTTCTCGCCACGACGCTCGCCGGGGACACCTGGGGCCTTGGCAAGTGGTGGGGCCGCCACGTCGGTAACGGCATCCTGCGGTGAGTGGGTCGGTGACCACCGTCCCTGACGTGGTCACCAGCACGGGCCTCCGGGCCCGAGCAGCAAGGCGGTCCTCCCGGGAGGGCCGCCTTCCTGCTGCCCGTGCGCCCGCGGACGCGGCCGCCGACGGCGCTCGCCGGCAGACGCACGGGAGGCACGAGGACGACGTATGCCGCCCGCCCGGCTGGGGCGGACGGCATACGTCGTCGGCACGGTGCGTGCGGTCGCTCAGCTCAGCTCACGCGGAGCGTCACCCGCGAGGAGGTCGACGGGTTGTAGCGCGTCGACCCGTTGTACGTGGCGGTCACCGAATGCGTGCCGCGCGACAGGACGGGCAGGCGGAGCACGGCCCGACCCTGTGAGACCGACGACGTGCCGAGCACCCGTGTGCCGTCACGGAAGGTGACCGAGCCCGTGGCGCTCGACGGAGCGACCGTCGCCGTCAGCGTCGGCCGGGCCCCGTAGCGGTAGGCCGTGCTGCTCGTGCGCAGCGACGTGGCGGACGCGACGCCGTTGACCGTGACCCGGACCCCTGCCGACGTGCTGCCGGCGAGGCGTGCGTCACCGCTGTAGGTGGCGGTGAAGACGACGCTGCCGCGGGGCATCCCGTTGACCGTCAGGACGGCCTTGCCGCCCGAGACCGCGACCGTCCGCAGGAGGGCCCCGTTCTTGCGGAAGACGACGGTGCCCGTGGCGCTCGAGGGCGTGACCGCCGCCGTGAGCACCGTCCGGCCGCCCTGCGTGAAGGTCGTCGGGCTGGCGGTGAGCCTCGTCGTCGACGTCGTGCGCACCGTGACGACCGCGGCCCGGGAGCCGTCGGTGTTGAGGTGGTGCAGCAGGAGCAGGCCCATCGGCTGGTCCACCTTCGCCGAGGCGTCGTCGCGCCGGACCTCGAGCCTCTCGCCGGGGAGGTCGGTGCTCGTCAGCGTGCCGAAGTCGCCGTAGGCGGACAGGCCCGGCGAGGCGAGGCTGATCGTCATCGGGCGAGCAGCCGATCCGACGGTGTCGACGGCGACCCCCTGGGCGAGCGAGCCGACCCAGTAACGGACCCGGGGTGCGCTGCCCGTCACGAGGCCCGACTGCCGGAGCACCTTGACGGAGACGGGCATCGCGAGCGAGTCGCTGTCGAACAGGTTCGTGTCGAACGACCCGTCGATGCCGTTGACGAGAACGTCGTCGAGGACCTTGCCGTAGCCCGCACCGGGGCGCAGGTCGACGAGCTCGGACGCGAAGTAGTCCTCGTCGTCGGTGCCGGAGATGCGGGTGTTGTAGACCATGGCGTCGGCGGTGCCGTCCGCGTTCGTGTCGAGGAAGACGTCGAACTCGGTGGACGAGGCCGGCGTGCGCCACGGGCCGTGGGTGCTGATCCCGAAGCTCAGCGTGGCCTGGTCGAGACCGGCGACGAGCGGTGCATCGGATGCGGCACCGACGTAGCGCAGGTCGGCGCCGCGGTCGTCAGGCGTGCCGACGCAGCTCACGACCTGGCTCGGCGAGCAGGTGGGCAGCCGCGGGCTCACGCCCTGGAGCTGGAACGTCGAGACCGACGACGCGTACGACGTCGACCCGCTGCCCTGGTCGAGACCACCCCCCATGAGGGGCAGCATCGAGGTCGCGACCCCGGCCGGCAGCCCGGCCTTGTGGACGACGGTCGTGCTCGAGGGAGACGACATCGTCGAGGCCGGTCGCGGCGCCGACCACACCGGCACGCGGAGCGGGCCGTCCGGGGTGCCCTCGACGGGCTCGAGGACCATGCGTCCGCTCGCGTCGGTGCGATAGCTGCGGGCGATCCCGAGGGCCAGCGGGTCGGTCGCCGTGGTGGGGTCGGTGACGGCTCGCAGCGCGGACCTCGTGAAGGTCGCGGTGACCTTGACGTCGACCGTGCCACCGGCGGGCACGCGCACCTGGGACGGGCTGAACGCGTACGTCACTCCCGGGGTCGGGTGGGCCGGAGCGTAGGACAGGACGTAGGACACGTCCCGCAGGGGACGCTTGTTGACGACCCGCACCGTCTTGGTCAGGGTCTTCGTCGGCGTCGTGACGGCGACAGGTCCGAACGAGACACTGACGGCGCCCGGGTCGTCGGCGACGTAGGCGAGCGTATCGGTGGCGACGGCGGCGTCGGCGACGACCCGTCCGGCCCCGACGCGCTCGGGTCCGTAGACGCCGCCCGTGTGGTCGGGGCCGACGAAGACGTCCTGGGTGGCGGTGTTCATGATCGCCGCCTTGACCTCCTCGACCGACCACGTCGGGTGCGAGCCGCGCACGAGGGCGGCCTCACCGGCGACGTGCGGAGACGCCATGGACGTGCCGCTCTCGGAGACGCCCTCGTGGCCCGTGCCGACGGCGACGGAGAAGGTCGTGACGCCGGGGGCGGCCACGTCGGGCTTGACGTCGCCGGCCACACCGACCCCGCGCGAGGAGAAGCCGGCGAGCTGGTCGACGGCCTTGGGGTTGCGGATGGTGACGGATTTACGCAGGGCGTCGGTCATCGTGACGCGGACCTCGGCGTCGGCGTCGAGCCGAGCCTTGACGGCGCGTGTCGCCTGGTTGACGACGAGCATGGCCGGGAGCACCTTGCTGCCCGAGACGCCTGCCGAGAACGCGTTGGTGTCGCTGCCGTAGATGATGCCGGCGGCGCCGGCGGCCTGCGCGTTGGTGCCTCGGGCGATCGAACCGCACCGGCGGCCGTTGCCGTCGAGCCACATCTCCAGCACGACCTTGCCGGCGATCCTCGCCGCGTCCGCGGACGAGTAGGGGTCGCAGCCGTCCGTGTTGTTCGTGGCGGACGCGGGCGTGGACCAGTCGCCGACGGCGGCCACCGCGGTGTCGGTCACGCCCGGCTGGCCCTTCCAGTCGTAGTCGGAGGACTTGAGCGCGCCGAAGACGTCGTCCTGCGTGCCGTCGACCGTGTCGGCCGGCTCGATGCCGGCGGGGGAGTCGACCTTGAGCCCGTCCACGACGTCGTTGCCGTCGTCGGAGGCGGCGACGGCGAGCACCCGGGGAGCGTTGCCGGGGGAGCCACCGACCTCGTAGACGTCGCCGGAGTTGCCCATGGAGGCGACGACGACGGTGCCGAGGGCCGCGAGGTTGTTCGCGGCAACGGCGTCGGGGTCCTGCGGGGATCCGTAGGAGCTGCCCAGGGACATGTTGACGACGTCGAGGTGGTCGGAGAGGTCGCCGTCGCCGTTGGGGTCGGCGGCCCAGTCGAGGGCCTGGCCGACGACATCGGTCGACCCGTCGCAGCCGAACACCTTGAGGGCGTAGAGGCTCGCCTCGGGCGCGACGCCGGGACCGATCTCGAGCCTGGTCGGGTCGATGTCCTCGGTGTAGCCGCCGGACCACGTCGTGCCGTCCGCGGCGACCCCGAGGCCCGCGGCCGTCCCGGCCACGTGCGAGCCGTGCCCGTTGCAGTCGAGCGGGTTGGCGTCGGGGTGGGGGACGGGGTCGAAGGTGTCGCTGCTCGGGTCGGCGTTGTAGGCGTCGCCGGCGAAGTCGTACCCGCCGACGACCTTGGCCGTCGGCGTGAAGGTGTTGGACGCGCCGGCCGCCTTGAACGCCTCGACGGTGCCGGGTCCGCCGAAGTCGGCGTGGGTGTAGTCGATGCCGGTGTCGATGATGCCGATGCGCACCCCCTTGCCCGTCTCCCCGAGGGCCTGCCAGGCCTTGGTGGCGCCGATGAGCGGCACGGAGGAGGTGTTGCTGGGCTGCTTGGGGGTGAGCCGGTGGATCGCCTTGACCCCGGGGATCGCGGCGAGGGAGCCGAGCCTGGACGCGTCCGTGCGGACGGCTATGCCTGCGTATGCCGTGTGGAGGCGGTAGAGCGTGCGCGCCTGCGTCGCAGCCGCGCCGAAGCGGGACTCGACGCCGCGCTGGGCGGCCTTGACGGTGGAGGCCTGCACGCGGCCGGCGGTCCGTGCCGCTGCCAGCCCGCGCCCCCGGGCCTGTCCGAAGGCCGCGGTCGCCGGGGCGGCGTCGAGCTCGATCATGACGTCGACCGGACCCTTGGCCGCGCGAAGTGCCTGGTCGACCCTGTCGCCGGCCGCCACCCGCTGGGTGCCGAGGCGCAGGGAGCCGGCCCCCGTGGCGCGGTCGGGCACCGTGCGGTCGCTGCGGTGCTTGACGATGGGGTCAGGGCTCGCCGACACCGGCGCGGCCCCGAGGCTGGTGGCGGCCAGCGCCGCGATGGCACCGGCGCTGACCGTGCACATCACGCCACGGCTCGCGCGCCGTGGTCCCCGACTGTTGTGGGACAACGAATCCTCCTCGCGCGGCTCCGTTCGCTCGCGGCGCCACAGCACCGCGTGCGCAGGGGACGCTCGCCCCCGAACCTGCCTGCCACGCCCGGTGCAATTTATCCCGGTTCGGGCGGTGGCGTGCGAAGACGCGCAGACCCGTTCACTCCGTCGCGTCGGGGACGACCGAGGGGCGTCGGGGCTGTCGGTGCCGCGCGGCATACTCGCCTGCATGCAGCGCATCGACGGCCACCTCGTCCTGAGTCCCACGGACCTGACGAAGCACGTGGCGTGCGCGCACATCACGACCCTCGACCTCGAGGCGCTGGACTCTCGGGGAGGGCGCGGTGACGGCGTGAGGGTGGGTGCGAGCGGTGCCGACGACTCGCTCAACCTCGTCTTCGCCAAGGGCCTCGAGCACGAGCGGGCCTACCTCGACCGGCTCGTCGCCGAAGGGCGGGTCGTCGAGGACATCGCGGCTCTCGGGCTCAAGGGTGCCGCGGCCGAGGCGGCCACCCTCGATGCCATGCGCCGCGGCGTCGACGTCGTCTACCAGGCGACCTTCTTCGACGGCCACTGGGTGGGCCTGGCCGACTTCCTCCTGCGCGTCGAGGAGCCGAGCGACCTCGGGCCCTGGCGCTACGACATCGCCGACACGAAGCTCGCCCGGCGTCTCAAGGTGCCCGCCCTGCTCCAGATGGCGACGTATGCCGCGCGCCTCGAGCTGCTCCAGGGGGTCGCGCCGCAGTGGCTCACCGTCGTCACGGGCGACGCAGAGTCGCACCCGTGGCGCCTCGTCGACGTCGCGCCGTACGCCCGCCGTCGCCGCGCCGAGCTGCTCGACGCCATCGCCAGCCCTCGCGAGACCGAGTCGGCCCGTGTGCAGCACTGCGGCCAGTGCCGGTGGAAGGAGCGGTGCGCGCAGGAGTGGCTGGACCGTGACGACCTCATCCAGGTCGCCGGCATGCGCGCCGACCACCGGGCAGCGCTCATCGACCTCGGCATCCCGACGCTGCGCTCGCTGGCGCGGTCGACCGAGGACGAGCTGGCGCCCGCCCTGTCGACCGCGTCGCGGCGGCGGCTGCTCCAGCAGGCCCGGCTCCAGCTCGCCGAACGCGAGACGGGCGAGGCGCAGTACGAGCTGCTCGACCCCGAGCCGGCGCGTGGCCTGCAGATGCTGCCCGAGCCCGACGAGGGCGACGTCTACCTCGACTTCGAGGGCGACCCCTGGGCCGAGGGCGGCGCGGGCCGGGAGTACCTCGCCGGCATCTGGACCCGGCAGGGCGAGTTCGTGGAGTTCTGGGCCCACGACTTCGCCGAGGAGGGACGCCTCACGTCGGGGCTGCTCGACTGGCTGACCGAGCGGTGGCGGCAGCACCCCGACATGCACGTCTACCACTACGCGCCCTACGAGACGACCGCCCTCAAGCGGCTCGTCGGCCAGCACGCCACGCGCGAGGCCGAGCTCGACCAGCTGCTGCGCCACGAGGTCTTCGTCGACCTCTACGCCGTCGTCCGCCAGGGGGTGCGCATCAGCAAGGGCTCCTACTCGATCAAGAAGCTCGAGGAGTTCTACTGGGGCCACACGCGATCCGCCGACGGCGCAGGTGTCGCCGACGGGCTGTCGTCCGTCGTCGAGTACGAACGCTGGCTCGCCGGACGCGACGACGGCACCGCAGACCAGGCCATCCTCGACGACATCCGCCGGTACAACGAGGAGGACGTGCGCTCGACCCTCGCCCTGCACGACTGGCTCGAGGAGCGCCGTGACGAGCTCGGCCGCGCCGGGCACACGCTGTCACGACCCGTGCCCGAGCAGCTGCGCGAGATCTCCGACGAGGAGCGCGCCGAGATCGCCCTCGCCGAACGTCTCCTCGACGGCGGGCACGAGCTGCTCGCCGGCCTCGTCGGCTGGCACCGGCGCGAGAAGCGACCCGAGTGGTGGGACTTCTTCCGGTACAAGGAGCTCGAGACCGCCGAGCTCGTCGAGGACGGCACCGCGATCGGGGACCTCGGCGAGCCCGAGGAGATGCGGATCGTCAGGCTCTCCAAGGTCTGGCGCTACCCGTTCCCGCCGCAGGACTGCAAGGTGTCGGTCGGCAAGTACGTCCCCGACGTCGACACCCACGCTCCCGTCGGCAAGGTCGTGGGACTCGACCCCGCCCGGGGCTGGGTCGAGCTGTCGATGAAGAAATCCCTCGATCCGCCCCGTCCGCGTGGGCTCGGTGGCCCGGGCCCCGTGATGGACGCCGCCCTGCGGGCCAGCATCGCCCGCACCGGTGAGCTGGCGCTCGCCGGGGGCACCAACCTCGCCACGAGGCTCATCGGACGCTCGGTCCCTGCCGGTGACGCGCTCGCTGCTCGTGGTGACGAGACCCCCAAGGACGTCGTCGTCCGCGTGGGCCGAGCGCTCGACGGTGAGGTGCTCGCCGTGCAGGGTCCTCCCGGCACCGGCAAGACGTATGCGGGGTCGGCGCTCATCCGCGAGCTGCTCGACGCCGGACTGCGGGTCGGCGTCACCGCCCAGTCGCACGCCGTGGTGCTCAACCTCCTCGAGGAGGTGTCTCGTCCTGCGTGGCACAAGGACGGCACCAACGTCGAGGAGGGCGACGTGCCGGACGACCCTGACGCCCTGGTCCGGCACACCTCCGACAACGCCGCGATCGTGGTCGCCCTCGCCGACGGCTCGACCACCCTGGTCGGTGGCACGGCCTGGCTGTGGTCGCGTGACGACATGGTCGACGCCGTCGACGTCCTCGTCATCGACGAGGCCGGTCAGTTCTCGCTCGCCAACGCCGTGGCCGTCGCACCGGCGGCGCGCTCCCTCGTCCTGCTCGGCGACCCGCAGCAGCTGACGCAGCCGACCAAGGCGGTGCACCCCCACGGATCCGGGGTGTCGGCCCTCGACCACCTCCGCACCACCGACGACGGCATCGTCCACGACGTCATCCCCTCCGACCGGGGAGTCTTCCTCGACCGCACCCACCGGATGCACCCGAGCCTGACGGCCTTCGTGTCCCAGCTCGCCTACGAGGGCCGCCTCGAGTCGGCGCCCGGACGCGAGCGGCTCTCCGTCGAGGCGCCGGGTGCCCTGTCGGGCGACGGGCTTCGGTGGGTGCCCGTCGAGCACGAGGTCCTCTGCGAGCAGGCGAGCCGTCAGGAGGCGCTCGTCGTGCGCGGCCTCGTCGAGGACCTGCTGCGTGGCACGTGGACCACGGCCGACGGGGACTCGCGCCCGATCGGCCTCGGTGACATCCTCGTCGTCGCCCCCTACAACGCCCACGTGGCGACGCTCGCCGCCGAGCTGCCCGAGGGCGCCCGGGTCGGCACGGTCGACAAGTTCCAGGGCCAGCAGGGCGCGGTCGTCATCTACTCGATGGCGAGCACGACGGCTGCTCTCGCGCCGCGCGGGGTCCCGTTCCTCTACGACCTGCACCGTCTCAACGTCGCGATCTCGCGGGCCAGGGCGATGGCCGTCGTGGTCGGCAGCCCGTCGCTCACCGACGCAGAGGTGCACACGCCCGAGGAGCTGCGCGCGGTCAACGCGCTGTGCCGCTACGTCGACGAGGCCAAGACGGTCTGAGCCCGTCCAGACGCTCACCGCCGACGACTCGTCCCGGGTCTCCCGACTCCGTGCGCGGCGCTGCCCCCAGTGGCGCGAACCCCGTGGTCAGGCGCCGTGGTCAGGCGCCGTGCGCGGCGACCTCCCAGAGGCGACCCTCACCGCGGATCCCGGGCAGCGCCTCGCGGATGGACCGCTCGGCCAGCTCGGGCGCGACGCCGAGGTCGACGGCATACCGCAGCGCGACGGCCGGGGTGCGCGCGACTCCCTGGCGACAGTGGACGAGGACGCGCTTGCCCTCGGCCCGGAACTGGCGCAGGGCCGACGACGCGTCGTCGAGGACGAAGTCGAGGTGCGGGTTGCCCTCCTCCTGCTCCTCGTCGTTGATCCAGAACTCGATGTGGTCCCGGGCGCTCATGCCCGTGGCCGGGATGTCGTCGAGGCCTAGGGCGCAGAGGGAGACGATGGCCTGCACGTCGAGCTCGCGCACGCGGCCCAGGTCCGAGATGGTGCCGAGCACGATGTCGGGGTCGATGGGGTGCGGCGTCCCGAGCGTGGGGATCTGCGGGTCGCCCATCGACGGCACCGACGGCCACTCGCCGTGCCGGCGGCCGCCCACCGAGGTGGACACGGCCAGCTCCACGACGTCGTGCGCGCGCAGACCGGGCCAGCCGTGCACCATGCGACGCCACTGCGTCGGCACCGCCGACGCGCCGTAGCGGGCCCCGAGCAGCGAGCCGGCAATGGCGGCGACGGTGTCGGTGTCGTGGCCGGCGCGGACGGCGGCCTGCAGCCCCCGCTGGAGGTGCATGGCCGACCCGTCGCCGCGGTCGGTCGTCGTGATCGCGGCCCAGGCGTCCTGCAGGGCCGTGACCGTGTAGCCGTTGTCGCCGAACCCGCCCGGTTCCGCCCCCGTCGCTGCCTCGATCCAGTCACCCCAGCGCCCGGCGTTGGAGACGCTGACGAGGTCGAGCCCCGCCGCGAGGTCGAGCCGGCCCTCGGTGACGGCCACGCGGACCGCCTCGGACCACAGCACCGCCGAGTCGCCGGCGAGCGGGTCGGCGTGCGTCAGGAGCGCGATGGCCCGTGCGGCCCGGGCCGTCGCGTCGCGGTCGTCCAGCGCCGACAGCCCGACGATGGGCGTGCGCATCAACGCGCCGTTGCCGGCCGTCAGGCCGGTCCGCGCGTGCAGCGCCTCGCTCGCGCGCGTCAGACGCTCGTGCGGCGCACCCGACAGCTGTTTGGCATCGGTCAGGACGGCCCGGGTCTGGGTGCCGACGTCCGTGGCGCCACCGTCCAGCCAGGCGGTGAAGGCCTCCGCGACGGCATCGAGCCCCACGGGCGAGGCGAGGTCGATCCCCTGAGCGGCCACGCGCGCGACGCAGAGCGTCATCTGGGTGTCGTCGCTCCACTCGCCCGGCTCGTAGGGACCCAGGCCCCCGCCCTTCATGACCGCCTCGCCGACGGGCGGGGCGGCCATCTCGTAGGGCACGCCGAGGGCGTCGCCGCAGGCCTCACCCAGCAGGACCCCGGCCGCGCGGTCGACGGCGATGGGGCGGATAGGCACGGCTGCTCCTCGGGCACGACGGGCTGGTGGTCAGGGATGCAAACTACCGTCCGCGACCGTCCACGCGGAGGGAGGTCCGACCAGCGGCGCCGGTACGTCGTGCGCGGTCGACGCCGTAGGCTTCTCGCGTGCTGCAACCCCTGACCGTCGTGCTGCTCGTCGGGAGCGGCCTGCTCGGCGTGCTGGCCGCGCACCACCTGCTGCGTGGCCGCCTCGTCGACGACCCGCTCATCATCGTCGGTGCCGTCATCGAGGTGGCCCTGCTCGTCCAGCTCGTCGTGGGCCTGGCCAAGGCGTCCGCCATCGGCGACGGCGCGGAGCGGGCGACCTTCATCGCCTACCTGTTCACCGTCCTGCTCGTCATCCCGGCGAGCGTCGTCATCGCCGTCAAGGAGAAGACGCAGTGGGCCATGGCCGTCGTGCTCGGCGGCGCCCTCGTCGTCGCGATCCTCGTCGCCCGCCTGCAACAGGTCTGGAGCCTCAATGCCTGAACCGACGTCCTCGTCCTCGTCCTCGCCGGCCGCCTCGCCGGAGTCGCGGCCGGTCACCGATCGCCCCCACACCGGGCACGGCTTCGGCCGTCTGCTCGTGGCCGTCTACGGGCTGCTGGCGCTCGCGGCCACCGGCCGCTCGATCCTGCAGATCGTCGAATACTTCGACCGGGCCCCCGTCCCCTTCCTGCTCTCGGCCCTCGCCGCGCTCATCTACCTCGTCGCGACGGTGGGGCTGGCTCGCGGTGACCGGGCCTCGGTGCGGCTCGCGACCATCGCCCTGACCGTCGAGCTCGTCGGGGTGCTCACGGTCGGCATCTGGAGCGTCGTCGACCCCGTCGCCTTCCCGGAGAAGACCGTCTGGTCCCACTTCGGCCAGGGCTACGGCTACGTCCCCCTCGTGCTGCCGCTCGTCGGCCTCTGGTGGATCCGCCGTACGGCCCGCGCGACCGCCGCCTCCGACGCGGACGTGGCGCGGTCGGCGCACTGAGCCTGCGCCGCTAGGGTTGCCGCCATGACCGAGCAGACCCCTGCCCCTGTGTCGCCGGATGCCACCGTGTCGCCGGCGCCGCCCGTGTCGCACGCGCCGACGGCTGGCTCGGCCGTGCCCGTCTCCGGCCCGCTCACCGTGCGTGAGATCAGCGCCGAGGAGGCTGTCGAGACGCTCCTCGAGGTCGGGGGGAGCTTCCTGCAGACCCCGGCCTGGGGCCGGGCCAAGGCGGGATGGCGCCGCACGCACCTCGGCTGGTTCGACGCCTCGGGCCGTCGGGTCGGCGCCGGTCTCGTGCTGTCGCGCACCATCCCGCGCCTCTCCCGCTCCTACGCCTACCTGCCCGAGGGGCCCGGTCTGCCGTGGGACGTCGTGGCGACCGACCCCGCCCCGTGGCTCGACCCCCTCGTCGCGTGGGCCCGGGCCAACAAGGCCTTCGCGCTCCGGCTGGGCTACCCCGTCGTCTCCCGCATCTGGGACCGCGAGCCGGTGAAGAAGCAGGTCGTCGACAATGGCCTGCTCAGCTTCACGAGCCTTCCCGCGGCCGTCGACAACCCCGCCGCCCGGAGCCTGGAGGCCTGGCTCGACCGCAACGACTGGCTCCCGCTGGGCGCCGACGGTGTCGCGGTGGGACAGCCCCGACTCCTGTGCGTCGTCGACCTTCGTGGTCGCACGGACGCCGAGCTGCTCAAGGGCATGAACCAGCAGTGGCGCCGCAACGTCAAGAAGGCCGAGAAGGCCGGGGTCCAGGTGCGCACGGTCGGTCCCGAGGGGCTCGACACCTTCCACGCCCTCTACGTCGAGTCGGCGCAGCGCGACCACTTCCTGCCGCGACCCAAGTCCTACTTCGACGTCATGGCCCGGTCGTTCGCGTCCGAGGGTGACGGTGACGACCGCGCCGTGTCGGCACGCTTCTACGAGGCCCACGTCGACGGAGACGTGCTGGCGTCGGCGCTGATGATCCGTTTCGGCCGGACCTTCTCCTACCTCTACGGCGGCTCGACCGAGCGCAACCGTGACGCCCGTGCCTCGAACGCCCTGCAGTGGCGGGCGATGCGGGACGCTGCGGCGGCCGGTTGCGAGGCCTACGACTTCCGTGGCTTCAACACCTCGCTCGGGGCGACGAGCCCGCTCACCGGTCTGCTGCTCTTCAAGCTCGGCGCCGGGGCCGACGTCGTCGAGATGGTGGGGGAGCGTGAGCTCGTCATCAGCCGGTTCTGGCACTTCGCGTTCGCGCGGGCCATGGCGACGCGCATCGCGATCAACAAGCGCCGCAAGGCCGCTCGGGCCACGCCCGACGCCGCCGACATCTGACGCTCCGTTCGCCGCACGTCGACGTACGGTCAGGCCCTCACAGCTCGGGGCGGCACGTCGCCGTCGTGATGGAGGTGTCGAAGGCCACGAGGGTGCTCCCGGCGTAGACGCGGCACTGGACCGTGCCCGAACCTGCGTTGATCGCGACCGAGATCGCGAGATCGGTGGGTCGATTCTCGAGATGGATCTCGACTGCGTGCGGCAGGCCTTGGTCCCACGCGTCGATCATGCTGCCGCCGACCGTGGTGTCGACCTGTGTCTCGAGGCGGGATCCGGACGGACCGGCGCTGGAGACGATCTCGACCCGAAGGGCCGTGGTGTCGGCGGGAACCGGGACGACCTTCGGCGAGCCGTTCTGCACCGGAGCCAGGGGGCGTGTCGACGCCGTGACATCCTCGGCCCAGACACCCACGACGGGGTCCGCGGGCCAGCCGTTGCCACTGCCGTCCGCAGGCCCGTCGGAGGAGCCGCAGTCCGCCGTGCCCGGACCTGCATCGGCATAGTGCGTGCAGTCCTGTGTCGTGGAGCTGGACTCGCTGCTGCCGTGGTTCGAGACTCCCATCAACAGGGCCGGCACGAGGAGCAGGGCGGCCCAGCCGCGGCTGCGTCGCCGGGGCTCAGGGCGCCCAGGCGGCGTCGTGAGGATCGCGGGCACCGGCAGGCCTCGGGTGGGCGCGCCGCCGGTCGCACCCGAGGTCGTCGCGGACTGGTTGCCCGGCGTCCGCGGAGCCCAGGCCTCCGGAGGCAGGGACGCTCCCGACGCCAGGGGTCCGCGCGGTCCGGCGTCGTCCGGGAAGGCGACGTGCCGGTCCTGCTGCGGGTCCGGCAGGGCCGGACGGGGGCGGTCGGGATCGGACAACGGTGCCTCGTTTCGGACGGGTGGGACCACGGTAGGTCCTCGGGGACCCGGCGTCTCGGCCATTCAGACCCGGGGGCCGCGTGCTGCGTTCCCTCGCGCGTCCCGGTCCTCACGAGAGCGGCCCCCGCCCGGATATCCGTTCGGAGCAGGCCTCGTCGCCGCCTATCCTGTCGAGCATGTCCGACGAGCCTGCGAACGCACCCGCGCGGTCGCGGCCACCCCGGCGTCGTGGTCGGCGTCGCCCGGCCTCGGGTGAGGGCGCCCCCCGCTCGGACGGGCGCCCACCGGCGACGTCCGAGCCGCAGGAGCACCGCGAGAGCGGTCGCGCGCACCCTCCTCGTCGGCAGGGTCGCACACCGACGCAGGAGCAGCGCGAGGCTCGACGAGCAGCGCGCGCGGCCACGGTGCCGCCGATCACCTATCCCGAGCACCTGCCGGTCGTCGAGCGCCGCGACGACATCGCGGCGGCCATCCGTGACCACCAGGTCGTCGTCATCGCGGGCGAGACGGGGTCCGGCAAGACGACCCAGATCCCGAAGATCTGCCTCGAGCTCGGTCGCGGGCTCGACGGCGTCATCGGCCACACCCAACCCCGGCGCATCGCGGCCCGGGCGGTCGCCGAGCGCCTGTCGGAGGAGCTCGCGGTCGAGCTCGGAACCGCCATCGGCTACCAGGTCCGGTTCACCGACCAGTCCAGCAGCGACACGCTCGTCAAGGTCATGACCGACGGCATCCTGCTCGCCGAGATGCAGCGCGACCGCGACCTGCGCCGCTACGACACGATCATCATCGACGAGGCCCACGAGCGCAGCCTCAACATCGACTTCATCCTCGGCTACCTCAAGCAGCTGCTGCCGCGCCGTCCCGACCTCAAAGTCATCATCACCTCGGCGACGATCGACCCGCAGCGCTTCGCCGAGCACTTCGCCGACCCGGCCACGGGCGATCCCGCCCCGATCATCGAGGTCTCGGGCCGCACCTTCCCCGTCGAGATCCGCTACCGCCCGCTCGTCGACCCGGACCGGCCCGACGCGGAGGAGCGCGACATGGTGACGGGCGTCTGCGAGGCCGTCGAGGAGCTGTGGACCGAGCGGCACTCCGGGACGAGCAGCGACATCCTCGTCTTCTTCTCCGGCGAGCGCGAGATCCGCGACGCCGCCGACGCGCTGAACGGGATGAAGCTGCCCGTCACCGAGGTCGTCCCGCTCTACGGCCGCCTCTCCGCCGCCGAGCAGCACCGGGTCTTCTCCCGGCACACGGGCCGTCGGATCGTGCTGGCCACCAACGTCGCCGAGACGTCACTGACGGTCCCGGGCATCCGCTACGTCATCGACACCGGCACGGCGCGCGTCAGCCGCTACAGCCAGCGCACCAAGGTCCAGCGCCTGCCCATCGAGCCCGTCAGCCAGGCCTCGGCCAACCAGCGGTCCGGCCGCTGCGGCCGCGTCGCCGACGGCATCGCGATCCGCCTCTACTCCGAGGACGACTACGACAGCCGGCCCGAGTTCACCGACCCCGAGATCCTGCGCACCAACCTCGCCTCCGTCATCCTCCAGATGACGAGTCTCGGACTCGGCGACATCGCCCGCTTCCCGTTCGTCGACCCGCCCGACAGCCGCCAGATCACCGACGGCGTCCGGCTCCTCGAGGAGCTGCAGGCGTTCTCGCCGGAGGACGACCAGCCGGCCGCTGCGGGAGGCCGCCGACGCCCGGGACGCCGCCTCACGGCATACGGCCGCACCATCGCGACCCTGCCCATCGACCCGCGGCACGCGCGCATGGTCATCGAGGCCGACAAGCGTGGGGTGCTGCGCGAGGTGCTCGTCATCGTCGCGGCCCTGTCGATCCAGGACCCGCGCGAGCGGCCCCAGGACAAGCAGGAGCTCGCCAACGCCTCGCACAAGCGCTTCGCCGACGAGACGAGCGACTTCGTCACGTGGCTCAACCTCTGGGCGTATCTGAAGGAGCAGCAGAAGGAGCTGAGCAGCAGCGCCTTCCGCCGCATGTGCAAGGCCGAGTTCCTCCACTACCTGCGCATCCGCGAGTGGCAGGACCTCCACAGCCAGGTCAAGCAGGCCGCCAAGCAGGCCGGCCTCGACGTCAGCCGCGGCACCGTCGTCGTGGGGGAGGGTGAGATCGACGCCGACGCGATCCACCAGTCCCTGCTCGCCGGGCTCCTCTCGCACGTCGGGGTCCGCGACGAGCAGAAGCGGGAGTATGCCGGCGCGCGCGGCACGCGTTTCGGCATCAGTCCCGGGTCGGCGCTCTTCCGCAAGCAGCCCCAGTTCGTCATGGCCGAGGAGCTCGTCGAGACGAGCCGCCTCTGGGCGCGGGTCAACGCCCGCATCGACCCGGTGTGGGCCGAGCAGCTGGGCGAGCACCTCGTGAAGCGGCAGTACTCCGAGCCTCGCTGGTCGGGCAAGCGCGGCTCCGCCGTCGCGACCGAGCGGGTCACGCTCTACGGGGTGCCGCTCGTCGTCGGTCGCGTCGTCGGTCTCGGCCGCATCGACCCCGAGCTCGCGCGCGACCTCTTCGTCCGGCACGCCCTCGTCGAGGGCGACTGGCACACCCAGCACGCCTTCCTGGGGCAGAACGCCGCCCTCGTCGAGCGTCTCGGCGAGCTCGAGGCGCGCACGCGCCGGCGCGACATCGTCGTCGACGACTCCACGCTGATCGCCTTCTACGACAAGCGGATCCCGGCCGAGGTCGTGTCGGGCCGTCACTTCGACACCTGGTGGAAGAAGGCTCGGCGAGAGACGCCGGACCTGCTGACCTTCACCGAGGAGCTGCTGCTGCGCGAGAGCGCGGGCAGCATCGCCGACGAGGACCACCCCACGACCTGGACCCAGGGTGAGAACGTCCTGCCCGTCACCTACCAGTTCGAGCCCGGTTCGGCACAGGACGGCGTCACGGTGCACATCCCCGTCGAACGCCTCAACCAGGTGACGCCCGACGGTTTCGACTGGCAGGTGCCGGGCTTCCGCGAGGAGCTCGTCACGGCGTTGATCCGGAGCCTGCCCAAGGGGATCCGTCGCAACCTCGTCCCGGCACCGGACCACGCCCGAGCCGTCCTGCCCGAGCTCGACCCCACGAGCGGCCCGCTCCTGCCGGCCCTCGCGCCCGCGCTGCGCCGTCGGGCCGGGGTGGCGGTGACGCCGGCCGACTTCGAGACCGACCGCGTGCCGGCCCACCTCCGCGTCACCTTCCAGGTCGACGGTCCCGACGGGAAGGCCGTGGCCACGGGCAAGGACCTCGAGGCGGTCCGTGACACCGCCACCCCGCAGCTGCGCCGACAGGTCAGCCGCGCCGGCTCACGGGTCGAGCGCGCGGGCCTCACGTCGTTCCCCGACGAGGGGGTGGCCGAGACCTTCGAGAGCGGCCAGGGCATCCAGGGCTTCCCGGCCCTCGTCGACACCGGCTCGGCCGTCGACCTGAGGGTGCTGCCGACGCGGGCCGAGGCCGATGCCGAGCACCGGCTCGGCGTCCGCCGGCTGCTGCTGCTCGGCATCACCCCGCCCTGGAAGCAGATCCTCGCCCGCCTCAGCAACACCCAGAAGCTCGCTCTGGGCCACAACCCCCACGGCAGCGTCCAGGCCCTGCTCGACGACTGCCTCGCAGCCGCCGTCGACGCCATCCGCGACGATGCCGTCACCGATCGGACCGACCACACCGTCCGCACCCGCGAGGACTTCGAGTGGGCTCTGTCGGCCGTGCGCACGCACACGACCGCCAAGGTCGTGCAGGTCGTCGGCCTCGTCGAGCCGATCCTCGCCAAGCACCTGGCGCTGACGAACCGCCTCGCCGAGCTCGACCGGTCGAGCAGCGACGCCATCCGCCCGATGCTGGCCGACGTCCGCGCCCAGCTGCGCGAGCTCGTGCGGCCCGGCTTCGTCGCCGACACCGGCCTGCGCCGGCTGCCCGACCTCGACCGCTACCTGAGAGGCATCGCGCACCGTCTCGACAAGGCTCCCGCCAACCTCGCCCGTGACGCCCAGGCGCTCGACCAGGTCGACCTCGTCGAGGGCCGCTACGCCGACCTGCTCGACACGCTGCGACCGGCCCAACGCGGTGCGTCCGACGTCGTCGAGATCGGCTGGATGATCGAGGAGCTGCGGGTCTCGCTCTTCGCTCAGACGGTCGGCACGGCATACAGCGTCTCCCCGCAGCGCATCCTCAAGGCGATCACCAAGGTCGGGGCCTGACCCGGCGGGCATCCCCGCGGGGACGCCCGCGGTGGGGAATCATGGGATGTGACGGGGCGTTGCACCCTTCGACCCCGTACGACGAAAGGCCAGACCCGTGCAGGACCCGACCGAGCTCTTCCAGTTCGAGAGCGACACCTCGCCCAGCCAGCTCCAGGAGCTGCAGGCCTCGGTGCTCGTCGTCGCCCTCGGCGGATTCATCGACGCCGGCCACACCCAGCGACTCATGGCCGACCACATCCTCGAGACGCACGAGTCGCGCGTCATCGCCTCCTTCGACGTGGACCAGCTGCTCGACTACCGCGGCCGCCGCCCCGTCATGGTCTTCGACCGCGACCACTGGAGCAGCTACGACGACCCGAGCCTGCTGCTGCACCGCGTCGTCGACAAGGAGGGCGTGCCCTTCCTGCTCCTCGTCGGCCCTGAGCCGGACTACCAGTGGAACCGCATGGTCGAGGCCACCTCGACGCTCATCAAGGCGTTCGGCGTCGACCTGACCGTGAGCGTCCACGGCATCCCCATGGCCGTGCCGCACACCCGCCCGCTCGGCGTCACCGCCCACGGCACCAACCCGCGGCTCGTCACCGGCAACGACCCGGCGTTCGGGACCGTCCAGGTGCCGGCGAGCTTCTCGTCGCTCCTCGAGTTCCGACTCGGCGAGGCCGGGCTCGACGCCATCGGCTTCGCGGTGCACGTGCCGCACTACCTGGGCCAGAGCGAGTTCGCCGACGCGGCCGTGCTCGGTCTCGAGCGGGTCCGTGCGGCCACCGGGCTCGACCTCGACCTGCGCGAGCTCGCGGCCACCGCGGGCCTCAACCGCGCCGAGATCAGCCGCCAGATGGAGGAGTCCGACGAGATCACCGCGGTGGTCCGGGCCCTCGAGCAGCAGTACGACACCTTCCTCGAGGGGCGCCAGCAGCGCAACCTGCTCGCGACCGACCTCTCCGACCTGCCCACGGCCGACGAGATCGGCGCCGAGTTCGAGGCGTTCCTCAAGGACGTCACGGAGGACGACGAGCACACGGACGAGAACGGCGACGACCGCGGCTGAACCAGCACGTCCACCGGGCGGGAGCGCACCGGTGGAGGTGATCGGCGACCAGACACGGTCGGGAATCACCTCGAACGGGGTGCGCAGGACGGTCGGCCCGGCTCAGGGCTTGGCTTCGCTCCAGCGGCGGACGATCGACGTGTCGGCGACGAAGCGGACCTCGTCGGTGCCGGCCCAGGCGCGGGCGGCGCTCGACAGGGTGTGCTCCACGGCGGCTGCGGCGGCCGCCGCGTGCTGCTCGGGCACGTGCACGAGCAGCTCGTCGTGGAGGCACAGCACGATCTGGCCCCCGATCGGGCGCACGGCGTGGCGCACGGTCGCGGCCCAGGCCTTGAAGAGCTCGGCGGCCGATCCCTGGATGATGGCGTTGCGGGCATAGCGGCCCCGCGCGCCGTCGGCACCGGTGGCCGAGAACTCGGCGCTGCCCGACGGCTCGGGCACGCCGGGCTCCAGCGACGGCACGGGCACCCCGCCGAACCGGATGAGCCGGCCACCCCACGTGCGCACCGGCCGGCGCGCCACGCCGTCGGCGTACGCCCGGTCGAGCAGACCCATGGCGACGGGATAGGCGCGCTCGAGGTCCTTGAGGGCCTCGCCGGCGGCGCCCGACCGCTGGCCGTACATCGCTGCGAGCACCGCGACCTTGGCCTTGGGGCGGTCGGCACCGAGCTTCGCCGCGACGGGCGCGTAGAGGTCGTCCGCCCGCGTGGCCTCGGCGAAGGCCCGGTCGGCGCTGACGACGGCCAGCACCCGGGGCTCGATCTGACCGAGGTCGGCGCGGACGAAGACGTACCCGGGTGCGGCGCAGATCGCGGGGCGCAGCGGCGCCGGCAGGTTGTGCAGGCCGTTCTGGGCCGTCATGCGGCCGGCGGCCCCGTCGCAGGCCGTCCACCCGCCGCGGAGCCGGTCGTCGGCGCCGACGTGGTCGTCGAGCCAGCGGTAGCCGTAGGTGGTCGCGATGCGCTCGTCCTTGCGCCAGCGCAGCAGCGCGTCGACGAGCGGGTGCGTGTGCCGATAGGGCTCGAGCACCCAGGCGCGGGTGTTGGGCACGTCGACGCCCGCGGAGAGCAGCAGCTCGCGGACCTGCGTCGGGTTGCGCAGGTCGGTGCGCTCGCGGCCGGGCGCGTGGGTCAGCACCGAGGTGTCGCGCGCGGTGCGGATCCGCGCCGCGTCGGCGTCGTCGAGGGGTCGGGCACCCGCCGAGGCCGCGATGAGGTCCTCGGCCGCGGCCCGGTCGACCGGCAGGCCGTCGCGTTCGAGCTCGAGGCAGAGCACGGCCGCGGCGGACTCGGACCACACGGTCCGTTCGAGGCGCGCGGCGTGCGGGCCGCCGATGCGCCGGAGCGCCTCGTGCTGGAGCCCCTGGCACTCGAGGGCCAGCACCGCCAGCTCGCGCAGTCGCGCGTCGTCGGTCGCCCAGCGGGCGGCGTCGGGTCGCAGGTGGCCGTCGCCGGTGAACAGCGAGACGTCGTCACCGGCAGCCAGGTCGAAGAGGTCACCGTCGAAGCCGTGCAGGCGAGGCGCGCGCGGTGCGGGCACCGATGCCTCGTCGAGTCCGCGGCAGCCGGCGACGACGTGCCCGGGGGTGGCCCACCAGCCACCGTGCACGATGCGGTGCGCCTCCGCGAGGTCCCACGAGCGCGACACCTCCACGCCCGCGCCGACGACGTCGCGGAGCGCCGCGGCTGCGGACCACACCACCCAGCGTGGCCGCAGCCGCGCCGACGTCTCCGCGAAGCGCGTCACGAGCCCGTCGAGCGGCCACGGCTCGTCGAGACCCGGCCCCACGGCATACGCCCCCTGCGGGCCGACGACGAGGGCGGCGAGCGCGGGGCCAGCGTCCTTGTCAGTCAAGGATGCCCGCGATCCGACCGACCGCCTCGCGGAGGATCTCGGGCGACGTGGCGTAGTTGACCCGGGCGTGCTGCCGGCCGCCGGAGCCGAAGATCGGCCCGGGGGAGAGGGCGACGCGAGCGCGGCGCAGCACCTCACCGGCCGGGTCGTCACCGAGGCCGAGGCCGCCGAGGTCGAGCCACGCGAGGTAGGTCGCCTCGGGCACGACGAGCCGGGCGCCCGGGAGCTGGTCGGCGACGAACTCGGTCAACAGCTGCCGGTTCGCGTCGAGCTCTCCGACGAGCCGGCGCAGCCAGTCACGTCCGTCGCGGTAGGCCGCTGTCTGCGCGATGACACCGAGGTGGCTCGCGCCGAACGTGACGTACGGGTGCAGGCGGCGCACGTCGTCGACGGCCGCGTCGCCCGGCACGACGATCGCCGCCTTGAGACCGGCGAGGTTCCACGCCTTGGAGGCGGACGTGACGGTGACGCCGCGCTCGGTGCCGGCGACCGTGAGGTAGGGGGTGAACGTGCTCCCCGGCAGCACGAGCGGTCCGTGGATCTCGTCGGAGACCACCCGCACCCCGTGCTCGTCCGCGACCCGGGAGAGGCCCTCGAGCTCGGCGGCCGTGTGCACCGTGCCGGTCGGGTTGTGCGGGTTGGAGAGCAGGTATGCCGTCCGCGCGCCCTCGGCGGTCTCGCGGGCGAAGACCTCGGCGAGCCCCGCGAGGTCGAGGCGCAGGTCGCGCCCCAGCGGTGCCTCGACGACCCGGCGCCCGCAGGCCTCGATGACCTCGTAGAAGGCGTTGTAGACCGGAGGGCTCACGACGACCGGGCCGCCCACGTCGGTGAAGAGTCCGAGCAGGTGGGTCACCCCGGTCAGGACGTCGGACACCCGGGTCGTCGTCCTGGGGTCGAAGCCCCACGACCACTCGGCCTCGGCGAAGGAGGCCACCTCGGCGGCATACTCCGAGGTCAGGGCGTAGCCCGTGTCGCCCCGGGTGACGGCTGCGGTCACGGCCTCGACGACCGCCGGGCACGGGGCACAGTCCATCTCGGCGATCCACATCGGGATGACGTCCGGGCCGTGCACGCCCCACTTGACGGACGTGCGGTCGCGACGGAGGTCGGCCAACGCCACCCCGAGGATCGGTGGCCGCCCGCTCGTCGTCTCGCCCATGGGGCGACCCTACGAGAGTGGGCCGACGTCGTCCCGCCCGGCCCTGCTGCGGTCCCGCCGGTCGGCCGACTGGGTACGAGGGTGCCACGGGCGAGGGCCGCGGCATACGGTGTCGTCGGCGGGACGGACCCGGAAGTACCGGACGTCGGACGAAGAGGGTGGAACTGGTGGGCATCTTGGGCTGGAGCAGGAACGAGACGATCGCGGCTTCGGACGCGACCGCCGCGCAGCTGCGGCGATCGAAGGACGCCGGCGCGCTCGAACGGGCCGCGCTGCCGGCCGAGGGAGGGCTCTCCGGAGCCGCGACCCGGCTCGTCGAGCGACTCCTCGACGTCGGCATCGACGGCAAGGGGCCCTTCGACTCCGCCCACGAGGTCGCCGCCAACGCCCTGAAGCACGCCCGCGGCGACGCCGACCAGGCCCTGCGGGTCATCGCGCGCGACCACCGCCAGCTCGGCGCCATCGGTGGCTTCGCCACGGGGCTCGGTGGGTTCTTCACCATGCCCGTCTCGCTGCCGGCCAACGTGCTCGAGTTCTACCTGCTCGCGACGCGCATGACCGCGGCGACGGCCAAGGTGCGCGGCTACGACATCGACCAGCCCGAGATCCGCTCGGCGATCCTGCTGACCCTCGCCGGCGCCGACAGCGACGACCTGCTCAAGAAGGCGGGGCTGCAGGCGGCCGGGGGCAAGCTGTCGTCGGTCGCGTTCGACCGGCTCCCGGCCCCGGCCCTCATGGTGCTCAACAAGGCGGTCGGCTTCCGACTGCTCGGGCGCATCGGCCAGGGCACGTTCGCGCGGCTCGGCCGTGCGGTCCCCGTCGTCGGCGGCCTCATCGGTGCGGGCGTCGACGTCTACATGCTGAGCCGCGTCGGCAAGCAGGCGGCCAAGGAGTTCCCGGCGGTCACGACGTACGGTCGCTGAGCCGGGGTCCAGCCGCCGCACCGCGCACCGTGAGGAGCACGCAGATCACCGTTTCGCATCGTCGTCGACGCCGGGGAATCGCCTCGACCGCCCGCTCGTTGGGCCGGGCATGAAGTCCGCCTCTCGCATCAAGCTGGCCGCCACGGTCGCGTCTGTCGTACGCGCCTCGACGCGGCCGGGTTCGCCGAGCTTCCCGGAGCGCGTGCAGGCGGTGCCGCGACTCGTGCGCTGCACCGTCGACCGGACGTATGCCGGCACGACCCTCAAGCGGCTCGGGCTCGTCGCGGGGGCGGTGGCCTACGTCGCCTCCCCGATCGACTTGCTGCCCGAGGCGGTCCTGCCCGTCATCGGTGCGGCCGACGACGCGGTCGTCATCTCGTGGGCGGTCAAGGCGTTCTTCGAGGAGACCGACCGGTTCCTGGCGTGGGAGGCCGGCCAGGGGATGCGTCGTGCTCACGACGCGACGCGCACGCCGCCGCCGACGTCCGGTTGGAATCCAGCGGACCCGGTCGGTGAGGCCGGTCCGCGGCGCGACCGCGACACCACCGGGGCCGCGGCTCCGCGTGGCCTCGCCGGTGCGGTTCCGGGATCGTGGGCAGGGTCGCGCCCCCACGATCGGAGCGGGGCGTCGGACGGCTCTGGCGCTCGCCCGACCGGAACGGGGCGGGCGACAGGTGCTGGCCGGGGAGAACGCCGCCGGCTGCCCGAGGGCGCGCGTCAGGCGGCGACCGACTACGTCCTGGAGTCGGTGCGCAAGCGGCTGGAGCGCTGAGTCGGGCTCGGCGGGCGACCCGGCGATCGGGCACGCTGCGCCGGTCCACCCCTCGGTCCACACCCCCTCGGCACGGGGTTGGTTCGTCCACACCCGAACGGTTGGCGATGGTCCGGTCCGGGCCGCACGACGAGGCTCGGCGCATGCCGAAGATCTCACTGTCCGGGCCGGCCGAGCTGCTGACCATCATCCCCTTCCACCTGGGCTTCCAGCCCGAGCGCAGTGTCGTGGTGGTCTGCTTCCACGGGAAGCGACTCGGCCTCGTCGCCAGGCTCGACGTCGTCGACCCGACGCTCGCCGCCGAGGCGGTCGCGCAGACCCTGCCGACCCTGCTGCAGGGAGCGCCGTCGTCCGTCGCCGTCGTCGGGTTCGAGGACGTGCCCGACGAGTCCCTACCGCTGCTCGAGGCTCTTGCCGGTGCCGTCGAGTCCGAGCGGGTCGTCGTCCGGGAGCGCCTCGTCGTGCGGGGCGGCCGTTGGCGGTCCGTCGGGTGCGACTGCTGCCCCGAGGAGGGATGGCTCCTGCCGGAGCAGGCCGACGTGCCAGCCGTGGCGAGCTACGTCGCCCTGGGCCATGCCGTGCTGCCGGACCGTGAGGAGCTGGCTCGTCTCGTCGAGCCGCTCGCACCGTCGGAGCCGAGGCACGGGCTGGCCGTGGCCGCCGTCGAGGACTGGCAGCGCCGATACGCCGCCTCCGGGGGGTCGGTGTCCGACCGGGCTGGCAGGCCAGGGCGCCGAGCGGCGCGGCGCGCCCCGTCCCCGGGGTCGGAGCTCGGACTGCTCGACGGGGGTGATCCCAGCGCCCGGCAGTTCCTCGTCAACGATGCCCTCGTCGCCTGGGGCGGCGTGCTGAGGGGCGAGGTCGAGGGCTATGGCATCGAGCACTGGTTGCCGTCGCTCGTCGGCCCGCTGCGCGACGTCGAGTTCCGCGATGCCCTGATCGGCTGGCTGTGCCCCGGCACGGTGCCGCTCGACTCCCTCCCGGACGAGCTCGTCGTCATGCTCGACGTCCTCCTCGGCCCCGGGCTCCGGCTCGCCCCCGCATCGGACGGCCCCGACCGTGATGGCGGCGGGGGCTCGGACGTGGCCCCGTGGTCCGGGGACGACGTCGCCTCGCGGCTGACGGAGTCGGACCTCGAGGCGCTGCGGGCGCTGCACGCGCTGCTCGACCTCGGACCCGGCGGCCAGGGTGAGCACGAAGTCGTGGGGGAGCTGTGTGGCCCGGGTGGGTCGGAGGCGCATGCCGCAGACGGCCGGGACCACCTCGACGACCCGGACGACGCAGAGCAGGACGGGAGCTGGGACGACTGGGACGAGGCCTCGGCCCCACGAGTGGTGCTCGGGCGCATCGAACAGGTCTGCCGACTCACCCCGGCGGCCCACGCGGCCCCGCTGCTGTCCGTCGTCGGATCGCTCGCCTGGTGGTGCGGTGACGGGGCCAGGGCCGGGGTGGCGGTCGACCAGGCGCTCGCCCTCGAGCCGGGCCACCGCCTGAGCCGGCTCGTGCGTGAGTCGCTCGACCACGGCATTCGCCCGTCGCGCTGCGCCTGAGTCCGGCGGCCGGCCGGGGACGCTCACCGGTGCTCGACCCCGTCCTCGAACGGGCCGACCGCCGGGCTGCGGGAGCGGGGGAGCCCGCGTCCATGTCGTGGAACGTGTCATCGGCCCGGTCCGAGGTCTCGCGTATGGTTGGGACTGGTCACGAGTACCAGCGACAAGCCCCGGCTCGCTGGTCGGCAACCCTCCTTCGCGGTGGGGTGCCCCGGGTGAGGACCAGGCCACACCCGTCCCGGGTGCGTGCAAGCGCGAGGACCGAGGAGTACCCCGATGACCGTCACCCACCGGAAGCAGAGCCCGCGTGTGTCGCCCGCGCGCCACGCCCCCGATGGCGCCGTCGCTCGTGACGCCGACCGTGGTGGCGCTCGTGACGCCGACCGTGGTGGCACTCGTGGTGGCGCTCGTGGTGGCTCAGGCACGGCCGGACCGGACACCGTGAACCACGCCGACGACCCGGCACCGCTTCGGCAGCCTGCGTCGGACGGCGCCTGGCGTGAGGGTGACCCCGTGGGAGGGCGGCAGTTCGCCCACCTCGGCACGATGGAGCTCGAGCGCGGCGGCGTGCTGCCGGACGTGCGCATCGCCTACGAGACGTGGGGACGGCTCAACGAGGCGGGCGACAACGTCATCCTCGTCGAGCACGCCCTGACCGGTGACAGCCACGTCGTGGGCGAGGCCGGCGCCGGGCACGCCTCACCGGGCTGGTGGAACTCGCTCGTCGCCGCCGGCGGTCCGGTCGACCCCGACGCGTGGTTCGTCATCGCCTCCAACGTCCTCGGTGGCTGTCAGGGCAGCACCGGCCCCTCCAGTCCGGCACCCGACGGGCGCCCGTGGGGGAGCCGCTTCCCCTACGTCACCGTCCGCGACCAGGTGGCCGCCGAGCGCCTGCTCCTCGACCGACTGGGGATCGCCCGGGTGGCGGCCGTGGTGGGCGGCTCGATGGGCGGCATGCGGGCCATCGAGTGGGCGGTCACCCATCCGGACGACGTCGATCGCTGCATCGTGCTGGCCTCGACGCCGAGCGCCACCGCCGACCAGATCGCCTGGTGCCAGCCGCAGCTGCTCGCTATCCGGCAGGACCCCGCCTTCGCGGGGGGCGACTACTACGCGAGCGACCGCCGCCCCGACGCCGGCCTGGGGCTGGCGCGCCGCATCGCCCACATCACCTACCGCACCGAGACCGAGCTCGACGAGCGCTTCGGTCGAGAGGCCCAGCTCGGCGAGGACCCGTTGCGTGCGGGGGACCGCGGTCGCTTCGCGGTGGAGTCCTACCTCGACCACCACGCGGGCAAGCTGGCCCGCCGCTTCGACGCGAACTCCTACGTCGTGCTGACCGAGGCGATGAACTCCCACGACGTCGGCCGTGACCGGGGTGGGGTGCAGCGGGCGCTCGGCCGCGTCCGTGCGGACTGCACCGTCGTCTCGGTGGACACCGACCGGCTCTACCCGCCGCGACTCTCGGACGAGCTTCACGCGGCGCTCCCGGTCTCGCGCCGCGAGCACATCGTGTCGGACTTCGGCCACGACGGCTTCCTCATCGAGGAGGACCAGGTGGGTCGCATCATCCGCGCCGCGCTGGAGCGCCGCCGGTCGTGAGCCCTGCTGCGGCCCGGCCGGGTTCGTCGTCGACGCGCCGGGCGGGGGAGCCGTCCGCAGGCGCGGCGCCGGGCGCCGTCCCGGCGGCGTCGCAGGCGGCGCGCGGAAGGGCGGAGGGTGCCGGACGAGGTGTGACGAGGGCCGGTCCGCAGTCGCGGCGCGGGACGCACCGCCCGCCTCGATTTCGGGTACGGTGCGAGCACTGGTTGTTTCCGTCCCAAGGAGGTCCGGGAAAGTGGCCATCGTCGTTGGTTATGTCGCCACCAAGGAAGGTCGTGCGGCGCTCAAGCGAGCCGCCGAGGAGTGCGTCCTGCGCGGTGCGAAGCTCGTCGTCATCAGCTCCCACCGAGGGGGCAAGGACTTTGACGCGGACGAGGCCAGGCAGTTCGAGACCGAGCTCTCCCGGGTGCAGGGCCTCCTCGAGGAGAAGGGGCTCGAGCACGAGGTGCGACAGCTCGTTCGGGGCAACGACCCCGCCGAGGACCTCATCTCCGTCGCGGAGGAGGAGAAGGCCGACTTCATCGTCATCGGCCTCCGCCGTCGCAGCCCCGTCGGCAAGCTGATCCTCGGCTCCAACGCCCAGCGGATCCTGCTCGACGCCAGCTGCCCCGTGCTGGCCGTCAAGGGCGACTGAACCTCCCTCTCCGGAGGAGAGTGGCGGGGCCGGCTCGGCCCCGGTGACCCCTGCGCGCCATGCGCGGGTTCGACGTGCGTTCGCCGAGATGGCGTCTGCCGTTTTATAATGTCGGAGTACGGGATCGCACCAGGCGCACCGAGAGCTCGAAACAGGGACCGACTCCGACAGGCCAAGCCTTTCCGGCACCAACCCCCATTCTCGTTCGTTGTGATGATGCATGCCCGAAACCGGGTCGACCACAACGAGACCTGCGACGAAAGGCGACTGCATCCGTGCCCAAGGCAACAACCGCTGGAGCTCCCAAGACCCTGCCGAAGGTGTTCCAGCACGAGGCGATCATGCAGCTCCTGGTCAAGGGCAGCACCAACGGCACCATCACGGGAACTGAGATCGCGCGTGCTCAGGTCGACGCCGGACTCGACCTGAAGCAGATGAAGCCGGTCCTCACGACCCTCGAGGCCCACGACATCGAGATCGTTGTCGACGCGCCGCACGTCACCACGACGAAGAAGACCCGAACAGGGACCAAGGGAGGCACTGTGGCCACCGCACGCAGCAGCACGGCCGCGGCGACGAAGTCCGCGACGCGGACGACGACCGCCGCGACCAAGACCGCCGCCAAGAAGGCGACGACCAAGACGGCCGCTCGCGCGTCGGCCCCGGCCGACGACGAGTCGACCCCGAGCACCGCGGGCACGGCCAAGAAGGCCGCCACCAACGCGGGCGTCGCCAAGGCGGCCGCCAAGCCGCCGGTCGCCAAGAAGGCAGCGGTGAAGAAGGCCGCGGCCAAGAAGGCCACGGCCGACGTCGCCGCTGACGACGCGGACGGCGCCGGTCCGGACGACGCCCCCGTGGCTGAGCTCGAGGACGTCGTCGTCGAGCCGATCGAGGTCGGTGACGACGCGGACGAGGACGCCGAGGACGGCGCCACCCCGGCTGCCGCGGCCAAGACCGAGGAGACCGAGGAGTCCGGCTTCGTCATCCGCGACGACGACGAGGACGACGCCCCGGCCCAGCAGGTCGTGACCGCCGGCGCCACCGCCGACCCGGTCAAGGACTACCTCAAGCAGATCGGCAAGGTCGCCCTCCTCAACGCCGAGCAGGAGGTCGAGCTCGCCAAGCGCATCGAGGCCGGCCTGTTCGCCGAGGAGAAGCTCAACTCCGGCGACAAGATCGACATGAAGCTCAAGCGCGAGCTGTGGTGGATCGCCCAGGACGGCAAGAAGGCCAAGAACCACCTGCTCGAGGCCAACCTGCGTCTCGTCGTCTCGCTGGCCAAGCGCTACACCGGTCGCGGCATGCTCTTCCTCGACCTCATCCAGGAGGGCAACCTCGGCCTCATCCGTGCGGTCGAGAAGTTCGACTACACCAAGGGCTACAAGTTCTCGACGTACGCGACGTGGTGGATCCGCCAGGCGATCACCCGCGCCATGGCCGACCAGGCGCGCACCATCCGCATCCCGGTCCACATGGTCGAGGTCATCAACAAGCTGGCCCGCGTGCAGCGGCAGATGCTCCAGGACCTGGGCCGCGAGCCCACCCCGGAGGAGCTCGCCAAGGAGCTCGACATGACGCCCGAGAAGGTCGTCGAGGTCCAGAAGTACGGTCGCGAGCCGATCTCCCTGCACACGCCCCTCGGTGAGGACGGTGACAGCGAGTTCGGTGACCTCATCGAGGACTCCGAGGCCGTCGTCCCGGCCGACGCCGTGAGCTTCACGCTCCTGCAGGAGCAGCTGCACTCGGTCCTCGACACGCTCTCCGAGCGTGAGGCGGGCGTCGTGTCGATGCGCTTCGGCCTGACCGACGGCCAGCCGAAGACGCTCGACGAGATCGGCAAGGTCTACGGCGTGACGCGTGAGCGCATCCGTCAGATCGAGTCCAAGACGATGAGCAAGCTGCGTCACCCCAGCCGGAGCCAGGTCCTGCGCGACTACCTCGACTGAGGACACGCCGCGCCGGTCCGACCGGACAGCGAAGGAGCCCACGACCGCACGGTCGTGGGCTCCTTTCGCGTGTGGGGTGTGGCGAGGCCGGCGAGGCTCGCCATCCAGGGGGACAGCCGGCCCGGGCCCTCAGCGCCGGCGGGAGAGCAGGCGCTGGGGGAGGGAGCGCCAGAAGGAGACGCCGGCCGCCGGCCAGAAGAAGGAGCGCACCCGGGTCGGCCAGGCACGCGTGCGGCCCACCTGCCGACGGATCGAGCGGATGTCGTCGTGCAGCCGGGACGCCTCCTGCTGCGTCGTGCGCTCGGGGCGGTCGTAGCGTGACTTCTCGAGGGTCGCCGTGACGCGCCGCATCGCGGTCGCGTGCTCCTCGTCGAGGTGCCCCTCGCCGACGTAGCGTTCGCGCAGCTGACGCAGGGTCACCCCGTCGGGTGCCAGGATGCCGAGGTCCCCGAGGTGGGAGGTGAGGTCGTCCCACTCCGCCTCGATGAGGTCCTGCTGGGTCACGGCCGCCCGTCGACGCCGCAGGCGCACCAGCCAGGCCGTGATCGGCATGGAGAAGGCTGCGAGCAGGCCGACGACGACGGCGACGGCCACGGCGAGGTTGCGCACCGTCAGGAAGGCACCGATCCGGTCGAGCACGCCCCGCTGCTGGGGCACCGGTGCCACGGTGGGCGCCGCCGCGGTGGTCCGCGCGACCGACGTGGCGCTCCGTGAGGCCGACTCGGTCACCCCACGCCCGCCCTGGGTGGGTCCGGAGTCGGAGCCGAGCACGGCATACGGCGGCGGGGTGCCGGCTCGGGCACCGGGCGTCGGCTCGAAACGCAACCACCCGTAGCCCTGGAAGTACAGCTCGGGCCACGCGTGGGCGTCACTCGCGCGGACGACGTAGCGCTCACCGGAGAGCTGGCCCGGCAGGAATCCGATGGCCATGCGGGCTGGGATGCCCTGCGCCCGCGCCATCATGATCATGGCCGTGGCGAACTGGACGCAGTAGCCCCTCCGGGTCTCGTAGAAGTTCTGGATCGGCTCGAGGATGCGTCCCTGGGCGTCGCGCCGTGGCTCGCCGAGGTCGAGCGAGTAGGTGTAACGGCTCGTGTCGCGCAGGTGGTCCTGGATGGCGATCGCCTTGTCGAGCTCGTTGCCCTGTCCGCGGGTGACCTCGTCGGACCAGCGCTGCACGAGCTCGCGCGAGCTGTCGGGGATGCTGAGGTCGTCGTCGGTGATGTCGGGGGAGTCGGGGGCCCCGGCCTCGCGCAGCTGCGGCGGCGAGGGCGCGAGGTCGGCGTAGGTCACGCGGTAGCTGCTCACCGCGCGCCCGACCCGGACGTCGCGCGTCACCGGGTCGATCGACCACGGCGTGCCCTCCATCGCGACGGCGACGACGGGGTACGGCGCGGCGATGCGCGGAGCGGCGAGGGTGTTGTCCGAGACGGTGATGACGTAGTCGCGCCGCCTGTCCAGCGACGGCAGCGGCGGCGGGCTCTCGGGCCGCGTGCCGGTCGAGCTGGCGACGAGCCACTGCCCCCGGGAGTAGTACGACGTCGCGAGGACGCGCAGGGGGGCCCGGGTGAACGCCGTCGTCGTGTAGGTCAGGACGGGGGACTGGTCCTGGTTGTTGAGGCTGCGGGACAGGTCGAGGGTGTCGTTGAACCCGACGGAGCCCTCGCCGCCCCCGTCGCCGCTGCGCCCGAGCCCCTCGGTGAGGTAGCGCGGCGGGAAGTGGGGGATGACGGCCGGGACGATCAGGGCGACCATCACCCCGGCGGCGCCGAGCTTGAGCGCGCCGGCGGTGAAGGAGCGCAACGCGTCGCGGTCGTGCGCCGCCTCGTCGATGTCGCTGTGGTCGGCGGAGTTGGCCGTGCCCCACTGGCCGAACTGGGCGCGCGCGGTCGTGTGCAGCATCACGAGCCAGAGCAGCACGGGCACGACGAAGTAGCGCAGGGCCAGGACGTCGTTGCTGTTCATCGTCGTGATGAGGTATGCCGTGAGGAGCGGCAGCCCGGCGGCCGCGGGGCTGCGCCACGTGGCCGCCATGGCGTCGACGGCGATCGCGACGACCGCGACCGCGATGACGAGGCAGAACGTGATCCCGTCGTTGAGCGGAGCCGGCACCGAGTAGCGGGTGACCGTGTCGAGCGCCTGCAGCCCGAGCAGGTTGGCCGCCTCGAGGGTCGCCGGCGTGGGCAGGAACAGGGTGAACGAGTCGCCCGTCCACCGCGCCAGGACGACGTAGCCGGTGACGAGCACCTGCGCCAGGACGACGAGGCCGCGCGAGCGGGTCAGGCCACGGCCGGCGAGGCCGAGCCCGGCCACGAGCGCGACGATGAAGGTGACCGGTCCGAGCCAGGAGTTGTCGGCGAAGAGCGTGGTGGCGGGGTAGATCGCGCCGATCGTCGCGAGGGCGGCGAGGAGCGTGATCCTCCAGCGGCGACGGGTCATCGGCTGCCTCCCACGGTCGCGGCCGTCAGCACGGCCCACGCGTGCGCGACGTCCTCGTCGCGTCCGACGCCCACGGCGCGCCAGCCCGCGAGCCGCAGGCTGTCGACGTGCGGCTCGGCGTCCTCCGCGTGCGTCTCGCCGAAGCTGCGCGCGTCGAGCACGAGGGCCAGGCCCGTCGTCCCGGCCTGGCGCAGGCTGGCCACCCGGGAGGTGAGCTCGCGGCCGGACGGCCCGACGATCGCCACGAGGAAACCACCGGTTGCGGCGAGCGCCTGGGCGGCCCGGAGGATCTCGTCCTCGCCGGTGTCGTCGCGCAGGGACGCCACGGCGAGCACGTCGAGGATCTCGTCGGGGGTCATGGTCTCGGCCGCGCGCGCCGTCTCGACCGTCTCGGCGCAGACGAGGTGGACGGCATACCCCGACTCGCACAGGTGGATGGCGACCGAGGCCGCAGCGGTGACCGCCCACTCGAAGGAGCTGGTGGCGCCGGTGCCCCCGTGTGCCGAGGGCCTGGGGTCGATGAGCACGACGGCCCGGCGCTGAGCGGGGCGGTCCTCCTGGCGCACCATGAGGTCGCCGGTGCGGGCGGTGGCCGGCCAGTGGATCCGGCGCAGGTCGTCGCCGTCGCGGTACTCGCGGATGGTCACGTCGTCCTCGCCGTGCAGGGCGATGAGCTGGGCCTGCTCGCCCTCGGAGCCGGTGCCCGAGCTGGGCTGGTGGTTCGACGAGAGCGGCTGCACGGCCGGCAGCACGACGAGGTCGGCCGTGCCCTCGAGCACGGCGTTGCGGTTGGCGAGCCCGAACGGGTCCTGCACCTGAACCCCGAGGGGGCCGAGGTGGTGGCGCCCGCGCAGGTGGGAGCGGACGGCATAGTCGATCGAGCGCACGCGTCCCGAGGGGATGCGACCGACGACGAACCGGGGCCGGTCGCCGAGGACGTAGTCGAGGCGCTCCTCGGCGAGGAAGATCGGTGTCGTCGCGCCGGAGACGTTCTCGAAGGAGAGGGTGACGTGGGCGTCCTGGCCGACGCTGATCCGCTCCGGGTGGGTGTGCCGCTCGATGCGCATCCGGGTCCTGCGCGTGCGCACGAGCACCGCGCTGATGAGGGGGAGCGCCACGAGGAGCACGCCGAAGCGCGTGAGGTCGCGGAACCCGAAGAGGACGCCGGCGAGCACGAGGACGGTGCCCGAGCCGACGAAGGCGCGGCCGCGCGTCGTCAGGAGGCTCCGCAGGGAGGGCATGGGCGTCCTCGCTCAGCGGGCTGCGGGAGGCACCGGCACCTGGCGCAGCAGGTCGGCGACGACCTCTGCGGTGGTGCGGCGCGCGAGCTGGGTCTCGCTCGAGGGCATGAGCCGGTGCGCGAGCACCGGGCCGGCCAGCACCTGCACGTCGTCGGGGATCACGTGGTCGCGACCCTCGAGGGCCGCGTACGCGCGTGACGCGCGGAGCAGGTGCAGCGCCGCGCGTGGGGATGCGCCGAGCCGGAGCGCCGTCGTGGACCGGGACCGGGACACGAGGTCGACGATGTACTGGCGCACCGCCGGGCTGGCGTGCACACGGCTGACCGACTGCACGACCCGGTTGATCGTCTCGGCGTCGGTGACGGGCGTCAGGGCGTCGAGGGGCGAGCTCGAACCGTGGGTCTCGAGCAGGTCGAGCTCGGCCCGAGGGGCCGGGTAGCCCATCGAGATGCGGGCCATGAACCGGTCGCGCTGGGCCTCGGGGAGGGGGTAGGTGCCCTCCATCTCGATCGGGTTCTGGGTCGCCATGACGATGAACGGCGTCTGCAGCTGGTAGGTCGTGCCGTCGACGGTGACCTGCTGCTCCTCCATGGACTCGAGCAGCGCGGACTGCGTCTTGGGCGAGGCGCGGTTGATCTCGTCGCCGACGACGACGTTGGCGAAGATGGCGCCCGGCCGGAACTCGAAGCGGCGGGCGTCCTGGTTGAAGATGCTGACGCCGGTGACGTCGCTCGGCAGCAGGTCCGGCGTGAACTGGATGCGCCGGACCGTGGCGTCGATGGAGCGCGCCAGCGTCTTGGCCAGCATCGTCTTGCCGACCCCGGGCACGTCCTCGATGAGGAGGTGGCCGCCGGCGAAGAGGACGGTCACGGTGGTGCGCACGACGTCGGCCTTGCCCTCGATGACGCTGGTCATCGCCCCGATGAGGCGGTCGGCCACCTCGTGGATGAGAACCAGGTCGGCGCCGGTGGCCCCGTCGGCGCTCGCGCCCGGGGGCGGGCCGGACGTGGCCGTGGTCTCGATCCCCGTGTCCGTCGTGGTCACACTGTCCTCCGCTGGTCGTCCCCATGTCGTGGCGCAGCACCACTCGTGGCGGGCTGCCCACCCGTCAGGTGATCTTCTCCCATGGACCCTCGTCACCGGTAGGGCTGCCTCGGTCGTGACCGGATGGAGACCTGTGGAGAGTCGGGGCCGTGGACGCTGGCACCACGCCTCCACTTTCCTCCACCTCCAACGTCCGGGGGAGCCGTTCGGTTCGCTCCCGGGGTCCTCGCTGGCTCGGCTGAGCACGCGTGAGGCAGGACGGAGGGCGTATGCCGTCCCTCCCGGTCGCGTCCTCGAGGCCTGGTGGCGCCGGTCGGGCTTCGGGGCGGCTGCAGCCCT
Source organism: Terrabacter aerolatus (assembly GCF_007991735.1). Classification (GTDB taxonomy): domain Bacteria; phylum Actinomycetota; class Actinomycetes; order Actinomycetales; family Dermatophilaceae; genus Terrabacter; species Terrabacter aerolatus. The sequence goes on along the minus strand of NZ_BJYX01000003.1, from coordinate 66,532 downwards.
CCACTTCACTCCACCATCGCTGACCTGCGAAAACGCAGGACTCGCCGCGTCGAAATTGCCCAAACATCGTTGACGGTGGAGGAGAGTGGAGTATCGTGGGGCATCAAGGTAGTGAATGGGTGCGCCCGCGGGTCGACAAAGGGGAGGTGGCGAACCATGTTTCTCGGGACGCACACACCCCGGCTCGACGAGAAGGGCCGCCTCTTCCTGCCGGCGAAGTACCGCGAGCGGATGGCGGGCGGCCTCGTCGTCACCCGCGGCCAGGAGCGCAGCCTGTTCATCTACCCGATGGACGAATTCGTCCGGGTCGCCGACCAGATGCGCCAGGCGCCGACGACGAGCAAGGTCGCCCGCGACTACATGCGCGTCTTCCTCTCCGGCGCGTCCGACGAGATCCCCGACAAGCAGGGTCGGTTCACCATCCCGGCCAACCTGCGCCAGTACGCCGGGCTCGACCGCGAGGTCACCGTCATCGGAGCGGGATCCCGCCTCGAGGTCTGGGACAGCGCGGTGTGGAACTCCTACCTGGAGCAGACCGAGCAGAGCTTCGCCGACACGGCGGAGGAGGTCATCCCGGGCCTCTTCTGAGCCCGACCAGCACCGCCCCCGTCCCCGACGTCACCCCACCAGCCGAGACCAGCCGAGACCAGCCGAGACCACCGACCGAACAGCACCTGAGTGCCGGCCTCCAGCCGCTCCACTCCCGGGACGACTTCCCCCGTCCCGGGCGAGGCAGCGGATGGGGACCAGCCCCCAGGTCGACCCGCACCACCGGACCAGCCCAGCGACCGGCTCATCCACGGCCCACGATCAGCTCCCTCCACCTGATCGCCGGGCCGGCCGGTCGACCACCACGACACAGCACCAGGGCGGATCTCCATCCGCCGTCAGGTCACACGAGTCACACCAGCCCCGTGCACCGCAGGCACACCACGGGCACCGAACAGCACGAGCGTGAGAGGGACGCACCATGACCGATCGAGGACCGGCGCAGGAACGCCACGTCCCCGTCATGCGCGACCGGATCCTCGAGCTGCTCGCGCCGGCCCTCGAGCGCCTCGGCGCCGTCCACGTCGACGGGACCCTCGGCATGGGCGGCCACGCCGAGGGCGTCCTCGAGCGCTTCCCCGAGTGCGTCGTCGTCGGCATCGACCGCGACCACGAGGCCCTCGCGCTGGCGGGCCGTCGTCTCGCCCGCTTCGGCGACCGTTTCCGTCCCGTGCACGCCGTCTACGACGACATCCGCAGGGTCGTCGCAGACCTCGAGCTCCCGGCCGTCGACGGCATCCTCTTCGACCTCGGGGTCAGCTCGCTCCAGCTCGACGAGACCGACCGCGGCTTCGCCTACCGCGTCGACGCGCCGCTCGACATGCGGATGGACCAGTCGACGGGGATGACCGCGGCCGACGTGCTCAACACCTACTCCGTCGAGGACCTGACCCGCATCCTGCGCGACTACGGCGAGGAGCGGTTCGCCCGGAAGATCGCCAAGGCGGTCGTGCAGGACCGTGCCATCGAGCCCTACAGCTCGTCCGGACGCCTCGTCGAGATGCTCCGGCGGGTCATCCCGGCCGCCTCGCAGCGCCAGAGCGGGCACCCGGCCAAGCGCACCTTCCAGGCCCTGCGCATCGAGGTCAACGACGAGCTCGAGGTGTGGCACCGCGCCATCGACGAGGCGATCGACGTCCTGGCCGTGGGCGGCCGGATCGCGGTCCTGTCGTACCACTCCCTCGAGGACCGCGCGACGAAGCAGGCCTTCGCAGCGGGCGCCACCTCCAGCACCCCGGCCGGCCTGCCCGTCGAGCTCCCCGAGCACGCGGCATACCTCAAGCTCGTCACCCGCGGCGGGGAGGCGCCCGGCGACGAGGAGGTCACGACCAACCCACGGGCCGCCTCGGCCCGACTCCGCGTCGCAGAGCGCGTGCGCGACACCTCCACGAACACCACGACCAGCAGCACCGACAGCAGGACCAGGAAGGGAACCACCCGATGAGCCAGATGACCGCCACGGCCAGGCCGCTCCGCGCACCGCGGCGCGCGCCCGCTCCGACTCCTCTCCGGGTCATCCCGAGCAGCATCACGCGCACCGGCAACGGGGCCTTCGCCACGACCTGCATCGCGCTGCTCATCGCCGGCCTCATCGCCCTGCTGCTGCTCAACACCGCCCTGGCGCAGGGCTCGCTCGCCCTCGGCGACCTCCAGCGCCAGTCGGCCACCCTGAGCGACACGGCCGGCAACCTCCAGGAGCAGATCGACCGGGCCTCGGCCACCGGCGCGCTCGCGCGCAGCGCGTCCGAGCTCGGGATGGTGCGGATGAACACCCGCGGCTACATCGACCTGTCCAAGGGAACGGTCTCGGGCCAGCCCGAGGCGGCCACGAAGAACAACGCCTTCCCGATCGTCACGAGCCCGACGCCGCCCGCGGTCCTCTCCTCGGTCGAGAAGGTCCTCTCCTCGGCCACGAAGGCCGGCGCCGCGGCATCCGCGGCAGGCGCAGCCGCACCTGCGGCGGGCGCCACGCCGACGGCGCCGGGTGCCGTGGCCAAGACGCCTGCACCGTCCACACTGGGCACGACGCCCGGTGCGTCGCGCGGGGCTGCAACGAGCGGCACCGCAACGAGCGCGGCTGGGTCGGGCCACTGAGGACAGCCCCAGCAGACGACGGTGAGGTGATCGTGTGACGCAGGGCCGAGGAACCGATCCGGCACGGACCGGTCGCGCAGCCGCCCCCGCCCGACAGCCCCGCCGCGATGTGTCGCCGACGCCCACCACGCGCACCACGCCGGGACGCGCGGGGCAGCAGGGTGCCGCTCGGCAGGGCGCCGTGCGCTCGACCAACCCCAAGACCGCCTCGACGGCGCGCGCGACGTCGACGGCCGGCGGCGCGGCGCCGGTCCGCCCCCGAACGCCGGACCGGGCTCAGGGCCGCACACAGGACCGCGCCACCGGTGGCGCACGACCTGGCGCCCGACCCCGTCCGCAGCGGTCCGGCAGCGCGTCCGGCAGCGTCTCCGGCAGGGGCCGCGGTCCCGCCGCCACCACGGCCCGCGCCTCCCGTGGAGCGAACGGACCCCGCGGTCCACGCGGTCCTCGCGGTCCCCGCGGGCCACGCGGACCCCGTCGCCCGCTGAGGATCTCGCGGGCCAACCCGCGCCGCCGGGCGCGGGTCATCTTCGTCGCCATCCTCTTCGTCTTCACGATCTTCGCCGGGCAGCTGCTCCGCATCCAGGCCTTCGACGCGTCCGCGACGCAGGAGGCGGCCCTGTTCAAACGATCGGTGAAGACGACGACGCCCGCGATGCGCGGCCAGATCCTCGACACGAACGGCCAGGTCCTCGCCGACTCGGTCGAGCGGTTCACCATCGCCGCCGACCCGACGATCATCCCCGAGTACATCGTCAGCATCGACGGGGTGCGCACCAAGGTCGGCGTCAGCCGCGCCGCTGCCGACCTCGCGCCCCTGCTGCAGATGACGACAGCCCAGCTGACCAAGCTCTTCACCCGTTCCGGCACCCGCTACGTCGTCGTCAAGAAGGACGTCAACCCGGCGATCTACCGCGAGATCCGGGCCCTCGGCATCCCGGGCATCACCGGCGAACGCACCGCCCAGCGGATCTACCCGACCTCGATGGCGCTCGGCCAGCTCGTCGGCTTCGTCCGTCCGATCGACCAGTCGGGCGCCGGCGGTGTCGAGGAGATGTTCGACACGGCGCTCAAGGGCACTCCGGGCGTCAGCGTCGCCGAGCGCGCCCGTGACGGCTACATCATCCCGGGTTCCCAGCGTGTGGACACCCCCGTCGTCAACGGCCGCGACGTCAAGCTGACCATCGACGCCGACCTGCAGTGGTACGCCCAGAACGCCCTGGCCAAGCAGGTCACGGCCGTGGGTGCCGAGTCCGGCACCGCCGTCGTGCTCGAGGTGGCCACCGGCAAGGTCCGCGCCGCGGCGAGCTACCCGACGTTCGACCCCAACGACCTCGCCGACGCCAAGCCGTCGGCCCTGGGCAACTACGCCTTCAACGACGCGTTCGAGCCCGGCTCCACCGGCAAGCTCATGACGATGGCGGCCGCCCTCGAGCAGGGCGTCATCACCCCGGACACCGGGGTCATCGTCCCGCCGCGCCTGCCTCGCGCCGGCACCTCGTTCAAGGACAACGAGCCGCACGGCGTCGAGAACATGACGGCCACCGGTGTCCTCGCCAAGTCGTCCAACATGGGCACCATGCTCATCGGCGAGCGGGTCCCGCCGACGATGATGGAGGCCTACTACCGCAAGTTCGGCATCGGTGAGCGCACGCCCGTCGGCTTCCCCGGTGAGTCCGCGGGCCTGCTCGCCGGGGCCAAGGACTGGGTCTCGTCACGGCGCTACACCATCCTCTTCGGCCAGGGCTATGCCGTCACGGCGATCCAGCAGGCCGGCGTCTTCCAGACCATCGCCAACAAGGGCGTGCGCATGCCGCCGTCGCTCGTCGAGGGCACCGTCAACGACAACGGGACCTTCATGCCGTCGACCCCGACGACCCCGATCCGGGTCGTGACCCAGGACACCGCGGTCAAGCTGTCCCGGATGATGGAGGAGGTCACGGGCAAGGACGGCACGGCCATGGCCGCCCGCATCAAGGGCTACCGCGTCGCGGGCAAGACCGGCACGGCCGACCGCTACGACGACAAGCTCAAGCGGTACAACGGCTTCACGGCCTCCTTCATCGGCTTCGCACCCGCCGAGGCGCCCAAGTACGTCGTCGCCGTCTTCATCCAGAAGCCGAGCGCGGGGATGTTCGGTGGCGCCCTCGCCGGACCCGTCTTCAACCAGGTCATGTCCTACCTCCTCGAGCGCACCGGCGCTCCGCCCAGCCCGAAGTCGAACCTGAACTACCACGTCTGGGCCGACAAGCCGCTGTCCTCCGACGACCCGACGGTCATCAGCAATGCGCGGGCCAAGCGGGATGGCCTGTAAGTTGGGATGACGTGTCACCTTCCCCCCTCCGACCCGCCACCTCGGGCCTGCTCCTTCGCGACCTGACGGCCCGGATCGCAGCGACCTCACCCGTTCGCGAGGCGGCCCCGGACCGCGGCGACGTGCTCGTCACCGGCATCACGCTGGACAGCCGCGCCGTCCTGCCTGGCGACCTCTACGCGGCCCTGCCGGGCTTCAACGTGCACGGTGCGTGCTTCGCCGCCGACGCGGTCGCTGCCGGTGCCGTGGCGGTCCTCACCGACGCGGCCGGTCTCGACGCGATGTCGGCGACGGTCCCCGTGCTCGTCGCCGACGACCCGCGCAGCGTCGTCGGCGCCGCGGCCGCCGAGGTCTACGGCCACCCGTCCGAGCAGCTGACGATGATCGGCATCACCGGCACCAACGGCAAGACGACGACCGCCTACCTCGTCGAGTCGGCCCTGCGGGCCCACGGTCAGCGCACCGGTCTCATCGGCACCGTCGAGACACGGATCGGCGACGAGCGTATGGAGTCGGTGCGCACGACTCCCGAGGCGACCGACCTGCACGCGCTCCTCGGGCTCATGCGCGATCGCGCCCTCGACGCCTGCGTCATGGAGGTGTCGAGCCACGCGCTGCAGCTGCGGCGGGTCGACGGCGTCGTCTACGACGTGGCGCTCTTCACCAACCTCTCGCAGGACCACCTCGACTTCCACGACTCGATGGACGACTACTTCGCCGCGAAGGCCTCGCTCTTCACCCCCGAGCGCTCCCGTGCGGCGGTCGTCTGCGTGGACGACGCCTGGGGCCGGCGCCTGGCCGCGCAGGCCACCGTGCCGACCACGACGCTCGCCACGACGCTCGCCACGACGGGCGAGGACGTCACCGACGCCGACTGGGTCGCCGTCGAGGCGGCACCGACCGGACAGACCGAACAGACCGGACAGACGACAGCGGGTGGCCACGCCCCCTCCGGTGCCTTCTCCCTGCGCGAGCGGTCGACCGGCCGGGCCCTGAGCCTCGTCTCGCACCTGCCCGGACACTTCAACGTCGCCAACACGGCACTGGCGGCCCTCGCCCTGCTGCGGATCGGGCTGACCCCGGCCGAGGTCGAGTCCGCGATGGCGGTCGCCCCGGAGGTGCCCGGCCGGATGGAGGTCGTGTCGCCCGGAGGCCCCGAGGCTCCGCGCTGCGTCGTCGACTTCGCGCACACGCCCGACGCCGTCGACGCCGCCCTCGCGGCCCTGCGCGACTCGACAGCAGGGCGACTCATCGCCGTCCTCGGTGCCGGCGGCGACCGCGACCGGGGCAAGCGCCCCGCCATGGGCGCCGCGGCCGCCCGACGTGCCGACGTCGTCGTCGTCACGGACGACAACCCACGCTCCGAGGACCCCGGCGAGATCCGGGCCGCGGTCATCGCCGGAGCCCGCGACGCCGTCCGGGACGGCGCGGCGGGGGAGACCGAGATCATCGACGGCGGGGCTCGTTCGAGCGCCATCGCCGAGGCCATCGCGCTCGCGGTGGTCGACACGGGGGAGGACCGCCCTGTCGACACCGTCGTGGTGCTCGGCAAGGGACACGAGAAGGGTCAGGAGATCCACGGAGTGAAACACCCGTTCGACGACCGCGACGCCGTGCGCGCCGCCCTCGAAGCCCTCGCCTCCTCGGGGGTGACGTCGTGATCGGCCTGACCCTGGGTGAGATCCGAGACGTCACGGGTGGGCAGGTGCACGGCGTCGAGACGCCGGAGCTCTGCGCGTCCGTCGTCATCGACGGCACCGTCACCACCGACTCCCGGGACTGCGGGCCCGGCAGCCTCTACGTGGCGCGGGTCGGCGAGACCGCCGACGGCCACGACTTCGTCGGCCAGGCGGTGGCGGCCGGCGCCGTGGCCGCCCTGACCTCGCGTCCCGTCGAGGGCGTGCCCTGCGTCGTCGTCGACGACGTGCAGACCGCGTTCGGCCGGGTCGCCCGGGCCGTCGTCGACCGTGCGCCCGAGCTGCGCATCGTCGGGGTCACCGGCTCGTCCGGCAAGACGAGCGTCAAGGACCTCCTCGCGTCCGTGCTGTCGTCGGTCGCCGAGACGGTCGCACCCGTCAACTCGCTCAACGGCGAGATCGGCGTCCCGCTCACCGTGTGCCGGGTCACCCCGACGACCCGCTTCCTCGTCGCCGAGATGGGTGCCCGCGGCATCGGTCACATCGACTACCTCACCCGCATCGCGCCTCCCCAGGTCGCCATCGTGCTCAACGTGGGCACGGCCCACATCGGGGAGTTCGGGTCCCGCGAGAACATCGCCCGCGCCAAGTCCGAGCTGCCTCGTGCCGTGCCGGCCGAGGGCCTGTCGATCCTCAACGCCGACGACGCCGTCGTCGCGGGCATGGCCGCCGGCCTGGCCTCCCGCGTCCAGCTCGTCGGACTCGCCCCCGATGCGGACGTCCGCGCGGAGGACGTCACCCTCGACGAGCGCGGCAGGGCGGCATACACCCTCGTCTGCCCGCAGGGCACGGCACGAGTCTCCTTGCGCCAGAGCGGCGCCCACCACGTCGGCAACTCGCTCGCGGTCGCTGCCGCGGCTCTCGAGCTCGGCCTGTCGCTCGACCAGGTCGTCGCGGGCCTCTCCGCGGCTGAGCCGGCGAGCCGCTGGCGCATGGAGATCACCGACCGCCCCGACGGCGTCGTGGTCGTCAACGACGCGTACAACGCCAATCCCGACTCCATGCGTGCTGCCCTCGACGCCGTCGCCGCGATGCACGTGACGGGGGAGCGCTGGGCGGTCCTCGGGGGCATGCTCGAGCTCGGTCCCGACAGCGACGCGGAGCACGCAGGCGTGGGGTCGTATGCCGCGTCGCTGGCCTTCGACCACGTCGTCGCCGTCGGCGACGGGGCCAGGCCCCTCGCCGAGGCGTTCCCGGGCGCGGAGTGGGTCCCGGACACCGATGCGGCCCACGACCTGCTCGCGTCGCGGCTGCGGCCCGGCGACGTCGTCCTGCTCAAGTCCAGCCGCGACAGCGGGCTGCGCTGGCTCGGTGACCGGCTCGCCGCCGAGGGCGGCGACATCACGGTGCCACCCGCACCGGCGACCTCCGGAGAGGAGGCCCGCGGATGAAGGGTGTCCTCCTCGCAGCGTCGATCTCGCTGCTCATCTCGTTGTTCGGCACGCCGCTGTTCATCAAGTACCTCGTCAAGCGGGGCTACGGCCAGTTCATCCGTGACGACGGTCCGACCTCGCACCACACGAAGCGCGGCACGCCCACGATGGGCGGGGCCGTCATCCTCGCCGCGATGGTCGGCGCCTACTTCCTCGCGCACCTGCTGACGCTCAACCCGCCCACAGCGAGCGGGCTGCTCGTCCTCTTCCTGGCGGCGGGCCTGGGCTTCGTGGGCTTCCTCGACGACTTCATCAAGATCAGCAAGCAGCGCAGCCTCGGGCTGCGGTCGAAGCAGAAGCTCCTGGGGCAGGCGCTCGTCGGCATCACGTTCGCCGGGCTCGCGCTGCAGTTCCCCAACGAGCAGTACCGCACGCCTGCCTCGCTGCTCGTCTCGTTCGTGCGCGACACGAACTTCAGCCTCGCCCTCGGCGGCAGCACCGTCGTGGGCGTCATCCTCTTCGTCATCTTCGCCAACGTCATGATCGCCGGCGCGTCCAACGGCGTGAACCTCACCGACGGCCTCGACGGGCTCGCCACGGGTGTCTCGACGATGGTCTTCGGCGCCTACGTGCTCATCAGCATCTGGACCTACAACCAGAACTGCCAGACCAACCCCGGCATCAAGTGCTACGAGGTGCGCGACTCCCACGACCTCGCGCTCGTCGCGGCCGCGGGCATGGGAGCCTGCTTCGGGTTCCTCTGGTGGAACGCGACGCCCGCGAAGATCTTCATGGGCGACACCGGCTCCCTCGCCCTCGGTGGTGCCCTCGCCGGCCTCGCCATCACGACCCACACCGAGATGCTGCTCGTCATCCTCGGCGGCATGTTCGTCCTCGAGACGCTCTCCGTCGTCGCCCAGGTGGCCTCGTTCAAGACCACCGGCAAACGGGTGCTGAGGATGGCGCCACTGCACCACCACTTCGAGATGGTCGGGTGGAACGAGGTGACGGTCGTGGTCCGGTTCTGGATCATCGCCGGACTCTTCGTCGCCTTCGGGCTCGGCGTCTTCTACGCAGAATGGGTGGTGGGGTCCCAGTGAGCTACGACCCGCTCTACGAGCCCCGTGAGGGACTGACCCACCGGGACGCCGACTGGTCCGGCCTGCGCGTCCTCGTCGTCGGGCTCGGCGTCTCCGGCTTCGCGGCCGCCGACGCCCTCGCCGACCGCGGCGCGCACGTCGTCGCCGTCTCCCGCGACGAGACCGAGGCGATCCGTGAGCGCGCCACGATCCTCGAGATCCTCGACGTCGACGTCCGGCTCGGCGCCGAGCACATGACCGAGCCCCCGGCCGGCACCGAGCTCGTCGTGACCTCGCCCGGGGTCCCACCCCACGACCCGCTCATGCTCGCGGCCGCCACGGCCGGCATACCCGTGTGGGGAGAGGTCGAGCTCGCGTGGCGCATGCGGGCGCAGGAGGGCGCCGCTCCGTGGCTCACCGTCACGGGCACCAACGGCAAGACGACCACGGTCAACATGCTCGCCTCGATCCTGCGCCACGCAGGGCTGCGTGCGACGTCGGCCGGCAACGTCGGCACCCCGCTCCTCGAGGCAGTCCTCCACCCCGAGCCCTACGACGTGCTCGCCGTCGAGCTCTCCAGCTTCCAGCTGCACTGGCAGCGCTCCGTCTCGGCGGTCGCCTCGGCGGTGCTCAACGTCGCTCCCGACCACATCGACTGGCACGGCAGCTACGCCGAGTACCTCCGGGCCAAGGGGAAGATCTACGAGAACACCCACCTGGCCTGCATCTACAACGTCGCGGACATCCAGACCGAGCAGCTCGTCATGGAGGCCAACGTCGTCGAGGGCTGCCGCGCCATCGGCTTCACCACGGGCATCCCGGCGCCCTCGATGGTCGGCGTCGTCGAGGACGTCCTCGCCGACCGCGCCTTCGTCGAGCAGCGACAGCGTTCCGCAGCGGAGCTGTGCACCATCGCCGACCTCCAGGGCGACGCCCCCTCGATCGCGCCGCACTACGTCGCCAACGCCCTCGCCGCCGCCGCGCTGGCCCGTGCCTACGGCGTCGGTCCCATCGCGGTCCGGGACGGGCTGCGCGCCTTCCGGCCGGACCGTCACCGGATCGCCGAGATCGCCACCGTGAAGGGCGTCCGGTTCGTCAACGACTCCAAGGCCACCAACCCGCACGCCGCGGCCGCGGCGATCCGCTCCTTCGACTCGGTCGTGTGGGTCGCCGGCGGACTGCTCAAGGGGGCCGACGTCGACAGCCTCGTCGAGGAGATGGCGTCCCGGCTGCGCGGCGTCGTCCTCATCGGCGCCGACCGCGACCAGATCGCCCAGGCCCTTTCCCGACACGCGCCCGATGTCCCGGTCGTGGACCTGTCCGAGACGGACACTGGAGTCATGGACCGAGTCGTCAGGGAGGCCGCGCACCTCGCCCAGCCGGGCGACGTCGTGCTGCTCGCACCCGCTGCCGCCTCGATGGACATGTTCACGAACTACGGGGCCCGCGGCGACGCCTTCGAGGAGGCGGTCCGGCGGCACCTGGAGGCACACGGGGGGCTGGAGTGAGCACGACGACCGCCGACGACAAGGCGGGCCCGAGGACGGCTGCCAGGACCGGTGCCAAGACCGGTGCCAAGACGGCGACGAAGGCCGGCACGACCGGCACGTCCACCGGGCTGCGTTCGTTGCCGGTCATCGGCAAGCTCGAGTCCCCGTTGACGACGTACTACCTCATCCTCGGCACCACCTCGACGCTCGTCGTCTTCGGCCTCATCATGGTCTTCTCGGCCTCCAGCGTGGAGGCCCTCCTCGCCGACGAGGCCTCGTACAGCGTCTTCGTGCGCCAGCTGCTCTTCGCGGTCCTCGGGGCCGTCGCGGCCGCGGTCGCCAGCCGCCTCGACGTCAGCTGGTGGAAGCGTCTCGCCTTCCCGATGATCGTCGTCTCGGTGCTGCTGCTCGCCGCCGTCATCCCGTTCGGTCGCGACGTCAACGGCAACCAGAACTGGCTGGCGATCGGGCCGGTGCAGTTCCAGCCGTCCGAGTTCGCCAAGCTCGGACTGGTTCTCGTCGGTGCGGTCATCTTCGCCAACAAGTCCGCGCGCATGACGAGCCTGCTCCACGTCGCGCTGCCCTTCCTGGCGCCGATCTCCGGGATCGTCATCGGTCTCATCCTCGTCGGCCACGACCTCGGCACGGCCATGGTCGTGCTCCTCATCATCGCCGCGGTCCTGCTCGTGGCCGGGGCACCCAAGCGGGTGTTCGCCATCGCCGGAGGTCTCGCCGTCATCGGCGTCGCGCTCATGGTGACCGGCAGCGACAACCGCACGAGCCGCATCGCCAACTGGCTGAGCCCGGCGTGCAACGCCGACCCGGACGGGTGGTGCGGGCAGTCGGTGCACGGCCTCTACGCCCTCGCCGACGGCGGCTGGTGGGGCGTCGGCCTCGGTGCTTCCAAGGAGAAGTGGGAGTGGCTCTCCGAGGCCCACAACGACTTTATCTTCGCCATCATCGGTGAGGAGCTCGGCCTGCCGGGCACCCTCATGGTCCTGCTCCTCTTCGGCATCCTCGCGTGGGCGTGCTTCCGGCTCGTCAGCCGCACCCAGGACCGCTTCGTGCGCATCGCGGGCTTCGGCATCATGACGTGGCTGCTCGGGCAGGCCATCATCAACATCGGCGCGGTCATCGGGCTCTTCCCCGTCATCGGGGTGCCGCTGCCGCTCGTCTCCGCCGGTGGTTCCTCGCTCGTGACGACATTGTTCGCCCTGGGGATACTCCTGTCCTTCGCGCGCAACGAGCCCGGCTGCAAGGCCCTGCTCGACGCCCGTCCCAGCCTGGTCCGCCGGTCCCTCGCGGTGCTGCCCTCCCGCGTCCGCTCCGTCCCGCAATCTCGTAGAAGTCGGTGATCCCGCTGTCCTCGCCCACCTCCGTCCTGCTCGCCGGGGGAGGGAGCGCTGGCCACGTGTCGCCGCTCCTGGCCCTCGCCGACGCCCTGCGCCGCCGTCACCCCGACCTGCGGGTGACGGCCCTCGGCACGCAGGAGGGGCTCGAGGCACGCCTCGTGCCGGCCCGCGGCTACGACCTGAGGTTCGTCCCGAAGGTGCCGCTGCCCCGACGCCCGAGCGTCGACCTCCTGCGGCTGCCCGGTCGCCTCAAGGCGGCGGTCGACGCCGCCGGAGCGGCCATCGACGACACCGGGGCCGAGGTCGTCGTCGGGTTCGGTGGCTACGTCAGCACTCCCGCCTACCTCGCGGCGCGACGTCGGCACGTGCCGATCGTCATCCACGAGCAGAACGCCCGTCCCGGCCTGGCCAACCGCCTCGGAGCGCGCTTCGCCAGTGCCGTGGCGACGACCTTCTCGAGCACGTCGCTGCCGCACGCCCAACGAGTCGGTATGCCGCTGCGCCGTGAGGTCAGCACGCTCGACCGCGCTGCGGTGCGGGCCCAGGCGCTCGCGCACTTCGGCCTCGAGGCGCAGTGGCCCACGGTCCTCGTCACCGGCGGCTCCCTGGGCGCTCAGCGCCTCAACGACGCCTTCCGTGCCCGGGTGTCGCAGCTGCGCGAGTCGGGGGTGCAGGTGCTCCACGTCACCGGTCTGGGCAAGGAGTTCGCCCCGGAGGCGCTCGGGGGTGGGGCGCCCTACGTCGTCGTCCCCTACGCCGACCGCATGGAGCTGGCGTATGCCGTCGCCGACCTCGTGGTGGCGCGCTCGGGCGCCAACACGGTGTGCGAGCTGACTGCTGTCGGCCTGCCCGCCGTCTACGTCCCGCTGCCCGTCGGCAACGGCGAGCAGGTCCTCAACGCCACCGACGTCGTGGCTGCCGGAGGTGGCCTGCTCGTCGACGACGCGGCCTTCACGCCGGAGTGGATCGACACCGTGCTCGTCCCGCTCGCGACCGACCCGGAGCGGGTGGCCCGCATGGCGGCGGCGGCCCGGACGCTCGGCGAGCCCACTGCCGACGAGACGCTCGCAGACCTCGTCGACCGGGCAGCCGAAGGCAGGGACCACCGATGACCCAGACCCCGCACACCCCGAGCGTCGACGACCCGTTCGCGGCAGCACGCTTCGACTTCAGGGCTCCGGTGCCGAGCGTCGCCGAGCTCGGCCGCGTGCACTTCCTCGCCATCGGCGGGGCCGGCATGTCGGGCGTCGCCCGCATCATGCTCGCCCGCGGCATCCGCGTCACCGGCAGCGACGCCAAGGACGTCCCGGTCCTCAAGGCCCTCGAGAGCGAGGGTGCCGGCGTGTGGGTCGGGTTCCACGAGGGCCACCAGGAGCGCGCCGACGCCATCGTCATGAGCAGCTCGATCCGCGACGACAACGTCGAGCTCGTCGCGGCGCGCGAGCGTGGGGTCCCCGTGCTCCACCGGGCCCAGGGTCTGGCGGCGCTCATGCAGGGTCGACGCCCGGTGGCCGTGGCCGGCGCCAACGGCAAGACGACGACCACCTCGATGCTCACCGTCGCGCTGCAGGGCTGCGGTCTCGACCCGTCCTTCGCCGTCGGCGGCGAACTGGCGAAGCACGGCACGAACGCCCACGACGGGACCGACGACGTCTTCGTCGTCGAGGCCGACGAGAGCGACGGGTCCTTCGTCGTCTACCGGCCCGAGGTCGCGATCGTCACGAACGTGCAGCCGGACCACCTCGACTTCTACTCGAACTTCACTGTTGTGCAGGCCGCGTACGACGCCTTCGTCGACACGATCCGGCCCGGTGGGCTGCTCGTCACCTGCGCGGACGACGCCGGCTCGCTCGCCCTGGCCGCCCGCGCCCGAGCGGCGGGGACGCGCGTGCTGACCTACGGCTTCGACCCGGCGTCGGACGTCGTGCTGGCGGACCACCGCCAGGACGGCGTCACCTCGTCGGTGACGGTCCGCGACGAGGGGGTCGAGCGGCGCATGACGCTCGGGGTGCCCGGTCGCCACAACGCCCTCAACGCCGCCGCCGCCTACGCAGCCGCCGTGCACGGGCTCGGGCAGGCCCCCGACCGGGTCCTCGCCGGTCTGGCCTCGTTCACCGGCACCCGCCGCCGGTTCGAGCCCAAGGGCGAGGCGGGAGGAGTCGTCGTCGTCGACGACTACGCCCACAACGCCGGCAAGGTCGCCGCCGTCGTGGCAACCGCCAAGGACCTCGTCGGCGACAGCGGCCGCCTCGTCGTCGTCTTCCAGCCGCACCTCTACAGCCGGACGCGCGACTTCGCGGCCGAGCTGGGCTCGGGACTCTCGCCGGCGGACGTCGTCGTCGTCATGGACGTGTACGCGGCGCGCGAGGACCCGGTGCCCGGCGTGTCCGGGCGGCTGGTGGCCGACGCCGTGACGGCCGCTCGCCCGGAGGTCGAGGTCCACTACGTCCCGTCGTGGTCGGAGGTCGCCCCCATGGTGGCTGCCCTCGCGCGCCCGGGCGACCTCGTGCTCACCGTCGGAGCCGGTGACGTGACGATGATCGGCCCGGAGGTGCTGCGAGCCCTCGGAGGAGGCGCGCCGTGACGCTCGAACGCGGCACGACGCGACGACGGGTGGCCGGCACCGGCCTCGCGTCGTCGCGCACGCGCTTCGAACGCCGCGCGGCCGCTGCGCGCCGCCGCCCGCGGCTGGTGGCGGGCGTCCTCGTGGCGCTCCTGCTCGTCGCTGGAGCACTGGCGTGGCTGGGGTGGTTCAGCAGTCTCCTGACGGTCTCCAGGGTCGAGGTCCACGGGGTGAGCGCGGCCGCCGCGGGACAGGTGCGCACCGCGGCCCAGGTTCCGCTGGGCGGTCCCCTGATGCGCGTCGACACCGACGCCGTGACCGCACGGCTGCTGGCCGGGCGGGCCTGGAGCGACGTCTCGGTGACGCGCAGCCTCCCCGACACCGTCGTGGTCACCGTGACCCCGCGGGTCGCCGTGCTCGCCGTGCGCAACCCTCAGGGTGAGGTCGACGTCGTGGACCGCGAGGGCTTCACCTTCCGGACCGTCGGCAGCCCGCCGGCAGGCGTGCCCCTCGTGAGCTCCGGTGCCGCGCAGGTCACCAAGGCGGGGGTCGACGCCGCACTGGCCGCCCTCGGGTCGCTCGCGCCCGCCCTCCGCGCCGACGTCTCCGGGATCTCGGTGTCGACGGCCGACCAGGTGTCGTTCACCGTGACGCCGAACGGCGGCAGGGGCAAGACGGTGGTGTGGGGCGGCGCGGACAACGGACAGCGCAAGGCCGAGCTCGTGAGGCTCCTGCTGCCCCAGCCCGGATCGACGATCGACGTCAGTGTCCCGTCGTCGCCGGTGACGCGCTGACCGTCGTGAGCCCCTGGGGGCTGCGATGACCGACCGTGGCCTCGGGGAGCCTGCAGGCGAGATCTCGCCGGGACCCCGCCGCTCGGGTCGGTGGGCCTCGTGGGAGGCTTTCCCTTCGAACGACCCCGTCGTCCGGTGGTGCTGGTGGGGCCCGTGGGGCGCGGCTCTCGGAAATGGGGCAATCCCCGCGACGACACGCCGCAGCGTGGGTTGAACCACCCTGTGGCGCGTCATACCGTCGGGGCACTGGTTCGTGACCAAACTGTAACCTTTATGTCGACGTTTAAGGTTTGAGGGCTACAGGCTCGGACCGAGCCGCACGATCTCCCGCTTTCCCCGCAGATCCAGCACAGCCCCCCAGACCACACGAAGCACCGGCACCACCAGTCAGGAAGGCCCACTCTCGTGGCAGCAGCACCGCAGAACTACTTGGCCGTCATCAAGGTCGTCGGCATCGGCGGCGGCGGCGTCAATGCCATCAATCGCATGATCGAGGTCGGCCTCAAGGGTGTCGAGTTCATCGCCATCAACACCGACGCCCAGGCCCTGCTCATGAGCGACGCCGACGTCAAGCTCGACGTCGGCCGTGAGCTCACCCGCGGCCTCGGCGCCGGCGCCGACCCCGAGGTCGGCAAGAAGGCCGCAGAGGACCACGCCGAGGAGATCGAGGAGGTCCTCAAGGGGGCCGACATGGTCTTCGTCACGGCAGGTGAGGGCGGCGGCACCGGCACCGGCGGCGCCCCCGTCGTGGCCCGCATCGCCCGCCAGCTCGGCGCCCTGACCATCGGTGTCGTGACGCGTCCCTTCACCTTCGAGGGGCGCCGTCGAGCCAACCAGGCCGAGTCGGGCATCGGGAGCCTCCGCGAGGAGGTCGACACCCTCATCGTCATCCCCAACGACCGACTGCTGTCGATCAGCGACCGCAACGTCTCGATGATGGACGCCTTCCGCTCGGCCGACCAGGTCCTGCTCTCCGGTGTCCAGGGCATCACCGACCTCATCACGACGCCGGGCCTGATCAACCTCGACTTCGCCGACGTCAAGTCGGTCATGCAGGGCGCCGGCTCCGCCCTCATGGGCATCGGCTCCGCCCGGGGCGAGGACCGCGCCGTCCAGGCCGCCGAGCTGGCCATCAGCAGCCCCCTGCTCGAGGCCTCGATCGACGGTGCCCACGGCGTGCTGCTCTCCATCCAGGGTGGCTCCGACCTCGGTCTCTTCGAGATCAACGAGGCCGCCCGTCTCGTCCAGGAGGCGGCGCACCCCGAGGCCAACATCATCTTCGGTGCGGTCATCGACGACGCGCTCGGCGACGAGGTGCGGGTCACCGTCATCGCCGCCGGGTTCGACAGCGGCGGCCCCACGCAGCGCCACGACGACCGTGCCCTCGGACAGGTCATGGGGCGCCCGCAGCAGTCCCAGCAGCAGGCCCCGCCGCAGCGTCCGGCCGCGCCGGCGCCGCAGCAGGCCCAGCCGCAGCACACCAACGGCGTCGCGCAGCCTGCCCAGCAGCAGGTGCACCCGGCGCCCGTGCAGCACCAGCCGCAGAGCCAGCAGCTCCCGACGCAGCAGCCCGCCGCGCCGGCGGTGCACCAGCAGCAGCCGCAGCACCACGTCCCGGCGCCCGCCACCCAGCAGCCACCGCGACAGGTGACCTTCGACGAGGGCGACGACCTCGACGTCCCGGACTTCCTCAAGTAGGTCGACACCGAGACCGGCTTCGCACGGGCGGGAGACGCAGACTGCGTCTCCCGCCCGTCGTCGTCCCTGCCCGGGGCGCCGCCGCGGGCGTCCGTCGGGCGGACGGCCCCGGGATAGGTTGGTGCCCGTGTTCTACTGGCGCACCACCATCGCGAGCGACGGCGAGAGCTACCCGGTCGACGTCGGCTTCACGGGCCGTTCGTCGGGACGGGGGCGCGGGCCGTATGCCGGGCTCAACCTCGGCGGTCACGTGGGTGACGACCCGGCAGACGTCGAGGGCAACCGAGCCGCACTGGCCGACGAGCTCGACGTCCCCCGGGGGCACCTCGTGCTGATGAACCAGGTCCACGGCGCCGACGTCGTCGAGGTCGACGGGCCCTGGGGTGCGCAGCCCCCCGCCGTGGACGGCATCGTCACGCGCACCCGCGGGCTCGCCCTCGGCGTCCTCGTCGCCGACTGCGTGCCCGTGCTCCTCCACGACGCGCGCGCCGGTGTCGTGGGCGCCGTCCACGCAGGCAGGCCTGGCATGCTCGCCGGCATCGTCGGCCGCGCCGTCGGGGCGATGCGCGACCTGGGCGCGACCTCCGTCTCGGCGACGGTCGGCCCGTCGGTGTGCGGCCGCTGCTACGAGGTGCCGCCGGAGATGTCCGCGGCTGCGGCCTCGGTCGCCCCGTCGTCGGCAGCGCGCTCGTGGACCGGGACGCCCGCCATCGACGTGGCGGCCGGTGTCGTCGAGCAGCTCGCGTCGGCCGATGTCGCGGTCCGGTGGATCCCGGGCTGCTCGCGTGAGAGTGCCGACCTGTACTCCTACCGGCGTGACGGCCGGACCGGGCGCTTCGCCGGCGTCGTGGCCCTCCGGGAGGTCGCCTCGTGACCAGCGCCCCCGTCGCAGGGGCCGAGGCGCGTGCCGGGCAGCTGCGCGACAACCTCGCCGCCGTCCACGAGCGCATCGCCAGGGGCTGCGCGGAGGCCGGCCGCGACCCCGCCGATGTCACGCTCGTCGTGGTCACCAAGTACTTCCCGGCCTCGGACGTGCTGCTGCTCCACCACCTGGGTGAGCGGCACTTCGGCGAGAACCGCGACCAGGAGGCGGGCGAGAAGTTCCGCGAGGTCCGGCAGGCGCTCTCGGACGCGGGGGAGCCTGACCTGACGCTGCACTTCATCGGTCAGCTGCAGAGCAACAAGGCCGCGCACGTCGCCGCGTACGCCGACGTCGTCGAGTCGGTCGACCGGGCCAAGCTCGTGACGGCCCTCGCCAAGGGGGCGCACGCCGCGGACCGGCGACTCAGGGTCCTGCTCCAGGTCAGCCTCGACGGGGACACCTCCCGTGGTGGCGTGCTGCCGCACGACGTCGAGGGCCTCGCCGATGCCGTTGCGGCACAGGACCGTCTCGACCTGCGCGGTGTCATGGCCGTCGCGCCCCTCGGAGCCGACCCCGACGCGGCCTTCACCCGGCTCCGGGAGGTCGCGGACGGCATACGCGATCGGCACCCGCAGGCCGACTGGATCTCAGCGGGAATGAGCGGCGACCTCGAGGCAGGGCTGCGCCACGGTGCGACACACCTGCGTGTCGGCACCGCAATCCTCGGTTCCCGCCCGTCACTTCTGTAACGTCGGCAGCGATCACAATCCGACGTTTTGGGAGTTGGCCATGGCAGGGGCACTGCGCAAGACGATGGTGTACCTCGGACTCAGCGAGGAGGACCAGCGTCACGAGCGTTACGACGAGTACGACGCCTACGACGACTCCGACCGCTACGACGACGAGTCCGAGCACACCGCAGCGGTGACCCAGCTGCCCACCAAGCGACCCGTGGCCGCCGTCGTGCGCGACGTGGAGGTCGGTTCGCTCAACCGGATCACGACGATCCACCCGCGGACCTACAACGAGGCCAAGAACATCGGCGAGTGGTTCCGCGACCAGGTGCCGGTCATCATGAACCTCAGCGACATGGACGACGCCGACGCCAAGCGTCTCGTCGACTTCGCGGCCGGCCTCGTCTTCGGACTCCACGGCACGATCGAGCGGGTCACCTCCAAGGTGTTCCTCCTCTCGCCGGCCCACGTCGAGATCTCCGCCGACGAGCCCGAGGCCCCGGCCGCCTCGACGCGCGGCTTCTTCAACCAGAGCTGAGCGTCCGAGCCGGACCGAGCGAGCACGAAGCGGGGTTCGCGGGCGAGCCGGTCCGGACCCCGGTTCACACTCCGGGCCCCGAATCAGGGACACTGACGGACATGGACGCGTTCTGGACGATCTACGGGGTGGTGGTCTTCACCTTCTTCATCGCCCTCATCGGTCGCTTCGTCATCGACTGGGTGCAGGTGCTGGCTCGGTCGTGGCGGCCCTCCGGGGTCGTCCTCGTCCTGGCCGAGGCCGTCTACACCGTGACCGACCCGCCGCTGCGCGCCCTGCGCAAGGTGATCCCGTCGCCGAACCTCGGCGGCGTCCGACTAGACCTCAGCTTCCTCGTCCTGATGTTGCTGACCTCTCTCGCTCTCAACGTGCCGAGCTTCTTCTGACCGATCGGTGGTCATGTCGTCCCGACAGCCACAGGGGACACACGCCGATCTGTGAGCATGGCTTTGGTTCGTGACCGGAACGTTAGATAGCGTTGACCCGAACCATTACGTCTGTATCGAGGTGACACATGGCGCTTACGCCAGAACAGGTGCTCAACAAGCACTTCCAGACCACGCAGTTCCGTCGTGGCTACGAGGAGCGGGACGTTGACGACTTCCTCGACGAGATCGTGGCGGAGATGCGTTCGCTCATCGAGCAGCGTGACGACTACCTGAAGCAGCTCAACGACTGCCGCGCGAGCAAGAACCAGTCGGCCGTGCGTGCCGACGGTCCCACGGCGGCGATGCCTGCCGTCGGTCGCCCCGGCGACGAGGCCAAGCTCGGTGGTCTGACCGCGAAGATCCAGGATGCCGAGCGCGCCTTCAAGGCAGCGTCGGACCGGGCAGCCAAGGCCAAGGCGGATGCCGAGAACGCCGAGCGCGCCGCCAAGGAGCGCATCGACCGCGCCAAGGCCGAGGCCGAGCGTGCCGAGGCGACCGCGAAGTCGGCCGTCGACTCGCAGGCCCTCAACGACGCCCAGGCCAAGCTCAACGGGCTCAACTCGCAGGTCGCCGACGCCGAGGCCAAGCTGACCAAGGCCCAGGAGAACGCCCGAGCCTCCGAGGAGCGCGCCGCGAAGGCCCAGGCAGACGCCGACGCCGCCGCTGCCGAGGCCGCACGACTGCGTGAGGAGGCCGCCAAGGCCGCCAAGGCGCCCGTCGCCGCGCCGGAGGCCCCGGTCGCCGCCGCCGCAGCGCCGGCTGCCGCAGCCGCCTCGGGCAACCTCGACGCCGCCGGGGTCATCGCCCTGGCCCAGCGCCTGCACGACGAGCACGTGGCCGCCGGTGAGACCCGACGCAACGAGCTCATCTCCGAGGCCGAGAACCGCCACCGCGAGATGCTCGCCGCCGCCCAGTCGCGCCACGACGAGCTCATCAGCGCCGGTCAGAACCGCCACGACGAGGCGACCCAGGAGGCCGAGCAGATCGCAGCCGCCGCCGCCGCCCAGCGCGACCAGATGATCGCCGAGGCTACCTCGCAGCGCGACCAGATGATCACCGAGGCCACCTCGCAGCGCGACCAGATGATCGCCGAGGCCACGACCAAGCGCGACGAGATGCTGACCGAGGCGCGCGAGCGCGCCACCGGCATGGTCGCCGAGGCCCAGCAGAAGAAGGCCGCCCTCCTTGAGGAGCTCGACAAGCAGAAGGGCCTGCTCGACCGCAAGATCTCCGAGCTGCGAGGCTTCGAGAAGAACTACCGCAGCAACCTCAAGTCCTACATCGAGGGTCAGCTCCACGACCTCGACTCGAGTGCCCAGGAGCCGGCCCGCGCCGGTGCCGGAGACGGCAACCAGGGCTGAGCCCCACCTCGAACAGACGCGCGCAGGCCGCCCGGGAACCCTCCCGGGCGGCCTGTGTCGTCCTGAGGGGCGAACACTTTGGCCTCCTGAGCGTTTCGCGTTTGTGCACGACCCGAACGGGGCTTATTGTCAGCCCCACTTGTCAGCGTCGACTGCTTGAACGACGGAGGGTCTGATGGCGGCGGAGAAGACGGCAGCGGCGACCACCGCGGTCAAGCGGTCAACCACGAGCAGGGCGACCGGAGCAGCCACGAAGGCGGCTCCGGCCAAGAAGGCGTCAGCGAGCAAGGCAGTCCCGGCCAAGAAGGCGTCGGCGAGCAAGGCAGTCCCGGCCAAGAAGGCGTCGGTGACGAAGGCGGCTCCGGCCAAGAAGGCGTCGGTGACGAAGGCGGCTCCGGCCAAGAAGGCGTCGGTGACCAAGGCGGCTCCCGCCAAGAAGGCGCCGGCCCCGAAGACTCCCGCGACGAAGCGGGCCAGCACCCCTCAGACCACCCCAGCGAGGGCCGTGGCCGCGAAGACAGCGGCGAAGGCCCCCGCGACCCGAACCAAGAAGGCAGCAGTGACGACGAGCTCCACCGCAGGAACCCGCTCGACCGCCGGCACGACGGCGAGCACGGCCAAGACGGCTGCCAAGGCTGCGGGCGCGGGCCGCCCCAGCGCGCGCAAGATCGCCGAGCAGCTCCGGGTCAAGGACGACGAGAGCCCCTGGAGCGAGGACGAGATCAGCGAGGTCCGCGGCGTGCTCCTCGAGGAGATCGAGCAGCACCGCGTCGAGCTCAAGCTGGCCGAGGACGAGCTCGACGACCTGCTGCGCGCCTCGGGCGACGGCTCGGGCGACGACCAGGCCGACGCCGGCGCCAAGACCGCGGAGCGCGAGCACGAGATCTCCGTGGCCGCGAACGCGCGTGCGAGCCTGCGCCAGGCCGAGCACGCCCTCGAGCAGCTCGAGGGTGGCACCTACGGCATCTGCGAGAACTGCGGCAACCCCATCGGCAAGCTTCGACTTCAGGCCCGTCCTCGTGCGACCCTGTGCATGACATGCCAGGAGAAGCAGGACCGCCACTGAAGCCAGACCACGCCACGTCGACCCCCCGAGCGGGGGTCGGTGGCGTGTCCACCACTACATCGACCGAGGCCGTGAGCACGACGTCCGCCGAGGAGACCCGACCGAGGGCCGACCGCCGCAGGCGACTGTTCGTCGTCCTGGGCGTGGTCGCGGTGCTCGCCTACGTCAGTGACCAGCTGACGAAGATGGTCGCCCTCGACGTGCTCGGTGACGGCGAGCCGCGGCCGTTCGTCGGCGAGCTCATCCGGTTCAAGCTCATCGGCAACCCCGGCGCGGCTCTCTCGCTCGGGGCGAGCAACACGTGGGTCATGACCGGCATCGCGCTGGCCGTGCTCGTCGCGATCATCGTCGTCTCGCGCCAGCTCGGGTCGCGCGCCTGGGCCATCGCGCTCGGCCTGCTGCTCGGGGCCGCGATCGGCAACCTCACCGACCGGTTCGTCCGACCCCCGGGCGGCGGCAAGGGCCACGTCGTCGACTTCATCGACTACAACCGCTGGTTCATCGGCAACGTCGCCGACATCTGGATCGTCTCCGCGGCCGGGCTCATCGTCATCCTCGCGATCCTCGGCATCGGGGTCGACGGGCGCCGCGACCACGGCCGTGGTGACACCTCCTCGCCCACCGACACCTCTCGTGACGCCTCCGCGGTCACGGGCACGACCACCACGAACGGCGAGACCGACATGACGCGACAGACCGACGGGGCGACCGGGGCGACCGGGACGCCCGGCGCCGCAGGTGCGTCCGAACCGCGTGCTGCGCACCGACAGGGGGACGACGACCGTGCCTGACGTGCGCACCGTGCTCGTGCCGGACGGTCTGGAGGGCGAGCGCGTCGACGCCGGCGTGGCGCGGCTGTTCGGGGTCTCCCGGACCAAGGCCGCCGACCTCGCGGCCGACGGCCACGTCGTCATCGACGGCAAGTCCGTCGCCAAGTCCGAGCGGCTCTCGGCCGGCTCGATGCTCGAGGTGTCGCTGCCGCGGCCCGAGGAGAGGCCCACCCTGCAGGTCGTGGCCCAGCCCGTTCCGGGCATGTCCATCGTCCACGACGACGACGACATCGTCGTCGTCGACAAGCCCGTCGGGGTGGCCGCCCACCCGAGCGTCGGGTGGAGCGGACCCGATGTCGTCTCGGGGCTCGCGGCCGCCGGCTACCGGATCTCGACGTCGGGAGCACCGGAGCGCCAGGGGATCGTGAGCCGTCTCGACGTCGGCACGTCGGGCCTCATGGTCGTGGCCAAGAGCGAGAACGCCTACTCGCGCCTCAAGCAGGCCTTCCGCAGCCGGACGGTCGACAAGACGTACCACGCCCTCGTCCAGGGCCTGCCCGACCCGGTCGTCGGCACGGTCGACGCCCCCATCGGGCGTCATCCGGGCCACGACTACAAGTTCGCGGTCATGAAGAGCGGCAAGCCGTCGGTGACGCACTACGAGGTGATCGAGGCGTTCCGGCACGCGAGCCTGCTCGACATCCATCTCGAGACCGGTCGAACGCACCAGATCCGCGTGCACTTCGCGGCCCTGCACCACCCGTGCTGCGGCGACCTGACGTACGGCGCCGACCCGAAGCTGGCGGCGCGCCTCAGGCTCGAGCGCCAGTGGCTGCACGCCGTCGGCCTGGGCTTCGAGCACCCGGGCACGGGGGAGTACGTCCACTTCGAGAGCCCCTACCCCGAGGACCTGCAGCGGGCCCTCGACATCGTCGCCACCTTCTGAGGACTCTAACCCTCCACCTCACCGTGAAGGCTGATGGCGTATGCCGTCCGGGGGCTGCGAGCGCCCAGGGCCTGCTCCGGACGGGGTGATGCTGGCGTCCCGACGACACCCCCTCCGACACCCCGTCCGAGACCCCGCCCGACACCCCGCCCCGACACGCCGAGGAGTGTCCGAGCGGAGGCTTAGACTCGTCCACGATGTCGACCGAAGCCGCCCCGCGAAACGATCCGAACTTCGTGCACCTCCACGTGCACACGGAGTACTCCATGCTCGACGGGGCCGCCCGCATCGGCGACCTCTTCAGCGAGGCGGCGCGCATGGGCATGCCGGCCCTCGCGACGACCGACCACGGCTACGTGTTCGGCGCCTACGAGTTCTGGAAGAAGGCGCAGGGCACCGGCGTCAAGCCGATCATCGGCGTCGAGGCCTACATCACGCCCGGCACGCAGCGCACCGACCGGACCAAGGTCAGCTGGGGCGACGGCGGCCGCGACGACGTCTCCGGCAGCGGTGCCTACACCCACATGACGATGCTCGCCCAGAACAACGAGGGCATGCACAACCTCTTCCGCATGACCTCGATCGCGAGCCTCGACCAGGTCTACACGAAGTGGCCACGCATCGACCGTGACCTGCTCTCGACGTACGGCAAGGGCCTCATCGTCACGACCGGCTGCCCGTCGAGCGAGATCCAGACCAAGCTCCGGTTCGGGATGTACGACGAGGCCCGCGAGGTCGCGGGCGAGCTGCGCGACATCTTCGGCAACGAGAACGTCTACGTCGAGCTCATGGACCACGGGCTCGACATCGAGCGGCGCACGCAGAAGGACCTCATCCGGCTCGCGCGCGACCTCAAGCTGCCGCTCGTCGCCACCAACGACCTGCACTACACGCGCGCCGAGGACGCCAAGGCGCACGCGGCCCTGCTCTGCGTCCAGTCCGGCTCGACCCTGATGGACCCCAACCGGTTCAAGTTCGACGCCGACGACTTCTATCTCAAGTCCGCCCAGGAGATGCGCCACCTGTGGCGCGAGCTGCCCGAGGCGTGCGACAACACGCTGCTCATCGCCGAACGCTGCGACGTGTCCTTCACCGAGGGCGAGGGGCGCTACATGCCCCGCTTCCCGTGCCCCGAGGGCGAGGACGAGACGTCGTGGTTCATCAAGGAGGTCGAGACCGGCCTCCAGCGCCGCTTCCCCGGTGGGGTGCCGGACTACGCCCGCAAGCAGGCGGCCTTCGAGGAGGACGTCATCGTCTCCAAGGGCTACCCGGGCTACTTCCTCGTCGTCGCCGACTTCATCAACTGGGCCAAGCGCAACGGCATCCGTGTCGGACCCGGCCGTGGCTCGGGTGCCGGTTCGATGTGCGCCTACGCGATGGGCATCACCGACCTCGACCCCGTCCCGCACGGCCTCATCTTCGAGCGGTTCCTCAACCCCGAGCGCATGTCGATGCCCGACTTCGACGTCGACTTCGACGAGCGCCGGCGCGGCGAGGTCATCCGCTACGTGACGGAGAAGTACGGCGAGGAGCGCGTCGCACAGATCGTCACCTACGGCACCATCAAGGCCAAGCAGGCCCTCAAGGACGCGAGCCGTGTCCTGGGCCACCCCTTCGCGATGGGTGAGAAGCTCACCAAGGCGATGCCGCCCGACGTCATGGGCAAAGGCATGCCGCTCGCCGACGTCTTCAAGCCGGACTCCAAGCGCTACAACGAGGCCGGTGACTTCCGGGTCGTCCACGACGAGGACCCGCAGGCCCAGGAGGTCGTCGCCACGGCGCTCGGCCTCGAGGGGCTGAAGCGCCAGTGGGGCGTGCACGCGGCGGGCGTCATCATGTCGAGCGAGCCCCTCGTCGACGTCATCCCGATCATGCGCCGCCTCCAGGACGGCCAGATCATCACGCAGTTCGACTACCCCAGCTGCGAGTCGCTGGGCCTGGTCAAGATGGACTTCCTCGGCCTGCGCAACCTGACGATCCTCGACGACGCCATCGAGAACATCAAGCTCAACCGTGACGAGGACATCGACCTCGACGAGCTGTCCAAGACCCTCGACGACCGCGCCACGTACGAGCTGCTCGGGCGTGGCGACACCCTCGGCGTCTTCCAGCTCGACGGCGGCGGCATGCGCTCCCTGCTGCGGCTCATGCAGCCCGACAACTTCGAGGACATCTCGGCCGCCCTCGCGCTCTACCGACCGGGCCCGATGGGCGTCAACGCGCACACGAACTTCGCGCTGCGCAAGAACGGCAAGCAGGAGGTCGTCCCGCTCGACCCCCAGCTGAAGGGCAAGCTCCAGCAGGAGATGATCGACGCGCTCGACCCGATCCTCGGGATGACCTACGGCCTGGTCATCTACCAGGAGCAGGTCATGGAGATCGCCCAGAAGCTCGCCGGCTACACGCTCGGCAACGCCGACCTGCTACGCCGCGCCATGGGCAAGAAGAAGAAGGAGGTCCTCGACGCCGAGTACGTCCCCTTCTCCGAGGGCATGAAGTCCCAGGGCTTCAACGAGGCCTCGATCGCCGCGCTCTGGGGCGTCCTCGTGCCGTTCTCGGACTACGCGTTCAACAAGGCGCACACGGCGGCATACGGCCTCGTGTCGTACTGGACGGGCTACCTCAAGGCGAACTACCCCGCCGAGTACATGGCGGCGCTGCTGACGAGCGTGCGCGACGACAAGGACAAGTCGGCGCTCTACCTCAACGAGTGCCGTCACATGGGCATCAAGGTCCTGCCGCCCGACGTCAACGAGTCGATCGCGAACTTCGCGGCTGTCGGCACCGACATCCGCTTCGGCCTCGCCGCGATCCGCAACGTCGGCCTGCCGGTCGTGCAGGCGATCATCAAGGCGCGTGAGGACAAGGGCGCCTTCGCCTCCTTCAAGGACTTCCTCTCCAAGGTGCCCGCGGTCGTGTGCAACAAGCGCACCATCGAGTCGCTCATCAAGGGCGGCGCGTTCGACTCGCTCGGTGAGAGCCGCCGCGGCATGGTCGAGGTCCACGAGCGCTACATCGACGCGCTCGTCGAGGTCAAGAAGCAGGAGGCCATCGGCCAGGACAGCCTGTTCGGCAGCTTCGGCGACGACGCCGACGGGGGAGCGGCCGACGGCCCGGGAGCCTTCGACGGGCTGCCACTCGTCCCGACCCTCGAGTGGGACAAGGCGAGCCTGCTCTCCTTCGAGCGCGAGATGCTCGGCCTCTACGTCAGCGACCACCCGCTCTTCGGCATCGAGCACATCCTGGCCACCCACGCCGACACCTCGATCGCCTCGCTCATGGGCGACGACCCCAAGTCCGACGGCACGCCGGTCACGGTGGCCGGGCTCATCACGAGCCTGCAGCTCAAGCGCACGAAGAAGGGCGACCTCTGGGCGATCGCGACCGTCGAGGACCTCGACGGCGCCATCGAGTGCCTCTTCTTCCCGTCGGCCTACACGACGTACTCGACAATGCTCGCCCAGGACACCGTGTGCGCGGTCAAGGGCCGGATCTCCGCCCGCGACGACTCGATCTCGATCTTCGCCCAGGAGCTGACGATCCCCGACATCAAGGAGGGCCCGCGAGGTCCGGTGGTGCTGACGCTGCCGCTCGGCCGTGCGACCCCGGCCGTCGCCGAGAGCCTCAAGCGGGTCCTCGGCGAGCACCCCGGCGCCACCGAGGTCCAGGTGAAGCTGACCCAGCCGGGTCGGTCGGTGCTCATGTCGCTCGACGACTCGCTCCGCGTCACCGCCACCTCGGCGCTCTTCGGCGACCTCAAGGCGCTGCTCGGTCCGGCCTGCCTCAGCTGATGCGCGAGGCCGAGCGGCGGCGGATGCGTCGCGCGCGGGTCGCTGCGCTCGGGCTGGAGCCCCGCCTCGATGCGCCCGGCCCGGTGTCGGCGCTCGACGTGGCTCGTGAGCTCGGGGCGCTCCAGGCCCAGGACTACGCCAGTGGCGCCTGGTCGCTCGGGGTGCGCTCCGGTCTGACCCTCGCCCAGGTCGAGCAGGCGGTCAGCGACCGTGAGGTCGTGCGCACGTGGCCGATGCGCGGCACGATCCACTGGGTCCCGGCCGAGGACGCCCGGTGGATGTGCGAGCTGCTCGCCTCCCCGCGCAGCACGACCCTCGCGACCCGCTTCGCCCAGCTCGGCATCACCGAGGCCGAGGTCGAGCTCTCGGGGCGCCTCTTCGAGGAGCACCTGCGCCGGCCGATGAGCCGGCCCGACGTCGCCTCCCTGCTCCTCGAGCACGGCATCGACCCGAGCGGCCAGCGCAACTACCACCTCATCGGTCACCACTGCATGAGCGGCCTCATCTGCCAGGGCCCGCTCATCGGCAAGCAGCCGAGCTTCGTCCTCATCGACAAGTGGGTTCCCCACTCCCGCAAGCCTTCCCGTGAGGAGGGGCTGGCGACGGTCGCCGAGCGCTACGTGCGCAGCCACGGGCCGGTCACCGAGAGGGACCTCGCCGGCTGGCTGCTCAAGCCCCTCGGGCTGGCCCGTGAGGCGCTCGCGCTCGTCGGCGACCGCATCGTGCGGGAGCACCTCGACGGACAGACGTGGCTGACGCACGTGGACGCGCGGGAGGTCTCCGAAGGGCCGGGGGGCATGCTCCTGCTGCCGCAGTGGGACGAGTTCCTCCTCGGCTACAAGTCGCGCGACGTGACCCTCCCACCCGAGCGCGTCGTCGAGGTCGTGCCCGGCCGCAACATGGTCTTCAAGCCGACGATCGTCGTCGACGGCGAGGTGACGGGCACCTGGCGGCGCGTCCAGGGACGGGACCGCGTGCAGCTCGAGGTCACGCCGTTCGCCGACCTCCCCGCACGCCGCTGGCGCGAGGTGGAGCAGGCAGCCGCCCGCTACGGGACCTTCCTCGACGCCGAGGTCGAGGTCGTCCCCGTCGCCGCATCCGGTGGGGGTGGCTGAGGTGGCCCGCGGACCCATCCCGCCGTCGCCGCTGCCCCCTCGGCACGGTGTCGACGCCCAACGCTTCCGTATGCCGCAGGCCGGCCCGTGGGTGTCCCTGCGCGACCACCTCGTGGAGCGGCTCTCTCCGGGCCTGACGCCCGACGAGGTCGACCGCATGCTCAGGGGCGGCGAGTTCGTGGACGCCTCGGGGGCGCCCGTCCCGGCCGACGCGCCGTTCGTGCCCCAGTCGGCGGTCTGGGCGCACCGTGACCTCCCGGACGAGGTCGCCCACCCCGAGACGCCGGTCGTGCTGCACCACGACGACCGCATCGTCGTCGTGGACAAGCCCCACGACATGGCGACGATGCCGCGCGGGCGCCACGTGGTGCAGAGCGCCCTGGCTCGCACGCGGGTGCTCACCGGAGAGGAGCGCCTCACTCCGGCCCACCGCCTCGACCGCCCGACGGCCGGCGTGCTGATGTTCACCACCGAGCAACGGTGGCGAGGCGCCTACCAGGGCGTCTTCGCCGACGGCCTCGTGCACAAGGAGTACCTCGCGGTCGCGCCGGTCCGCGACGACCTCGACCTGCCGCTCGTCCGTCGCACCCACCTCGTCAAGGAGCACGGCACCCACCAGGCCCATGAGGTCGGCGGGGCCGAGCCCAACGCCGAGACCCTGGTGGAGCTCATCGACACGGTGACCCGGCGCGGTGGGTCGGGGGAGAGCGTCGGGCTCTACCGCCTGACGCCGAGGACGGGGCGCACCCACCAGCTGCGGTGCCATCTCGCGGGCCTCGGGATCCCCATCGCCGACGACCCCCTCTACCCGGTGGAGCGGGACGTCCCGCTCGACGACTTCACGGCGCCGCTGCAGCTCCTGGCGGCCGTCCTCGCCTTCGACGACCCGGTCGACGGGACGCCGCGTCGCTTCGTCACCCGGCGCCGTCTCGCCGCCTGGCCGGGGACCTGGCCGGCTCACCCCGGGAACTGACAGCCGGTTGTCACCGAGCGTTCAGGAAGGTGTGGCCCTCTCGCCGCGCGAGGTCGGCGACCGCGGTCTAGGGTGACGCGCAGACCGAGCGGAGGAGCCGGTCCCAGGGAGGAACTCATGCACCAATCTCGTCCTGCCCTGCGCCGGGTCGCCGCGGTCACCACCGCTGCCCTCGCCGTGGGCATCACCCCGTTCGTCGTGGCCGCACCGGCCTTGGCGGCGTCCCCGACCGAGCTGTTCATCAGCGAGTACGTCGAGGGCTCGAGCAACAACAAGGCGCTCGAGATCTACAACGGCACCGGAGCGACCGTCGACCTCGGCGCAGGCGGCTACACCATCCAGGTCTTCGCCAACGGCCAGACCACCTCGAGCACGACCAACCTCACCGGCACGGTCGCGTCCGGAGACGTCTTCGTCTTCGCGAACAGCTCGGCGGGCGCGGCGATCAAGGCCGTCACCGACCAGGCGAGCGGGAACGCCAACTGGAACGGCAACGACGCCGTCGTGCTCCGCAAGGGCACGACCGTCCTCGACGTCGTGGGCCAGGTGGGCAACGATCCAGGTGCCGCCGGCTGGGGCACGGACCCCACCAACACGACCGACAACACGATCAGGCGCAAGCCCTCCGTCACGACGGGCGACACCAACGGGTCCGACGCCTTCGACCCCTCCGTCCAGTGGGACGGCTTCGCCGTCGACACGTTCGACGGTCTGGGCAGCCACACGATCGACGGTGGCCCGGCGGCTGACGTCGCCCCGAGCGTCAGCTCGACGACCCCGGCCGACGGCGCCTCGAACGTCGCCGTCGACGCGAGTCCGACGGTCACCTTCTCGGAGCCGGTCGACGCGGCGCCGGGAGCGTTCGCCCTCTCGTGCTCGATCTCCGGAGCCAAGACCCTCGCCGTCACCGGGGGTCCCACGACCTTCACCCTCGACCCGTCGACGAACTTCGCGCTCGGCGACGCCTGCTCCCTGACCGTCTCGGCCGCGGCCGTCACCGACCAGGACGCCGTCGACCCGCCCGACCACCCCGCGAGCGACGTCACCGTGCGTTTCTCGGTCCCTGCCGCCAACCCCTGCGACGCCACCGCCACCCCCGTCTACGCGATCCAGGGGAGCGGCGACACGGCAGCCGTCACCGGCACGGTGACGACGCGCGGCGTCGTCGTCGGCGACTACGAGGGCCCGTCCCCGGCGCTGCGCGGCTTCTTCATCCAGGACCCGTCGGGCGACGGCAACCCTGCGACCTCGGACGGCATCTTCGTCTTCGAGGGCAGCAACGCCGACAGCGTCAAGCTCGGTGACCTCGTCACGGTGACGGGCAACGCCGGCGAGAACCAGGGCCAGACCCAGGTCAGTGCCAGCAGCGTCACGGTCTGCGGCACCGGCACGGTCGCCCCGACCGAGGTCAGCTTCCCCGTGGCCAGCGGGACGGCCCTCGAGCGCTACGAGGGCATGCTCCTGACGCTCCCGCAGGCCATGTCCGTGACCGAGCACTTCCAGCTCGGTCGCTTCGGCCAGGTCACCCTCTCGCAGGGCGGCCGGCTCGAGCAGCCCACCAACGTCGTGGCCCCGGGCGCCGACGCCGCCGGGCTGCAGGCCTCGAACAACCTGCGCAAGATCATCCTCGACGACACCACGCAGGCCCAGAACGTCGACCCGATCGCCTTCGGTCGGGGCGGCAAGCCCCTGACGGCCTCCAACACGCTGCGTGGCGGCGACACCGTCACGGGCCTGACGGGTGTCCTCACCTACACGTGGGGCGGCAACGCCGCGAGCGCCAACGCCTACCGCATCCGCCCGGTCTCGCCGGCCGCCACGGTCGACTTCCAGCCGACGAACGCCCGGCCGTCGAGCCCGCCCGCGGTCGGGGGAGACACCCGTGTCGTCGGGATGAACCTGCTCAACTTCTTCACCACGCTCGACACGACGGGCAACAACTGCCGGGGTGGCCTCACCGGTGCGGTCATGGACTGCCGCGGCGCCAACAACGCCGCGGAGTTCGACCGCCAGTGGCACAAGACGGTCGCAGCGGTCTCCGGCACGAAGGCCGACGTCGTCGCCTTCATGGAGATGGAGAACGACGGCTACGGCCCCGACAGCGCCGAGCAGTTCCTCGTCGGCAAGCTCAACGAGAAGGACGGCGCGGGCACGTGGGCGTTCATCGACGCCGACGCCCGCACCGGACACCCCGATGCGATGGGCAACGACGCGATCAAGGTCGGCATGCTCTACAAGCCGGCCGCCGTGACGCCGGTGGGCACCACCGCAGCGCTCAACACCCTCGAGTTCGTGAACGGCGGGGACTCGGGCCCGCGCAACCGTCCGTCGCTCGCTCAGGCGTTCCGCGACAACTCGAGCGGCGGCACGTTCATCGCCGTCGCCAACCACCTCAAGAGCAAGGGCAGCGCCTGCGACGTCCCCGACGCCGGTGACGGCCAGGGCAACTGCAACGCGGTCCGGGTCCGGTCGGCGAAGCTCCTCGCGAGCTGGCTGGCGAGCGACCCCACGGGCACCGGTGACCCCGACGTCCTCATCCTCGGCGACATGAACTCCTACGCCAAGGAGGACCCGATCACGTCGCTCGAGTCGGCCGGCTTCGCCAACCTCATCGAGCAGCGGAGCGGCCGCGAGGCGTACTCCTATGCCTTCGACGGGCAGTGGGGCTACCTCGACCACGCGCTCGGGTCGGCGTCGATCGACAGCCAGGTGACGGGAGTCGGCGACTGGCACGTCAACTCCGACGAGCCGTCGATCCTCGACTACAACACCGAGTTCAAGACCCCGGCACAGGTCACGAGCCTCTACGCGCCGGACCAGTTCCGGATCTCGGACCACGACCCGGTCGTCGTCGGGCTCCACCTGACGAACTCCGCGCCCGTCGTCGGCGACGTGACCGGACCCTCGACGGCCACCTCGGTGGGCTCGCCGGTCACGGTGAGCGCGCCGTTCACCGATGCCGACCCGCTCGACGCGCACACGGCGTCGATCTCCTGGGGTGACGGCAGCACCACGGCCGGCACCGTCACCGGGGGCACCGTCAGCGGTGACCACGTCTACTCGGCGGCCGGCGTCTACACCGTCACG
Source organism: Terrabacter aerolatus (assembly GCF_007991735.1). Lineage (GTDB taxonomy): Bacteria > Actinomycetota > Actinomycetes > Actinomycetales > Dermatophilaceae > Terrabacter > Terrabacter aerolatus. The sequence goes on along the minus strand of NZ_BJYX01000003.1, from coordinate 33,858 downwards.
GTGACCGTCACCGACCAGTGGGGCAACACCGGCAGCCGCGCCACCACCGTGGTCGTCTACGACCGCGCTGCCGGGTTCCTCACCGGCGGAGGCTGGTTCACCTCGCCCAAGGGATCGGTCGCCGGGGACCAGTCTGCCACCGGCAAGGCATCGTTCCAGGTGTCGGCGAGGTACGAGTCGGGCGCGAGCCGCCCGGCCGGCTCGTTCACCCTGGCCACGCCGGGCCTGACGCTCGCCTCGACCGGCCTCGACTGGCTCGTCGTCACCGGTGACACCGCCCGCCTCGCGGGTCAGGCCACCGTCGGCGGCTCGCCGGGCTACACCTTCGAGGTGACGGCCAGGGACTCGGCGGTCGACGCCCTGCGCGTCGTCGTCCGCGACGCGTCCGGCACCGTCGTCTACGACGGCGGCACCCAGCGGGTCCAGGGGCAGGTCAAGCTCCACTGACCGCAGCAGACGACGCGCGACGGACCGGCGTCCGGTGGGGTGGTCAACCCCGCCGGACGCCGGACGCCGGTCCTCGTGTCGTCCGCCGGGCGACCGGTCCGTCCTGTCCGCCCACCGGCCCAGGCAGCAGGGTCCGTAGACTCCGCTGAATGCAGCAGCCCCCGACCGCCCGGCGTGAGCCGACCACCCGCGAGCACCACGGCGACCGCTTCGAGGACCCCTACGCCTGGATGGCCGACCGCGACTCGGACGAGCTGCGCGAGCTGCTCGTCGGCGAGAACGCCTACGCCACGGAGCGCACGGAGCACCTGCGACCGCTGGCCGACGCGATCTTCGAGGAGTTCCGCTCGCGCATCGAGGAGACCGACCTCTCGGTCCCGGTGCGCCACGACCGGTGGTGGTACTACTCGCGCACCGTCGAGGGTGAGCAGTACGCCGTCGAGGCGCGGGTCCGCGTCGCCGACCACCCGGAGCGCCCGGGTCTCGAGGACGGCCGACCTCCCGTGGGCGAGCAGGTCCTGCTCGACCAGAACGAGGAGGGCCGTGACCACGAGTTCTTCGCCGTCGGGGCGAGCGAGGTCTCCCCGTCCGGGGACCTGCTGGCGTATGCCGTCGACGTCGTCGGCGACGAGCGCTACGACGTGTGCGTGCGACGGATCGAGGACGCCGCCGTCCTCGACGACTCGGTGCGACGGACCGGTGGATCCCTCGCCTGGTCGCTCGACGCGCGCCACTTCTTCTACACGCGCGTCGACGAGGCCTGGCGCCCCCACCAGGTCTGGAGGCACGAGGTCGGCACCCCTGCCGAGGCCGACGTGCTCGTCCACGAGGAGACCGACGAGCGCTTCTTCGTCGGTGTGGGCAGCTCCCGCGACGACCGCTACGTCCTCATCGCGATCGGGTCCAAGACCACGAGCGAGTTCCGGATCCTCGACGCCGACGACGCCCTCGGCACGCCCCGGGTGGTGGCCGAGCGGCGCCAGGGGGTCGAGTACGACATCGAGCCGTTCGGCGACCAGCTGCTCGTGACCCACAACGCGAACCGGGTCAACTTCGAGCTCGCGGTGGCCCCGGTGACGAGCACGTCCTCCGACGACTGGGTGCCCTTGGACGTCACCACGGCCGACGAGTACGTCACGGGCGCAGAGGGTTTCGACGACTTCATCGCCGTGTCCCTCCGACGTGAGGGTGGCACGGGCGTGCGCGTCGTGCTCCGAGACCCCGGCGCCGCGAACGGGCTCGGCGCGGCCCACGACGTCGCGGTGGGGGAGCCCATCGGCACCCTGCACGTCGGCGTCAACCCCGAGTCGGACACCCCGACGCTGCAGGTCGTCCACGAGTCGCTCGTCACGCCGCGCACGGTCGAGGACTACGACGTGCGCGCCCGCACCTTCACGCTGCTCAAGCAGCAGCACGTCCGCGGCGACGTCGACCTCGCCCGGTACCGCCAGCGGCGCGTGTGGGCCACGGCGGCGGACGGCACGCGCATCCCCATCTCGATCGTGCACCGGCACGACGTGGCGGCCGACGGCACCGCGCCGGGGCTGCTCAACGCCTACGGCGCCTACGGCATCTCGAGCGACCCGTGGTTCTCCGTGCTGCGCCTCTCGCTCCTCGACCGAGGCTGGGTCTTCGCCATCGCCCACGTGCGTGGCGGGTCCGAGATGGGGCGATCGTGGTACGACGACGGCAAGCTCGAGGCCAAGCCCAACACCTTCACCGACTTCATCGCCTGCGCCGACCGCCTCGTCGAGGCGGGCTACGTGGCACCGGACCGGCTCGCCGCAGAGGGTGGCTCGGCCGGCGGCCTGCTCATGGGGGCGGTCGTCAACCTCGCCCCGGAGCGCTTCCGCTTCGTCCACGCGCAGGTGCCGTTCGTCGACGCTCTGACGACGGTCCTCGACCCGAGCCTCCCGCTCACCGTCGTCGAGTGGGAGGAGTGGGGCAACCCTCTCGAGGACCCCACGGCATACGCCCTCATGAAGTCCTACACGCCCTACGAGAACGTGCGTCCGTCACGCCACCCCAGCCTGCTCGTCACGGCCGGCCTCGACGACACCCGCGTCTACGTCACGGAGCCCGCCAAGTGGGTCTCGGCGCTGCGTCATGCGGACATCGGGGTCGACGAGCCCGCGCAGATCCTCTTCCGCACCGAGATGGCGGCGGGTCACGGTGGCCGATCGGGGCGCTACGACCTCTGGCACCAGTGGGCCTGGGAGACGGCCGTGCTCATCGACCAGACGTCGTGAGCCGGCCGTCCCACCGAGGCATCTCCGGTCAGGAGCCGTAGATCGCGGTGACCCACTCCGGGTGGTCGACGAACGGGTTGCGGTTGTGCTGCCACGTGTCGAAGATGACCTGGTTGCGGCGCTTCTCGAAGGCGTCGGGCGGGTCCTGCAGGTTCCACTGCTTGAGCACCGAGAGCTTGCCGATGGCCGGCGCCGTGCCGTTCCCGACGAGGTTGTCGGGCTCGAGGTCGGCGAACCCGTCACCGCCGTCCCAGCGGACCGCCATGTAGAAGATCATCCGGGCGACGTCGCCCTTGACGGCGTTGCGCGGCTCGAAGGAGTCGCCGTCGCTCAGGCACCCGGTGCACTGCGCCACCGGTGAGCCGCCGAGGTCGAAGTCGAGGTTGCCGCGGGTGCTGTTGACCGTGACGTCCTCGGGACGCAGGTGGTGCACGTCGGTGCCGGGGCCGTCGACCGTGCCGAAGTCGCCGTGGCTCTTGGCCCAGACGTGCTCGCGGTTCCACTGGTCGACGCCACCGCCGTTGTCCGACTTGGCGATCGAGCGGCCCGAGTAGACCTCGATGACGTTGTTCGGGTTGTTCGGGTCCTGGTCGGTGTCCTTGAGGGCCGTCCAGACCTGGTCGTAGGTCAGCGTCGTGACCCCGCTGGAGATGATCCGGTGCAGCTCGCTGTGCAGGGCCGAGCCGGTCTTGCCCATGGCCGACGCGTAGTACGTCGAGTCGTACGGGCTCGTGGTGCCGGTCGGGGCCGGTGTCGTGCTCGTCGGCGGGGTGGTCGTCGGGGGCGGGGTGCTCGTCGACGTCCCGCTGAAGGCGAAGGCGCTCGTCGAGGTCATGCCGGGGTGGGAGAAGTACGCCGACAGCGAGCCGGTCACATCGAGCTGGCGGCCCATGAGCGACGGGTTGCTCTGCAGGCCCCAGGCGGACCGGAAGGCCGACGGGATCTGGACGTAGAGCATCCTGCTCGTCGACGTCTCGGAGGCCGAGTCGGCGATGGCGAGGGCGTAGTCGTTGGGAAAGCCCGAACGGACGACCGTGTTCGTGGCCGTGGGCTGGCCGACGACGTAGCCGCGGACGGCGGCGCTCTGCCCGCTCTGCGAGGCGAGCGCCTGCGAGACGGTGAGCGGGGCTGCGGCGGCTGCGGCTGCCACGTGCGGGACGGGGAGGGCTCCTGCGGCGGGTGACCCGGCTGCACCGGTGAGCGCGACGCTCGGTGGGACGAGGGCGACGACCAGTCCGGTGAGGACTGCGGCGATGCGGCGCCGAGGGATGACGACGGGCACGAGTGCTCCTGTGGGGGCGTGGATTCGGGCGGTCAGGCGCCCGCCACCCGGGATGGGGCGGCGGCTCCACGAGCGTCGCGCACCGGCCCTCGATGCCGGGTCAGCCGTTGGTCTCACCTTTGTCAGCGCGTCCCCAAGATTCGGCAGGACGACCGCCGGGGGCGCGTCCCGGGCTTCGCACGCTGAGACCGTGGTCCCTGCCGTTCGGCGTGCCTTCTAGACTGGTGACCCATGATGTCCTCCCTCGACCTGCGCGGCCGCACGCTCGACGTGCGCTTCCTGCGCCGGGCCCTTCCCCGAGCCGAGTTCGACGTCACGGCCGCCCTCGAGCAGGTGCGGCCGATCTGCGAGGACGTCGAGCATCGCGGGGCCGAGGCGCTGCGCGACCTCGGTGAGCGCTTCGACGGGGTCCGGCCGACGCACCTGCGGGTGCCGCGGGTGCTGCTGCAGTCCGCCCTCGACCAGCTCGACCCCGACCTGCGCGCCGCGCTCGAGGAGTCGGTCCGTCGGGCCCGCATCGTGCACGCCGACCAGCGCCGCACCGACACGACCACGCAGGTCGTGCCCGGGGGCACCGTCACCGAACGCTGGGTGCCCGTCGACCGCGTCGGTCTCTACGTGCCCGGCGGCCTGGCCGTCTACCCGAGCAGCGTCATCATGAACGTCGTCCCCGCCCAGCTCGCCGAGGTCGGCTCGCTGGCCGTCGCGTCGCCGCCGCAGCGCGAGAACGTCGGCGAGTTCGCCGGCTACCCCAACCCGACGATCCTCGCCGCGTGCGCCCTCCTCGGGGTCGACGAGGTGTATGCCGTCGGCGGCGCCCAGGCGGTCGCGATGTTCGCGCACGGCTTCGTCGACGACGACCCGCAGTGGGGCGAGGTCGACGGAAACACGGTCGTGTGCGACCCCGTGTCGCTCGTCACGGGTCCCGGCAACATCTGGGTCGTCGCCGCCAAGCGCCTGCTCAAGGGCCTCATCGGCATCGACGCCGAGGCCGGCCCGACCGAGATCGCCATCCTCGCCGACGACTCCGCCGACCCCGACCACGTGGCCGCCGACCTCGTCAGCCAGGCCGAGCACGACCCGCTCGCGGCGTCGGTCCTCGTCACCGACAGCGAGGAGCTCGCCGAGGCGACCCGTCGCTCGCTCGCGCGCCGCGTGCCCGCGACGAAGCACTCCGCGCGTGTCACCGAGGCCCTCGAGGGCACCCAGTCGCGCATCGTCCTCGTCGACGACGTCGACGCCGGGCTCGACGTCGTCAACGCGTATGCCGCCGAGCACCTCGAGATCCAGACCCGTGACGCCGCAGGGGTGGCCGCCCGCGTGCGCAACGCCGGAGCTGTCTTCGTCGGACCTCACAGCCCAGTGAGCCTCGGCGACTACGCTGCCGGCTCCAACCACGTGCTGCCCACCGCAGGCTGCGCCTGCCACAGCAGCGGCCTGTCGGTGCAGTCGTTCCTGCGCGGCATCCACGTCGTCGACTACGACGAGCCCGCCCTGCGCGGGGTCGCGCGCCACGTCGTGACGCTGGCCCAGGCCGAGGACCTCCCGGCGCACGGCGAGGCCGTGACGGCGCGCTTCGGCGACGAGGTCCCACGGTGACGCACGCCGGGACCGGGCAGGCGGGTGCGGCCGAGGAGGTCCAGCGGCTGCTGCGACCGGACCTGCGTGGGCGCACGCCCTACGGGGCCCCGCAGCTCGACGTGCCGGTGCGGCTCAACACCAACGAGAACTCCTACCCGGTGCCGCAGGTCGTCGTGGACGCCGTCGTCGCGGCGCTCGCCGACGACGTGGCCTCCCTCAACCGCTACCCGGACCGGGAGTTCACCGACCTGCGCAAGGCGCTGACGGCATACCTCGAGAAGCAGTCGGGCGTGTCGGTGACTCCCGAGCAGGTCTGGGCGGGCAACGGCTCCAACGAGGTGCTCTCGCACATCGTGCAGGCGTTCGGGGGCCACGGCAGGGTCGCGCTCGGCTTCACCCCGAGCTACTCCATGCACCCCATCATCAGCGAGACCAACGGCATGACGTGGGTCGACGGACTGCGCTCGGCCGCAACCGAACCCGATGCCTTCGACCTCTCGCCCGAGTCCGCGGTCGCCCAGGCGCGCGAGCACGACCCGTCGATCGTCTTCCTCTGCTCGCCGAACAACCCGACCGGCACGGCCCTGCCCTTCGAGGTCATCGGTGCGGTGCTCGACGCCGCGCCGAACGCGATCGTCGTCGTCGACGAGGCCTACGCCGAGTTCGCCCGGCCCGGCACGCGGTCCGCGCTGACGCTGCTCGCCGAGCACCCGCGACTCGTCGTGACGCGCACCATGAGCAAGGCGTTCGCCTTCGCCGGCGGGCGTCTCGGCTACCTCGTCGCTGCCCCCGAGCTCGTCGACGCGCTGCGACTCGTCCGACTGCCCTACCACCTGAGCAGCCCGACCCAGACGATCGCGCGCATCGCCCTCGAGCACGCGGACGTCATGCTCGGCACCGTCGAGGTCATCAAGCACCAGCGCGACCGCATCGTCGAGCGCCTCGCCGAGCTCGGCGCGCGGCCGGTCGCCAGCGACAGCAACTTCGTCCTCTTCGGCGGCCTGCGCGACGAGGTGGCCACCTGGCAGGCCCTGCTCGACGCGGGCGTCCTCGTGCGCGACATGGGCATCGCCCACCACCTGCGCGTCACGGCCGGCGACCCCGACGAGACGACGGCCTTCCTCGAGGCCATGACCCGCCTCGCCCCCACCCACGTGCTCGCCCCCAGCGCCGACCGGCAGGAGCCCACCGCATGAGCCGCACCGCCACGATCACCCGCGCCACGTCTGAGTCGTCCGTCGAGCTGTGGCTCGACCTCGACGGCACCGGCACCTCGGACATCTCGACCGGGGTCCCCTTCTACGACCACATGCTCCACTCGCTGAGCAAGCACTCGCTCATCGACCTCACCGTCAAGGCGACGGGCGACGTGGACGTCGACGTCCACCACACCGTCGAGGACACCGCGATCGTGCTCGGGCAGGCGCTGCGCGAGGCGCTCGGCGACAAGTCCGGCATCTCGCGCTTCGGCGACGCCACGGTCCCGCTGGACGAGGCGCTGTGCCACGCGGTCGTCGACGTCGCGGGCCGCCCGTACGTCGTGCACGAGGGGGAGCCCGAGGGGCAGCAGTACGCCCTCATCGGCGGCCACTTCACCGGCTCGATGACCCGCCACGTGCTCGAGTCCTTCGCCTACAACGCCGGGCTCTGCCTGCACGTTCGGGTGCTCGCCGGCCGCGACCCCCACCACATCGTCGAGGCCCAGTTCAAGGCGGTCGCCCGCGCGCTGCGCGCCGCCGTGGCCCCCGATCCACGCGTCGTGGGCATCCCCAGTGCCAAGGGAGCGCTCTGACGATGGTGGCGCCGCGATGAGCGCCGACGTCGTCGTCCTCGACTACGGCAGCGGCAACGTCCGCTCGGCCGTGCGCGCCCTCGAGCGGGTCGGCGCCGCGGTCACCCTGACGGCCGACCCGCACCGCGCCCTCGAGTGCGACGGCCTCTTCGTCCCCGGGGTCGGCAACTTCCACGCCTGCATGTCCGGGCTCGCCGCGGCGCACGGACCCCGCATCATCGGCCGGCGCATCAGCGGTGGCCGTGCGGTGCTCGGGGTCTGTGTCGGCATGCAGGTGCTCTTCGACGGGTCGACCGAGCCGTCCGAGCACCCGCTCGACGGTCTGGCCGAGTGGCCGGGGACGGTGGAGCGACTGCCGGCCGACATCGTGCCGCACATGGGCTGGTCGGAGGTCGAGGTTCCCGAGGGGTCGAGCCTCTTCGCGGGCGTCGAGCACGAGCGCTTCTACTTCGTCCACTCGTATGCCGTGCAGGACTGGACGCTCGAGGCCACCGGCGCCTTCGTCAGGGTCGCCCCCCGGGTCACCTGGGCGCGACACGGTGGGCGGTTCGTCGCCGCCGTCGAGAACGGCCCCCTGAGCGCGACCCAGTTCCATCCCGAGAAGTCCGGCGACGCTGGGCTGCACCTGCTCGAGAACTGGGTCCGCACCCTCTGACCGTCGGCGCGACGTCCGCTCGTCCGTGGTCGGCCCGTCGGTGCGAGGTGCACCAGGCGCCGACGACCCCACTCGCGTACTTACGGACCGGCCGCCCACGTCCCGGACCGGGCGGGCCCGCGCACCCGGGCTCACGGCATACTCGACAGTCCATGCCACAGTCCACGCCACAGTCATGCCACAGTCCCTGCCACGACCTCCGAGGAGCGCGTACGCCGTGAACGACCAGCCCCGACTCGAGCTGCTGCCCGCCGTCGACATCGCCGGGGGCCGCGCCGTCCAGCTCGTGCAGGGCGTCGCCGGCAGCGGCGGCGAGTTCGGCGACCCCTGGGAGTCCGCGCTGCGCTGGCAGGAGCAGGGGGCCGAGTGGATCCACCTCGTCGACCTCGACGCCGCATTCGGCCGCGGCAGCAACCGTGAGCTCATCGCCTCGATCGTGGGCCGGCTCGACCTGCAGGTCGAGCTCTCCGGCGGCATCCGTGACACCGAGTCGCTCGAGGCTGCTCTCGCGACGGGCTGCCGACGCGTCAACATCGGCACGGCAGCGCTCGAGGACCCCGAGTGGACGGCCTCGATCATCGCCGCGCACGTCGACCGCGTCGCCATCGGCCTCGACGTGCGCGGCACGACGCTCGCGGCGCGCGGCTGGACGCGTGAGGGTGGTGACCTGTGGGAGACGCTCGCGCGTCTCGACGCGGAGGGCTGCGCCCGCTACGTCGTCACGGACGTCAACAAGGACGGCATGCTCCAGGGCCCCAACGTCGAGCTGCTCCGCGACGTGTGCGCCCGCACCGACCGTCCCGTCGTCGCGAGCGGCGGCGTCTCGACCCTCGATGACATCTCCACGATCCGTGAGCTCGTCGGCGACGGCGTCGAGGGCGCCATCGTCGGGTCCGCGCTCTACCGCGGCGCGTTCACCCTCCCGGAGGCGCTCGACGTCGCCGGACGACCGGGCGCATGACCGCGCCGACGCCTGCGTCGGGCCACCGGGACGACCGCGGCCGCCCCGCGGACTCCGCCGGTCAGGCGTGGGAGGGCAAGTCGATCCCGTCCCACGGCTTCTCCGGAGACACGGGAGTCGCCGACCCGGCCCTCGTGGCCGCCCTGGTCGCGGCCTCCGCGGCTCCGGGCGACGACACGGAGACGACCCTCATGGAGCACGTCTCGCAGGCGCGCTGGCTCGTCCCCGTCGTCGCGGTGGCCTCGGAGGTCGACGAGTCGGGAGCCCACGCGGTCGACACCCGCAGCGACATGGCCGCCGTCACGCTGACGGCTCCTGACGGCTCCCGCGCCCTGCCGATGTTCTCCTCGCTCGAGAGCCTGGCGGCGTGGGACCCGAGTGCACGACCCGTGCCGGTGCGCGCCTCGGCAGCGGCGCAGGCCGCGATCAGCGAGGAGTGCCAGGTGCTCGTCGTCGACGTCGCCTCCTCGCACGCCACCGCGCTGCGACCGAGCATGCTCTGGGCCCTGGCGCAGGAGCGCGCGTGGGAGCCGAGCCACCGCGACGCCCACGTGCAGGCCGCCGTCGAGGCCGCGGTGGCGGCCGAGCCCCGGGTGACGGCCCACCGCGTGGAGGCCGGCGAGCCCGCGGGAGCCGGCGTCCTGAGGGTCCTGCTGGCCCTCGAGCCGGGTCTCGACGCCGACGAGGTCGGCGCCGTCGCCATCCGGATCGGCGAGCGGATCGCGACCGACGGCGAGACCCGTGCGAGGATCGATGCTCTGACCTTCGCGCTCGAAGCGGCGCGCTGAGCACACCACCCCGAGGAGGTGCCGACGTGGACACCACACCGCAGCAGACTCGGGAGCGTGGCTCCGGGCCGTCGACGGCGTCCGACGAGACGTCCCACGAGACGACCGGTACGGCGACGGGCGCCAGCTCGTCCTCCCGCAGCGACGGGGGCCCCCGTTCCCGTCCGGCCGGAGGCGGCAGCGGCGGGGGACCGCTCGGTTTCATGGTCGACCCCGCTCTCGATGCCCGACGCCGTCGGGACCTGCGCCGGATGCGCCTCGTGGCCACCGGCCTGCTCGTGCTCGCCGCGGTCGTCTACGTCCTGACGCGCGGGCACGACGACGGGCTGCTCGGCTTCGTCAACGCCGGGGCCGAGGCCTCCATGGTCGGTGCGTGCGCGGACTGGTTCGCCGTCACCGCGATCTTCCGGCACCCGCTGGGACTGCCGATCCCGCACACGGCCCTCATCCCGCGCAAGAAGGAGATGATCGGCCGCAGCCTCGAGGAGTTCGTCAGCGAGAACTTCATGCGCGAGGACATCATCCGCGAGCGGGTCCTCGACGCCGAGCCCACCCGGCGCGCCGCCGAGTGGGCCCTGGCTCCGGGTCACGCCAAGCGTCTCGTCGACGAGGTCGCGACCGTCACCGTGCACGCGTTGCACCGCATCCCCGACGACGACGTGCGCGCCGTCATCGAGCAGGCGGTCCTGCCCCGCCTCGCGCAGGAGCCGATCAGCTCGCTGGCCGGAGGCCTGCTCGACCAGGTGGTGCGTGACGACGCCCATGTCGGTCTCGTGGACCTGGCTCTCGACGAGATGCGGGTCTGGCTCGTCGACAACGAGGACCTCTTCGAGTCGCTCATCACGCAGCGGGCGCCGGCCTGGGTGCCCACCGCGGTCAACGACCTCGTGGCGCGGAAGATCCACGTCGAGGCCCTCAAGTGGCTGGCCGACATCCGCAACGACCCGAAGCACGACGTGCGGCTCGCCCTGGACAAGCTGCTCATCGACCTCGCCGACGACCTCCAGCACGACCCGGTCACGCAGGCCAAGGCGGAGCGGCTCAAGGAGCGGGTGCTCTCGCACCCGCAGGTCGCCGACACGGCGATGTCGCTGTGGGGCTCGCTGCGCGCGGTCGTCGTCGCCGCCCTGGAGGACGAGGAGGGACCGGTCCGGGTCCGCGCCGTCACGGAGGTGACGGGGCTCGCCGAGCGGCTCCTCGCCGATGCCGCGCTGCGGGACCGCATCGACGCCCGCATCTGTGACGCGACGGTCTACGCGATCGACCGCTACGGCACCGAGCTGACGCGGATCATCAGCGACACCGTCGACCGGTGGGACGGCAAGGAGACGGCCGAGCGCGTCGAGCTGCAGGTGGGCCGCGACCTGCAGTTCATCCGCATCAACGGCACCCTGGTCGGCGGTCTCATCGGCATGGTCATCCACGCCGTCTCGATCCTGCTGCCGTCCTGACGTCGCGTTGACGTCGCGGCCGCCGGCGCCGGACGCGAACCTCAGCTGTGCGCGTCGAGCCGGTCGGTGACCGTGCGCAGGGTCTCGTGCAGGGCGAGCATCTGCTCGCGGGAGAGTCCGCTGCGGGCGGCGATCTGCTGGGGCAGCTCGCGCAGGGCTGCGATGCGCTCGTGCCCGGTCGACGTGGCCGACACGAGCACGCGCCGCTCGTCCTCGGGGTCTCGGGTCCGGCCGACGAGACCCGCTGCCTCCATCCGCTTCAGCAGCGGCGACAGGGTGCCGGAGTCGAGCCGCATCAGCTCACCCAGCCGGCTCACGGTCAGCGGGCCGTGCTCGGCGATCCCCATGAGCGCGATGTACTGCGGGTACGACAGGCCGTGCTCGGCGAGCAGCTCGCGATAGACGGCGTCGAACGCGCGCACCGTCGTGTGCATCGCGTAGCAGATCTGCTGCTCCAGGCTCAGCGGGCCGGGGCTCGGGGTGGACGGACTGGACGGGCTCATGGCTCAAGCGTACTATCAAATTGCGCACAACTTAATTGCCAGCAATTCAAGGAGCCTGATGAGCACCACCACGCAGACCGCCCAGTACGTCGCCTCGGCCACCGCCTCCGGACGCGAGGGGCGCGCCGTCACCTCCGACGGCCGCCTTGACGTCACGCTCGCCGCCCCGCGTGAGCTCGGCGGCTCCGGTGAGGGCACCAACCCCGAGCAGCTCTTCGCCGCGGGGTATGCCGCGTGCTTCGCGAGCGCTCTCGGCGTCGTCGCGCGCAAGCGTCGGGTCGAGGACTTCGACGTCGCGGTCACCGCCGACGTCAGCCTCTCCGGGTCCTCGAGCACCGGCTTCGGTCTCGGCGTCGTCCTCCACGTCGAGCTGCCCGAGGGTCTCGACCCGCAGCTCGGTCGCGAGCTCGTCGACACCGCGCACCAGGTGTGCCCCTACTCCAACGCCACGCGCGGCAACATCCCGGTCGAGATCCTCGTCGACTGAGGCGCCGATCCCGCACAGCACCACCCTCCACCTCTTCACCACCTGAGAACCCCTGTCCCAGAAGGAGACCCGATGATCAACCCCCGCGAGGTCCAGCTCAAGAGCCGTCCCGTCGGCTGGCCCACCCCTGACGACTTCGCCCTCGTCGAGAGCGCACCCGTCGACCTCGCCGACGGCCAGGTCCGCGTGCGCAACGAGGTCATGTCGGTCGACCCCTACATGCGTGGCCGCATGAGCGAGGCCAAGTCCTACGCCGAGCCGTACGCGCTCGGTGAGGCGATGCACGGTGGCGCGGTCGGCGTCGTGACCGAGTCCAGGGCCGAGGGCATCGCCGTCGGCGACCACGTGCTGCACGGTCTCGGCTGGCGCGAGGAGGCCGTCGTCGACGGCTCCGGCGTGCGCGTCGTCGACACCTCGGTGGCCCCCGCCTCCGCCTACCTCGGCGTGCTCGGCATGACCGGCCTGACGGCATACGCCGGGCTGACCCGCGTCGCGGGGCTCAAGGAGGGCGACGTCGTCTTCGTGTCCGGCGCCGCCGGCGCCGTGGGCAGTGTCGTCGGCCAGGTCGCCAAGGCCCTCGGTGCGAGCCGGGTCATCGGCAGCGCCGGCTCGCAGGAGAAGGTCGACCACCTCCTGAACGACCTCGGCTTCGACGCAGCCTTCAACTACAAGGACGGCCGCGTCTCCGACCTGCTGCGCGAGGCCGCGCCCGACGGCATCGACGTCTACTTCGACAACGTGGGGGGTGACCACCTCGAGGCCGCCGTCGGTTCGCTGCGTCTCGGCGGCCGCATCGCGATCTGCGGTGCGATCTCGGTGTACAACAACACCGAGGCCGCCCCGGGCCCGCGCAACCTGGCCCGCCTCATCCAGACGCGCGGCACGATCACCGGCTTCCTCGTGGGCGACCACTGGGACCTCGCCGGCGAGTACGCCCAGCGTGCCGCCGGCTGGATCGCCGACGGGACCCTGACCTCGCGCGAGACGTTCAGCGACGGCATCGACCACGCCGTGGACGCCTTCCTCGGCGTCCTGCGCGGCGAGAACGTCGGCAAGATGCTCGTCCGGCTCTGACCCGAGCCGGTCGACCGCAACCCGGTCACGACGAAGGAGCAGCCCGCGCGTCCGCGCGGGCTGCTCCTTCGTCGTCGTCGTGGTCTCAGCTGCCGAGGAGGTCCTTGGCCTTGTCGGCGGGCAGGAGGTCGTGGCGCAGCGGCTCGCGCACGAACGACCCCGTCCCGTGCGACACCGAGCGCAGGTCGATGGGGTAGCGCGACAGCTCGGCCGAGGGCACCTCGGCGTGCACGACCGTCCAGCCACCCTCCGGTCCCATGCCGTCGGCCGGCTCGGTGCCCAGCACCTGCCCGCGCCGACCGCGGAGGTCGGACATGACGGCGCCGAGGTACTCGTCGGCGATGGTGATGTCGACCCGGTCGATGGGCTCGAGCAGCGCCATGGTCGAGGCGTTGGCCGCCTCCTTGAGCGCGAGGGCCGCGGCGGTCTGGAAGGCGACGTCGGACGAGTCGACCGAATGCGCCTTGCCGTCCGTCAGCGTGACCCGGACGTCGACGACCGGGTGCCCGGTGAGCAGGCCCTTCTCGAGCTGGAGCCGGGCGCCCTTCTCGACCGACGGGATGAACTGGCGGGGCACCGCCCCGCCGACGACCTTGTCGACGAACTCGAAGCCGGCCCCGCGGGGGAGCGGCTCGATGTCGATGGAGCAGACGGCATACTGCCCGTGCCCACCGGACTGCTTGACGTGGCGGCCCTGCACCGAGCACCGGCGCACGAACGTCTCGCGCAGCGAGGTGCGGTAGGGCTCGGCCGTCACCGTGACGCCGTAGCGGTCCGCGAGCTGACCGATGAGGTCGTCGACGTGGGCCTGCCCCATCGTCCAGAGGACGACCTGGTCGTTCTCGGTCGAGTGCTCCATCCGCATCGTCACGTCCTCGGCGACGAGCCGCTGCAACGCTCCGCCGAGCTTGTCGTCGTCGGACTTCGTCGCGGCCCGGATCGCCACCGGCAGCTGCGGCTCGGGCAGCAGCCACGGCGCGACCACGGCGGGCCGCTCCACCGAGGAGAGGGTGTCCGACGTCTCGGCGCGGGTCAGCTTGGACACGAGCGCCAGGTCGCCGGCGATGGCGGTGCCGCGGGGCCGGTGCGCGTCGACGAACGGTGACGCGAGCGGGCCGACGCGCTCGTCGTCGTCGTGGGCCGGGTGGCCGGCGACCTCGTGCCCGACGAAGTCGCCGAGATGTCCCGACACGTGCACCGGCTCGTCCACGCGCAGCGTGCCGGAGAAGACGCGCACGAGCGACAGGCGCCCGACGTAGGGGTCGGTGGTCGTGCGCACCACCTCGGCGACGAGCGGCTGCGACGGGTCGCACGCGACCCCGCCGATCGCGCCACCGGCAGGTGAGGTGACGGTGGGCAGCGGGTGGACCGTCGGGTCGGGGAAGGCTCGCTCGACCATGCCGAGCAGCTCCTCCACGCCGGCGCCGGTGAGCGGGGAGACGGGCAGGATGGGGAAGAAGGTGCCCTGGGCGATCGCCGTGCGGAGGTCGGCGAGCAGCGCCTCGGTGTCGATGCTCTCGCCCTCGAGGTAGCGGTCGAGCAGGCCGGCGTCCTCGGACTCCTCGATGACGGACTCGATGAGGGCGGCGCGGGCCTCCTCGTGCTCCTCGGACGTCTCACCGGTCAGCAGCCCCACGACGCCGGTGACCGACCCGGCGTCGAGCACGGGCCAGTGCGTGGCGCGGGCGTCACCGAAGGTGCGGCGGCACATCTGCACGGTCGCCGCGAAGTCGGCGCGCGGCTGGTCCAGGTGCGTCACCACGACGGCCCGCGGCATGCCGACGGCCGCGCACTCGCGCCACAGCAGCGACACCGGTCGGTCGATGTCGTCGGCGCCGGACACGACGAAGACCGCGGCGTCCGCGGCACGCAGCCCGGCCCGCAGGTCACCGACGAAGTCGGGGTAGCCCGGCGTGTCGAGCAGGTTGAGGGTGACCGTCCCCGACGTGAAGGAGGCAGCGGTCAGGGTCGTCGTGCGCACGTGCTCGCCGGTGCCGGTGCGCTGCCCCGGGACCCGCGCCGCGACGAGCGCCTCGAAGAGTGCGGTCTTGCCGGCCCCGCCGGGTCCGACCAGCACGACGTTGCGGATGTCCTGCGGCGAGGCGGGGTTGGGGGCCGCAGGAAGGTCTGATCTGCCGGGCGTCTTTGCCATGGCTCCCACCTTTCTCCTGTCCCACGGCGGTCACAAGACCTCTGGCGTATGCCGCGTGGGAGCGCACCGCCGGTGGGCGGGCCGGGTGGCACCGGGCGAGAACCCGCGTGCGCGCCGTCGGTGGCGGGTGGCAGGCTTCGTGCCATGGATCTGGGGGCCTACCGGCCGGTGCTCGCCAACCGCGACACGCGCTCGGCGCTGGTGCTGGGCTTCCTCATCCGCGTCCCGATGTGGGCCGGCGCCGTGATCCTCACGCTGCACGTGGTGTCCTCGCTCGGCCGCAGCTACGGCGAGGCCGGGCTCGTCACGGCGGCCTCCACCGTCGCCGTGGCCGTCTCGGGTCCCTGGCGCGGTCGCCTGCTCGACCGGATCGGCCTGCGCCGAACGGTCGGGCCCTCCCTCGTGGTCCAGGCGGTCTGCTGGTCGATCGCGCCCTGGGTCGGCTACGCCCCGCTCATCGGTTTCGCCGCGCTCGCCGGGCTCTTCGTCGTGCCGACCTTCTCCATCCTGCGCCAGGTCATCATCCGGTCCGTGCCCACCGAGCAGAGGCGCACGGCCCTCTCGCTCGACTCGTCGGCGACCGAGCTGTCCTTCATGGCCGGTCCGGCCATCGGTGTGTGGCTGGCGACCTCGTGGGACACCGGCTGGGCGCTGCTGGTCTGCGAGCTCACCTCCGTCGCAGCGGGGTTCGTCCTGTGGCTCGTCAACCCCAGGCTCACCTCCGACACCGACGCGGTGGGGGAGCAGGTCGCGCTCGACGGGGTGGGCGAGGCCGGGCGGGCCGAGGCCGTCGCCGGCGCGGTCGAGCCCGACGACGCCCCGCCGGCACGCGCGATCCGCGGCTTCATCACCGTTCCGGTCGCCGCGGTCTACCTCGCCGCCGCCTGCTCGACGCTCGTGCTGAGCGGCACCGACGTCTCGATCGTCGCGGCGCTGCGCTCCTTCCAGGCCACCGGCTCGATCGGCTGGGTGCTGGCCCTGTGGGGTGCCGGCTCGCTCGTGGGTGGACTGCTCTACGGCGCCTGGCACCGCTCCTTCTCGGTCTTCTGGCTGCTCGGGGGACTCGCAGCCACGACGGCGCCCGTCGCGCTCGCCGTCGGGGTGCCGAGCTTCGCCGTGCTCATCACGGTGTCCGGCTTCCTCTGCGCCCCGACGATCACCGCGACGGTCGAGCAGCTGAGCCGCCAGGTCCCCGAACGCTTCCGCGGCGAGATGATGGGGTGGCACGGTTCGGCCATGACCGCGGGGTCCGCGGTGGGCGCCCCCGTCGCCGGCTTCGCCATCGACCACGGTGGGTGGCCGTGGGGCTTCGTCGTGGTCTCGGCCCTCGGTGTCGTCATCGCGGTCGCCGGGATGGTCGGTTCACGCGCCAGCCGTGGGGCGCGGGCGGGCGCCGGCTCCGAGGCTCCGGACGAGGGGCGGGTCGGGACTCCGACCCGGGGCGGCAGCGCCGATTCGGAGCACGGCGCCTCGGCTGCTAACATCGGTCACTGACCAGCCGTCACCATGCCCCGCTCCGGCGGACGCCGGTGACGACGTGCAAGAGAAGCCCGCTTCCACCCGCGTCGACCTCACGGTCGCCGGGTCAAGGTCTGCTCGACCGGCCGCCGCCCGCGGCACGCCTGCCGAGCCGTGTGACGAGACGGCGACCGTCGGGCATACGCGACCCTTGGGCTTCCCGTGCACACACGGGGAGCCCTTTTCTCGTTGTGGTCGCAGCAGGACAGGCACTCTCCGTCTGGTCACACCATTTCTCGAACTTAGGAGCACCACATCAGCGAGCCTCGCATCAACGAGCGCATCCGGGTCCCGGAAGTGCGCTTGGTTGGCCCCAACGGCGAGCAGGTCGGCATCGTCCGCGTCGAGGACGCGCTGCGTCTGGCCGAGGAGGCGAACCTCGACCTCGTCGAGGTGGCCCCCATGGCCAAGCCGCCGGTCGCCAAGCTCATGGACTTCGGCAAGTTCAAGTACGAAGCCGCCATGAAGGCACGGGAAGCGCGCAAGAACCAGGTCAACACCGTCATCAAGGAGATCAAGCTCCGCCCGAAGATCGACCCGCACGACTACGGCACCAAGAAGGGCCACGTCGAGCGGTTCCTCAAGGCGGGCGACAAGGTCAAGGTGACGATCATGTTCCGCGGCCGCGAGCAGAGCCGGCCCGAGCTGGGTCGTCGTCTGCTCGAGCGTCTCGCCGAGGACATCGCCGAGCTCGGCTTCGTCGAGTCGGCACCGAAGCAGGACGGCCGCAACATGATCATGGTGATCGGTCCGACCAAGAAGAAGGCCGAGGCCAAGGCCGAGCAGCGTCGCTCCCGCGAGCAGCACGACCAGCGACCGGCCGACACCGCGACCACGGCAGCACCGGAGGCCACGGAAGCCACGGAAGCCATGGAAGCCCCGACGGCCCCCGCCGCCGAGCAGTCCGAGGCGCCGGCCCCGCAGACCGACCAGGCCACCGCCGCAGCCGAGTGATCGGCCGGTGGTGACCAGCCGGAGGCGCGAGCCCAGTCTCGAGCAACCGGCCCGACACACCACGTGCGCCCACTGGCGCACGCAACACGAAGGAGATCGGCCCCCATGCCGAAGATGAAGACGCACAGCGGTGCGAAGAAGCGTTTCCGCCTGACCGGCACCGGCAAGGTCATGCGCGAGCAGGCCGGCGGTCGCCACCTGCTCGAGCACAAGTCGAGCAAGAAGATGCGTTCCATCGCGAACGACGTCGAGCTCGCCAAGCCGGACGCCAAGAAGGCCAAGAAGCTCCTCGGCAAGTGAGCCGGGACCCCCACCCATCAGCACTTCGCTGAGCGACCGGGTCCCCGGTAGGCCAGCAGCAGCAAGCACTGCGTCAAGCAGAGAAGGAGTATTCACGTGGCACGCGTGAAGCGGGCGGTCAACGCCCAGAAGAAGCGTCGCGTCGTTCTCGAGCGCGCCAGCGGTTACCGCGGGCAGCGTTCGCGTCTGTACCGCAAGGCCAAGGAGCAGGTCACCCACTCGCTGGGCTACGCCTACCGTGACCGTCGCGCGAAGAAGGGCGACTTCCGTCGCCTCTGGATCCAGCGCATCAACGCCGCGGCCCGCGCCAACGGCATGACGTACAACCGGTTCATGCAGGGCCTCAAGGCCGCCGGTGTCGAGGTCGACCGCAAGATCCTCGCGGACCTCGCCGTCAACGACGCGCCGGCGTTCGCCACGCTCGTCGAGCTCTCGCGCGCCAACGTGCCCGCCCAGGCGGACGCGAAGGCCGGCGACGCCGCCTGAGCGTCGTCCGACCGCGCACCACACCTCTCGAGCGCCGGGGCACCCCGTGCTGACCAACCCCCGATCCGATCGGGTCAAGGCAGTGCGGGCGCTGTCCCGGCGTTCGATGCGTGCGCGCACCGGTGACTTCCTGGCGGAGGGGCCGCAGGCCGTCCGTGAGGCTGTCGCCTTCCGACCCGACCTCGTCCGCGACGTCTACGTGACGCCGGAGGCGGCGCAGCGCCATGCCGACATCGTCGAGTCCGCCCGGGTCGCCGACCTGTGGGTCAACGAGGTGACGCCCGAGGTGCTGGCCGCGATGTGCGACACCGAGTCGCCCCAGGGCATCGCGGCCGTGTGCCGGGCGCTCGACCTCCCACTGGCCGACGTGCTCGCCGACCTCCCGGCCGACGCCCTCGTCTGCGTCCTGACGAACGTCCGTGACCCCGGCAACGCCGGCACGGTCATCCGGGGCGCCGACGCCGCCGGCGCCGACGCCGTGGTCGTCAGCGACGCCAGCGTCGACGTCTACAACAGCAAGGTCGTCCGCTCGACGGTCGGGTCGCTGTGGCACCTGCCGATCTCGGTCGGTGCCTCGGTGCCGGAGATCCTCGCGGCCCTGCGCGGGCGCGGCGTCCGGCTGCTCGCCGCCGACGGCGCGGGGACGACGCTGCTGCACGACGCCGACCTCTCGGGTGCGCACGCGTGGGTGATGGGCAACGAGGCGTGGGGCCTGCCCGTCGAGGTGCGGGACGCGTGCGACGACGTCGTGCGGGTGCCCATCCACGGGCACGCGGAGTCGCTCAACCTCGCCATGGCGGCGACGATCTGCCTCTACGCGTCGGCCGAGGTCCGCCGCACCAGCCGCTGAGACGACCCTCGTCGCGCTCCCCGCGCCCGCCCGTGGCTATCCTCGGGCCATGACCTCCGTCGACGGGACCGGTGCGCTGCCGCCGGGATCGGCGTCGGATCCTGTCGCCGAGGTGGCCGAGCTGCTCCCCGACGGCCTCGTCGTCGTCGGGAGCGACCGGCGCATCCACTTCGCCAACGCCGAGGCCCTGCGCATCCTCGACTGCGACGCCTCGGCCCTCGTGGGTCGCACCCTCGCGGACGGTCTGCCCCTGACCGACAAGTACGGCCGCGACTGGTGGGCACACACCGACCCGTGGAACGGCCTGCCGAGCCGCCCGGGCCACCGCGAGAAGCTGCTCGTCGCCCCCAGGGGCCAGGACGTCCTCGTCACCGCCCGCTACCTCCGCTCCGGCAGCGACCACACCGTCGAGCGGGTCGTGCTCGGCCTGCGTGACGCCGAGGACCGGCAGCGGGCCGAGCGTGACCAGGCCTCGGTGCTCTCGACGGTGGCCCACGAGCTGAGGGCACCACTGACGTCGGTCACGGGCTTCACGAGCAGCCTGCTGCGGCGGTGGGACCGCTTCTCCGACGAGCAGAAGCGCCTCATGATCGAGACGATCGAGTCCGACGCCACCCGCCTGACGCGGCTCATCACCGAGCTGCTCGACATCTCGCGCCTCGACTCCGACAGCCTCAACCTCCGGCTGGGACCCGTCGACCTGCACGCCCTGCTCACGACCCACGTCGTCCGCTACGAGCTGGGCCGCTCGACCGGGACCGTCGAGCTCCGCCTCGGTGGGCGCGCCCGTGACCACGGCCTCCCGCAGATGTGGGCCGACACCGACCGCCTGGAGCAGATCTTCTTCAACCTCATCGAGAACGGCCTGCTCCACGGAGCCGGCAAGGTCACGGTGACGCTCGACCGCGCGGGGGCGCTCGGTGACGCTCCCGAGTCGGTCGTCGTCGAGGTCGAGGACGAGGGGGACGGCATACCCCCGTCCGACCGCGAGAAGATCTTCGGACGCTTCTGGCACGGCCCCTCCAACGCGAGCACCGGGCTCGGCCTCTACGTCGTGCGGGGGCTCGTCGAGGCCCACGGCGGCTCGGTCCACGTCAGCGACGGCGACAGCGGCGGGGCGCGCTTCGTCGTGGCGCTGCCGGCGGGGCTGCCGGCGGTCGTCGGCAGCTGACCACCCCTCCGCGGGACGCACCACGGTCCGGATCGGCCTCGCCCCTAGACTGGGCAACCGCACGACAGCCCATCGAGAACCCGAGCGAGAGCAGCGAACGCACGCCGATGTCCGGACCCAACACGAACTACGACCCGGTCGAGGTCTCCGCGCTCGACCCGGCGAACGTCGACGCAGCGGTGCAGGACGCGCTCACGGCCATCGCCGCAGCCGCCTCCCTCGACGACCTCAAGGCCGTGCGCATCGCGCACCAGGGCGAGAAGAGCCCGCTGGCCCTCGCCAACCGCGAGATCGGCGCGCTGCCGCCCAGCGCCAAGGCCGAGGCCGGCAAGCGGGTGGGTCAGGCCCGCGGCCGCGTGGGGCAGGCCCTCACGGCCCGTCAGGCCGAGCTCGAGACCGAGCGCGACGAGCGCATCCTCGTCGAGGAGCGGGTCGACGTCACCGTCCCGGCGCTCCGGCGCCAGCTCGGCGCCCGTCACCCCATCGAGCTCGTGGCCCAGCGCCTCGTCGACGCCTTCGTCGGGATGGGCTGGGAGGTCGCGGAGGGCCCGGAGCTAGAGAGCGAGTGGCTCAACTTCGACGCGCTCAACCTCGGGCCGGACCACCCCGCGCGGCAGATGCAGGACACCTTCTTCCTCGACCCCGTCGACTCGGGTCTCGTGCTGCGCACGCAGACCTCGCCGGTGCAGATCCGCACGATGCTCGAGAAGGAGCCGCCGATCTACATCGTGGCCCCCGGCAAGGTCTTCCGCACCGACGACCTCGACGCGACGCACACCCCGGTCTTCCACCAGATCGAGTGCCTCGCCATCGACAAGGGCCTGACGATGGCCCACCTGCGCGGCGCGCTCGATGCGTTCGTCCGCATCATGTTCGGCGAGGAGACGCGCACCCGCGTCCGCGCCAACTACTTCCCCTTCACCGAACCGAGCATGGAGACCGACTTCCTCTGCTTCGCCTGCCACGGCGAGGAGACCTGGGGGAGCGCCGAGCCGTGCCGCACGTGCGGCGGCTCGGGCTGGATCGAGCTCGGTGGCTCCGGCATGGTCAACCGCAAGGTCCTGCGCACCTGCGGCATCGACCCCGACGTCTACTCGGGGTTCGCGTTCGGGCTCGGCATCGAGCGGGCGCTCCAGCTGCGCCACGGGGTCCAGGGGATGCACGAGATCGTCGAGGGCGACGTCCGCTTCTCGCAGCAGTTCGGGATGGGGGTCTGACATGCGTATGCCGCTCAGCTGGCTCGCCGAGTACACCGACCTCGCGCCCGGGGCCCGGGGTGCCGACGTGGCCGCCAGCCTCGTGCGCGTCGGCCTGGAGGAGGAGGACCTCCACGGTGGCGACATCACGGGTCCGCTGGTCGTCGGCCGGGTCCTCTCGTTCGAGCTCGAACCGCAGAAGAACGGCAAGACGATCCGCTGGTGCACCGTCGACGTCGGCCGGAACGGCCAGATGCTGACCGAGGGCAAGCACCAGGAGATCGTCTGCGGCGCCCACAACTTCGAGGTCGGCGACCTCGTCGTCTGCGTCCTGCCCGGCGCCGTGCTGCCCGGGGGCTTCGCGATCGCCGCGCGCAAGACCTACGGGCACGTGTCCAACGGGATGATCTGCGCCGAGGACGAGATCGGCCTGGGCCACGACCACGAGGGCATCATCGTGCTGAGCCGCCTGCTCGGCGCGGAGAAGGCCGCGAGCGTCGAGCCGGGCGACGACGCCATCGCGCTGCTCGGGCTCGGCGAGGAGACCGTCGAGACCAACGTGACGCCCGACCGTGGCTACTGCTTCTCGGTGCGCGGCCTGGCCCGCGAGTACTGGCACGCCCAGGGCAGCCCTGAGGGCGGCTACCGGGACCCCGCCGAGATCGCGGTGCCGGAGGCCACGACCGGCGGCTACGCCGTCGAGCTCAAGGACGAGTCACCGATCGAGGGCAACGACGGCTGCGACCGCTACGTCGCCCGCATCGTGCGGGGCATCGACCCGACGCGGCCGTCGCCGGCGTGGATGAGCAAGCGCCTGACGCAGATGGGCATGCGTCCGATCTCGCTCGCCGTCGACGTGACCAACTACGTCATGCTCGCGCTGGGCCAGCCGCTGCACGCCTTCGACGTCGACCGGCTCTCCGGCTCGATCGTCGTGCGACGGGCCCGTGGGGGCGAGACGCTGAAGACGCTCGACGACGTCGAGCGCACCCTGCACCCCGACGACCTGCTCATCACCGACGGTGGGGAGCAGCCGCTCGCCATCGCCGGCGTCATGGGCGGCGCGTCCTCGGAGGTGACCGACACGACGACCGACGTCCTCATCGAGGCGGCCCACTTCGACCCGACGACCGTGGCCCGCTCCTCGCGCCGGCACCGGCTCATCACCGAGGCCTCCAAGCGCTTCGAGCGCGGGGTGGACCCCGAGGTGACAGCGGCTGCCGCGCAGCTGGCCGTCGACCTTCTCGTCGAGCACGGCGGGGGCACCGTCGACCCCGACGTCACCGACGTCGACCGCACGACGGGCCGCACGGCATACCTGCTCGACGTCACCGAGCCCGCGCGCATCGTCGGCGTCGACTACCCGCGCGAACGCGTCGTCGGGATCCTGCGCGACCTCGGGTGCCGGGTCGAGGAGTCCGGTCAGGGCGCCGACGAGACCCACGTCCTCGTGACGCCCCCGTCGTGGCGCCCCGACCTCGTCGACGCTCCCGACTACGCCGAGGAGGTCGCCCGGATCGACGGCTACAACAACATCCCGTCGATCACCCCGACGCCGAGCGACGGTCGCGGCCTGACCCACGGGCAGAAGGCCCGCCGGGTCGTCGCGGACGCGCTCGCCGGCGCCGGGCTGACCGAGGTGCTCAGCTACCCGTTCGTCTCCGAGGAGCTCGCCGACCACCTCATGCTGCCGGCCGACGACGACCGCCGCCACGCGGTGCGGCTCGCCAACCCCCTGTCCGAGGAGCGGCCGCTGCTGCGCACGTCGATCCTCGCGAGCCTCGTCGACACGCTGCGCCGCAACGTCGCGCGTGGGCACAAGGACGTCGCGATCTACGAGCTGGGCCTCGTCTTCCGTCCCGGCGCATCGCTCGGCACGGCGCCGATCCCCGGGGTCGCCTCCCGGCCCGACGCCGAGACGCTCACCCGGCTGTATGCCGCCGTGCCCGACCAGCCGCGTCGCGCGGGCATCCTCGCGACGGGCCAGGCCGAGCAGGCGGGATGGTGGGGCCCCGGCCGCGCCGCCGACTGGAGCGACATGGTCGCCGCCGTGCAGGCCGCGGCTGCCGCCCTGGCCGTGCCCGTCGTCGTCGGCAACGACGCGGGCCACGCCCCGTGGCACCCGGGCCGCTGCGCCCGGATCACGCTGGCCGACGGCACGCTCGTGGGTCACGCGGGCGAGCTGCACCCGAAGGTGGTCGCCGCCCTCGACCTGCCGGCGCGCACGGTGGCGGCGGAGTTCGACGTCGACGTGCTCGTCGCGGCGAGCGCAGACCCCGTTCAGGCCCGTTCGTTCTCGAGCTTCCCGCCCGCGATGACCGACATCGCCCTGCTCGTCGCGTCCGACGTCGCGGCGGCCGACGTCGAGGCCGCGCTGCGCTCGGGCGCGGGGGAGTCGCTCGAGTCGGTCGTCCTCTTCGACGTCTACGAGGGCGAGCGCATCGAGGCCGGGCACCGGTCCCTCGCCTACCGGCTCACCTTCCGGGCTCCGGACCGGACCCTGACGACCGACGAGGTCAACGGGTTCCGCGACGCTGCGGTGGCGGCCGCGACGTCCGCGACGGGGGCCATCCAACGCTGAGACCCTGAATGCACGAATATGCATGAGCGTGTATAGTCATGCATTGTGATCAGGGCAGCAGTGGCGGGGGCGAGCGGCTACGCCGGAGGAGAGATCCTCCGGCTGCTGCTCGCCCACCCGCAGTTCGACATCGGGGCCGTCACGGCGGCCAGCAGCGCGGGTGAACGACTCGGGGGCGTCCACCCGCACCTGGTTCCGCTCGCGGACCGTGTGCTCGAGCCGACGACGGTCGAGACCCTGGCCGGGCACGACGTCGTCTTCCTGGCGCTGCCCCACGGGCACTCCGGCGCCCTCGCGGCCCAGCTGCCGGACGACGTCGTCGTCATCGACTGCGGCGCGGACTTCCGCCTCGAGTCCGAGGCGGCGTGGACGGCCTTCTACGACACGGCGTATGCCGGGTCCTGGCCCTACGGCCTCCCGGAGCTCCCCGGGCCGGCGGGCTCGGTGCAGCGCGAGCGTCTCTCGGGGGCCACGCGCATCGCCGTCCCGGGCTGCTACCCGACCGGCATCTCCCTGGCCCTCGCACCCGGCTTCGCCGCCGGTCTGCTCGAGGCCCGCGACGTCGTCGTCGTGGCGGCCTCCGGCACGTCGGGTGCCGGCAAGTCGCTCAAGCCCCACCTGCTCGGCAGCGAGGTGATGGGCTCGATGTCCCCCTACGGTGTCGGCGGCGGGCACCGGCACACCCCCGAGATCGAGCAGAACCTCTCGCGCGCCGCGGGCGAGCCGGTCACCGTCTCGTTCACGCCGACCCTGGCCCCCATGCCCCGCGGCATCCTCGCGACGTGCACGGCGCGCCTGCGCGAGGGCACCGACCTGTCGTCCGTGCGCGCGGCCTGGGAGGCCGCCTACGCCGACGAGCCCTTCGTCCACGTGCTGCCCGAGGGCTCCTGGCCCGCGACGGCCTCGGTCGTCGGCAGCAACCACGTGCAGCTGCAGGTGGCCGTCGACGAGCGGCTCGGACGGGTCGTCGTCGTGTCGGCGATCGACAACCTCACCAAGGGCACGGCCGGTGCCGCCGTGCAGTGCGCCAACCTCGCCCTCGGTCTCGAGGAGACCCTCGGCCTTCCCAACGCAGGAGTCGCACCATGAGTGGCCAGGAACGCGTCCAGCTGCCCGCCGGGTTCCGGGCGTCGGGCGTCACCGCCGGTCTCAAGGCGAGCGGCACCCCCGATCTCGCGCTCGTCGTCAACGACGGCCCCGACCACCACGCCGGGGCGGTCTTCACGACGAACCGGGTCGAGGCCGCCCCGGTCACGTGGTCGCGCCAGGTCGTCGCCGACGGTCGCGTCGACGCCGTCGTGCTCAACTCGGGCGGAGCCAACGCGTGCACGGGGACGCAGGGCTTCCTCGACACGCACCGCACGGCCGAGCACGTCGCCGAGGTCCTCGGCGTCTCCGCGGGCGACGTCGTCGTGTGCTCGACCGGCCTCATCGGCGAGCTGCTGCCCATGGACCGGATCATCTCCGGGGTCGACGCCGCAGCCGCAGCCCTCTCCATCGAGGGGCACGAGGCGGCAGCGGTCGCCATCAAGACGACCGACACGGTGCACAAGGTGGCCCGGCACGCCGGTGCGGGCTGGTCGGTGTCCGGCATGGCCAAGGGCGCCGGCATGCTCGCGCCGGCCCTCGCGACGATGCTCGTCGTGCTCACCACCGATGCCGTCGTCGACCAGACCGACCTCGACGCGGCCCTGCGGGCAGCGACGGATGTCTCGTTCGACCGCATCGACTCCGACGCCTGCATGTCGACCAACGACACCGTCGCCGTGCTCGCCTCCGGCGCGTCCGGCGTCGCAGTCGACCGGGGCGCCCTCACCGAGGCGCTCACCGCCGTCTGCACCGACCTCGCGCGGCAGCTCATCGCCGACGCGGAGGGCGCCGCGCACGACATCGCCATCGAGGTGGCCGGAGCCGCGAGCGTCGACGACGCCCTCGAGGTCGCCCGCGCCGTCGCCCGCAACAACCTCTTCAAGTGCGCGATCTTCGGCAACGACCCCAACTGGGGGCGCGTCCTCGCGGCCGTCGGCACGACCCGTGCGGCGTTCGACCCGGCCGCCCTCGACGTGACGATGAACGGCGTGCAGGTGTGCCGGTCCGGGGGAGTGGGTGAGGACCGCACTCTCGTGGACCTCACGTCGCGCGAGGTGCACGTCCGCGTCGACCTGCACGCCGGCCCCGAGTCCGCCACCGTCTGGACCAACGACCTGACCCACGACTACGTCCACGAGAACTCGGCCTACAGCACATGACCAGCGCGAGCACCCGTCCAGACCAGCCCGCCGACCTCCGGGGCCTCATCGACGCCGCAGCCATCCGGGTGGCGGCGAGCAAGGCCGCGACCCTCGTCGAGGCGCTCCCGTGGCTCGAGCGGTTCCGCGGTGCCCTCGTCGTCGTGAAGTACGGCGGCAACGCCATGGTCGACGACGAGCTCAAGGCCGCCTTCGCCGAGGACATCGCCTTCCTCAGGTATGCCGGCCTGCGCCCCGTCGTCGTCCACGGCGGCGGTCCGCAGATCAAGGCCATGCTCGAGCGCGTGGGCCTCGTCAGCGAGTTCAAGGGCGGGCTGCGGGTCACGACACCCGAGGTCATGGACGTCGTGCGCATGGTGCTCACCGGTCAGGTCGGGCGTGAGCTCGTCGGTCTGCTCAACCAGCACGGCCCGATCGCCGTGGGCCTGTCCGGCGAGGACGCCGCCCTGCTCGGGGCACGTCGGCGCGGCACCGTCGTCGACGGCGAGGAGGTCGACCTCGGGCTCGTGGGCGACGTCGAGAGCGTCAATCCCTCGGCGATCCTCGACATCCTCGACGCCGGCCGGGTGCCGGTCGTGTCCACCGTCGCCCCCGACCTCGACGTCGAGGGACAGGTGCTCAACGTCAACGCCGACACCGCTGCGGCCGCGATCGCCGTCGCCCTGGGGGCCGAGAAGCTCGTCGTGCTCACCGACGTCGAGGGCATCTACGCCGGCTGGCCCGACCGCAGCTCGCTGCTCTCGACGATCACGGTCAGCGCGGCACGCGAGCTCCTCACGCGGGTCGACCACGGCATGGTGCCCAAGCTCGAGGCCTGCATCCGAGCCGTCGAGGGCGGGGTGCCCCAGACCCACGTCGTCGACGGGCGCAAGCCGCACTCGATCCTGCTCGAGATCTTCACGGACGAGGGGATCGGCACCATGGTCCTGCCCGACATCACCGGGTCCCAGCCGGCCCCGGGCCCCGCCGCCCCTGCCGCTTCCGCCCCGACGCCTGAGGAGACCCCATGACCACGGGAGACGACCTGCTCGGCCGCTACGCCGGAGCCATGGTCCAGGTGTTCGGCACACCCCAGCTGGTCCTCGCCTCAGGGCACGGGTGCTGGGTCACCGACGTCGACGGCAGGCGCTACCTCGACCTGCTGTCCGGGATCGCCGTCAACGCTCTCGGCCACGGCCACCCCGCCCTCGTGCAGGCCGTGGCCAAGCAGGCCGAGTCGGCGATCCACGTCTCGAACTTCTTCACCTCCGAGCCGGCCATCGCGCTCGCCGAGCGGCTCCTCGAGGTCGCGGCGGCACCCCAGGGCTCGGGCGTCTTCTTCGCCAACTCCGGCGCCGAGGCGACCGAGGCAGCGATCAAGCTCTCGCGCCGCACCGGGCGCCACCGCATCGTGGCCCTCGAGGGCTCGTTCCACGGACGCACGACCGGCGCGCTCGCGCTGACCCACAAGGCGGCCTACCGCGAGCCGTTCGAGCCGCTCATCCCCGGAGTCGTCTTCGTGCCCCCGAACGACCCCGACGCGCTCCGCGCGGCGGTCGACGACCGCACGGCGGCGCTCTTCGTCGAACCCGTCCAGGGCGAGGCCGGGGTCCGGGAGCTCTCGCCGGACTACCTGCGCCTGGCCCGCGAGCTGACGAGCGCCCGGGGCGCCCTCCTCGTCGTCGACGAGATCCAGACCGGGATCGGCCGCACGGGGGACTGGTTCGCCCACCAGGCCGCAGGAATCGTCCCCGACGCGATGACCCTCGCCAAGGGGCTCGGCGGCGGCGTGCCGATCGGCGCCCTCGTCACGTTCGGGCCCGACGTCACCACGCTGCTGTCGGCCGGTCAGCACGGCACGACCTTCGGCGGCAACCCGCTGGCCTGCGCGGCGGGTCTCGCCGTGCTCGACACGATCGAGCGCGACCACCTGCTCGAGCACGTGCGCCGCGTCGGGGCCCTCCTCGACCACGTCGAGCTCGATGGTGTGGCCGGCACCCGCGGACGGGGTCTGCTGCGCGCGATCGAGCTGGACGGCATACCTGCCCCCGCGGTCATGGCCGCGGCCCGCGACGCGGGCTTCATCGTCAACGCGGTGACGCCGACGGCCCTGCGCCTCGCCCCTCCGCTCGTCATCTCCGAGGACGAGCTGCAGGGCTTCCTCGATGCCCTGCCGGCCATCCTCGAGGCGGCCCGCGCGACGTCGGGGGTCACCCCGTGAGCCGCACCCAGCGCCAGCGCCGCATCGTCGAGCTGCTCGGGTCCCACGAGGTGCACAGCCAGGGGGAGCTGTCCGACCTGCTCGTCGCCGAGGGCACCGAGGTGACCCAGGCGACCCTCTCGCGTGACCTCGTCGAGCTCGGCGCGGTCAAGGTCAGGCGCGGCCGCGCGCTCGTGTATGCCGTCCCCGGGGAGGGCGGTGAGGTGGCCGCCGTGGGCTCCATCGGCGACGCCGCCTCGGCCCGGCTCAGGCGGACCTGCGAGGAGCTGCTCGTGTCGGCGGCGGCGGCGGTCAACCTCGTCGTCTTGCGCACCCCGCCCGGCGCCGCCAACTACCTCGCGTCGGCCATCGACCAGGCCCGCGACCCCGGCGTGGTCGGGACCATCGCCGGCGACGACACGATCCTGCTCGTCACCGACAGCGTCGATCAGGCTGCCGCGGTGGCCGAGCGCCTGCAGTCCCTCGCCGGAACGCGAGACTGAGACCATCGCCGGCGAGCGGCCAACGGGCGTGCCGGCGCCCGCACCGACCCGCCGACCACGCCCAGCACGCTGACCCACGACGTCCACCCACGAGGAGAACCGCGATGACCGACCCCACCCACACGAGCGCCACCGAGGGCGGCGACGGCGCCGAGGGCGCAGCGGCCCGCGTGAGCCTCTGGGGCGGTCGCTTCGCCGGCGATCCCGACCAGGCGCTCGCGGCGCTGTCCAAGAGCACCCACTTCGACTGGCGGCTGGCGCCGCAGGACATCGCCGGCTCGCGCGCCCACGCGCGGGTCCTGCACGCCGCCGGGCTCCTGTCGGCCGAGCACCTCGCCGGGATGGTCGACGGGCTCGACCGCCTCGAGGCCGACGTCCTGTCGGGTGCGTTCACGCCGGCCGAGGATGACGAGGACGTCCACACCGCCCTCGAGCGGGGACTCATCGAGCGGGTCGGCCCCGACCTCGGCGGCCGCCTGCGGGCGGGACGGTCGCGCAACGACCAGGTCGCCACCCTCTTCCGGATGTACCTGCGCGAGCACACCCGCATCGTCGGCGGCCTCGTCCTCGATGTCGTCGACGCGCTCGTCGCGCAGGCCGACCGGCACCTCGGTGTCGCCATGCCCGGTCGCACGCACCTGCAGCACGCCCAGCCCGTCCTGCTCTCGCACCACCTGCTCGCCCACGCGTGGGCGCTGCTGCGCGACGTCGACCGGCTGCGCGACTGGGACGTCCGTGCGAACGCGTCACCCTACGGCTCGGGCGCGCTTGCCGGATCGTCGCTGGGACTCGACCCGGAGGCCGTCGCCCACGACCTCGGTTTCGCCCACGCCGTGGAGAACTCGATCGACGGCACCGCCTCGCGCGACTTCGTCGCGGAGTTCTCGTTCGTGTCGGCCATGACGGCCGTCGACATCTCCCGGATCGCCGAGGAGGTCGTGCTCTGGGCGACGAAGGAGTTCTCCTTCGTCACGCTGCACGACTCCTACTCGACGGGGTCGAGCATCATGCCGCAGAAGAAGAACCCCGACGTCGCAGAGCTGGCCCGCGGCAAGGCAGGCCGCCTCGTCGGTGACCTCGCCGGACTGCTGACGACGCTCAAGGCGCTCCCGCTGGCCTACAACCGCGACCTGCAGGAGGACAAGGAGCCGGTCTTCGACGCCGTCGACACCCTCGAGGTGCTCCTGCCGGCGTTCTCGGGCATGGTCGCCACGCTGACGTTCAACACCGAGCGCCTCGAGTCGCTGGCTCCGCAGGGGTTCGCCCTGGCGACCGACATCGCGGAATGGCTGGTGCGACAGGGGGTTCCGTTCCGGATCGCGCACGAGGTCGCCGGCGCCTGCGTCCGGGAGTGCGAGCCCCGGGGCATCGAGCTGTGGGACCTCACCGACGAGGACTTCGCCCGCATCAGCGAGCACCTGACGCCCGAGGTCCGCTCGGTCCTGTCCGTCGCGGGATCCCTGGCCTCGAGGGACGCCCAGGGTGGCACCGCCCCCGTTCGCGTCGCCGAGCAGCTCGCGGCCGCGCGGGACCGTCTCGCCGAGGCGCGGGCGTGGACGGCCGAGACCGTCTGACCCTGCGGTTAGCGTGTCGTCGGTGAGTGCTGCCGACCGCCGCCTGCCCCGCGAGTTCTTCGCCCGACCGTCCGTCGAGGTCGCGCCCGCGCTGCTGGGTCGGCACCTCTCCTACGGTGGCGTCGTGCTGCGGCTGACCGAGCTGGAGGCGTATGCCGGGGAGGTCGACCCGGGGTCGCACGCCTTCCGCGGGGAGACGCCGCGCACGCGTCCGATGTTCGGGCCGCCCGGCTTCACGTACGTCTACTTCACCTACGGGCACCACTGGTGCGTCAACCTCGTCGTCGGCGAGGAGGGGTCGGCGTCCGCCGTGCTCGTGCGGGCCGGTGAGGTCGTGGCCGGTCATGACCTCGTCCGTGCGCGACGGGGACCGGTGCCTGAGCGGGACTGGGCGCGCGGGCCGGGACGGCTCGGCCAGGCGCTCGCCATGACGAAGGAGCACACCGGGCGCGACTTCTGCCGTCCGCCCATCGGCGAGCCCATCGACCTCGTCGTCTCGGAGGGCGAGCCGGTCGCGCCGGACCGCGTTCGGGTCGGGCCGCGCGTCGGCGTGAGCGGGCCGGGAGGTGACGGGTCGGCCTTCCCGTGGCGCTTCTGGGTCGACGCAGACCCGAGCGTGTCGACGTACCGTCCGGGCGTCGTGCGCCGGCGCCGCGCGTGAAGAGCCTGCCCCGCTCGTTCTTCGACCGCCCGGTGCTCGAGGTGGGCGCCGACCTGCTGGGGTGCCGGGTGCGGCACGGTGGGGTGACGGTGCGCATCACCGAGACCGAGGCGTATGCCGGACGCGTCGACCCCGCGTCCCGGGTGCTGAGCCGGCCCACCCGCCACAACGCCCCGGTCTTCGGTCCGGCCGGCCACGCGTTCGTCTACTTCACCTACGGACACCATTGGATGCTCTGCGTGGTCACGGGGGAGCCGGACGTCCCGGAGGTGGTCCTCCTCCGGGCCGGGGAGGTGGTCGCGGGGCACGACGTGGCGGCGGAGCGCCGGGCCGGCGTGAGCGAGCGTGACTGGTGCCGCGGGCCGGGACGGCTGACGGCCGCCCTGGGCGTGACGGGTGGACTCTCCGGCGTCGACCTGTGCGCTCCCGGGTCCCCGGTCGTCGTCGGCGGCCCTCTCGCGCGGGAGGGCCGCCACGGCGTTCGGACGGGGCCACGTGTAGGGGTCAGCGGTCCCGGTGGCGACGGGACGTCCTACCCCTGGCGCTTCTGGCTCGACGGGGAACCCACCGTGTCCCCCTACCGGCCGGGCCGGCGACGGCCCGGTCGTTAGGGCTCGGCACGCGGGACGGGTGGTACTCGTTGGCACCGGCGTGGCGGCATACGGCAGGCTGTGTCCGGGTGGGCAGGGAGCCCGCCGGGACGAGAGGACACCGATACCCGTGACGGACATCTTCGACGAGCTGCAGTGGCGCGGCCTGGTGGCACAGACCACCGACGAGGCGGCGCTGCGCGAGGCACTCGCCGACGGGCCGATCACGCTCTATTGCGGGTTCGACCCGAGCGCGCCGTCGCTGCACTTCGGCAACTTCG
The DNA here is from genome assembly GCF_007991735.1 of Terrabacter aerolatus. Lineage (GTDB taxonomy): Bacteria > Actinomycetota > Actinomycetes > Actinomycetales > Dermatophilaceae > Terrabacter > Terrabacter aerolatus. The sequence goes on along the minus strand of NZ_BJYX01000003.1, from coordinate 1,343 downwards.
TCCAGCTGTCGGTGATGCGGCGCATGCAGGCGGCCGGCCACCACGTCATCTGCCTCGTCGGCGGCTCCACCGGACTCATCGGTGACCCGAAGCCCGACGCCGAGCGCGTGCTCCAGGACAAGGACACCATCGCCGCGGCGGTGAGCCGGATCCAACAGCTCGTCGGGCCGCTGCTCGACTTCGAGGGGGAGAACGCGGCCACCCTCGTCAACAACCTCGACTGGACGGCGCCGATGAGTGCGCTCGACTTCCTCCGCGACGTCGGTCGGCACTTCCGGGTCAACCAGATGATCCGCAAGGAGGCGGTCGCCCGGCGCCTCGAGAGCGACCAGGGCATCTCCTACACCGAGTTCAGCTACCAGATGCTGCAGGCGCTCGACTACCTCGAGCTCCACCGCAGCCGCGGCTGCACGTTGCAGATCGGCGGCAGCGACCAGTGGGGCAACATCACCGCCGGCGTCGACCTCGTCCACCGGGTCGAGGGCACGTCGGTGCACGCCCTCGCCACGCCACTGCTCGTCGACTCGACGGGACGCAAGTTCGGCAAGTCGGAGGGCAACGCCGTCTGGCTCAGCGCGGACATGACGAGCCCGTACGTCTTCTACCAGTACTTCCTCAACGTCGAGGACGCCTCGGTCGTCAGCATGCTCAAGGCGCTCTCGGATCGCACGCGTGACGAGATCGTCGAGCTCGAGCGGCAGGTCGCCGAGGAGCCCTTCCGCAGGGCGGCGCAGAAGGCCCTCGCTGCCGACGTCACGACCCTCGTGCACGGCGCGGCCGCGACCGCCGCGGTCCAGGCGGCGTCGGAGGCGCTTTTCGGCAAGGGTGACCTCGGTGCCCTCGACGCCCGCACGCTCGGTGACGCCACGTCGGAGCTGCCGGGGGCGCAGGTCCCGGTGGGGACCTCGCTCGTGGACGCGCTCGTGGCGGTCGGTCTCGTCGACTCGCGCAACAGCGCGAGGAGGGCGATCGGGGAGGGCGGAGCCTCGCTGAACAACGTCAAGGTGACCGATCCCGACCAGGTGCTGGGGGAGCAGGACTTCCTGCACGGCGCGGTCGCCGTCATCAAGCGTGGCCGGCGCAACCTGGCCGCGGCCCGTCGTGCGTGAGGTGCGGGTCCCCGGACGCTGAACCGTCGGCTCGAACAGCCGTGATCGGGGCGGATTCCCTTGCAGCGCAGGGGGATCCGCCCCTTTTGTGCGTCACGGCGGGGTCTGAGAGCACGGATTTGTCTTTCCCCGGAGGGCCGGGCTAATGTTCTCTTCGTCAGCCCGACAGGGAGGAACGGACGCCACCGCGGAGCGAGTGATCGCGAGCGAAGTTGGCCGGTCCCGGGGTTGATG
>NZ_BJYX01000002.1 GCF_007991735.1 Terrabacter aerolatus | reverse complement strand
GGGCGTCGACGACGCCGGAGCCGCGGGTGCCTTGGCAGCCGGGGCGGCCGGCGCGGGGGCCGACGGCGTCGCGGCTGCCGGAGCAGCCTTCGGGGGCGCGGCCGGAGTCGCGCCGGTGGGGGCGGCCTTGGGGGCCGCCGGCTTGTTGTCGCCGCCGGAGGAGCCTTCCCGGGGGAAGGTCTCGATGATCTTGCGGACGACGGGGGGCTCGATGGTCGACGATGCCGACCGGACGAACTCTCCCTGGCTCTTCAAGTGTGCGAGCAGTGTCTTGCTCTCGACTCCGAGCTCCTTGGCGAGCTCGTAGACCCGGACCTTAGCCACATCTCTCCTGTTCCTGGTCCGGCCTGAACAGGGTGTGGCCGAACCGTGGGTTATTGCTGGGGCTTGCTCATCGCTGAGTACTCATCGGGTGCTCATAGCGTTTCAACCCGCCTTGTGGTTCGTTGACTGATCTCTGACTGATCCGGCGCGACCCCCGACGGGGGCGACGCCATGCGTGCTACGGGTGCTGGATCCCGAGGTGTCGTGCCACCGGTCCGACGTCGACCGCCACCTGCAGGCGCAGGGCACGTCCGAACGCCTTGCGGCGCACTGCCAGCTCGAGACAGTCGGGGGTCGGGTGCAACCATGCACCGCGTCCCGGCATCCGGTGCCGTGGGTCGGGGCGAAGCGTGACCGGGGGGTTGCCCCCGGAGTGCTCGTCCGTCACCGCGACCACTCGCAGCAGGGCCGACCAGCTATCCATTCCTCGACATCCCACACAGGTGCGGGACGGCTCAGCACGGAGTCCAGTCCGGTCGGCCACAGGAAAGTCTACCGCGTCCGGGCGGTCACCCGCTCCACGGGTGCCGCCGGACCGCCGGTCAGACGTCGTCGGGGGCCGCGTCGTCGCCACCACGGGGGGCGGGACCACCCGCCGCGTCGGTGTCGGGGCGGATGTCGATGCGCCAGCCCGTCAGCTTGGCGGCGAGACGGGCGTTCTGCCCCTCCTTGCCGATCGCGAGGCTGAGCTGGTAGTCCGGCACCACGACTCGAGCCGCGCGGGCCGACGCGTCGACGATCTCGACCGACTGCACCCGGGCCGGTGAGAGCGCGGCCGCCACGAACGTGGCCGGGTCGTCCGCGTAGTCGACGATGTCGATCTTCTCGCCACGCAGCTCGGTCATGACCGCGCGCACGCGGGCCCCCATCGGACCGATGCAGGCACCCTTGGCGTTGACCCCCGCGACCCGGCTGTGGACCGCGATCTTCGTGCGGTGGCCCGCCTCACGGGCCAGGGCCGCGATCTCGACGGTGCCGTCGGCGATCTCGGGGACCTCGAACTTGAAGAGGGTGCGGACGAGGTTGGGGTGCGTACGGCTCAGGCCGACCTGCGGCCCCTTCGGCCCGCGCTTGACGCTGACGACGAAGCAGCGCAGGCGCTCCCCGTGGACGTAGCGCTCGCCGGGCACCTGCTCGGCGAGGGGCAGGATGCCCTCGACCGTGCCGAAGTCGACGAGGACGTTCCGCGGGTCCTGGCTCTGCTGGATGATGCCCGAGATCACGTCGCCCTCGCGACCCTTGAAGTCGCCGAGGATGGCCTCGTCCTCGAGGTCACGCAGGCGCTGCACGATGACCTGGCGGGCGGTCGACGCGGCGATGCGGCCGAACCCGACCGGGGTGTCGTCGAACTCGGGACCGGGCTCGCCACGCTGCGGGCGCTCGCCCTCCTCGGTCACGGGGAGCAGCTCGCCCTCCTCGCGCGCCCAGACGATGACGTGGCCCGTCTTGCGGTCGAGCTCGACGCGGGCGATGCGCTGGCTGCCGTCGGTGCGGTGGTAGGCCACGAGCAGGGCCTGCTCGATGGCCGGGATGAGCACGTCGAGGCTGATGTCGCGTTCTCGTTCGAGGGCGCGCAGGGCTGCGAGGTCGATGTCCATCAGTGGTCCCCTTCCAGGGCGGACGTGTCGTCCGAGTCGTCGGTGTCGGTGGTGTCGTCAGCGGCCGCGGCGTCTGCGGCGGTGTCTGCGGCTCCGGGCCGGGTGAACTCGACCTGCACGGTGCCTCGCTGGACCGTGTCGAGATCGAGCTCGAGGCGGCGCGAGGGTGTCTTCTTCGTGGCAGGGACCTCGAGGACGAGCGTGTCGGAGCCGACCTCCACGAGTCGTCCGGTGTCGGTGCCGCCCTGGTGGACGACCTCGACGAGGCGGCCCACCTGGCGGCGGAGCTGGTCACGCGAGGCGAGCGGTCGACCGACGCCGGGTGAGGACACCTCGAGGACGTATGCCGTCTCACCCAGGACGTCGCTGTCGTCGAGCATGTCGCTCACGGCGCGCGTCGCCTCGGCGACGGCGTCGAGCGAGAGCGGCGTCACGGTGCTGCTCGTGTCGGCGACGTCGAGGCTGCTGATGTCGGAGTCGACGAGCACGCGTACGAGACGGCGTTTGCCGGCGGGCGACACGGTGACGTCCTCGACGACGAGCCCGAGGGGCTCGAGCACCGGCTCGAGCGTCGCTCTGATCTCCTGGGCCGTGCTCATCAGTCGACGCCTCCTGCTCTTCTCGAATGTCCGGCGCAGACGTCCCGTGGGCAGGGACGAGCGCCGCGTGCCCTCCACTCTATCGGCGCCCGGGTGTCGTCGCCGACCGCCGCTCGCGTGCGAAGATCTCGGCATGGACGGCGACACCCGTGGGCTCGGGTCACGGGTGGGGGACGGCATGGGCCGTCCCTCTCGCCGTCTCTTCGCGCTCGGGGCGGGCGCCGCCGTCCTCGCACTCCTCGTCGACCGGGGGCTGCGGCTGGACGTCCCCCCGCCGCCTCCGCCCGTCCCCACCCGACGCCCGGCGCCCGACGAGGCCCTTCTCCTGTCGGCCGTGGTCGACCTCGACCACGTCGTCAGGGCCGAGACCGCGGCGCTCGCCGGCCCGGACGCAGGGCCTCTCGTCCGGCAGCTGCGCTCGGTCAACCGTGAGCAGCTCACCGTCCTGCGCGGACGACTGACGAACGCAGGGGTGCCCACGGCGGTCATCGACGCGGCCCTGGCCCGCGGCCCGCTGCCGGCCTCCTCCGCGTCGACCCCCTCGTCGTCGAACCCGAGCGCCACCACGAGCGCGACCGGGACGCCCACGCCGAGCCGTTCCACGGCCCCGTCGGCACCGTCACTCCCCCGTACCAGCCGGGAGCTCGCCACTCTGCTCGACTCGATCGGCCAGGAGGACTGGGTCGCCGCGAGCACCGCCACCCCGGGCACCCGTGAGCTGCTGCTCTCGGCCTGGTCCCAACGCCTGGCCGGGGCCGCCCTGCTCGGCCGTGACGTCGCCGTCGCCGCACCCAGTCCCGTCCGGCCCGCGATCATCGAGCGCACCCAGCCCCTCGTCTACGCCTTCCAGGTCGTGGCGGCGCAGAGCACCGGCAGCCAGCAGGTGACGGCCCTGCGCACGCTCGACGCCCTGACGCGGCTCGAGATCGCCGTCGCAGGCTCGACCTCGACGACGCCGGCCGGCTGGGCGCTGCCCCACCCCGTCACGACCCCCGCCGAGGCACGCCGCCTCGCCACCGAGACGCTCGCGGCCGCCGTCGAGGCCGGCACCGAGATCGCCGGACCCCGGCCCAGCCCGGCCACCCTCGAGGACGTCGCCCGTTGGAGCGCCGACGTCCAGGCCGTCGCGGCCGACTGGAACGTGCCACCGACCGCCTTCCCGGGAGCCACTGCATGAGCTACGACCCGATGTACGACCTCATCCCGGCGCACTTCGCCCATGCGGTCAGCTCCTACGAGCCGGACGGGCACGCCTCGGGTGACGACTGGATCGACGCGCTCCCGGGTCTCATCCGCGACCTGCTCGCCGAGTGGGAGCTCGAGCCGATCGGCCGCAGCTCGAGCGGCGTGTGTGCCGTGGCGATCCCCGTCCGCCTGCTCGGGGCCGGGCGCGACGTCGTGGGGGTCAGCGGCGAGGGCGTCCTCAAGATCACCTGGCCCCACCCGGAGGCCGCCACCGAGCACCTGGCCCTGCAGACGTGGAACGGGCACGGCGCCGTGCGCCTCGTCCGCGCCGACCCCTCCCGCTTCGCCATGCTCCTCGAGCGCCTGCACACCCGCGACCTGAGCCGGGTCGACATCGACGACGCCTGTGGCGTCATCGGCGACCTCCTCTCGGTGCTGCGGCGCCCGCCGCACCCACGCGTGCCCAGCCTCACGGCATACGCCCTCAGGCAGGCCGACGAGCTGCGGGCGGCGCCCGCGGTGCTCCCCCGGCGCTACCTCGACCAGGCGGCCGCGCTCGCCCGGGAGCTGACCGACCGCACGGCGACGGAGGACCGTCTGCTCCACACCGACCTGCACTACACCAACGTGCTCGCCGCCTACCGGTCACCCTGGCTCGCCATCGATCCCAAGCCGATGGCCGGCGACCCTGCCTTCGAGGTGGCCCCCGCACTCTGGAACCGCGCCGACGAGCTGGGCACGGGGTCCGATGTGCGCTGGTCGCTGCGACGTCGCCTCGAGATCATCTGCGAGCGCGCCGGGCTCGACGAGGGTCGGGCGCGGGCGTGGACGATCGTGCGCGAGGCCGACAACGCCCTCGACGCCGCGGAGCAGCTCTCGGACAGCCCGGCCGACGACGCCTGGGCGCACGACCGCATCAGCCTGGCCGTGACGATCATCAAGGCGATGAACGACTGACCTCCGCAGCCGCGACGACACGACGCGGGCGCGCCGGTCAAATCGTTTCGACTCACGGCCCGACACGCCGTAGCCTTGACGCGCTCCCCCACCTCGTTGTCGAAAGGCACTCGCATGCCTCGCCCTGCCATGCCCGTCTCCCGCGACCGTCGATCGGCACCGCCGACGCCGGCCCGTGAGATCGCGCGCATCGCCGTGCCGGTGAGCATGGAGTTCGTCCTCATGCTGGTGCTCAACTTCGTCAACCAGATCGTCGTCGGCAGCCTGGGGGCGACCGCCATCGCGGCCGTGGGCTTCTCCAACAGCCTCACCTTCATCCTCGCGGTGACGCTCGGCTGCCTCGGGACCTCGGTGAGCATCCTCGTGGCCCGGGCGCACGGCGCCGGCCGGCGCGGCGACCTCGACCACACCGTCACGGCAGCGCTGCTCGTGGCGGTCGGGCTCGGCGTCGTCGTCTCGCTCGTGCCCTGGTTCTTCGCCGACCACCTCATGTCGCTCGTCGGGGCCTCGCCGTCGGTGGCGGCCGCGGGCACCGACTACTTCCGCCTCACCGTGCTCGCGACCCTGCCCGTCATGCTCAGCGCGATCCTCTCCGGCGTGCTCCGCTCGGCCGGACGGCCGACGAGCCCGATGATCGCGACGATGGTCACCGTCGTCGCAAACTCGGTGATCGCCTACTCCCTCGTCGTCGGGCTCGGCCCACTCCCGTCGCTCGGGGTCGCCGGCGCCGGGTGGGCCACCCTCGTCACGGCGGTCGCCAAGGCGCTCATCCTGCTGTGGATGGCCTACGGCCGGCGTGGTGTCGTCGGCTGGAGCCTGCCCGACAGCCTGCGCCAGTGGCGCGCCGTCATCGTGCCGCTCTTCGTGCTCGCGCTGCCGCTCGGCGTCACCGAGCTCTTCTGGACGGTGGGGACCTTCCTCTACAACGTCGTCTTCCAGAAGCTCGGCGACGAGGCGCTCGCGGCCGCCCAGATCGTCACGACGCTCGAGGGCGTCTTCATCGTCGGCAGCATCGGGCTCATGAGCGCGACGACGACCCTCGTCGGGCGATCGGTCGGCCGGGGCGACGTCGACGACGCGATGGCCTGGGTGCGGCGGCTCACCCGCGCCGGCATCGGGACGGCTGCCGCCTTCGGTGTGCTCTTCGCCGGCTCGGTCCTGCTGCTCGACGCCCTGTTCGGCGAGGCCGGGCGCGACGTGCGCACCATGGCAGGGGTGGGCATCCTCATCAATGCCGCCTTCCAGGTGGTCAAGGTGCGCAACATGATCGTCGGCGCCGGCGTCCTGCCCAGCGCCAACGACGTCCGCGGGGTCATCATGGGCGACGTCGTGGGCGCCTTCGCCATCGGGCTCCCGCTCGCGGTGCTGCTCGGGCTGCACACGCCGCTCGGCTACGTCGGCATCTTCGTCGCGCGCATCCTCGAGGAGCTGGCGAAGCTGGCGATCTTCACCTGGCGGGCCAAGCGGGTGCGCTGGGACGTGCTCGTGGCGAAGGCGGCTCCGTCAGCCGTCCAACCGACTCAGCCGGTGACGACGAGCTCCTGACGCATCCCGTCGGCGTAGTGGTTCTGCAGGTTGCAGACGAGCTCGTAGCGACCCGGGGCCAGCGTCAGGGTCACCCAGCCCACTGACCCGGAGGCGATGCCGTCACCGGGGCCGGCGGCGCACGAGCGGGAGGCCTCCCCGAGGCTCCCCTTCTCGTCCACCTTCCCGTCCGGCCCGACGGCCCGCTGCCCGACGACGGTGCCGGCGGCCATGGGGAGGACGACGACCTCGTGGGTGCGCCAGCCCGCATTGTCGACGACGACGCTGACCCGGCTGCCGTGGACCGTCGCCGGCTGTGCGGTGAGGAACATCCGGGCGCCCCTGGGTGCGGTGCCGCCCATCATGCGTGACATGCCCATGTCGGTCAGCGTCACCGTGACGCGTTCGCCTGGCAGGTCGACGGGTGCGGCGCACGTCAGCGGAGCCGCCATGCGGATGCCCGGCACCGGCGCGGACCGCAGCACGGCGGTGCCGCCACCCATCGGGCCCATGCCGCCCGCGGGACCGGTCGTGACGTCGGTCGTCGAGCAGCCGGCCAGCACGCCCCCCACCGCGAGGACAGCGACCCAGCGCAGCAGCGAAGCAGGGATGTCAACGCCCGTTTCCATACCTCGACGGTAACCCCGGGGGGTATCAGTGAGCGCGCACTGTGACGCACCAGTCCACGGAGCGCGACGGGCGTGCGCGAGAGTGGGTGTCATGCCCAACCGCCTCGGAGCCGCCACCAGCCCGTACCTGCTCCAGCACCGCGACAACCCGGTGGACTGGCAGGAGTGGGGCGACGAGGCGTTCGCCGAGGCCCGTCGGCGCAACGTGCCCGTCCTGCTGTCCGTCGGCTACGCCGCCTGCCACTGGTGCCACGTGATGGCCCACGAGTCCTTCGAGGACGAGGCGGTCGCCGCGGTCCTCAACGAGCGCTTCGTCTCGGTCAAGGTCGACCGGGAGGAGCGGCCCGACATCGATGCCGTGTACATGTCCGCGGTCACGGCGACCACGGGTCACGGCGGGTGGCCGATGACGGTCTTCCTGACCCCCGAGGGCGAGCCCTTCTTCTGCGGCACGTACTTCCCCCGTGACCACTTCCTCACCGTGCTCGGCGCGCTCGACGAGGCGTGGCGCACCCGCGAGGAGGAGGTGCGTGCCTCCGGTACGCACATCGCCACGAGCCTCGCCGACGCTCTCCGGCCGCCGACACCGTATGCCGTGGAGCCCGCTGCGCTCGACAGCGCCGTCGACCTCCTGGCGCGCCAGTTCGACCGCGTTGCAGGCGGTTTCGGTGGCGCACCGAAGTTCCCCCCGTCGATGGTGCTCGAGTTCCTGCTGCGCCACCACGCCCGCACCGGCGACGAGGCGTCGCTGGACATGTCGACCCGGACTCTGGAGGCGATGGCGCGCAGCGGACTCTACGACCAGCTCGCCGGCGGCTTCGCGAGGTATGCCGTCGACGCGCAGTGGGTGGTGCCGCACTTCGAGAAGATGCTCTATGACAACGCCCTGCTCCTCCGGGCCTGCACGACGTGGTGGAAGGTGACCCGCGACCCCCTCGCCGAGCGGATCGCCCGGGAGACCGCCGACTTCGTCGTGCGCGACCTCGGCACCCCTGAGGGCGGGTTCGCGTCGTCCCTGGACGCCGACGCCGACGGCGTGGAGGGACTGACCTACGCCTGGACGCCGCACCACCTGCGCGAGGTCCTCGGGGACGACGCCGACCGCGCCGCAGGGCTCCTCGTCGTCACCACGGAGGGGACCTTCGAGCACGGGTCGTCCACCCTGCAGCTGCCCGTCGACCCCGACGACGCCGTGTGGTTCGAAGGGGTGCGGTCACGCCTGCTTGCTGCGCGCGCCCAGCGGCCCCAGCCGGGACGCGACGACAAGGTCGTCACGTCGTGGAACGGGCTCGCCGTCGCCGCGCTCGCCGACGCCGGTGCGACGTTCGACCGTCCCGACTGGGTGGCCGCGGCGGCCCGGTGCGCCACGCACCTCCTCGACGTCCACGTCGTCGACGGTCGGCTGCGGCGAACCTCGCGCCGGGGTGAGGTCGGCACGGCCCGCGCCGTCGCCGACGACCACGGCAACCTCGCGGAGGGCCTGCTGCTGCTCCACCAGGTCACCGGCCGCCTGCCCTGGCTCGAAGCCGCCCGCGCGGTGCTGGACGCGGCTCGGGACTTCGCGGCCGACGACGGCGGCTTCCACGACACGGCCGGGGACGCCGAGGCGCTCTACCTGCGCCCCCGCAGCGCGGCCGACAACGCGGAGCCGTCCGGACAGTCCGCTCTCGCCGGGGCCCTCGTGATGCTCGGCGCAGTGACCGGCGACCCGGCGACGCTCGACGCCGGGGCCCGAGCCACCGCGGCCGGACTTGGGCTGGCTGTCCGCGAGCCCCGTTTCGGCGGCTGGTCCCTCGCCGTCGCGGAGGCCCTCGTCGCAGGTCCGCGCCAGGTCGCCGTCGTCGGGTCGGGGCCTGCGGCGGACGACCTCGAACGGGTTGCTCGCCGTGCCCCGGCACCCGGGCTCGTCGTCCTCCGGGGCGAACCGGACGCCCCCGGCATCGCGCTGCTCGCCGGCCGCCCCCTCGTGGGCGGCGCCCCCGCGGCATACGTCTGTCGCCACATGGTCTGCGAGCTGCCCACGACGAGCCCGACCGAGCTGCTCGTGCGGCTCGGTCGGGCCTAGGGTGGACGATCGGCGGAGGCGCGAACCGCCCATCCTGCGGATCTGTCGGGCCAAACCCTCGCATTCTGCAAGAATCACCGCATGATGGGCTCCGAACGCACCGCAGTCGTCGTCGAGGACGACGACGACATCCGCGAGCTCATCACGCACAGCCTCACGATGCAGGGCTTCGACGTGTCGACCGCGTCGTCCGGTCAGGCGGGCATCGAGCTCGTCGTCGCCACCGACCCGGACCTCGTCACGCTCGACCTCGGGCTGCCCGACCTCGACGGCATCGAGGTGTGCCGTCGGGTGCGAGACGTGAGCCAGGCCTACGTCGTCATGATCAGCGCGCGCACCGACGAGATCGACCGCCTCATGGGGCTCGAGATCGGCGCCGACGACTACCTCACGAAGCCCTTCAGCCCCCGCGAGCTGCAGGCCCGCGTCAACGCGATGTTCCGCCGGCCGCGCACCGTGGGCTCGGCCACGGTCGCGGAGTCCGCCGCCGCGGCGACGCCCGACGGGGCAGCAGCACCGGTCTCGGTCGCCACCGCGGAGGCCACTCCTCCGGAGACCGACCACTCCCTCGTCAGACACGGCCGCATCGCGGTCGACCCCGAGGGTCGAGTCGTCACGGTCGACGACCAGGAGGTCGACCTGACGCGCACCGAGTTCGACCTGCTCAGCACCCTGCTCAGCGCACCACGTCGGGTGTGGTCCCGCGCCGTGCTGCTCGACAGCCTCTGGGGACCGGGCTGGTCCGAGGAGCACCTCGTGGAGGTGCACGTCGGCAACCTGCGCCGCAAGCTGAGCCGGCTCGGTCCCGACGGCCTGCGTGCCCCGATCCGGACCGTGCGTGGCGTCGGCTACCGCATGGAGGAGCCCGACGCCTTCTGACGCCGTGGCCCCCGGCGGCACGCGCTCCTCAGAGTGGGCGGTCGACGACGGGCCGTAGGTGCGGGACCACCACGTGCGGGTGCTCGAGGTGCGCGTCACGCCGCACCTCGAGCTGCGTCTCGAGGTGCGAGCAGAGGGCCAGTCGGGCGCCGTCCGCCAGACCGCGCATCGACGCCCCCCGCTGCCTGGCCAGCTCGTGCTCGCCACGGCGCACGGCGTCGATGACGCAGCGCACGGCGGACTCCAGTCGCACGAGTCCGACGGTGGCGGACGAGACGCGCAGGCTGAGCAGCACGTCCATGGCCGCGACCTCGTCGCGACGCTCGAGCGCGGAGGCGGCGCGGGTGAGCCGAGCGTCGAGCATCCGCAGGTAGGTGTGCGCGATGGACCGGGCGAGCTCGTCGCTCTCCAGCTCGGACGCGAGGCGCGTCAGGGCGCCGGGATCGAGCTCCTCGGCCGTGAGCCCGTGACAGACCGGGCCCGACAGCTGCTCAGCGGCCACGTTCGGCGCCGGTGACGCAGGGCGCCACGGCGGACGCACGGCCGCGCGCGGCACCTGCTGACGGCTGGTTCGGAGCGGGCCGGCCTCCCACCGGCCGGCCCACCCCGATCCGGATCCATCCCCCCAACGGAGTCCTCGAGTGGGCCCGCCGTCCGGGGCGGGCGCCGTGTCCGCGCTCCGTCGCTGCAGGGTCAGTGACGGCGCTGGCGGTCATGGCGCTCCTCTCCCCGGATCGGCGGGCTCTCGCCCGAAGGTCTCTGTGCCAGCCGGCGGTCCCCCGACCGTTCCTGCTGGTGAGGACGACTCTGCCGGGCCAACTGCAAGGCCCGAACCGCGTGCCGCGCATGGTTTGCGCAAGAAAGTCGCAAGCACGTCCCGGTTGCTGGCGGAGTGCGGCTTTCGTCCCGGCGCCCCGCGCCTCCCTGCCCCCGGGCGCGGCCCGCTGGTGTCGGCGCAGACGGGGTCAGAGCGCCGTCGACAGGTAGTCGGTCGCCCGGGTGGCGAAGGCCTCGCTCGTGCGCTGCGAACCGACGAAGAGGGCCGTGGCCCAGATGTCGGCCCACAGCAGGGTGGGACCGGTCACGGTGACCGAACCGGGCCGGCCGACGAGCTCACGCGCCGCAGGGTCGTAGAGGTGGGCGCCTCGCGCGGCCGTGCCGGAGGTCGCCACAGCGCCCCGCGCCAGGGTGAGGGTGCTGGCGATCCGTTGCTGGTCGAGCGGGTCCTCGACCCCGACACGCCACATGACGGCCCCGGCGCCCGTGGTCGGCATGTCCGGGTGCGCGCCGATGAGGATGTCGCCGCCGGCGTTGATGCAGAACGAGACTCCCTCGAGCGTCAGCAACGGGACGGAGGCCCGGTCGACCGCCCACCCCTTGACGAGGCCGGTCGGGTCGAACGCCAGGTCACCGTCGCCCGTGGGCAGCAACGTCGTGAACGCCCCCTCGGTGGCGACCTCGGCCTCCTGCCCGATGCGCAGCGCCTCCTCGACGAGTGGGCTGCACTGCGACACCTGGACCTCCTCGCGGCGCAGCCGCATGAGATCGGAGTCGTCGCGGTAGGTCGAGAAGATCGAGTCCATCTCGCGCAGGATCCGGAAGGACTCGGCCACGGCGGCCTGCGCCTCCGGGCGGTCGACGTCCTCGCCGCGCAGGTGGATCGAGATCGGCATCCCCATGATCTGCTGCACCCAGGCGCGCCGAGCCGGAGCGGCGGGCACCTCCGCAGCCGGAGGACGGGACAGGGTCGACAGGGCAGACAGGGCTGGGAGGACGGGCTTGACGGGCTTGTCGGACCGGCCCTGTGGTCCGGGCCCGCCGGGCTGGATGGGGGTCGATGGTCTGCTCATGGGTGGCTCCTTCGTCGCCTGGTCCAAGACTGCCTCACAGGTGGGCCTGGTCGATGGCGGACTGGAGGGACTGGGTGTAGCCGTCCCACGTGAAGGTCGCGCCGGAGACGACGTCGATCTGGGCCGACTGCGCGCTCACGGCCTCCTGGTTGTAGACCGGCACGGCCGAGGAGTTGATCATCTGGTCGTGGCGGTCGTTCATCGGGACCTGCAGCACGTCTGCCGAGGTGATCTTGCCGTTCTGGACGGTGATCTGGACCTGGACGTTGCCGTAGCGCGTCATGATCGCGTCGCCGGCGTACGTCTTGGGCGCCGACGTCGTGGCCGTCGGCTTCGGGGTCGACGAGGTCGTCGACGTCGACTTCTTGGAGGAGGCACCGCTCGACGAGCTCGACGCGGTGCCGGTCCCCGTCGAGGTGTCGGTGGGCTGCTGGCCGGACGAGTCGGTGGCGGACGCGGACGAGGACCCCGAGCCGGAGCCGTTGCTCCCGGACGACTTGCTCGTCGTCGTGACGGTGCGGGTCTCGGCGGCCACGAGGGTGGTCGAGCTGCGGGAGGTGCTGTAGCTGAAGAGGAGCACGAGCACGGTCAGGGTGCTCATGGCCCAGAGGACGATGCGTCGCATGGCGGTGGGCTCGTTTCGTGTGGTGCGGACGCGGGTGCGTGGTCGCAGTGGGTCAGGACGTGGGTCGGTATGTGGGTCGGTATGTGGGTCGGGGTGGGTCAGTAGCTGAAGCGTTCGTGATGCACGGCCCGGTCCGGCACGCCGGCCTCGTGGGCCGCGGCGATGACGGTGTCCATCCAGGCGGGGTTGCCGCACACGTAGACGTCGCGCTCGGCGATGTCGGGCACGATCCGGGTCAGGGCCTCGGCGTCCGTCAGGTGCCGCGAGTCCACCGGAAGCCAGCTGGCGCGCTCGCGGTTGCGGTGGCCGACGACGGCGACGACGCGCCCACCCTTGGCCCGCGTCAGGTCGAGCAGCTCGTCGGCGAGGACGATGTCGGACTGGCTGCCGACGCGGTAGATGACGACGACGCCGTCCGGGGCGGCCGGGAGCGCCTCGAGGATGGCACGGAGCGGCGTGATGCCGATGCCGGCACCGATGAGCACGGCCTTGTCGCTCGTGCGCACCCCGGCGTGGAGGCGACCGTAGGGGCCCTCGACGAGCACCTTCGTGCCCAGACGCAGCGACGCGAGTCGGGCGCTCGAGGCGCCGACGGCCTCGGCCGTGATGCGCAGGGAGCGCCCGTCGGGCGCTGCCGACAGCGAGTAGGGGTTGCCCCGCGTCCAGCCGGCGCCGTCGAGGAAGCGCCACTGGAAGAACTGCCCGGCGCGGACCGGCAGCCGGTCGAGGCGGCGACCGGTCATGACGACGGAGGTCACCGTGGGTGACTCCGCGACGACCTCGGCGACGACGAGGCGGTGGCGGCTCGAGCGGATGAGCGGCAGACCGATCCGGTAGACGAGGACCGCGACCAGGGCGAAGGCGTACAGCCCCCACCAGAACACGGTGGCCGTGACGTTCGCCTTGAAGTCCTGGCCGGTCCACAGCTGGTGCGGCAGCGCGAGGCCGGCGCCGAGGTAGGCGTAGAGGTGCAGGAGGTGCCACGACTCGTACTTCAGCTTCGCCCGCGCCTTCTTGACCGAGGTCACGACGACCATGACGAGCGCGATGGTGCCGGCGAGTGCGAGGAGCATGCCCGGCGAGTGCAGCACCTGGTCGACGAAGGTGGCGATGACGCCGAGGTCGGTGCCGGCGCTGTAGCCGATCGTCGTGAGGACGATGTGCACGATCATGAGGTTGAAGGAGGTGAAGCCGACGAGCCGGTGCACTCGGGCCAGCTCGTCCTGCCCCCAGGCCTGCTCGACCATCGGGATGCGGGCCATGAGCAGCACCTGCAGGAGCATGAGCACCGAGGCCACGAGACCGGTGAGGCGACCGATGTTGGTCAGGCCCTCACCGAGGGTGCTGAAGGCCGTCAGGCCTCCGCCGGCGACCCAGAGTGCGACGACGAACAGCGTGACGCCCCAGGCGAACACGGCGGACGCGTCACGCCACCAGATGGGCGTGGGGGCGAGGGCCTGACGCCGCGACGCGGCCGGCACCGAGAGGTCGCGGCTCTCGGGGAGGGCGAGTGAGGTCATGACACAGAGATTCGTGCTCGACCCTGTGCGTGTGCTGTGTCACACGGATGTCACGGGTGTGAGTCAGGGGCCACCGTTGCGCGCTCCGTTCGGCGCCAGCGCGAGAGGTCGGTCGCGCGGGGCACGACGCCGAGCCGCTCCCGCAGCAGGGTCGTGTCGAAGACCCGGCTGACCGCGAGGTGCGACACGGCGTATGCCGTCAGCACCGGAGGAGCGGAGGCGCGGGAGAGCCTGGCTGCCCCTTCGAGGGCGAGAGCCGCGGCCCAGGCGGTGGGCGGCCCGGTGAAGAGCGGGCGCTCGGACCAGCAGTTGGCGCCGGCTACGCCCTCCGCGACGGCCGCGAGGCGCAGGGGTTGCGCGTCGGCCACGTTGACGACCTTCGGGCTGCGGGGGTTCTCGCAGGCTGCCGCGACCGCCTCGGCGAGGAGGCGGACGTCCGTGAGATGGACGAGGGTGTCGGCTCCCCCGGGGCACACGAGCCGTCCGCGACGACGGGCTCGCGCGAGCCGCGGCAGCAGCGTCGGGTCGTCGAGGCCGTGGACCGCGTGGGGCCGGAGCACGACCGCGCCGGCGCGGTCGAGGACGAGCCGCTCCTGGGCGGCCTTGGCACGTGGGTAGGCCGAGAGCGGGTGCCGGGTCGGTGGCACGTCCTCGCTCAGGAGGTGTCGCGGGTCTCGGGAAGCCCGGAGGGGGTAGACGCTGCACGACGACACGAGCACGACCCGGGCGCCGGGCCACGTCGTCAGCACGGCGCGGGTGCCGGCGACGGTGACCGCCTCGTGCACGGCCCAGGGGTCCCACTCGTCGACGTGGGCGGCCGCGTGCACCACGACGTCGACCGGTGGAGGGTCCGCGAGCGGACCCGTCGTCAGGTCCCACCGTCGGTGCTCGAGGCCGGCCCGAGGCGCCACGGGGCGGCGGCTGACCGCGAGCACGTCGTGGCCCCGCGACAGCAGCACGTCGAGGACCGCGCCGCCGACGAAGCCGCTGGCGCCCGTGACGGCGACCCTCATCCCGACACCGTCGGGAGCCGGCAGGAGAGGACCGATCGAAGGGCGTCCAGGTCGACCGCCGCGGACCGGCCCCGGCGCGGGACCGCCTCGACCGCGACGACGTCGTCCGGGCGCCAGGCCTCGTCGGCGAGGCTCTGCCACACCCGGTGCACGCGACGCGAGAGGGCCGCCTCCCCCGTTCGTCGGGAGGCATCGGTGGGCACCAGGGCGAGCACGACGCGCTCGTCTCCCGTGACCGAATCTGGTAGGCCGACGAGCGCACCATCGGTCACGACGTCGCGGAGGCTGTCGAGCAGGAGCGGCTCGACGAGCTCGGGATAGATGTTGGCCTGCCCCCGGATGATCATGTTCTTGGCGCGCCCCGCGAGCAGCAGCCGTCCGTCCCCGTCGAGCTCTCCGAGGTCTCCGGTGTGCACCTCGGCCCCGGCCTGCTCCCCCGCCAGTCGGTGGCGCGCCTGTGGCCCGTGCACGACGATCTCACCGACCCCGTCGGGGCCGTGTGGCTCGATGCACACCGTCACCCCGGGCACGGGGTGTCCCAGACAGGTGCGCCCGGGTGGAGAGGCGAGCACCTCCTCTCCTGTGGCGACGGCGACGGGCAGTGCCTCGGTGAGGCCGTACACCGCCCGCACCTCCACGGTGGGCGCGAGGGAGCCCAGCCGGCGCACCGTGACGGGCAGGACGGGCGCACCTCCCGTCGCCAGGTGGCGGACCGAGGGCGGCAGGCCGTGGGTGGCAGCGGCGAGCAGCTTGGCCGGGACGGCATACGCGTGCGTGGCCTGCTCGGCGGCGGCCTGCCGCAGCCACGCTCGTGTCGACGCCGTGACGGGCGGCAGCGACCACACCCCGCCCGCGGCGAGCGTCGGCAGGCCGATCATCAGCTGGTCGGTGTGCATGACGACCCGCTCGTCGAGCTCGAGGGCCGCGACGGCCGCACGCACCCCGGCGGAGAGGGAGCCGAGGGTGTGCACGACAGCTCGGGGGGCCGCCGTCGAGCCGGACGTGAACACGACCAGCGCGTCAGCGGCCGGGTCGGCGGCGACGCTTTGCGGGACGACCTGCGGCAGGTGCTCCCACCGCGTGGCACCACGCGGTA
Source organism: Terrabacter aerolatus (assembly GCF_007991735.1). Lineage (GTDB taxonomy): Bacteria > Actinomycetota > Actinomycetes > Actinomycetales > Dermatophilaceae > Terrabacter > Terrabacter aerolatus. The sequence goes on along the minus strand of NZ_BJYX01000002.1, from coordinate 314,924 downwards.
CCCCGGGCAGCCGTGGTCCGGTCACGACGTGCACGAGGCCGGGCGTCGACAGGTCGGGCAGGCGCAACCCCGCCGTGGCCGGCAGGCGAGCGAGTATGGACGACAGTGGTTTTCGCGTCGCGGAGTGCACGACCGTGTCGGCGACCGCGGCCCGCACGGGGACCGTCCGGCGGCGGACGTCGAGGAGGGCCTCGCCGGCACCCGGGTCGGCGACGACGACGACACCTCCGGCTCGGACCACCCCGAGCGCCGCGGCCACGGCGCGGGGTGAGGGCCGGACGGCCAGCAGCACGCCGTCGCCGGCGCCGAGGCCGTGCGACGTCAGGTGCGCCGCGACGCCGTCGATGCGTGCGGCGAGCTCGCCGAACGACACGGAACGGCGCCGATGGTCGCGGATGGCCACGCGGCGCGGCTCGTCCGCGGCCCGGGCGAGGATCGCCGTCACGAGGTCGTCCGTCGGGGTCATGCTGCCCGACCCGTCCGAGGCGCCGCACGGGACGGCGACCGCCCCCGCGGCGCGCGCACGGTCAGCTCCGCGTAACGCGGGACGAGCACTCGACGGGCGGCCCGTCGAGAGGTCACGACGAGTCCCTGCTCCGCCGCCACCTCGAGGAGCATCGCGGTCATCACGTGCAGCTCGGCGAGGGCCAGGGGCGCGCCGAGGCAGAAGTGGGAGCCTGCGCCGAACCAGAGGTGGCGCAGGTCGCCGGTGGCAGGACGTCCCGGTTCGAAGCCACCGTCGCGGCGGGTGGCCCACCACAGCAGCACGACGACGCGCTCGTCGGTAGCCAGGGCGACACCGCCGAGATCAGTCGGGGCGATGCACCGCCGCAGCGTCGCCGGGCTGGGCGTCGTCATGCGCAGGCCCTCGGTGACGACGTCGTCGACACGACACGAGGCGGCACCGGCTGGGACGAGGAGCCCGGCATCGGCGAGCTGCGCGGCGATCCGTGGCAGCGCGCTGCTGACGGTGCCGGTGCCGGTGAGGAAGAGAGCGGCCGCCAGTGAGCGTGCCTCGGCCAGCGATGCGCCTCGACGTGCCAGCCGACCCATGACGGTGTCGGGCTCCCCTGCGGCGTGGGCTGATTCGGCGGCATCCTGGACCACGGCGAGCGAGGCGCGGGCACGCGCCACCGCGCTGTCGTCGAAGGATCGCGTGCGCCACGTGACCATCGACTCGATGGCGTCGCTCGCCTCGAGCAGCACGGAGGGTGGCGCCTCCCGGTCGAGACCCACCACCTCGCCGATCACGGCGGCCGAGACCTCACGTGCGAGGCGGACGACGTCGAGGGACTCCCCTCGCCGCAGCCTGGCCGCGGCGTCCTCGACGAGCGGGCCGGCTGTGGCGTCACAGACCTCGCGCACGACGCGCGGCGAGAAGAGGTCGGTGAGCGAACGCCTGAGCACCCGGTGGTCGTGCCCCTCCATGTTGAGCAGCACCCTCTCCCCGAGGACCGGCGTCCAGAGCGCGCCCGACGAGCCGGGGCCGTTCTTGGCGAAGCGGTCCGCGTCCGTGAGCACGAGCCGCGCGACTGCCGGGTCGGCCACGAGCACGCCCACGCCGGGCAGGCGCACCACCCCACGACGGGACACCGCGGCGTCGACCACCCGCGCCACCACGGGGTGCGCCGAGCGGATCAGCCGTGCCTCCCAGCGGCTCCCCGCGTCCCCGCGCGCCAGGGCTCTCACGCGATGTTCCGGACGTCGACGACGTCAGGGTGGTGGCCGTGGTCGAGGTACCACCGCAGGGTGTCGCGCAGGCCGTAGGCGCGCAACCGCCGCACCGAGGCGTGCACGGCGAGGTCGCGGTGGTACTCCACGCGGGTGCTGACGCGACGGACCCGGTTGACGAGCTCGCGGTCCTCGTGGAGCTCCTCGATGGCCGTGCGCGGGAAGCCCCCGCTCGCCTCGTAGGCAGTGGCGCTGACACCGATGTTGCAGCCCGGGCTCATCCGGTAGGGGCCCTTGAGCTCCGGCGCACGGTTGCTGGGGCGGAACCTGCCGAAGGTCTGGCAGAGACCGATGACGCCCGGCAGCACGACGCGCTCCCACGGCCGCAGACGCACCTCGTCGGTGCGCGCCCGCATGGGACCGGTCACGAGGTCGGCCCCGGCTGCGAACGCCCGGCGCCCGGCCGCGGTCCACCCCGGGTCGGGCAGCGTGTCGGCGTCGGTACGCAGCACGTGCGTCGCACCGTGGGCGATCGCGTGACGCACCCCCGTGTCGGACGCCGCGCCCGTGCCCTTGCGACTCTCCATGACGACGACGACACCGAGTCCGTATGCCGCACAGGCCTTCTCGGTCTCGGCCGCGGTGCCGTCGGTGCTGGCATTGTCGACGACGACGAGCCGGAAGTCGCGGTCGTGCTGGGCGGCCAGTGCGGCGAGGGTGCGAGCGATGCCGGCACGCTCGTCGAAGGCCGGGACGACGACCCAGAGGCGGACGCCACCGGCCCCCAGCGGTGCCGGAGTGGTCACCAGCGCACCGCGATCGTGCCGACGCTGATGCCGCCCGCGAGTCCGACGAGGAGCACGGGACTGCCGGGCTCGGCGAGATGGAGTCGCTCGACCTGCTGCCACTGGAGAGGCAGGGTGGCCGAGGCGCAGTTGCCGTGCTCGGGCAGCGTCTCGACGACGAGGTCCCGGCGCAGGCCGAGGCGCGCCGCGAAGACGTCGAGGTAGGGCATCGCCACCTGGTGCACGGCCACGGCGACGAAGTCCTCGACGCCGAGGCCGTCGGACTTCAGCGCCCGGTGGATCTCCTCCACGTCGACGCTGTCGAAGGCCCGGCGCAGGCGTGCGCCGTCCATGACGAAGTAGCCCTTGTCGACGTCCCGCGGGTGGCGAGTGCCGCCGGCCGGGAGCTGCCCCACGGACCAGTGGCGCGACTCGGCGGTGAACCAGCGGTGCAGGATCTCGCCGCGGTCTCCAGGCGAGGTTCGCTCGACGAGGCACGCGGCGCCGGCGTCACTCATCGTGTAGCCGGGCACCGACTCGACGAACTGGGCCGCGTCACGCACGCTCCACCTGGCGGCGCGGGACGGCATCTCACCGGTGACCACGAGGACGCGGTGGTACTGCCCCATCGCGATGAGTGCCTCCGCGACCTGCACCCCGTTGAGCCACGAGTTGCAGGCGTTCTTGACGTCCATGACGGGGCAGCGGCCCCCGAGCAGGTCGGCCACGATGTGCGACGTGGCGGGCTCGACCATGTCCTGTGATGCCGACGCGAACACGAGCAGGTCGACGTCGGCGACGTCGAGGCCGAGCGAGGCCAGGGTGGTGCGAGCCGCAGCGGCGGCGAGGTCGGACGCCTGGGTCTCGGTCCCGGCGTGGTGGATGCGCCGCACGCCGGTCAGGCGGCCGAGGACCCCACTGGGCGGGAGGAACCCGTCACTGGACTGGCTGATGCGGGCCTCGACCTCGTCGATCGTCAGGGCGTTCTCGGCGACGTGGGCGCTCACGCCGGCGATGCGAACGGACATGTTGTCCTGCCCCTCCCCTGGCTCTGCGACGCTCTCCCGGTGGAGCCGTGCCGGAAGTTTACGGTGAGGGCGCCGGGCGCGTGGTGAGCCGACGTACTCACCCGTGGCACGGCGTGACCCGGACCCGTCAGGGCCACCAGCCGACGAGGCTCCCGGCGATCTTGACGATGAAGGCGCTGACGATGAGGACGAAGACCGCCCGGACGAAACCGCTCCCCCTCGCCACCGCGGTCCGGGCTCCGACGTAGCCACCGAGCAGGTTGGCCCCGGCGATGACGAGGCCGACCTTGATGATGACGAGACCCATGGGGGCGAAGACGGTCAGCGCTCCGAGGTTCGTGGCGAAGTTGGCGATCTTCGCCTTGGCGCTCGCCTCGAGGAAGTTGTAGCCGAGCAGTCCGACGAGGGCGAAGACGAGGAAGCTGCCGGTGCCCGGGCCGAGCGCCCCGTCGTAGGCTCCGATGACGAAGCCGGTCAGCATGGCGAGGACGGTGTGCCGGGCGCCGTGGAAGCGTCGGATCGACTCGGACCCGAGGTCGGGCTTGAAGAGCGTGTAGGCGCCGACGAGGACGAGGAGCACGAGGATGATCGGGTTGAAGGCGGCCTTGGGGATGTGCAGCCCGATGAGCGCCCCACCGATGGACCCGACGTAGGCGACGGCGGCCATCGGCAGGGCCGTGCGCAGGTCGGGCCGCACCCGGCGGTAGTAGGTCACCGAGCTCGTCGCCGTGCCGAAGATCGAGCCGAACTTGTTCGTGGCGAGCAGCTGCGCAGGCGAGGCACCGGGCAGGCCGATGAGGAGGGCCGGGAGCTGCACGAGGCCGCCGCCCCCGACGACGGCATCGATCCAGCCGGCGACGAACGCTGCGGCGGCGAGCAGGGCCAGAGTCGTGAGCGTGGGGTCGCTCACGCCTCACCCGCCTCCCTGGCCTCGTGGTTCCAGAGGGCGACGATGCCGGCGACGTCGAGCAGCTCGTGGGCGACGGCGTCGGGGCGCGCGTCGACCGCCGTGCGCTGGTTGGCCGGGATGTCGGAGTGGGGCACGAGGATGGCGCGCATCCCGACCTGCTGTGGGCCGTGGACGTCCTCGAAGATCCGGTCCCCGACGTAGACCGCGTGCTCCGGGACGACGTCCAGGGCCTCGCACACCGCCCGGAAGGCGTCGGGGTGCGGCTTCACGACGTGGATCTCCGAGGAGTAGACGTCGGCATCGAGCAGGTCGAGCACCCCGTCGCGCTCGAAGACCTCACGGTGGTAGTCGCGGGTCCAGATGGTGTTGGACAGCACACCGACGCGAATGTCCTTGCGCTGCAGGGACTCCCACAAAGGGCGCACCTGCTCGTCGGTGTGGGTGTGCGGCTCCCAGAAGCGCTGGTAGGCCGCGAGCGCGAGGTGGTGCCGGTCGTGCTCCGGGTCGACACCGGCAGCCTCGAGGATCGCGGCGATCGATGCGCTCTCGTGCGTCTCGCGTCCCCGTCGCCAGGCGCGCTCCTCGGCGTCGTGGATGCGCATCGCGAGGGAGTCCGCCTCGGCGAGGTCCTCGGCAGGCATGGCCGGGTCCTCGACGGGGAGACCGTGGACCGTGCGGGCGAAGACGCGCCACTGCTGCGGGAGGTCGACCTCGTGCCAGGGCGTCAGCGTGCCTCCCCAGTCGAAGACCACCGCCTCGACGGGCCGGGGCGACGCCGTCACGAGCGCTCGACCTCGGCCGTGACCTCGGCCGTCAGGGCCGCGACGGCGTCGTCGACGGCGACCTCGCGTCGCTCGCCGCTGCGGCGGTCCTTGATCTCGACCTTGCCGTCGGCGAGCCCGCGGCCGATGACGAGGATCGTCGGGATGCCGATGAGCTCGGAGTCCTTGAACTTCACGCCGGGGCTGACGCCCTTGCGGTCGTCGACGAGGACGGAGAGGCCCTGCACCTCGAGCTCGCGGGCGATCTCCTCGGCCTTGACGAAGAGGGCTTCGTCCTTGCCGGCTGCGACGACGTGCACGTCGGCGGGCGCCAGCTCGCGGGGCCAGATGATGCCCGACTCGTCGTGGTTGCCCTCGACGACGCAGGCCACCGCGCGGGAGACGCCGACGCCGTAGGAGCCCATGACGACGGTGACGAGCTTGCCGTTCTGGTCGAGCACCTTGAGGTCGAGCGCCTCCGCGTACTTCGTGCCGAGCTGGAAGACGTGGCCCATCTCGATGCCGCGGGCGGCGGAGAGCGTGTGGTCGCAGGTGGGGCACGGGTCTCCGGGGCGCACCTCGGCCGCCTCGATGGTGCCGTCGGCGGAGAAGTCGCGGCCGGCGACGAGGTCGATGACGTGCTGCCCGGCGACGTCGGCCCCGGTGACCCACCGGGTCCCCTCGGCGATGCGGGGGTCGAGCAGGTAGCGGATGCCGGACGAGCCCTCCAGACCCAGGGCGCCCGGGCCGATGTAGCCCTTGACGAGCGCCGGGTTGGCGGCGAAGTCGGCCTCGGTGAAGGCCTCCACCTCGGCCGGCTCGACCTGGGCCCCGAGGCGCTTCTCGTCGACCTCGCGGTCGCCGGGGACGCCGATCGCGAGCGGCTCGCGCGTGCCGTCGGGGTTGACCAGGGTGACGACGACGTTCTTCAGGGTGTCGCCGGCCTCCCACGGACGGTCGTCCCGCGGGAAGCGCTCGTTGAGGTGGGTCACCAGCGTGTCGATGGTGGGGGTGTCGGGGGTGTCCTCGGCGTGCGCGGCCGGCACGTCCTCCCACCCGACCGGGCTGGGAGCGGGGACGCGCACGGCCTCGACGTTGGCGGCATACCCGCAGCTCGTGCAGTGGACGTAGGTGTCCTCGCCGACCTCGGCCGTGGCGAGGAACTCCTCGCTCTTGCTGCCACCCATGGCGCCCGCCATCGCCTCGACGATGACGTAGTGGAAGCCGAGGCGGTCGAAGATGCGGACGTAGGCCTCGCGGTGCAGCTGGTAGCTCTTGTCGAGGCCGGCGGCGTCGACGTCGAAGGAGTAGCTGTCCTTCATGACGAACTCACGGCCCCGGAGCACGCCGGCACGGGGACGTGCCTCGTCCCGGTACTTCGTCTGGATCTGGTAGATCGACAGCGGCAGGTCCTTGTAGGAGCTGTAGAGGTCCTTGACCGTGAGGGTGAACATCTCCTCGTGGGTCGGGCCGAGCAGGTGGTCGGCGCCCTTGCGGTCCTGCAGGCGGAAGATGTTGTCGCCGTACTCGGTCCAGCGGCCGGTGGCCTCGAAGGGCTCCTTAGGAAGAAGGGCGGGGAAGAGCAGCTCCTGGGCGCCGATCGCGTCCATCTCCTCGCGCACGATCTTCTCGACGTTGCGCAGCACGCGGAGTCCGAGCGGCAGCCACGTGTAGACGCCGGGGCTGACGCGTCGCACGTAGCCGGCCCGGACGAGCAGGCGGTGGCTCGGGACCTCTGCGTCCGCCGGGTCCTCGCGAAGGGTTCGCAGGAACAGGGACGACATGTGCAGGGCCACCGGGTCTCCTCTTGTGGTGCTGGCTGCACGGCGAGTCTCACGCGCGCAGGTGCGGAACCTTGGAAGGATATCGGCCGTCCCGAGAGGCCGCTGGCCAGCGCCGTGTCCGGTCATTGTCCGGACCGGACAAGAAGTGGTCATGTCCTTGACCGCGAGCACGACCACCGGTTCAGTGACCGTGCCGGACGGTGACGGCAGACCTCGTCCAGAGATCGTGACGTCCTTGTGACGAAACGACGCGGTGTTCGGCCACGTGGGCCCGAGCCGTGAGGAACAATCAGGACGGGCCTTTGCGCCTCACGAACACCACAAAGGAGTGTTGACGACCAGATGAGCAACCCCTCCATCCCGGCTCCTGGGTCATCGGGTGCCGACGCGACCGGCGCCGGGGCGACCGAGGTCACCCCGCCCGGGAGCGTCATCCTCGAGATGCGATCCATCACCAAGGAGTTCCCGGGCGTCAAGGCCCTCTCCGACGTCTCGATGGCGGTCCGCCGAGGCGAGGTGCACGCGATCTGCGGGGAGAACGGCGCCGGGAAGTCCACCCTCATGAAGGTCCTCTCCGGGGTGCACCCCGCCGGCACCTACGACGGTGAGATCCACTTCGAGGGTCGGCTGTGCGAGTTCAACAACATCCGCGACAGCGAGCACGCCGGCATCGTCATCATCCACCAGGAGCTCGCGCTCATCCCGGAGATGTCGATCGCCGAGAACATCTTCCTCGGCAACGAGACCGCCTCCGGCGGGGTCATCGACTGGCTGGCCACCCGCGTCAAGGCGCGCGAGCTGCTCGCCCGCGTGGGCCTGGAGGAGGAGCCCGACACCAAGATCCGCGACATCGGCGTCGGCAAGCAGCAGCTCGTCGAGATCGCCAAGGCTCTCTCCAAGGACGTCAAGCTCCTCATCCTCGACGAGCCGACGGCAGCCCTCAACGAGGGCGACTCCCAGCACCTGCTCGACCTCATCGCCGGTCTGCGCTCCAAGGGCGTGACCTGCATCATGATCAGCCACAAGCTCAACGAGATCGAGCAGATCGCCGACTCCATCACCATCATCCGCGACGGCAGGTCCATCGAGACCCTGCGCGTCAAGGAGGACGGCGTCGACGAGAACCGCATCATCCGCGGCATGGTCGGGCGCGACCTCGAGTCGCGCTTCCCCGACCACACGCCGGAGATCGGCGAGGTCTTCTTCGAGGTGAAGAACTGGACCGTCCGGCACCCGAGCGTGCCCGACCGCCTCGTGGCCAAGCACAGCGACTTCTTCGTCCGCCGCGGCGAGATCGTCGGTTTCGCCGGACTCATGGGGGCCGGTCGCACCGAGCTGATGCGGAGCCTCTTCGGCCGCTCCTACGGCACCTACGTCGAGGGGCAGATCATCAAGGACGGCCACGAGCTCCGGCTCCGGTCCGTCTCCGACGCCATCGACGCCGGGCTGGCCTACGTCACCGAGGACCGCAAGACCCTCGGCCTCAACCTCCTCGACGACATCAAGCGCACGACGGTGTCTGCGCGGCTCAAGCGCATCACCCGCGGCTTCGTCGTCGACGAGCGGGAGGAGTACAACTTCGCCGAGTCCTACCGGAAGTCCTTGCGCACCAAGGCCCCGAACGTCGACGAGGGCGTCGCCAAGCTCTCCGGCGGCAACCAGCAGAAGGTCGTGCTCGCCAAGTGGCTCTTCACCGAGCCCGACCTGCTCATCCTCGACGAGCCGACCCGCGGCATCGACGTCGGCGCCAAGTTCGAGATCTACGGGATCATCCAGCGCATGGCCTCGGAGGGGAAGGGCGTCATCCTCGTCTCCTCCGAGCTGCCCGAGCTGATCGGCCTGTCCGACCGCATCTACACCATCGCCGAGGGTGCGGTCACCGGCGTGCTCTCCCGCGAGGAGGCGGATCAGGAGTCCCTGATGCGCCTCATGACCCGGCGGACCCACGGCGGCTCGCAGGCGACCACCGAAACGCGCGAGAGCGCGTGAGCGCCGCGCCGACGCCGACCACTCCCCCATCCACCTCCAAGACAGCCAGGACTGCACCCATGGACAAGGTCAAGAAGATCTTCGGTGGCGACACCCGTCAGCTCGGCATGATCTTCGCCCTCGTGGCGCTGATCATCTTCTTCCAGATCTGGACCGGCGGGCTCACGCTCACACCGGACAACGTCATCAACATCTTCCAGCAGAACTCCTACATCCTCGTGCTCGCCATCGGCATGGTGCTCGTCATCATCGCCGGCCACATCGACCTCTCCGTCGGCTCCGTCGCGGCGTTCGTCGGCATCTGCGTGGCCATCGCGATGCGTGACTGGAACCTCAGCTGGTGGGTGGGCATCCTGCTCGGCCTCGGCATCGGCGCCCTCGTCGGCGCCTGGCAGGGCCTGTGGACCGCGTACGTCGGCATCCCCGCCTTCATCGTCACGCTGTCGGGCATGCTCCTGTTCCGCGGCGCCAACCAGTACGTCGGCAAGTCGAACTCGGTGCCGGTGTCCGACGACTTCCAGGTCATCGGCGGCGGCTACCTGCCCGAGATCGGCCCGAACACCGGCTACAACAACCTCACGGTGCTCATCGGCCTGCTGCTCGCGGTCGGCATCGTCATCGGTGCGATGCGCAGCCGACGCGCGCTCGTCAAGCTCGGCGCCGAGGTCGAGGAGGCCTGGATCATGTGGGTGCGCCTCGGGCTCATCTGCGCGGCCATCATCGGCGCCACGCTGCTCTTCGGCTCTGGCCGTCCCGGCACGTCGTTCCCGATCTCCGGCATCATCCTCGCGGTGCTCGTGCTCCTCTACGGCTTCATCTCCAACCGCACCGTCATCGGCCGTCACATCTACGCGGTCGGTGGCAACCGGCACGCGGCCGAGCTGTCCGGCGTCAAGAGCAAGAAGGTCAACTTCCTCGTCATGATGAACATGTCGATCCTGGCGGCCCTGGCCGGCATGATCTTCGTGGCTCGCTCGACGGCGTCTGGTCCCTCCGACGGCGTCGGCTGGGAGCTCGACGCCATCGCCGCCGTCTTCATCGGTGGCGCGGCCGTCACCGGTGGTGTCGGCACCGTGGTCGGCTCGATCGTCGGTGGCCTCGTCATGGCCGTGCTCAACAACGGCCTGCAGCTGCAGGGCATCGGCGCCGACGCGACCCAGATGATCAAGGGGCTCGTCCTGCTCGTCGCCGTCGCCTTCGACGTCTACAACAAGTCGCAGGGACGGGCCTCGCTCATCGGGATGATGATGAAGAACTTCCGCCGCAACGACGACGACTCCTCTGCCCCGCCGCCCCCGTCGGCGGCGACCGAGACGACGCCCGTCAGCGAGACCATCCGTCAGTCCAGCTGACGGATCCCGGGCCGGCGGCCTCCCGCCGCCGGCCCACCCCGGCCGACACCGGGACCCACTGAAAACGCACCACCCACAGACCCGGTCAGGGCGCCGCCCGAGACCGAGAAGGATCCGCGTTCCGCCCGGACGCGATGAGAGGAAAGAGAGCACATGCGTACCTTCACCAAGGTGCTGGGCGTCACGGCTGTGGCCGCCCTTGTTCTGACCGGTTGCGGTCGGAGCAGCGACACCGGCACGACGCCGGGCGCATCCAACGGGGGCGCGGCCGCGGCCGGCTTCCCCGCCGACGCGGTCATCGGCATCGCGCTGCCGCAGAAGACGTCCGAGAACTGGGTGCTCGCCGAGCAGCTGTTCAAGGACGGCCTGTCCGCGGCGGGCTTCAAGGGCGACGTGCAGTTCGCCAACGGTGGCGTGTCCGAGCAGCAGAACCAGATCTCGGCCATGGTCACCAAGGGCGCCAAGGTCATCGTCGTCGGCGCCATCGACGGCTCGCAGCTGGGCACCCAGCTCAAGGCCGCCAAGGACGCCGGCGCCACGGTCATCGCCTACGACCGTCTCGTGAAGAACACGGCGGCCGTCGACTACTACGTGGCCTACGACAACTTCAAGGTCGGCGAGCTGCAGGGCCAGGCCCTGCTCGACGGCATGGCCAAGAAGAAGCCGAACGGCCCGTACAACATCGAGCTCTTCGCCGGCTCGCCCGACGACGCGAACGCCCAGGTCTTCTTCGACGGCGCCATGAAGGTGCTCAAGCCGAAGATCGACGCCGGAACGCTCAAGGTCGTCTCGGGCCAGAAGGACTTCAACCAGGTCGTGACGCAGGGCTGGAAGGCCGAGAACGCGCAGAAGCGCATGGACACGCTCCTGTCGGCCAACTACCAGAGCGCTGCGCTCGACGGCGTCCTGTCGCCCAACGACACGCTGGCCCGCGCGATCATCACGTCGGTCAAGGCCGCCGGCAAGCCCGTCCCGGTCGTCACCGGTCAGGACTCCGAGGTCGAGTCGGTCAAGTCGATCATGGCCGGCGAGCAGTACTCGACGATCAACAAGGACACGCGCAAGCTCGTCAAGGAGACCATCGCCATGGTCTCCGCCCTCCAGAAGGGCCAGAAGCCGACCGTCAACGACACCACGTCCTACAACAACGGTGTCAAGGTCGTCCCGGCCAACCTGCTCCCGCCGGTCATCGTGACCAAGGAGAACGCGGCCGAGGCCTACGCGAACGACCCCACGCTGGAGCCGCTCACCAAGTGAGCTGACTCAGCTGCACCACCGCTCTCGGTGAAGGCCCGTCCCGTCAGGGGCGGGCCTTCGTCGTGCTCCGCCCGGGCCTGCGTGGACCGGCGTGGACCGGCGTGGACAGGCGCCACCACCCCGTCCCGAGCGGCGTAGCGTCCCGTCATGGCCGATGTCTACGTCCACGGGCACCACGCGAGCGTCCTTGCCTCCCACGGTGCGCGCACCGCCGCCGACTCGGCGGCCTACCTGCTCCCCCACCTGCGCGAGGGCCTCCGGGTCCTCGACGTGGGCTGCGGTCCCGGCACGATCACGCTCGACCTCGCCGAGGCAGTCGGTCCCACGGGCGAGGTCGTCGGGATCGAGAACGTCGCCGGCCCCCTCGAGCACGCGCGCGGGCACGCAGCAGCCCGGGGCGACACACGGACGCGTTTCGAGCTCGCGGACGTCATGGCGCTGCCGCATGCCGACGAGTCCTTCGACGTCGCCCACGCCCACCAGGTGCTCCAGCACCTCACCGATCCCGTCGGAGCCCTCCGGGAGATGTCGCGGGTGACGCGTCCCGGCGGCATCGTGGCGCTGCGCGACGTCGACTACGACTCGATGGTGTGGCACCCGGCGTCAGACGGGATGACCCGCTGGCTCGAGGTCTACCGCCGTCTGGCGCGCCTCAACCACGCGGAGCCCGACGCCGGGCGGCACCTCGTCGCGTGGGCGCACGCCGCGGGTCTCGACCGGCTCACGTCGTCGGCCTCCCTGTGGACGTACGCGACGCCGGAGCAGTGCGCGTGGTGGGGCGCCACGTGGGCCCGCCGGGCGCTCGAGTCGACCTTCGCCACCGAGGCCCTCGACCAAGGCCTGCTCGACCGCGCCGAGCTGGCGCAGGTCGGTGCGGCCTGGCAGGCCTGGTCGGTGCACCCGGACGCGTGGTTCGCGATGACCCACGCCGAGGTCGTCGCGCACGTCTGACCCGCGGGCAAATGCGCTCGCGGGCGCCGCTGCAGGTTTGCCAGAGTGGGCGTATGCCGTCCCCTTCCTGCACGTTCGAGCTCGTCACCGAGCCGGCCGCCGCACAGACGCGCTTCGCCGGCCTCGTCGCCGCCGAGCCGGAGGCGCTGAGCGTCCTCGCGAGCGTGACCGGCGCCCTCGTCGCGGATCCCGACCACCACGTCGGCGCGCCCGGTGGTGGGCGGGGGTGGACCCGGCCGGCGAGGTCGTCGCCGCCTTCATGCACACCCCGCCGCACCCGCTGCACGTCGCGCTGGCGACGCCGGCTCAGGCACGGGCTCTGGCCGCCCACCTCGCAGGGACCGGCGACCGGCCGCCGGGCGTGGGCGGTCTGCGCGGGGCGGCCGAGGCGTTCGCCGACGAGTGGACCGCACGCACGGGCGCCTGCGCGACGGTGACCATGGAGGTGGGGCGCTTCGACCTGCCGGTGCGTCCTCGGGTGCCCTTCGCCGTCGCGGGGTCCTTCCGGCCGGCCACCGTCGCGGACGCGGCCCTGCTCGAGCTGTGGCACCAGGACTTCGTCGACGCCATCGAGGGCGGGGGCCGCGCCGCCTCCTCGCTGGAGCGTCACGTCGCGGACGGACGGGTCGGGCTGTGGGAGGTCGACGGGCGCCCGGTGTCCATGGCGTACGCCTCGCCGGCCAGCGGAGGGGTCACGCGCATCTCGGGGGTGTGGACCCCGCCCGGCCGGCGTGGCCACGGTTACGCGAGCGCCGTCGTCGCCGCCCTGAGCAGCGCCCGGATGGACCGGGGTGAGGCGTGCATGCTCTTCACGGACCTCGCCAACCCGACGTCCAACGCCATCTACCGGGCGCTGGGGTACCGCAGGGTCGGTGACAACATCAGCATCGTCTTCTCGTCGGCGAACGGCGCGTTCGCGACGGACCCGTCAGCGCATGACCCCGCCGGCGCGCAGAGCCGTGCGGATCATCGGCCACTGGAGCGGTAGCCGGGCCACGGTCGCGGCGAGGTAGCCCTGCCGCTTCGCGTCGTCCGGGGCGCGGTCGAGCCGTCGCTTGGCCTGGCCCGTCATCGTGACGTTGGCCGGGAAGACGGCGACGAGGAGGGCCGCCGAGACGAGGCCCGCGACCCGTCGGGTGCGCGGGACGAAAAGGCCCACCGCGCAAGCGATCTCAAGGGCGCCGGACGCATACACCAGACCCCTGCGTGACGGGAGCTGCTGGGGCACCATCGCCTCGAACGGCTCGGGCTTGACGAAGTGCATCGTGCCTGAGGTCAGGAAGAGGGCGGCGAGGCCGATGACGTCCTTGCCGAGCGGTGCGTTGGTCGCGGTCTTCATGGGCCCACCCTAGGCGCCCGGCCCGCTAGAGCAGGACGGTGGTGAACGCGCCGACGTCGTGGAACCCGCAGCGCGCGTAGGTCGTCCGGGCCGCGACGTTGAAGTCGTTGACGTAGAGCGAGACCTCGTCGGCCATGCCCGACAGGACCTGCTCGACGACGCTCGCCATCGCCGGCACCGAGAGCCCCTGTCCACGCAGGCGCGGGTGCAGCCAGACCCCCTGCACCTGGGCACAGCCCAGCGCGAGGGAGCCGACGTCGGCCTTGAAGACGACCTCGCCGTCCTCGACCTTGACGAACGTGTGCCGAGCCCGGACGAGGGAGGCGATGCTCGCTCGGTAGCTGCGGTCGGAGCCGAAGTAGGGCGGGTAGCCGATCTCCTCCGTGAACATGGCGGCCGCCGCCGGCAGCACGAGGTCGACCTCGTCGACGCGCGCCGGCCGGACGTCGGGGTCGACGTCGAGCCCGAGGACCGAGGGCAGCGTCCGGGTCGTCAGCAGGGGCTGGTGGGTGCGGATGGCCCGTACCGGTCCCCACGTCGGACCGAGCCGGCCCCAGAGGCCCATGACCTGGTCGCTCGGGCCGAAGATCGAGGCGCACTGTCGACGCATGCGCATGATGCGCGTCGCGACGGCGGCCACCCCTTCCTCGTCGAGCTCGACCGGGACGACGTTCGCGCTCACCCAGGCCAGGCCACGCAGCTCACCGTCGGCCCAGTGGCCGAGGAACGAGCCGGGTGACGTGCGCAGGGACCCCTCGACGATGCGCGCCGCGACGAAGGCGTTGGCCACGCGGTCACGCGCGCAGACCTCGAGCGCAACGTCGTGGTCGGCCGCCGACAGCGGGCGCACGGGGAGGCGTTGTCGGAGCACCTCCCAAGAGTGCCTGTCCACGGGCCGGGTGTCACCCCGGCGCGCCTCACGAACGCGTCACAGGGCGCTCGGTGTCAGCCGGCGGCGTGCAGCACCGGTCGCTCGAGGTCGGTGTTGTCGAGCACCCACGTCGCGTGCGACCGGGGGTCGACGGCGGCGAGGTAGAGACGCTGCCCGTCGACGTAGCGTCGGTTGGGCTCGGCCTCCGGGTCGGGGTCGTGACCGTCGCCGAAGCGGGCGTTGCCCCGGGGCACCGAGACGGCGAAGGGCACGTCGACCCAGACGGCTGCGTCCCAGACGTCGGCGAGCTCCGGTCGCTGGAGGAAGATCCCGTCGACGAGCAGGACGGTGTCGGTCCCGACGGCGACGGGGTCGGGGTGCACGGGCGCGTCCGCGTCGACGTCGTTGACCGCGGGTGTCACCGGCTCCCCACGACGGAACGGCTCGACGACGGCGCGCCGGAACGCGTCGTAGTCGTAGGAGTCCTCGTAGAACGTCTCCGGGCCGCGGCCCCGAGCGACGCGCTGCTCCCGCGGCCGGTGGAAGCCGTCGATCGAGACGCGCAGCACGTCACGCGCCGGTGCCACCCCACCGATGACCTCGGCGAGCTGGTCGGCGAGCACCGTCTTGCCGGCACCGTCGAACCCGTCGACCGCCACAGCGACGCGCTCGCCCGGCCGCAGCGCGACGACCCGGTCCGCGAGGTCGCGCAGGACGGCATACCGCTCGGTGGAGCGGACGGGCGCACGCACCTCAGCTGACGGTGACGCTGGGGGCCCCGGCCGACTCCTCGTCGACCGGCTCGCCCATCTCCTCGGCGAGGCGCATGGCCTCCTCGATGAGCGTCTCGACGATCTGCGCCTCGGGGACGGTCTTGATGACCTCGCCCTTGACGAAGATCTGGCCCTTGCCGTTGCCGGAGGCCACGCCGAGGTCGGCCTCGCGGGCCTCGCCCGGGCCGTTGACGACGCAGCCCATCACGGCGACGCGCAGGGGCACGGTCATGCCCTCGAGCCCGGCGGTGACCTGGTCGGCGAGCGTGTAGACGTCGACCTGAGCGCGGCCGCACGACGGGCACGACACGATCTCGAGCTTGCGCGGGCGCAGGTTGAGGCTCTGGAGGATCTGGATGCCGACCTTGACCTCCTCGACCGGCGGGGCCGAGAGGGAGACGCGGATCGTGTCGCCGATGCCGCGCGAGAGGAGCGCGCCGAAGGCCGTCGCCGACTTGATGGTGCCCTGGAAGGCGGGGCCGGCCTCGGTGACACCGAGGTGGAGCGGCCAGTCGCCGCGCTCGGCGAGCAGCTCGTAGGCACGCACCATGACGACGGGGTCGTTGTGCTTGACCGAGATCTTGAAGTCGTGGAAGTCGTGCTCCTCGAAGAGGCTCGCCTCCCAGACGGCCGACTCGACGAGCGCCTCGGGCGTCGCCTTGCCGTACTTCTCCATGATCCGCTTGTCGAGGCTGCCGGCGTTGACGCCGATGCGGATCGAGACGCCGGCGTCCTTGGCCTCGCGCGCGATCTGCTTGACCTGGTCGTCGAACTGGCGGATGTTGCCGGGGTTGACCCGCACGGCCGCGCAGCCGGCCTCGATGGCCGCGTAGACGTACTTCGGCTGGAAGTGGATGTCGGCGATGACCGGGATCTGGCTCTTGCGCGCGATGGCGGGCAGCGCGTCGGCGTCGTCCTGGCTCGGGCACGCGACGCGCACGATGTCGCAGCCGCTGGCCGTGAGCTCGGCGATCTGCTGGAGCGTGGCGTTGATGTCGGTCGTGGGCGTCGTCGTCATTGACTGCACCGACACCGGGAAGTCGCTCCCGACCCCGACCTTGCCGACCTGGATCTGGCGGGTCTGGCGCCGCGGGGCGAGGACCGGCGGGGGCAGGGGCGGCATACCGAGGGAGACGCTCATGTGGCCATTATGACCGCCCTCGGGGCCTCGGCCCCCGAGCACCCCCGAAAGCCCCCGGAGCGCCCGTGCGCCGGCCCCGCCGAACTGCCCCTCAGCCGAAGAGCTTGATCGGCTTGACGATGTCGGCGTAGATGAGCAGGACCGACATGGTGATGAGCACGAGGCTCATGCCGTAGGCGATCGGCAGACCCTTGGCCACGTCGACGAAGCCCGGGTCGGGGCGGTTGCGCAGGCGCGCCCAGCCCTTCTTGACCGCCTCCCAGATCGCGCCGGCGACGTGTCCGCCGTCGAGGGGCAGCAGGGGCACGAGGTTGAAGACGAAGAGCGCGAGGTTGAGCGACGCGATGAGCAGGACGAGCTGGGCGAGCTTGACCCAGTTGCCGCCCTCGTCGGCGGGGATGTCGAGCGCGGCGACCTCGCCGCCGATGCGCCCCACGCCGACGACGGAGATGGGGCCGTTGGGGTCTCGGGCCTCCGAACCGAAGGCGGCCTGGAAGACGCCCGTCATCTTCTCGGGGATCTTGACGATGATCGAGGCCGTGTCGACGACCCGGGCCCAGACGAACCCGGGAGCCTCGGCGATGGGCGTGCGCACGAGCTCCTGGCCGGGGGTGATCCCCGCGAAGCCCATCGACGCGAGGACGGGCTTGCCGTCCTTGGCGACGGGCTCGCCCTGAGCGTCGTAGGTGGCGCGCTCGAGGACGGCCGGCGTGATCGAGATCGAGACGTCCTTGTCGCCGCGCTGGACGACCCACGTCATGGTGCGGCCCTTGCTGTCGCGGATCGCCGTGGTGACCTGGTCCCACGTGGTGACGGCCGTGCCGTCGATGGAGACGATGCGGTCGCGCGCCTGCAGGCCGGCGGCCTTGGCCGGGGCGACGGGGTCGCCCGGCTTGCACGTCGGCTGGGGCACCTGCACCGTCGGGGCCGTCGTCGGGACGCAGGCGGAGAGGGCGCCGACCTTCGGGGCGACCTGGGGCAGGCCGTAGAGCGTGATGACGCCGGTGATGAGCACGAAGCCGATGAGGAGGTTCATCACCGGGCCGCCGAGCATGATGACGATCTTCCTGCCCGGGCTCAGCTTGTAGAAGACGCGGTCCTCGTCGCCCGGCTGGACCTCCTCCATCGAGTCGGCGCGGGCCTGGTCGACCATCTGGCTGAAGCGTCCGGTCGAGAGGGTGCGCAGCTCACCGGGCTTGTCGCCGGGTCGGGGCGGGAGCATGCCGATCATGCGCACGTAGCCGCCGAGCGGGATCGCCTTGATGCCGTACTCGGTCTCGCCGCGCTTGCGCGACCAGACGGTCGGACCGAAGCCGACCATGTACTGGGTCACCTTGACCCCGAACTTCTTGGCCGGCACGAGGTGGCCGATCTCATGCAGCGCGATGCTCAGCGCCACGCCGACGACGACGACCAGGACCCCTAGGAAGAACAGCACCCCTTCATTGTCACATCGTCTCCCTGTGATTCCGGTGTCGACGTGGTCCGCGGCGACGGGCGACCCAGGACACCTTCACCCCGGGCCTAGCCGGAGATGACGTGACGGGCCGCCGAGCGGGCCCAGTCGTCGGCGCCGAGGACGTCGGCGAGCGACAGGTCGGTGACCCGTGAGGCCGGCTCGGCGGCATACGCGTCGACCACCTGCGACACCGTGTCGACGATGTCGACGAAGCCGATGCGACCCTCGTGGAAGGCGTCCACCGCGACCTCGTTCGCCGCGTTGTAGACCGCGGGCCACGTGCCTCCGGCCTCGCCCACCCGGCGGGCGAGCGCGACGGCCGGGAAGGCCTCGTCGTCGAGCGGCTCGAAGTCCCACGACTGTGCCCGGGTCCAGTCGACGGGGACGTCGGCGTCCGCGATGCGCTCGGGCCAGCTCAGGCCGAGGGCGATCGGCACGAGCATCCGCGGCGGCCCCGCCTGGGCGATCGTCGAGCCGTCGACGAACTCGACCATGGAATGGATCATCTGCTGCGGGTGCACGACGACGTCGATGCGCTCGAAGGGGATGTCGAAGAGCAGGTGCGCCTCGATGACCTCGAGACCCTTGTTGACGAGGGTGGCGGAGTTCGTCGTGATGACCCGGCCCATCGAGAAGTTCGGGTGCGCCAGGGCCTGCTCGGGCGTGACGTCGGCGAGCTCGGCGCGGCTGCGACCGCGGAACGGGCCGCCGCTCGCGGTGACGACGAGCCGGCGCACCTCCTCGGCGCGTCCGCCGCGCAGGCACTGGGCGATGGCGCTGTGC
This sequence comes from Terrabacter aerolatus, assembly GCF_007991735.1. Classification (GTDB taxonomy): domain Bacteria; phylum Actinomycetota; class Actinomycetes; order Actinomycetales; family Dermatophilaceae; genus Terrabacter; species Terrabacter aerolatus. Next base: position 296,070 of record NZ_BJYX01000002.1, on the reverse strand, counting down.
TCCGAGTCGACGGGGACGATCTGGCCGGGAGCCGCGAGCGCCTTGACGAGCGGGCCGCCGATGATGAGCGACTCCTTGTTGGCGAGCGCGAGCGTCGTCCCGGCGCGCAGGGCGGCGAGCGTCGGCTCGAGCCCGATGGCCCCCGTGATGCCGTTGACGACGACGTCGGCCTCCCGGGCGGCGAGCGTCGTGCTGGCCTCGGGGCCCACGAGCAGCTCGGGGTCGTATGCCGTCACGCCGGCCGCGTCGGCCGCGTCGGCGAGCGCTGTGGCGAGGTCGTCGTGCGTCCCGCTCGCGACCGCGACGACGGGGACGCGGAGGGCGACGGCCTGCTCGGCGACGAGCCGGAGGTTGGCCCCGGCCGAGAGCCCGACGACCTCGAACCGGTCACGGTTGCGCTGGACGAGGTCGATCGCCTGCGTGCCGATCGAGCCGGTCGAGCCGAGCAGGACGATGCGCCGGTGGGCCGAGATGTCAGTCACCCCGGCATTGTCGCGCAGGCCACGGTGCGACGAGTCAGCGGCGCGTCAGCGGCGGGTCAACCGGCGGGTCAGCGCGGGTCAGTCGGCCACTCCCCTGGTCCGGAGCAGCTCGTCGCGCTTGAAGGCGTAGGCGACGGCCCAGGTCATGCGCAGGCGGTACATCCGGATGTCGTCGCCCCAGGAGTACGGGCTGCTGCCGTAGTGCGCGGTCCAGTGCGCGTCGACCTCGTCCCGGTCCGGTCCGGGTCCGATGAGCTCGGCACGGCCGTGGCTGAAGAGCGCGAGCTCCTCGCCGTCGACGTGGGCGACGCTCACGGCGGGCCGTGCCGCGAGGTGCTTCGCCTTGGCCGACGTGCCGGCGGTGCCGAACGTCCACGTCCCGTGGAGGAAGTGCCCGTCGAGGGCACTGATGCGCGGCTCTCCCGCCGCGGTGACGGTGGCGACGGACAGCACCTTCATGCCGGTCAGCAGCGCGACCAGCTGCTCGGCGGTGAGGGTGCGGTCGTCGTCGATGATGCTGCGCAGGTGACCCGACGCCCGTGCGTGCGAGGCGTCGAGCAGCGCCTGGAGGGCGGCCGTCTCGTCAGGTGTCTCGAGCATCCTCCGACGCTAGCGCCTGGCACCGACGGCGCACCCCGTCGTCGTGGTGGCCCTCGAGTGCGTCACCACCACGAGGCCTCGCCGGCGGCGTAGAAGCCGTCATCGGTCCACAGCCGCCACGGCCCGACGTCGTAGCCGGCGGCCGGCGCCGCGACGTGGGGCGGCGGAAGCAGGACGCTCGACGGCACGGACGGGCGAGCCACGACCGGGTCCGGTCCCGGACCCGCGGGCACCTGCGGACGCGTCATCGGGCTCGGCAGGTCGCTCGACGGGGCGCCCGTGGGGGCAGGCAGGTCGGGCACCTGACCGGGCGGCAGGAATCCGGTGCTCGGGTCCCGCTGCGGCACCACACCGGCCTCGGCGAGGTTCTTGACGACGGCGAGGCGCGTGGCCATCAGCGCGGCGATGCCGGATCCGTCGACGACCCGTCCCGGCCCGGCGGGCAGCCACCCCGTGAAGGTCTCGGTGAGGCGGGTCCCGCCCTCGCACGCCTCGACCGTCGTGACGACGTCGGCCTCGTGGGAGGAGGTGAGGTCGCGCTCGACGGTCCGCCCGGCCTCGGACGTCGGGGTGAGGAGCGAGACCGAGCACGCCCGGCGCCCGTCGGCCTGGCGGTGGACGGCGAGCACGTGCTCGCGTCCTGGCTCGTCCGCGAGCTCGAGTCGCACGAGCTGCTCGAGCGACGGCTTGAGCAGCTGCTCGGCCGAGGGCTGCTCGAGCAGCTCCCGGAGCCGGTCGGGTGCGACGGCGATCTCGATCGACGCGGTCTCGCGCACGGGCATGACCCCTGGCCCGCCGGCTGTGGCGACGCCGTGGCCGACGAAGCCGCTCGCCATCGCGTCCGCGACGGGTCCGTCGGCCGTCGGGTCGGCCGTCCGGCTGCGCGCGGTGCCCTCGACGTCGGCCTTGAGCCCGAGCAGCGCCCGCGCCATCCAGGCCCGCGCGAACTCCGCGACGGCGTCGGTCGGCGCGAGACCGTCGAGCCGCTGGGCGACGACGCAGCCCCCGTCGAGCGCCTCCACCGTCGTGGTCAGGGTGAGCGCCGTCGCGCCGTCCGCCGACCGGGAGACGACCTGCACGCCGTGCTCGACGTCGACGACCGTCGCGAGCCCGACCCAGAGCCGGCCGTTGGACCGCCGCCACACACCGGCGAACTCGGGCAGCGCGGCGGGGCCCGGGGCCGGTAGCGCGAGCACCCGCACACAGTCGACGCCGAGCTCGGCGCCCGGCTCCGGGGCGACGAGGTGCGGCCAGACCTCCGCAGGAGGACGCTCGATGAAGACCCGGTGACCGACGTCGCGCACGACGACGGCTGGGGCCGGCTCGTCACGGCGACCGCCCCGGTCCCCGAAGAGGTCGCGCAGAAGGCTCACGCCCGGCAGTCTCCCCCCAGCGCGCCGCACCCGTCAGAGGATTCCCGGTTTTCGCGCCTGGGGCATGATGAGGGCGTGAAGACGCTCGGCTCGCGTCAGGTGCTGCTCGGCGTCCTCGCCGTGGCCCTCGTCGTGCTGGCCTGGATCGTCGTCAGAGGCGCCCAGGGGCCGACCTCGCCGTCGACGCCGGGTGGCCAGGGGGCGGCCGCCACCGCCGGTCCCACGCCTCGCCCCTCCGGGACCGACCCCGACTCGGGACTCCCGTGGGTCAACGAGTCGGCCCTGCCGCGACAGGCCCAGGACACCCTGGCCCTCATCCGCGCCGGCGGCCCCTTCCCCTACCCGCGCAGCGACAACCAGACCTTCACCAACCGGGAGGGCCTGCTGCCGGCGAAGGCCCGCGGCTACTACCGCGAGTTCACCGTCGTGACACCGGGATCGGCCGACCGCGGGGCCCGACGCATCATCACGGGCAGCCGGGGCGAGACGTACTGGACCGACGACCACTACGCGTCGTTCAGCCGCATCAGGGAGGGCACGTGACGACGTTCCTCGGCCGGCACAGCGAGGCCGACGACCACATCGCGCAGCTGCGCTGGCTGGGCCATGACGTGCGCGTCGTCTCCGGCGGCGGCGACAAGGCCGGCGTGCTCGAGGCCTTCGCCTCCGGGCTCGACCTGCCCGACTGGTTCGGGCACAACTGGGACGCCCTCCTCGACGCGCTGCGCGACCTCGACGGCGCGCGAGGTGTGCCCATCGAGCTCGTCTGGGACCACGCGGCCACGCTGCGGGAGCAGGACCGCGACGCCTACGACACCGTCGTGGAGATCCTCGAGCAGGTCGCCGACGAACGGGACGACCTCCACGTCACCGTCGTCACCCGCTGACGCCCGAGTGCGTATGCCGTCACGGGGCCGTCGCACGAGGGTGCCGTTCTCGCACGTCCTCGCGACACGGCATACGACCGACCGAGGTCAGGAGACGAAGACCCGGTCGTCGATGAGCCGTTCGGTGACCTCCTGGCCCTCGGTGTGGAAACGCCCGTGCTCGAAGTCCTTGGCGAACTCGAGCTCGACGTGGGCCTTGCCGTGGCGGTTCTTCTCGACGCTGACGACCGACCAACCGCGGAAGCGCTGGATGTTGCCGAGGTCGTAGACGAGGTGTTCGCGCGAGACGATGTCGACCTTGTCGTTGACGATGAGCACGACGTCGGCCTCGAAGGCGAGCGCCGACGAGCCACGCAGGTCGTGGGTGCGCATCCGGTGGCCCGCGGCCAGGGCGTCCTTGTCGGCGGCCGAGATCGCGACGACGGGCACCCGTGCCGACAGGGCAAGGTCCTTGAGGCCCTCGGCGGCCGCCGTGATGCGCTCGTCCTCACCGTCCCGGTCGACGGGCAGCTTCTGGATGTAGTCGAGCAGGACGAAGGGGGCCTGGCCCGTCGCCTCGGTGACGCGGTCGACGGTCGCCCGGATCTGCTCGAGCGTCGTCGTCGCCCCGGACGACTCGTGGATCTGGAGCCGGTCGCCGTAGCCGACGAGCGCCGCGTGCGCTCGGGACCCCCCGGGCAGGCCGCCGAGCAGCGCGTCGAGCGACGCGCCGTCCAGGGCGGTCTCCAGCGCCCGGCGCACGTCGATGACGCCCGCCACCTCGCCGGGGTCGCCCTCGGCCGCCTCCATCGAGATGAGTCGCTCGAGCAGGGTGTGGCTCTCGTGCTCGTAGGAGAAGACGAGGGCGGTCGAGCCTGCGGCGACGACGTTGCGGGCGAGCTGGACGCCGAGCGTCGTCTTGCCGTGGCCTGCCGGCCCGCCGAGCAGGACGAGCTCGCCGGAGCGGAAGCCTCCCGTGAGCACGGTGTCGAGCGCCGCGAAGCCGGTCGACCAGACGCGCGCGCCGGCCGGGGCGCCACGACGCAGGACCTCGTCCGTCTCGCTGAGGAGGGCATCGAGCGGACGCAGGGATCCGGCGTCACGCGGACCGGCTGGTGTCACCATGCGCAGATTGGACCACAGCGCGGCACGGTGACGGGCCGGTTCGGCGAAGGTGCCCCGTCAGAGGGCGATGCCGACGTACTTCGTCTCGAGGTACTCGTCGATGCCCTCGAAACCGCCCTCGCGGCCGACCCCCGAGGCCTTGACGCCGCCGAAGGGAGCCGCCGGGTTGGAGACGATGCCCTGGTTGACGCCGACCATGCCGTACTCGAGGGCCTCGCTCATCGTGATGGCGCGGGAGAGGTCCTTGGTGAACAGGTAGGCGACGAGGCCGTACTCGGTGTCGTTCGCGAGGCGGATGGCCTCGGCGTCGGTGCGGAACGTCGTCACGGGCGCGACGGGACCGAAGATCTCCTCGCGCGCCATGTCGGCGTCGGCCGGGACGTCGGCGAGCACGGTCGGGTTGTAGAACCATCCGGGGCCCTCCGGCGCCGAACCCCCGACGAGGACCTTGGCGCCCTTGGCGACGGCGTCGTCGACGAGCGCCGAGACCTTGTCGCGGGCCTTCTCGTCGACGAGGGGGCCGACGTCGACGCCGTCCTTGGTGCCCTTGCCGAGGGTGAGGGCCCCCATCCGGCGCGCCAGCTTGGCGCTGAACTCGTCGGCGAGCGACTCATGGACGTAGAAGCGGTTCGCGGCGGTGCACGCCTCGCCCATGTTGCGCATCTTGGCGAGCATCGCGCCCTCGACGGCCTGGTCGACGTCGGCGTCGCCGAAGACGAGGAACGGGGCGTTGCCGCCGAGCTCCATCGAGACGCGCAGGATGCCCTGCGAGGCCTGCTCCATGAGCGAGCGGCCCACGGGCGTCGACCCGGTGAAGGTCAGCTTGCGCAGGCGCGGGTCGCGGATGAGGGGCTCCATGACGTCACCGGTGGTGCCGTGCGTCGTCATGACGACGTTGAGCACGCCGTCGGGCAGGCCGCACTCGCGGAGCAGCTCGGCGAGGGCGAGCATCGTGAGCGGTGTCTGGCTCGCCGGCTTGACGACCATGGTGCAGCCCGCGGCGATGGCCGGACCGATCTTGCGCGTGCCCATCGCGAGCGGGAAGTTCCACGGCGTGATCATCAGGGTCGGGCCGACCGGCTGCTTCATCGTCATGAGGCGGGTCGCGCCGTTGGGCGCCGTCGACCAGCGGCCCGAGATGCGCACGGCCTCCTCGGAGAACCACCGGAAGAACTCGGCGCCGTAGGCGACCTCACCGCGGCTCTCGGCGAGGGTCTTGCCCATCTCGAGCGTCATGAGCATCGCGAACTCCTCCGCGCGCTCGGTGATCTTCTCGTATGCCGTGCGCAGCAGCTCGCCACGCTCGCGCGGTGCCGTCCGGGCCCAGTCGGCCTGCGCCGCCACGGCGGCGTCGAGGGCGGCCCGACCGTCCGCGACCGACGCTGCGGCGACGTGGGTGAGCAGCCGGCCGTTGGAGGGGTCGTCGACCGCGATGGTCTCCCCGTCGCTGCCGTCCCGCCACTGCCCACCGATGAGCAGGCCCTTGGGCACTGCGTCGATCACTGACTTCTGTGTCACCGCTGCCATGACTGAAACCCTAATCCTGTCGTCGTGGTGGTCGTCGCCGGCCCTGCGGGGCCGGCGGGACGTGCCCGCTCAGCGCTCGTCGATGCCCCAGGGAGAGCCGTAGCCCTCCGGCTTCGCGGCGGCCAGCAGGTCGAGGAACGGCACCGCGTCGAAGGCCTCGGGCCCGAGGACGCCCGCACCCTTCCACGTGCCGCGGGCGAGCAGCTCGAGGGCGACGACGGGGTTGACCGCCGTCTGCCACACGACGCACTGGGCGTCGTAGCCCGCCATCGTCTCGGCGTTGTCGACGACGTGGTAGAGGTACGTCCGGCGCGGCCGGCCGTCCTTGCCGGTGCCGGTGACGTAGAGCCCCGCGCACGTCTTGCCGGTCATGCGCGGTCCGATGGTCGCGGGGTCGGGCAGGGCGGCCGCGACGACGTCGCGCGGCGAGACCTCGACGCCCTTGACGGTGATCGGCGACGTGCGGTCCAGGCCGAGCGTGTTCAGCACCTTGAGGATGCCGATGAACTCATCGCCGAGGCCGTACTTGAAGGTGACGCGCCGGGCGTCGACCCAGCGCGGCATGAGCAGGACCTCCTCGTGCTCGACGTTGACGCACTCGACCGGCCCGATCCCCTCCGGGAAGTCGAAGACCTCGGGCTCGCTGAACGGCGCGGTCGTGAACCACCCCCGGCCCTTCTCCCACACGACGGGTGGGTTGAGGCACTCCTCGATCGTCGTCCACATCGAGAAGCTCGGGGCGAAGACTTCGTTGCCGTCGTCGTCGTGCACGACGAGGTTGGCGCCGTCGCGCGTGCCCAGCTCGTCGATCTGCTCGAACAGGTGGTCGGCGGCATACCGGGCGAAGACGTCCGACAGGCCCGGCTCGACACCGATGCCGACGAGGGCGAGACGCCCCTCGGCCTCCCACTCGTCCGCGACGGCGAACTGCTCGTCGCCGAGCATGACGCCGACCTCCTCGTAGGGGCGCTCCGGGTGACGCTGCGACAAGCTCATCGCCATGTCGAGGTAGTCGGCGCCGGCAGCCCTGGCCCCGTCGAAGATCGACATGTTGAACTTCGGGTCGACGGCGTTGAAGACGTGCGTCGCCGAGTGCTCCAGGGCGAGCTGCGTCACGGCCTCGGCCGACGACGCGTCCACCTGGGCCGAGACGAAACGCCCCTCCCCCGCACGCCGTCCGACCACGGCGGCGACGGTGCGCTCGGCACGCGTCACGTCGTAGTCGGCGACGACCCAGCGCTCGAAGAAGTCTCGCTCGGACGCGATGCGCGCAGCGGCGTCACCGACCCCACCGGAGCCGATCATGAGGACACGCAAGAACATTCACTCCAGAGGTCAGGCCGCGACCCCGCGACGTCGGCTCCCGATGATCTGGGCGGCGATGACGCAGAGGACGGCGATGAGGAACATCGAGAACCCGATGACGTTGGCCTGGGCCGGGATGCCGCGGGTGTAGGACACGTAGACGAACTTCGGGAACGTCGTCTCGTTGCCGGAGACGAAGTTGGTGATGATGAAGTCGTCGAACGACAGCGAGAAGGACAGCAGCGCTGCGGCCACGATGCCCGGCAGCGCGAGCGGGAAGGTGATCCGCAGGAACGTCGTCCTCGGGTTGGCGTAGAGGTCCGACGCCGCCTCCTCCAGGCGCGGGTCGAGACTCTGCAGCCGGGCCTTGACGGTCACGACGACGAAGCTGATGCAGAACATGATGTGCGCGATGACGACGGTCCAGAAGCCGAGGTCCATGCGGAAGCCCTGGATGAAGATCGTCAGCAGGCTCGCCCCGAGCACCACCTCGGGGGTCGCCATCGGCAGGAAGACGAGCACGTTGGTGGAGCTGCGGCCACGGAACACGTAGCGCACGAGGGCGAACGCGATGAGGGTCCCGAGGATCGTGGCCACCAGCGTCGCGAGGGCACCGATCTTGATGCTCTCGACGAGAGCCGGGCAGACTCCGGGCGCGCCGCACGGGTTGGCCCAGTGCTTCAACGTCGGGCTCCCCTCGGGGTTCCACGTGATGTTGGACCGACGGTAGTTGTTGAAGGAGAAGACGAACGTGTAGAGCACCGGCAGGAAGAGGTAGACGAGGACGGCGACCGCGATGATCATCGCGAGGTGGTCGCTGACCCAGGACCGTGTACGACTCACAGGACCTCCTCCGTCCCGAAGCGGCGGACGTAGCCGAGGACGAGCACGAGGATCAGGATCATGAGGCTGATCGAGAGCGCCGCGGCCGTGGGATACCCACCGAGCACCGTGAAGAACTGGCTGTTGATGACGTTGCCGACCATCTTGGTGCTCGTGTCCGAGCCGAGCAGCTCGGCGTTGACGTAGTCGCCGGCCGCCGGGATGAACGTGAGCAGGGTGCCGGCGAGGATGCCGGGCGCGGCGAGCGGGATCGTGACCGTCCGCAGCGTCGTGAGCCGGTCGGCGTAGAGGTCGCGGCCCGCCTCGAGCAGACGGGGGTCGGCGCGTTCGAGGCTCGTGTAGATCGGCAGCACCATGAACGGCAGGAAGTTGTAGGTCAGGCCGGCCACGACCGCGACCCACGTCTCCGTGATGTGTCCACCCGGCAGCAGGTGCAGCGCGTTGAGCGTCCGCGCGAGCGGTGCGTCGTCGGCGAGGATCTGGCGCCAGGCGATGGTGCGCAGGATGAAGGACGTGAAGAACGGCGCCACGACGAGGATGAGCATGACGTTGCGCCACCGGCCGGCCTTGAACGCCATGGCGTACGCGAGCGGGAAGGCGATGACGAAGCACAGCACCGTGGCCAGACCCGCGTAGGCCAGCGAGCGCAGGAAGTGCACCCCGTAGCTGCTCAGGGCGTCGACGTAGTTGCCGACGTTGACGTCGCGGTAGTAGTAGCCGGGCGCGCCGGGCCACTGCGACTGCAGGCTCGCCGAACCGAGCTGGACGAGCGGCACGATGAAGAAGAGCGTCAGCCACAGCAGGCCGGGCACGAGCAGCAGATAGGGGGTCCATCCCCGTCGCCTGCCCCCGCGGCGCGGCGGCGTCAGCTGCGGGTCACCGGCCTCGCGTGCACTCGCAGCGAAGGCGGTCGTCATGCGCCGTCCTCCGCGAGGGCGGCCTTGCGACCGTCCTCGTCGACGGGGACCCCGAAGGCGTGCGTCGGGTCCCACGACAGCCACACGTCGTCGCCGGGCCGGAGGCTGATGGGCTCGACGTCGAGGTTCTGCTCGTAGACGGTCCAGTTGGCGCCGCTCGGGACGGTGACGAGGTACTGCGTGGCCACGCCCGTGAAGGAGACGTCGGTGACGACGGCCCGCACGTCGTTGCCCGTGCCGACGGGCTGCGACTCGTGGATGCGCACCTTCTCGGGACGCACTCCGAACATCACCTGGCCGTCGTGGATCTCGCTGCGCTGCTTGGGGATCCGGACCTTCGTGTCGCTCACCTCGGCGACGATGAAGTCACCGTCCGTACCGTGGATGCGTCCGACCCCGAGGTTGGACTGCCCCACGAAGTTGGCGACGAAGGCGGTCTGCGGCAGGTCGTACAGCCGCTCGGGCGGTCCCATCTGCTCGATACGGCCACGGTTCATGACGGCGACGGTGTCGGCCATGGTCATGGCCTCCTCCTGGTCGTGCGTCACGTGGATGAAGGTGAGCCCGACCTCGCTCTGGATGCGCTTGAGCTCGACCTGCATCTGGCGGCGCAGCTTGAGGTCGAGGGCACCGAGGGGCTCGTCGAGCAGCAGCACCTCGGGCTGGTTGACGACGGCTCGGGCCAGCGCCACGCGCTGCTGCTGCCCACCCGAGAGCTGACCGGGCTTGCGGGCCGCCAGGTGCGAGAGCTGGACGAGCTCGAGCGCGTCGTCGGCCAGACGCATCGCGTCGGCGGCCTTGCGCCGCTTGGGCCCGAAGGCGACGTTCTCCCGGACCGTCAGGTGCGGGAAGAGCGCGTAGCTCTGGAAGACCGTGTTGACCGGCCGCTCGTGCGGACGGGTCCCCGTGATGTCCGTCTCGCCGATGAGCACCCTTCCGCCGGTGGGCTGCTCGAGACCGGCGACCATGCGCAGGGTCGTGGTCTTGCCGCAGCCCGACGGTCCGAGCAGGGCGAAGAACGAGCCACGGGGCACGACGAGCGACAGGTCGTCGACCGCCGTGAAGTCGGCGAACTCCTTGGTGACGTTCTCGAGGACGAGGTCGCCGTGCGCCTCGCGGGTGTTCGTGGCCATCAGTTGCCCACCGCCTTGCTCCAGATCTGGGAGAACTTCTGGTCCTCGGCCGGTGACAGCGCCCGGAAGCTGCGCGTCTCCTTCCTGAGGTACTCCTCCGTGGGGAAGATCATCGGGTCGTCGACGAGGGTCGGGTCGACCTTCTTCATCTGGTCCTGGGCACCCTCGACCGGACAGATGTAGGCGACGTACGCGGCGACCTTCGCTGCGACGAGGGGGTCGTAGTAGTAGTCCATGAGCTTCTGGGCGTTGCGACGGTGCCGCGAGGTGATGGGGACCATCATGTTGTCGCTCCAGAGCGTGCCCTTGCTCTCGGGCATGACGAAGGTCCAGTTGTCGTCCTTGGTGTTGGACTGCAGCTGAGCGATGTCGCCGCTCCACACGATGCCGGCGATGGCGTTGCCGCTCGTGAGGTCCTGGAGGTAGGAGTTGCCCTTGATGCGGCGGATCTGACCGTCGGACACCTGCTTCGTGACCTCGTCGACGGCCTTCTGGAACTGGGCCTCGGTGAAGCTCTGGGAGATGTCGACGCCCTGCCACAGCATGATGAGGCCGACGGTGTCGCGGAACTCCGACAGCGCGGTGATCTTGCCCTTGAGATCGGGAGCGAAGAGGTCGTCGAGCGTCTTGAGCTCACGACCGACCTTGCCCTTGTGGTAGCCGATGCCGGCGAACCCGCTCTGCCACGTCAGCGAGTGGTTGCGACCCGGGTCGAACGACACGTCCTGGAGGATGGGCCGGATGTTCGCCGCGTTGCGCATGCGGATCAGCTCGAGCGGCTGGACGAAGCCCCGCTGGATCATCCGGTTGGCCATCCAGTCGGTGAAGACGAAGATGTCGCGGTCGATGTCCTGCTTGGCCTGCAGCTGCGGCTCGATCTTCGTCTCGTAGGAGTCGTTGTCCTCGATGTCCTCCGAGTAGGTGACCGTGATCCCGGTCTTCTTCTGGAAGGCCTCGAGCGTGGGGTAGGTCTTCGTCTTGTCGTCGTAGTCGAGGTAGGCCGTCCAGTTCGCGAACTTGACGATCTTCTCGGTGTCCGAGACGTCCTTCGGCAGCTGGAGCACCGGGGCCCCGCCAGCCGAGCTCGGTGGCGCGGGAGGGGCGCAGGCGGACAGGCCGAGGGCGGCGAGGCCGGCCGCGCCGCCCCCGAGCAGACCGCGGCGGGAGAGGCCGGACGAGGCGGCCAGGGAGATCAGGGACCGGATACCCGGGTCCGAGGGGGGACGACGGCTGTTCACGCCTTCTCCTTCACGTGCTGGTGAACACTCCCGGTCCGAGCGGACCGGGAGTTCGGACGTCTCTGTCCGTCGGTGCTGCTGCCCCTGTGGCGACCCGGTCAGGAGTCGATGTTGGCCATGACGTGCTTGATGCGGGTGTAGTCCTCGAGGCCGTACATCGACAGGTCCTTGCCGTAGCCGCTGTGCTTGAAACCCCCGTGCGGCATCTCGGCGACGACCGGGATGTGGGTGTTGATCCAGACGCACCCGAAGTCGAGCCGCTTGCTCATGCGCATGGCCTTGCCGAAGTCGCGCGTCCACACGGACGACGCGAGGCCGTACTGCACCCCGTTGGCCCAGGCGAGCGCCTCGGCCTCGTCCGAGAACCTCTGCACCGTGATGACGGGGCCGAAGATCTCGTTCTGGATCTGCTCGTCGTCCTGGCGGAGGCCGGCGAGCACCGTGGGCTCGAAGAAGAAGCCGTCACCGAGCCCCTCGGCGCGGCGGCCGCCGGCCTCGATGCGGGCGTGGTCGGGCAGACGGTCGATCATGCCCCCGACGTGGGCGACCTGGTTGGGGTTGTTGACCGGGCCGAAGAGCGCGTCCGGGTCGTCGGGCATGCCGACCTTGGCCGAGTTCTTGGCGTACTCGGCGAGCGCGGCGACGAAGTCGTCGTGGATCCGGGGACCGGCGAGGACGCGGGTCGCGGCGGTGCAGTCCTGCCCCGCGTTGAAGTAGCCACCGATGGCGATGCCCTCGACGGCCGCCTCGATGTCGGCGTCGTCGAAGACGATGACGGGCGCCTTGCCGCCGAGCTCGAGGTGGACGCGCTTGAGGTCGCGCGACGCGCTCTCGGCCACCTGCATGCCGGCCCGAACGGAGCCGGTGATCGCGACGAGGGCGGGCGTTGGGTGCTCGACGAGCATGCGGCCGGTCTCGCGGTCACCCGTGATGACGTTGAAGGTGCCAGCGGGCAGGAACTCCGAGGCGAGCTCGGCGAGCAGGAGCGTCGTCTCGGGGGTCGTGTCGGACGGCTTGAGGACGATGGCGTTGCCCGCGGCGAGCGCCGGGGCGATCTTCCACATCGCCATCATCATCGGGTAGTTCCACGGCGTCACCTGCCCGACGACACCGATCGGCTCGCGCCGCACGAAGGAGGTGTGGCCCTTCATGTACTCGCCGGCCGACTTGCCCTCGAGCACGCGCGCCGCACCCGCGAAGAAGCGCAGCTGGTCGAGCATCGGCGGGATCTCCTCGCTCGCCGTCAGGGCGTGCGGCTTGCCGGTGTTCTCGGCCTCGAGCCGCACGAAGTCGTCGGCGTGGGCCTCGATGGCGTCGGCGAACTTCAGCAGGGCCGCCTGGCGCTCGCCCGGGGTCGTGTCGCCCCACGTCTCGAACGCGGTCGACGCCGCGGCATATGCCCGGTCGACGTCGGACTGGGTGCTCACGGGGGCCTTGGCGACGACCTGGGCGGTCGACGGGTCGACGATGTCGGTCGTCGCGTCGCCCTCGGGGTCGACGTACTGGCCACCGATGAAGTTGCGGAGCTGGCGGGGCTGGGAAGTCATGCGGGAATGCTAGACGCAGACCTTCGCAATCAGGAAGAGTTAGCGACAAGAAACTTCGGAATCAGTTGCGAAGGGACTTGCCAACAGCGTGTTCCACACGTCAAGATCGGCGCATGACGACCATCCGTGGCGTGGCCAACGCGGCCGGCTCCGGGGGCAACGGTGCCAAGAAACCCTCGGTCAACCTCGACGACGTGAGCAAGACGATCATCGAGCTTCTCCAGCACGACGGGCGCAAGTCCTACGCGTCCATCGCCCAGGAGGTCGGCCTCTCCGAGGCGGCGGTGCGCCAGCGCGTGCAGCGCCTGCTCGACGCCGACGTCATGCAGATCGTCGCCGTGACGGACCCGTTGCAGGTCGGGTTCCAGCGCCAGGCGATGGTCGGCCTGCGCGTGTCCGGCGACATCACGCCGGTGACCGACGCGTTGTCGGGCATCGACGAGGTCGGCTACGTCGTCACCACGGCTGGCAGCTTCGACGTGCTCGCCGAGGTCGTCTGCGAGGACGACGACCACCTGCTCGAGCTGCTCACGGGCCGCATCCGGCGCCTTCCGGGTGTGACGGCCACCGAGACGTTCGTCTACCTGAAACTCAACAAACAGCTCTACAACTGGGGTACACGATGAGCATCAACCCGAACGAGGTCTGGGAACCCACCTCGGACCACCGCACGCCGGCCGGCACGCTCCACTCGGAGGCGGCCCGCGACCACCTGTGGATGCACTTCACCCGCCACTCGGTCTTCGAGGACCGCAGCGACGGCGGCCTCGGCCACACGGTCCCCATCATCACCAAGGGCCAGGGCTGGAAGATCTGGGACGACCGCGGCAACGAGTACATCGACGGGCTCGCCGGCCTCTTCGTCGTCCAGGTGGGCCACGGCCGCGAGGAGCTCGCCGAGGCAGCCGCCAAGCAGGCCAAGGAGCTCGCCTTCTTCCCGCTGTGGAGCTACGCGCACCCCAAGGCGATCGAGCTCGCCGAGCGGCTCGCGAGCCACGCCCCCGGCGACCTCAACCGCGTCTTCTTCACCACCGGTGGCGGCGAGGCCGTCGAGACCGCGTGGAAGCTGGCCAAGCAGTACTTCAAGCTGACCGGCAAGCCGACGAAGCACAAGGTCATCTCGCGCGCCGTCGCCTACCACGGCACGCCCCAGGGCGCCCTGTCGATCACCGGCATCCCGGCGGCCAAGGAGATGTTCGAGCCGCTCGTGCCCGGCGCGCACAAGGTCCCGAACACGAACCTCTACCGCGCTCCCGAGCACCTCCAGGGCGACGAGAAGGCCTTCGGCCGCTGGGCCGCCGACCGCATCGCCGAGGCCATCGAGTTCGAGGGTCCCGACACCGTGGCCGCCGTCTTCCTCGAGCCGGTGCAGAACTCCGGTGGCTGCTTCCCGCCGCCGGCCGGCTACTTCGAGCGGGTCCGCGAGATCTGCGACGAGTACGACGTGCTGCTCGTGTCCGACGAGGTCATCTGCTCGTTCGGCCGCATCGGCTCGATGTTCGCGTGCGACGACTTCGGCTACGTGCCCGACATCATCACCTGCGCCAAGGGCATGACGAGCGGCTACTCCCCCATCGGCGCCATGATCGCGAGCGACCGGCTCTTCGAGCCGTTCAAGTCGGGCACGACATACTTCCCGCACGGCTACACCTTCGGTGGCCACCCCGTCTCCGCCGCGGTGGCGATGGCCAACCTCGACATCTTCGAGCGCGAGGGCCTCAACGACCGGGTCAAGCAGAACGCCCCGATCTTCAAGGCGACGCTCGACAAGCTGCTCGACCTGCCGCTCGTGGGTGACGTCCGAGGCGCGGGCTACTTCTACGGCATCGAGCTCGTCAAGGACAAAGCCACCCGCGAGACCTTCAACGACGCCGAGTCCGAGCGTCTGCTGCGCGGCTTCCTCTCCAAGGCCCTCTTCGACGCCGGCCTCTACTGCCGCGCCGACGACCGCGGCGACCCCGTCATCCAGCTCGCGCCGCCGCTCATCATGGGTCCGGAGCAGTTCGACGACATCGAGTCGCGCCTGCGCTCGGTGCTGACGGAGGCCGAGAACCACCTCTGAACCAGCAGGTCCCCGTCGCCGTGCGTATGCCGTTGGGGGGTGTCGCCGGGCACGAAGCCACCCGTTCGCGGGTGGCTTCGTGCGTTCCCGGCGGGTTCAGGCCGTGCGCCGCCGGAACGCTCCCACCCGCCGTTCGTTGGGGTAGGTACCCGACGAGTGCGACGCCGACGCACCGCCGACACCAGGAGACGACATGGGATTCCTCGACAAGCTGCTCGGACGCGAACCGCTCCAGCAGCAGACCCAGCCCTCACAGCAGCAGCCCCCACAGCCCCCGAGCGGGCAGCCGTATGCCGTGCCCGCGCCCCACGGTGGCGCCTCCAGCGAGGACGAGCGCGCCATCGCCCGCTACCGGTACCTCCTGCGCACCGCACCTCCCGAGGACATCGAGCGGGTGCACACCGAGGCGTTCGCCACGCTGTCGCCCGAGCAGCGCCAGATGGTGCTCCAGCGCCTCAACGAGGACCTGCCCGAGGGCGAGCGGCCGCGCAGCGACCAGCCCGCCGACCTCGCCCGCAGCGCGACCCGTGCCGAGATGGGGCGCCCCGGCTACCTCCAGGGTGCGTTCGGCGGCGGACGGCCCGGCGGGATGGGCATGGGCGGGATGATCGCGGGCTCGATGCTCGGCACCATCGCCGGCGTCGTCGTCGGGTCCGCCCTCGCCGACATGATGCTCGGCGGGTACGACTCCTCCCCCGAGGCGCAGGAGGCCGGTGGCGCGACGGCCGACGCCGGTGACGGTGGAGATGCCGGTGGAGACGCCGGTAGAGACGCCGGTGGAGACGCCGGCGGAGACGCCGGTGGGTCCGACTTCGGGGACTTCGGTGGCGGAGGGGACTTCGCCGGTGGAGGCGACTTCGGGGGCGACTTCGGCGGCGGGGACTTCGGCTTCTGACCGATCCGCAGCCCGACGCCCGGAGCGGCGTTCGGTTCCAGCGGTGCCCGGGCTGTTCGGGCCTGCGGAATCGGACGCCGCTCCCGCGTGTGGGGTCCCTGCGCGTCAGGCGCGCGCCGGGGCCGCGCTGGGGAAGCCCCAGACGTAGGACTGGTCGAACATCCGGACGCGGTACTCCCGCACGGCGGAGACGGTGTAGCGGTAGGAGTAGCGCCCGAGGTCGTCGGCATAGACGTTCTTCAGGCCGTGCCAGGCGGTCGTCCCGGTCGTGCGCCACTCGATGACGCCCGTGGCACGGCCCCACGGGCCGAAGGCGTGCGTCGAGGTCCAGTAGCGGTAGGAGCGGGTGCTGACGGTCACCGTCGCGCCCGAGCGCCGGGCTGCGACGTAGCTGGCGGACCCGAGCCGCACGTCCATCCGGACCGTGTTGAGGTCGGCGAGTGCCAGGGGCGGCAGCGTGCGCTGAGGCGTCCACGTCCAGACACCGAGCCGCGCGGTGTCCGGCACCTGAGGGTACTCATCGATCCCCCGGGTCACGGTGCTGGCGGACGTCGTGAAGATGACGGTGCCCTGGACGGCGCCGCCGGCGACTCCGACCCACGAGTCCCACGTGTTGGTGAAGTACTCGAAGTCCTGGCAGTCCGTCGTCACCGTCGCCGCCAGGGTCCGGTACGGGACGGAGAGCACGACCTTCGGCTGCACCGACAGGTGCGCGTAGGTGCACGGTCCCGCAGCGGTTACCGTCCGCTCGGCGGCGACGGCCCCTGCTCCCGTCATCGCCACCACCGCGCTCGCCAGCGCGACCGACACCGACCGGACCACACCCCTGCGACTCCCCATGAACCGGAGGCTACGCCGCTGCGCGGCCTCGCAGATGGGATCGGCTGACGAGGATCCTCAGACTCCCGCGAAGCCGTGGAAGAGGGCGGCGATCGCGAGGATCACGGGCACCGAGACGAAGGTGCTGACGAAGATGACGTCTCGGGCGAGGTTGACCTCGCGGCGGTAGCGGACGGCATACGTGAAGATGTTCTGCGCCGTCGGGAGGGCGGCCGTCACGACGACGGCGAAGAGCGCCTCGCCGCGCAGCCCGAGGGCGATCCCGACGCCGAACGCGATGGCCGGCATGAGCAGGGTCTTGAGGACGACGATGGTCCAGACGTGTCCCGCCGCGCGACCGGTCGCCGGACGCGGCCCGCGCCGCAGCGAGATGCCGAACGCGACGAGCATCGACGGCACGGCCATGGCACCGAGCAGGTCGATCGGCGCCGCGACGACGCGGGGCAGGTGGATGTCGAAGACCGCGATGAGCAGGCCGGCGACCGCGCCGAGGGTGATGGGGTTGCTGAACATCCGGCGCAGGCTGCGGCCGAGCGTCGGACGCTCGCCGCGCGCGTCGCTGTCGAAGAGCGCCATGGAGACCGGCGTGATGATGAGCAGCTGCATGAGCAGGGTGGGCGCCACCCAGGCGACGTCTCCGAGGACGTAGAGGGCGATGGGGATGCCGAGGTTGCCCGCGTTGACGTATGCCGCCGAGAGGCTCCCGATGAGCCGTGACCCGAGCGCGCCTCCCGCCCAACGCCACCGGGCGAGAACCAGGTAGACGCCGACGACGATGGTGAAGCTGATGAGCGAGGTCACGAGGTTGGCCGACAGCACCGCGGCGAGCGACGTGCGCTGCATGACGGTGAGCAGCAGCGCCGGGGACGCGACGTGGAACGCCAGGCGGGAGAGGTTGACCTGGGCCGAGTCGTCGAGGACGCGACGGTCGGCGAGCAGCCACCCGACCGCGACGATGATCGCGATCGTCGTGAAACCCTCGAGCACCCCGACCATGCCGCTGATCCTTGCAGCGGTGGAGCACCGAGCGTCGCGCGGGTCCGCTCCTCGGCGGGTCGCGGAGGGCAGGATGGGGCCATGGAGATCGAGACGCTGGAAGAGCTGGACGACCACCTCGACTCCGACGGATCCCTGCGCGGCCTGCGGCTGCAGGACCTCGACCTCACGACGTACGGTGACCGGCTCGCGTCCCACGGGGACCTGACCGGGCTCGTCGTGCTCGGAGGCGTCGTCCCGGTGGCGGTGGCCGAGCTGCTGCTCACGCGGGGCGCCATCCTCTTCCCCGGCGTGGCCGACGCGCCGGTCGACCCCTGGCGTGGGCTGTACTTCCCCAGCGACCTCTACGCCGACATCGAGCGCGGCTACCCAGCCACCCCGGACGCCCTCGCCTACGACTGGTTCGTCGACGCCCGGCTGCGCACCGACGCCTACTGCACGCTCGTCAGGGCCATCCACGACGACTCCGTGACCGACGAGCTCGACGAGTTCGTGCAGGGACGCTCCGTCGTCGGCATCATGGGCGGTCATGCGCTGCAACGGGACTCGCATGCCTACGCGGGGGCAGCCGGGCTCGGTCATGCGCTGGCGCAGGAGGGTCACCTCGTCGCGACCGGAGGCGGGCCGGGCGCGATGGAGGCGGCCAACCTCGGGGCGCTGTGCCGGTCCGCGGAGGCCGTCCAGGAGGCGCTCGGTCGCATCGCCGGCGTGCCCGGCTTCCGACCCGACGTCACGTCCTGGGCCACCACGGCGCTCGCGGCCCGCGAGGTCGTCGTCGGCGACGAGCCGCAGTTGCCCTCGGAGACGCTCGGCCCGTCGGCGCGCTCCCTCGGCATCCCGACGTGGTTCTACGGCCACGAGCCGCCGAACGTCTTCTGCGACGTCATCGCGAAGTACTTCTCCAACGCGATCCGCGAGGAGGGCCTGCTCGCGCGGTCGAACGCCGGCATCGTCGTGCTCGACGGCGCGGCCGGGACGGTGCAGGAGATCTTCCAGGCCGTGACGCCGCTCTACTACGCACCGGAGGGCTCCCCGCTACCGCCGCTCGTGCTCGTGGGCCGCGCCCACTGGACCGAGACCGTGCCCGTCTGGAGCGCTCTGCAGGCCCTCGCCGCCGGACGCCCCATGTCGGAGGTCATCCACCTCGTCGACTCGGTGGAGGAGGTGCTCCCCCTGCTGGCGCCCCACCCGTGACCCGGGGTGGTCGCGGCAGCCAGGTCCGCGCCGGGACCACCTCGAGCGGGCGTCAGGCGGAGGGCCCGCGCAGCACCGGGGTCAGGGTCTCGAGCACCGACGCGTCCTCGATCGTGGCAGGGACCGCCGGCGTCTTGCCGTCGGCCAGCTCGCGCATCGTCTTGCGCAGGATCTTGCCCGAGCGCGTCTTGGGCAGCCCGGCGACGATGTCGACCTGGTGCAGGGCGGCGACCGCGCCGACCTCGGCGCGGACCCGGGCCACGAGCTCGCGCCTGATCCGCTCGCCGTCGGCGTCGGCGTCGACCCCGGACTTCAGCACGACGAGGGCGCGCGGCACCTGACCCTTGAGCTCGTCGTGCACGCCGATGACCGCGCACTCGGCGACGGCCTCGTGACCGGCCAGGGCCGCCTCGAGCGAGCCGGTCGAGAGGCGGTGCCCGGCAACGTTGAGCACGTCGTCGGTGCGGCCCATGACGTAGAGGTACCCGTCCTCGTCGAGGTAGCCGCCGTCGCCGGTCAGGTAGTAGCCGGGGTAGGCCGACAGGTAGGAGCTGACGTAGCGGTCGTCGTCGCCCCACAGGGTCGGCAGCGTGCCGGGCGGCATCGGCAACTTGATGCAGATCGCGCCCTCCACACCCGGCTCGACCGGCGTGCCCGCCCCGTCGAGCACCTGCACGTCGTAGCCCGGAACGGGCACCGTCGGCGACCCGGCCTTGATCGGCAGCAGGCCGATCCCCTTGGGGTTGCAGGCGATCGGCCATCCGGTCTCGGTCTGCCACCAGTTGTCGACGACCGGCTTGCCCAGGGCGGCGGAGGCCCACTCGTAGGTGTCGGGGTCGAGGCGCTCCCCCGCCAGGAAGAGCGCGCGGAAGCGTGACAGGTCGTGCTCGGCGACCTTCGACGCGCTCGAGTCGTCCTTCTTGATCGCCCGGAAGGCGGTCGGGGCGGTGAAGAGGCAGACGGCGCCGTACTCCGCGATGACACGCCAGAAGGCACCGGCGTCGGGGGTGCCGACCGGCTTGCCCTCGTAGAGCACGGTCGTGGCGCCGGTGAGCAGGGGCGCGTAGACGATGTAGGAGTGGCCCACGACCCACCCGACGTCGCTCGCGGTGAACATCGTCTCGCCCGGTGCGACGTCGTAGAGGTTGGCCATCGACCAGCGCAGCGCCACCGCGTAGCCACCGCTGTCGCGGTAGATGCCCTTCGGCTTCCCCGTCGTGCCGGACGTGTAGAGGATGTAGAGCGGGTCGGTCGCCGCGACGGTGACGCACTCGCTCCCCTCGCGGGCCGCGTCACCGGACTCGAAGTCGCCCCAGTCGAGGTCGCGCTCCCCGAGCTCGGCGACGAGCTGCTCTCGCTGGAGGACGACACAGTGCTCCGGCTGGTGCTCCGAGCGCCGGATCGCCTCGTCGAGGAACGGCTTGTAGGGCACGATCCGGGTGGGTTCGACGCCGCAGGACGCCGACAGCACGACCTTGGGCGCGGCGTCGTCGATGCGTGCCGCGAGCTCCTGCGGCGCGAACCCCCCGAACACGACGGAGTGGATCGCCCCGATCCGGGCGCAGGCGAGCATGGCGATGACGGCCTCGGGAACCATCGGCATGTAGATCACGACCCGGTCGCCCCTGGCGACACCGAGGCCGCGCAGGCCTCCGGCCACGGCGCGCACCCGCTCGAGCAGCACGGCATACGTCATCGTGCTCTTGGTCCCGGTCACCGGGGAGTCGTAGTGGATGGCCGCCTGCTCGCCCCGTCCGGCAGCGACGTGCCGGTCGACGGCGTTGAAGCACACGTTGAGCTCGGCGTCGGGATACCACCGGTAGAACGGTGCCCGCGAGTCGTCGAGGATCCGTGACGGCGGCGTCACCCAGTCGATGCCCTCGGCCGCCGTGCGCCAGAACGCCTCGGGGTCGCGCAGGCTCGCGTCGTGGATGCTCTCGTATGCCGTCACAGCGCCGTCGCTCGTGGGCTCGCTCATGGGCTCACTGTGCCGCCGGCGGGGCCTCCGCGCCAGAGGCCGTGCGCCGAGGTGACGCATCTGACAGACGAGCGGTCGTGATCGCGACGCACATGACGGCGGCCACGAGGCACAGGGCACCGGCGACGTGCCAGGCCAGCGTGTAGGTGCCGAGATGGTCGCGCACGAGCCCGGCGCCGAGTGCCGCGGCGGCCGCACCGAGCTGGTGCGAGGCGAAGACCCAGCCGAAGACGATCGGGGCGCGCTCGCCGTACGCGCTGCGGCACAGGGCGATCGTCGGGGGCACCGTCGCCACCCAGTCCAAACCGTAGAAGAGGACGAAAGCGAGCATGTTGACGTGCATCGAGTCGCTGAAGAGCGAGGGCAGCAGGAAGAGGGAGCCGCCGCGGAGCGTGTAGTAGGCGGCGAGCAGGATCCTCGGGTCGACGCGGTCGGTGAGCCAGCCGGAGAAGATCGTGCCGACCACGTCGAAGACCCCGACCAGGGCGAGCAGGCTGGCCGCCGTCGTCGTCGGCATGCCGTGGTCGTGGGCGGCCGGGATGAAGTGGGTGCCGACGAGGCCGTTGGTCGAGGCCCCGCAGACCGCGAAGCTTCCGGCGAGGAGCCAGAACACCCGGGTGCGGGCGGCGTGGCGCAGGGTGTCGACGGCGAGGCGCGCGGGGTGGCCCGTCGGCCTCGGCGGACGCGCCACGGGGGTGCCCGCGGGAGCGCCGTAGGCCGTCAGGCCGAGGACGCTCGGGTGGTCGTGCAGCTTCCACAGCACGAGCGGTACGACGGTCAGCGCGGCGACGGAGGTGGCGACGGCAGCGCTGCGCCACCCGTGGTCGGACGCGAGCCAGGCGAGCAACGGCAGGAAGACGAGCTGCCCGGTCGCGCCGGCAGCGGTGAGGATGCCGGTGACGAGGCCCAGCCGTGCGACGAACCAGCGGCCGGCGACGGTCGCGACGAGTCCCATCGACATCGCGCCGGTGCCCATCCCGACGACGATTCCCCAGCAGAGCACGAGCTGCCACGACTGCGTCATCCAGATCGGCAGCAGCGAGCCGGCGCTGACGAGCAGGAGCGCGACGGCGATGACCCGCTGGATGCCGAGCCGCTCCATGAGGGCCGCGGAGAACGGCGCCGCGAGGCCGAAGAGCACGAGGTTGACCGAGACCGCGCCGCCGATGACGCCCATGGGCCAGCCGAACTCGTCGTGCAGCGGGGTCATGAGCACGCCCGGGGTCGAGCGGAAGCCGGCGGCCCCGATGATCGTCAGGAACGTGACCACCGCGACCCACCAGGCCGGGTGGATCCGGGGCGGGGAGGCGGCGGGCTGCGTGGCGGACGGAAGGGTCTCGTCGGCGGAGGAGTGTCGGTCGGTGAGGCTCACGGGTCAAGCCTGCGGCACACGTCACGCGGCGAACGAGTGGCCGGAAGGACATCATGTGCAAGGATCTGGCCATGCGACATGCGCCGGGTCGATCACACCTCGTCGTCGTCCTCGCCCTCGAGACCGCCATCGCGTTCGAGATCGGGCTCCCCCACCGTTTCCTCCGGGCCGGTGCGCTCGACCCGAGCGGGCCCGAGGTGGCCACCGGCGCGGTCCCGCCCTACGACGTGCGCCTCGTGACCCTCGACGACGGGCCGGTGACGACGTCCGCGGGGTATGCCGTGGTGCCCACCCACCCGAACACCGAGATCGCCCGGGCCGACACCATCGTCGTGCCGGGCATCAACGGCGACATCGTCGGGACCGGCGTGCTGCCCGAGGCGCTGCACCGGCTCGCCGCGACGGCACGGCCCGACGCCCGCTGGATCTCCATCTGCACCGGCGCCTTCGTGCTCGCCGCGCTGGGCAAGCTCGACGGACGCGAGGCCACGACGCACTGGTGCCACGTCGAGGCGTTCCGCCGGCACTTCCCGCACGTCCGGCTCAACCCCGACGTGCTCTACGTCGACCACGGCGACGTGCTGACCTCCGCCGGCAACGCGGCGGGCATCGACCTGCTCCTGCACGTGCTGAGGTCCGACCTCGGCACCGAGGCCGCCAACCGGGTCGCACGCGGCGCGGTCGTCGCGCCCTGGCGCGCCGGCGGCCAGGCCCAGTTCATCGACCGTCCGGTGCCCGACGAGTCCGAGGCCGGCACCGGGGCCACCCGCGCATGGGTGCTCGAGCACCTCGACGAGCCGATCACGTTGTCGGACATGGCCCGTCACGCCGGGACGAGCGTGCGCACCTTCACCCGCCGCTTCCGCGAGGAGACCGGCGAGACGGCGGGCACGTGGTTGTCGCGCGCGCGTGTCGACCGCGCCCGGCACCTGCTCGAGACGACCGACCTACCCGTCGACCGGGTCGCTGCCGCAGCCGGTTTCGGGACCGGTGCGTCCCTGCGCCAGCACCTCGCCGCGGCGGTCGGCGTGTCACCGCTCGCCTACCGCCGGACGTACCGCGCCGAGTCCGCCTGACCGACGCCTGACCGCCGTTCGAGCGACGCCCGAGCGCCGCCCGAGCGGCCCCGGCCGCTCAGGTGGCGAGTGGCAGGTGAGGATGCAACGGCGAACGGCCCTGGAACGACAGGATGGCCGGGTTCTGGACCACGCCGTCGCGGATCTCGATGGCGCGACGGATCGTGGGGTTGGCGTCCCACGCCTCCGGGCCGGCCATGACGGTGGGCAGGAAGGGCAGCAGACCCTCGCTGATCTCCCACGTCGCGGCGTCCCAGAGGTAGGAGGGGCTGTGGTCGACGGCGTAGTAGAGCACGTGGTCGCCGACGACGAACGTCGGCGCCGTGAAGGTGGTCGGCTTCGCCCACGTGAAGCCCATGCCCTCGTCGCACGACACGTCGATGACGAGGCTCCCGGGCGTCATGCGCTTGAGGTCGTCCTCGGTCATGAACGTCAGCGGCGCGTCGGTGTCCTGCAGCACGCAGTTGACGACGATGTCGTGCTCGGCGAGGAACTCGCCCAGTGCCACCGCACCGTCTTCGGTGACGGCGTGACTCACCCGCGAGGTGGTCTCGTCGGTGTCGAAGTGCACGATCGTGGCGGAGTGGATGGGCGACGCGACGGCTGCCTTCTGCCGGTGGGTCAGCACGTCGACCTCACCGATGCCGAGCGCGTTGAGGGCCGTGACGGCTCCACGGGCCGTGGCGCCGAACCCGATGACGACGGCGCGCCGGTGGGGGCCGTAGTCGCCGGAGATGCCGGCGAGCGAGAAGGCGTGCAGCACCGAGCAGTAGCCGGCGAGCTCGTTGTTCTTGTGGAAGACGTGCAGGTTGAAGGAGCCGTCCTTGTTCCAGTGGTTCATCGCCTCGAAGGCGATGAGCGTCAGCTGCCGGTCGATGGCGACCTGGGTCAGCTCGGCGTCCTGCACGCAGTGTGGCCAGCCCCAGAGCACCTGGCCGACCCGGAGGGCGGAGATGTCGCTGAGGAGCGGCTTGGGCGCGAGGATGACGTCGCACTCGGCCACGAGCTGCTGACGGCTGCGGAAGCCCCCGACGAACCGCTCGAGCTGGTCGTCGGCCACCCCGTGGCGCTCGCCGTAGCCGTGCTCCAGGAAGACCCCCGCCCGCAGTGCCTCGGGGATGCGGTGGAGGTGCTTGGGGTGCAGGGGCAGCCGGTGCTCGTTCTCCTTGGCCGACCGGGCCGTGACTCCGACGCTGAGCTGGACCATGCGCGAACCTCCTGGTGGGCCGGGACGCACCCTGCCCCGCCGGCCTGCGGCGGGGACGCACGGACGCGGACGCCCCAGGTCGCGAGGGGCCCTGGGCAGGCCCGACCTGCCCAGCCTACGCGCGTCAGGCGGTCGAGGCGGCGAGCTGGCCGCAGGCCCCGTCGATGTCCTGGCCGCGCGTGTCGCGGATCGTCGTCGGGATGCCGTGGGCGCGCAGGCGCTCGACGAAGTTCTGCTCGACGCCGGGGCGGCTCGCGGTCCACTTCGAGCCGGGCGTCGGGTTGAGCGGGATCGGGTTGACGTGGACCCAGCCACGCCCGCGCCTGTTGAGCTTCTCCCCCAGCAGGTCGGCGCGCCAGCCCTGGTCGTTGATGTCGCGGATCAGGGCGTACTCGATGGAGACACGGCGCCCGGTCGCCTCGAAGTAGCGGTAGGCGGCGTCGAGCGCCTCGTCGACCGACCAGCGGGTGTTGATCGGCACCAGCTCGTTGCGCAGCTCGTCGTCGGGCGCGTGCAGCGACAGCGCGAGCGTCACCGGGATGCCCTCCGCCGTCAGCTTGTCGATGCCGGGGACGAGCCCGACCGTCGACATCGTGATGCCGCGCGCCGACATGCCGAGACCGTCGGGGGCGGGGTCGGTGAGGCGCCGGATCGCGCCGACGGATGCCTTGTAGTTGGCGAGGGCCTCGCCCATGCCCATGAAGACGACGTTGCTGACGCGCAACGGCTCCTCGCGGTCGCCGTCATCTCCGCCGGCGAGCTCGCCGCGTCGCAGCGCACGGGCCGCCCAGACGACCTGCTCGACGATCTCCCCGGCCGACATGTTGCGGGTCAGGCCGGCCTGTCCGGTGGCGCAGAACGGGCAGTTCATGCCGCAGCCGGCCTGGCTCGAGATGCAGATCGTGACGCGCTTCGGGTAGCGCATGAGCACGGACTCGACGATCGCCCCGTCGTGCAGGCGCCACGCGTACTTCATCGTCCTCCCGTCGTCGGCGACGCGCTGGACGATGGGGGTGAGCAGCGTCGGCAGCAGGTCGGCGACGAGCTCGGACCGCATCGCCTTGGGCAGGTCGGTCATCTGCTCGGGGTCGTCCTGGAGACGCTCGAAGTAGTGCGTCGAGAGCTGCTTGGCCCGGAACCCCGGGTGCCCCAGCGACTCGACGGCCTCCCTGCGCTCGGCCGGCGTGAAGTCGGCGAGGTGCCGCGGCGGCTTGCCCCGGCGCGGCGCCGTGAAGGTCAGCTGTCCGGGGGTGGGGCGGGTGGTCGTCGGCTCGGGCAGCGCGACGGGCGCACCCTCGGTGGCGGGGGCTGGGGTCTCGGTCATCTCCCCTCCAGTGTCTCAGGTGGAGTCAAAACGCGGCGACCCGCGCGACCGAGCACGGATGCCGCCCTCCCGGAGGGTGCGACGTCGGCTCAGTCGGTGCGGGGCGAGCGCTGCTCGGCGACGCCGTTGCCGCCGTCGACGACGAGGACCTGGCCGGTGACGTAGGAGGACTCGCGGCTCGCGAGGAAGGCGACGGCAGCCGCGACCTCCGCGGCGGTCCCGGACCGTCCGAGCGGGGTCGCCCGCCCCTCTCGCGCCTCGTCGTCGGTCTGCGAGCCGGTGGCGACCCAGCCGGGCGCGACGGCGTTGACCGTCGTGCCGTGCTGGCCCTCGTCGACGGCCAGGGCCCGCGCCAGGCCGAGGAGGCCGGCCTTGGCCGTGGCGTAGGCGACCTCGCCGCGCATCGCCATGACGCCGCCGGTCACGCTGCTGACGAGCACGAGGCGTCCCTCGCCCGAGGCGCGCAGGTGCGGCAGGGCCGCCCGGCTCACGAGGTAGGCGGTGTCGAGGTTGCGCGCGAGGGACCGGTGCCAGCGCTCCGGGTCGGTGCGCGCCGCGTCGCCGCCGAGGGTGTCGGGTTCGGCGGCGCTGGTCATGCCGGCGTTGGCGACGAGGACGTCGAGTCGACCGTGCGCGTCGATGCAGGACCGGACGAGGTCGCGCGCCGCGGTGGCGTCGGTGAGGTCGCCGACGTGCCCGCTCGCGGCGATCCCCTCGCGCCGCAGCTCCTCGACCCGCACGTGGACCCGGTCCGTCGTGGCCGCGATGACGACCGTGGCATCGAGGCTGCCGAGCAGGCGTGCGGTGGCGAGGCCGATCCCGCTGGGGCTGCCGGCCCCCGTGACGAGGGCGACGCGTCCGACCTGGTCGAAGGCGGTCATGCCGGGGCGCCCGCGGCGGCGCCCGACCGGTCGAGGTGCACGGTCAGGCCGGCTTGGCGGCGAGCAGCGTCAGCACGGCCCACACGATCGGGGCGACGACGACGAGCGAGTCGAGGCGGTCCATGACGCCACCATGGCCCGGGAGGACGTTGGACATGTCCTTGATGCCGAGGTCGCGCTTGATGAGCGACTCCATGAGATCACCCACGGTGGCGGCCACGGCCACGCCGACGCCGAGCAGGATCCCGATGACCCACGAGTGGTCGAGCAGGAGGTGGACGGTGAGGGAGCCCCCGACGACGCAGAAGAGCACCGAACCCGCGAAGCCCTCCCACGACTTCTTGGGGCTGATGGTCGGCGCCATGGGGTGCTTGCCGAAGAGGACGCCCGCGGCATACCCGCCCACGTCGCTGCAGACGGTCGTGATGAGGAAGACGAACATGCGTCCCACGCCGTCCTCCGGTGCGAGGAGCAGCACGGCGAAGCCGACGAGGAACGTCGGGTAGGTGGCGACGAAGACGCCGCCGAGCACGTCACGGCCCGCCCCGTCGAGGCGACCCGTGCCACGCCACAGCACGACCGCCAGGCACGTCAGCGCCCAGGCGACGACGAGGCCGGCAGGGCCGTGGACGTAGGCCGCCCACAGCATGCCGACCATGCCGACCACCGGCGGGGCCAGCGGCGCGTGGACACCCGCGTTGCGCAGCGCCGCCCGCAGCTCCCAGATGCCCACGGCCACGGCGAGCGCGACGAGGACGACGAACGACTCCTTGCGGATGAGCAGGGTCGCGATGATGAGGACGCCGAGGCCGACCCCCACCCCGATCGCGGCCGGCAGGTTGCGACCGGCGCGGCTCTGCTTCTTCTCGAGGACCTCCTCGGCCGGCAGGCCGGCGAGGTCGTCGAGACTCGGGTCGTAGGGGACGGGATCGAGCGGACCGGGTCCGTCGTCGCCACCCTGCGCGACGGGCGCAGGGTCCACGGGGTCCGACGGGGAGTCAGTCGTCATCATCGGGTCGAGCATCGAGGTCACACCTCGAGCAGCTCGGCCTCCTTGGCCTTGACGAGGACGTCGACGAGGTCGGTGTGCTTCTTCGTGAGCCCGTCGAGCTCCTTCTCGGCGCGCGTGCCGTCGTCCTCGCCCACCTCGCCGTCCTTGACGAGCTTGTCGATGTCGGTCTTGGCCTTGCGGCGGATGTTGCGCACGGAGACCCGGGCGTCCTCGGCCTTGCCGTTGGCGAGCTTGATGTACTCGCGGCGGCGCTCCTCGGTCAGCTCCGGCATGACGCACCGGATCTGGTTGCCGTCGCTGCTCGGGTTGACGCCGAGGTCGGAGTCGCGGATGGCCCGCTCGATCTCGTGCATGGCGGACTTGTCGAACGGGATGACGAGGATGGTGCGCGGCTCGGGGTTCTGGAACGAGGCGAGCTGCTGCAGCGGCGTCGGCGCACCGTAGTACTCGACCGTCAGCTTCTTGAACAGTCCCGGGTTGGCGCGGCCGGTGCGGATGCCCGCGAAGTCCTCCTTGAGGACCTCGACGGCCTTGTCCATCTTCTCCTCGGCCTCGAACATCGTCTCTTCGATCATGGGTCTTCGGTTCCTCGTCCCTCGTTCGTCGTCGTATGCGGTGCAGCGCTGCTCGCGTGGTCACGCGACCGGGCGCGGCGGCCGGGCTCAGGCGTTGGTGACCAGCGTGCCGATCTTCTCACCGAGCAGGGCGCGCGTGATGTTTCCCGCGCCCTCCATGCCGAAGACGACCATGGGCAGCTTGTTCTCCATGCAGAGGCTGAAGGCGGCGGCGTCGACGACCTTGAGGCCCTCGACGATGGCGTCCTGGAAGGTGACCGTCTCGAGCTTCTTGGCGTCGGGGTTGGTGCGGGGGTCGGAGTCGTAGACCCCGTCGACGCCGTTCTTGGCGATGAGCACCGCGTCGCACTTGATCTCGAGCGCGCGCTGGGCGCTGACCGTGTCGGTGGAGAAGAACGGCATGCCGGCGCCGGCACCGAAGATGACGACGCGGTTCTTCTCGAGGTGGCGGATCGCGCGGCGCGGGATGTAGGGCTCGGCGACCTGCTGCATGGCGATCGCGGACTGCACCCGGGTCTCGACGCCCTCCTTCTCGAGGAAGTCCTGCAGGGCGAGGCAGTTCATGACGGTGCCGAGCATGCCCATGTAGTCGGCACGGGTGCGGTCCATGCCGCGCTGCTGGAGCTCGGCCCCGCGGAAGAAGTTGCCGCCGCCGATGACGACGGCCACCTCGACGCCGCCGTGCACGGCGTCGGCGATCTGCTTGGCGATCCCGGCGACGACTGCCGGGTCGAGGCCGATGCGGCCACCCCCGAACACCTCGCCGGAGAGCTTGAGAAGGACCCGGTGGAACGGGGTCGTCGGGGCGTCGGTCATGGCGCAGGGCCTCCTCGTGGGCAGCGTTCCGGCGGTCGGTCGATCTTTCCACACCCCGGCTGCATCGACAGCATCGGGCTCAGGGGGTGCCGACCGTGGCCCTGACGGTGTCGAGGACCGCGGGAAGGGCCGCGGCGAGGCGCTCGTA
The DNA here is from genome assembly GCF_007991735.1 of Terrabacter aerolatus. GTDB lineage: Bacteria > Actinomycetota > Actinomycetes > Actinomycetales > Dermatophilaceae > Terrabacter > Terrabacter aerolatus. Next base: position 266,738 of record NZ_BJYX01000002.1, on the reverse strand, counting down.
GTCGCTCTCGTCGTTGTAGGGGGCCGCTGCGAGGCGGAGGTAGCCGCGCCCCTCGAAGGCGATGGGAGGCACGACGAACCCGACGGCATACAGGCGCTGCCACAGCTGTTCGGCGGCCTCCGTCGTCGTGGCCACGCCGTCCGGCAAAGCGACGAGCCCCAGGCACGGGGCCGACGGTGTGCCGCCCTGCGGGTGCTCGGTGCCGAGCGCCGCGCGCACGTGCTCGGCGCCGCGCGCGAGCAGCTCCGCGTTGCGCCCGACCTGCTCCCACCCGCCGAGCTCGCGCCACGCGGCCAGTCCGTCGGGGACGGCGACCCACGACGAGTGGTCGACCGTGCCCTGGAGGTCGAACCGCTCGGGATAGGGCAGCCCGTGGCTCCACGAGGTGACGAGGGGACGCATCGACGCGCGGTGCTCCGCTGCCACCCACAGCGTCGCAGCCGCTCGCGGCGTGTAGGCCCACTTGTGCAGGTTGCCCGCCCAGAAGTCCACGCCCAGCGCCTCGATGTCGAGCCCGGGCAGGGCGCCCGGCACGTGCGCGGCGTCGACGAGGACCGGGACCGGCGCCACGGCCGCCGCCACCGCTGCCACGGGCAGGACGAGGGCCGTGGGCGAGGTGATCTGGTCGATGACGACGAGCCGGGTGCGATCGGTCAGCGCGGCCACGAAGGCCGCCACCACCGCGTCGGGGTCGGCGTCCACGGGGAAGACCGCCGTGCGCAACGTCGCGCCGCGTGCCTCGGCCGACCAGCCTGCGGTGAGGTAGCCGTGGTTGCTGACGACGACGTCGTCTCCCGGACCGATGTCGAGGCCCTGGAGCACCACGCCGACCGCCTCGGTGACGTTGCGCACGAGGGCGGTCGACCCCGCGGGCAGCCCGAGGAAGCGGGTCGCCGACTCCCGCGCCGCGGCGAGGAGCTCGGGCAGCTCGTCACGGAAGGCGCGCATGGGCGCCCGCTCGATGCGGGCCCGCGCGCGGTCCTGGGCCTGCCGGACCGCCCGGGGCACGGCGCCGAACGCACCGTGGTTGAGGTGGGTCAGCCCTGGGTCGAGCTCGAACTGCTCGGCGATGTCGCGACGCACCGGGCCATCCTGCCAGCGGGCGCGACATCAGGGGACGGGGGTCGGCCGGTCCGTCTGCCAGAACGTCGAGCAGGACGAGTCGGCCGCCGGCTGGGCGAGGCCCGGGAGGGCCGCCGCCCGGCTGCGACCGAGGTTCCAGGACAGGCCGTCGTCCGGGCCCGACGCCCCCTGGTGGCTGATGATGCAGTCCGCCAGCGCCGTGGGCAGCCCACCGCCGACGATCGTCGGCGCGGCGTCGGCTCCCAGCGTCGAGAGGTAGACGCTGTCGATCCTGCCGGTCTCTTGGTATCGGTCGATGTTGCGCTGGGCGACCCACGCCTCGGGGTTGGCCAGGCCGCCGACGAGCACGAACGCGGCGGCCGAGACGAGCGCGGCACGCGGCAGCCACCATCCCGACAGCCGCACCCCGGCCACGAGGACGAGCACGACGAGCAGCCCGAGCCAGAGCTCGAAGGCGTCGACGAGCACGCGGAGCAGGGTGAAGCCGTAGGCCTGCTGGTAGAGGTCCATCCGGTGCAGGGCCGACGCGACGACGACGAGGGTCAGGGCGCAGAGCGCGCCGAGCGCCACCCGCAGCACGAACCGCTCGCGGGCCGTCGACCGCGGCGCCTTGCGCACGGCTAGCGCGACGGTGGCGAGCGTCAGCACCGTGGCGGTAGTGAGCTGGCCGAAGCCCTCGTGGACGTACTCGGCATACGTCAGGCCGGTCGTGCGCTGCACGTAGTCGTGGCCACCGAAGAGCGCTGCGGCCTGCGCCACGACGAAGGCGGCGAAGAGCGCGACGACGAGGCCGACCGGGACGACCCACTCCCACAGCCGCACGACCGGGCGTCCCCCCGGCAGGGCCACCCGATCGACGCGTGGCGGGTTGAGGGCGACGTAGCCGGCCGCGAGCAGCGCGCCGCCCATGACGAAGCCGACGAAGAAGCGGAACGTCAGGCCGTCCCAGGCCAGCTGCGGCACGAGCGCCTGGGCCCACGAGCCGAAGACCGCGTCGCCGGAGGCGAACAGGCCGCCGAAGACGACGAGTGCGACGAGCGAGATCGCCACCGTGCGCACGACGGGCCACAGGACCTGGATCCGGCTCGTGACGGCCACGGTGCGTCCCAGCAGCGGCAGCCCGCGGACGGCTGCGAGCGGCCACGACGCGACGCCGGCCACGAGGGACAGCAGGCCCTTGGCATCGGTGAGCGCCGTCGTCAGCACGACGACGCCCAGCAGGACGGCGATGACGGTCAGCCACTCGGCGGCGCGCAGCACCGACAGCGAGGCGAGGGCCACGCACAGCACGCTGCTGAGCACCGACCACCGCTCCCTGCGACGCTCGGTGGTGCGCCACAGCACGACGCCACCGACGAGCAGCACGACGAAGAGCGCGACACCGATGCGGCGATAGGGCAGCACCACGCCCGACAGGACACCGACACCGAGGCACAGCAGCAGGAGGCGCACCTGGGGCCGGAGGCCGGCCTCGGGCCAGAGGTCACCGAAGAGCCCGTCGATGACCGGTCTGGGCACACCGGTGGGGACGCCCGCGTATGCCGTGTGCCCGGGACCGGGGCCGGCTGACGTGCGTGGCGTGGATCCGGCTGCGGCTGGGACGGGTGCAGGCACGGTGGCCTCCTCGGTCGGGGCGTCGGTGGACGGGGTCGATGTGATGGGCGGCTGCAGCGGCGGGGACGGGTGACGGTCGGCAGCCGGCAGGGTCGGCGGCACGGGGGTGCGCGGGAGGACGGCGCGGATGCGCGCGCCCGCCTGACTCCCCGGTGGGGCGACGGCGGCGATGGACCCGCCGTGCAGCTCACACACCCAGCTCGCGATGGCGAGGCCGATGCCGGTCCCGCCGCCCGCGTCGTCACCCGAGCCGAACCGGTCGAAGATGCGGTGTGCGTGCTCGGGCGGGATGCCCGGTCCCTCGTCGGCGACCATGAGCCACCAGCGGTCCGGGCCGTCGGGACCGGCGCTCACGGTGACCCGGCCACCGGGCGGGCTGTGCCGGTCGGCGTTGTCGATCAGGTTGGCGAGCACCTGCTCGAGTCGGGCCCGGTCCCCGGTGACGTGCAGGTCGGCGGGCACGTCGACGACGTGGACGGTGCCGCGGCGGGAGACGCCGGCCTCGGCCACCGCCCCGTCGACCAGCGCCCGGACGTCGACCGGCGCGAGGTCGAGCGGCGCCCGTCCCCCGTCGACCCTGCTGAGGTCGAGCAGGTCGCCGACGAGCGTCCCGAGCCGTTCAGCCTGGGCGAGGGCGGTCCGCAGCACCGCGTCGTCGGGGCGCACGACGCCGTCGACGAGGTTCTCGAGGAGGGCCTGCTGGGCCGTGAGCGGGGTGCGCAGCTCGTGCGAGACGGTCGCCACGAGCTGGCGTCGCTGCTGGTCGGCCCCGGCGAGGTCGGCGGCCATCGTGTTGAAGGCGTCGGCGAGGAGACCCACCTCGTCGGCCGAGGTCGCCGTGACCCGGCGGGAGTAGTCGCCGGTCGCCATCCGCGACGCGGCGACCGTCATCTCGCGCAGCGGGGAGGTCATGCCCCGGGCCAGCCAGTGCGTGACCCCGAGTGCCGCGGCGATGGTCACGGGCAGGGTCAACCAGCCCGGCACGCCGGCGCGGTCGCCGATGACCGAGACGAGCGAGGCCGCCACGATGCTGGCCGCGACGAGCAGGCCGAGCTTGGCCTTGATCGAGCGGATGCCGTCGAGGGGCCGGTCGGCGTTCACGGCTGGACCGGACCGTCCAGCTCGTCGGTGGCCACCGGACCGGTCTCGAGCGCGTAGCCGACGCCGTGGACGGTGCGCACGCGCTCGCCACCGACCTTGGCGCGCAAGGACTTCACGTGGCTGTCCAGGGTGCGCGTGCCACCGGCGTCGGCCCAGCCCCAGACCTCCCGCATCAGCTCGTCACGCCCTCGCACGGCACCGGGATCGGAGGCCAGCGCCAGCAGCAGGTCGAACTCGAGCGGGGTCAGGTGCACCTCGCTCCCCCGCACCGTGACGCGGCGCGACCCGCGGTCCACGAAGAGGTCACCGACGGCGAGCACCGGCGGCTGCTCCAAGGCCAGCTCCCGGGCGCGGTCCACCCTCCGGAGCAGGGCCCGGATCCGGGCGACGACCTCGCGCATGCGGAACGGCTTGGTCACGTAGTCGTCGGCGCCGACACCGAGGCCCACGAGCAGGTCGGTCTCGTCGGCACGTGCCGTGAGCATGAGGACCGGCACCGGGCGCTCGCCCTGGATGCGCCGGCAGACCTCGAGGCCGTCGAAGCCGGGCAGCATGAGGTCGAGCACGACGAGGTCGGGAGCGTGCTCGCCGTGAGCGGCGACCGCGCCCGGGCCGTCGAAGGCCTGGACCACCCGGAAGCCTTCAGCCACAAGGCGATCGGTGACGGCTTGGTTGATCGTCGGGTCGTCCTCGACGACGAGCAGCGTCGGAGCGGCGGCGCTCGCCGACGATGCGGCATACCCCTGGTTCATGTCCCCGAGCCTAGGAGCGGGCGCGGGGGCGGCGAGGGTGCGACGTGTGGAGATCGTGTGAAGGTCGGCCGGGCCCACACCGGCCCGGTCGACTCCACTCCCCCACGGCCGCTCAGATGAAGAGCAGCTGCGCCCCGTCGGTCAGCTCGATGAAGTCGGACGCGGAGATGATGCCCTCGACGTCGTCGCGCAGGTCCGCCTCCGTCAGGTGCTGCATGTCCGCCGACATGCGGCAGGCCCACAGGTGACCGCCCGAGGCGACGATCTGGTCGAGGAACTCCGGCACCTCGGGGACGTCGAGGTCGGCGATGGCCTTCTTCATCTGCGAGGTGGCGAGGTGCGTCATCCCGGGGATGCCGCCGAGGCCCTGGGGCAGGTGCGTGGCGGTGTTGCCGAGCATCGTGAACTTCAGGTCGCCGGAGGTCTTCGTGTTGATCATGTCGAAGCCCCAGAAGGTGAAGAAGAGGTGCGTCTCCACCCCCTCACCGAGCGCGGCGTTGGCCAGGATGAGTCCCGGGTAGGCCATGTCGAGGTTGCCCTTGCTGCAGATGATCGCGAGCTTGCGACCCTGCGACTCCGGCGCGTCGAACGACGGCACGAACGGTGCGGTCTCGGGCGTCCGGTCGGTCTGGGTGGTCATCACACACATCCCTTCGGCTTGGGCAGCCCTGCGACGTAGGCCATCTTCTTGGCCGGCTTGCCGGGGAAGAGCTCGAAGAGCGACTTGACCGGGGTGCCGGTCCGGGTGCTGACCCGTCGCAGGGTCGCGGTCTCGCCCTGCTCCGCGAAGTCGTCGCGGAGGAAGTGGACGAGCTTCCAGTGGTCGTCGGTCAGCTCGATCCCGATGAGCCGCGCGAGCTCGCTGCCGAGCTCGTCGGACCACTGGTCCGGGCGGGTCAGGAAGCCCTCGTCGTTGACCTCGACGGCATGGCCGGCGATCGTCGTGGTGGGCATGGGGTCGCTCCTTTCAAGCGCTCACGGCGGCGGGGACCTTCCCCGCCATCGACATCTGCGCGGGCAGGCCGAGAGGTCGTCCGGGGAGCAGGAGGTTCCAGTAGAGGTGTCGGAACGCGAGCTTGCCGAGGTGGTTGGCGCGCGACTCCTTGAGCAGGGTCATCGGGCCGAGGCGCGGCAGCGGGAAGGTTCCGGTGAGCGGCTCGGTGTCGTAGTTGAAGTCGAGGAGCATGGCCTTGCCGCCGCCGGACTCGACGAAGCAGTTGGCGTGCCCGTCGAACGAGTGCGTCATCGCCTGGCCGCGGGCGTGCTCGACGAAGTTCTCCGCGAAGACCTCGACGGAGAAGTGCGCGACCGAGCCTGCCTTGGAGGTCGGGATGTTGCTCGCGTCGCCGAGGACGAAGATCGACGGGTGCTCGGTGGACTGGCTCGTGTGCTTGTCGACCGGGACGTAGTTCAGCTCGTCCCCGAGGCCCGACCGTGCGACGAAGTCGGCGCCCATGTTGAGCGGGACCGTCACGAGCTGGTCGTAGGGCACCTCGCGCTCGTCGTAGGACACGAGCACCCGGCGCTCCTGGTCGACGTGCTCGACCAGGAAGTCCGTCTCGACGGTGATCCTCTTGTCCGCGAGCAGGTGACCCAGCTCGCGACTCGCGACCGGCTTGGTGAAGGCGCCGTCGAGCGGTGTGACGAAGACGATCTCCGTGCGGTCACGCAGACCCCGACGCCCCAGGAAGTCGTCCGCGAGGAAGGTGAACTCGAGCGGCGCCACGGGGCACTTGATCGGCATCTCGGTGACGTGGACGACGAGCCGGCCCCCGGAGAAGGCGGCGAGCGACTCACGCAGCGCCAGCGCCCCCTCGTAGGTGTAGAACTCACCGACGCTGCGGTGCCACTCCGGCCCGAGCATGCCCGGCGTCTGGTCCGGGCGTGGCGTGGTGCCGGTGGCGATGACGAGCTCGTCGTAACGGAGGGTGCGCCCGTCCAGGAGGGAGACCTCGCGCGCCGTCGGGTCCACCCGGTCGACGTCGCCGAGCACGAGCTCGACGCCCTCCGTGATGAGCGCGTGCCGGCTCCGCCTGACCTGGTCCGGCTCGATGAGCCCGAACGGCAGGAACAGGTAGCCCGGCTGGTAGTCGTGGGCGTCGTCCCGGTCGACGACGGTGATGCGCCACTCGGTGGTGGGGAGACGGTGCCTCAGCTTGTTGACGACCATGGTGCCGGCCGTGCCCGCTCCCAGAACCACGAGCGACCTCGTGGTGGTGGTCATGATCCGAAAGTACCCCCACGGGTATCCCGAGCGCTGTGAGCCACCAGACAGCGCGGCTGTGACGTGCGAGACAAACGCCTGCACCACAAGGGCTTTCGCAGGATCTGCCCGACATCGACCTCAGTCGCCCCGGAGCCACCTGCCGAAGAGCCGGGTCACGAACGGCAGGAGGACGTAGGTCATCCACGGCGTCGCTAGGAGGGTCGTCACGAGGACCCGGAGCACCACCGGCCAGTGACCGGCGACGGGCAGCAGGAGGTAGGTCAGGGCCAGGCTCGTGGGGAAGAACGCGATCCAGATGACGCTCGCCTGCTTCCAGCGAGGCGGCGCCGTCGCGCCGGGCGTCTCGCCCGCGCCGGGCTCGTGCACCGACGACGAGGCCGGTTCGTCGAACCAGCCCTCGATGCCGGTGCGGTACTCCGTGCGTCGGTGCTCGACGAGGTCGGCCGCCGACCGCAGCCACCGGAGCCGCTCGGGCGAGCGCTCCCAGGCGTCGAGGTGGGCGCGCGAGTCGAAGCGGTAGAGCATGTGCCAGTCCTCGCTGCCCGACCGCACCCAGCCGGCGCCGAGGAAGCCCTCGAAGCGCTCGGCCATCGACGTGCCCGCGTGGACCCACGCCTGCATGAGCAGCTCGTCCTCCGGGGCGACGCGGCGGGTGATCGAGACGGTCAGGGGGCCGTCCTGCGCGACGGCGCCGGGCGTGTCGGTGCTGGTGCTCATGGAGCTCCTCCTGGGGACTGGGTCCCGGGACAGCCGGTGACGGCCCCGGAACGCGACGATGCCGGCCGCCCCGATGGGGGCGACCGGCATACGTCGTCGTGATGCGCGGGTTCTGCGCTACGCGTGCTGCGGTGGCACGAGGGAGGTCAGGACCTCACTGGCCGACGCGGAAGCGCGCGAAGGACGTCGCCGTGGCGCCGCCCTCCTCGAGCACCTTGCCGACGGTCTTCTTGGCGTCCTTGGCGAAGGCCTGCTCGAGCAGGACGTTCTCCTTGAAGAAGCCGTTGACGCGACCCTCGACGATGCGGGGAAGAGCAGCCTCGGGCTTGCCCTCCTCCTTGGCCGTGGCCTCGGCGACGCGACGCTCGTTCTCGACCGTCTCGGCCGGGACCTCGTCACGCGTCAGGACGGTCGGGCTGAACGCCGCGATGTGCATCGCGACGTCGCGGCCCACGGTCTCGTCGCCACCCTCGAGCGCGACGAGGACGCCGATCTGCGCGGGCAGGTCGGGGCTCGTCTTGTGGAGGTAGGACACGACCTTGTCGCCCTCGAGGCGCGCCACGCGGCGGACCTCGATCTTCTCGCCGATGGTGGCGTTGGCCTCGTCGAGCAGCTCCTTGACGGTCTTGCCGTCCTCGAGCGTGCTCGCGAGGAGCGAGTCGGCGTCGGTGGCGCCGGCGGCGACGGCCTGCGTGAGGACCTGGTCGGCCAGGGCGATGAACTTCTCGCCCTTCGCGACGAAGTCGGTCTCGCAGTTGACCTCGACGAGGGTGCCGACGCCGTCGGTGGCCGAGGCCGCCACGAGACCGTTGGAGGCCGAGCGGCCCTCACGCTTCGTGACGCCCTTGAGGCCCTTGACGCGAAGGATCTCGACGGCCTTGGCGCGGTCGCCGTCGGCCTCGTCGAGCGCCTTCTTGACGTCCATCATGCCGGCGCCGGTCTGCTCGCGCAGCGCCTTGATGTCAGCGGCGGTGTAGTTCGCCATGCTCTGTATCGCTCTTTTCGTCAGTGGAGATTGACTCGTGTGTCAGCTGGTCGGGCTGGTGCGGAAGGCCGTCAGGCCTTCTCGGCACCGGCCGTCGCCTCGGCGGCCGGAGCCTCGGTCGCGGGAGCCTCGGCGGCGGGGGCCTCGGGAGCCTCAGCGGCCGGAGCCTCGGGAGCCTCAGCGGCCGGAGCCTCGGTCGCCTCGGCGGCCGGAGCCTCGGTCGCGGCGGCGGCGTCCGCGTAGAGCTCGCGCTCCCACTCGGCCAGCGGCTCCTCGGCCTGCGCGTCGGAGCCGGACTTGCCGGACGAGCGCTGGACGAGACCGTCGGCGACGGCGTCGGCGATGACCCGGGTCAGCAGCGTGACGGAGCGGATCGCGTCGTCGTTGCCGGGGATCTTGTAGTCGACCTCGTCGGGGTCGCAGTTCGTGTCGAGGATCGCGATGACCGGCAGGCCGAGCTTGCGAGCCTCGTCGACCGCGAGGTGCTCCTTCTTCGTGTCGACGATCCAGACGGCCGAGGGGACCTTGGACATCGTGCGGATGCCACCGAGGGTCTTCTCGAGCTTGATCATCTCGCGCTTGAGGATGAGCAGCTCCTTCTTCGTGTAGCCCGAGCCGGCCACGTCGTCGAAGTTCAGCTCCTCGAGCTCCTTGAGGCGCGTGAGGCGCTTGGAGATCGTCTGGAAGTTGGTGAGCATGCCACCGAGCCAGCGGTGGTTGACGTACGGCATGCCGACGCGCGTCGCCTGCTCGGCGATGGGCTCCTGGGCCTGCTTCTTCGTGCCGACGAAGAGGATGCTGCCGCCGTGGGCGACGGTCTCCTTGACGAACTCGTAGGCGTTGTTGATGTACGTCAGCGACTGCTGCAGGTCGATGATGTAGATGCCGTTGCGCTCGGTCATGATGAAGCGCTTCATCTTGGGGTTCCAGCGACGGGTCTGGTGCCCGAAGTGGACGCCGCTCTCGAGGAGCTGGCGCATGGTGACGACGGCCATGCCGTGTTCTCCCTAGCTGTTGTGTGTTGTCAGTTGTGCGTGGGCGCTGTCACCGACAGGGTCACGTAGACGACGTGGCCCGGCGGGCGGCATACGACCTCACTCCTGGCGCCTGACGCACCCCGCCCCTCCGCGAGCGGGGGGACTGCCGTGGTGCGACCCGGTCCGGCGGACCGGTAGAAGACGCGCGAATTTCGGTCCCGCGTGACGAGCACACGTGACCGCCGACCATCGTACGTCCTGACCCGGGTGGTGGAGAAATCGTGGCGACCCGACAGAATGGCCCGCATGGCGCACTGGGTGGAGACGATCCCGGCCTTCGTCGTCCTCTCGGTCGTGCTGTTCCTGCCCGGCTGGCTCGTCGTGCGGGCGCTGGGGGCGCGAGGCCTCGAGGCGCTCGCGGTCTCTCCCGCCGTCTCCGCCGGCCTCATCGCCGTCTTCGCGACCGTGGCCCAGCGCGTGGGCGTGCGCTGGGGGCTCGGGCCGCTCCTCGTCGTCACGCTGGTCGTGACCGCCCTCGCCTGGGTCGGGATGCGGCTCTTCGGTCGGCACGACCCGGAGCTCGGCACGGCCCGCCGGCTCCTCGGCCGCCCCCGCCCCGACGCCGTCGTGGCCATCGTCATCGGTGCCGTGCTCGCCCTCGTGACGATCCTCCCGGCGATGGGCCGACCCGACGAGCTCGTCGACTCCCCCGACGCGGTCTACCACCTGAGCCGCATCAAGACCTTCCTCGAGACCGGCAACTTCTCGATCGCCAACCCGACGTTCTACCCCAACGGCTTCCACTCGTGGGTCGCGACCGGTCTGCTGCCGGGAGTCGCCGACGTGCTCCCGGGCACCAACGTCGCGACCATCGTCCTCGCGGCGCTGGTCTGGCCCCTCGGCTGCGTCGCGCTCGTGCGTCACGCGCTCGGCACCTCACGTCTCGTGACGTATGCCGCAGGCTTCGCCTCCGCCGCCTTCATCGCCTTCCCGACGATCCTCCTCGGGTGGGGCGTGCTGTGGCCCAACCTCATGGCGACGGCCCTGACCCCGGGTGCGCTGGCCCTCATGCTCCAGGCCGCGCGTTCGAAGCGGGTCGGGCAGTGGCTCGGCTTCGTCGCCGCGATGCCGGGCCTCGCCCTCATCCAGCCCAACGCCCTCGTCGCGCTCGTCGTCTTCGCGCTCGTGTGGTTCGTGACGGCCCGCCTCCGCGCCGGCCTGCTCGGCCACCTCTCGTGGTGGGTCGTCGTGCGCGACCTCGCGGTCGTCGCGGTCGTCGGGGTCGCGGGCCTGGTCGCGGCCCCGATCGTCTCCGCGCAGCTCGCCTCGACCCAGTCCTACGAGTGGAAGGACCGGGTGTCGGTCTGGACCGCGCTCGTCGAGGTGGTGGGCGGCCGGCTGCAGGTCCCCGACGTGCTGTGGGGCCTCATGCTGCTCCTCGCCCTCGGGATCGGGTGGATCGCCCTTCGGGTCCGGGCCGCGCTGCCGGTCGTGGCGATGTGGGGGGCCTGCGTCCTGCTCTACGTCATGGCGGCGTCCTCGACGGCGTCGTGGACCTCGCTCGTCACCGGCTACTGGTACAACGACAAGGTCCGGCTCGCCTCGCTCGCCGCCGTGCCCGGTGTCGTCCTCGTCGCGGCAGCCGCGCCCGCCCTGCGCGAGCTGCTGCGCAAGGTGCCCGGCCTCGGGTCGCGTCCGGTCCTCGTCGGCCTCGTCGCCGTGCTCGTGCTCCCGCTCCTGACGCTGGGCCTCAACGGGGGCACCCGCAACAGCATGCTGAGCGGCTTCTTCCGGCCGAGCGCGCCGGAGCGGGTCATCCTCTCGTTCGACGGCCAGGACTCGCTGCGCCGGCTCGCCGCGCTCATCCCCGCCGGCCAGGGCGTCGTCGGCCGGCCCGAGAACGGCTCGCCCCTGATGTGGCCGCTCTTCGGCACGAACACCCTCTACCGGTCCATCCCCATCCCGACGACGGGCGACGAGATCGTCATCGGCACCGGGTTCAACGACATGGCCCACCGTCCGGACGTGTGCGAGGCGATGGCCCGCCACGACATCCGGTGGGCGATCGACTCCACGCACGTCTACTGGCTCGACCGGCCCGAGCGGTCCTCCGGCCTCGCCGACCTGGCCAAGGTCGACGGCGTCGAGCCGGTCCGCACCGACGGCAACTACACGCTCTACCGCGTGACCGGGTGCGGGCTGGGCGCGTCAGCCGCCTCCTGAGCCGGCGGCACGGCATACGCCCTGCTGTCCGATGAGTGCTCTCGCGTCACGTCGCGGACGGTGCGTAACGCTTTGCGTCCGTGAGCGATGGTGTGGGTGGAGATCCCACACGGACCCCCTGACCGGGTGGGATCTCCACGTACGTCCCGCGACACACCCCTCCACAGACGTCGCGAGTCGTGGGAGCCCTCGCCGACGTGCCCCCGGCGGGGGCTCTCGCGCGTCCGGCGCCGGATCGCGCCACGGCTACGCTCGGGCCATGAGCTCGCCGCTGATCTCGCGCATGCAACCGTTCGGGACGACGATCTTCGCCGAGATGTCGGCGCTCGCGACGCGCACCGGTGCGATCAACCTCGGGCAGGGCTTCCCCGACACCGACGGCCCGCGCGAGATGCTCGAGGCGGCCAGGGCCGCGATCGACGGCGGTCGCAACCAGTACCCGCCGGGTCCCGGTGTGCCGGAGCTGCTCGAGGCGGTCGCGGCCCACCAGCAGCGCTTCTACGGCATCTCGCTCGACCCGGCCACGCAGGTGCTCGTCACCGCCGGCGCGACCGAGGCGATCGCCTCGGTCGTCCTCGCGCTGTGCGAGCCCGGTGACGAGGTCGTCACCTTCGAGCCCTACTACGACTCGTATGCCGCCACGATCGCCCTCGCCGGCGCCACCCGCCGCACGTCGGTGCTGCGTTTCCCCGACTTCGCCGTCGACGAGGCGTCGCTGCGGGCGGCCTTCTCCTCGCGCACCCGGCTCGTGCTGCTCAACACGCCCCACAACCCGACGGGCAAGGTCTTCTCGCGTGCCGAGCTCGAGCTCGTCGCCGACCTGGCCCGCGAGCACGACGCCTGGGTCGTCACCGACGAGGTCTACGAGCACCTCGTCTTCGACGACGCCGAGCACGTGCCGATGGCGACCCTGCCCGGGATGGCCGATCGGACCATCACGATCAGCTCGGGCGGCAAGACGTTCTCCGCCACCGGCTGGAAGGTCGGCTGGCTGAGCGGTCCCGCCGAAGCCGTCGCGGCGGCGCGCACGGTCAAGCAGTTCCTCACCTACGCCGCGTCCGGTCCGTTCCAGCCCGCGGTCGCGCTGGCCCTCGGTCTCGGCGACGAGGTGTATGCCGGTCTGCGCGACTCGCTGCAGGCCAAGCGTGACCTGCTGTGCTCCGCCCTCGAGGCGTCGGGGCTGCGGGTGGCCCGGCCGTCGGGCACGTACTTCGTCATCGCCGACGCGGCGCCCCTCGGCGCGGTCGACGGGTTGGAGTTCGCGCGACGGCTGCCCGAGGTCGCTGGGGTGGTCGGCGTGCCGGTCTCGGTCTTCCACGACGACCAGGACGCGGCCCGCACCCTGGTGCGGTTCGCCTTCTGCAAGAAGGATGAGGTCCTGCTCGAGGCGAGCCGCCGCCTCGCCGGCGCAGGCACCGGCGCACGGTCCTCCGCCACCCCCTGACGACGATCGCAACCCCACGCCTCGAGCGGCCCGTGCCCGCCCGTCCCGGCCACACGTGCTGGCCGCCCGTCGTCCACACCCTCGCCCCGCAGCGCGCACCCTCCACAGGCGGCCGGTCGCACGATCCGGTCAGGTCCGGACGGGAACGACCATGGGGCCATGTCCTTCGGCTCGACCCTGCTGGGTGCCGTGCTCGCCGCCGTGTCGGTGACGGGCGCCGGCGCCGTTTCCACCGCTCCGCCCACACCGGCCGTCGGCGGTGCCCACCAGGTCACCGCATCAGCGACGGCAGGTCGCTGGGCCTGGCCGCTGGACCCGGGGCCGCAGGTGGTCCGGCGCTTCGACCAGCCCGACCAGCCCTGGTTGCCGGGTCATCGCGGCGTGGACCTCGCCGGGTCGGTCGGGCAACCCGTCCTCGCGCCGACCGACGGGCGCGTCTCGTGGTCGGGCGTCATCGCCGGACGCGGTGTCGTCGTCGTGAGCCACGACGACGGACTGCGGAGCACCTTCGAGCCCGTGGGTGGCGCTCCCGTCGTGGGCACGACGGTGCCGCGTGGAGGCCGGGTCGGCGAGATCACCGGCACCGCCGGGCACTGCGCCCCGAGGACCTGCCTCCACTGGGGAGTGCTCAGGGGCGAGACCTACCTCGACCCGCTGTCGTTCGTGGGCCGGGCCCGCGTCATCCTGCTCCCACTCCCCTGACCTGACCCCACTCGCCTGCGGGTGCCGTCAGGCCCGGGGGTGAGCCTGTTCGTAGCTGCGCCTCAGGCGGTCGACGGACACATGGGTGTAGATCTGGGTCGTCGCCAGGCTGGCATGACCGAGGATCTCCTGCACCATGCGCAGGTCCGCTCCCCCTTCGAGCAGGTGGGTGGCGGCGCTGTGACGCAGTCCGTGCGGTCCGAGGTCGGGGGCGTCGGGCAGGTGCGAGAGCAGCTCGTGCACGGCGGACCGCACCTGGCGCGCGTCGACGCGCCGGCCTCGTCGCCCGAGGAACATTGCCGGCCCCGAGTGCTCGCCGACGAGGCGGGACCGGACCGCCAGCCAGCCCTCGATGGCGCGCCCGGCCGGCGCCCCGAAGGGGACGATCCGCTCCTTGGCGCCCTTGCCCATGACCCGCACGACACCCTGGGCCAGGTCCACGTCGTCGATGTCCAGCGCCGCCAGCTCGCCGACGCGGATGCCACTGGCATAGAGCAGCTCGAGCACGGCGCGGTCGCGGACGTGGATCGGGTCCGCGTCGTCGGCGCGTACGGCCGCGAGGTCGAGCATCTCGCTCGCCTCCCCCTGGCGCAGGACGCCGGGGAGGGTCGCGTGACGTTTGGGTGCCACGAGGCGCAGCGACGGGTCCGAGGTGATCCGTCCCGTGTGCTCGGCCCAGCGCAGGAACGTCCGGGCCGAGGCGGCGCGGCGGGCGAGGGTCGCGCGCGCGGCGCCGACGTCCGCCTGGCTGCCGAGCCAGGCCCGGAGGTCACCGATGCGCAGGTCGCCGATCTCCTCGATGCCACGACCGGCGGCGAAGGCGAGCAGGTGGCGGACGTCGCCGAGGTAGGCACGCCGAGTATGCACCGAGCGCCCGCGCTCGGCCCCGAGGTGACGGGCGTACGCATGGAGCATCTCGGCGTGCCTCTCGAGCACGTCGGCGTCCGCGTTCACCACATCCGTCACTCCCGCACCATCGCAAACCCGTCGGCCGCTGGCAAGTGCCGCGCCGCACCGCCTCAGCCGAGTGGCAGCCGGGACCGCTGGGGTCGCTTGCGCCACGTCCCGGCGGACTCGCCCACGAGGCCGAGCCGCTCGAGACGTCCGAGTGCCGCTCGGACGGTGAGGGGCGCCTGGGCCACCTGCCGGACGACCGCGTCCAGGGTGAGCCCGGAGCGGAACGGCACGACCTCGAGGACCGCCGCGTCGAACGGGGACAGGTCGTCGCCGGGCAGCACCGGTCCCCGTCCGGGTTCGTGGGCGTCGTCGCCGAGGTCGCCGACGAGGTCGATCACCTCCTCGGCGCTGGTGACGAGCACCGCCCTCTGGTCACGGATCTCCTGGTGGCAGCCGGACGAGGTCATCGACGTGACCGGACCCGGCACCGCACCGACGTGCCGGCCGGCCTCGATCGCGTGCTTGACGGTGTTGCGCGAGCCCGACCGGAGGTCCGCCTCGACGACGACCGTGCCCCGCGTCATCCCGGCGATGAGCCGGTTGCGGGCCAGGAACCGGGACTTCATCGGGGCCGACCCCGGCGCCACCTCCGAGACCACGAGCCCGTCCCTCGCGATCCGCGACAGGAGCGCGGCGTGCCCCGACGGGTAGGGGCGTTCGACCCCGCCCGCCAGCACCGCGACCGTGGCCCCGTCGACCGCCAGCGCGCCGCGGTGGGCGCTCCCGTCGATGCCGAAGGCCGCACCGGACACGACGGCCCAGCCCCGCTGGCAGAGGCCCGCGGCGAGGTCGGCGGCGACCTGCTCGCCGTAGGCGGTCGCCGTCCGTGAGCCGACGACGGCGACGGACCGCTCGACGGTCTCCGCGAGGTCGAGCGGCCCGCGCACCCAGAGGCAGTAGGGCGGGACCGGCACCTGGCCGAGCCGCTCGGGCCACTCGTCGTCGTCGGGCACGACGACCCGTGCGCCGACCTTGGCCGCGATGTCGAGGTCGCGCTCGGTGTCGAGCACCGCCAGCCGCGCCGCGAAGCGCGCCAGCGTGCCGCGACCGGCCCGGATGCGCTCGAGCGTCTCGACGGCACCCAGCTCGGCGACGAGGCCCGGGACCTCCCTGTCGCACGGCTCTGCGACGCGGGACAGCGCCGCCCGGGCGAACCGGTCAGCATCCATCGCCGGTCTCCGTCCTGTCGTCCGTGGGGAGGTCCTTCGCGGCAAGGCCTTCCGTGGTGAGCTCTTTCGGAGGCACGTCGTGGACCCTCGGCCGGTCCCGGCCCTCGGGGATCACGCGGCGACCCCCGCCCGGTGGCGGAGGGACAGGGCAAGGTCGACCTGCTCGAGGCCCGGGCGCTGCAGGCCCAGGACGTCGGCGATGGTCCATGCGCACCGCAGCGTGCGGTCGTAGCCGCGCAAGCTCAGCGCGCCTCGCTCGAGGGCCCGGTCGAGGGTCGTCGTCGCGGAAGTGGGCAGCCGCCACGGACGACCGCGCAGGACCGAGCCGGGAACGTCCGCGTTGACCCCGCGGCGCCCCAGCACCTCGCGCCACCGCTGCCCCTGCGCCGTGCGCGCGGCGGCGACCCGCTCCGCGACTGAGGCGGTGGACTCCCCTGCCGGCGCTCCGGCCATCGACAGCCCGGGGGGCTGCACGTGCACCTGGAGGTCGACGCGGTCGAGCAACGGGCCGCTGAGCTTGCCGAAGTAGGAGCGGCGCATGAGCGGTGTGCAGGTGCAGTCGAGACCCTTGCCCCAGCCGTGGCCGCACGGGCACGGGTTGGCCGCCAGGACGAGCTGGAAGCGCGACGGGAAGGTGACGGTCTCCTGTGCCCGCGCGATCGAGACCGATCCGCGCTCGAGCGGCGTGCGCAGCGACTGCAGCACGCCCTTGTCGAACTCCGGGGTCTCGTCGAGGAAGAGGACGCCGTGGTGGGCCTGGGTGATGGCGCCGGGGCGGATGTGGCCGCTGCCGCCGCCGATGACCGCAGCCTGCGACGCCCCGTGGTGGGGCGCCACGAACGGAGGACGGGAGATGAGGCGCGCCTCGTGGCCGGAGCCGAGCGTCCCGAGCACCGAGTGGATGGCCGTGACCTCCATCGACTCGGCCTCGCCGAGAGCCGGCAGCAGGCCCGGCAGCCGCTCGGCCAGCATCGTCTTGCCGGCTCCGGGCGGCCCGGCGAACAGCAGGTGGTGCCCGCCGGCCGCCGCGATCTCGAGGGCGAGCTTCGCGTCGGCCTGCCCCATGACCTCGCTGAGGTCGCGCACCGGCTCCGGTGGTGCGGCGGCGACGAGGGGCACCGGAACCTCCTCGACCCCGTGCCCCTTGCCGAGCGCGCCGTAGCGGCGGACGAGCTCGGTGACGTCGGCGACGGGGTGCACGTGCACCCCCGAGACGAGGCGGGCCTCGCCGGCGTTGGCGACCGGGACGACGACGTGACGCACCCCGACCAGCGAGGCGGCGCGCACGAGCGGGAGCACACCCGGCACCGGACGGACCGTCCCGTCGAGGCCCACCTCGCCGATGTGCACGACGTCGCGGACGACGCCCACCTGCACGAGGTCCATCGCCGCCGCGACGGCGATGAAGATGCCGAGGTCGAAGCCGGTGCCCACCTTGCGCTCCCCCGCCGGCGACAGGTTGACGGTGACCCGCCGCTGGCTCACCGGCATCTTCTCGATGAGGGCGGCCGCGGCCCGGATGCGGTCCGACGACTGCTTCACCGCCGAGTCACCCAGGCCGCTGATGGCGAAGCCGGGCAGACCCTGGGTCACGTGCGCCTCGACGTCGACGACGAAACCGTGCACCCCGCGCAGCCCGACCGAGCGCGTGCGTCCGAGGGCCATCAGCACACCGCCCTCAGGTGCTCGAGGCTCGCCCGTCCTGCCGGCGGCCTCAGGATGGAGATGACGTCGATGCGCAGCGCGAGACCTCGCGCGAGGGCGTCGTGGTCGTCGCGCCACAGGCCGGCCAGACGTCGCAGGCGTCGCTGCTTGCGCCACGTCACCGCCTCGAACGGGGCGCCGTAGGCCTCGCTCGTGCGGGTCTTGACCTCGCAGACGACGAGCTCGCCGCCCTCGACGGCGACGACGTCGATCTCGCCGCGGGCGCACCGCCAGTTGCGGTCGAGGATCGTCAGCCCCTGCGCGAGCAGGTAGCGGCACGCGAGGCGTTCACCGTAGTCGCCGAGGGCACGGGTGGAGAGGTCCATGACGACCACCCTCGCGGCGCCACCCCAGCGAGGACACCGCCCAGGGGCAGGCTGTGGACGGCATACGTGACCGGTGAGGGGGTGTGGACGAGCCGGACGCGGAGCCCGGCGTCAGCTGAAGTCGCCGCTCTCCGGGAGCTTGATGTCGGGCTTGGGCAGCTCCTCGACGTTGACGTCCTTGAACGTCACGACGCGCACGTTCTTGACGAAGCGCGCCGGACGGTAGATGTCCCACACCCAGGCGTCGGCCATGGTGACGTCGAAGAAGACCTCACCCCCGTCGCTGCGCACCTTCACGTCGACGGAGTTGGCGAGGTAGAAGCGGCGCTCGGTCTCGACGACATGGGTGAAGAGGCCGACGACGTCGCGGTACTCCTTGTAGAGCTGGAGCTCCATCTCGGTCTCGTACTTCTCGAGATCTTCCGAACTCACCTGATCGCCGTCCCTGTCTGCTCTGCCGTCGTGGGCACCGGAGCGAGGTTCTCCGTCCCCTCATTCAACACCCCGACCGGCCCGTCCACGTGGACCCCGGGCAGTCGCCACGACCGCCGGTGCAGCTCGCACGGCCCGAGGCGCGCGAGGGCATCCATGTGCTCGGGCGCCGAGTAGCCCTTGTTGAGCGACCAGGCGTATGCCGGGTGCTCGGCCGAGAGCGCCACCATCATGGCGTCGCGCTCCACCTTCGCCAGCACGCTGGCCGCGGCGACCGACGAACACTTCATGTCGGCCTTGATCATCGTCGTGACCGGGGGCGTGCACGGCCCTGCACCCTCGCCGGCGAAGGCGAGGAGACCGACCTCGCCGGGGTCGGTGAGCCAGTCGTGGTTGCCGTCGAGGATGACGAGGTCGGGCACGACACCGAGCGCGCCGAGGGCCCGCGTGCCGGCCAGGCGCAGCGCCCTCATGATGCCGATCTCGTCGATCTCGTCGGCGCTCGCATGGCCGACGGCGTGGGCCACGGCCCAGCGCTGGATGCGGGGCAGGAGCACGGTGCGGGCCTTCTCGGTCAGCAGCTTCGAGTCCTTGACCCCGATCGGCGCCGACCGCACCGTCTCGTCGATGACGACGACACCGACGCTGACGGGGCCTGCGAGGGCGCCGCGACCGACCTCGTCCATGCCGGCGAGCAGTCGGTGCCCGGAGCGCTGCAGGGCGCGCTCGACCCGGAGCGAGGGTTTCGTGGAGGGTGCGGGACGTGCCATGGTGCGGGGGCTGCCGATCAGCCGGCCTTCGTCGTCGACGCGCTCGGCTTGCTGCCCTGGCCGGGGTTGACCGTGGCCTTCTTCGTCGGCGACGTCGACGGCGTCGTGGCCGTCGGAACCTGGGAGAAGGTGCGCTCGGGGACGCCGAGCCACGTCACGTGGTCGATGGGCCACACGACGAACAGGGCCCGGCCGACGATCTTGTCCATCGGGACGGAGCCGGTGGCGCCGGTGCCGTCGTCGTGCCAGCGGCTGTCGGACGAGTCGCTGCGGTGGTCACCCATGACCCAGATGCGGCCCGCCGGGACGGTGATGTCGAACTTCTTGCCCTCGCTGGGGTAGTCGCCCGGCTTGACGTAGGGCTCGGTGATCTCGACGCCGTTGACCTTGATCTTGCCCGTGTCGCCGTCGGCCTGGACGTGATCGCCGGGCAGCCCGATGACGCGCTTGATGAGGTGGTTCTCGGAGTCCTCGGGGAGGAGTCCGACGAAGACGAGCGCGTCGTGGAAGGGACCGCCGACCGTGCTGTGCTGGGCGCTCAGGTCACCGAGCCAGGGGCTGGGCACGCCCGGGTCCTCGAAGACGACGACGTCGCCGCGCTTGAGGTCGAACGGGCCCGGCGTCAGCTTGCTGACGATGACGCGGTCGTCCTTGACGAGGGTGTTCTCCATCGAGCCGGACGGGATGTAGAAGGCCTGGAAGAGCCACGTCTTGACGACGAACGAGAGCGCCATGGCGAGCACGACGACGATGACGAGCTCCTTGATGCCGGCCAGGACCGCCGCGCCGAAGCTGCGGGGCTCGTCGTCGTAGTCGTCGTCGAGGTCGTCGTCCAGCTCGTCGGTGTCGTCAGCAGTGCGCCCGCGCGTCGGGTCTTCGGGGCGTCCGGTGTACTGCGACATCACTCACCATTTCGTGGGACGGAGGCAATTTGTCCTTGGTCGACCGGTCCGAGCCGATCGAGCGGCCAGTATCGCACCCAAACCTTGCCGATCATGTCGTCCCCCGGCACCATGCCGCCACCCGGATCCCCGAGGTGCGCACGCGAGTCCGACGACGAGCCCCGGTTGTCTCCCATGACCCAGAACCGGTCGGGTGGGACCGTCACGTCGAAGGTGAGGTTGCTCGGCTTCTGGCCCGGGGCGATGTACGGCTCGGTCACCGCGACCCCGTTGATCTCGAGCCGGCCGTCGGCCGAGCAGCACCGCACGTGGTCGCCCGGCACGCCGATGACGCGCTTGACGTAGTCGGTGGGCTGGCCCTTGCCGGCCAGGCTCTCGACGGCCTCGACGAGCGTCTGGACGACGCCCCGCTCGGGCACGCGCAGGTTGAAGGCCTGCGAGGCGTCGAAGACGACGATGTCGCCCCGCTGGAGGTCCGTCGGCGCGGTGGTCCGGCTCACGAGGATGCGGTCGCCGATGAGCAGCGTGTCCTCCATCGATTGGCTCGGGATGCCGAACGGCGTCACGAGGAAGGCGCGCACCACGACGACCGCGAGCAGCAGCAGCGCGGGACCGAGCAGCCACCGGTGACGCCGGGCCGCGGCATACGCCCCGCCGCGCCCTGCCGCACGGGTGTCGGTCGCCGCGGACTCCCCCGGACGCGACGAAGGCGCGGTGGACCCCGAGGTCGAGGTCGTCCCGGATGTCTCCGGGGCGTCCCCTTCGGGGCCCATCGCGCCTCGCGTCACTGGACGGACGGCTGCGTCAGCAGGTCGTCAGCTCTTCGCGCCGGCCTTGGCCGGGATGCTGTCGCGCTTCTCGCGGATCTTGGCAGCCTTGCCGCGCAGGCCACGCAGGTAGTAGAGCTTGGCGCGACGGACGTCACCGCGGGTCACGACCTCGATCTTGTCGATGACGGGCGTGTGCACCGGGAAGGTGCGCTCGACGCCGACACCGAAGGAGATCTTGCGGACGGTGAAGGTCTCGCCGATGCCGCCGCCGTGGCGACGGATGACGATGCCCTGGAACACCTGGACACGCGAGCGCGTGCCCTCGATGACCTTGACGTGGACCTTGAGGGTGTCGCCGGCGCGGAACTCGGGAACGTCCGAGCGCAGCGACGCAGCGTTGATGTCGTCAAACGTGTGCATGATGCTTCGCTTTCCTGGGTGCCACAGGCCACCTCGTCACAAGATGTGGACGCGTCCGTCGGGCCGCGTCGAGTCACCGGTGCTGCTGGGTCGTGCGGGGTGGTGACCCGACTCCCCCTGTGGCAGGGGCCGTCGTGTGCCGGACGCAAGGAGCAAGTCTGCCAGAGCACACGGCATACCAGAAATCGGTGGGACGGGCGCAGGCCGGCCGTGCCCTAGCGTGGGCCCGTGAGCGTCTCCCCCGGCTGGCCCGTGTACCTCTGTCTCGCCATCCTCCTCCTCGTGACGGTGGTCGCCAACCGCGTCAGCGGCATCGGCCTGGGCCGGCAGTCGGCCGTCGCAGGCGCTCGCGCCGTCGTGCAGCTCTCGCTCGTCGCCCTCGTCATCACCGCGGTGGTCGGGTCGCTCTGGTGGTCGTTCGTCGCGGTGACCGCGATGTTCGCGACGGCCGTGGCGACGACGTCCAAGCGGGTCGGCGCCCCGGGCACCTGGCCGTGGGCGGCCGCGGCGATGGCGTGCGGCATCGTCCCGGTGGTCGCGGTCGTGCTGGCGACGGGGTCGGTGCCACTCACGGGGATCGCGGTCATCCCGGTCGCGGGCATCGTCATCGGCAACACCATGACCGTGCACACGCTCGTGGGGCGCCGCACGTTCGCGGCCCTGCGCGAGGAGCACGGGCAGTACGAGGCCGCCCTCTCGCTCGGACTCACCTCCAGCCAGGCGATCGACGAGATCATCGCCCGACGCGTGCCCGAGGGCATCGTCCCCAGCCTGGACCAGGTGCGGACCTCGGGCATCGTCACGCTCCCGGGCGCCTTCATCGGCGTCATGCTCGGCGGCGGGAGCGCCGTCCAGGCCGCGACGGCGCAGGTGCTCGTGCTCTTCGCGATCATGGCCACCCAGTCGATCACCGCCGGGGTGCAGGCCGCCCTGATCCGCCGTCGCCTCCTGCTGCCGGTCGACCTCGGCACCGCCCTCGTGTCGTGAGCCGTCTCAGCGGCGGCGCTTGACGAGCGTGACCGCGCCGGGGATCGGGGCCGCGGCCTCCGCGACGCGGTAGCCCGCCTTCTTGTACATCCGCAGGTTGTCGGCGCTGCGTGCGCCGGTCACCAGGGTGAACGTGCGGATGCCGCCCGGCGCGGTCCCCTCGGCGTGCTCGAGCAGGTGTCGGCCGAGCCCACGACCCTGCAGGTCGGGCACGACGCAGAGGCGACCGATGAACCAGTCGGTGTCGGAGGACCCCGGCGAGGTGCGTACGGCACCGACGAGGCGCCCGCCGCTGCGGGCGAGCCAGGTCTGCGTCGTGTCGATCGCGGCCCTGACGTCCTCGAGGCTCTCGTGCAGCGCGGGGATGTCGAGGGTGTCGTTGGCGAGGGCCTCCTGCACCCAGCAGGCGCGCGTCAGCACGGCGAGCTCGGGCACGTCGCCCGCCGTCGCCGCGCTGATCTCGACGTCGCGGCCGTCGGTCGCGTGCGAGGCGTGGAGCAGGTCCGGCCGGCGGGCCGCCGTGCGGGCCAGCCGCTGCGCGTGGCGCCACTCGGCGATGGCGCCGTGGTTGCCGGAGAGCAGGACCGGGGGCACCTCGCGGCCGTTCCACGAGCTCGGCTTGGTGTAGATGGGGTACTCGAGCAGCCCGTCCTCGTGGGACTCCTCGACGAGCGACTCGGCGTTGCCGATGACGCCGGGCACGAGACGACCGACGGCCTCGACCATGGCGAGCACGGCCACCTCGCCGCCGTTGAGCACGTAGTCGCCCAGGCTGACGACGGAGACCTCGAGGCCGAGGTCCTCGCGGGCGTGGTCGTAGACGCGCTCGTCGATGCCCTCGTAGCGCCCGCACGCGAAGGCGAGCCACGGCTCCCGGGCCAGCTCGCGCGCGAGTGCCTGCGTGAACGGCTGGCCGCCGGGACCCGGGACGACGAGACGCGGCTTCGCCCCAGACGGGTTGTCCTGCGCGAGGACGTGGTCGAGCGCCTCCGACCACGGCTGCGGCTTCATGACCATGCCCGCCCCGCCGCCGTAGGGCGTGTCGTCGACCGTGCGGTGCCGGTCGTGGGTGAAGTCGCGCAGGTCGTGCACCCGGACGTCGAGCAGCCCGTCCTCGCGTGCCTTGCCGATGAGCGACAGGTCGAGCGGTGCGAGGTAGTCGGGGAAGATCGTGACGACGTCGACGCGCATGGCCGGCGCCTGCGGCTCGGCGCCCATCACTCGGTGCCCTCGCGGTAGAGGTCGAAGAGTCCGGCCGGCGGGTCGACGACGACGTGGTCGTCGGCGACGACGGGCACGATGCGCTTGACGAAGGGGACGTAGGCGGTGACCCCGTCGGTGAGCGTGACGACGAGGCGGTCCTGGGCCGGACCGATCTCGAGGCCGCTCACGGTGCCGACCGTCTCGCCGTTCGGGTCGCGGACCTCGAGCCCGACGAGGTCCTCCTCGTAGTAGGCCTCGTCCTCGGCCTGGGGATCGGACTCGGGCAGGACGAGCCGGGTGCCCCGCAGGCCCTCGGCCCCGGTGCGGTCGGGGATCTCCTCGAAGGTGAGCAGCCAGATGCCGCGGTGCACGCGCGTCGAGGCGACCGTGAGCGTGACCGGCACCCCGGACCCCGCCTCGGCCTCGGTCGCGATGACGGTACCAACGGCGAACCGCGTCTCGGGGTCGTCCGTGTGCAGCTGGACCGTCACCTCTCCCTGCAGGCCGTGGGGTTTGCCGATGCGGGCCAGGACGACGTTCATGGGCCGAATCCTCTCAGTTCTCGCGCGCACCGGAGACCAACGGGCCGGGAGGTGGTGTCGGGCACGACGAGAGGGGCGCCCCGGAAGATCCGGGACGCCCCTCTCGGTGACTCGGGTGGAGTCGTCGGCGCTCAGCGTGCGCGGTCGGTGTCGACGATGTCGACGCGCACGTTGTTGTTGCCCGCGAGGGCGCCCACGACGGTGCGCAGCGCGCTCGCCGTCCGGCCGGAGCGGCCGATGACACGGCCGAGGTCGTCGGGGTGGACCCGGACCTCGAGCAGCTCACCGCGACGCAGCTCCTTGCGGCGCACGACGACGTCCTCGTCGTGGTCGACGATGCCCTTGACGAGGTGCTCGAGCGCCTCCTCGAGCATGCTCAGGCCTCGGCCTTCGCGGACTCGTCGGCAGCAGCCTCGGCCTTCTCGTCAGCCTTGTCGCCGGCCTTGTCGTCAGCCTTGGCCTCGGCCTTGGGCTCGGCCTTCTTCGCGGCCTTCTTGCGCGGGGTCGAGCCCTCGGTGCCGGAGTCGTTCTTGCCACCGGCAGCGGCGATCGCGGCCTCGTAGAGGTCCTTCTTCGGGGTCTTCGGCTCCTTGGTCTGGAGCTTGCCCTCGTCGACGATCTTGATGAGCGCGGCCACGGCCTCGGTCGGCTGCGCGCCCTGGCCCAGCCAGTAGTGCGCGCGCTCGATGTCGATGTCGATGAGCGACGGCTGCTCGGTGGGGTGGTACTTGCCGATCTCCTCGATCGCACGGCCGTCGCGCTTGGTGCGCGAGTCCATGACGACGACGCGGTAGAACGGTGCACGGATCTTGCCCATGCGCTTCAGACGGATCTTGACTGCCATGGTGGCGGTCTCCTCAACCAGTAGTGAGCGCGGCGAGACCGACTGGGTTCAGCCGGGGTGCCGACGCTCGGTGTGTAGGCGTCCGGTCCAGCCGAGAGGGGGCCGGACGGGTACAGCCCTCCATTCTGCCAGACGCGAGGGGGTGCTCCGGACACGCCCTCGTGAGGACGTCGGGGGGCGTATGCCGTCCGCCTCGTCAGGCGTGGGCGGCGCGGACCGCGAGCGCGTGCCTCACGACCTCCGGTCGCGCCACGTCGACGGCGTGGTCGAGGACCGGCACGCCCGACGGCTCGTAGCCGGCCCGGGCGAGACCCATGCGCAGCTCGGGAGCGGGCAGGCGGCACTCGAGGACTCCCCCGACCGGCGAGCAGCGGAGCAGCTCGAAGAGCGCGGCAGTGCTGTCGACGACGGTCGAGGAGAAGAGTGGGATGCCGAGCTCGGCGGCCAGGGCGGCGGCGAGGCTCGTGCCGCCGTAGCCGTGGTCCGCCCCGCCGGAACCGATGACGACACAGGCGATCCGGCGATGTCCGAGCGGGCGGTAGGGCACGGCGGGCCAGTCGCTCGAGAGCATGGTGAACCGCTCGTGGTCGCGCCAGTCACGGCGTCCGTCGATGCCCGGCAGGTGCAGGAAGTCGCGGGAGAAGCCCTCGTGGACGAAACCCAGCGAGCGCACGAGCCCGGCCGAACGGTGGTTGGCCGGCTGGATGTTCGCCTCGACCCGGTGCAGCCCCATGCCCTGGGGCGGGTCGGCGAAGACGAGGTCGAGCGTGAGCCGCAGTCCCTCGGAGAAGAGGCCGCGGCCGGCATACGGGTCGTAGGAGTCGTAGCCGACGCTCGCGCTGCGGAAGGACCCGCCGACGACGTTGGCGACGTTGATGCGACCGACGAGCCCGTGCGAGCCCTCGGGGTCGAGCGCGTGGACCATGAAGGTGCGGTACGTCGCCGACTGGTTGTCGAGGACGACCGGCAGGTTGTGCGGGTCGGGCATGGCGAAGTCGGAGAGTCTCCGCTGCGAGAGGGTGACGGCGGCGGTGTACGCCCCGATGTCGGCCGTCGAGGGCGGGCGTACCTCGACGCGCTCCCCCGTCGCCGTGAACGGCGGGTCGTCGGCGGCCGGCTCCGACGGGTGCTCAGCGGACAACGCGGCCTCGCAGGACGACACCGAGCGGGTCGGCGACGACGGTGACGTCGGCGCGAGGGTCGGACGCGTAGACGACGAGGTCGGCGTCCTCGCCCTCGGCCAGACCGGGGCGGCCGAGCCAGTCGCGAGCCCCCCACGTGGCGGCGGAGACGACCTCCGTGCCGCTCAGTCCTGCCTTGGTCAGCTCGACCATCTCCTGCGCGACGAGCCCGTGCGGGAGGCTGCCGCCGGCGTCGGTGCCGACGTAGATCGGCACGCCGGCCTCGTGCGCCGCGCCGACCGTGGCGTAGCGCCGCTCGTGCAGGTCGAGCATGTGGCGGTGGTAGTCGGGGAACTTCTCCTTCGCCGGCGCCGCGAGGTCCGGGAACTGAGCGATGTTGACCAGGGTCGGCACGATGGCGATGCCCTGGGCCGCGAAGGTGTCGATGGAGTCCTCCTGCAGGCCGGTCGCGTGCTCGATGCAGTCGATGCCGGCGGCGGCGAGGTCGCGCAGGGACTCCTCGCCGAAGCAGTGGGCGGTGACGCGCACGCCCTCCTCGTGGGCTGCGGCGATCGCGTCGGCGACGGCCTGGCGCGACCAGCTCGGGGCCAGGTCGCCCACGTCGCGGTCGATCCAGTCGCCGACGAGCTTGACCCAGCCGTCGCCCCGGTGGGCCTCGAGGCGGACGTGGCGGGCCAGCTCCTCCTCCTCGACCTCGTGCGCGTAGTTGCGGATGTAGCGCCGGGTCCGGGCGATGTGGCGGCCGGCGCGGATGATCTTCGGCAGGTCCTCGCGCTCGTCGACCCAGCGCGTGTCACCCGGCTGGCCCGCGTCGCGGATGAGGAGGGTGCCCCGGTCCCGGTCGGTGACCGCCTGCTGCTCGGCCTCCTCGCGCGGGACGGCGCCGTGCGGACCCAGCCCGACGTGGCAGTGGGCGTCGACGAGGCCGGGGAGCACCCAGCCCTCCAGCGTCTGCACGTCGCTGCGGTCGGCCGGTGGCGTGAAGGAGATCCGGCCACCGACGACCCACAGCTCGTCGACGACCTCGTCGGGCCCGACGAGCACCCGACCGCGGACGTGGAGCACCGGTGCACTCATGGCACCGACCCTAACCTCCGAGCGACGCCCGTCCGAGGACGCCGTGCCCGACCTGCGGACCGTTCCGGGTCAGCGACCGCCGAGGAACTTCTCGAAACCCTTGGGCAGGCTCGACGGGTCGAAACCGGCCAGCGGGTCGGCGTCCTGCCCCGCACCGTCGGAGTCGGGGCCCGGAGCACCGAACGCGCTCGCGGCCGACGCGGCACGGCCCGAGGCGGCCTTCTCCGCGGCGGCCCGCTCCTCGGCGGCACGCTTGGCGGGGTTGCCACTCTTGCTCTTCTTGCGCTGCGGCTGCTGCTTGCCGCGCTTGCCGGCCCCGGGGATGCCGGGCATGCCCGGCAGACCGCCGCCACCACCGCGGGCCATCGACTTCATCATCTTCTGGGCCTGGCCGAAGCGCTCGAGCAGCTGGTTGACCTCGGTGACCGTGACGCCGGAGCCCTTGGCGATGCGGGCCCGGCGCGAGCCGTTGATCTGCTTGGGGTGCGTGCGCTCGAACGGCGTCATCGAGCGGACCATCGCCTCGACGCGGTCGAACTCGCGGTCGTCGAAGGCGTCGAGCTGGTCGCGCATCCCCTGCATGCCCGGCATCATCTTGAGCATCGACTTGAGCGAGCCCATCTTCTTGATGGCGTTCATCTGCTGGAGGAAGTCCTCGAAGGTGAAGTCCTCCTCCGCGAGGAACTTGCGCGCCATCTCGTCGGCCTGGCGCTTGTCGAACGCCTTCTCGGCCTGCTCGATGAGCGTCAGCACGTCACCCATGTCGAGGATGCGGCTCGCCATGCGGTCGGGGTGGAAGACCTCGAAGTCGGTGACCTTCTCACCCGTCGAGGCGAACATGATCGGCTCGCCGGTGAGCTCGGCGACCGAGAGGGCGGCACCACCGCGGGCGTCGCCGTCGAGCTTCGAGAGCACGACACCGGTGAAGGCGACGCCCTCGTGGAAGGCCTGGGCGGTCTCGACGGCGGCCTGGCCGATCATCGCGTCGAGGACGAAGAGCACCTCGTCGGGCGCGATGGCCGCGCGGATGTCGCCGGCCTGCTGCATGAGGTTGGCGTCGACGGCGAGCCGGCCGGCGGTGTCGACGATGACGACGTCGTACTGCCTGGCGCGGGCCTGCTCGATGCCCAGGCGCGACACCGAGACGGGGTCACCGAACGACCGGGTGCCCTCGCCGGAGTCGAGCACGGCGTCGTGGCCGCCCATGTTGCCGCGCTCGGGCGCGAAGACCGGGATGCCGGCGCGCTCGCCGACGACCTCGAGCTGCGTGACGGCGTTGGGGCGCTGGAGGTCGGCGGCCACGAGGAGCGGGGTGTGACCCTGGTCCTTGAGCCACTTGCCGAGCTTGCCGGCGAAGGTCGTCTTGCCCGAGCCCTGCAGGCCCGCGAGCATGATGACGGTCGGCGGCTGCTTGGCGAAGCGGATGGTGCGGGTCTGCCCGCCGAGGATCCCGACGAGCTCCTCCTGCACGATCTTGACGACCTGCTGGGCCGGGTTGAGCGCCTGGCTGACCTCGGCACCGAGGGCACGCTCGCGCACCGAGCCGGTGAAGCGCTTGACGACGGGCAGCGCGACGTCGGCGTCGAGCAGGGCCAGGCGGATGTCGCGGATCGTCGCGTTGACGTCGGACTCCGTGAGCCGGCCCTTGCCGCGGAGGTTCTTGAACGTCGCGGTCAGGCGGTCAGACAGGGATGCAAACACCGGGCAAGGCTATCCGCTCCGGCGCGTGGGTCCGACCCGACGCCCGAGGAGGTATGCCGTGTGCGCCCTGACGCACGCCGGTTACGTTGGTCCGATGGCTGAGCTCATCGACAAGATCGCATGGATCCACGTCGTCGACCGGCGGCTGCTCGTCGCGCGGAGCGCCGGGCGCGAGCTGTTCTACGTGCCGGGCGGCAAGCGCGAGGCGGGCGAGAGCGACGCCGAGACGCTCGTCCGCGAGATCGGGGAGGAGCTCGGGGTCCGGATCGACCCCGCGAGCGCCGTCCACCGGCTCACGGTCGAGGCACCGGCCGACGCGCGTCCGGACAGCCGCGTCGTGCGGCTGACATGCTACACCGCCGACCACGCCGGCGACGTCGCGCCGTCCCGCGAGATCGAGGAGATCGCGTGGCTCGGCTCGGCCGACGCCGATCGCGTCTCGCCCGCCAACCGGCTCGTCCTCGAGCACCTGCGCGAGGCCGACCTCGTCGACTGACGACCGATCGACCGATCGACCGATCGACCGGCGTCGAGCCGGGACCGTTGACGGGACGGTCAGGGCGAGCCACGCCCGGTGGAGCGCGCCTCACGGCCCTGCGTCCCGTCAACCGCCTCGTCCACGCGCTCCGGCGGGTCAGTCGGCGTCGCAGGTGTCGATGATCATCGCGACCGCCTGCGCAGCCCGGGCCGGCGCGAGCTGTCCCCCGCCGAACTCGGTCACGTAGAACGTGTCGAGCGTCTGGCCGGCATACGTGGCGATGTGGGCCGAGCGCACCGACAGCGACGCCCGGGCGAGCGTGATGCCGATGTCCTGGAGCAGCCCCGGCCGGTCGGTCGCGCGGACCTCGATGACCGTCGCGCTCTCGGACGCGCTGCTGATGACCATGGCCCGCGTCGAGTCGACCGAACCCGAGCCGGGGCTGCGCACCCCGCTGGACTTGCGCCGCTGGAGCTTGCCCAACGGTGAGCGGTCGCCCTTGCCGACCCGTACGAGGTCGCGGGCGATGACCGGTGGCAGCGGCGTCTCGCCGCCCGGCGAGTCGACCCACCACTCGTTGACCGCGAGGCCGTCGACGGTGCGCACGATGGCCGACCGCACGACGAAGCCGTGTGCGGCGAGCAGGCCCGCGGTGTCGGCGAACAGGCCCGCGCGGTCGCGGTCGATGATGTCGATGCGGTGTGCGCCACCGAGGGACGACACGGTGACGTAGGGCTCTCCGGACGCGATCAGGTCGAGGGCGTCGTCGGAGAGCGACAGGGTCTCGATCGGTTCCACGACGAGCGCCCCCTCTCCTTCGGTCTGGTTGCTCTGGGCGGTCAGGGCCGTGCGACAGGCCTCGTAGAGCCGCTGGACGAGTCCGGCTCGCCAGTCGCTCCAGGCCTTGGGGCCGGCCGCCGACGCGTCCGCCTCGGTGAGGGCGCGCAGCAGGTCGAGGGTCGTGGCCGAGCCGCCGACGGCGTCGGACAGCGCGGTGATGGTCGCGGGGTCCTCGGGGTCCCGGCGGGTGGCGAGCTCGACGAGGGTGAGGTGCTCGCGCACGAGGCTCACGACGATCCGGCGGTCGGCGTCCGTGACGCCCATCCGCTGGAGCACCGTGTCGGCGAGCTCGGCCCCCGTCACGGAGTGGTCCTGCGACCCCGGCACCTTGCCGATGTCGTGGAGGACCGCCGCGAGCATGAGCAGGTCGGGGCGCGCGACGTCACGGACCATGCCGCTCGCCGCGACGACGGTCTCGATGAGGTGCCGGTCGACGGTGTGGCGGTGGACGGCGTTGCGCTGCGGCCGGCTGCGGACCGCCTGCCACTCCGGGATCCACCGCTCGACGACGCCGGCGAGGTCGAGGCCCTCCCAGACGGTGACGAGCCCGGGGCCAGAGGCCAGCAGGTCGGCGAAGAGGTTGCGGGCGACCTCGGGCCAGGGCTCCGGCAGGCCCGGCGCGGTCGCGGCGAGGTTCTTCAGCGTCGTCGGCGACAGCGGGATGCCGCTTCGGGCGGCGACGACGGCGGCGCGCATCGGGATGATCGGGTCCGACGACAGGTCGGCCGACGGCCCGAGGACCGCCTCGCCGTCGTGCCGGTAGAGGCCGTAGCCGAGCGGCGCGAGCTGCGGGCGCCTCGGCCCGACACGCAGCGTCCTCGCCCGCTGGGACTGCATGGCGCGACGCAGGGTGCCGTCGACGGCATACGCGATCGTGCGGGCCGAGGTCGAGAGGTCGGTGAGGAGGTCGTCGGCGTCGGTGTAGCCGAGCAGCGCGGCGCACGCGTCCTGGTCGTCGCGGGTCAGCCGGTCCCGGCCGCGCCCGGTGACGACGTGGATGGCGTCTCGCACGTCGAGGATGCGCTCGTAGGCCTCGTCGACCTCACCGTGGGGCCGGTCGGTCAGCCACGCCGCCGTCAGGGCCCGCAGGACCGACATGTCGCGCAGCCCGCCGTGGGCCTCCTTGAGGTCCGGCTCGATGAGGTGGGCCAGATCTCCCTGGCGGGCGTGCCGCTGGACCACCGAGTCCTGCATCTCGCCGAGACGGGTGCGGGCGTTGGCCCGCCAGTCGTGCGCCACCGTCGAGCGGGCGGCGTTGACGACGTCGGCGTCACCCGCCACGTGCGTCAGGTCGAGCAGTCCGACCGCGGCCGACAGGTCGTCGGACGCGACGGCCCGGCAGTCGGCCACGGTGCGGACGCTGTGGTCGAGCCGCACCCCGGCGTCCCAGATCGGGTACCAGAGCTTGTCGGCGAAGGCGCCGACCTCCTTGCCCGACAGGCCACGCGGGTGGTGCACGAGCACCAGGTCGTAGTCGCTGAGCGGTCCGCCGTCGCCGCGGGCCAGGGAGCCGACGGCGGCGAGGGCGACGCCCTCGTGCCGGCGTCCGGCGCAGGCCTCGCGCCAGAGCTCCTGGAGCCAGCCGAACCCGAACTCCGCGAGCGCCCGGCGCCGGGTCTGGCCGGCGCCGGGCGTCGCGAAGGTGCGGGTGCCGGCGAGGTCGAGACGTCGTGAGGTCACATCCGTCATGTCAGGTCTCGCCGTCCCCTTGTGGTGCGTGTGTGGTGGTCTTCGGTGTCGTGCCGAGTGGTGCGCCGACGCTCAGAGAGCGTCGACACCCCGCTCGCCGGTGCGGACCCGCACCACGTCGTCGACCGGGACGGACCAGATCTTGCCGTCCCCGATGCGACCGGTCTGGGCCGCCTTGAGGATGACCTCCAGGACGTCGGTCGAGTCGACGTCGTCGACGAGGACCTCGAGGCGCACCTTCGGCACGAAGTCGACGGTGTACTCGGCGCCGCGGTAGACCTCGCTGTGGCCGCGCTGCCGGCCGTAGCCGCTGGCCTCGCTGATGGTCATGCCGGCCACCCCGAAGGCTTCCAGCGCCTCCTTCACCTCGTCGAGCTGGTGCGGCTTGATGATGGCGGTGATGAGCTTCACGCGGATGCCCCTTCCTTGGAGGACGGCTCGTCGGCGACGGGCTGTCGGGTTCGCTCGGCCACGATGCCCGAGGTGGGCAGGCTACGGCTGCCACCCGTGAACGAGCCGAGGTCGTACGCGGTCTCCGCGTGCTCCAGCAGGTCGATGCCGCTGACCTCCTCCTCTTCGGAGATGGTGAAGCCCATGGTCTTGTGCAGGACCCAGCCGATGGCGAAGGTTACGACGAAGGAGTAGATCAGCACCGCGACCGCCCCCAGGGTCTGGGCCCACAGCTGTCCGAGGCCTCCGCCGAAGAAGAGACCGTCGTTCATCTTCAGGCCCGCCGTGCCGGTCGGGCTGTTGGTCGCGTCGGCGAAGAAGCCGATGAGCAGGGTGCCGATGAGGCCGCCGACGAGGTGCACGCCGACGACGTCGAGGCTGTCGTCGAAGCCGAAGCGGAACTTGAGGCCGACGGCGAGGGCACAGCCCACACCGGCCGCGAGACCGACGACGAGCGCGCCCCACGGGGAGACGGTGGCGCAGGCCGGGGTGATGGCGACGAGACCGGCGACGACACCGGAGGCCGCACCGAGGGAGGTGGCGTGGCCGTCACGGATCTTCTCCGTGATGAGCCAGCCGAGCATGGCCGTGCAGGTGGCACCGAGGGTGTTGACCCAGACGCCGGAGGCCAGGGTGCCGGCGCTGAGCGCAGAGCCGGCGTTGAAGCCGAACCAGCCGAACCACAGGATGCCGGCACCGATCATGACGAGGGTCAGGTTGTGCGGACGCATCGGCTCCTTGGGCCACCCGACGCGCTTGCGAAGCAGGATCGCGAGGGCGAGGCCGGCGACACCGGCGTTGATGTGGATGGCCGTGCCACCGGCGAAGTCGTAGGCGCCGGCGCCACCGAGGAAGAGCCCGTCCGCCTTGTTGGCGATCCAGCCGCCCGTCTCGGCCGCGAAGCCGTTGAAGGCGAAGACCCAGTGGGCCGCGGGGAAGTAGACGAGCGTCGCCCAGATGACCGTGAAGACGGTCCACGTGACGAACTTGGCCCGGTCGGCGATGGCGCCGGAGACGAGAGCCACCGCGATGATGGCGAAGACGACCTGGAAGGCGACGAAGGCACCACCGGGGATGCCGCCCGCTGCCGGCGTGCCACCGGCGGCCGGTACGAAGCCGTAGATGGCATCGAGCACGCCCTTGAGCCCGAAGTGTTCGAAGGGATTGCCGATGAGGCCACCCGCGACGTCGTTGCCGAACGTCTCGCTGTAGCCCCAGAGGATCCACACCGTGCCGACCGTGCCCATCGTGATGAACGACATCATCATCATGTTGAGGACGCTCTTGGTGCGGACCATGCCGCCGTAGAAGAGGGCGAGACCGGGCGTCATGAACAGGACCAGGGCGGCCGCTGCCAGGACCCACGCGGTGTTCCCGCTGTCGGTGAACGGCTTGTCCGCCGTCACGTAGGTAAGTGCGCTCATGGCGAGAACGATGGACGGGCCGGATGTCGGGCGACGGCGCCGTTTGTTACAGGCATGTCAACAACGGGTGGGCCGTGTTAGCGGATGGTTTCCCCCTCCGTGGACGTCCGGATCGTGGACTCCCCCGACCGCCCGCTGGACGGTCCCGCACACCGGACGCCCCGCGGGGCGCACGTATGCCGCCCGGCTGGGCCGGACGGCATACGCGGGGTGGCGACGTGGCGTCGCGACCGGCAGAGTCACATGACGATGGCGTCGACGAAGGCCTCGGGGTCGAAGGGTGCGAGGTCGTCGGGTCCCTCACCGAGACCGACGAGCTTGACCGGGACGCCGAGCTGGCGCTGGACCGCGACGACGATGCCACCCTTGGCGGTGCCGTCGAGCTTGGTCAGCACGATGCCGGTGACGTCGACCGCCTCGGAGAAGACCTTGGCCTGCTGGAGCCCGTTCTGGCCGGTCGTGGCGTCGAGGACGAGCAGGACCTCGTCGATCTCGCTCTGCTTCTCGATGACGCGCTTGACCTTGCCCAGCTCGTCCATGAGGCCGACCTTGTTGTGCAGGCGGCCGGCCGTGTCGATGATGACGACGTCGACCTCCTCGTCGATGCCGGCCTTGACCGCGTCGAAGGCGACGGCGGCGGGGTCGGCGTTGTCCTTGTCGGAGCGGACGGTCGCGACGCCGACACGGGCGCCCCAGGTCTCGAGCTGGTCGGCCGCCGCGGCGCGGAAGGTGTCGGCGGCGCCGAGCAGCACCTCACGGTCCTCGGCGACGAGGACGCGCGCCAGCTTGCCGACGGTCGTCGTCTTGCCGGTGCCGTTGACGCCGACGACGAGGATGACGGCGGGCCGGTCACCGACGCGGCTGCTCGCGATCCGGCGGTCCATGTCGGGCTGGACGAGGGCGAGCAGGTCCTCACGGAGCCAAGCCCGGACGGTGGCCTCGTCGGTCGTCCCGTCGACCTTGACGCGGGTGCGCAGCGAGTCGACGAGCTCCATCGTCGCCTCGACCCCGAGGTCGGAGGAGATGAGGGTGTCCTCGACCTCCTCCCAGGCCTGCTCGTCGAGCTTGCCGCGCGAGAGCAGGGCCAGCAGGCCCTGGCCGATGGAGGAGTTGGAGCGCGCGAGCCGCGCACGGAGGCGCTGCAGGCGCCCGCGCGCCGACTCGGGGCGCTCGAGGGTCGGCTCGGGGGCGGTGGGTGCGGTCGGCTGCTCGACCTCAGCCGGTGCACCCGGCGCACCCGGCGCCTCGGGCGCCTCGACGGTGTCGGTGCCTGCGGTGGGTGGTCGGCGGTCGAGGTCCTCGGCGGGCAGGCCCGGCCGCGCGGGAGGCGCCTGGCGCTCGAGGGTGCGGCCGCGTCCGCGGAGGAGGCTGACGCCGTAGCCGACGGCTCCGAGCACGATGGCGACGCCGAGGATGACGTAGATCAAGACTGTGTCCACGTCAGCCATCCAACCACGGCCGCGGCGGCCTCCTGTCCGCCCGCGAGCCGGGCGGAGAGGCTGTGGCCGGCGCGTGCCGAGGACCTGCAGCGAGCGTCGGGAGGGTGCCGCGGAGGCACGGCCGAGGCGGTGGCGGAGGCCGGGCCGCGATGCCCGGATACGGCTCGACCACCGGTGGGCGCCGGTGGTCGAGGGTGGTGGGCAGGCGGTCGGTTGCGGCCCTAGTGGGTGCGGGCGCGCGGTCGACCGAGGGTGGCGGCGCGGCGACGTGCCGAGCGCGCGACCCCTTCCCCCTTCGAGGTGAGCAGGTCGCGGCCGCCACGGTGCGCCGGCACCGCGACGACGCCGACGACCGCGACACCGAGCACGGTGACGACGAGCATCGAGATGACCAGGAAGACCATGTGACAAGAGTGACGCATGTGACTGGCGTGGCGCAAATAGCATGAAGTGACGATTTGGCAACTCCAAAGCGCCCGTCCCCGACCCGAACGGGCGTTGGGGCAGGGGACGGCCGGGCGGCGTCAGGCCGAGCAGCTAGGCCGAGCGGTCGGAGACGTCGCGCAGACGCTGGCTCACGACCGTCGTGACCCCGTCGCCGCGCATGCTGACGCCGTAGAGGGCGTCGGCGATCTCCATCGTCTTCTTCTGGTGCGTGATGACGATGAGCTGGGAGCTGTCGCGGAGCTCCTCGAAGAGGGTGATGAGCCGGCCGAGGTTGGCGTCGTCGAGGGCGGCCTCGACCTCGTCCATGATGTAGAAGGGCGAAGGGCGGGCCTTGAAGATCGCGACGAGCAGGGCCACCGCGACGAGCGAGCGCTCGCCACCGGAGAGCAGCGACAGCCGCTTGATCTTCTTGCCCGGAGGCCGGGCCTCGACCTCGAGGCCGGTGGTCAGCATGTTGGACGGGTCGGTCAGCACGAGCCGGCCCTCGCCGCCCGGGAAGAGCCGCTGGAAGACGCGCTCGAACTGGACGGCGGTGTCCGCGAAGGCCTCGGCGAAGACGCGCTCCACGCGCTCGTCGACCTCCTTGACGATGTCGAGCAGGTCGCGCTTGGAGTTCTTGAGGTCCTCGAGCTGCTCGGTGAGGAACTTGTGGCGCTCCTCGAGCGCGGTGAACTCCTCGAGCGCGAGCGGGTTGATCCGCCCGAGGGCGCCCAGCTTGCGCTCGGCCTGGCGCAGGCGCTTCTCCTGGACGTCGCGGACGAAGGGCACGGGGTCCGGCCGGGGCGCGTCGGGGTCGGCGTCGGGGTCGGGCACGGGCGGGACGAGCTGGTGCGGCCCGTACTCCTCGACGAGGTCGGACGGCGCGATGCCGAGCTCCTCGACGGCCTTGGTCTCGAGCTGCTCGATGCGCAGGCGCTGCTGGGTGCGGGCGACCTCGTCGCGGTGGACCGTGTCGGTCAGCTCGCGCAGCTCGGCCTGCAGGACCGCGATGTCCCGGCGCACGATGGCCAGCTCGGCGTCACGCTCGGTGCGCTCGGCCTCGCCGGCGGCGCGGGCCTGCCCGGCCTGCTCGGCCGAATCGACGAGCAGCTCGTGGGCCCACGTCGCAGCCGTGCGCACGGCATCGGCGACCGCGGCCTCGCGGGCGCGGCGCGCGGTCTTCTCGGCGAGGCGCCGGCGGGTCTCCTCCTCGTGCCGGGCGCTGCGCTCGAGCGCGTCCCCCCGGTCCTTGAGGGCACGCGCCCGCTCCTCACGGGTGCGCAGCGCCAGGCGCAGCTCGGTCTCGGAGGCCCGGGCCTCGCGGGCCACGGCCTCGAGGCGGTCGCGCTCCTCGGTCGACGGCTCGTCGGCGAAGTCACCCTCACCGCTCGCGGCCTCGAGCCGCTCGAGCAGGGCGGCGTGCTCGGTCTGGTCGGCCTCGAGGGCCGTCATCGCGTCGGCGATGGCCTTCTCGGTGCGCTCGACCTCGGCGCGGGCGGCCCGCAGGGTCTGTCCGAGCGAGCCGAGTTTCTCGGCGATCGCGGCCATCCGCGCATCGCTCTCGTTGAGCCGCTCCAGGGCGGTCTCGACCGCGTCGGCGAGCTCGGCCCGGTTGGCCTCGGCGCCGGCCACGCGGAAGCGGGCCTCCTCGCCCTCGCGAGTGGCCCGGGCCATCGCGTCCTGCGCGTCGTCGAGCGCGGCCTGCAGCTCGAGCAGGCTGGGCGCACTCGTGCTGCCGCCGCGCACCGCGCCGGGTGCGTAGACGTCGCCGCCGCGCGTCACCGCCGTGACTCCGGCGTGGCGGCGCACGAGCGCGCGAGCAGCCGAGCCGTCGGTGACGAGGGCGACCCGCTCGAGCACCTGCTCGACGGCCGGACGCACGGAACCGGGGCACTCGACGACGTCCCGGGCCCAGCGGGCCCCGTCGGGCAGGGCGGGCCAGGACGCGTGGTCGACCCCGGTGGCCGACTCCGCGACGAGCAGGCTGGCGCGGCCGTTGTCGCCGTCCCGCAGGGCGTCCAGCGCGGCGGCCGCGGCATCGAGGGAGCCGACCGCGAGCGCCTCGGCGGCGGACCCGAGCGCGGCGGCGACGGCATTCTCCAGACCGGGCTCGACGGTGACGAGCGAGGCGACGGACCCGAGGATCTCGTGGCCGTCGTCGGCGGCGGCGAGCAGGGCGGCGGCGCCGTCCTTGCGGCGCAGGCTGAGGCCGAGGGCCTCGACGCGGGCGGCGGCCGTGGTGCGGGCGCGCTCGGCGGTGGCCTCGGCCTCCTTCCAGCGGGCCAGCTCGGCCTCGGCGGCCTCGAGGCGCGCGGCGGCCTCCTCGTAGGCGGTGTCGAGACCCTCCTCGCCCTCCTCGTCCTGCGCCACGCTCGACTCGAGGCGCGAGAACTCGTGCTCGGCGTCGGCAGCCCGGGCCTGGGCGGCCTCGATGGTGCTCCGGAGACGACCGACCTCGGCCTCGCGGGCCTCGATGCGCGAGGCCCGGGCGCCGACCTGGCCCCCGAGCTTGGCGAGACCCTCACGGCGGTCGGCGGCGGCACGGGCCTCGCGCTGGAGACGTGCGGTCTCCTCGGCGTGGCCGCGCTCGGCGTCGGTGCGGTTCAGGACGGCTTCCTCGAGGGCTGCCTTGGCCTCGGCGATCTCCTCGAGGAGGTACGCCTCCTGCTCGCGGACCTCCGCGGCCTGGGCACGCAGCTGCTCGGGGTCGCGACCCTGGCCTGCGGCCGCCGACTCGTCGTCCTCGCTGAGCAGGCGCACCCGCTCGGCGGCGAGCGACCGCGTGGACGCCATGCGCTCGACGAGCCGGCCCAGCGAGACGTACTCGTCCTGGGCTCGGGTCAGGGCCGGACGGGCGGCCTCCGCCGCCTCCTCGAGGGTGGAGAGCCGGTGGGCGAGGTCCCCGATGGACTCCTCGACCTCGGCGCGTCGCTCGATGAGGGCCGACTCGTCGGCGACCTCCTGCTCGAGCGTCGAGGTCAGCTGGACGAGGTCGTCCGCGAGGAGGCGCAGCCGTGCGTCGCGGGCGTCGGTCTGGATGACGGCCGCCTTGCGCGCCGTCTCCGCCTGCCGGCCGAGGGGGCCGAGCTGGCGGCGGATCTCACCGGTGAGGTCGTGCACCCGGGTGAGGTTGGCCTCCATCGTGTCGAGCTTGCGCAGCGCGCGTTCCTTGCGCTTGCGGTGCTTGAGGACGCCGGCCGCCTCCTCGATGAAGCCGCGGCGCTCCTCCGGGGTGGCCCGCAGGACGGTGTCGAGCTGCCCCTGGCCGACGATGACGTGCATCTCGCGCCCGATGCCGCTGTCGGACAGCAGCTCCTGCACGTCGAGCAGGCGGCACGGCGTGCCGTTGATGGCGTACTCGGAGCCGCCGTTGCGGAACATCGTGCGGGCGATCGTCACCTCGGTGTAGTCGATCGGCAGCGCACCGTCGGTGTTGTCGATCGTCAGCGCGACCTCGGCGCGACCGAGGGGCGCGCGGCCGGAGGTGCCGGCGAAGATGACGTCCTCCATCTTGCCGCCGCGCAGGGACTTGGCCCCCTGCTCCCCCATGACCCAGGCGAGCGCGTCGACGACGTTGCTCTTGCCGGAGCCGTTGGGGCCGACGATGCAGGTGATGCCGGGCTCGAGACGCATGTGGGTCGCCGAGGCGAAGGACTTGAAGCCCTTTAGGGTGAGGCTCTTGACGTACACGACCCGAGAAATCCTTTGTCCAGCCAGCCAGCGATCCCGGTCAGCGTACTAGCCGGTGGGTGCTGCTCCGGGGAGGCGAGCGCCGTGCGCGTTCGCACGGGCGCCGGCGTGACGGCATACCGCTGCCCCACGACGGCTCACACGACAGCGCACGACGACACCCGACGGCCTACCGTGGACGGGTGGACGCCCAGGACCCCGTGACCCCTCACCTGACCGACGAGCATGCCGTCACCTCGCTCGAGCGCCTGCTCGAGGTCTACCCGGGCACGCCCGCGGCCAACAGCCTCGCCAAGGAGTCGCGGACGATCACCCCGAGCCACGCACGCATCATCGGCGCCGCTCCGTTCGTCGTCGTGGCGACGGTGGGCGACGGCGGACTCGACCAGTCGCCGAGGGGCGACGCCCCGGGCTTCGTCGCCGTGCGCGACGAGCGGACCCTCGTCATCCCCGACCGGCGGGGCAACCACCGCCTCGACACCCTGCGCAACGTCGTCGCCGACCCTCGGGTCGGGCTGATCTTCCTCGTGCCGGGCCTCGGCGAGGAGCTGCGCGTGCGCGGCACCGCGGTCGTCTCGACCGACCCGGAGGAGCTGGCCCGGCACGAGGTGCGTGGCGTCCTGCCGGCCTCGGTGCTCGTCGTCACGGTCGAGCGCATCTACTTCCAGTGCGCCCGAGCGGTGAGGCGGAGTCACCTGTGGGACAGCGATGCCCGCGTCGACCCCGCGTCCCTGCCGACGGCGGGCACCATGACCCGCGAGGCCGGGGGCTTCTCCTCCGACGAGGAGGCGGCTGCCTACGACGCGGCCCTTCCCGAGCGCCAGGAGGCGACGCTCTACTGACGCCGCTGCGCCACCCGGGGCCAGGCGCGCCTACGCGTCGCCGTTGGCGATGCGCTCGTGGTGGTGGATGACCTCGGCGATGATGAAGTTGAGGAACGCCTCGGCGAAGACCGGGTCGAGGCCGGCGCTGTCGGCGAGTGCACGGAGCCGGGCGATCTGCCGCTCCTCGCGCTGGGGATCCGCTGCGGGCAGGTGCTGTTCCGCCTTGAGCCGCCCGACCTGCTGGGTGCACTTGAAGCGCTCGGCCAGCAGGTGCACGAGGGCGGCGTCGATGTTGTCGATGCTGCTGCGCAGCCGAGCGAGCTCGGCAGGGACCTCTGGCACGTCGCTCACGCGGTCAGCCTAGGTGGCCTAGCGCTCGACGAAACCCGTGGTCCCGTCCCTCGGAACGCCCGCCTGCACGACGACGCTCTCGACGTGGCCGGGCCGGCGCGTCGTCGTGGGGCTCTCGCGCAGCAGCGCCTCCAGCGCGTCGACCGCCTCGGCCGGCCCCTGGGCCACGACCTCGACCCGGCCGTCGGCCGTGTTGCGCGCGTGACCGACGAGCCCCAGCTCGAGGGCGCGCGCCCGTGTCCACCACCGGAAGCCGACCCCCTGCACCGCGCCACGCACGAAGATCGTGCGCCTCACGGTCTCGCCCACCGGTCCGCTCGATCG
The DNA here is from genome assembly GCF_007991735.1 of Terrabacter aerolatus. GTDB lineage: Bacteria > Actinomycetota > Actinomycetes > Actinomycetales > Dermatophilaceae > Terrabacter > Terrabacter aerolatus. The sequence goes on along the minus strand of NZ_BJYX01000002.1, from coordinate 226,032 downwards.
CTCGTCCACCCCGACACGGTATGCCGCGTGGCGCCGCCGTGTCGGTACCACCCGTCACTATGCTCACGGCAGGCACACCGGTGACTCCACTCACCGCACGCCCACGGAAGGAGCGACGTGACGACGTCCGCGATTTCACGGGCGGCTGGCAGGAGCCAGACCGCCGAGGAGGCCACGGAGGCCGGACCGACATCGGGCCGCGCCCGCCCTCGCCGCGGGTCGGCCGGTCCTGACGCCGCCTCCTCGGGTCGCGGCGGCCGCATCGAGGGCCTCGACGGTCTGCGGGCCCTCGCCATCGTCGGTGTCGTCGTCTACCACCTCAACGCGTCGTGGCTGCCGGGCGGCTTCCTCGGCGTCGACGTCTTCTTCGTCGTCTCCGGCTTCCTCATCACGACGCTGCTCGTGCGCGAGCACCAGCGCACGGGGCGCGTCGCCCTGTCGCAGTTCTGGGTGCGCCGGGCCCGGCGTCTGCTGCCGGCCCTCGTCCTCTGCGTCCTGACGAGCGTGCTCATCGCGCGGGCCGTCAGCGAGGACCTGCTCGTCGACGTGGGGCGCCAGATGGTCGGTGCGCTCACCTTCTCGACGAACTGGATCGAGATCACCGCGGGCAGCAGCTACTTCGACCAGACCGCGCCCCAGCTGTTCATGAACTTCTGGTCGCTGGCCGTCGAGGAGCAGTTCTACCTCCTCTGGCCGCTCATGACCCTGGCCCTGCTCGCCGTGTCGAGCCGCGTGCGGGTGGGCGTCGCCGTCGCCGTCGGGCTCGCGTCCTCGGTGCTCATGGCGGCGCTCTTCACGCCGGGCACCGACGCGACCCGCGTCTACTACGGCACCGACACCCACGTCATGGGGCTCATGGCCGGCGCGGCCCTCGCGTTCGCGTGGGCGAGCCCCCAGCTCGCGCGGCGCGTGGCGCCGTCCCGCTGGGGCCGCCTCGGGTCGTATGCCGTGCCGCTGGCCCTCGTGGTCCTGCTGGCCGAGATGGCCCTCCTCGACGAGCAGTCGACCTTCACCTTCCGCGGCGGCATCGTCGTGGCGTCGCTCGCGACCGCCGTGCTCGTCATGGGTGTCATCGAGCACCGACCGGCCGGCGTGACGTGGACCCAGCGGCTGGTGCGGCACCCCGCCGCGAGCTGGGTCGGCGCCCGGTCCTACTCCATCTACCTCTGGCACTGGCCGGTCATCCTCCTCGTCGCCCTCGACAGCCCTTCGGCTCCCGGCACGACGTCGCACCTGCTGACCCGGCTGTGGTGCGTGCTCGTGACGCTCGCCCTGGCCGACCTGACCTTCCGGTTCGTCGAGTCGCCGTTCCGCACCCTCGGCTTCCGCGGGGTGGCCTCGACGGTGCGACGAGCCCTGTCGACACTCACCCTCCGCGGCAAGCGTGGACTGGCGGGCGTCCTCTCGGTGCTGGCCGTCGTCACCGCCGTCATCGTGCTCACCGCCCCCGACCAGAGCGAGACCGCCCGCATGCTCGCGGCCAACGAGGCTGCCGCCGACACCGCGCCGACCGCCGGTCCGACGACCGCGGGCGGACCGACGGGGGCACCGGCCCCCGCGGCCCCCGGCTCGACGTCGGGGTCGGCCTCGGTGCTCCCGACGGCGTCGGGCTCGTCCGCGTCGCGGACCGCGTCGGCACAGAACGCGTCGTTCACGATGCCCTCGGGCCCGGAGATCGACGCCTACGGCGACTCGATCATGGTCGGCAGCCTGCAGGCGCTGCAGTACTACTTCCCCGGCATCCGCATCGACGCCAAGTCCAACCGCCGGTGGTCCGACGGGCTCACCGAGGTCTCGGCCCGCGGCACCGCCAACCGGCGCGCGGTGATCCTCGCCTTCGGCACCAACGCGGGCGTCGACGAGGATCGCGTCAAGCAGGTGCTCGACGTCCTCGGGCCCGACCGCATGGTCGTCCTCGTCAACATCATGGGTCCGTTCTCGCGCGTCGACAGCGACAACGCCACCCTCGACCTCATCGCCAAGGGCCGGCCCAACGTCGCCGTGGCCGACTGGGCCGACGCCATCCGGGCCCATCCGGAGCAGGTGCAGTCCGACCGGATCCACCCGACGATCAGGGGCGCGCACCTCTTCTCCAAGACGGTCCGCCAGGCGCTGGCCGACCTCTCCGAGCGCAACACCGGCACGAAGGTCGTGCTCAAGGAGCTCCCGATCCCCTGACGCGGCTCAGCCGGGCACGACCTCGTCCCCGACCCGGAGCGTTGCACCGGGAACGAGCGGCAGCACCGGGGTCAGGCGGATGCCGAACCAGGTGGCACCCTCCCACCTGCGGTGCCGAGCCAGGGTGCGGATCGGCTCCTTGCCGGTCCTCAGGTCGTCGCGTCCGATCGTCGTCATGACACAGCGGTCGCACACCATCGTCGTCCGGAAGGCGACGGCCCCGATGCGCACCGTCGACCACGTGTCCTCGACGAAGGGCTCACTGCCCGCCACGACGACGTTGGGCCGGAACCGCTCGTGCCGCAGGGCGTCCCGAGGCTCCTCACCGCGCTCGAGAGCGGTCTCGAGGACCCAGCCGTTGAGCCGGGCGAGGGACGACTCCGACGTCACGTGGACCGGGGCGGCGTCCGAGAGCGAGTTGCGGTCACCGTCCTCGCCACCGAGGTCGGGCCGGATCGGGCGCTGCGTCCCGTCGTCCTGCCACACGAGGCGGAGCGAGCGCCCGACCCGGCCGGTCAGCCAGTCGTCGGCGACGGAGCCCGCAGGTCGGGCCCGGTCCTGGCCCGAGAAGCCCACCCTCACGGGCGCCGCGTCCCGGGGTGGCGCCACCTCGACGGGGTCAGCCCCCGGAGCGAGCAGGCGCACGCCCCCGTCGTCGAGCGGTTCGGCCCGCAGCCCGAGCAGCGCGTGCTCCTCACGGGCCGTCACCTTGGTGCCGTCCGGGTCGACGACCGCCCACCGGCGGTCGCCCCTGAGTCCCTGCGCCTCGACGGCCGCCGCCTCGAGGGAGACACCCGCGAGCGACTTGACGGGGTATGCCGTCAGCGCCGTCACGTGCACGCGATCTGTCCCGGGCACCCGTCACTCCGCCAGCCACGCGGCATACGCGTCGAACGTGTAGGGCCGGCCGAGGAAGTCCTCGACGAGGTCCGCCGCGTCGCGGCGCCCGCCCTGGGCGAGCACCTTGTCGCGGTACGCGCCGGCCACCTCGGGGTCGAAGAGGTCGTCGCGGTCGAAGGCGGAGAACATGTCCTTGGCGATGACGAGCGACCACATGTACGTGTAGTACGCGGAGCTGTAGCCGTCGAGGTGCCCGAAGTGGCACTGCATGTGGGTGCCCGCGAGGTACGGGAACACCGAGTACCGGCCCATGAGCTCGCGCAGCCGGGCCGTCAGGTCGTCGCTCTGGTTGACGTGGAAGTCGTAGGACAGCGCGGCGTAGAACATCTGCGTGCGGGCGTCGTAGCCCTTGCCGAAGTCGTCGGCCCGGCGCATCGCCCGGACGAGCTCGGCGGGGATGGTCTCTCCGGCGGCGTTGCGGGCGAAGGTCGCGAGGACGTCGGCGTCCCAGGCCCACTCCTCGAGCATCTGGCTCGGCGCCTCGACGAAGTCCCACTCGGTCGCCACGCCCGAGAAGCGGACCCAGTCGGTGCGACCGGCGAGGACGTGGTGCACGAGGTGACCGAACTCGTGGAACAGCGTGACGACCTCGTCGTGCTCCATGAGCCCCCGGTTGAAGTTGCACACGAGCACACCCTCGACCAGCTGCGTGCCGGCGACGCCCCGGGCGAGGTCGAACTGGGCGGCGTGCTTGTACTTGCCCTCACGCGGGTGCAGGTCCAGGTGGATCCGCCCGATCCGCTCGCCCTGGAACGACACGTCGTAGGTCGCGACCTCCTCGTGCCACGTGCGGGCGTCCTCGCGCGGCACGGGCGACCACTCGAGGCCGAAGAGGCGCCCCGTGACGTCGAGCAGCCCCTGGCGCACCGCCTCGAAGGCGAAGTAGGTGCGCACCTGCTGGGCGTCGACCGCCAGCTGCTCCTTGCGGACGAGCTCGGCGTAGTACGACACGTCGGCCCCGTCGATCTCGTCGGCCTCCGTACGGTCCTGCCGCAGGCGTTCGAGCAGGACCGCCTTGTCGCGCTCGGCGCTGGCGGTCGACAGCTCGGTGATGCGGTCGATGAACTCGCCGATGGCCTTGCCGCTGCCGATCATCTTGACCTCGGCGTCGTAGTCGGCCCAGGACGCGTAGCCGAGCAGGGCGGCGTGCTCGCGGCGCACCGCGAAGAGCTCCTGCAGCACCCGGTCGTTCGCCGGCCAGGCGATGGTGAGGAACTCGGTCACGAGGTCGCGTCGGGCCCGGGCGTCACGGGCGAAGGTGCGGAACGGGACGACGTCGGGGTAGTCGGTCGTCACCGTGACGAGCCCCTCGTCGTCGACGGGGTGCGCGTCGACCCAGTCCTGCGGCATCCCGTCGAGCCGGTCCGGCGTCAGCCGGATGCTGCGCACGTCCTCGCGGATGTTCTTGCTGAACTCCTGGCTGAGCAGGACGGCCCGCTCGCTCAGCTCACGCAGCCGGTCGCGCGTCGCGTCGTCCTGGTCGACACCCGAACGGCGGAAGTCGCGCAGCGTGCGCTCGAGGACCCGTGACGCGTCGGCGTCGAGGCCACTCGCGTCGACACCGGCGAGGACGGCATACAGCTGCGTGTCGAGACCGAGGTCGGTGTCGAGCTTCTGCACCTGCTGGGCGACGGCCTCGGCGCGCTCGCGCACGGCCGCGTCGGGGTGCACCTCGGAGAAGAGCGAACCGACCGAGGCTGCGTTGGACAGCGCGGTCTGGGCCTCGTTCCAGACCCGCAGCACCTCGAGGGGCTCACGGGGCGGGTCGCTGCGCAGTCCCTCGACGAGGGAACGCGCCAGCGCGAGCTGCTGCTCGCCACGGGCGCCGACCCAGTCGAGCCAGTCGCTCTCGAGAGGCAGGGGCAGGTGGGTGGGCTCGGTCGTCACAGACGGCACTGTATGCCGCCGACCGCGCCGGGAGTGGAACCCTCAGTCCCAGAGGTGCATCGAGCGCGCCAGGATGCCGCTGAGGTCGTCGGGCCCGACCTCGCGCGGGCTCGTGGCCAGGAGCCGCTGCTGCTTGAGCGAGCCGTCGACGAGGTCGGCCACGTCGTGCTCGTCGTAGCCCACGGCCGCCAGCCCGTTGGGCATGCCGATGTCGCGCATGAGGTCGGCCAGGACGCCGGGCAGCACGTCCCGGGGGTCGGAGTCCCACCGGTCGCCGTGGGCCGGGTCGAGCAGCCGGGCGGCCGCGAGGTGCCGCTCCGGGTCGGACTCGAAGGTCCACCGGAACGCCTCCGGCGCGGTGAGCGCGACCGCCATCCCGTGGGGCACCATCGGCTCGTCGCGGGGGTAGCCGTCCGGGTGGAAGCCACGCACCCGACCGGCGATCGGGTAGGCGTTGGCGTGCGGCACGTGCACCCCGGCGTTGCCGAAGCCGAGTCCGGCGAACGTCGCCGCCAGGGCCATGTCGCCGCGGGCGGCCTCGTCCGACCCGTCGCGCACCGCGGCGCGGAAGGCCTTGGCGAGCAACGACATCGACCGCTCGGACCACATGTCCGAGATCGGGTTGCGACCGCAGTAGGGCACACGCTCCCCCGGCTGCTTGCGCTCGTAGCTCGAGTACGGCCGGGCCGTCCAGCTCTCGAGCGCGTGGCACAGGATGTCCATGCCCGCGCTGGCCGTGACGCCGGCCGGCTGGCTCGCCGTCAGGCGGGGGTCCACGACGGCCAGGCTCGGGCGGAGCCGGACGTGGCTGATGCCGGTCTTCACCTTGAGCGACAGGACGTCGAGCACGCAGATCGTCGTGCTCTCGGCGCCCGTCCCCGTCGTCGTCGGCACCGCCACGAGCGGCGCGAGCCGACGGGTCGGGGCCCGGCCCGCACCCACCGGGACGTTGACGTAGTCCATGAGGTCGCCGCCGTCACTGAGCAGCAGGTCGACCGCCTTGGCCGTGTCGATGGCCGAGCCGCCACCGACGGCGACGAAGCCGTCGAACGGCCCGTCCGACCGGGCGCGCTCGACGGCGGCGTCGAGGCTCGCGTCGGTGGGCTCGACGTGCGCCGAGTCGTGGACCACCACCTCGATCCCGAAGCCTCGGATGCCCTCGGCGACCCGGTCCGGCCAGCCGGTGGCCAGCACACCGGCGTCGGTGACGAGGAGGACCCGGCGTGCGCCGAGAGCGAGCAGGTCGTGGCCGACCTCGTCGGCAGCGCCCGGGCCGAACTTCAGCTGCGGGGCGCCGTAGGTGAAGACGGACTCGGGGTTCGCAGGCGACCACGTCATGGGCCCACCCTAGGCTGGCCACCATGTCCAGTGACGAGCGCGCCGTGACCCTCGTCGTCGGGGCCGGCCAGGCCGGCATCTCGCTCGTGACCGCGCTCCGCGAGCTCGGCGACACCGCTCCCGTGGTGCTCGTCGGCGACGAGCCCGAGCCGCCCTACGAGCGGCCGCCCCTGTCGAAGGGCTACCTCCGCGGCGACCACGAGCGAGACTCGCTCGTCTTCCACGACGCGGCCTGGTTCGCCGACCTCGGCGTCGAGCTCGTGACCGGCGACCGGGTCGAGTCGATCGAGCGGGACGCCTCGGGTGGCAGCGCCACGACGGCGTCCGGGCGCACGCTCGCCTTCGACCGGCTGGCCCTCACGACGGGAGCCACCGACCGGAAGCTGCCGCTCGACGGCGCCGACCTCGACGGCGTCCACTCGGTGCGGACCCTGGCCGACGCCGACCGGCTCGCGCCACGGATCCGCGCCGCTCGTGAGGTCGTCGTCGTCGGAGGTGGCTTCATCGGGCTCGAGATCGCAGCAGGGGCCCGGTCGCTCGGTGCCGCCGTGACGGTGGTCGAGCTGACCGACCGTCTCCTCGGCCGGGCCGTCAGCCCCCTGCTGTCCGACGCCGTCCGGGACGCCCACCTCCGACGCGGCACCCGGATCCTGCTGCAGGCCGGGGCCGTCCGCGTCGTGGGCCACGACGGGGCCGTCACGGGAGTGGAGCTCGCCGACGGCACGGTCCTGCCGGCCGAACTCGTCGTCGTCGGCATCGGAGCGGTCCCACGCACCGAGCTCGCCGAGCAGCTCGGACTGCTCGTCGAGCCGCTCGGGATCGTCGTCGACGAGCGAGCCCGCGCCTCGGACGGCCTGACGGTCGCAGCCGGTGACTGTGCGGTCGGGCCCAACCCGTTCACCCGCGGCGAGCCCGGTCCCGCGAGGCTCGAGAGCGTCCCGCACGCGACGGACCAGGCACGCGTGGCCGCGGCGACCCTCGCCGGGCACGACACGGCATACGACAGCGTGCCGTGGTTCTGGAGCGACCAGGGCGACCTCCGGCTCCAGATGGCGGGCCTCCCGCACGGCGCCGACCGCACGGTGGTCCGCGGCGACGTTGCGTCAGAGCGGTTCTCGATCCTCAGCTACCGAGACGGCCTGCTCATCGCCGTCGAGTCGCTCGGTGTCCCCGCCGACTACCTGGCTGTGAAACGCGCGCTCGAGAAGGGTATGACGATCGAGGCCGACTCGGCGGCGGACTCCTCCGTCCCGCTCAAACGGCTCATCACCGGGGCACGAGACACCCGCCCAGCCTGACGCGCCCGCCGTCCGGGGCTGCGCTAGCGTGAGTCGTCGCCCAACGAAGGGACTGAACGCATGCACGCACTGGCGGGTCTGCCCACCGCGGACACCCTCATCAGCGCCAAACCGGTCGACTACCTCATCATCGCCCTCTACTTCGTCTTCGTCCTCGGCATCGGGGTCATGGCGAGGCGCGCGGTGTCCGACTCGATCGACTTCTTCCTCTCCGGCCGGTCGCTGCCGGCCTGGGTCACCGGCCTCGCCTTCATCTCGGCGAACCTCGGTGCCGTCGAGATCATGGGCATGTCGGCCAACGGTGCCGAGCTCGGCATCTCGACCGTGCACTACTTCTGGGTCGGCGCCATCCCCGCCATGCTCTTCCTCGGCGTCGTGATGATGCCCTTCTACTACGGCTCGAAGGTGCGCTCGGTCCCGGAGTTCATGTTCCGCCGCTTCGGCACGGGCGCGCACCTCGTCAACGCGATCAGCTTCGCCGTGGCCCAGCTGCTCATCGCCGGCGTCAACCTCTACCTGCTCGGCTCGATCGTGCACGCGCTGCTCGGCTGGCCCCTGTGGGTGGCCCTGCTCGTCGCGGCCGCGATCGTGCTGTCCTACATCACCCTCGGCGGCCTCTCGGCGGCGATCTACAACGAGGTGCTCCAGTTCTTCGTCATCGTGGCCGCGCTGCTGCCGCTGACCCTCATCGGCCTGCACCGGGTGGGTGGCTACCAAGGGCTCAAGGACAAGATCACCGAGTTCGCGGCGAGCCCCGCCGCCGCAGCCGCGAAGGTGCCGTCGGCCGACCAGCAGCTCCACTCCTGGCCCGGCGAGGCCCTCTCGGGGTTCAGCTCACCGGTGTGGTCGGTCATCGGCATCGTCTTCGGGCTCGGCTTCGTGCTCTCCTTCGGCTACTGGACGACGAACTTCGTCGAGGTCCAGCGCGCCATGGCGTCGAACTCGATCTCCGCGGCCCGCAAGACGCCGATCATCGGGTCGTTCCCCAAGATGTTCGTCCCCTTCATCGTCATCCTCCCCGGCATGGTGGCCGCGGTGCTCGTCCCCGAGATCACCAAGCTCAAGGCCGGCGGCTCGCCCCCCGGCGGCGCCTCCGGGGAAGGCGTGAAGTTCAACGACTCGCTCCTGCTGCTCATGCGTGACGTGCTGCCCAACGGCCTGCTCGGCGTCGCCATCGCCGGGCTGCTCGCGGCCTTCATGGCGGGCATGGCCGCCAACATCTCGGCGTTCAACACCGTCTTCAGCTACGACCTGTGGCAGCGCTACATCCGCAAGGACCACAGCGACGACTACTACCTGCGCATCGGGCGCCTGGCCACGGTCGGCGCGACCGTCATCGCGATCTTCACCGCCATCGTCGCGAGCTCGTTCAGCAACGTCATGGACTACCTCCAGACGCTGTTCGGCTTCTTCAACGCCCCGCTCTTCGCGACGTTCATCCTCGGCATGTTCTGGAAGCGGATGACCGCGACCGCCGGATGGGTGGGCCTCTCGGCCGGCACGCTGTCGGCCGTCGCCGTCGCCCTCCTCAGCAAGGACGCCTTCGGGACCCTGAGCCTCGGCATCATCCCGCTCGGCGGGCAGGGCGCCGCGTTCGTCGCGGCCTCGGTGGCCTTCGTCGTCGACATCGTGCTCAGCGTCGTCGTCTCGCTCATGACCGAGCCGAAGCCGGCGAGCGAGCTGCGCGGACTCGTCTACTCCGAGACCCCGCGCGAGGACCTCGTGGACCCCGAGGAGCGCAAGCTCCCGTGGTTCCGCCGCACGCTGCCCCTCGCCGGCATCTCGCTCGTCCTCGTCCTCATCCTCAACTTCTTGTTCTGACAGGAGCCTCGACATGAGCGAAAAGCACGATCGCGGCGCTCCCACCCGCGACGGGAAGCACGAGGGCCAGCACACCGCGGGCGCCTTCGACATCCGCAACTTCATCGGGGCGCTGCTCGGCCTCTACGGCATCATCCTGCTCGTCATGGGGATCTTCGGTGACCAGTCGCTCGACAAGACGGGCGGCGTCAACGCCAACCTGTATGCCGGCATCGCGCTGGTCGTCGTCAGCGCCTTCTTCGTCGTGTGGGCGCGGATCAAGCCCATCGTCGTCCCCGAGCACGTCGAGCCGCCCGACGACGACCCGGTGCGCCCCGCCCCGAAGCGTCGCCCCTCGGGCCACTGACGCCCACCCGGCAGACCGCCGGGGCAGCCAGAGGTCGCCGCAGCCCGTCCCCCGTCCTCGACGGTCAGGACGGGCTGCGGCGTCTCGGTCGTGGCTGGCAGACCGGGCAGGAGAACGACGAGCGGTTCATGAAGTGCTCGCGCCGCATGATGGTGCCGCACCGGTCGCACGGGGTGCCGGCCCGGCCGTACGCGTGGAGCGAGCGGTCGAAGTAACCGCTCGCGCCGTTGACGTTGACGTAGAGCGAGTCGAAGCTCGTCCCCCCGTGCCCGAGCGCCTCGGCCATCACCTCCCGGGCGTGGTCGAGGATGCGTGACAGGGTCGGCTTCGTCAGCGCCGAGCAGAGCCGTTCGCCGTGCACCTGCGCGCGCCACAGGGCCTCGTCGGCGTAGATGTTGCCGATGCCCGAGACGAGGGACTGGTCGAGCAGGGCGCGTTTGACGGCGCTCTCACGCTGCTTCATCCGGCGCACGACCGAGGCCTGGTCGTAGGCGGACTCGAACGGGTCGGGCGCGATGTGGGCGACCGACTCGGGGATGCCGTCCGGGCGCAGCGGCGAGAGCGCGAGACCGCCGAAGGTGCGCTGGTCGACGAAGCGCAGCTGCGGTCCGCCGTCGTCGAAGTCGAACTGGGCGTGACAGTGCTTCTCGAGCGGCGCATCCGCCGGCTCGACGAGCATCTGGCCGCTCATGCCCAGGTGGACGATGAGCGCGTCCTCACCGTCGAGCGCCAACCAGAGGTACTTGCCGCGGCGGGAGGCCGCGGTGACCGTCACGTCGTGCAGACGAGCCGCGAGGTCGTCGGGACCGGCGTCGTGGCGACGGGCCACGCGCACGCCGGTGATGCGGGCGCGCGTGACGTGCCGACCCACGACGTGGTCGGCGAGGCCACGACGGACGACCTCGACCTCGGGCAGCTCGGGCACGCGGCTCAGCCCTCGGACGAACCCGCGGCTCCGACGCTCGGCTCAACGGCCGGGTCGGTCGAGCTGCCGCGGCCCACCGAGGTCGCGGCGTTCACGGGCGTGCGACGGGCGTCGAGGGTGTGCCAGGCCTCCTTGGCGGCCTTCTGCTCGGCCTCCTTCTTCGACCGGCCGTGGCCCTCACCGAGGACCTCCTCGCCGACGACGACCCGGGCGTGGAACTCCTTCTCGTGGTCCGGCCCCTGCTCGGCGACGCGGTACTCCGGTGAACCGAGGGCCGATCCCGCGGCCATCTCCTGCAGGCTGGTCTTCCAGTCGAGCCCGGCACCGAGCGTCGCGGCCTCCTCGATGAGGGGGTCGAAGTGGTGGTGCACGAAGCGCGCGGCGAAGTCGATGTCGGTCGAGAGGAACACCGTGCCGATGAGCGCCTCGAGGGTGTCGGCCAGGATCGAGGCCTTGTCACGCCCGCCCGTGGCCTCCTCGCCCTTGCCGAGCATGACGTACTGCCCGAGGTCGAAGGTGCGCGCGACGTCCGCGAGGGCACGCATGTTGACGACCGCGGCGCGCAGCTTCGCCAGCTGCCCCTCGGCGAGGTCCGGGTGCTCGCGGTACAGCGAGTCGGTGACGACGAGGCCCAGCACGGAGTCACCGAGGAACTCGAGACGCTCGTTGTTGGGCAGTCCACCGTTCTCGTAGGCGTACGAGCGGTGCGTCAGGGAACGCAGGAGCAGCGGCTCGTCGATGTCCTGGCCGACCACCTCGTGGAGGTGGGCGATCAGAGCATCGACGGGCCGCTGCGGCACCGCCGGAACACCCCCAGCGCCAAGGTCGCTCATGGGGCTGCTCACGGTGTGATCAGGCCTGGTGCTCGGTGCGCTCGGCAACGGAGTAGTGACGGCCCTTGTACGTGCCGCACGAGGGGCACGCGATGTGCGGCTGGGTCGCCGCACCGCACTGGGGGCACGTGGTGAGCGTCGTCGGCGTTGCCTTCCAGTTCGCGCGACGCGAACGGGTGTTGGAGCGCGACATCTTCCGCTTCGGGACAGCCACGTCAGTTCCTCTTCTCTTGCGGGTCGTCGCTCAGCAGTCCACTGAGGGACGACCACCTCGGGTCGATCACTTCATGATGATGGTCCGGGTCCTCCGCGAGGTGCATCCCACACTCGGAACACAACCCCGGGCAGTCCGGCCGGCACACCGGTTGGAACGGCAGCGTCGGCACGACAGCGTCCCGGAGCACGGGCTCGAGGTCGATGAGGTCACCGACCAGCTCGTGCACCTCGTCCTCGTCCGAGTCGGCGCCCACCTCGTGGTGGTGCGCCGCCCGGTCGGCATAGGCGAACAGCTCCAGGAAGGTCCCCTCGACAGCGAGCTCGAGGGGATCCAGGCACCGCACGCAGACGCCGGTCGCCGTGCCACTGACCGAACCCGTCACGAGGACACCTTCGACGACGGACTCGAGCCGCACCTCGACCTGCACCGGATGACCGGCAGGGATCGAGATGACGTCGGTTCCGAGGTCTTCGGGCAACGTCACCGTGCGCGAGAGCTCCAGCATCGTGCCCGGTCGCCGAACGAGCTCCCTGGTGTCGAGCACCAGAGAAGAACGGGGATCGGGACGGTCCATGGCTCCTGCGAACAGTAGAGGATTCGGCCCGCGCCAAGACGGACGTGGACCGACCTCCAAGGGTACTGGAGGGGGGCCGTGCACCCAAATCAGGCGAGACGATCGCCCAGCGCCGCGAGGACGGGGTCCGGCACGAGACCGCTGACGTCGCCGCCGTAGCGCACGACCTCCTTGATGAGCGAGCTCGAGACGTGCTGCAGGGTCGGGTCGGCCGCGAGGAAGAGGGTCTCGACGCCCGTGAGGTGGTGGTTCATGTGCGCCATGGGTAGCTCGTAGGCGAAGTCGGTCCCGCCGCGCAGTCCCTTGACCATCGTCGAGGCCCCGACCTCGCGGCAGACGTCGACGACGAGCGTGCCGGCCCAGGCCCCGATGCGGACGTTGGGCAGGTGTCCGACCGACTGCCGGATGAGGTCGATGCGCTCGTCGACGGTGAACGTGCCCTGCTTGCTCGGGTTGTGCAGGATCGCGACGACGACCTCGTCGAACAGCCTGCTGGCCCGGGTCACCACGTCGACGTGACCGTTGGTGATCGGGTCGTAGGAGCCGGGGCAGACACAGCGGCGCGCTTCGCTCGTCACGCGGCCCAACCTACCGTCCGGCTGTGTGCGGACGGCTCAGGCCACGACCTCGCGTGGCGGCGGCTCGGCGAACCACATCGCCGTCTCGCCGTAGCGCTTCTCGCCGGACAGCTCGAGCCCCTCGGGCCAGGTGGGCTGGGGCGAGCGGCTCGATCGCTCCACGACGACGAAGGCGTCGGACGCGAGCCACTGCCGCTCGACGAGGGTCGCGAGCACGGAGGCCAGGGCGTCCTCGGGCACGTCGTAGGGCGGGTCGAGCAGGACGAGGTCCATGCGCACCCCGCCCGGCGGCCCTGACGCCAGAGCGCGCTCGACGGTGTCCGCGAGGACCCGGACGCCCGGACGCCCCACGACCGCCACGTTGCTGCGGATGACCTTGGCCGCGGCCTGGTGCGACTCGACGAGCAGGACGAGCGCCGCCCCGCGACTCGCGGCCTCGAGGCCGAGGGCTCCGGAACCGGCATACAGGTCGAGCACGTTGGCCCCGTCGAGCAGGCCGCGGTGCTCGAGACGGCTGAAGAGCGCCTCACGCACGCGGTCGGACGTGGGTCGCGTCAAGGACCCCGGCGGGGTCTGGAGCCGTCGCCCGCCGGCGACGCCGCTGATGATCCGTGTCATCTCATCCTCGCTCGAGCCATACGGCCTGGTCCTCGTCGAGGCGCATCGCCACCGCTGCGGCGAGCGCCGGGTGCTCGCGCAGCCCGGGGTCCGCGTCGACGAGGGCGAACGCGTCCTCCCGCGCGTCGGCGATGATCTGCTCGTCCTCGACCCGGCCGAGACGCAGGTGCCGCACGGAGTTGCCGCGACCGCTCTGGCGCGCGCCGAGCACGTCGCCCTCGCGCCGCAGCATGAGGTCGGCTCGGGCGAGCTCGAACCCGTCGGTCGTGGCGGCCACCTGGTCGAGGCGCTCGGCGGCCCGCTCCCCCGCGCCCTGGGTCATGAGCAGGCAGAGCCCCGGCACCGCACCACGGCCCACCCGGCCGCGGAGCTGGTGCAGCTGCGAGATGCCGAAGCGGTCGGCGTCGACGACGACCATGACCGAGGCGTTCGGCACGTCGACGCCGACCTCGATGACGGTGGTCGCCACGAGCACGTCGATCTCGCCCGCGGCGAAGGCGCGCATGGTGGCGTCCTTGGCGTCGGGGTCGAGGCGCCCGTGGAGCACCTCGAGCCGCACGCCCTGGAGCGCCGGTGTGGCCCGCAGCGTGCTGAGCATCGCGTAGACGCCGGTGAGCTCCTTGGCGGGCGCGTCCTGCTCGCCCTCGGGGGCCGCGCCGTCGTCGTCCCAGTGGGCGTCCCACCCGGCGTCCTCGTCCGAGGTGTCCCGGGACGTCGCGGCACCCGAACCGCTCTCGTCGTCGGCGTCGCCGATGCGGGGGCACACGACGTATGCCTGGTGTCCCTTCGCGACCTCCTCGGCCACCCGCTGCCAGGTGCGGTCGACCCACCCGGGCTTGTCGGCGTCGACGACGTGGGTGGCGATCGGTGAACGCCCCCGGGGCAGCTCGCGGAGCGTGGAGGTCTCCATGTCGCCGAAGACCGTCATGGCCACGGTGCGCGGGATCGGCGTGGCCGTCATGACGAGCACGTGCGGAGGCCGGATCCCCTTCTCGCGGAGGGCGTCTCGCTGCTCCACTCCGAACCGGTGCTGCTCGTCGACGACGACGAGTGCGAGGTCGGCGAACTGCACGTGCTTCTGGATGAGGGCGTGGGTGCCCACGACGATGCCCGCGCCGCCCGAGGCCGCGTCGAGCAGGGACCGGCGACGGGCCCCGGCGTTCTGGCTGCCCGTGAGCAGGGCCACGGTCGTGCCGAACTCCGAGCCGCCGAGCATCCCGCCCTGGGCGAGGTCGCCGAGCATCGCCGTGATCGAGCGGTGGTGCTGTGCCGCGAGGACCTCGGTCGGTGCGAGCAGGGCGGCCTGACCACCCGCGTCGATGGCGGCCAGCATCGCCCGGAGCGCCACGACCGTCTTGCCCGAGCCCACCTCACCCTGGAGCAGCCGGTGCATCGGACGCTCGGACGCGAGCTCGGACGCGAACACCTCACCGATCTCACGTTGGCCCTGGGTGAGCTCGAAGGGCAGGCGGGCGTCGAAGGCAGCCAGCAGCCCGCCGGGTCGAGGGAGCCGCGGTGTGCCGAGCTCGGCCTCGGCGGCCTTGCGGCGCTGGGCGAGGATCGTCTGGAGGACGAAGGCCTCGTCGTACTTGAGCCGGTCGAGCCCCCGCGACGGGTGGTCGTCGACGGCGGGCCGGTGGACGAGCTCGAGCGCGACGGCCCGGTCGACGAGGCCGCGCGCCACGCGTACCTCCTCGGGTACGGGCTCACGGATGCGGTCGACCGTGTCGAGCGCGGTGTGCACGAGCTTGCGCAGGCGCAGCGAGTTGAGCTTGCCCGTCGTGGAGTAGACCGGCACGCGGTGGGTGCGGTACCACTCCACGGCGGCTTCTCCGGCCTCCTCGTCGTCGAACAGCTCGTACTCCGGGTGGGTCAGCTGGAGGCGCCGACCGTAGGCGCCGATCTGCCCGACGAAGAAGCCGCGCACGCCGGGCTTGAGCTTGCCCTCGTGGCCGTAGGCGCTGAAGAACGTGACGTCGAGCTCGTTGCCCAGGTCGTCGCCGATGACGACGGTGAGCATCTTTCCCCGGCGGTTGCGCATCGACCGGGTCGCGGCGGTCTTGACCTCGGCGACGACGAGGACGTCCTCACCGACGTGCAGCGACGAGAGGTCGGTGAGCTGGCCGGGCCTGACGTAGCGGCGGGGCACGAACTCGAACAGGTCGGCGACGCTGAGCAGGCCCTTGGTGCGGGCGAGCTGCTCCGCCTCGTTCTTCTTGACGAGCTTGGTCAGGGGCGAGTCCTCGGTGAGCACCGGCACGTCACTCCACCCCCAGCAGGACGGGGTAGACGGCCTGGCCGCCGTCGATGAGCGACACCTCGATGCCGTGCTGCTCGCGCCTCGCCTCGTCGGCCACCGCCTGGAGCAGCCCGTCGGGCGCGTCGACGCCGGCGACCACGGTGACGAGCTCGCCGCCGCTCGCGAGCAGCCGACGCACGACCTCCCGCGTCACGAGGAGCTGGTTGGCGCCGACGATGACGACGTCGCCGTCGACGACGCCGAGCACGTCCCCCGCCTCGCACGGTCCACCGCTCGTCAGGGCGGCACGGTTGGCGACGGTGACCGCACCGTGCCGGGTCGCCGAGGCGGCCTCCTGCATGGCGAGCACGTTGGCCGAGGCGGGTGCCGACCGCTCGAAGACCGCGAGCGCCGCGATGCCCTGGACCGCGGTGCGCACGTGCACGAGGTGCGCCTCGATGCCGTCGTCGGCGACGGCGCGCACGGCTGCCGCCGCGGCGAGCAGGGTGTCGCCGTCGTTGGGCAGCACGACGACCCCGGAGGCGCCCCGGGCGTGTTGCTCGCGGATCGCGCCGATGAGCCCACCGGTGGAGGCACGACGGCCGGGGCCGGAGCGCACGACCACGGCGCCGGCGTCCTCGAAGAGGCCCTCGAGCCCGACGCCTGCCGCGCACGCGACGATCGCGGCACCCGAGCGCGGGGTCGCGCCGGCACCGTCGTCCCGCTCGAAGCGGGCTCCCGTGTCGTGCCCGTCGGTGAGCCGCGTGATGCGGATCCGGTGCGGTCGTCCCGCCTCGATGCCGGCCTCGACGGCGGCCCCGGCGTCGTCGACGTGCGCGTGGACGTTCCACTCCCCGTCCCCGCCCACGACGAGCACCGAGTCGCCGAGCTCGACGAGTCGGGCGCGGAGGCTCTCGACGACGGCGTCGTCGGAGTCGGCCAACAGGTACATGACCTCGAACTCGGGGATGGCCTCGGTGTCGGGGCTCCCCCGGCGTCCTGCGCCGAGGGCCGCGCTCGCGGTCTC
Source organism: Terrabacter aerolatus (assembly GCF_007991735.1). Lineage (GTDB taxonomy): Bacteria > Actinomycetota > Actinomycetes > Actinomycetales > Dermatophilaceae > Terrabacter > Terrabacter aerolatus. The sequence goes on along the minus strand of NZ_BJYX01000002.1, from coordinate 209,253 downwards.
GGGCCGGCGCCGGGAGCGCCGGTCGGTGGTGTCGGTCCCCGAGCTGGCCCGGTGCCCGGCGCACACCCGCTCGAGACACTCGAGCAGCACGACGAGCCCGGCGCCACCGGCGTCGACGACCCCCGCACGCGCGAGCACCTCGAGCTGGTCCGGGGTGCGGGCGAGCGCCTCCCGCGAGGCCTCGACGGCAGCCAGGGCGACGGGGTGGACGCCGACGGGGGCGTCACCGCCGGTGTCACCGCCCGCGGTGGCCGCGGCACCGGTGTCGTCGGCCACCGCGGCGCAGGCGCCCTCGGCGGCCTGGGCCATCGCGCTGGCGACCGTGAGGATCGTCCCCTCCTTGGGGTCCGTCACCGCCTGGCGAGCCCGGGCCTCGGCCTGGCGGAGAGCCACGGCCAGGACCCGCCCGTCGATCTCGGCGGCTCCCGCGCACCCCTCGGCCAGACCGCGCGCCAGCTGGCTGAGGATGACGCCCGAGTTGCCGCGGGCGGTCCACAGCAGGTGCTTGGCGAAGACCGACAGCAGGGCGTCGGCCGTCGTGACGTCGCTCGTGGCGAGGGTGCGCTCGACCGCGCCGTCGAAGGTGAGGTAGAGGTTCGTCCCCGTGTCGCCGTCGGGCACCGGGAAGACGTTGAGGGCATCGATCTCGGCCCGGCGGGCGGCGAAGAGCGAGCGGGTCAGCACCGCCCACCGACGGACGGCGACGAGGTCGAGCAGCGTGAGGGGTCCTTCGGGCATCGGCTCGGCGCCGGGCATCGGACCTCCTTCTCGTCGTGCGGGACCTGGCGTCCGGATGTCGGTCCGGAGATCGGACGGGCGGCTGGCCCTGCCGATCCTCGGCAGGCTAGCGCCTCGACCGGACCGTCGCATGCGCCGCTCCGTGCCGGGTGGATGCCGCCGGGTGCGGCTAGCGTGGTCGCCGTGTCGAGCACGTCCCCCGCCCACCACCGCAAGTCGTGGCCTGCGGCGCCCGAAGGCTTCTTCGAGGTCGAGGCGGCCGGCCTGCGCTGGCTCGCCGAGCCCGAGCTGCACGGCGGGGCCCGGGTCGTCGAGGTGCGCGCCGTCGCCGCCGACCACATCGACCTCGCGCGACTGCAGCCCACGCGGCCGACCCCTGCGTCCGCGGAGGCCCTCGGACGCGGGCTCGCGGTCACGCACGGGTCCGGCGCTCCCGCCTTCGGATCCCCGCCGGCCGGCTGGACGAGTGGTGCGTGGATCGGTCGCCAGCGCCAGAGCAACGACCCCACCCCGACCTGGGGCGCGTTCTACGCGGAGCAGCGGGTGCGTCCCTTCGTGCGGCGGGCCGTCGACCACGGCCACCTCGAGCCTGCCGGCGCGCGCATCGTCGACCGGGTCTGCGACCGCCTCCTCGCCGGCGACTTCGACGACAGCCGGGCTCCGGCCCGGATCCACGGCGACCTCTGGTCGGGCAACGTCGTCTTCACCGCGCAGGGCGCGGTCCTCATCGACCCGGCCGCGCACGGCGGCCACGGGCTCACGGACCTCGCGATGCTCGCCCTCTTCGGGTGCCCCGGCCTCGACCGTGTCGTCGCCGCCTACGAGGAGGCCGCCGGGCTGGAGCGGGGGTGGCGAGAGCTCGTCGAGCTGCACCAGCTGCACCCCCTCGCGGTGCACGCGGCGTCCCACGGCCCTGCGTATGCCGTGCAGCTCGTCGAGTCGGCCCGCGTCTTCGCGTGACCGGGTCCGGGCGCTGGGGCGGCAGCCCGCATCGCCGTTTTGTCGTCCGAGCGAGTCGTCGGCTACTCTTTACCGGTTCCCCCCGTGCACTGCGGGGTGACGCGCGCCCTCGTGTGCGTCGACCCGATCCGGTGGTGGAGCACAGCATTTCGTCGACATCGAACTTTCAGGAGATACCCGTGGCTGCCAACTGCGACGTCTGCGGCAAGGGACCGAGCTTCGGTCACAACATCTCGCACTCGCACCGCCGCACCAAGCGCCGCTGGAACCCCAACATCCAGCGCGTTCGGACGCTGGTGGACGGTGTGACGCCGAAGCGACTCAACGTCTGCACCTCCTGCCTCAAGGCGGGCAAGGTCGTTCGCTGAGCGAACCCTCACCAACGTCGAGAGGCCGGTTCCCGTAAGGGGCCGGCCTCTTGTCATATCCGGCGCGACGGACGCCGTGACCGACGCCGTGACCGGCGAAGGCCGGCGGCCGAGGTCTCCGCGCACACGGCACACCCCGTCGTCTCGTCTGCCACGTCGTGGCTCCGGCCGGTCGGCCGGTCGGCAGGTCGCGGTGGATCCAGGACCTGCCGCCTCGCGCTCACGCGTCGCGGAAGTGGTCCCACCCCGTGTGGGCGACGGCGCGCCCGGCCACGACGATGCCGGGCGCCTCGCCCCCGGCCGGGTCCCGGACCGAACCGATGGCTCGCCACCCCTCCGGGAGCGAACCGGTCGGGAAGGTGGCGAGCAGCGAGTGCTCCTCCCCTCCGGCGAGCACGCAGTCGAGGGCGGCCTCGGCCCCGAGCGCCCCGCTCAGGGCGGCGACGTCTGGCGCGAGCGCCTGCGGGACGAGGTCGATGACGACGCGGCTCGCGCGCGCGATCCGGCCCCCGTCGCGCAGCAGACCGTCGCTGAGGTCGAGCATCGCGGTGGCGCCTGCGGCGGCCGCCTCCGGACCGGCGGCGAGCGGCGGCTCGGGACGGCGCTGACGCTCCACCGCCACTGGCAGCAGGTCGACGGTGTCGGCCTGGAGCAGTCGCAGCCCGGCGTCCGCCAGGCCCAGCGAGCCCCGGACCGCGAGGACGTCGCCGGCCCGGGCCCCGGAGCGCAGCACCGGCTCGCCGTCGAGGCGCCCGAGGGCCGTGACCGAGACCATGACGACGCCGGCCGGCGCCGACGACAGGTCTCCGCCGAGTACCGCCACCCCGGCCGCGAGGCAGGCCTCGGCGAGACCGCGCACGTGGTCGAGCACCCACTCGAGCGAGAGCTCGGGGTCGGCGACGAGCGTGACGAGGACACCGGTGGGATGGCCACCCATGGCCGCCACGTCGGCGAGGTTCTGGGCGACGACCTTGTGACCGATGTCGGCGCCCGACGACCAGGCGTCGAGCCAGTCGCGGCCGAGGACGACGGTGTCGGTCGTGGCGATGACGCGCCCCGAGGTGTGCAGGACGGCCGCGTCGTCACCGGGCGCGACGACGAGGTCCTTGCTCGCCGGGAAGCCGGGCAGGATGCGTCCCAGCAGCTCGTCCTCGTCGAGCGAGCGCAACGGGGTGCCACCCGTCATCATCGGCCCCCGTTCGAGCCGTCGGACGTTCGGCACGGTCACACACCCTTCCGGTGGACGGCCCTCGCCGGGCCCGGTTTCCAGGGGACGTGGAGCCCCATGGCAAGGTAGCGTCAGGGCACGGTCACAGTCACACTGGGACCTGCCGTTCCGACCGGTCCGTGCGGGCCCTCGCGCCCACGCACGGCCGACCAACGATCGACACACAGTGAGGTGACACGTGGTCCAGGCCTACATCCTGATTCAGACCGAAGTCGGCAAGGCCGCGAGCGTGGCGGAGCAGATCGCCGGGATCTCGGGCGTGACCCTCGCCGAGGACGTGACCGGTCCCTACGACGTCATCGCCCGCGTGGAGGCCGCCAACGTCGACGACCTGGGCCGCCTCGTCATCGCGAAGCTCCAGGACGTCCCCGGCATCACCCGGACCCTGACCTGCACGGTCGTCCACGTCTGAGGCCGGCCCCCTGACCGGACGCCTGTTCCCCACGACGGCGGCGCTCATCGGCGCCGCCGTCGTGCTGTCCGCGTGCACCCACGCGCCCGAGGTCGCCCTCGCCCCGCAGGCGTCGGCTCCCGTGTGCGCCTCCGCCGCGTGGCCCGCCTCCGTCAGCGGGAACACCCGAGCGGCGACGCAGCCCGAGGACCCGTCCGTGGCCGCCTGGGGCGACCCCGCGATCATCGCGCGCTGCGGCATGGACCCCCTCGCACCCACGACGCAGGACTGCGTCACCGTCGACGGTGTCGACTGGGTGGTGCGCCCGCTCAGCGACGGGTCGGCGGCCACGACCTACGGCCGCGACCCGGCCATCGAGGTGCTCGCCCCCGGCACCTACGGTGCGGTGCCGCTGCTGCTGCCGGCCTTCACGGCCGTGGCGAGGTCACTGCCCGCCAACGGGCGCCACTGCTCCTGATCGCGTATGCCGGGTGGCCGGCTGCCGTGGGGCGGGTGCAGGCGCGGCCGGGTCGGTCAGCGCAGGCCGGTGCGGCGCTCGAGCGCGAGCGAGATGAGCTCGTCGATGAGGTCGGGGTACTCCAGGCCCGAGGCCGCCCACATCCGCGGGTACATCGAGTGCGGCGTGAAGCCGGGCATCGTGTTGATCTCGTTGATGACGACCCGGCCGTCGGCGGTGTAGAAGCAGTCGACGCGGGCGAGCCCCTCGCACCCGAGGGACTCGAACGCCTCGGCCGCCAGGCGCCGCACCTCCTTGGCGACCTCCTCCGGCACGTCGGCCGGGCAGCTGAGGTCGACGTCGGCCTCAGCGAGGTACTTCGCCTCGAAGTCGTAGAAGGCGTGGTTGTCGTGGATGGCGATCTCGCCGACCTCGGAGGTGCGCGGCCCGGAGGTGCCGTGGCCCTCGAGCACCGCGCACTCGATCTCGCGCCCGACGATGCCCTCCTCGACGAGCACCTTGGGGTCGTGCTCGCGGGCGACCTCGATGGCGGCCTCGAGGCCGGCGGGGTCGTCGACACGGGTGATCCCCATGGAGGACCCGGCGCGGGCCGGCTTGACGAAGAGGGGGTAGGTCAGGCCGGCGCAGGCGTCCATGGCCGCGGCGCGGTCGGTGCGCCACGCGCGGTCGGTGATGACGGCATACGGCCCGACGGGCAGGCCGTGCCCGGCGAAGACGAGCTTCATGTAGTGCTTGTCCATGCCCGCCGCGGACGCGAGGACGCCGGAGCCGACGTAGCGCACGTCGGAGAGCTCGAGGAAGCCCTGGAGGGTGCCGTCCTCGCCGAACGGGCCGTGGAGCAGCGGGAAGACGACGTCGACCTGGCCGAGCTCCTGCGGGGGCTGTCCGCTCTCGAGGACGGTCAGGGAGGTCTCGCGCGTCGAGAGTGGCAGGACGACGTGCGCGGCGCTCGGCTCGACCTCGGGCGTGCGCCCGGCGGTCAGCTCGAAGCGGCTCGGGTCGTCGGCGGCGAGGACCCACTGGCCGTCGCGGGAGATGCCGATGGGCACGATGTCGTACTTGCTCCGGTCGATGGCGCGCAGGACTCCGGCGGCCGTGGCGCAGGAGACGGCATGCTCGGAGGAGCGGCCTCCGAAGACGATGGCGACGCGGGGGCGGCGGCTCGGCTGGTCGGGCTGGGGCTGGTCCGTGGTCATCAGACGAGACTCTATCCCGCCTCGTGGGCCCCGCTCGTACCCTGACGTCGTGGTCAGGGAAGAGGACTCGCAGCAGCTGCAGGTGGAGACGTTCCTCGTGGCGTCCGGTCGTCCCGAGCGCTCCCCCGGGGCCTCGGTCAACGTGGGTGTCGAGCTGACGTCCACGTATGCCGCGGACGGCGTCGTCAACTACGCCCGGTCGGGCAACCCGACGTGGAACGCCTTCGAGGAGGCTCTCGGCGGTCTCGAGGGCGGGCGTGCGCTCGTGCACGCCTCGGGAATGGGCGCCATCTCGGCGGCCCTGTCCCTGCTGCCCGCCGGCGGCACCGTGGTCGCCCCCGACACGACCTACAACGGCACCGGCGACCTCCTCGCGGCCCACGAGCAGGCCGGCGGGACCGTCGTCCGGGTGCACGCCACCGACACGGCCGGATTCCTCGCCGCCCTCGACACCGCCGAACTCGTGTGGCTCGAGTCGCCGACGAACCCGCTCATGGACGTCATCGAGCTCGACGTCGTCCTGGCGCGCGCCCGCGAGGTCGGTGTGACGAGCGTCGTCGACAACACGCTGTCGACACCGTTGCTCTGCCGCCCCCTGTCCCTCGGCGCCGATGTCGTCGTGCACTCGGTGACGAAGTACCTCTCCGGGCACAGCGACGTCGTGCTCGGGGCGACGGTCGTCGGCGACACCGAGCGCGGGCGCGAGCTGGGTGAGCGCCTGCGCCGGCACCGCACGCTGCACGGCGCGATCGCCGGCCCGATGGAGGTCTACCTCGCCCTGCGCGGGCTGCGCACGCTGTCGGTGCGGCTGGAGCGTGCGAGCGCCAACGCCGCCGAGCTCGCCGCCCGCCTCGAAGGACACCCTTCGGTCGCGCGCGTCCGCTACCCCGGTGCGGGCGCCATCCTGTCGATCGACGTCGCGGGTGACGCCGACGCGGCCGAGCGGGTGTGCGCCGCGACCCGGGTGTGGCTGCACTCGACGAGTCTCGGGGGCGTGGAGTCGCAGGTGGAGCGCCGCCGCCGCCACCCGTCCGAGTCCACGCAGGTGCCCGAGAGCCTGCTGCGCCTCTCGGTGGGGATCGAGAACGTCGAGGACCTGTGGGCCGATCTCGACCGGGCGCTGTCGGCCGTCTGAGCCGCCCGCTCTGAGATTCTCCCCAGAATCCTCGGGAAGGGTGGGCCCTTCGCCGCGGGCCGACCGCGGCCGTCGCCTCCCCCGCGAAGGACCCGCCCGTGAGCAACCTGCTCGACCTCAGCACCGCCCTCTTCCTGCGCGTCAACGACTTCGCGCGGACGTCGACCTGGCTGCACGGCCCCGCCGTCGCCTACGCGACGTACGGGCTCGTCGTGTTCGCCGCCCTCCTGGTCGTGGGAGTGTGGCAGCGGCGCAGCTCGGGTGACCGCGAGCTCGCGGCCGCGGTCTGGGCCGGCCTCGGAACCCTCGTCGCCGTCGGGGTCAACCAGCCCGTGTCGGCTCTCGTCGCGGAGGCCCGGCCGTATGCCAGCCACCCCTCCGTCCTCGTGCTCGTGGACCGGACGACCGACTGGTCCTTCCCCTCCGACCACTCGGTCATGGCCGGGGCCGCCGCGATGGGGCTCCTCCTCGTCTCGAGGCGGCTGGGCGCCGTCGCCGCGGTGGCGGCCGTGCTGATGGCCGCGGTGCGCGTCTACGTCGGCGCGCACTACCCGCTCGACGTCGTGGCCGGGCTCCTGCTCGGCGCCGTCGTCATGGGCCTCGGGTGGCTGCTCGTGCGTCGTCCGCTCACCCGGCTCGTGCACCACGGGCGGGCGCTCCCGGTCGTCGACCGCGTGCTGGCGCCCACCGCACGGGAGGCCTGAGCGCCCGACGCGTCCTCCGGCGGTCCCCTCGCGTCGGCGCCGGCACGGGGACGCCCGACGGTCAGTGCTTCTCGGCCTTGAGGTCACGCGACATGAGCCGCGGGCCGACCTCGCTCGCCGAGTGGCCGTCGCGGATGACCGCCACCACCTGCTCGCAGATGGGCATGTCGACGTCGTGCTGCTGGGCGAGCGTGAGGATCGACTCGCACGACTTGACGCCCTCCGTCGTCGTGCGCAGCTCGGCCGTGGCCTCCTCGACGGTCATGCCCCGCCCGAGACGCACCCCGAAGCTGTGGTTGCGTGACAGAGGGGACATGCAGGTGGCGATGAGGTCACCGACACCGGCGAGGCCCATGAACGTCTGAGGGTGCGCCCCGAGCGCGAGGCCCAGACGCGTCGTCTCGGCCAGGCCGCGCGTGATGATCGTGGCCTTGGTGTTGTCGCCGAAGCCCATCCCCTCGGCCATCCCGGACGCCAGGGCGACGACGTTCTTCGTCGCCCCGCACACCTCTGCCCCGGTCACGTCCGTGTCGGTGTAGGGGCGGAACCACGGCGTCGCGCACGCCGCGGCCACCCGCTCGGCCGTCGCCATGTCACGACAGGCGACGACACCACCGGCCGGCTGCCGGCGGGCGATCTCCGGGGCGAGGTTCGGACCCGACACGACGACGACGCGGTCCTGCTCGACGTCGGCCGCCTCGGCGATGACCTCGCTCATCCGCATCGTCGTCCCGAGCTCGACGCCCTTCATGAGCGAGACGACCGGCGCTCCGGACGGGATCGCACCGCCCCACTCGACGAGGTTGTCGCGCAGCGTCTGCGAGGGCACGGCGAGCACGACGACCTCGGCGCGGTCGAGCGCCTCGGCGGGATCCACCGTGGCACGCACCGTCCGGGGCAGGTCGAGCTCCGGGAGGTAGGCCTCGTTGCGTCCCCCGTTGATGGCCTCGGCCACCTCGGACCGGCGGGCCCACATCGTCACGTCGCAGCCGGCGTCGGCCAGGATCATCGCGAACGCGGTGCCCCAGTTGCCGCTGCCCAGGACGGCGACCTGCGTCGTCACGCCCCGTTCCCGTCCGGATCGGCCGGCGGCTTCGGCCGCCCGATCTCGTGGTGCTTCAACGGGTTCCCGATCTCAGGGACACCGTGCGTGCGTGGGTCGAACCGCTCCGTGGGCCGCTTCTCGCCCCGCAGCTCCTCGAGCAGCCCGGTGATGCGGTCCATGAGCCGGTCGGTCGCCTCGCGGAGGACCTTGGTGTCGATCGGCCGGTCGTAGAGGTCGGACAGGTCGACGGGCGGACCGGCATACATCATCATCGTCTTGCGCGGGAAGAGCGAGGGCCGGTGCCCGTAGGGCGACAGGATCTCCTGGGCACCCCACTGCGCCACGGGCACCAGGGGGCAGTGCGTCTCGAGGGCGACCCGCGCGGCGCCCGTCTTGCCGCGCATCGGCCACAGGTCCGGGTCCCGGGTGATGGTGCCCTCGGGGAAGATGCCGAGCGCCTTGCCGGCACGCACGCCCTCGACGGCAGCGCGGTAGGAGTCGGTCGCCGCCGCGGAGTTGCGGTAGACGGGGATCTGGCCGCACTTCTTGAGCAGCCACCCGACGACCGGGATCGCGAAGAGACTGTCCTTGCCCAGGAAGTAGGCCTCGCGTCCGCTGTCGAACATGAAGTGCGCGAAGACGAGCGGGTCGGCGTAGGAGATGTGGTTGGTCGACACGACGAAGCCGCCCTCGGCCGGGATGTTCTCGAGCCCACGCCAGTCGCGCTTCGTCACCCGCATCAGGAGGGGCCGGAGCACGAACGCCACGGCCCGATAGGCCCAGGGCAGTCGCCTCCTGCGTGCACCGGCAGTCACGTGGTCACGTCCTTCTCGTCGTGCGCACGCCGGTCGACGTGGGCTGGGCTTCATCTTGTCCACCTCGCGGCGCGGTGTCGAGCAGCACCGCGGCGAGTGGGACGATATCGCCAGCATGACGACCTCACCGCACACGCCCCCCACGGCACCCCGGTCCTTCGAGTGGCACGTCGTGGTCCCCGTCAAGGACACGACCCACGGCAAGTCCCGCCTCGCGCGCGCGGTCGGCTCCGACCGCGCGGACCTCAGCGCGGCCATCGCCACCGACACGCTCTCGGCCGCCCTCGAGGCCGTCGGCGCGGGACGCCTGGTCCTCGTCTCCAGCGACGTGGTCCTGTCCGCCACGTGGCGGGACAAGGGGGTTCGGGTGGTGCCCGACCCGGGCAGTGGGCTCAACGACGCCATCCGGGCCGGTATGCGTGCAGCCGGCGAGGGCGCCCACGTCGCGGCCCTGCTCGGCGACGTCCCCGCCCTCGACGCCCGCTCCCTGAGGGCCGCTCTGGACGTCGCGGGGCTGCACGAGCAGTCGTTCGTGCCGGACGCGGACGGGACCGGCACGGTGCTGCGCTGCGGTCGTGGCTTCACGCCCCGCTTCGGCGCCGCCAGCGCGTCGCGCCACGAGGCCGACGGGGCCCAGCGCCTCGACCTGCCGCTCCCCCGCCTGCGCACCGACGTGGACGACGCCCGGAGCCTCTCCCGTGCCCGGGGCATCGGCCTGGGGCCGGCGACGCGAGCCGTCCTGCGCCACCGGGCATCTGGTTGGATCAGGAGCATGCAGGCCACGGTCCACCGCTTCGACCCCGAGACCCACACCGGCAGCGTGCTGCGCGACGACGGCGTCGAGCTGGCGTTCGAGGCGCTCGCTTTCGACACCAGCGGTCTGCGGCTGCTGCGCCTCGGCCAGCGACTCACGGTCGAGGTCGTCGACGACGTCGTGGTCGCCCTCCGCATCGTCGGAGTCGGTCCGGGGCAGCCGATCCGCTGACGACCGGACGGTCCGTACCGCTGCCCACCCCCTGACGCGGGTGTGGGCCCGGCCGTCAGTCGGCCGGGCCCACGTCGTGCGAGCGGCGACCCGGCGCGGGCGCCGCTCCGTTCGTCACCTGGAGGCGGCCTTCTTCGTCGTGGCCTTGCGGGTCGTCGTCTTCTTCGCCGCGGTCGTCTTCGTGCCCGCGGCCTTGGTGGCCGTCGTCTTCCTGGCGGTGGCCTTGGCGGGCGCGGCCTTCGTGGCGGTCGCGCGCTTGGCCGGGGCGGCCTTCGTCGCCGCAGCCTTGGACGTCGCCGTCGTCCGCTTCGCGGTCGTCTTGGCCGGCGTGGCCTTCGTCGCCGTGGTGCGCTTGGCCGGGGCGGCCTTGGTCGCCGTCGTCCGCTTGGCGGCGGCCTTGGCGGGAGCAGCCTTCGTGGCGGTCGCGCGCTTGGCCGGGGCAGCCTTCGTCGCCGCCGCCTTGGACGTCGCCGTCGTCCGCTTCGCCGCGGCCTTGGCCGGGGCGGCCTTGGTGGCGGTGGCGGTGCGCTTGGCCGTGGTCTTCTTGGCCGGCGCGGCAGCGGTGGAGGACCCGGCGGAGGCGCGCGAGGCGGCGGACTCGGTCTTGGAGAGCTTCTTGGCGCCCGACACGACCTCCTTGAAGTTCGTGCCCGAGCGGAACTTCGGGACACGGGTCTTCTTGATCTTCACGGTCGCCCCCGTCTTCGGGTTGCGGCCGGTGCGCGCGGCCCGGTCGGCCCGCTCGAAGGTGCCGAAGCCGGTGATGCCGACCTTGCCGCCCCGGGCGACCTCGCGGATGACGACGTCGAGGAACGCCTCGAGCGAGTCGGAGGCGACCTTCTTGCTGCCGAGCTTGGCCTCGAGTGCGTCGATCAGTTCTGCCTTGTTCACGTCTTCCCCTCCAGAGGACTGTCGGTGTCAGGCGACCCGACGATGTGAGTCCGGAACCGGTCCGGCTACTTCCCGACGTTAGGCCGCCATCGCGGGCACGTCCATCACCACTCAGTGGGTTTTTCGTTGTGTCGCAAGGACTTTGACGGGTTTTGCCGGCCCTGGGTGAGGGTCCGGGACACCTCTCCACCGTGACGGCCTGGGCCGGATATGACAACGGATCCCTTTGTGAGACAAAGGGATCCGCTGAAATTTGGGGACTGCGAAGCAGTCCCGGGCCGACGGTCAGGCCGGGCTGGTGACCGGCTTGTGGCTCGGGCGGCGCGACTCGAAATCCGCGACGAGATCCTCGTGTCGGAGGGTCAGTCCGATGTCGTCGAGCCCCTCGAGCAGGCGCCAGCGGGTGTAGTCGTCGATCTCGAAGGGCGCCACGATCTCGCCTGCGCGGACCGAGCGCGCCACGAGGTCGACCGTGATCTCGGCGCCGGGGTTGTTCTCGAGGTACTTCCAGATGAGCTCGACGTCGTCCTGCGAGACGATCGCCGTGAGCAGCCCCTGCTTGCCGCTGTTGCCCCGGAAGATGTCGGCGAAGCGCGAGCTGATGACGACCCGGAAGCCCCAGTTCATGAGGGCCCACACGGCGTGCTCGCGACTCGACCCCGTCCCGAAGTCGGGTCCGGCCACGAGAACCGAACCGTTCGCGTACACAGGGTTGTTGAGGACGAAGGACTCGTCCTTGCGCCAGGCGGCGAAGAGCCCGTCCTCGAAGCCCGTGCGCGTCACGCGCTTGAGGTACTCGGCGGGGATGATCTGGTCGGTGTCGACGTTGCTGCGGCGCAGGGGGACGCCGACGCCGGTGTGGGTCTCGAACGTGTCCATGGCTCAGGCCTCTCCGGTGGTGGCGGACGCGAGCTCGCCCGGGTGCGCGGCGTCGAGGTCGGCGGGGCTCGACAGGGTGCCTCGGACCGCGGTGGCGGCGGCGACGAGGGGGCTGACGAGATGGGTGCGACCGCCCTTGCCCTGACGGCCCTCGAAGTTGCGGTTGGAGGTCGAGGCGCTCCGCTCGCCCGGGGCGAGCGTGTCGGGGTTCATCCCGAGGCACATCGAGCACCCCGGCAGGCGCCACTCGGCGCCCGCGGCCGTGAAGACCCGGTCGAGCCCCTCGGACTCGGCCTGCAGGCGCACCTTGGCGGAGCCGGGGACGACGAGCATGCGCACACCGTCGGCGACCCGGTGGCCGCGCACGACGGCGGCCGCGGCGCGCAGGTCCTCGATGCGTCCGTTGGTGCACGACCCCACGAAGACGGTGTCGACCTTGATGTCGCGCAGCGGCGTCCCCGGCTCGAGCCCCATGTAGGCGAGGGCGTTGGCGGCGGCGAGACGGTCGCTCTCGTCGGCGAACCCCTCGGGGTCGGGCACCGAGGCGGAGAGCGGCAGACCCTGGCCCGGGTTCGTGCCCCACGTGACGAACGGAGTCAGCTCGGCGGCGTCGAGGTCGACCTCGGCGTCGAAGACCGCGTCGTCGTCGGAGCGCAGTGCGGTCCACTCGGCGACCGCCGCGTCCCAGTCGGCGCCGGTGGGCGCGTGCGGGCGTCCCTGGAGGTAGTCGAAGGTGACCTGGTCGGGAGCGATCATGCCGGCGCGGGCGCCGGCCTCGATCGACATGTTGCAGACCGTCATCCGGGCCTCCATCGACAGGGCCTCGATGGCCTCGCCGCGGTACTCGATGACGTAGCCCTGGCCACCGCCCGTGCCGATCTTGGCGATGACGGCGAGCACGACGTCCTTGGCCGTGACGCCGTCGGGAAGCGCACCGCGCACGTTGACGGCCAGCGTCCGGAAGGGCTTGAGGGGCAGCGTCTGCGTGGCCAGCACGTGCTCGACCTCGGAGGTGCCGATGCCGAACGCGAGCGCACCGAAGGCGCCGTGGGTGGAGGTGTGGCTGTCGCCGCAGACGACGGTCATGCCCGGCTGGGTGAGGCCCAGCTGCGGGCCGACGACGTGGACGATGCCCTGGTCGGCATCACCCATCGGGTAGAGACGGACCCCGAACTCCTCGCAGTTGCGTCGCAGCGTCTCGACCTGGATCTTCGACACGGGGTCGGTGATCGGGCCGGGCGTCGTGGGGACGTTGTGGTCCTCGGTCGCGAGGGTGAGGTCGGGGCGACGCACGGGGCGGCCGGCGAGCCGCAGCCCGTCGAACGCCTGGGGAGAAGTGACCTCGTGGAGGAGATGGAGGTCGATGTAGAGGAGATCGGGCTCCCCCTCGGCGCGACGAACGACGTGTGCGTCCCAGACCTTCTCGGCCAGTGTCCCTGCCATGACTCCCTCTGACTTCCCTCCGCGACGGCGTTCCGATGCCCGAGCGGCGCGCGCCATCGAGGACCGGGTCGCGACATCGCTCTTTGCAAAGACTGAACCTTTTATGGGTGAGGTGGATTGACGTCTCAGTGCCTGAGACGTCAATATCAGTGCATGGACAACTCTTCTGGGGTCGGCGTTCTCGACAAGGCCGCCACCGTGCTGGGCGCCCTCGAGGCCGGACCGGCCACGCTCGCCCAGCTCGTCGGCGCCACCGGGCTCGCGCGACCGACCGCCCACCGCCTGGCGGTCGCGCTCGAGCACCACCGCCTCGTCTCACGCGACATGCAGGGCCGCTTCGTGCTCGGCCCACGGCTCGGCGAGCTGGCCTCCGCCGCCGGCGAGGACCGACTGCTCGCAGCTGCCGGCCCCGTGCTCGGAGCGCTGCGCGACCACACGAACGAGAGCGCGCAGCTCTTCCGCCGCCAGGGCGACCAGCGCATCTGCGTCGCTGCGGCCGAGCGCCCCGTCGGGCTGCGTGACTCGATCCCCGTGGGGGCCACGCTCTCGATGCTGGCCGGCTCCGCCGCGCAGGTCCTGCTCGCCTGGGAGGAGCCGGACCGGCTGCACCGCGGCCTGCAGGGCGCGGCCTTCACCGCGACCGCGCTCTCCGGTGTCCGGCGACGCGGCTGGGCCCAGAGCGTGGCCGAGCGCGAGGCCGGCGTCGCATCGGTGTCGGCGCCCGTCCGGGGCCCGTCGGGCCGCGTCGTCGCCGCCGTCTCCATCTCCGGCCCGATCGAGCGCCTGTCGCGCCAGCCCGGTCGCCTCCACGCCGCGACGGTCGTCGCCGGTGCCAACAAGCTGACCGAGGTGCTGCGCCGCCACCACGCGATGCAGCAGCAGCAACAGCAGCAGCACAACGCCTGACCGGCACCGGCTGCCGGTCCTGGCCGGCCGACCTGGACCTGGACCTTGCCTGCGCAACGGATCGGTCACGATCCGCGCTCCGACGACGGCCGTGACAACCACGGACCCCCTCATCGCGTCACTCTCGGTGCAGTGCAACGACGCACGGCACGTCGCGTTTCGGACAAGGGGTCATGATGCAGGCTGCCAGCTCACCGTCCCGCGCCACCGCACGGGTGCGGCGCACCCTCGTGCTCGCAGGCGCCGTCGCGCTGGTCGTCGCGTCGACCGCGTGCACCCCCGACCAGCAGGGCGCCCCGGCCGCCGGCGGGCCGGTGACCCACGTCCCGGCCAGCGGTACGCCTGACGCGCCCTCGACGACGACCCCGTCCGCCAGCGCGAGCACCGGGCCCTCGAGCCCTCCGACGAGCACCCACTCCAGCGTGCCCGCGGGCCGTCCCGCGAGCACCCCCACCACGGCAGCGCCGCCGTCCTCCGCGGCCCCCACCCGGACGGCGCCGAACCCCACGGCGACGGCCGTCCCCCCGCCCGCCCCCGTCGTCGTGCTCCGCCCCGGCGACTCGGGCCCGAAGGTCCGCGCGCTCCAGGCCCGCCTGCGTCAGCTCCGCTGGCTCGAGGGCGACGTCGACAACGACTACGGGGCGAGGACGACGACGGCCGTGCGCGGCTTCCAGGCCAAGCGCGGCTTCGACGCCACCGGCGTCCTGGACGAACGCACGTGGGACAAGCTCGTGGCGATGACCCACGCCCCGACCACCGACGAGCTCGCGAACGTCCGGCCCACCCCGGTGCAGCCGAAGCCCGGCGCCCTCTCGTGGGACGTCGACGAGCGATGCCTGAAGGGCCGCGTCATGTGCGTCAGCAAGACGACCAGACAGCTCACCTGGGTCGTCGACGGCGTGCCCCAGTACGGCTTCGACGTCCGGTTCGGCAGCGACGAGCTGCCCACCCGCGAAGGCGTCTTCTCCGTCTACAAGAAGCAGGTCGACGTCATCTCGAACCTCTACCACACGCCCATGCCGTACTCGATGTTCTTCTCCGGCGGCCAGGCGGTGCACTACTCCTCGAACTTCGCCAGGCTCGGCTACGCCGGCGCGTCGCACGGGTGCGTCAACGTGCGCAACAAGCCCCTGCTGATCCAGCTCTACAACGAGGTGCGCGTCGGCGACAAGGTCGTCGTCCACTGGTGAGGGGCCGCCGAGCACCCCGACGTAGGCTGACGGGGTCACTCCCCCAAGGCCCGAAGGAGTCGGTGTGCTCAAGGTTGGTTGGAAGGCGTCCGCGGAGCAGTTCGGTCCACGCGACCTCGTCACGTTGGCGGCCCACGCCGAGGAGGTCGGACTCGACTCCGCGTTCATCTCCGACCACTTCCAGCCCTGGCGCCACCAGGAGGGGCACGCACCGTTCGCGATGAGCTGGCTCGCGGCCGTCGGAGAGCGCACCGAGCGCATCCAGCTCGGCACGTCGGTCATGACGCCGACGTTCCGCTACAACCCGGCCGTCGTGGCGCAGGCCTTCGGCACGCTGGGAGCCCTCAACCCGGGCCGCATCGTCCTCGGCATCGGCACCGGGGAGGCCCTCAACGAGGTGGCCGTCGGCGCGGCGGGCTCGCCGTGGCCGGAGTTCAAGGAGCGTTTCGCCCGGCTGCGCGAGGCGGTGACGCTGATGCGGCGCCTCTGGACCGAGGAGCGGGTCGACTTCGAGGGCGACTACTACCGCACGCACGCCGCGACGGTCTACGACCGTCCCGAGCAGCCGATCCCCGTCTACGTCGCCGCGGGTGGTCCCCTCGTCGCGCGGTATGCCGGCCGGTCGGGTGACGGCTTCATCTGCACCTCCGGCAAGGGACGCGAGCTCTACGAGGACAAGCTGCTTCCCGCCGTCGACGAGGGCCTCGAGAAGTCAGGCCGCACGCGCGACGACATCGACCGGATGATCGAGATCAAGCTGTCCTACGACCGCGACCCCGAGCAGGCGCTGCACAACGTGCGCTTCTGGGCGCCGCTGTCCCTCAGTGCCGAGCAGAAGCACGGCGTCGAGGACCCGGTCGAGATGGAGCGGCTCGCCGACGAGCTCTCCGACGAGGAGATCGCCAAGCGCTGGATCGTCACGAGCGACCCGGCGGAGGCGGTCGACGCGGTGCGCCAGTACGTCGACTGGGGCTTCAACCACGTCGTCTTCCACGCTCCCGGCCACGACCAGGCACGCTTCCTCGACCAGTTCTCCACAGACGTCCTCCCCGGACTGCGCGAGCTCGGCTGATCCGCCCCACCGACGTCGCAGGGTCCGCCCGGACCCGGCGAGGACGCCTGCGGACCCCTTCCGACACCCCCGCGGAGGGACCCCGGCCACTAGCATCCAGGTCAGGGAGCGCTCGATCACCGACGCGTAGGGGGCGGTTCGGATGCCCGAAGGTTCTGCCGTGGAGACCACGGGCGAGTCGACGGCGGTCCGGCTGTCCCGGATGGCGCGGCGCGTGCCCTTCACCGTGGGGATCGTCGCGACCATGGTGGCCCTCGGGGTGCTGACGCAGTCGCTGTGGTCACCGCTGCAGGACAGCGACCTGCTCGACACGGTGGCCTACGGGCTCCCGGCCCTGCAGGACGGCCGCTGGTGGACGCCCGTGAGCGGCGCGTTCTTCGCGCTCGTCCCGGCGCAGTACCTCCCGGTGGCGGGAGGCGCCCTGCTGCTCCTCGGGTGGTCCGAGGTGCGTCTCGGCACGCGGCGCGTCGCCGTGGCGTCGGTCACCGGTCACCTCGTCGGGGTCCTCGGCGCCTCGTTCGTGCTGCTCGTGCTGTCGAGGACGGCGTGGGCCTGGGCCGACCGCACGGCCGCCGTGCTCGACGTCGGCTTCAGCGCCGGCGCCCTGGCCGCGGTCGCAGCGGCCAGCGCGACGCTCGGGCCGCCATGGCGCGGACGGCTGCGGCTGGTGCTCACCCTGTACGGCGGCCTGGCCCTGCTCTACGTGGGGCTGCTCTGGGACCTGGAGCACCTGCTGGCGATCCTGGCGGGGCTCGGTCTCGGTCCGGTGCTGCTCGGGAGACGCCCCCGGCTCGACCTGCCGACCTTCAGCCGACACGAGTGGCGGATCATCGCCTCGACGCTCTTCGTCGTCTCCGCCGTCGTGCGCATCCTGCTGTACTTCACCCCCTCCGACGGTCCGCTGGGCGCCGCCACCGCCGACTCGGACGCCATGACCGTCCTCGTGGGGGCGGCGATCTCCCTCGCCCTCGCTTGGGGACTCGGCCGCGGGTCCCGGCGCACGTGGCAGGTGGCCGGCGCCCTGGCGACGCTCTCGGTGCTCGTCGGGCTCACGGCGCTCGTCCTCGAGCTCCTCGCCCCCGACCGGCTCGACGCTCAGGGCGATGTCGTCTCGTCGGTGCCGCAGCTCGTCGTGGACAGCCTCCTCTGGCTCCTGCAGCTCGTCGTCCTGGTCGCCGGTCGGGCGGCGTTCCAGGCCCGCTCGGGTCGCCGACGCCGCGCCGACCTCGCCGCCGGCGCGAGCGACCGCGACACCGCCGTCGCGCTGCTCAAGACCCATGGCGGGACGACCATGTCGTGGATGGGCACGTGGCCCGACAACCACTGGTTCATCCACCGCGACCCGGACGGGTCGCCGCTGGGCTACGTCGCGTTCCAGGTGCATCGCGGCACCGCCATCGCCCTCGGCGACCCCGTGGCAGCGGACGCGGCGAGCCGGGCTGCCGTGCTGCAGGCGTTCGTCGACGAGGAGGAGACGCACGGCCTCAAGGTCTGCTTCTTCTCGGTCACCCCGGAGGTCGTCGGCTGGGGCCGTCGGCACGGTCGTCGCGACGTGCTCGTGGCCGAGGAGGCGATCATCGACCTGCCCGACCTCGAGTTCAAGGGCAGGTCGTGGCAGAGCGTCCGGACTGCCCTCAACCGCGCCACCAAGGACGGGATCACGTATCGCGAGGGGCACCTGGCCGAGATGCCGCGGGGCCTGCTCTCCCAGGTCCGTGCGATCTCCGAGCTCTGGGTCTCGGACAAGGGCCTGCCCGAGATGGGCTTCACGCTCGGCGGGGTCGACGAGGCCCTCGATCCGGACACGGTGGTCGGCCTGGCCGTCGACGAGGACATGACGGTCCACGGGGTGACGTCCTGGTTGCCGGTCCACTCTCCCGGTGGCGAGGTCCGCGGCTGGACCCTCGACGTCATGCGCCGGCTGCCGGACGGGTTCCGGCCCGTCACCGAGTTCCTCATCGCGAGCGCGTGCCTGTCCTTCCGCGACGAGGGCGCGCAGCTCGTCTCGCTCTCGGGCGCGCCTCTGGCCCACTCCGGTGACGGATCGGCCGAGAGAGCGGCCCTCGAGCGACTGCTCGACCAGCTCGGCGAGGCGATGGAGCCGCTCTACGGCTTCCGCTCGCTCGACAGCTTCAAGCAGAAGTTCCGTCCGCGGCACGAGCCGGTGAGCCTCGTCTTCTCCGACGAGGCGGCGCTCCCCCGGATCGGTCTGGCCCTGACGTCGGCCTACCTGCCGGGCGCCTCCCTGCGCGACCTGGCCCGGGCCGGCCTGGCGTCGCGCCGGGACGATCAGGTGTCCTTGTAGGGCCGCTTCTCGAGGAGCGAGCCCAGCCTGGCCGTCTTCTCGGGCGTCCACCCCGGTGGGTTCGTCACGGCGACCCAGGACTCGAGGTTCGACGTGGCCGAGTAGAGGTGGCCGTAGCCCATCGGGATGCTGCCGGCGCCGGGCAGGTCGAGCAGGACCTGCCACATCGTGACGAGCGGGAACCAGCCCATCCGGGCGGAGACGTCGGGCCCCCTCTCGCCGTCCTTGAGCCACTCGGGCGCGGTGAACGCCAGGCTCGGGGAGAAGAAGACGATGGGGTCGCTGGCGTGCTGGAGGTAGACGAGACGGGTGGGTCCCCACACCTGTCCTCCGCGGCCGAGGCCGTTCTGCTCGGCGGTGAAGCGCACCGTGCGCCCCTGCTCGTAGACGGGCAGGTATGCCGGGCTGTCGGGTTGGCGCTGCGCCGTGAGCCGGGCGTGCAGCTCGTTGACGAACGGCGGCCCCGACATGAGGGCGCCGTCGATGGGCTCGTTGATGACGTTGATCGAGCTGAGGATGCTCTCGACGCCGAGGGACCCGAGCGACAGCCCGTAGAGGTAGAGCTTGGGCCTGCTGGCCTCGGGTAGGGTCGACCAGTACTGGTGCACCGTGTCGAAGACGACGCGCGACGTCTCGCGCACCGCGTCCTGGTCGGCGAGCAGCGAGATCCACGAAGGCAGGTACGAGTACTGCACGCCGGCGATGGCCGTGTCGCCGTTCCAGAGGAACTCGAGCGGGTCGGTGCCGTTCTGGTCGAGGAACCCGGTTCCCGTCGTCGTGGCGATGACGAGGACCTTGCGGTCGAAGGCGCCCGTGCGCTTCAGCTCGGCGAGGACGAGGTCGGCCCGTCCCTGCACGGTGTCGGCCGAGCGGAGGCCGGCGTAGACACGGATGGGCTCCTTGGCTCCGCCGCCGTTCGCCGCGTCGAGCTCGGCCACCGTGGGCCCGCCGCCGACGAAGTAGCGGCCCTGCCGGCCGAGCAGCTCCCAGCTCGACAGGGACTGGGGGCTGCCCGAGCGCTCGGGCTCCTTCGGTCGTCGCATGTCCTCGGCGATGAGGGTGTCGCGCGGCGCGAAGATGTTGTTGGCGACGGCGAAGAAGCCGTTGACGAGGACGCCGGTCAGCAGCGACCAGATGAGGGCCAGGAGGACTGCCGAGCCGACGACGACCGCCACCCGCCGAGGGAGACGACGCCCCAGCCATCCGAAGACGGTGCGGAAGAGCAGGCGCAGGCTCCGGGCCGCGACGAGGATGAGGACGGCGAGCAGCAGGGTGAGCGCGATGATGACCGGCCACACGGTGGGCGACGCGGGCTCCATCCCGTAGAGCGTCCGGATCTCGTTCTGCCAGCCGACCTGTCGCCACCCGGTGAAGACCGCGGCCCAGAGCCCGAGCCCCACGAAGATCGCCACGAGCACCCGGCGCGCGCGTCCGGGCACGCCGGGGATGCCGAGGTAGCGCCAGAGGGCCTGCGCGCCGGCCCCGAGGCCGTAGCCGATCATCACGGTCACGCCGGACGCGATGCCCTGCACCATGGCCCCCCGCGGGAGGAGCGACGGCAGGAGGGACAGGGCGAAGAACCAGGCCGCGACGGTGAGCCCGACCCCGGAGAAGGTCGTGTCGAACACCCGTCGCGGGGCGCCGAGGGAGGGCCGCCACGGGCGGCTCCCGGCATGGACCGCCGGAGGGGCAGCGGTGGTCGGTGCGGTCATGGCTTCTGCTCCTTGCTCGGCGTGGCCTATGACGAGCCGAGCATAGGACGGCCTGCGGGAGGGCACCCCTGACATGCAAGAAGACCCCGGTCCGTGTGGACCGGGGTCTTCTGCTGCTCTCTCGAGCGTCACGTAGCCCCGACGGGATTCGAACCCGCGCTACCGCCTTGAGAGGGCGGCGTGCTAGGCCGCTACACAACGGGGCCGTGAGCGGTGCCGAGCGGACTCGGCACGAGAAGAAACCTTACCGTGAAGGCTGGATTTCTCCGAATCGGACCACGTTGCCGTGGACCAGAGCTGGGGTACCAGGACTCGAACCTAGAATGACGGAACCAGAAACCGTAGTGTTGCCAATTACACCATACCCCAAGGGGTTTCACTCCGAGCTGGCCTTGCGACCCGTACGGGGTGAACCGAATGGGAATACTACCGGTCCGTGACCGGTGGCCCAAATCGGCGCCCGAGCGCCTGTGTCAGCTCGTCCAGACCGCGCACGGAGGCGACCGCCTCGGAGGTCCCACGGCCCTCCCGGTCGAGCCAGACGGCACGGAGTCCGGCCGCCTCGGCGCCCAGCACGTCCCACTCGAGGTTGTCGCCGAGGCAGACGGCTCCGTGGGGCTCCACGTCGAGCAGCCGGCACGCCTCGAGGTAGACCCGGGGGTCGGGCTTGCCGAAGCCGAGGGTGTCGGTGGTCACGACGACGTCGAAGCGCCCGACGAGGTCGAGCGCCTCGAGCTTGACCCGGGTGGGGGCGTGCGCGGAGTTGGTGAGCAGGGCGATGGGCAGGCCCTCGCCCTCGGCGGCCGCGAGCAGGTCCGGCACGTCGGGGAAGAGCCGCTGGGCGCCTCGGAAGGCGGGCGCGTAGGCCTCCTCGTAGGAGCGGTGGGCGCCCTCGGGGACCTCGACACCGAAGGCCGCAGCGACCTCCGACAGCCGCCCGGCCCGCATCACCTCGAACGCGACGTCACCTGAGGCATAGCGCGGGAACCAGCCCTGGGGATCGTCGTAGTAGCGCTGCGCCATGGCGCGGTGCTCACCGGTGCGGTGGGGCCAGACGGACGCCGCAGCGTGGGTGCCCGCGACCACCATCGCCTCGCGGGTGTCGACGATCGTGTCGTCGACGTCGAGCACGAGCGCCCGGACCCCGTGGAGCGTCTCGACGAGTGACCGGCCGCTCACGGGCGGCCCTCGATCCCGAAGAGGGGCAGGGCCGGCGTCACGCCGTCGACGACGACGCCGTGCGGGCCGTCCGTGCCGCCGCGGCCGGACGCCGACCACGCCGTACGGGTGAGGCGCACGTGCTGCAACGTCTCACCCGAGTGCTCGAGCACGGACCGGTGCGTGTCGAGGTAGCCGAGCGACCGGGAGACGCCGAGGGAGCCCGCGTTGCCCAGGACGGCCGAGCTGACCGCAGCCTCGGCCCGCAACGGGCCGAAGGCGAGGGCCAGCACGGCCGCGCGCATCTGCGTGCCGAGGCCCCTCCCCCGCGCCGCCACGACGAGCCACGACGAGGAGTCGACCGTGCGGTCGGTACGCCAGTCCGGCCCCTCGAGCCACTGCGCACCGACGACCACGCCGTCCCTGCGGACGACGAACGGCAGCGCCCAGTCGTCGGGCGACCACAGACCGAGGGCGCGCCAGTAGCCCTGCGCGAGGACGGCCCGACGGTTCGCGCGGAGGTCGAGTCCGGCATACCTCGTCGCGTGCGGGTTCATCTCCACGTCGTCGGGGAGCAGGGCCGCCAGGGCGGGCAGGTCGGCCTCGGTCATGACCCGCAGGTCGAGGTCGGCCGTGCGCAGGCGAATGCCGTGCAGCGGCCAGGACCAGTCCCCCATGCCCGGCGGCCTCAGAGCGAGTCGCGCAGCGACCGCAGGCGGCCCAGGGTCGAGGTCTTGCCGAGGATCTCCATCGACTCGAAGAGCGGCGGTGAGATCCGGGCACCCGACACCGCGGTGCGCAACGGGCCGAAGGCGAAGCGCGGCTTGATCCCCAGCCCGTCGACGATCGCGGCGCGCAGCGCCTCCTCGATCCCGGCGGCGTTCCAGGCGCTGCCGGTGCCGAGCACCCCGGCGCCGTGGTCGTCGATGTCGCCGAGGACCTTCAGGGCCGCGTCGAGCACGGCCGGGGCGTCGTCCTTGAGCTGGGCACGGGCGTCGTCGTCGATGACGAGCTCGTCGTCGGCGACGAAGAAGGGGCGCACGAGCGCGGGCGCCTCGGTCAGGTGCGCCATCCGCGTCTGGATGAGCTCGGCGACCGCCTTGAGGCGGGCCAGCTCACCGAGGGACTGAGTCTCGCCGAGGACCCCGTCGGCGACGAGGTAGGGCAGCAGGCGGCTCGCGAACTCGCCCACGTCGAGGGAGCGGATGTAGACGCCGTTGAGCCAGTCGAGCTTCTTGAGGTCGAAGATCGGGCCGATCGGGTTGACCTTGGCCCAGTCGAAGGTGCGGCTGAAGTCGTCGAAGGTGAAGACCTCGACGTCTGCACCCTCGGCGTCCTGCTGCGGCGGATAGGCAAGCAGCGCAAGGAAGTTCACGAGGGCCTCGGGCAGGTAGCCCTCCTCGCGGAACCACGTCAGGCGAGCGGCGGGGTTCTTGCGCTTCGAGATCTTCGACTTGTCGGTGTTGCGCAGCAGCGGCATGTGCGCGAACTTCGGCGCCTCGAGGCCGAGCCAGCGGTAGAGCAGGATGTGCTTCGGCGTCGAGCTGATCCACTCCTCACCGCGCACGACGTGCGTGATGCCCATGAGGTGGTCGTCGACGACGACGGCGAGGTGGTAGGTCGGGAACCCGTCGGCCTTGAGGATCACCTGGTCGTCGGGGCGCGGGGCGGAGACCTTGCCGCGGATGACGTCGTCGAAGACGAGCGGCACGTCGTCGGGGACGAGCATGCGCACGACGGGGGTCTCGCTGAAGCCGGGCAGTGCGGCGCGCTCCTCGCGGGTCTTGCCGACGCAGAGCCGGTCGTAGCCGGTGGGCTGCTTCGTCTTCTGCTGGACCTCGCGCATCTGGTCGAGGCGTTCCTTGGAGCACCAGCAGTAGTACGCGTGGCCCTCCTCGAGCAGCCGCTCGACGTAGGGGCGGTAGGTGTCGAGGCGCTCGGACTGGCGGTAGGGCGCGAAGGGCCCGCCGAGGTCGGGGCCCTCGTCCCAGTGCAGCCCGAGCCAACCGAGCATGTCGTAGAGCTGCGCCTCGCTGTCCTCGCGGAAGCGCGCACGGTCGGTGTCCTCGACGCGCAGGACGAACTGGCCACCCTGCTGGCGGGTGAAGGCGAGGTTGAAGAGCGACATGTAGGCCGTGCCGACGTGGGGGTCGCCGGTCGGCGACGGCGCGACGCGGGTGCGCACCGGGCCGGAGCCGTCGGAGGTGGAGACGCGCTCGGACGGCGCGGTGCGGAGCTCGACCTGCCCGAACGTGTCGGGGGTGTCGCTGGCGGGGGAAGACGGCATGTCGGTGCGGGTGCTGTTGTCGCTCATGGTGCGCCCAAGCCTAGTGGGCGCCCCGCACGCAGCGAGACGCGCCGAGGGGTGCCGGGACGTGCCGGTGGATGCCTCCGCGCGGCGACGCCGCCCGGACCGTTGCGGTCGGGCGGCGTCGCGGAGCGCGGTGGTCGAGGGCGCTCAGGCCTGCGTGGCCCCGGGAGGGCCGTCGACGTCGTCGTGCCGCGCGTCGTACGTCGCGTCCTCGTCGGGGCCCTGGTCGGGCTTGCCGGGACGCGCGTGGCGACCGATGTAGCCGCTGTCGGCGGCGCTCTGGCCGGCCCCGGCCGGCGTCTGGGGGTTCACATCATCCTTTTCCATGACATAAACCCTAAAGCGCCCGGTCAGCGGCGCACGAACGTGTTCGTCAGCGACCCGATCCCCGCGATCTCGACCGTGACCTGCTGACCCGCCTCGACGAGGCCCACCCCGGCCGGGGTGCCGGTGAGGATGACGTCGCCGGGGAGCAGGGTGAAGGCGGCGGACGCGTACTCGATGATCCGGGCGATCCCGTGGATCATGTCGGCCGTCGTGCCGTCCTGCTTGACCTCACCGTCGAGCGTCGTGCGGATCGACAGGTCGGCGGGGTCGAGCTCGGTCTCGACCCACGGTCCCAGGGGGCAGCTCGTGTCGAACCCCTTGGCTCGCGCCCACTGGCCGTCGGTGCGCTGCCAGTCCCGGACCGTCACGTCGTTGGCGATGGTGTAGCCGTAGATGCACTCCGCGGCGTTCTCGGCCTTGACGCCCTTGGTGATCGTCTTGATGACGACGGCGAGCTCGCCCTCGTAGGAGATCTCGTCGCTCCCGGCGGGAAGCACGACGGGGTCGAAGGGCCCGACGACGGCCGTGTTCGGCTTGAAGAACATCATCGGCTCGGCGGGGGCCTCGCCGCCCATCTCCTTGGCGTGGTCGGCGTAGTTCTTGCCGATCGCGACGATCTTGGAGCGCGGGATGACGGGCGCGAGGAGCCGCGCGTCGTCGAGCATGACGGGCGGCTGCCCGCTCGGCTGGAGCCCGATGTAGAGCGGGTCACCCGCCAACGGCGTGATGACCTCGCTGCCGGGGTCGCCCTGGACGATTCCGTATGCCGGGTCGTCCCCGGTCGTGTACCTCGCGATGCGCACGCGCCCACCCTACGACGGCGCCGCGCCGCGGGTACCGGTCGGTCTCAGCGCGGCCAGACGATGGTGACGTCGGCCGGAGAGCCGGGCTGCCCGCTCGGCCGCGTGCGGTACTCCGGCACACCGACGCACGTCCACAGCAGGCCGGCGACGTCCTGCCCGAGGAGGTGGGCGAGGTCGGAGTCGCGGAACGTCATGCCCGACGCTGCAGCGCCCAACGCATACGCCATGAGGTGCAACCGGCCCTCGGCGAGCCCGGCGAGCAGCTGCACCTCGCGGTAGGCGTGGTCGTCGAGGTCGTCGAGCCGGGCTCCGCTCATGACGACGAAGGACGCGTCCCGGGCCAGGCCCTGCTCGAGCGACGCGGTGAAGAGCTCGTCCCGGACGGCCGGTTCGGGCAGGGCGCGCACCGGAGAGCTCAGGTCGGGCCAACGGTGGATCCCGGTGGGCACGTCGTCGACGCCGCTGACTCCGACCCAGTGCGGCACGTCGATCCCGCGCAGCGCGGCGCCCATCGCGTCGACGAGGACCTGCCGAGGCAGGGAGCGGTCGGGGTGCAGACGCCGCACCGAGCCCTTGCTCGCGACGACGGCGTCGGTGCTCGGTCCGCCCTCCGTGCTCATCCCGACCGTGGCGCCGCGATCGACCTCGGCGCCGAGGACGGTCTGCTCCCCCGCGCGCTGGGCGGCGGTGACGAGGGGGAACTCGAGGCCGTCCGGGTCGTGGTGCCCCGACATGGGGTCGCCGGCAGGGTGGATCGCGGGGCCACCCTCCCCGAGGGCCACGAGCGCGACGGGGAACTCGTGGACGCGGTCGGCCCCGACAAGGGCGGCCACCTCGGCGTCGGGGAAGGCGGTGAAGAGGCGCGCCGTGATGCCGGCGGAGTCGGCGAGCGCCAGGGTCTGGGCGAGCATGGTGCCCGCGTCCCAGTAGATGTGGCGGAAGCCGCGCTCGCGGTAGCGCCAGCCGGTGCGCCACGGCACGCCGGTGACGACGAGGGTCACCGCGTCGCCAGAGGGCGGCGGCCCGAGGACGACGAGGGCGTGGGCCTCGGGGTCGTACCAGTGCAGGCCCGGCTCGAGGCCGACGACGCCGGCACCCCGCGGCACGGCGACGTACAGCTCGAGCGGGAAGCGAGCTCCTGCCGAGCCGGCCGCGCGGAAGAGGACGAGGCTGCCGTCGGGACGGCGGGTCCGGCGCGTGACGCCGGACGACAGGTAGAGCAGTCGGGCCAGGCCGGCGAGGTCGAGCGGGGTGCTCGCGACCTGCGCCGTGCCGGCGAGCACGGCGGTGGCCGGGACCGTCGTGGCGGGCAGGTCCTGCGGCAGCAGGACCCGACGGAGGTCGTCGTCGTACCGCTTGTAGGGCTGCGGCCGCCGCGACTC
This sequence comes from Terrabacter aerolatus, assembly GCF_007991735.1. GTDB lineage: Bacteria > Actinomycetota > Actinomycetes > Actinomycetales > Dermatophilaceae > Terrabacter > Terrabacter aerolatus. Next base: position 182,831 of record NZ_BJYX01000002.1, on the reverse strand, counting down.
GTCGTTGGGGACGAGGTCCTGGACGAGCCGGTCGTCGTCGGGGACCTCGGTCCACTCCCGGTCAGACGAGTAGGAGGTCAGGCGGTGCAGCAGGTGCGTGGGGCGCTCGGCGGCGGTGGCCATGGGTGACATCCTGCTCCCTCCTGACCCGTCCTGCCCGGTGGTGGGGGAAGAGGCGGACATCGTGCCGGCAGGCGCTGGCGGTCACATCGAGCGGCGCAGCCGCAGGTCGAGCGGTCTCCCGTCGGGGTCGTAGACGAGCCGGTAGAGCGGCGTCGCCCAGAGCCGGGTCAGGCGGTCCTGGTCCGGGCTGTCCAGTGGACGCAGGCGTCCCGGTGGGCGCGACTCGGCCGTCGGTGTCGTGCCCTGCTGCCGGCGCCAGGCGTCGAGGGCCGCCGCGCTCGCCGCGAAGGCCTCGAAGTGGTCCTCGATCGGGAGGTCACCGTCGGCGTCGAGATGCTCGCGGGCCAGGCGTTGGCGCAGCTCGCGCGCGTAGTCCGCGTGCGCCACGGCGGCCGACAGCTCGGAGTCGTGGGTCCAGGACCGTCGGTTGAAGTTGTCGGAGCCGACGCTGGCCCACTCGTCGTCGATGACGCACACCTTCGCGTGGACGTAGACGGGCGTGCCCTGCCGGTTCTCGACCCCGTAGACGGCGACGCGGCCGGGGCCGGCGGCGTGCAGATCCCGGAGCAGTCGTGCGCGGCTGACGAGGTTGGGCGGCCGACTCAGGCGCCCGTCCTGGTCCGGCTGGTGCGGCAGCACCGCGACGACGCGGAGCCGCGGCGACCGGCGGAGGGCGTCGGCCAGCAGCGAGCCGACCTCCGCGGACCACAGGTACTGGTCCTCGATGTAGACGAGGCGCCGGGCGCGGCCGAGAGCCTTCGCGTAGGCGCGCGCCACGCTCCGCTCGCCGCGGGGCGCGAAGGGATAGCCGCCGAGACGGTGTCCGTAGGTGCGCAGCAGCTGGACGGGGTGGGGGCCGCAGGGCTCCGGGTCGGCCTGCTGCGGAGGGAGGGGGCGGCGCGGGGGCCGGTCGTGCCGGACCGCGTCGCCGACCCAGCGCACGGGTGAGCGGCTCAGCGCCTGCGGGTCCTCCCACCGCTCCCGGAACACCGTCTCGACGTCGCCCACGGCGGGGCCCCGGATCGCGAGCTGGATGTCGTGCCAGGGCGGTCGCGGTCCGTAGACCTCGGCCATGCTCTGGCGCTGGGGGTCGCCCGAGTGGCCGGCGTCGTCACGTCGGCTGTGGCACAGGTCGATGCCGCCGACGAAGGCGACGTCGAGGTCGGGCCGACCCGGATGGCGCAGGACGACGAACTTCTGGTGGTGCGAGCCGCCCGTGCGCACGCGCATGTCGAGCACGCACTCACCCCCCGCCGCGTTGATCTCCTCGCCGAGGTGGCGGTTCTCCCCGGCGGAGAAGGAGAACCGGTCCCAGTGCGACCGCCACACGAGGCCGCGGACGTCGACGCCCCGGCGGGCCGCGTCGGCGAAGAGCGTGCCGACCTCGCTGTCCGGGCTGCCGGTGAGCCGCTCGTCCGGGTCGCCCCGCCAGTCGACGAAGAGCAGGAGGTCTCCTCGTCCCATCCGGGAGACGGCCTCGACGAGCGCGCCGAAGTAGGCCGCTCCGTGCACCAGGGGCGTCACGAGGTTGCCGTCGGTCCAGGCGCGGCCGTCGGTGTGACGTCGGTCGAGGCGTGTCGCGGCGTTGCCTCGCTCACTGGGCGAGAGGTACCAGTCGGCGGGATCCACGTCCCGAGGCTAGATCCTCGAGCCGGTCGCAGCCATGCCCGACCCGGTCGGGTGCCGTGGACGCCCCGGTGAGCGACTGACCTACGATCGCGGGATGCAGGTGCTCGACGAGTCGGAGTGGCGCAGACGGACGGCGGCGCACGAGGCGCGGGTCGACTCCGCCACGGCCGCGCACCTCGCCCGACGACGTGACCACCGCAAGCACCCCGTGGAGGACTTCCTCTTCACCTACTACTCGTTCAAGCCGGCCCAGCTGCGCCGTTGGCACCCGGGCGCCGGCCTACGGCTCGACGCGGCTGCAGGGGCACCCCAGCGCGACTGGCGCTTCTACTCGGTCGTGGGCGACGTCGTCGGCCTCGACGTGGAGGCGTTCGCGGCAGCCAGGGGCGACACGATGCGGTTCGTGCGGGACCTCCTCGTCCGCACGGCGGCTCGACCGGCACGTTTCGGCTGCTTCGGGCTACACGAGTGGGCCATGGTCTATCGCCTCGACCCGTCCGACGTGCGGCATGCGGGCTGGCCGCTGCGGCTCGGTGCGTCGGGCACCGACGCCGTCGTCGAGAGCCACCAGGTCGCCTGCTCACACTTCGACGCGTTCCGCTTCTTCACCCCCGAGGCCGCGCCGCTCAACGCGCTGACGCCGACGCGCGAGACCCAGCCGGCACTGGAGCAGCCGGGATGCCTGCACGCCGGCATGGACCTCTACAAGTGGGCCCACAAGCTCGTGCCTGCGGTGTCGAGCGACCTCGTCATGGACTGCTTCGAGCTCGCCCGCGACATCCGGGCGCTCGACATGAGGGCGGCGCCCTACGACCTCCGCGAGCTCGGCTACGAGCCGGTCCGGATCGAGACGGCCGAGGGCAAGGCGGAGTATGCCGCAGCGCAACGTGGTTTCTCGGTCCGCGGTCAGGCACTTCGGGCTCGCCTCGTCGAGGCGATCGACGACGTCGTCAGCGACGACGCCGCCTCACCCCGCCCCTGAGCGCTTCTCGACGTCTCGCGGCGCCACTCAGGCGCTGAGACGAGGACGGGTCAGGCGGCGAGGGCGAGGGTCAGGGCGTGTTCGAGGGGGCTGAGCATGTCTGGCTCGGCGGGTCCTCGAGGCTGCTGGGGCGGTAGGCCGGAGAGCAGGGGCGGGGCATGAGAGGTGTAGCTGTGTCCGGTGGGGGTGGTGGTCCGGACGGTGTGAGGTGCGCCGAGCTGCCGCCCGGTGATGGTGTCGGTGTGGGTGTTGATGTCGGTCGTGGCGGTGAAGCCGGGCAGCTGTTTGGTGTGGTTGCAGCGCACGCAGAGGGCTTGGCCGTTGGTGGCGGTGGTGGGCCCGCCGTGGGCGTGGTCCTCGATGTGGTCGAGGTGGCGGGCGGGTGCGTCGCACCAGGGGGTGCGGCAGGTGGCGGCGTCGCGGGTGAGCAGGTAGCGGCGCAGGCCGCCGTCGAAGGTGCGGCGGACCGAGTCCATCCCGACGAGGGTGCCGGTGGTGGGGTGGGTGAAGAGCCGCCGCAGCCACACGCTCGCCGCCCACGCCTCGGCCCCACGCCCGGTGCCATTCCCGGCCTCATGCCCGGCCTCATGCCCGGTGTCATGCCCGGCCTCATGCCCGGTGTCATGCCCGGTGTCATGCCTGGTGGCGCCGTGAGCGGCGGGGTCGGTGGTGTGGCGGAGCCGGGTGAGCAGGTCGCGGACCCAGGCGGCAGGGACCGGGCCGTGGCCGGTGAGGTGGGCGGGGGTGTCATCGTCGCCGAGGAGGGCTCGGTCGGTCATGACGAGCTGGATCTCGACGGGGACGGCGCCGGGGGTGTCCTGTCCGGTGAGGCGGGTGACGAGGGTGTCGGCCATGACCTGGCCTTTGCCGCGCTCGTCGCCGGCGGCGCGGGCGGTGTCAGCCGCGGTGGTCAGCGCGGCGTGGGCGGCGACGGCCTGCGCGACGGGCAGCAGGGCGGTGAGGTAGGCCATGGTGTCCGGAGCGGGCCGGAGCGTGACCCGCCGGTCGGTCTCGGCCTTCGCGGCGCGCGCCGTGACGGAGGCGGCGTCGATGCGGTAGGCGACGGCCCGCACGCGCTGGGCGAGCTCGCGGTCACCGAGCATCCCGACCGGGTGGTCGACCGAGCCGATGACCTCGGCGTCGACGACGCGCCGGTCGGCCGGGGTGAGGACGGCGGTCTCGCGGACGATGATCTGGGCGCGCCACTCGCTCAGCTCGCCGGCTTCGAGCGCAGCCAGGGTGTGCGGCAGGTCCCGGGTCAGGGCGAGCGCGAGCCGGACGTGGCCGGCGCCCTGCACGGGTGACTCGTGCCGGGCGAGCGCGACCTGCGCCGCGATCCCGGTCATGCCCGAGGGCCGCCGCCGGCGCTGCGACCGGGCGCCATGGTCAGCAGCACCGGGCTCAGACGGCGGCTGACTCTCGTTGTCCTGGTCAGCGAACGACGCGGCGCGGGCCTGGTTCCGCGCGGCGCGCCACCCGTCGAAGTCACCCGCGTCGGAGCACTCGGACGCCCGCTGGGACCACGCCTGCGCGACCTGCCCCTGGGAGTCCACGAACGCCGCCGTGACCCGCACCTGCGCCGCCGCGGCCGCAGACTTCAACCGCTCGAGCACGGCGAGCTGGTCGATCCGGGCGTGGTCCGAGTCGCTGCCCGACCCGACCTGCGACAGCGCCGACACGAGGGCCTCGAGGCCCTGAGTCGTCAGCACGGGCGCGTCATCGAACATGTGTTCGATTCTAGGTGAGGACCGACGCGAGCGGCAGGGGCATCCACAGCCAATCCCGTTCGCGGAGAGCGGAACTCGAGTCAGTCACGGTCCTGATACAGGCAGAACGGGTGACCGGCCGGGTCGAGCATCACCCGGACATCGTCCTGGGGCTGGAATCCAGCAAGGACGGCCCCGACCTCGACGGCATACGCCACGGCGATATCGAGATCGTCCACCTCGAGGTCGAGGTGCAGCATCATGATCGGTCGGCCCGGCTCGCTCGGCCAGACCGGGCGGACGTAGTTGGGCTCCGTCTGGAACGAGAGGTTGTAGCCGTGGGCGTCCGACGGGGCGAGCGTCGCCCAGTTCGGGGTGTCCTCGAACAACGTCCAGCCGAGCAGTCGCTCGTAGAAGTGTGCGAGGGCGGAGGCGTCGGGGGCATCGAGCACGACACCGAACCAGTGCTTCGTCGTTCGTAGCGGCATCGCCCCAGCATGCCGAGCGGGCGCACACCCACGGGCGCGGAGACGGCCCACAATCCGGGAATCGACGTATCAGGTGCGCTGCCTCTCGCTCTGAGGGGTGTCGGCGAAGGTCCAGGCACGCGCGTCGACGAACCTCCACCCTCCAGGGGTGGTGCTGGGCGGGGCCTGGACCGCCCAGCACTTGCACCGTCCACCTGTCCTGGGCGCGGGCCGGCGTGACCAGCAGGGAGCGACGTGACCACCTGTGCGCGGCGCGCCTCAGCGCGACCGGGTGAGACCTCGCACGATGACCGACAGGCCGACCTCGAACGCCTTGGCCTCGGCCGTCGCGTCCGGTGCCGGCAGGTCGGGGTCGATGGTCGCGGCCAGGGATCGATCCTGCTGTGCCGCAACCGATCCGAGGATGTGGTGAACGACGAGCGCCGCTGCCTCGTCCCGCTCGGCAGCCGGTGCGCCGGCCTCGTGGACGAGTCGCGCGAGGTCGCGCAGCGGGCGCGTGGCACCGGGGTCGACGGCGTACGCGAGACCCACGACGTCGGCCGCGTCGGGCACCGCGGCAAGGACCTCACGCACTGCCACCGCGAGGCCGACGAGCGCCTCGCTGGCCGGCCGGTCGACCGGCGGGGCCGGGATCTCGGCGAGCAGCACGTCGGCGACCTCGACGAGCAGCTCCTGCTTGTTCGCGACGTGCCAGTAGAGGGCCCCCGGGGCCACACCGAGCTCACGAGCGAGACGGCGCATCGACAGGTCGCCGAGGCCGTAGCGGCGCAGCAGGTCGACCGCGGTCGCGACGACCTGGTCCCGGCTGAGTGCCACGCGCTCCCCTGCTCCCGACGGACGAGCCCCCGTGGACCCGCGTTGACAGCCGAGCCTAGCGACTCGGCATACTGAACACCGTTCAAGTTGAACACCGTTCAACGACGCGCGCAAGGAGCCCGCATGACCCGCCGATTCGACGACCTCGCCGACGCCGTGCTGGCCGGCACCCCGGCGGCGGCGGAGGACGCCCTCGACGTCCTGCGCACCACCGACGACGAGCTGCTCGACGTCGTCGCCGCGGCGGCACGCTTGCGCCGCAAGCACTTCGGCAACACCGTGAAGGTGAACTACCTCGTCAACCTCAAGTCCGGGCTGTGTCCCGAGGACTGCCACTACTGCTCCCAGCGGCTCGGCTCACAGGCCGACATCCTCAAGTACACCTGGCTCAAGCCGGACGAGGCGATCGAACAGGCGGCCGCCGGACTTCGCGGCGGCGCGACCCGGATCTGCATGGTCTCGAGCGGACGCGGACCGACCGACCGCGACGTCGAGCGGGTGGCCGGCATGGTCGGCGCCCTCAAGCAGGAGCACCCGGACGTCGAGGTCTGCGCCTGCCTCGGCCTGCTCAAGGACGGACAGGCGGAGCGGCTCCGCGCCGCCGGCGTCGACGCCTACAACCACAACATCAACACGGCGGAGTCGCACCACGACGACATCGTCACGAGCCACACCTACGCCGACCGGGTCGACACGGTCACCAAGGCCAAGGAGGCCGGGCTCTCGCCGTGCTCCGGGCTCATCGCCGGCCTCGGGGAGACCGACGAGCAGCTCGTCGAGGCGCTCTTCGCCCTGCGCGACCTCGGGTCGGACTCGATCCCCGTCAACTTCCTCATGCCCTTCGACGGCACACCGCTCGAGGGCACGTGGGACCTCACCCCGGGACGGTGCCTCCGGATCCTCGCGATGGCGCGGATCGTCTGTCCTGACAAGGAGATCCGTATCGCCGGCGGCCGGGAGATGCATCTGCGCTCGCTCCAGGGCCTCGCGCTCCACGTCGCGAACTCGATCTTCCTCGGCGACTACCTCACCTCCGAGGGCCAGGCCGCCGAGGCCGACCTCGAGCTGATCCGCGACAACGGCTTCGTCGTCCTCGGCGCCGATGAGGACGCCTCCGTCCCCACCGACGGGGCCGCGACGACGCACGACCCGGCCAAGCGTCGGCGCGGGGCCGGCACCGAGCTTCCCGCCAATGCCTGACGCGCAGGGCTCGGCCCTCGCCACCCGCGACCGCGGGCTCGTCTGGCACCCGTACGCTCCCCTCGACGGTCCCGAGCCGTATGCCGTCGAGGGCGCCTCGGGTGTGCGGCTCTCGCTCACGGCGCCCGGTGGCGCGCACCACGACGTCGTCGACGCCATGGCCTCGTGGTGGTGCGCGGTGCACGGCTACCGCAACCCGGTGCTCGACGCCGCGGCCCACGAGCAGCTCGACCGTTTCAGCCACGTCATGTTCGGCGGCCTGACGCACGAGCCGGCCGTCCGGCTCGCCGAGCGCCTCACGGCGATGGCACCCGGCCCGATGGCGCACGTCTTCTACGCCGACTCCGGCTCGGTGTCGGTGGAGGTCGCCCTCAAGCTGTCGCTGCAGTACCAGGCCGCCGTCGGCCGCCCGAAGCGTCAGCGGTTCCTCACCGTGCGCGGTGGCTACCACGGCGACACGTTCGCCGCGATGAGCGTGTGCGACCCGGTCGACGGGATGCACTCGGCCTTCCCCGGGGCGCTGGCCCGTCAGGTCTTTGCGCCCCGCCCTCCAGCCGCACGTCTGGTACACACGCCGACCGGCGAGGAGCGCTGGGAGACGGACCGATCCGCCGTCGAGGCGTGGGCGGACGAGGTGCGCACCCTGGCGCGGACGCATGCCGACGAGCTCGCCGCGGTCGTCGTCGAGCCGATCTTGCAGGGCGCCGGTGGCATGCACGTCTACCACCCCGACTGCCTGCGGCTGCTCCGGGACGTCTCGGACGAGCACGGGCTGCTCCTCGTCGTCGACGAGATCGCCACCGGCTTCGGCCGCACGGGCCGGCTGTTCGCGTCCGAGTGGGCAGACGTCACGCCCGACGTGCTGTGCGTGGGCAAGGCCCTGACTGGTGGATACCTCTCTCTCGCAGCGGTACTCACGACGAGAGAGGTCGGGGAGGCGATCACCCGCTCGGAGTTCCGTGCCCTGTTGCACGGCCCGACGTTCATGGCGAATCCCCTCGCCTGCGCGGTCGCGAACGCCTCCGTGGAGCTCGTCGAGAGCACGTGGAAGGAGCAGGTCCCCCGGGTCGGCCGCCTCCTGGCCGAGCACCTCGAGCCGGCATCGGCCCTCCCCCACGTCGCCGACGTGCGCACCCTCGGTGCCGTCGGCGTCGTGCAGCTGACGTCGCCGGTCGACGTCCCCCTCGTGACCCGGGCCGCGGTGGAACGTGGCGTCTGGGTGCGACCGTTCCGCGACCTCGTCTACACGATGCCTCCCTACGTCTGCACCGACGACGACGTCCGGCTCATCGCCGAGGGCATCGTCGGCGCCGTGGCGCAGGTGCACTCATGAGCAGCTGGGAGGCGTGGCTCACCGAACGGTCGGACCTGCGGGCGCGGCGTGGCACCGAGCGCTTCGACGCCGTGCTGCGCGTGCACCGCCCCGGAGGTGCCGGTCAGGAGCCCCTCGACCTCGCCTCGAACGACTACCTCGGACTGTCCCGTGACGAGCGCGTCGTCACCGCGGCCAAGGACGCGCTCGACCGCTACGGCGCCTCGGCGACCGCCAGCCGTCTCGTCACGGGCACCCTCCCCGTCCACCGGGACCTCGAGGCCGCGCTCTGCGACCTGACGGGGCAGCCGAGCGCCCTCGCCTTCTCCACCGGCTATGCCGCCAACCTCGGCGTGCTGACGGCGCTCAGCGGGCGCGGGGCCGAGATCCTGCTCGACGCCCATGCCCACGCCTCGCTGCACGACGCCGCCCGCATGTCCCGTTCGCCCTACAGCACCTTCGAGCACAACGACCCCACGTCGCTGGACGCCGAGCTGGCGGCCCGGCCGGACCGGAGGGTCGTCGTCGCCGTCGAGTCGATCTACTCCGTGCTCGGCGACGCCGCGCCACTGCGAGAGCTGTTGGAGGTGTGCCACCGCCACGGGGCGCTGCTCGTCGTCGACGAGGCCCACGGCATCGGCGTGGCGGGTCACGGACATGGACTGGTCCACGAGCTCGACCTCGTCGGCGCGCGCGACCTCGTCGTGAGCGTCACCCTGTCCAAGGCGCTCGGCTCCCAGGGCGGTGCGGTCCTCGGGTCCACCGCCGTCCGGGACCACCTCGTCAACACCGCGCGCAGCTTCATCTTCGACACCGGACTGTCGCCGGCCTCGGCCGCGGCGGCCGCTGCCGCCGCAGGAGTCGTCGCCGGTGACCCGTCGCTCGCCGCCGCGGTGCGCGCCAACGCCGGCACCATCGCGGCCATCTGCGGCATCGAGCCGGCGGCCGGCGCCGTGCAGTCGCTGCCCATGCCCTCGACCGAGGGGGCGGTGGCCGCCGCTCTCGACCTGCGGGCCCAGGGGGTCCTCGTCGGATGCTTCCGGCCGCCGAGCGTCCCCGACGGTGTGTCGCGCCTCCGGATCACCGCTCGCGCCGACCTCGCCGGAGAGGACCTCTTCCACGCTGCCCGGCTCGTCGCCAGGACGGCAGCGGCCCACGGCGCCCCACCTCGTCCCGATACCGTCGAGGGGCCACGGGCGGGGGACGCTCCCTCCCCCGTCCGTGGCCTCCCGTCGGTCGCGGCCGTCGAGGGCGTGCAGGGTCCGGTGCCCGCGACGCCGCTCGGTGCCGCCTCTCCCCGCGGCGACGATGACTGAGGCGCCCGTGCCCCGGGTCGTCGTCGTGACCGGCACCGACACCGACGTCGGCAAGACCGTGGTGACGGCGGCGGTCGTCGCGACCGCGCTGGCCTCGGGACGACGCGTCACGGCATACAAGCCCACCCAGACGGGCGTGGAGCCGGGTGATCCCGGGGACATGGCCGAGGTCGAGCGGCTCTGCGGCGTCGAGACGTCCGAGGGCACCCGCCTGCGCGCCCCGATGGCGCCCCGCCCGGCCGCGCGCCTCGAGGACGCCGCGCTGCCCTCCCTCGACGAGCACGTGGCCCGCGTCGCCGCCCTGGCCGTGGGCCACGACCTCGTCGTCGTCGAGGGCGCGGGTGGCCTGCTCGTCGAGCTCACCGACGTCGGGGACACGCTCGCCGACCTCGCCTCGGCCTTCCCCGACTGCGGTGTGCTCGTCGTGGCCCGGAGTGGGCTCGGCACCCTCAACCACACGATGCTCACGCGAGAGGCACTCTCGCACAGGCAGATCCGGCAGCTCGGGATCGTGATCGGCTCATGGCCCGATAGTCCGGACGTCATCGAGACGACGAACCGCGAGTACCTCGAGGCACAGCCCGAGGGCCTGCTCGGTGTCGTCCCCACCGGAGCCCCTGGCCTCGAGCCCGCGGCCTTCCGCGAGGCATCGCCCGGCTGGCTGCCGGGTCTGGCTCAGCGCCTCGGGACGCCCTGACGCAGCAGCCCGTGGACGATGCCGTCGGTAAGGGCGCGCCACGACGCGGCGAGGATCGAGCCCGCGACACCGATGGTGTCCCACGACGTCTCGCCGTCGGAGGTCTCGATGAGCACGCGGGTCACGGCGTCGGTGCCGTGCGACGCGTCGAGGATGCGCACCTTGAAGTCGATGAGCTCGATCTTCTCGATCTCCGGGTAGGCCCGGGTCAGCGCCTCGCGGAGGGCGTGGTCGAGGGCGTTGACCGGGCCGTTTCCCTCGCCGGTGGCGATGAGCCGGGCACCGTCGGCGCGCAGCTTGACGGTGGCCTCGGAGGTGGCGTCACCCTCGCCCGAGGAGTCGGTGATGACCCGCCACGACTCGACCTCGAAGTAGTCGGTGCAGCCGGGGTCGAGCGCCTCACGCAGCATGAGCTCGACGGTGGCGTCGGCGGCGTCGAACGTCCATCCGCGCAGCTCGAGCTCCTTGACCTCGGCCAGCACCGACGCGACGACCTCGGGTCGGTCGGAGAGGTCGAGGCCGGCCTCGCGCGCCTTGAGCTCGATGCTCGCCCGGCCCGCCATGTCGGAGACGAGGGTGCGCATGCCGTTGCCGACGAGTGCCGGGTCCATGTGCTGGTAGAGGTCGGGGTCGACCTTGAGCGCGCTCGCGTGCAGGCCCGCCTTGTGCGCGAAGGCGCTCGCGCCGACGTAGGGCTGGCGACTGTAGGCGGGGACGTTGGTGACCTCGCTGATCGCGTGGGCGATGTGCATGGCCCGGCGCAGCGCGTCGGGATCCATCGCGTGCAGCCCCAGCTTGAACTGGAGGTTTGCCGCCACGGTGACGAGGTCGGCGTTGCCCGTGCGCTCGCCGTAGCCGTTGACCGTGCCCTGCACGTGCGTCGCGCCCGCCCGCACGGCGGCGACGGAGTTGGCGGCCGCGCATCCGGTGTCGTTGTGGCAGTGGGCACCCACCCGGGCACCGGTCGAGGCGAGGACGTCGGCGACGACCTCCCCCACCTGGTGCGGCAGCATGCCGCCGTTGGTGTCGCACAGCACGACGACCTCGGCCCCGGCCTCGTGCGCCGTGCGCACCACCGACAGGGCGTAGTCACGGTCGAGGTGCCAGCCGTCGAAGAAGTGCTCGCAGTCGACGAAGACCCGACGCCCCCGGCCCACGAGGTGGCTCACGGTGTCGCGGACCATCTCGAGGTTCTCCCCGAGCGTCGTGCGCAGGGCCCGCTCCACGTGACCGGTGTGCGACTTGGCGACGAGGCAGACCACCGACGCCTCCGAGTCGACCAGCGCCTGGACGAGGGCGTCCTGCGCCGCGACGCCGCCGGCACGGCGGGTTGCCCCGAAGGCGGCGAGCGTCGCGTGGCGCAGGTCGAGCTCGGTGCGGGCCCGTTCGAAGAACTCGGTGTCCTTCGGGTTGGCGCCGGGCCAGCCGCCCTCGATGAAGTCGACCCCGAGATCGTCGAGCAGCCCGGCGATGGCGAGCTTGTCCGACACCGAGAGGTTGAGCCCCTCCTGCTGGGCGCCGTCGCGCAGGGTGGTGTCGTAGACGTGCAGCGCTTCCATGGCCTTCATTGTCCTCGATCTCGGGGGTTCGGCCGACCGCCCCTGCGGGCGGGCGACGCTGGTGTGGGAGGGACCCGTTCTCTTCTCGTGGTCGCGGTGGGCCGGGGTGCTGGCCCTCGCGGTGTCTCCGTCACGGTGGTTCGGGAAACAAAAAGACCCCCCAGGGTTGGGAGGTCTGCGCGACGAGGGGTGCTCGTCGCGCTACTCGATAATGAGGGTGCCGGTGGGCACGGGTCGCTTCATCACACGCCCACGGTAGGGCCCGCGAAACCTCCGCGAAACACCACGTCCGGATCGTGGGACCGGCGTCCCATCCCGCGGATCGAGGTGGTCCCGCGGCCCACCCCGGCTCCGACATCACCTCGACCCGGCCGGATGGCATCCGTCATCGGGCGGCGAACGCGGCCTCGACGAGGGCGCGGAAGAGGCGCGGGTCGGTGCCCACCTCCGGGTGCCACTGGACGGCGAGGCGGAAGGAGGCCGCGGGGTCCTCCATCGCCTCGAGCGTGCCGTCGCCGGCCCAGGCCGAGGCGACGTAGCCGGGGTGTCTCAGCACCGACTGGTGGTGGTAGCTCGGCACGTCGACCTGCTCGCCGAGGATGCCGGCCAGCCGCGTGCCGGCCACCGTGCGCACGGGGTGGTTGCCGTACGTCGCCGGCGCCGGGGAGTGGTCGTGGTGGCCGACGCGGTCGGGCACGTGCTGCTCGAGCATCCCGCCCGCCGCGACGGCCATCACCTGCATCCCGCGGCAGATCCCGAGCACCGGCAGGTCGGCCTCGGCGCTCGCTCGCGCGAGCGCCAGCTCCGTGGAGTCCCGGTCGGGGCGGGAGGCCTGGACCGAGGCGTGCCGCTCGTCGGCGTACAGCTCGGGCGCCACGTCGACACCACCGGCGAGGACGATGCCGTCGAGGCGCTCGACGATCTCGAGCGCCGTGCCGTCGTCGGCGTCAGGACGGGGCGGGATGACCACCGCGATGGCGCCGGCGTCCTCGACCTGACGGACGTAGCGGTGTGGCACGAGAGCCCCGGGCACGTCGACCCAGCTGCCCCACGACACGCGCTCGACGTAGGCGGTGATCCCGATGACCGGCCGACCCATGCGCTCCTCCTGCCCCGTCCTCTTCCTGGCGTCCGCGTCAGAGCGGTGTGACGTAGGCGCCAGAGATGCCACCGTCGACGAGGAACGTCGAGGCCGTCATGAAGCTCGACTCGTCGGACGCGAGGAAGAGCACCGCGTTGGCCATCTCCTCCGGCTCGCCGAAGCGTCCCATGGGCACGTGCACGAGGCGGCGCGCAGCACGCTCCTCGTCCTTGGCGAAGAGCTCCTGAAGCAGCGGGGTGTTGACGGGCCCGGGGCACAGCGCGTTGACGCGGACCCCCTGGCGGGCGAACTGGACCCCGAGCTCGCGCGACATGGACAGCACGCCGCCCTTGCTGGCGCTGTAGGAGATCTGCGACGTGGCCGCCCCCATGACGGCGACGAACGACGCGGTGTTGATGATCGAGCCCTTGCCCTGCTCGAGCATGTAGGGCAGCGCCGCCTTGCAGCAGAGGTAGACCGACGTGAGGTTGACCTCCTGGACCTTGCGCCAGGCGTCGAGGTCGGTGTCGAGGATGGAGTCGTCCTCGGGCGGGCTGATCCCCGCGTTGTTGAAGGCGATGTCGACCGAGCCGAAGGTCTCCTTGGCCGTGCGGAAGAGGGCGTCGACGTCCTCCTTGCTGACCACGTCGACACGCACGAAGGCGCCGCCGACCTCCTCGGCGATGCGCGGTCCGTTCACCTCGTCGAGATCGCCGATGACGACCTTCGCGCCCTCCTCGGCGAAGCGACGCACCGTCGCGAGACCGATCCCCGAGCACCCGCCCGTGATGACCGCGACCTTGCCGTCGAGCCTGCCTGCCATGTGAATATCCTTCCAGCCCAGTGGATTACGTGTTCGGTTTGATGGAGACCGTCAGTCGGTCGAGATGAAGACGTTCTTGACCTCGGAGAACGCGTCGAGGGCGTCGGGTCCGAGCTCCCGCCCGATCCCGCTCTGCTTGAAGCCTCCGAACGGCGTCGAGTAGCGGACGCTGCTGTGCGAGTTGACCGACAGGTTGCCGGCCTCGACCCCTCGGGCCACCCGCAGGCCGCGACCGATGTCGCGCGTCCAGATCGACCCCGAGAGGCCGTATGCCGTGTCGTTGGCCTTGGCGACCGCGTCGGCCTCGTCGTCGAAGGGCATGACCGCCACGACCGGGCCGAAGACCTCCTCCTGCCAGACGCGGTCGGCCGTCGAGCGCGGGAGGACGACCGTCGCGGGGTACCAGTAGCCGCTGCCCTCCGGGGCGTCGCCGCGGAAGGCCACGTCGACGTCCTCGGTCGCGTCCTCGACGTAGGAGCGCACGGTGTCGCGCTGGCCGGCGCTGATGAGCGGGCCCATCTCGGCCGCCTCGTCACGGGGGTCGGTGACGACGACGCCGCGCACCGCTGTCTCGAAGAGCTCCATGAACCTCTCGAACACGCTGCGCTGCACGAGGATCCGGCTGCGGGCGCAGCAGTCCTGGCCGGCGTTGTCGAAGACGCCGTAGGGGGCGCGAGCCGCAGCGAGCTCGAGGTCCGAGTCGGCGAAGACGATGTTGGCGCTCTTGCCGCCGAGCTCGAGCGTGACGCGCTTGACCTGGTCGGCGGCCCCTCGCATGATCCGCTGGCCCACCGCCGTCGACCCGGTGAAGCAGACCTTGCGCACGTCGGGGTGGGTGACGAACCGCTCCCCCACGACCGAGCCCCGGCCGGGGACGACGGTGAGGACGCCCTCGGGGATGCCGGCCTCGAGAGCCAGCTCGCCGAGACGGACGGCCGTCAGCGGCGTCAGCTCGGCCGGCTTGAGCACGACCGTGTTGCCGGCGGCCAGGGCCGGGGCGAACCCCCAGCCGGCGATCGGCATGGGGAAGTTCCACGGCACGATGATGCCGACCACGCCGAGCGGCTCCCGGAACGTGACGTCGATGCCACCCGCGACCGGGATCTGCCGGCCGAAGTTCCGTTCGGGAGCGCCGGAGTAGTAGGCGAGGACGTCGCGGACGTTGCCGGCCTCCCACCTCGCGTTGCCGATCGTGTGCCCGGCGTTCTCGACCTCGAGCAGGGCGAGCTGTTCCTGGTGCTCGCCGACGAGGTCGGAGAACCGCCGCAGGAGCAGGGCACGGTCGGCGGGTGCCACGGCAGCCCATGCCGGGGCGGCTGCCCTCGCCCGGGCGATCGCGGCGTCGGCCTGCTCCAGCGAGGCGAGCTCGACGGTGCGCACGACCTCCTCGGTGGCCGGGTTGATGACGTCGTGGGTCTGGCTGGTGGTGCTCACAGTCGTTCGAATCCTCTCTTGCGCTCCCAGTCGGTGACCGCGGCGTTGAAGGCCGTGGTCTCCACGTCGGCGGCGTTGACGTAGTGGTCGACGACCTCGTCGCCGAAGGCTGCCCGCGCGACGGCCGATCCGGCGAGGAGGTCTCGGGCCTCCTGCAGCGTCGAGGGCACATGCGGCTTGTCCGACGTGTAGGCGTTGCCGTCGAGGGCCGGCTCGAGCGACAGCTCGTGCTCGATGCCGTGCAGGCCACCGGCGAGCATCGCTGCCACCGCGAGGTAGGGGTTGAGGTCTCCGCCCCCGATGCGGTTCTCGACGCGCAGGCCGGCACCGTGACCGACGACGCGCAGCGCGCACGTGCGGTTGTCACGGCCCCAGGCGACGGTGGTCGGCGCGAAGCTCGCCGAGGAGAACCGCTTGTAGGAGTTGATGTTCGGCGCGTAGAAGTACGTCAGCTCGCGCTGCGTCGCCAGGATGCCGGCGAGGAAGTGCTCGAACATGGCGCTGTGCCCGTGCTCGCGGTCCTCGTCGACGAAGACGGTCTCACCACCGAGCCCGCGCAGCGACAGGTGGATGTGGCACGAGCTGCCCTCGCGCTGGTCGAACTTGGCCATGAAGGTCAGCGACTGCGCGTGGTGGGCCGCGATCTCCTTCGCCGCGTTGCGGTAGACGACGTGGTTGTCGCACGTGCGCACGGCTTCGTCGAAGAGGAAGCCGATCTCGTGCTGTCCGTAGTTGCACTCCCCCTTGGCGCTCTCGACGACGGCGCCCGCGGCATACATCTCGTTGCGGATCTCGCGCAGCAGCGGCTCGACGCGGTCCCCGCCGAGGATCGAGTAGTCGACGTTGTAGCGGTTGGCCGGGGTGAGGCCGACGTAGTTGGCGTCCCAGGCCTGCTCGTAGGACTCCTGGAAGACGATGAACTCGAGCTCGGTGCCGCAGTGCGCGGCCATCCCGAGAGCGGCGGCGCGGTCGACCTGCGCCTTGAGCACCGACCGCGGCGACTGCACGACCGCGCCGCTCCCGTCGAGCCACGTGAGGTCGCACTGGACGGTCGCCGAGTTCTTGCTGCCCGGGGTGCGGCGCAGCGTGCCCAGGTCGAGGTCGAAGAACATGTCGCCGTAGCCGCGCTCCCACGACGACATGGCGTAGCCGTCGACGGTGTTCATGTCGACGTCGACGGCCAGCAGGTAGTTGCACCCCTCGGTGCCGTCCTCGAGCACGTGGTCGAGGAAGTAGTGCCCGTGCAGGCGCTTGCCCTGCAGCCTGCCCTGCATGTCGGTGAAGGCCACGACGACGGTGTCGATGTCGCCCGCCTCGATCTCGCTGCGGAGCTGGTCGACGGTCAGTGTCGGTGGTTTGGCCATGTGCACGTCCTATCCGATGAGGCCGCGGAGCAGTGCGGAGGTCGCGTCACAGTGCTCCTCCATCACCGCCCGGGCACGCTCCGCGTCGCCGCCGAGGACGGCGGCGACGACCTGGTGGTGCTGGGTGTTCGAGTGCTCGATGTTGCGGCGCAGCACGGGGATCGCCATGAGCATGTCGTGCAGGGCCGCCTGGGCGCGCGTCACGGCGTCGACGAGCATCGGCGAGCCGGACAGGGTCGCGATGGCCAGGTGCAGGCGCGAGTCGGCCACCCGGTGGGCGGCTGCGTCCGGGGCCTCGTCGACCTCACGCAGGCACTCGCCGAGCCAGGCACGCTGGTCCCCGGCCAGCGGCTGGGTCGCGGCGAGCCACGCCGCGCCGGGCTCGACGACCCGCCGGAAGGTCAGCGCGTCGAGCATGGCCGCGCCGCTGCGGACGAAGGTGCCCGCGACGCTCGCCGACGACGCAGGGACCTCAGCGGCATACGTCACCGTCGTGCCGCCGCCGCGCCCTCGTCTGGTCGTCACGAGCCCTGAGTCACGCAGCGCCGCGATCGCCTCGCGCAACGTCGTGCGGCTGACGCCGAGGCGCTCGGCGAGATCGCGCTCCGGGGGGAGCTGCTCGCCGTCGGACAGCACGCCCAGGCGGATCGCCCGGGCGAGCTGCTCGACGGTGTTCTCGAAGGCGTTGCCGGACGCCGGCCGCAGCACCGCGTCCGGCAGCGCCGTGAGTGCGAGGTGACGCTCTCCCCTGACCACGGGCATGTCAGCTCAGGAGCTCCGCCGCAGGCTTGGTGTCGTGCCCCTCGGGGACGTCGCGCATGAAGTGCTTGCGGCCTCCGGCGAACCACGACCCCAGCGCGAAGAGCGCGACGACGACGACGGTGACCGGAGCGAAGTTGAACGTCGGGTCCCCGAGGGTGCCGGGCGAGTACTGCGGCAGCAGGAAGAGGATGACGATGAAGCCCACCCAGACGATGGCGATCCAGCCGATCGGTGCGCTCCACCGGCCGAGGCTCCACCGGCCCTGGCGGAAGCCGGGGTTGAGGCGCCGCAGCAGGATCGGCGTCGCGTAGGCGATGTAGAGACCGATGACCGCCACCGACGTGACGGCGAAGAAGGCGGTCGTGTTCCAGATCGCCGGCACGGTGAGGATGAACGACAGCGCGGCACACAGCCAGATCGAGTTCGTCGGCGTGCCGGTGCGCGGGTTGATCCGCGCCCAGAGCCGCGAGCCCGGCAGCGCGTTGTCACGCGAGAAGGCGTACGACATGCGCGAGTTCGCCGTGACGGACGCCATGCCGCAGAAGAACTGCGCGACGCCGCAGATGACGACCATCGTCACCCCGAGTCGCTCCCCGAGCGCGTCGAGGAAGATCTGGGCGGGCGGCAGCCCGTTGGCGTCGGCCGCCTTGCGCGCGGTGTCGTAGTTCTGGATCGCCGCGGTCACGGAGACGAGCAGGATCGAGCCGGCCACGATCGAGACCCAGACGCTGCGCACGATGCCCTTGGGCGCCTCGATGGAGGCGTTGCGCGTCTCCTCGGCGACGTGGGCCGAGGCGTCGTAGCCCGTCAGGGTGTACTGCGCCATGAGCAGGCCGACGAGGAAGGCGTAGATCGGCAGGCCGAAGACGCCGCCCGTGCCCTGGAAGCCGGTGTTGTTGACGTAGTGCGTGAAGGTCCACGACAGCGACTGGTGCGGGACCGGCGCGACCCAGAGGGCCACGACGATGATCGCGACGCCGACGACGTGCCACCACGCGCTGACCGACGAGAGGATCTTGACGAGGTCGACCCCGAACGTGTTGAGCAGCGCGTGCAGCAGCAGGAGCACCGCGAAGATGACGAAGACCTGGGGCAGGCCGAGCGCGTTGCCCGTGATCATCGTGTAGACGGCCGACCACGTGAGAGCGGCGCCGTAGTCGATGGAGGCCGTCACCGCGACCTCGCCGAGGAAGTTGAACCAGCCGACGAACCATGCCCACTCGCGCTTGCGGCTGCGTGCGAGCCGACCCGCCCACCAGTAGAGCCCGCCGGCCGTCGGGTAGACCGAGCAGATCTCGGCCATGGCGAGGGCGACGCAGAGCACGAACGCGCCGCAGATGAGCCAACCGGTGTTGATGGCGAGCGGGCCGCCGGCATCCATGGCCAGGTAGTAGGTCGTGATGCAGCCGGCCAGGATCGAGATGATCGAGAAGGACACGGCGAAGTTCGAGAAGCCGCTCATGCCCCGGTGGAGCTCCTGCTTGTACCCGAGCTCGGCGAGCATCGACTCGTCGTCGGCGGACTCGGTGCTGACCCCGCGGGCTTTCACGGTGTCGGATGTGGACGGAGGAACGCTCATGCACTACCTCGCAAACATCGCGCGGCAAACCTTTGTTCGCCGCTGCCAGTGGTGCTCGGCATCCTCCACCGGTGAAAGTGCGACGTCAATGGTTCTGGATCAAACCTTTACGGTGACGCGTCGAGGATCGCCTCGAGCACCTGCGCGACGCCGTCGTCGTCGTTCGGCGGGCACTCGCGGTCCGCCGCGGCACGCACGTCGCCGTGACCGTTCGCCACGGCCCACCCGACCCCGGCCCAGGCCAGCATCGGCAGATCGTTGGGCATGTCCCCGAAGGCCCACACCTGCGAGGCCTCGATGCCGAGCCGTGCCGCCCACCGCTCGAGGCCGGCGGCCTTGGTCACGCCGGGGGCGTTGATCTCGGCGAGACCGTGTGCCCCCGAGAAGTGCAGGTGCCCACGGTCACCGAGCACGTCCTCGACCGTCGCCAGGAAGTCCTCGAGAGGCAGCTCCGGCGCCAGCGCGAGCAGCTTGCCCACCGGCTCCGCCCCGATCTCGCGCCACGAGCCGCGCACGGCCCGCTCGGCGCCCCGGTCGCGGTGCGGGTCGGGGTAGTCGTCGGCCACGAAGGGCCCACTGACCCGCTCCGCCGCGAACGTGACCGTGGGCACGGCCCGCCGCAGGTCGGCCACGAGCTCGTCGACGGCGCCACCGTCGAAGCAGTGCGTCTCGAGGACACGGCGGGTCGCCACCTCGTACACGAAGGCGCCGTTGCCGCAGATCGCCGTGCCACGCGGTCCGACGACCCCTTCGAGCCCGTGCAGCCAGCGCGGCGGGCGAGCCGTGACGAGGACCGTCTCGATGCCTGCCCGGGTCGCCGCCGACCACGCAGCCGCCGTCCGCCCGGACAGGGAGCCGTCCGTGCGCAGCAGGGTGCCGTCGAGGTCGGAGGCGACGAGCCGGGGCGGGTCGAGGTCGCCCACCGGCAGACCGGGGGTCGCCCCGCGCGTCACTGGCCCCATCGGCGAGGCGTGCTCAGACGAGACGGGTCAGCCAACCGTGCGAGTCCTCGGCGCGGCCGTACTGGATGTCGAGGAGCTTGCTGCGGATGGCCTCGGCGTAGCGGTCCTCGTGGCCCTCGCGGCGGTGGTCGACGGAGCCGCCGGCCCAGCGCAGCTCGCCGACGGGCGTCACGACCGCGGCCGTGCCGCACGCGAAGATCTCGACGATGTCGCCGTTGGCCGCGCCGTCCTTCCACTCCTGGATCGGGATGCGGCGCTCCTCCGGCTCGAGGTCGAGCTCCTTGGCGATCTCGAGGATCGAGCTGCGCGTGACCCCCTCGAGGATCGAGCCGGTGAGCTCGGGCGTGACGATGCGCCCGTCCTTGGTGACGATGAAGAGGTTCATCCCCCCGAGCTCCTCGATGTACGTGTGCGTCGAGGAGTCGAGGAAGACCGCCTGGTCGCAGCCGTGCTCGATGCCCTCGAGCTGGCCCGCGAGCGAGCTGGCGTAGTTGCCGCCGCACTTGGCCGCGCCCGTGCCACCCTCGCCGGCGCGGGCGTAGTCGGTGGAGATCCACAGGGTCACCGGCTTGAGACCGCCGGAGAAGTAGGCGCCGGCCGGGGAGGCGATGACGGAGTAGGTGACCTGCTGGGCTGGTCGCACGCCGAGGAACGCTTCGGACGCGAACATGAACGGTCGCAGGTAGAGGCTCTTCTCCCCCGCGTCGCCGGCCGGCACCCAGGCCTGGTCGACGGACACGATCTGACGCAGCGACTCGATGAAGTCCGCCTCGGGCAGCACCGGGAGCGCAAGGCGGCGGGCCGAGCGGGCGAAGCGGGCCGCGTTGGCCTCGGGGCGGAAGGTCCAGATGGAGCCGTCGGCGTGACGGTAGGCCTTCATGCCCTCGAAGATCTCTTGGGCGTAGTGGAGCACCGCCGCCGCGGGGTCGAGCTGGAAGGGGCCGTAGGGCTTGACCTGCGCGTCGCCCCAGCCGCCGTCGGCGGTCCACGTCGCGACGACCATGTGGTCGGTGAAGGTCTTGCCGAAGCCGGGGTTCTCGAGGACCTCGGCGATGCGCTCGGGCGACGTCGCGTCGGCGCGGCGCGTGACCTCGAAGGACAGCTGGGTCATGACAAAACCTCCAGGGGCAAAATCAGCGGTGATCCGGTTGTCAGGCTATCGCCCACATCGTGAGACGGAGAAGCCGGGGACCCGCGCTCGCGGAAGCGGGCGTATGCCGTCGGTCCGGCCACCCGGCATACGCACCCGGGTGCCCGGCCGGGCGACCTGTGGGCCGATCGCCTCAGAGACGGGCGGCCACGGCGTCGCCGACAGCGGTGGTGCTGCGGACGGCGTCGCCACGCTCGGCCAGGTCTGCAGCAACGGCGTCGTCGACGCGTGCCGCCTCCCGGTCGAGGCCGAGGTGCGCGAGCAGCATGCCGACCGAGAGGATCGCCGCGGTCGGGTCGGCCTTGGACTGGCCGGCGATGTCGGGCGCCGAGCCGTGGACCGGCTCGAACATGCTCGGGGTCGTGCGCGCCGGGTTGATGTTGCCCGAGGCGGCGAGACCGATGCCGCCGGCGATGGCCGCGGCGATGTCGGTGAGGATGTCGCCGAAGAGGTTGTCGGTGACGATGACGTCGAAGCGACCCGGGTCGGTCGCCATGAAGATCGTCGCGGCGTCGACGTGCTGGTAGGCGGTCTCGACGTCGGGGAACTCGGCCCCGACCTCCTCGACGGTGCGGCGCCAGAGGTGACCGGCATGCGTCAGGACGTTGTGCTTGTGCACGAGCGTCAGGTGCTTGCGGGGTCGGGCCTGGGCGCGGGCGAAGGCGTCGCGGACGACGCGCTCGACGCCGTAGCGGGTGTTGACGCTGACCTCCGTCGCGATCTCGTGGGGCGTCCCGACGCGCAGGGCGCCCCCGTTGCCGGTGTAGGGGCCCTCGGTGCCCTCGCGGACGACGACGAAGTCGATGCCGTCGGGGGCGACGCGCGCGACGTCGAGCGGGCTGAAGACGCCCGGGAAGAGCTTGGCGGGACGGAGGTTGACGTAGTGGTCGAGGGCGAAGCGCAGCGGCAGCAGGACTCCGCGCTCGAGCACTCCGCTCGGGACGCTCGGGTCGCCGATGGCGCCGAGGAGGATCGCGTCGTGACCGCGCAGCTCGTGGAGGACCGAGTCCGGCAGCGTCTCGCCCGTGGCGTGCCAGCGCCGCGCGCCGAGGTCGTAGTCGTTCGTCGCGAACGTCGGGCCGGTGTCGCCGGTCACGGCCTCGAGGACCTTCAGACCCTCCGCGACCACCTCGGGGCCGATGCCGTCGCCGCCGATGACGGCGATCGAGTACGCGTCCTTGAGCTGCGTCTGTGCCATGCCGTCAGCCTAGAACTCGTCTTGTGATGTGGACGCCGCGTCTCATTTCGTGAACGCACGACGAAGGCCCCCACCCGGAGGGGCGGGGGCCTTCGTCATCGGTCGCTCGGCGACTCAGTCCTCGGTGTGACCCTGGTCGCGCAGGTCCATCGACTCCTGCAGGGCCTGACGGGCTGCCTTGGCGTCTTCGCTCATGGTGATCACGTCTTTCGGTTCAGTGCGGTTGGTGGTCTCAGGTGGCTCGAGCCCTGGTGGGCGAGCCGGTCAGCACGAGGGGTGCGCGGGATCTCCGCGGCGAGGGTGCTGACTACCTGGACTCGCCGCGGCGGAGAATGAGTACGACCTGCCGCGCCATGCGTTTCACGGTACGCCGCGCTACTTGTGGGTACAGGGGGTTTCCAGCAGGTGAGACGCGATGTCCGCCATTCGTCGCAGGTCCGGACGGCTCGTCGAGACGTCGCGCACGTCCCCCGATCGGCGGAACGGTGGTCGTAGGCTCGCCGCGTGAGCGCCGACCACCCCGACGCGCCTGCCGACCCCTCCACCGGCACCGCCCGCCACCACGACCACCCGACCCACGCGAGCCACCCGAGCCATCCCGAGCACCCGAACCATGCCGCTCACCAGCGGCACCGGAGCCACGCCGTGCCCGGGGTGCCCTTCGACGACGAGGCACGCTGGATCGCCATCACCCCGGGCAACGCGCGCCGCGTCACCTTCACCGTCATGGTCGCCGTCGTCCTGCTCGGACTCGTGACGTGGGCCTTCCAGGCGATGGGCAGCTTCCTCTTCCTGCTGCTGCTCGCCTGGCTCGTGTCGATCGCCATGGAGCCGGTCGTGCTGTGGCTCAGCTCCCGGGGCCTGCGACGCGGCCTCGCGACCGGCCTGACGATGCTCGGCATGCTCCTGCTCTTCGCCGGACTGGTCGAGCTCTTCGGGCAGGTCTTCGTCTCCCAGCTCTCGCAGCTCGGCACCCAGCTGCCCGGTGCCGTGACGTCGGCCATCGACTGGGTCAACTCCACCTTCCACACCCGCTTCGACCTCGCCCAGATCCAGTCGGCGCTCAGCCTGACCCCGGACAAGCTCGGTGAGCTCGCGGGCAAGTACGGCGGAGGCATCGTCGGCATCTTCGGCTCGCTCGTCACCTTCCTCTTCGACAGCCTGACGATCCTCGTCTTCGCCTACTACCTCTCGGCGGACAGCCCGCGGCTGCGCCAGACCATCGGCTCGTGGCTGCCCCAGCGCTACCAGCGCGTCTTCATCACCGTGTGGACCATCTCGGTCGAGAAGACCGGTGGCTACGTCGTCTCCAAGCTCCTGCTCGCCACCTTGTCCGCGCTGTTCCACGTCGCCTTTTTCTGGTTCATCGACGTGCCGTTCTGGCTGCCCCTCGGCATCTTCGCCGGCATCGTCGGCCAGTTCATCCCGACCATCGGCACCTACATCGGCGTCGCACTGCCCGCGCTCTTCGCCCTGCTCGACAAGCCGATCAACGCCTTGTGGATCGCGGTGTTCGCCACGATCTACCAGCAGCTCGAGAACTACGTCTTCACCCCGCGCATCAGCCGGCGGACGATGGACGTCCACCCTGCGGTGGCCCTCGGGTCGGTCATCGCGGGCGCCGCCCTCTTCGGTGCCATCGGAGCCCTCATCGGCATCCCCGTCGCCGCGGTGGCCCTCGCCATCGTCGACACGTTCAGCAAGCGTCACGAGCTCGTCCCCGAGCTCGCGAGCCTCGAGCCGGACGACAACGGCAACGGCAACGGCAACGGGGACGCCGGGAGCGAGAGCGCGGACGGGACGACGGACGACGCCGACCTCGTGACGTGACGGGCGCGCCGACGGCTCAGGCGCGCCGACGGCTCAGTCGCGCAGGTCGACGACCGAGAAGCTCTCGGCCTCGATGACCTCGGCGAGCTCGGCTGCCATCGGTGCGGGAACGGCGCTGTCCACGTTGAGCACGCCGATGGCCCGGTCGTCCTGGCGTGAGACCTGCATGCCGCCGATGTTGATGCCGGCGTCGCCGAGGATCCGCCCGACGGCACCGATGACACCCGGACGGTCGGAGTACTCGAAGACGAGCATGTGGTCCGAGATGGGGACCTCGAGGTCGTGACCACCAACGCCCACGAGCTTCTCGACCATCTTCGGGCCGGTGAGCGTGCCCGAGACGGCCACGACGGTGCCGTCGGCGAGCGTGCCGCGGAGCGTCGTGACGTTGCGGAAGTCGCCCGCGTCGGGGTCGGTGACGAGCCGCACGACACAGCCGCGCTGCTCGGCGAGCATCGGGGCGTTGACGTAGGTGACGGCGTCCTCGACGACGTCGGTGAACAGACCCTTGAGGGCCACGAGCTTCCAGACGCTGACGTCGTGGGCCGTGATCTCGCCCCGGACGTCCACGTCGAGCTGCGCCGGCACCGAGCCGGCGACGGCGGTGAAGATGCGGCCGAGCTTCTCCACGAGCGCGATGCCGGGGCGGACCTCCTCGGCGATGAAGCCGGTGGGGACGTTGACGGCGTCGGGGACCAGCTCACCGCCGAGGGCCAGGCGCACGGACCTCGCCACGGAGATGCCGGCCTTCTCCTGCGCCTCCTCGGTCGAGGCGCCGAGGTGCGGCGTGACGACGACGGACTCGTGCTCGAAGAGCGGTGACTCGGTCGTCGGCTCGACGGCGAAGACGTCGATGCCGGCGCCGGCGACCCTGCCCTCGGCGATGGCGCGGGCGAGGGCCTCCTCGTCGAGGATGCCGCCGCGGGCGGCGTTGACGATGCGCACCGACGGCTTGACCTTGGCCAGGGCCTCCTCGCCGATGAGGCCGACGGTCTCCGGCGTCTTCGGCAGGTGGATGGTGATGAAGTCGGACTGGGCGAGCAGCTCGTCGAGGTCGACGAGAGCCGCCCCGAGCTGCCCGGCCTTGGCCGGCGAGGCATAGGGGTCGTAGGCGAGGATCCGCATGCCGAAGCCCTTGAGGCGCTCGGCGACGAGCGCGCCGATGCGTCCGAGGCCGACGACACCGACCGTCTTGTCGAGCAGCTCGACCCCCGAGTAGCTGCTGCGCTTCCAGGCACCGGCCTTGAGCGCCTGGTTGGCCGGGGCGATGTTGCGGGCCGTCGCGAGGAGCAGCCCGATGGCGAGCTCGGCGGCGGACGTGATGTTGGACGTCGGGGCGTTGACGACCATGATGCCGGCCTGGGTGGCCGCCTCGACGTCGACGTTGTCGAGCCCGACACCGGCGCGGGCGATGACCCTGAGCCGTCCGCCCGCCCTGATCGCCTCGGCGTCCATCCTCGTGGCCGACCGGATGAGGACCGCGTCGACGCCCGCCAGGGCGGCGAGCAGCTCCGCACGGTCGGCCCCGTCGACGCGCCGGACCTCGAAGTCGGGACCCAGCGCCTCGATCGTGGCGGGCGACAGCTCTTCGGCGATGAGGACGACAGGCTTGCTCACAGGGAGGTCCCTTCGGGAGGGGTGGGCCGCGTCGGGCGCAGCCGTCGGAGACACCGCATCGGCGTGCCGTCGGCGAGTCTAGGGGGTCGAGGTCGCCGGCCCGGTGGATCGCAGCGAACCTCCGGACATCTCCCAGACGCACGTCCTAGCGTGATGGGCGAGCGGTGCAGACGCCCGCGGTGAGGGGTCGACATGGCGGTGGCGCGCAGGACGCTGCTCGGTGGTGCGCTCGGAGCCGGGCTGGGGTCGCTGCTCGTGGGCTGCTCCCCCGGACGGCCGACGTCGGCGCCGGTCCCGGGACAGCCGTCGGCCAGCCCGGGCAGCCTGCCTCCGGGGTCGGCACCACCAGGGCCCACGGCGCCACCGACGGGCTCCCCGCCCGCCACGGTGCCTGCTCGTCCGACGGCACTGTCGCGCGACGCGGTGCGAGCCCGCTACGACGGCATGTCACCGACCCGATGGGGCACCGACCTGCCCGGGGTCACGGCGATGGTCGGAGCCGGATCGAGCCCCGGACCGGTCGTGGCCCTGACCTTCGACGCCTGCGGTGGGCGCGGCGGCGACGGCTACGACGCGGCCCTCGTGGACCTGCTGCGCGCCGAGCAGGCCCGGGCCACGCTCTTCCTCAACAGCCGGTGGATCCGGGCCAACCCGCGGGTCTTCGAGGACCTGGCCGCCGACCCGCTCTTCGACATCGCCGACCACGGCACCCGCCACGTCCCGCTCTCGGTCACCGGAAGGGCCGCCTACGGCATCGCCGGCACGCGTGACCCCGGTGAGGTCTACGACGAGGTCATGGGCAACGCACTCGACCTCGAGCGACGGCTGCACCCGCGCACGACGCTCGTGCGGTCCGGCACCGCCCACTACGACGACGTGGCCGTCAGGATCGTGCGCGACCTCGGCCTCGTGCCGGTCGGGTTCGACGTCAACGGCGACGCCGGGGCCACCTTCAGTCCCCGGCAGGTCCAGGCCGCGATGCGGACGGTGCGGCCCGGCTCGGTCGTCATCGGCCACCTCAACCACCCGGGGCGCGGGACCGCCGCCGGGATGGCGCTCGCGCTCCCCCGGCTACGCAGGGACGGCTACAGCTTCGTCCACGTCGCCGACCACCTGGCCTGACGGGACCGATGCCGAGGGCCGGTCGCCCCACGAACGGGCGACCGGCCCCGGGCACGGTCAGGCTGCGACAGCGAGGTCAGCGCGCGGCGCTGCCCTCGACGTAGTCGGCGTCGGTCTGCTTGACCCACGCCATGAGCCCCCGCAGCTCGCGGCCGGTCGCCTCGATCGGGTGCTGGGCGCCCTTCTCGCGCAGCGCCGTGAACTCCGGCGCGCCGGCGTCCTGGTCGTCGATGAAGCGCTTGGCGAAGGTGCCGTTCTGGATGTCGCCGAGCACCGCCTTCATGTTCTCCTTGACGTGCGGGTCGATGACGCGCGGGCCGGAGACGTAGTCGCCGTACTCCGCCGTGTCGGAGACCGACCAGCGCTGCTTGGCGATGCCGCCCTCGATCATGAGGTCGACGATGAGCTTGAGCTCGTGGAGGCACTCGAAGTAGGCGACCTCGGGCTGGTAGCCCGCCTCGACGAGGGTCTCGAAGCCGTACATGACGAGCTGGCTCGCGCCACCGCAGAGGACGGCCTGCTCACCGAACAGGTCGGTCTCGGTCTCCTCGGTGAACGTCGTCTTGATGCCGCCGGCGCGCAGGCCACCGATCGCCTTGCCGTACGCCTTGGCGAGCTCCCACGCCGTTCCGGACGCGTCCTGCTCGACGGCGAGGAGCACGGGCACCCCACGGCCGTCGACGAACTCGCGGCGCACGATGTGCCCGGGACCCTTGGGGGCGACCATGAGCACGTCGGCGTCGGCCTCCGGCTTGATGTAGCCGAAACGGATGTTGAAGCCGTGGCCGAAGAGCAGCGCCGCGCCGTTCTTGAGGTTCGGCTGGATGTCGTTGGCGTAGACGGTCCGCTGCACCTGGTCGGGCGTGAGGATGACGACGAGGTCGGCCTCCTTGACCGCGTCGGCGACCGACGTCACGGGAAGGCCCTCGGCCTCGGCCTTCGCCGTGCTCTTGCTGCCCTCGGCGAGGCCGACGCGGACGTCGACCCCGGAGTCGCGCAGGTTGAGCGCGTGGGCGTGGCCCTGGCTGCCGTAGCCGATGACGGCGACCTTCTTGCCCTGGATGATCGACAGGTCGGCGTCGTCGTCGTAGAACATCTCGGCCATGGTGGCCTTCTCCTTCGGTTGCGGTGTGCGGTTGGTCTGTGCGGGTGCGGCACCCGGGGTCGTATGCCGTGTGGCCGGGGCGGACGGCATACGTCCTCGTGATGGGCTCGTGTTGGGCGCGTGATGGGCGCGGGGTCAGGCGGTGCGGAGGCTCCGGTCGGTGATCGAGCGCGACCCGCGACCGACGGCCACCATGCCGGACTGGACGAGCTCCTTGATCCCGAAGGGCTCGAGCACGTCGAGCAGGGCCCGGAGCTTGTCGGTGGTGCCGGTCGCCTCGATGACGATGGCGTCGGTGGTGACGTCGACGACCTTGGCCTTGAAGAGCTGGATCGTGTCGATGACCTGGCTGCGGGTGGCGGCGTCGGCCCGGACCTTGACGAGCAGGATCTCGCGCTGGACCGACGCGTGCGCGTCGAGCTCGACGACCTTGAGCACCTCGATGAGCTTGTTGAGCTGCTTGGTCACCTGCTCGAGGGCGGCCCCCTCGACCTCGACGACGACCGTGATGCGCGAGATCTCGGGCAGCTCGGTCGGGCCGACGGCGAGGGAGTTGATGTTGAAGCCGCGGCGGGAGAAGAGGGCCGCGACGCGGGTCAGGACGCCGGGCTTGTCCTCGACGAGGACCGACAGGGTGTGCTTGCTCATGCTCAGTCCTCCCGTTCCCAGACCGGCGCCTCGTGGCGGGCGGCCTGGATCATGTCGTTGCTGACGCCGGCCGGCACCATCGGCCACACCATCGCGTCACGGTGCACGATGAAGTCGATGACGACGGGGCGGTCGTTGGTCTCGAGCGCCTGCTTGATGACGGCGTCGACCTCCTCCGGGGTCTCGGCACGCAGGCCGAGGCAGCCGTAGGCGTCGGCGAGCTTGACGAAGTCCGGCACCCGCTGCTCGAGGGGCTGGAGGTTGGTGTTGGAGTAGCGCTCGTTGTAGAAGAGCGTCTGCCACTGGCGCACCATGCCGAGGCTGCTGTTGTTGATGATCGCGACCTTGATCGGGATGTTGTTGATGACGCAGGTCGCGAGCTCCTGGTTCGTCATCTGGAAGCAGCCGTCGCCGTCGATGGCCCACACCGTCCGGTCGGGCTCGGCGACCTTGGCGCCCATGGCCGCCGGGACCGAGAAGCCCATCGTGCCAAGGCCGCCGGAGTTGATCCAGGCGTTGGGGCGCTCGTACTGCACGAACTGCGCGGCCCACATCTGGTGCTGGCCGACCCCGGCGACGTAGGTGGCCTCGGGTCCGGTGAGCGCACCGATGCGCTCGATGACGTACTGCGGCGACAGCGTGCCGTCCTCGCTGTCGGTCCAGCCGAGCGGGAAGGTCTGCTTCCACTCGGCGACCCGCTCACGCCAGGCCGTGTAGTCCCAGCCGTTCGCGTCGGTCTCGGCGGTCGCCCGGTCGAGCGTCACCTGCTCGATGAGGTCCTTGATGACCTCGCCCACGTCACCGACGATCGGCACGTCGGCGATGCGGTTCTTGGAGATCTCGGCCGGGTCGATGTCGGCGTGGATCACCTTGGCGTCCGGGGCGAACGTCGACAGCTGGCCCGTGACGCGGTCGTCGAACCGCGCTCCGAGGGCGATGATGAGGTCGGACTTCTGCAGCCCGGTGACGGCGGCCACGGTGCCGTGCATGCCGGGCATGCCGAGGTTGAGCGGCTCGCTGTCGGGAACGGTCCCGCGCGCCATGAGGGTCGTGACGACGGGGATGCCGGTCAGCTCGACGAGGCGGCGCAGCGCCTCGCTGGCCTTGGCCCGGACGACGCCGCCGCCGACGTAGAGGATCGGCTGCTTCGCGGCGGCCATGAGGCGGGAGGCCTCGCGGATCTGCTTGCCGTGCGGGCGCAGGACCGGCCGGTAGCCGGGCAGGTCGATCTGCGGCGGCCAGCTGAACGTCGTCCTCGCCTGGAGGGCGTCCTTGCTGATGTCGACGAGGACGGGACCGGGGCGACCGGTGCTCGCGACGTGGAAGGCCTCGGCGATGGCCTGCGGGATCTTCGCCGGGTCGGTCACGAGGTAGTTGTGCTTGGTGATCGGCATCGTGATGCCGCGGATGTCCGCCTCCTGGAAGGCGTCCGTGCCGATGGCGGCGCTCGCGACCTGGCCGGTGATGGCGACGACCGGGACGGAGTCCATGTGGGCATCCGCGAGCGGGGTCACGAGGTTCGTCGCCCCGGGGCCGGAGGTCGCCATGCACACGCCGACCTTGCCCGTCGCCGAGGCGTAGCCCTCGGCGGCGTGCCCGGCACCCTGCTCGTGGCGCACGAGGATGTGGCGCACCTTCTTCGAGTCGAGCATGGGGTCGTAGGCCGGCAGGATCGCGCCGCCGGGGATGCCGAAGACGGTGTCGCAGCCGATGGCCTCGAGGGAGAGTACGAGCGCCTGGGCCCCGGTGACCTCGAGGGCGGGCGTGACGACCGCGGTCGTCGTCGACCGCGCCTCCGCCGCGGGTCGGGGACGGGCCAGGGAGGCCACGTCGGCGGGCGATGGCGCCTGCTTCGTCGTGTCGCTCACGATGTCTTCCTTGTCTCGAGCACTGCGTCGTGATGCCGGTTCGGGCTGACTCCACCCACAAAAAAACCCTTCGGTCCCGCGGGGGGACGGAAGGGGGCGCGCTGACCGTTCGAGCTGGTCGGCGCGCTAGGGAAGTACGAGGAGTCGGGCCACGTGACAACCGTCCTACCAAGCCCCCGAGGTGTCAATCGGCCATCTGTGGCGTCTCAGCATGTGACCTCGTGATCTCACCCACTGTCACGCCGTCGGGTGGCCGTCCAGTGGTGGACCACGGCCACGAAAGTCGGTTGTCGACGGGTCGGACGGGTCGGGACACTGGCATACATGACGAGCGTCGTGCCTCTGCACCTCCCGCCCGGAGCGACCCACCTCGCGACGCGGCCGCTGTCGCGGGAGGACGCGACCGCGGTCACCGCTCTCATGGCCGCGTGCGAGCTGCACGACGTGGGTGCCGTCGTCATCGAGGAGGCCGACATCGTCGGCGACTGGCAGCGTCCGGCCTTCGACCTCTCCACCCAGACGGTCGGCGTCCTCGACGAGGGCCGGCTCGTGGCCTACGCCGAGGTCTACAAGGGTCGCTGGGTCGACGCCGCCGTCCACCCAGGTCACCGCGGGCTCGGCATCGGGACCGCACTGTCGCACTGGACGCGCGCGGTCGGAGCCCGTGACGGGGGCACCGTGGTGGGTCAGCCCGTCCCCGGCGGGTCGCCCGGGGAGCGCCTGCTCTCGGCCCTGGGCTACCGCACCCTCTGGACGTCGTGGGTCCTCGAGCTCCCGGCCGGTCGGGCGATCGAGCCGCAGCCCCTCCCACAGGGGTATGCCGTCCGCGAACCACGCGACGACGACGACCTCCGCGCCACGTGGACGGTCAACGAGGACGCCTTCCTCGAGTGGTCCGATCGGGAGCGAGCGACCTTCGAGGAGTGGGCGGCCACCGTCACCCACCGCCCCGGCTTCGAGCCCTGGCAGCTCCGCCTCGTGGTCGACCCGTCCGACACCGTGGTCGGCATGGCCTTCGTCGTCGTGTCGAACGGCAGCGCCTACGTCGACAAGCTCGCGGTGCGCCGCGACGAGCGCGGCAAGGGGCTCGCGAGGGCACTGCTCGTCGACGCCTTCGAGGTCGCCCGCACCCACGGGGGCGAGCGGTCCGAGCTGTCGACGGACTCGCGCACCGGCGCGCTCGGACTCTACGAGAAGGTCGGCATGCAGGTCACCTCGGTCTGGCGTCACTGGGCTGCCGACGTCGCACCGGCCGCGGCCGTCGTCGAGCACTGAAGCGGTCGTCATGGAGCAGCACACGGACATCGACGTCGACGCCCCGGCCGGGCGCGTGTGGGAGGTCATGAGCGACGTCGAGCGCTGGCCCGAGTGGACCGCGTCGGTGCGATCCGTGACCCTGCTCGACGGCGGGCTGCGGATCGGGGCGCGAGCCCGGATCGACCAACCGCGCATCCCGACGTCGGTCTGGACGGTCACAGACCTCACCGAGGGACGCGAGTTCGTCTGGGAGGCAGTCGGACCGGGCACGCGGACGAAAGGTCGGCACACCGTCGAGGCCACGGGTCCCGGCACGTGCCGGGTCACGCTCTCGATCACCCAGTCCGGCCGGCTGGGGTCCGTCCTCGGGCGCGGCTACCGGTCTCTCACCGACCGCTACCTGTCGATGGAGGCCGCGGGACTCAAGGCGCGGGCCGAGTCGTCGACGCCCGACGAGAACGCCTAGACCGCCGGACCCCCACCCCTGCGCAACACACCGAGAAGAGCGCGACACACCGGGACCCGAGGCCGGTGTGTCGCGCTCTTCTCGGTGTGTTGCCGGGTCAGCGGGGCAGCAGGGGGTTGGCCTCCGCGGCGGCGACGTCACCCGGCGCCAGCCCGGGCAGCCACGAGGCGAGGTCGTTGGCCTGCGCCGAGTTGGCCGGTTCGAGCACGTCGAGCCCGTCGGCGAACCAGATGACCGTCATGACCTCGCGCATCCGGTCCGAGGTGTTGCCGAGGGCCTTGTGCACGGTCCAGCCGGAGTGGAACGACGCATCCCCCGCCCGCATCGCGACCGGCTCGTCGACGGCCAGCCCCCGCTCGGGCAGCAGCCGGTCGAAGTGCTCCTCCGACGCGTCGGAGATGCCGATGTCGCTGAGCGGGCCGTCCACGTGACTGCCGCTGGCGAAGGCGAGGCCGCCGTGGGCCGGCGTGATGTCGACGAGGGGCATCCACATCGTCAGGCACCGCGACCCGTCCAGCGGCCAGTACATCGCGTCCTGGTGCCAGGGCGTGTAGCCCCCGCCGGGCTCCTTGAAGAGCGCCTGGTCGTGGTAGAGCCGGACGCGCGGGACACCGAGCAGGCGGGCCGCCACGCCGGCGAAGCGGGACGCCGTGACGAAGTGGGCCACGCCCTCGTCGTGCCGCCAGAGGTTCATCACCTGGAGGAAGGCCATGCCGTAGCTGTCGCGCTCGGCGAGGGGACGGGTCTCGGTGCTGAGGCGCTCGACGGTCGCCGCCACCGGCCGACGGTAGGCCGCAGCCTCCTCCTCCGTGGCCACCTGGGCCAGGCGCACGTGGCCGTTCGCCCGGTAGGCCGCGACGTCGTCGTCGCCGATGGGGTATGCCGTGGTGAGCGCCGGGAGCAGGTCGGTGGGCATGGGCGGCTCCTCTCTCGTGGATCGTGAACGACCCGAGCGGTCGTCGCCGGCCCCAGCACAGCAGTCGTCGCCGAGGGCGACCCGGAACGTCATGGTCAGAGGGGAACGATCTGGTTCGATGGTTGCATGCCCGCGCGAGGATCAAACGGTGACCGCGCTCCACGCGTGCCCTCGGGGAGGCTCGGCGAGGTGCTCGTGGCCGGCCGCATCACCGGCGGGAGCGGGCTGCCCGCCGGCACGACACGGCGTCACCCGTCGTGGGGCCTCACCTTCGTCACCGCGGGCACGGGGCGCTACCGGGACGCCTCGCACGACGAGGCCATCTGTCCCGGGTCGCTCGTGGTGGTGCACCCCGGTCACCCCCACTGGTACGGCGCCGACCGCGGCGGGTGGGACGAGGTCTTCGTCGTCTTCGACGGGGCCGCGTTCGAGCTGGCGCGTCGTCTCGGGGCACTCACACCCGACCGGCCACTCGTCCACGGGCTGTCCGTGGCCCGTTGGCGCCACCGGTTCGCGGTGTACGGCGACCGGGCCCGCCCGACGACGGTCGTCGGCCGCGACGCCGAGGCCCTCGACCTGCTGGCCGCACTGCTGGAGGCGAACGCGGTGACAGCCCCCCGCGGCGCCGCGGCGAGGGTCCGGCACGAGGCAGGCCACGCCGACTGGCTGGACCGCTCCCTCGCCCTGCTCGGCCGCGACCTCGCCGAGCCGCTGGACCTCCCGTCCGTGGCCGCGGAGGTCGGCATGGCGTACGAGACGTGGCGCCGCCGGTTCCGGGCCGAGACCGGCACGAGCCCCTACGCCCACCGGGCCTCGAGGCGGCTCGAGGCCGCGACCGACCTGCTCGTCCACACTGGGCTCGGGGTGCGCGACATCGCCGCGGCGACCGGGTTCAGCGACGAGCGCCACCTCATCCGACGCTTCCGCGAGCACACCGGGCTCACGCCCCGCGCGTTCCGCGACGCGGGCCACTGACCCAGCCCCACGGCATACACCCTCCCCCGCAACACACCGAGCACCAGGCAACCGTGACGGTTGCAGCCGTCCGGATTACCGGCTGCTCGGTGTGTTGCGGGAAGAAGCCGTCAGCCGCAGACGGCGCCGCGGCTCGCGCTGCCGACGAGCTTGCGGTACTTCGCGAGCACGCCGCGGGTGTACTTCGGCTCCGGGTGCGTGACGCCCTGCTGCCGGCGACGAGCCATCTCCGCGTCGTCGACGAGGACGTCGAGGGTGCCGTTCGCGACGTCGAGACGGATCGTGTCGCCGTCGCGGACGAAGGCGATCGGTCCCTCGTCGACGGCCTCCGGGGCCACGTGCCCGACGCAGAGGCCGGTCGTGCCGCCGGAGAAGCGGCCGTCGGTGAGGAGGAGGACGTCCTTGCCCAGACCGGCGCCCTTGATGGCGCCCGTCACGGCGAGCATCTCCCGCATGCCGGGGCCACCCTTGGGGCCCTCGTAGCGGATGACGACGACGTCGTTCTTCTGCAGCGAACCCTGCTCGACGGCGTCCATCGCCGCGCGCTCACCGTCGAAGACCCGGGCCGTGCCCTCGAAGACCGACTCGTCGAAGCCGGCGGACTTCACGACGGCGCCCTCGGGGGCGAGCGAGCCCTTGAGGATCGTCAGGCCGCCCGTCTTGTGGATCGGGGTCGCCATCTCGCGGATGACGCGGCCGTCGATGTGCGGCGGGTTGAGCTCCTCGAGGTTCTCGGCCATCGTCCTGCCCGTCACGGTGAGGCAGTCCCCGTCGAGCAGGCCGGCCTCGAGGAGCGTCTTCATGACGACCGGGATCCCGCCGATGTGGTCGATGTCCTTCATGACGAAGCTGCCGAAGGGCTTGACGTCGGCCAGGTGCGGCACCTTGGCCCCGATGCGACGGAAGTCGTCGATGGTCAGGTCGACGTCGGCCTCGTGGGCGATCGCGAGCAGGTGCAGGACGGCGTTCGTCGAGCCGCCGAAGGCCATGACGACGGCGATGGCGTTCTCGAAGGCCGGCTTCGTCATGATGTCGCGGGCGGTGATCCCCTTGCGGAGCAGCTCGACGACGGCCTCGCCCGACTTGCGGGCGTACATGTCGCGGCGGCGGTCGGTCGCGGGCGGCGCGGCCGAGCCGGGGATCGACATGCCGATCGCCTCGGCCACGGCGGCCATCGTGTTGGCGGTGTAGAAGCCGCCGCACGCCCCCTCGCCCGGGCAGATCGCGCGCTCGATCGCGTCGACGTCCTCGAGCGACATGAGCCCGGCGTTGCACGCCCCGACGGCCTCGAAGGCGTCGATGATCGTGACCTCCTTCTCGGTACCGTCCGAGAGCTTCGCGACTCCGGGGAGGATCGTGCCGGCATAGAGGAACACGGAGGCGAGGTCCAGGCGCGCCGCCGCCATGAGCATGCCCGGCAGCGACTTGTCACACCCGGCGAGCAGCACCGATCCGTCGAGCCGCTCGGCGTTCATGACCGTCTCGACGGAGTCGGCGATGATCTCGCGCGAGACGAGGCTGAAGTGCATGCCCTCGTGGCCCATCGAGATGCCGTCGGACACGGAGATGGTGCCGAACTCGAGCGGGTAGCCGCCTCCGGCGTGGACGCCGTCCTTGACCGCCTTGGCGAGCCGGTCGAGCGACAGGTTGCACGGCGTGATCTCGTTCCACGAGCTCGCGACGCCGATCTGCGGCTTGGCCCAGTCGTCGTCCCCAAGGCCCACGGCCCGGAGCATCCCCCGCGCGGCGGTCTTCTCGAGACCGTCGGTGACGTCGCGGCTGCGGGGCTTGATGTCAGGCGTCTGCGTCATGCGAGCAGCATAGAACCGTGTCCGCTGGGTGGACACCGCATCTCATTGCCTGATCGCTCTGCAGCGGTCAGTCGTCGTGGCCCCGGCTCACGTGGAAGCGGGTCAGCTCGCACGAGCCGAGGTCGAGGTCGGCCCAGTCCCCCGCGTACCGCAGGACGGCCAGGCCGCTCGTGACGAACCCCTGTCCGAGCGCCTCGTGCGCCTCGCGAGAGCCCTCTCCGTCGGTGAGCAGGCTCGTCAGCTGGGCCATGGTCGGGTTGTGGCCGACGACGAGCACCGTCGAGGTGTCGCCGCCGTCCTCGCGCACCGTCTCGAGCGTCTGCTCCGAGCCGCCCAGGTAGACGCTGCGCCGGAACTCCACGAACTCCGTGTGCGCGCCGCCGCGGCACGCCTCCTCCCAGGTCTGCCGCGTGCGATGCGCGGTCGAGCAGATGACGAGGTCGGGCACGAGCCCCTCGGCGTGGAGCCACTTCCCGGCGGCCTTGGCGTCCCGACGACCCCGAGCCGCGAGCTCGCGGTCGTGGTCGGGCTTGCCGGGCCCCTCCTCGGCCTTGGCGTGCCGCATGAGGATGAGGGTCTTCTCTCTCGAGGCGCTGCTCATGCCTCCGAGCATGCCCCTCGCAGAGGCGCCTTGTCAGCCCGGAGGCTGCACCGGGGTCACAGCTCCAGAGCGGGCTTGATCCGCTTGGGCGTCCACATCCTCGACCGGCGCGCCGCGATCGTCGACACGGCGAGGGCAACGACCAGGTAGGCGGCCAGCACCCCGAGCGACCCGAGCACCGGCCCCAGGTCGGCGCCGTAGAGCAGCCGGCGCAGACCGTCGACGGCGTGGCTCATCGGCACGACGTGGTGGACGGCCTGCAGCGGCGCCGGCAGGGTCTGCCACGGGAAGGTCCCGCCCGCGCTGACCAGCTGGACCACCATGAACACGAGGCCCAGGAACTTGCCGACGGCGCCGAACCGCGCCGCCAGCGCGTGGAGGATCGCCACGAACGTCATCGAGGTGAAGCAGAGGAAGAGGAAGGCGAGCACCG
Source organism: Terrabacter aerolatus (assembly GCF_007991735.1). Classification (GTDB taxonomy): domain Bacteria; phylum Actinomycetota; class Actinomycetes; order Actinomycetales; family Dermatophilaceae; genus Terrabacter; species Terrabacter aerolatus. The sequence continues at coordinate 146,001 of NZ_BJYX01000002.1, read as the reverse complement.
GGTGCGCGATCCGGATGTCCACGCCACGTCCGACGACGAGCACGAGCGAGGCGACCTGCACGAGCCCGACGAGGGTCGGCGCGAGCCATCCGCCCAGAGCGGTGCGGATCGAGCGCTGGCTCGTCGCGAGGGCCCGCGGGGACAGGGGGCGGACGAAGAGGAAGAGCACGTAGGCCCCGATCCAGAGCGCGAGGCTCATGAAGAGCGGCGCCAGGCCGGCCCCGTAGGAGCCTGCCGAGGACAGCGATCCGGTGGACACCCCGACGGGGTTGCCGATCGTCTGCGCCATCGCCTTGCGCTGGGCATCGCTCGGGTCGGGGATGGAGTCCCGACCCTTGACGAGCCCGGCGTGGAGGTCGGTGGCGCCCTTGCTCAAAGCGTCGAGCCCCGACCCGAGGGAGCTCGCTCCCGAGGCCAGCGAGTCGGCCCCGGTGGCGGCCTTGTCGGCCCCGGTGGCGAGCTGGTCCGCGCCGGTCCGCAGGGTGCCGAGGCCGCTCGAGAGCCTGCTCGCACCGTCCCGCAGCCGCACCGCACCGGAGTGCGCGGAGGCGATGCCGTCGGTGAGTGCCGGCGTCGCGTTCGCGAGCGCGCGGGCACCGGTGGCGACCTGGTCGGCGCCCTTCGACAGGCGTGTCAGGTCGCTCGAGGCCGACTGGATCGTGGAGTCGGCCCGGTTGACGTAGCCGTCGATCGTGTCCAGTCGCGAGCTGACCACGGACAGCTGGGCGTCGGTGAGTCCCTGGGCGCGGAGGGCGTCGAGGAAGCTCGTACGGTCGGCGGCGATGCGGCGCCTGAGGTCGCTCGAGGCCGTCGCGGCCCTGGTGCCGTAGCCGGCGATCGTGCGGTTGCCCGCCGCGACCTGCTCGGCGCCGTCGGCCAGCTGGTCGGTCTGTGAGGGCAGGCTCGCGGTGCGCGACTGGAGCGTGCCCAGGCCCGAGGCGAGCTGGGCCGCTCCGGCCTCGAGGCTGTCGGCGCCCGACGCCGCCTGGCCGATGCCGGTGGCGAGCCGCCGGGCTCCCGAGGTCAGGTCGTGCAGGCCGCCCGCGAGACCGGCCGCCCCGGACGAGAGCTGGTGGGCGCCGGAGTCGGCCTTGACCGCTCCGGCCCGCAGCTTGTCCGATCCGTCGACGGCCGTGACGAGCTGGTCGTGCACCTGGCTGAACCCCAGCAGCAGCTTGCTCGCCGCCGTCTGGCTCACCTCGCTCGCGACGGACGCGGTGACCTGCTTGATGACCTGGTTGCCGATCATCGAGGTCATGTAGTTGTTGGCGTCGTTCGTCTCGAGCACGACGGTGGCCTGGCGAGGCTTCATCTCGGCCGTCGAGGCGAGGTCGGCCGAGAACGTCGTCGGCATGATGACCGCGAACGCGTACGTGCCGTCGTCGACGCCACGCAGCGCCTCGGAGTGCGAGACCCGGTGCCAGTCGAAGGACTTCGACTCGACGAGGTGGTCGGCGACGCCCCCGCCGACCTGCAGCTTCTCCCCCGTGCTGAGCGTCGTGCCGGTGTCGTCACTGACGACGGCGGCCGGCACCTGCGGGAAGGCGCCGTACGGGTCGTGGTTGGCATAGAGGTAGAGCCCGCCGTAGAGGGTCGGGATGAGCACGAGGGCCGCGAGGGCCAGCCGCGCGAGGCGGGAGGAGGTGAGGCGGCGCAGCTCCGCGACGGCGAGTCGGACGGGGTTCATGCCGAGGGCTCCTTCGGGAGGTTCGGTGCGTGGGCGGCGGCGTCACTCGCCGGGTCGGGGTCACGGCCGCCGTCGGGCTCCGGGGCGGCGTCGGGCGCGCCCACCGAGGCGACGACCGGGTCCTCGGCGCCGCCCAGGTCGGCAGGGAGCGACGCTGCCGTCGCAGCCGTGGTGAGGACGACGACGGCGAGACCCGTCTGCGCGAGCCGCCGGCAGGTCTCGAACCACACGGTGTGGTCCCCACCGTGCCGCTCCGGACCGGCGAGGACCAGGACGCGAACCATGGGGTGGAGGGCTCCGAGCTCGAGCAGCAGGCTCGTGCGCACTCCCGCGGGGAGCTGCTCCCAGGGGTGTCCCGCACGGTCCGACAGCTCGTGGGCCGCGAGGAAGCTCGCCACCGCGGCGCGACCGGCCGGCTTCTCGGCGAGTGCGAGCTCCTCCTGGACGACGGCCTTGACCGCGATGGTGTCCTCCGGCGCCGTGACGTCGGCGACGTCGACGAGTCGGGTGCGCAGCTGGAGGTCGGCCAGGTCCGCCCCCGCGCCGATGCGGACGCGACCACGCAGGAGCTCCACGCGGCCGCCGATCGCCAGGGCGAGGGCGACCTGCGGGATGCCGGGGTCGGTGGGGACGACGGTGACCGCTCCGGGCGGCGCCGTGAAGGAGACGTGCTCGACGAAGGGCTCGTGGGTGCCCGCGACGCTCACGTCGTCGACGACGACGGTGCGCTGGTTCCAGCCCTGCAGGTGGATCACCACGGTTTCAGTCACGATACGAGTATGCATCCGATACGTTGTCGTATCCAATTCGAGCACGTATCCTTGCACACATGACCACGACCGCCGAGCCCCGAATCAGCGCCCGACGCCAGGCCACCCGCGATCGCGTGCTCGAGGCCGCGAGCTCGGTCTTCGCCGAGCGCGGCTTCCACGGGGCCACCGTCGAGGACATCTGCGACAGGGCAGGCTTCACCCGGGGCGCGTTCTACTCCAACTTCAGCTCCAAGGACGACCTCGTCGTCGAGCTGTCCCGGCGCCACTCCGAGGCGCTCGTCGACCGGATCCGCCGGGCCGGCAAGCGCGAGCACGCGGGGACCGACGAGGTCCTGCGCGACGTGTTCGCGGCGCTCGCCGACGACAGCCGCAGCAAGGAGCGCTGGCTCGTGCTGACGACGGAGTTCACCCTCCACGCCATCCGCGACCCCGAGGCCCGCCGGGCGTGGGCCGCCCAGCAGCGCCGCGTCCGCGACGAACTCGTCACGGTCGTCGACGAGACGGTCGCACGCCAGGGCCTCACCATGCCCATCCCCACCGAGCTGTTCGTGCGCGCCGCCATCGCGCTCGCCCAGGGGTCGATGACCCAGCGCCTCGTCGAGCCGCGCTCGCTGGCCGTCGGCGAGCTCGAGCGGACCGTGCTGCCGATCCTGCTCGGCGTCGACGCCTGACGGCGGCGCGAGGACGGCCCGTCGGGGACCTGCCGGGTCAGCCCCCGGAGACGGCGTTGATGATGTGGACCCGCGCACCGGCCGGCACGGGCGCGGCGACGCCCTCGCCGCGGGTCGCGTCCTCGCCGTTGACGAACACCTTGACGTGGCGGCGGATCTGGCCGCGCTCGTCGCGCACCTTGCCGTCGAGCACACGGTGCTCCGAGAACGCCCGATCAAGCAGCTCGGCGACGGTCTGGGAGTCGGACGGGGACTCGACCTCGATCTCCGCCACCCCACCGACGAGGTCGCGGAGCATGCCCGGCAGGATGACGCGAACGGGAGCAGACGGCATACGAGATCCCTTGCGTCTCAGGCGAGCTGGGCTGCGCGCACGACGAGGACGTCGGGCAGCTGGGTGGCGATGCGGGTGAAGGACTCCCCCTCGTCGACGGAGGCGAAGACGTCACCGTTGCGGGTGCCGAGGTAGACGCCGACCGGGTCGGCCTCGTCGAGCGACGCGGCGTCGCGCAGGACGCACGTGTAGCTGTCCGCGGGGAGCCCGTCGGCCTGCATGCGCCAGTGCGCGCCGCCGTCGTCGGAGCGCTGGACCTGCAGCTGGGCGCCCGGCGGGATGCGCTCGCCGTCGTCCTGCACCGGGACGTTCCACACGACACCGGGCCGGCGCGGGTGGGCGAGGATCGTGAAACCGAAGTCGGTGGGCAGCCCCTCGGCGATGGAGTCCCAGGTGCGCCCGTTGTCGTCGGAGCGGTAGACACCCTTGTGGTTCTGCGCGTAGAGGGCGCCGTCGGCCTGGCCGCGGGCGACCTTGTGGACGCACTGGCCGTGGTCGGGGTACTCGTTGTCCGGCATGAAGTAGGCGCGGATGCCGGGGTTGCTCGCGGCCCACGTCTGACCGCCGTCCTCCGAGCGGTAGACGCCGCCGGCGCTCATGGCCACGAGCAGGTGCTCCGGCTCGCCGGGCTCGGGGACGATCGTGTGGACGGCTCCTCCGCCGAAGCCCGGCTCCCAGCTGGGCCGGTGCGGGTGGTCCCACAGGCCTCGCACGAGCTCGTAGTTCTCGCCACGGTCGGTGCTGCGGAAGAGGGCGTGCGGCTCGACCCCGGCCCACACCACGTCGGCGTCGTTGGGGTCCGGCGTCAGCTGCCACACCCGCTCCAGTGCTGTGTCGGTGTCACTCGGGAACGACAGGGCCCGTTCGGCGCTCTCGGTCCACGTGCGCCCACCGTCGGACGACACCTGGACGGTCGGCCCCCAGTGCCACGACTTGACCCCGGCGAGCACGGTCGAGCGACCTTCGCGGGTGTCGACAGCGACCGACGCCACCTCGCTCATGAGGAAGTGCGGGCCCTCGAGGGCCCACTCGCGGCGGTCGGTGCTCCGGGCGATCCACAGCCCCTTGCGCGTGCCGATGGCGACGACGGTCTCGGTCATGTTGACAGTGTCCACTATGGCTGCTGGGCAGACAAGGGCCCGGCGACGGCGTTGTCGACGGGACGCCCTGACAGCAGGGTCTGCACCTGCCTGCGGACGAGGGCGATGGCGCGTGGACGCATCGCGTCGGTCGCGCCCCCCACGTGCGGCGTGATGAGGACCCCCGGCGTGGTCCACAGCGGGTGGTCCCGAGGGAGCGGCTCCGGGTCGGTCACGTCGACCGCTGCGAGCAGCCGGCCGGCCGCGCACTCGGCGACGAGGGCGTCGGTCTCGACCACCGCGCCACGGGCGACGTTGACGAGCAGCGCGCCGTCCGGCATACGACCGAGCATCGGCGCGTCGAAGAGTCCGCGCGTCGCGCCGGTGAGCGGCACGATGACGACGACGACGTCGTGCTGCGGCAGGAGCTCGGGCAGCTCGTCGATGCCGTGCACGTGCGGTACCAGCTCGTCGCCGGCGCGAGCCCGCGACGCGACCGCCGTGACGGTGACCTCGAACGGCGCGAACCGACGTGCGATCGCCCGCCCGATCTGTCCGTAACCCACGACGAGGACCCTGCGATCGGCGAGCGCCGAGCGGAGACGCAACGGCTCCCAGCGCGAACGCGCCTGCGAGGCAACGAAACCGGGGATCTCACGGATCGACGCGAGGGTGAGGGTGAGGGCCAGCTCGGCCGTCGAGGCGTCGTGCACGCCGGCCGCGTTGCACAGCGTCACCCCGTCCGGCAGACCGTCCACGAAGTGCTCGTAGCCAGCGCTCTGCAGCTGGAGCACCTCGAGGGAGTCGAGGCCCGGCGTCACGTCGGCCAGCCGCAGCGACGTCATGTAGGGCAGCACCGCGAGCCGGATCTCGCTGCCGCGCGGGTGCGGCGACCCCATGTCCCACACGATCGCGTCGACGCCGTCGAGGTCGGCGAGCGCCTCGGCGTACTCCGGGTCGGGGACGGACACGACGAGCGGATCGGCAGCCATGTCGACACGCTAACGAAGCCCTGGTGAGTCCAGCGGACCGACCCGGCACGGCGGCTAGGCTCGCCGGGGTGACCACCGAGCCCCACGTCCTCTCGCTCGCCACCGGCAGGCGCACCACCCCTCGCGGGGGCGGCCGACCGACGGCCATCGACAAGCAGGCGGTCGACGCCTTCGAGGTGCGCGACCCCGGTCCCAAGCACGGCGGTCTCGGCAGTGGCGTCGTCGGCGACGAGGTCGGCAACCCGAAGCACCACGGCGGTGCGCTGCAGGCGGTCTACGCCTACCCCCGTGAGGACCTGGACTTCTGGGAGCAGCAGGTCGGTCGGCCCCTGCGCGCCGGCGAGTTCGGCGAGAACGTCACGACCGTCGGCCTCGACGCGACGCACGCCCTCGTCGGGGAGCTGTGGCACATCGACGACGTCGTGCTGCGGGTCGAGGTGCCCCGCATCCCGTGCAGCACCTTCGCTGCGCACATGGCCGAGCCCCGCTGGGTACGGCGCTTCACCGAGGAGGGCCGCACTGGCGCCTACCTCTCCGTCGTCGCCCCGGGTGTCGTGCGCACGGGCGCCCCCGTCCGGGTCGAGCGCCCGACGCACGACATCGACCTGCTCCTGCTGTTCCGCGCCTTCACCGGCGACCTCGCGGCGGCCCGGCGCGTCGTCGACGCCCGCGTCGTCCACGCGGAGGTGCAGGCGGGCCTCGAGGAGACGCTCGCGCGACGCGGCGGCTGATCCCGAGTGGTCCCACGCGTCCCGTGGGACACAATGAGGTATGCCGCACACCTCCCGATCGATCGGGCGCGCCCTCACGGGCTGCGTCGCCATCGCTCTCGCCCTCGCGGGGTGCTCGACGGCCGGACCCACCACCACTCCCTCCGGGAACGTCACGAGCGCGGGCAGCGCGACGACGCCCGGCACCGCGGACGCCACGGGGACGGACACCGGCAACCCGCCGACGAAGACCGCCGCACCGCCGAGCAGCAGCACCTCCCCCGCCCCCACGACGAGCACGCCGACCAGCCCGGGCACGCAGGCGGCCAAGCCCACCGCCGCCGCAGCCGGCCCGGTGACGCTGCTGTCGGGCATCGACATCGCCTGGTCGGTGGCCGTGCTGCCCGACGGCAGCGCCCTCGTCAGTGAGCGCAACACGGGCCGGATCCATCACGTGCCCAGACCCGGTTCCGGCGGCAAGCCGACCGTCGCCGGGGAGCTGCCGATCACCCGGACCGAGGGCGAGGGCGGGCTCCTCGGGCTCGCCGTGCCACCCGACTTCGACGCCGACCCCGTCTTCTACGCCTACTACTCGACCGACAGCGACAACCGCATCGCTGCGGTCCCCTGGCGTGACGGGACGATCGGCAAGCCGGTCGTCATCTTCTCCGGCATCCCGCGAGGCCGGTACCACAACGGCGGACGCATCGCCTTCGGCCCCGACGGCTACCTGTACGTGGGCACCGGCGAGGCCGGAGACACGTCCCTGTCGCAGAACCTCGGCTCTCTCGGCGGCAAGATCCTGCGCATCACCCCCGACGGTGACCCCGCTCCGGGCAACCCCTTCGGCGGATCGCCCATCTGGTCCTACGGTCACCGCAACGTGCAGGGACTTGCCTGGGACAGCCGGAAACGCCTGTGGGCCAGTGAGTTCGGTCAGAACACCTTCGACGAGCTCAACCTCATCCAGCCCGGACGGAACTACGGCTGGCCCGAGGTCGAGGGCCGAGCCGGCAACCCCGACTACGTCGACCCCGTGGCCCAGTGGCCGACGTCGGAGATGTCGCCCAGCGGCATCGCGGTCGGTCCCGACGGAGCCGTCTACATGGCCGCCCTGCGGGGTCAGTCGGTCTGGCGCGTGCCGATCAACGCCGACGGCACGGCGGGCACCCCGACCCGCCACCTACAGGGCGTCTACGGCCGGATCCGCGACATCCGCTTCGTCGGGGACCGCGTCTGGATCACGACGAGCAACAACGACCGCGCCGACCGGCTCATCTCCCTGCCGCTGTCGGCGGTCGGCGTCGGCTGAACCCTCCCCCGCTCCCGCCGCGACGGGCCTGCCTCACCGGGCCTGCCGGGACGGTCCCGACGTGACTAGCCTGACGAGCAGGGCTGCATCGACGCCGCCCACGAGCAGGAGGGGCACCATGGGTTCGTACGACGAGATCCTCGACCAGGTACCGATCGAGCAGCTGGCCGGTCAGCTCGGCGTCGGCAGTGACGAGGTCCGGCAGGCCACGGAGCACGCGCTGCCCGCTCTCCTGGGCGGCCTGCACGCCAACGCCGCCGACCCGGCCGGAGCCGACTCGCTGCTCGCGGCGCTGTCGGACCACCAGGCCCCGGTCACCAACCTCGCCGACGTGGACGAGCAGGACGGTCGCGCCATCGTCGGCAACATCTTCGGCGGCAGCACCGATCAGGTCGTCAACCAGCTGGGCGGGATCGGCGGCGGGTCCGGGGGCCTCGTGCAGAAGCTGCTGCCCCTCCTCGCCCCCATCGTCATGTCGTGGCTCGCGAACCGGATGGGCCAGGGCGGCCTCGGGGGCCTGCTCGGCGGCGCTTCCGGCTCGGGTGCCGGGAGCGGGTCGACCGGGTCGACCGGGTCGACCGGGTCGACCGGGTCGACCGGGTCGACCGCTGCCGGCTCGACCGACGACGGTCCGCTCTTCCCCGGGGGCGCCGGAGCCGACAGCGCGCCGGTGCAGGCCCCGGGCAGCGCGACGTCGACGGGTGCGGCGGCCGGTGGGTCCAACCCGCTCCAGGACATCCTCGGCCAGGTGCTCGGCGGTGGCGCCTCGAGTGCCGGCGGTGCCGGCGGTGCCAGTGGTGGCGGCGCCGGCGACGTCCTCGGCGGCCTCTTGGGCGGCCTCCTGGGCGGCGGCAAGCGCTAGCCACCCCTCCCGGTCGAGAGGCCACCGCTTGCCCGACCTCCACCGTCGAGGGGCCGGACTCTACGGGTCCCGCGCACTCTGGCCTCTCGACGGTTGGTACGCGGTTACTGGAGCTTGGCGAGGATGAGCTCGCGGGCCTTGCCGGCGTCGGCCTGGCCCTTCATCTCCTTCATGACCTGTCCGATGAGCGCCCCGGCCGCGGTCACCTTGCCGTCGCGGATCTTGGCCGCGACGTCGGGGTTCGCGTCGATGACCTTGTCGACGGCCGCCTCGAGGGCACCGTCGTCCTGGACGAGCTCGAGCCCACGCGCGTCGGCCACCGCGGTCGGGGTGCCCTCACCGGCGAGCACGCCGTCGAGCACCTGTCGTGCCATCGAGTCGTTGAGCCGTCCCGCCGCGACGAGTCCGTCGAGCTCGGCGATGTGCGCGGGCGTCAGGCCCAGCCCGGCGGCATACGACACGATGTCCTGACCCTCGGCGTTGGCGCGGCGCGAGGGCTCACCGAGCCACCACTTCCGTGCGGCTGCGGCGCTCGCGCCGGCCGCCACGGTCTCCTCGATGAGCTCGACAGCGCCCGCATTGACGACGTCGCGCATCTCGAGATCGCTGTAGCCCCAGTCGGACTGGAGCCGCTTGCGACGAAGCCCGGGGGGTTCCGGCAGCGTCCCGCGCAGAGCCTCGACCGTCTCGCGCGTCGGTGCGACGGGCACGAGGTCGGGCTCGGGGAAGTAGCGGTAGTCCTCGGCGTCGGACTTGACGCGGCCCGAGGTCGTGATGCCGGTGTCCTCGTGCCAGTGGCGCGTCTCCTGCAGGATCGAGCCGCCGCCGTCGAGGATCGCCGCGTGGCGCGAGATCTCGTAGCGCACGGCCCGCTCGACCGAGCGGAGCGAGTTGACGTTCTTCGTCTCGGTGCGGGTGCCGAGCGGCACGGCTAGCTGCGCCTCGTCGAGGGGCGCCCCGACCCGCGGTCGCAGCGACACGTTGGCGTCGCAGCGCATCGAGCCCTGCTCCATCTTGACGTCGCTGACGTCGAGGGCGCGCAGCAGGTCGCGCAGCGCCGACACGTAGGCCTTGGCCACCTCGGGCGCCCGCTCCCCCGCGCCGACCATCGGCTTGGTGACGATCTCGATGAGCGGGATCCCGGCACGGTTGTAGTCGACGAGCGAGTGGTCGGCGCCGTGGATGCGGCCCGTCGCGCCGCCGATGTGCAGCGACTTGCCGGTGTCCTCCTCCATGTGGGCGCGCTCGATCTCGACGCGGTACGTGCTGCCGTCCTCGAGCTCGACGTCGAGGTAGCCCTCGAAGGCGATCGGCTCGTCGTACTGCGACGTCTGGAAGTTCTTCGGCATGTCCGGGTAGAAGTAGTTCTTCCGGGCGAAGCGGCACCACTCGGCGATCTCGCAGTTGAGCGCCAGCCCGATGCGGATCGCCGACTCGACAGCCTTCTCGTTGACGACGGGCAGGGCGCCGGGCAGGCCGAGGCACACCGGGCACACCTGCGAGTTGGGCTCGGCACCGAACTCGGTCGGGCAGCCGCAGAACATCTTCGTCGCCGTGTGCAGCTCGACGTGGACCTCGAGGCCCATCACGGGGTCGAACTTGCCCATGGCCTCGTCGTAGTCCATGACGGCGTCGGCGGTGGCCGTGCTCATCTCAGGCTCCCTTCGCAGCAGCGGCGCCACCCAGCGAGGGTGCGCGGTCGAGGATCGGACCGCCCCAGCGGTCGACGAGCGCCTTCTCGAGGGCGGCGCCCACCGAGTAGAGCCGCTCGTCCTTCATCGCGGGCGCGAGGATCTGGATGCCCGCGGGCAGCCCGTCCTCGTCGGCGAGGCCGGACGGGATCGACATGCCCGGGACGCCGGCGAGGTTGGCCGGGATGGTCGCGATGTCGTTGAGGTACATCGCCATCGGGTCCTCGAGCTTGTCGCCGAGCTTGAACGCCGTCGTCGGCGCGGTCGGGCTGACGAGGACGTCGACCGTGCTGTATGCCGCGTCGAAGTCCTGGGCGATGAGCGCGCGGACCTTCTGCGCCGAGCCGTAGTACGCGTCGTAGTAGCCGGAGCTCAGGGCGTACGTGCCGAGGATGATGCGGCGCTTGACCTCGGCGCCGAAGCCGGCGTCGCGCGTGGCCGCCATCACCTGCTCGGCGCTCGGGGCATCGACCCCCTCGGGCAGCACCCGCAGGCCGTAGCGCATCGCGTCGAACTTGGCGAGGTTGCTCGACGCCTCGCTCGGGAGGATGAGGTAGTAGGCCGCGAGGGCGTACTCGAAGTTGGGGCAGCTGACCTCGACGACCTCCGCGCCGAGCTCCTCGAGCAGGGCGACCGACTCGTCGAAGCGCGCACGCACGCCGGGCTGGTAGCCCTCGCCGCCGAGCTCCTTGACGACGCCGATCCGCATGCCGCGCACGTCGGCGGCGCGGGCCGCCTCGACGACCGGCGGCACGGGCGCGTCGATGGACGTCGAGTCCATCGGGTCGTGCCCGCCCATGACGGCGTGCAGCAGTGCGGTGTCGAGGACCGTGCGGCCACAGGGGCCGGCCTGGTCGAGGGAGCTGGCGAGCGCCACGAGCCCGTAGCGCGAGACGCCGCCATAGGTGGGCTTGGTGCCCACCGTCGCCGTGACCGCGGCCGGCTGGCGGATCGAGCCACCGGTGTCGGTGCCGGTCGCGAGCGGCGCCTGGAAGGAGGCGAGCACCGAGCTCGAGCCGCCGCCCGAGCCGCCGGGGATCCGGTCGAGATCCCACGGGTTGTGCGACGGACCATAGGCCGAGTGCTCGGTCGAGGACCCCATCGCGAACTCGTCCATGTTCGTCTTGCCGAGGATCGGCAGCCCCGCCTCGCGCAGCTTCGTGACGACCGTCGCGTCGTAGGGCGGGATCCACCCCTCGAGGATGCGGCTGCCACACGTCGTCGGCACGCCCCGGGTCGTCATGACGTCCTTGACGGCGATCGGCACACCGGCGAGCGCACCGAGGCTCTCCCCCGAGTGGCGTCGCTCGTCGACGGCCTGTGCCTGGGCGAGGGCGCCCTCGGTGTCGACGTGCAGGTAGGAGTGCACCTGCCCGTCGACGGCGGCAATCCGGTCGAGGTGCGCCTGCGTCACCTCGACGGAGCTGATGGTCTTGCTCGCGAGGGCGTCCGCCAGGTCGGCGGCGGTGGCCCTCGTCAGGTCAGTTGGCAGGTCGGTCACGTCGGTGCCTTCGGTTCGTAGCTGCGGCAAGAGGATTCGTGGGTGCCCGTCGCGGGCTGGCGTATGCCGGGTGCTCGGCGACACGGCATACGCGGGCGTCGCGGTGGCTCAGTCCTCGTCGAGGATGCGCGGCACCGAGAAGCGCTGCTGCTCGGCCTCGGGCGCCCCCGCGAGCACGGCCTCGGCGCCGAGGCTCGGACGGACCACGTCGGGCCGGGTCACGTTGGTCAGCGGCATCGGGTGGGACATCGGCGCGACACCTTCGGTGGGCGCCTGCTGGACCTTGGCCACGGACTCGAGGATGACGCCGAGCTCACCCACCATGCGGTCGAGCTCGGCGTCCGAGAGCTCGATGCGGGCGAGGCCGGCCAGATGGGCTACGTCGTCGCGGGACAGGGATGACATGCGCGCCAGTCTATGGGGCGGCCCCGCACGCCCGGACCACGGTTCCGGCCTGCGCGGGACGAGCCGGCTGCCTGGGCGTGTCCTCCGGGCCCTGTCGCTCGTTGACCACACCGGATCCACGAACCGCGCAAGGAGAAGCCTCGATGACGAGCCCGGCCAGCCCGACCACCGCCCCGACGCCCGAGCCCACCCCCGAACCCAGGTCCGACGCGACGTCGGCCGGGGCATCTCCGGCAGCTCCGGCAGCTCCGGCGGCCACGCCGACCCCGTCGGCCCCGGCCCCCTCGCCCGCCGAGCCGCTGGACCGGGCGAGCGCCAAGGCCGACTCCGGCGTCGCGGCCCGTCGCTCCCTCGACGTGCGCGCCGGCGCACGCCGCGCCGTCAGCCTCACGGGTGCGGGCATCAAGCGGCTGCGCACGCTGCTCGGGGAGATCGCGTGGTTCGCCTGCCTGCTCGCCGCCGTGGCGCTGCTGCTCGGCGCCGTCCTCGTCGTGCTCGACGCCAACACGCGCAACGCCCTCGTGCAGGCGGTCCTCAAGGCGGCCGACTGGGCCGATCTCGGCGTCTTCAGCCGCACCGCGGGGGTCAAGCAGTTCACCGGTGACGGGGCCACCGTCAAGAACGCCATCACCAACTGGGGGCTGGGCGCGGTCGCCTGGCTCGTCGTCGGCCGCCTGGCACGCCGCATCCTGACGCCCCGCGCCTGACCACCTTCCGTCCTGTCGTTCGATGTATTCGCGTGGCCTTCCAGCGGACGCGAATACATCGAACGGAGGTCAGGCCCGAGGGCCTGGGGGTCAGTCGCGCGACTTCTGGCGACGCTCGAGCACGTAGCGGCGCAGGACGTTGCGGGCCGTGCCCCAGATGCCGTGCCGGAAGAGCAGGACGATGACGACGAAGATCGTGCCCGTGATCAGGCCGATGCCCTCGAAGCCCGAGCTCGCGAGGTAGTCCTCGAGCGTCACGACGACGCCCGCGCCCACGAGGCCGCCCCAGAGGGTGCCGATGCCGCCGAGCACCGTGACGAGCACGACCTTGCCCGACGTCGTCCACATCAGCTCCTGGAGCGAGGCGAACTGGTGGCTGATCGCGAAGACGCCACCGGCGAGGCCGGCGAGGCCCGCGGAGATGACGAAGACGGTGATCTTGTACCGCTCGACGTCGTAGCCGAGCGCCCGCGCCCGGGCCGGGTTGTCGCGCACGGCCGTCAGCACCCGGCCGAAGGGCGAGTTGACGACGCGCCAGGCGAGCAGGATGCCGAGCAGGATCATCACCGCGCCGGCGTAGTAGAAGTAGAACGGGTCGTTCTCGACCGCGTCGATGCCGAAGAAGCTGCGCGGGATGCCCTGCAGGCCGTTCTCGCCGCCGGTGAGGTCGCGCGCCTGGTTGGCGACGAAGTAGAGCATCTGCGCGAAGGCGAGCGTCACCATCGCGAAGTAGATGCCCGTGCGGCGCACCGACAGGTAGCCGATCGGCCACGCGATGAGCATCGCGAAGAGCGCACCCCCGAGCACGGCGACGGGGAAGGGCACCCCGAAGTGGCTGGCGATGAGGCCGGAGCAGTAGGCCGATCCACCCCAGAACGCCGCGTGCCCGAAGCTGAGCAGGCCGGTGAACCCGAGGAGCAGGTCGACGCTGATCGCGAACAGGCCCCAGGAGAGGATGTCCATCGCGACGGGCGGGTAGATCCAGTACGGCAGCATCACGACGACGGCGAGGCCGGCGAGGAGCAGCACGTAGCGCAGCGGGTTGCGCCGCGACAGGATCGAGGGCTGGGCCAGGTCGACGTCGACCTTGGCGGTCATCTGCTCGCTCATGCGACCTCCTCCCGTCCGAAGAGCCCCGAGGGCCGGACGAGAACGACGAGCGCCATCAGCACGAAGATGACGATCTGGGCGTACGTGGGGGCGTAGGCGATGCCGTAGGCCTCGACGAGTCCGACGAGGAATCCTGCGACCACCGCCCCGAGGATCGATCCGAGACCGCCGATGACGACGACCGCGAAGAGGATGATGATGAAGTTGCTGCCCATCTCGGCCGTGATGGCGCGGGTGGGGGCGGCGAGGACGCCGGCGAGACCGGCGAGCGCGATGCCGAAGCCGAAGACGGGCGTCACCCACCGGCCGACGTTGATCCCGAGCGCCCGGGTGCGCTCCGGTGCCTCGGTCGAGGCGCGCACGATCATGCCGATGCGCGTCTTCGTCAGCAGCAGCCCGACCGCGACGCAGACGACGACGGAGAAGAGGCACGCGAAGATCGCGTAGGTGGAGAGGTTGACGCTGCCGACCGTGACCTGTCCACCGAGCCCGGCCGGCACCTCGTAGGGCAGCCCGGAGACGCCGTAGCGCTGCTTGACCGCCTCGACGAGGACGAGCGTCAGGCCGAAGGTGAGCAGGAAGTTGTAGAGCGGGTCGAGGGCCAGGAGCCAGCGCACGAGCAGCCGCTCCATGAGCACCCCGAAGGCGAACATGAGGATCGGCACGACGACGAGCGCGACCCAGAAGCCGACGTGCAGCTCACCGAGGAGCACCGCGGAGATGACGGCGCCCAGCATGTAGCAGGCGCCGTGGGAGAAGTTGACGACCCCGAGGACGCCGAAGATGACGGCGAGGCCCAGCGCCGACAGCGCGTAGAAGCCTCCGGCGGCGAGCCCCTGGAGGGTGTACTGGATGAATTCGCTCATGTCTCTCGCTCGTTCGCGGTCGGTCGGCCGGGACGGCGCCTCTTTCGGGAGGCGCCCGGTGCCGTATGCCGTCCGGGCGGCCGCGTGGGACGCGACCGGACGGCATACGACCCGGAATCAGCCCATCGAGCAGGCGGGGTTGGGGGCGCCGTACGCCTCGGCGGCCGGGATGGTCTTGACGATGTCCTCGTAGTCCCAGTCCTCCGGGGCCTTGCTCTTGACCTTGGCGAGGTAGACGTCGTGGATGACGGCGTGGTCGGCCTTGCGGACCTCACCGTTGCGCAGGAACACGTCGTTGATCTTCTTGCCCTCGAGCTGGGCGGCGACGGCGTCGGCGTTGTCCGTGCCCGCCGCCTGGACGGCCTCGAGGTAGTTCAGGGCCGCGGAGTAGTTGGCCGCGTGCGCGAAGGAGGGCCGGGTGTTCGTCTTGGCCTTGAAGCGGTCGGCCCACGCCTTGTTCTGCGCGTCGAAGTTCCAGTACCACGGGTCGGTGAACTGGGTGCCGGCGAACTGGTCGACACCGAGCGAGTGGATGTCGGTGATGAACATGAGCCCCACGGCGAGGGTCACCTTGCCCTTGAGCGGGCTCTGGTTGAACTGCTTGACGAAGTTGATGAGGTCGCCGCCGGCGTGCATCGAGCCGATGACCTTGGGGTTGCCCTCGCCGGCCTTGGTGATGAAGGTCGCGAAGTTGTCGCTCGGGAACGGCGAGGCGATCGACTGGCCCACCGTGCCGCCCGCTGCGGTGACCTCCTTGGTGAAGGACTTGTTCATGTCCTGGCCGAAGGCGTAGTCGGGGTAGACGATGTTCCATCTCGTCCCCCCGGCCTTGGTGATCGCGCCTGCGGTGCCGCGTGCCAGCACGCCCGTGTTGTAGGCCCAGTGGAAGGTGTACTTGTTGCAGCTCGCACCCGTCAGCGCCGTCGTGCCCGCACCGATGTTGATGTAGAGCTTCTTCTTGTTCTTCGCCTGCGTGGCCACGGCGAGGGCGGCCGCCGAGTTGGGCACGTCGAGGATGACGTCGGCCTTCTGGCGGTCGTACATCTCCTGAGCCTTGGAGTTGGCGATGTCGGCCTTGTTCTGGTGGTCGGCCTGGACGATCTCGATGTCCTTGGCGACGGCCTTGTCGCCGTACTTGGCCTTGTAGTCGTCGATGGCCATCTGGATCGCGACGGCGGAGTTCGGACCCGAGAGGTCCTTGTAGACGCCGGACTGGTCGTTGAGCAGGCCGATGACGACCTTGTCGTCGGTGAGCTTGCTCGAGCCGCTCGACTGGGGGCCGCCGGCCCCTCCGCACGCGGCGAGCGCGAGCGACGCCGTCGCGGCGATCGCGACGGTGCCCTGGACTGTCCTGCTACGCATGTCTGCTCCTGGTGTGTGACGGGGTGTGACGGTGTGTGAGGGGTCTGACGTGATGTGAGACGGGTGTGACGAGATGGCGCTGGTGGTGCGATGGGTGTGCGTGAGGTGGGTGCTGTCGTGTGCCGGCTGCCGCGGGGGTGTGCGGCGGCGTGACGCGGGTGAGGGCCCGCGCTCGTGGGCTACATCCCGAGGTAGGTGAGCAGCTCGCCCTCGCGGGCGCGGAAGTCGTCGTTGCCGAGGTGCTCGACGACCTTCCCCTGGGCGAGCAGGTAGTGCCGGTCGGCCACCGTCGAGGCGAACTTCACGTTCTGCTCGACGAGGAGCACGGCGACGCCGTGGCTCTTGATCTCGCGGATGATCTCGCCGATGCGCTGGACGATGACCGGCGCCAGGCCCTCGCTGGGCTCGTCGAGCAGGAGCAGGCGCGAGCCCATCCGCAGGACGCGGGCCATGGCGAGCATCTGCTGCTCGCCACCCGAGAGCTTGGTGCCCGGGAACTCCCGGCGCTCGTGCAGCACCGGGAAGAACTCGTAGACCTTCTCGAGCGGCCACGCGTCGGCGTGCACGACGGGCGGCAGCAGCAGGTTCTCGGCGACGGTGAGGCTCGAGTAGATCCCGCGGTCGTCAGGCACCCAGCCGACGCCGGCGCGGGCACGCGCGTCGGGCGAGCGCTTGGCGAGGTCGGCGCCGTCGAGGGTGATGGTGCCCTCGGTCTGACGGTGCAGGCCCATGACCGAGCGCAGCAGCGTGGTCTTGCCGGCACCGTTGCGTCCGACGAGGGTGACGACCTCGCCCGGGGCCACGTCGATGCTGACGTCGTCGAGCACACGGGCCTCGCCGTACCACGCCGAGAGTCCGCTGACCTCGAGCATACGCGAACGTGCTTCTGTCGCAATGGAACCGGCGATCGCGTCCACGCTGCTGGTGGTGCTGGTGCTGTCACTCATGGGCTGCTCCGAGGTATGCCGTGATGACCCGCTCGTCGGCGCGGACCTCGTCGTAGGGTCCCTCCGCCAGCACCTGCCCGGACTGGAGCACGGTGACGGTGTCGGCGAGCGAGCCGACGACGTGCATGTTGTGGTCGACGAAGACGACGGTGCGGCCGACGGCCAGCTGCTTGACGAGGGCGATGGTGCGGTCGACGTCCTCGATGCCCATGCCGGCCGTCGGCTCGTCGAGCAGGAGCAGCTTGGGGTCGAGCGCCATGGCGATGGCGAGCTCGAGCGCCCGCTTCTGGCCGTAGGCGAGCGAGGAGGCGGGAGCGCCGGCGCGGTCGGCGAGGCCGACGTCGTCGAGCAGCTCCATCGCGCGGTCCTTGAACCTCGCCATGCGCGTCACCGAGCGCCACCACTGCCTGCCCATCCCGGTGGGGCTGGCGAGCGCCAGCTCGAGGTGCTCGCGCAGGGTCATCGCCTCGAAGAGGCTCGTGATCTGGAAGGAGCGCGCGATGCCGAGTGGCGCGATCTGCTCGGGCGCCTTGCCGGTGATGTCCTGTCCGTCGAAGACGACGGTGCCGGACGTCGGCGACAGGAAGCCGGTGAGCAGGTTGAAGAGCGTGGTCTTGCCTGCTCCGTTGGGACCGACGAGGGCGTGGACCGTGCCGCCGACGACCGTCAGGTCGACCTCCGAGACGGCGCGGAAACCGCGGAACTCCTTGGTCAGGGCCCTGGTCTCGAGCAACGGGGTACCCGTCAAGACCTGCACCTCCTCGTGCGTCGCGCTCCGGTGAGCGGGGGTCCGGCCACGCCGCCCGAAGCCACTCGGGGACCGAGCGCCTCGACCGCGGCAGGTGGCCGGAACTGCGGGAAACTTCGGCAAAGCCTAGGAGCGCAGCACGGTGAAAGGACGGTGGGGACTCACACACCTGAGTCGCTTCTGTGGGGCCGGCGCACATGAGAGCGCGCCCTCGGTCAGTCGGGCGAGCCCGTCTCGAGGAGCCGGCGGAAGCCGTCCTCGTCGAGGACGGCCAGGCCCAGCTCCTCGGCCTTGGCGGCCTTGGACCCGGCGTTGGCGCCGATGACGACGTAGTCGGTCTTCTTCGACACCGAGCCGGAGGCCTTGCCTCCACGGCGGATGATGGCCTCCTTCGTCTCGTCGCGGGAGAAGCCCTCGAGCGAGCCGGTGACGACGACGGTCTTGCCCTCGAGCGTCCGCTCGACCGACTCGTCGACGTCGTCGGCCATCCGGACGCCGGCGTCGGCCCACTTGCGCACGATCTCCTGGTGCCAGTCGACCTCGAACCAGGCGGTGACGGCCTCGGCGATGACGCCCCCGACCCCTTCGGCCTGCGCGAGCTCCTCGGTCGAGGCGGACCGGATGGCGTCCATCGTGCGGAAGTGGGTGGCCAGGGCCCGGGCCGCCGTGGGTCCGACGTGCCGGATCGAGAGGGCCACGACGACCCGCCAGAGCGGCTGGCTCTTGGCCCTCTCGAGCTCGGCGAGCAGCTTGTCGCCACCGGCCGAGAGGACCCGACCGTCGACGACGCGGTCGGCCGGGTCGGTCTTCTTCGCCGCCCGCGTGTAGAGCGGCACCTGCGCGAGCTTCTCGCGGGTGATGCCGTACTCCCCCGCGTGCGGGCTGTCGTCGGCCGGGGCGAAGAGGTCACCCTCGTCGGTGATGACGCCGGACTCGAGCAGCGCGATCGAGCCCTCCCAGCCGAGGGCCTCGATGTCGAGACCGCCGCGCGCGGCGAGGGCGAAGACGCGTTCGCGCAGCTGGCTCGGGCACGAGCGGGTGTTGGGGCAGCGGATGTCCTTGTCGCCCTCCTTCTCCGGGGCGAGGGGCGTGCCGCAGGCGGGACACTCGGTCGGCATGACGAAGGCGCGCTCGGTGCCGTCGCGCAGGTCGACGACGGGTCCGACGATCTCGGGGATGACGTCACCGGCCTTGCGCAGCACGACGGTGTCGCCGATGAGCACCCCCTTGCGCTCGACCTCGTACGCGTTGTGCAGGGTCGCCTGCTCGACGGTCGACCCGGCGACGACGACGGGCTCCATGACGCCGTAGGGCGTCACCCGGCCGGTGCGCCCGACGTTGACGCGGATGTCGAGGAGCCTGGTGTTGACCTCCTCGGGCGGGTACTTGAACGCGATGGCCCACCGCGGCGCACGCGAGGTGGCGCCGAGCTGGCGCTGGAGCGGCACCTCGTCGACCTTGACGACGATGCCGTCGATCTCGTGGGCCCGGTCGTGCCGGTGCTCGCCGTGGTAGGTCACGAACTCCTGCACGGCCGCGATGTCGGGCAGGACGCGCACCTCGTCGGAGGTGGGCAGGCCCCAGGCGCGCAGGGCGGCATACGCCTCGCTCTGGCGCTCGACGTCGAACCCGCGGCGGGCGCCGATGCCGTGGACGAGCATGCGCAGCGGGCGGCTGGCCGTGACCTTCGGGTCCTTCTGGCGCAGCGAGCCCGCGGCGGCGTTGCGCGGATTGGCGAAGGGCGCCTTGCCGGCCTCGACGAGGCTCGCGTTGAGGTCGGCGAAGGCGGCGGTCGGGAAGAAGACCTCTCCCCGGACCTCGACCAGGGCGGGCACGTCGTCGCCCGACAGCCGCTCGGGGACGCCCTCGATGGTGCGGACGTTATGGGTGACGTCCTCGCCCGTGCGCCCGTCGCCGCGGGTCAACGCCCGGACGAGACGACCGTCCTCGTAGAGCAGGTTGATGGCCAGACCGTCGATCTTGAGCTCGGTGAGGTAGTGCGCCCCCGACCCGACCTCACGCTCGACGCGTTCGGCCCAGGTCTGCAGCTCCTCGAACGAGAACGCGTTGTCGAGGCTCAGCATGCGCTCGACGTGGTCGACCGTCTCGAAGCCGGTCGCGAACGAGGCGCCGCCGACGTTCTGGGTCGGGCTCTCGGGCGTGCGCAGCGAGGGGTACTCCTCCTCGAGCGCGTTGAGGCGCCGGATGAGCTGGTCGTACTCGCCGTCGCTGATCGTCGGCGCGTCCTTGACGTGGTAGGCGAACTGGGCTGCCGTCGCCTGCTCGGCGAGCTCGGCCCACTCCTGGTGGCTCTGGGTCGGGACCTCGTCGGTGACAGGCGTGGGGCCGGTGCTCTCGCTCACGCCCACATCCTGCCAGCCGGTCCCGACGGTGCCCCGACCTCACCGCGTCGATGACGCTCGTCACACGACGGCGGGGGCACCCGCTCTGTTCACCGGGCGACCCAGCGGTGACAATGGGCGCGAGTCCGAGCGTCGCCCCCCTGCGAAGGAGCAGAGATGACCAACCTCGCCGCCAACCTCGCCGCCACCGCGGCCCGCGTCCCCGACAAGGTCGGCATCAAGCTCGACCAGGTGGAGCTGACGTGGTCGGCCCTGCACCGGGCGGCGGCAGCGGTGGCCGGCCAGCTGCGGGCAGCGGGCCTCGAGCCGGGCGACCGGGTCTCGCTCATCCTGCCCAACGTGCCGGCATACCCCGTCGCGTTCTACGGCGCCCTGCTGGCCGGCGGCGTCGTCGTGCCGATGAACCCGCTGCTCAAGTCCGGCGAGATCCAGTACTTCTACGAGGACAGCGGCGCCCGCTTCAGCTTCGTGTGGCCCGACTTCGCCGACGAGGCCGCCAAGGCCGCCGCCGAGACCGGCACCCGCCTGCTCGTGTGCGGTCCCATGGGACCCGCCGACGGGCAGTTCGACGCGTCCGAGTCCGCGGGAGCTCCCGTGCTCGAGCCCGTCGAGCGGGCCGACGACGACACAGCCGTCATCCTCTACACGAGCGGCACCACGGGCAAGCCCAAGGGCGCCGAGCTGACGCACTTCAACCTGCACCGCAACGCCGAGGTCACCTCGAGCGACATCATGCGGATCACCCAGGACGACGTCATCATGGGCTGCCTGCCGCTGTTCCACGTCTTCGGCCTCACCTGCGGGCTCAACACCTCCGTCCAGCAGGGCTGCACGCTGACGCTGATCCCCCGCTTCGACCCGGCCAAGGCCATCGAGGTGCTCGGCCGCGACCACGTGACGATCTTCCAGGGCGTCCCGACGATGTATGCCGCCATCCTCAACCACGCGAACGCCGACCAGGCCGACACGAGCAGCCTGCGCACCTGCGCGTCCGGCGGCTCCGCCATGCCGGCCCAGGTCATGAAGGCCTTCGAGGAGAAGTTCGGCTGCCAGATCCTCGAGGGCTACGGGCTGTCCGAGACCTCCCCCGTGGCGTCCTTCAACATGCCCGACAAGCCGACGAAGCCCGGCACCATCGGCCGGGCCATCCCCGGCTGCGAGATGAAGCTCGTCGACATCGAGGGCAACGAGACCCCGGCCGGTGGGATCGGCGAGATCGCGATCCGCGGCGAGAACATCATGAAGGGCTACTGGAACCGCCCTGAGGCCACGAAGGAGGCCATCCCCGACGGGTGGTTCCGCTCCGGTGACCTCGCGACCGTCGACGACGAGGGCTACTACACGATCGTCGACCGCAAGAAGGACATGATCATCCGGGGCGGCATGAACGTCTACCCGCGGGAGGTCGAGGAGGTGCTCTACACGCACCCCGACGTGCTGGAGGCCGCGGTCGTCGGCGTGCCCGACGAGCTCATGGGCGAGGAGGTCGGGGCCGCCGTCGTGCTCCGCCCCGGCTCGACCGCGACCCTCGAGGACGTGCAGGCCTACGTCAAGGACCGCCTGGCGGCCTACAAGTACCCGCGTCGGATCTGGAGCCTCGGAGAGCTGCCCAAGGGCCCCACGGGCAAGATCCTGCGCCGCGAGGTCCGGCCGGTGGAGGCCCCCTGACGGCCCCGACCACGCCTCCCCGGGACCACGTCCACGGCCGCGACACGCAAGGGTTTGGACTCGCCGTTGGTTTTGGAGTATTGGGCCCGATCGGTGACACTGGAGCAGGGTCACTATCGACGTGCCGCACCCCGTCCCGACCCGGGGCGCCCGGCGTCACGTCTGCGAAGGGTATTCACGCGTGAAGTCGAGCATCCGTTCCGCCGTTGTCTCGGGGATGGCCGTCGTGGCCATGCTGGGCGTGACGGCCTGCAACGCGACCGCGACGGCTGAGAACGGCAAGCCTGCTGGTTCCTCGTCCTCGTCCAGCGGGTCCGACTCCCCGTCGTCGTCCCCGACGCCGACCACCGACCCCGTCGTCTTCACGACCACGCCGGCGGCCGACGCCACCGACGTGTCCGTCGACACGCGGGTCACGGCCGCGGCACAGAAGGGCACCCTGACCAAGGCCTCGCTCTTCTACACGAGCAAGAAGGGCAACCGCATCCCCGTCGACGGCACGCTCCAGGGCGGCACGTGGACGGCGGGCGACCTCCTCGAGCCCGGCGTGCAGTACACCCTGACCATGCAGGCCAAGGACACCGACGGCAAGGTCGTCGACACCACGAAGACCTTCCGCACGGTGAACCTCACCCTCGACGACCAGATCGACGTCGCCGTCTCCCCGCGTGACGGTGGCACGGTCGGCATCGGCCTGCCGGTCGTCGTCCGTTTCGACCTGCCCGTCGTCGACCGCGCGAGCTTCGAGAAGCACATGACGGTCACGGCGACGCCCGCGCAGTCGGGCTCCTGGTACTGGCTCAGCTCGCGCGAGGTGCACTGGCGCCCCAAGACGTACTGGCAGGCCGGCTCCAAGGTGCACGTCGAGGCCAGGCTCAACGGCGTCCCCGCCGGCGGCGGACGCTTCGGCCAGAAGACCCAGATCTCCGACTTCACCATCGGGCGCTCGGTCATCGCCAAGGTCAACCTCAAGACGGACCAGATGGACGTCATGATCAACGGCAAGCTGGCCAAGCGCATCCCCGTCACGGGTGGCCGCCCCGGCTTCATCACGCGCTCGGGCACCAAGGTCATCATGGACAAGCAGATGAACATCACCATGAAGGCCGAGACCATCGGGCTGAAGAAGGACGACCCGAACTACTACGCCGACACCAAGGTCAAGTACGCCATGCGCGTCACCAACTCCGGCGAGTTCCTGCACTCGGCTCCCTGGTCCGTCGCCGACCAGGGTCACCGCAACGTCAGCCACGGCTGCACGGGCATGAGCGAGGCGAACGCCGGCTGGCTCTACGACAACGTCGCCATCGGTGACGTCGTCGAGACCACCGGGACCAACCGCCCCATGACCATGGGCAACGGCTACTCCGACTGGAACCTCACCCCGGCCCAGTGGGCTGCGGGTTCGGCGCTCTGAGCACGCGCTCCTGACACGTCGGAGGCCGGTCGCCCCTCGGGGCGGCCGGCCTCTCCCGTACCCGGCGAGCGGCCCGACGGTCCCCGTGAGCCCGGCAGACCTAGTCGGCGCTGCGCTCCTCGAGCTCACGGGCGGTCTCGACCGCCGCCCGCTGCACGGAGCGAGCCACCTCCGGCGAGGCGCCCGACAGACCGCAGGCCGGCGTGACGACGACGTCGACGAGCGACGCGAGCGGCAGACCCGTGCGCGTCCACGCCCCGACGAGGTCGGCGGACAGGTCCTGGGGTCGCGTGCGACCACCGTCGGTGGGAACGGCTCCCGCATGGAGGCGTATGCCGTCCTCCACCGCGACGGCGACACCCTCCCACTCCCGCGGGCGCAGCAGCGAGGTGTCGAGCGACAGCGCCCGGGCACCGGTGGCGCGCAGCAGGGCGAGGGGTGGCCGGTCCGCGCAGCAGTGGACGACGGTGTCGCCGTCGTGGGCGGCGAGCACGGTCGCGAGGCCGGCGGCGGCGACCTGGGGGTCGAGGCTCGGCAGGCGCCCGAAGCCCGACGACGTGGGCAGGCGCCCGGCCAGGACGGTCGGCAGGCTGGGCTCGTCCACCTGCAGGACGACCTGCGCGCCCGGCACGAGGCTGCGCACGGCGGCGACGTGCAGGCGCACCCCCTCGGCGAGGGACTCGACGAGGTCGCGGCTCGCTCCGTCGTCGACGATGACGCGCTCACCGCGCGACAGCCAGACGTTGGCGGCCAGCGTCCACGGTCCGACGACCTGCACCTTGAGCGGCCCCGTGTGCCCGTCGAACGCCTCTGCGAGCTCGTCGAGGTCCTCGCCCAGCAGGGCCGCGGTGCGCGAGGCGTCGCGACCGGGTCGGTCGACGAGCCGCCAGCCGATGGGCTGGAGGTCCACCGGGAGCTCGACGAGCAGGCCCGCGGTGCGTCCGACCATGTCGGCGCCGGGACCGCGAGCCGGCAGCTCGGGCAGGTACGGGAGCTGGCCGTCGAGCAGCTCACGCACCTGTCCCAGCGCGTCGCGCACGGAGGTGCCGGGCCAGGAGCCGATGCCGGTAGCGAGAGTCACCGCGCCAGCCTAGGCCGCTCGGCGCACGCCCCCGCACCCGCTCGTCCGCGGGCGAGCAGTAGCGTGGCGACGGTGCCACCCGATGAGCTGATGCGACACGAGTTCGGCAGACCGGACGACGTCCGCGCGATGCAGGACCTCGCCTCGCGCCTGTGGTCCCCGTCGAGCCGCTTCCACCCCGGCCAGCTCGCCTGGAACCACGCGAGCCGCCCGATCGACGCGGAGCCGCGCGGCGCCGTCGAGGCCGCGGCCGTGTGGTCCGAGGCAGGCCGGACGCTCGGTTTCGGCTGGGCCGAGGCGCCGGACTGGCTCGAGCTCCAGGTCGACCCCGCGCGGCCCGACGTCGCAGCAGAGGTCGTCGACTGGTTCGAGGAGGTGAGCGACGCCGAGACGCAGTCGGCACTGGTCATGGAGGGTGACGTCGCCGAGCAGGCCCTCGCCGCAGCAGGGTTCACACCGCGTCCCGACGAGCCCTACTTCACCCATCACATCCTGGACCTGGCCGACCTGGCCGACCTGGCCGGCCTGCCGCCGGTGCCGGAGGTCACGGGCTACCGCCTGCGGCACGTCGAGCCGCACGAGGCCCGGCAGCGTGCCGCCGTGCACGCGGCGGCGTGGTCCGACGTCGGTGCGTCGACGGTGGACGAGGCGGCCTACCGCCGGCTCATGGGCGCGTGGCCCTACCGCCCCGACCTCGACTGGGTCGCCGTGGACGGCGACGGCGAGATGGTCGCCTCGGCCCTCGTCTGGCTGGACGAGGGCAACGGGGTGGGGCTCGTCGAACCGGTCGGCTGCGTCCCCGACCACCGGGGTCGCGGGCTCGCCCGCGCCGTGACCCTCGCGGCCCTCCACCGCCTCGCCGAGCTGGGGGGCACTGTCGCGCAGGTGAGTCCGCGGGGTGACGCCGGCTATCCCGGCCCGCAGCGGCTCTACCGCTCGCTGGGCTTCCGGCCGTCCGCGCGGACCGTCACGTGGACGCGGTCACTGACCTGACCTCGTCGGCCGCCGGGTCCCCGTGGACGGCGCCGGCCTCGCTCGGCCGCTCGAGCCGGGAGGTCGCGATGCTGGCCGACCCGACGACGCGCGTGCCGTCGTAGAGCACGACGGACTGGCCGGGAGCCACCCCGCGGACCCGGCCCTGCAGCCGCACCTCGACGCGGCCACCCTCGGCCCAGGCGGTTGCGGCATACTCCTCGCCGTGCGCCCGCACCTGGGCGCCCACGCGCACGACACCCTCGGGCGCCGGCCCGCACCAGCGGGCGTGGTCGCCGGTGATGGCGTTGACGCCGAGCAGGTCGGCCGCCCCGACGACGACCTGGTTGGTCTCGGGACGCACCTGCACCACGTAGCGCGGCTCGCCGTCCGCGGCCGGGCGCGAGAGGCCGAGTCCGCGTCTCTGGCCGACGGTGTAGGCGAAGGCTCCCTCGTGGCGGCCCACGACGTCTCCCTCGGTGTCGACGATGTCGCCCGGCGCGGCCCCGAGTTCGCGCGTCAGCCACCCGCGCGTGTCACCGTCCGGGATGAAGCACACGTCGTGGCTGTCGGGCTTCTTCGCGATGAAGAAGCCGCGATCCGCCGCCTCCTCACGGATCCGGGGCTTCGTCGTGTCGCCGAGCGGGAAGAAGGACCGGGCGAGCTGCTCCTCGTCGAGGACACCGAGCACGTAGCTCTGGTCCTTGGCGGAGTCGACGGCCCGGTGCAGCTCGCGCCGCACTCCCCCGTGGCCGTCGTCGGTCTCGACCACCTGGGCGTAGTGCCCCGTGGCGACCGCGTCGAAGCCGAGCGCGAGCGCCTTGTCGAGCAGGGCCGCGAACTTGATCTTCTCGTTGCAGCGCAGGCAGGGGTTGGGCGTGCGCCCCGCGGCGTACTCGGCCCGGAAGTCGTCGACGACGTCGCGCTTGAAACGCGCGGCCATGTCCCAGACGTAGAACGGGATCCCGAGCACGTCGGCCACCCGCCGCGCGTCGCCGGCGTCCTCGATGGTGCAGCAGCCGCGGGCCGACTCGCGCAGGGTGGCGGCGCTCTGGCTCAGGGCCAGGTGCACCCCGACGACCTCGTGTCCGGCGTCGAGCATGCGGGCGGCGGCGACGGCCGAGTCGACGCCCCCGCTCATCGCGGCGACGACCCTCACGACGCGGTCGCCTCGCGGGCGCGGCGGGCGCGCTCGATGGCAGCGGGCAGGGCGTCGATGAACGTGTCGACGTCGGCGGCCGTGGAGGTGTGCCCCAGCGTCAGGCGCAGGGCCCCTCGGGCGTCGGTCTCCGCCACCCCCATCGCGAGCAGGACGTGGCTCGGCTGCGGTACTCCGGCCTGGCACGCCGAGCCGGTCGAGCAGGAGACGCCCGCCGCGTCGAGCAGGTAGAGCAGGGAGTCGCCGTCGCAGCCGGGGACGAGCAGGTGCACGTTGCCCGGCAGGCGGCTCGCGCCGTCCCCGCGGTGCCACACCCCGGAGGGGCGGATGTCGGGCGCGATCGCCATGGCGCGTTCGATGAGGTCGTCGCGCAGCGCGACGAGGCGCGCGGCCTCGGTCTCCATCGACGCCGTCGCCTCGACGACCGCGGCCGCGAACCCGACGATGGCCGGCGTGTCGAGCGTGCCGGACCGCACCTGCCGCTCCTGCCCACCGCCGTGGGTGAGCGGGACGAGCTCGGCACCCCGTCGGACGACGAGGGCGCCCACGCCGATCGGCCCGCCGAGCTTGTGGGCCGTCACGGACATGAGGTCCGCCCCGCAGGCCGCGAAGTCGACGGGCAGGTGCCCCGCCGCCTGCACGGCGTCGGTGTGCAGCGGGATCTCGAACTCGTGGGCGACGTCGGCGAGTGCTCGGATGTCCTGGACGGCGCCGACCTCGTTGTTGGCCCACATGACCGACACGAGTGCCACCGAGCCGGGGTCGGACTCGATCGCGGCGCGGAGCGTCGCGGGCTCGATGACCCCGTCGGCGGTGCACTCGAGCCAGGTGACCTTGGCGCCCTCGTGCGCGACGAGGAAGTCGACGCAGTCGAGCACGGCGTGGTGCTCGGTCGCGCCGACGAGCAGGCGCACCCGGGCGGGGTCGCGGTCGCGCCGTGCCCAGTAGGTGCCCTTGACCGCGAGGTTGTCGGACTCCGTGCCGCCCGAGGTGAAGACGACCTCCGAGGGGCGCGCGCCGAGGGAGCGCGCGATGCGCTCGCGCGACTCCTCGACGGCGCGTCGGGCCGCCCGGCCGGTGCGGTGCAGGGAGGAGGGGTTGCCCACGACCGCGAGCTGCTCCGTCATCGCCGCGAGCGCGGCGGGGAGCATCGGCGTCGTCGCCGCGTGGTCGAGGTAGGCAGTCACAGGGCGATTCTAGGACGGCCTCCGGTCCCGCCCCGAATGCTGCCGCGGACCTGACCTGCCGTAGTCCCTCCCCGCGTCGTGGATGCGTGCCTATGATCGGGCCCATGCGTGGCAGGCACGAGAGCACCGGCGGGAGCCGGCTCACCGCGCCCGCTGCCCACCGCGCCGTGGCCGGACTCACGTGCCCGGTCGTCGGCTTCTTCGTCGCCCGGCTGCTCGAGCACCTCGTGCCCTCGTTGCCGACGGTGCTGACGTATGCCGTGTGCCTGGCCGTCGCGCTCACGCTGGGCTGGCGTGCGTGGTCGGCCCGGATCGACCTCGGCGCGCGGAGCCTGCGGGTGCACAACACGCTCGCCACGACGACGGTGGACCGGCGCGACGTGCGACGGGTGTCCTCGAGCGGCCGGCTCGAGTGGCGCCGCGGTGGGGACCGTCCGGTGCGGCTGCCCTCGGAGGCCCTGCGCGGGGCGTGGTGGACCCTCGGGACGGGCCGGACGGCATACGCCCTCAACCGCGAGCGGCTCGAGAGCTGGGCGCGCCTGACCGCCCGGCTCGACCTCGACCAGGAAGCCGCCTGAGCGCTCCCACACCCACCGCACACGTCGAGAGGCCACGAACCGGATCCCGGTTCGTGGCCTCTCGACGGTGGAGCCGGCTCAGTCCTTGGCGGCCTTGATCGCGTCGGTCGCCTGCGGGAGGACCGAGAAGAGGTCGCCCACGACGCCGAAGTCGACGAGCTCGAAGATCGGGGCCTCGTTGTCCTTGTTGACGGCGACGATCGTCTTGGAGGTCTGCATGCCGGCCCGGTGCTGGATCGCGCCGGAGATGCCGCACGCGACGTAGAGCTGCGGGCTGACCTGCTTGCCGGTCTGGCCGACCTGCGAGGTGTGCGGGTACCACCCGGCGTCGACCGCCGCGCGCGAGGCGCCGACGGCGGCACCGAGCGAGTCGGCGAAGTCCTCGACCTTCGAGAAGTCGCCCGCCGTGCCGCGACCGCCGGAGACCACGATGGCGGCCTCGGTCAGCTCGGGGCGCCCGGTGGCCTGCTTCGGCTTGGACTCGGTGACCTTCGCGCCCTTGGCGGCATCGGACGGGGTGAAGTCGAGCACCTCGTCGGCGGCCGCACCGGCGGCCTCCTCCGGGGTGGCCGAGTTGGGCTTGACGGCGATGATGGGCGTGCCCTTGGTGACCGTCGCCGAGACCGTGTAGGAGCCGGCGAAGACGGACTGCGTCGTGGCGACACCACCGTCGGCCGCCTGCACGTCGACGGCGTCGGTGATGAGGCCCGACTCGGTCTTGATCGCGAGGCGGGCGGCGATCTCCTTGCCCTCCGGGGAGGAGGGGACGAGGACCGCGGCGGGTGCCTTGTCGGCGACGAGCTGCGCGAGCAGCTCGGCCTGGGGCACGACGAGGTGCTCCAGCACCTCGGGCGACTCGACGCGGTAGACCTTCTCGGCCCCGAAACGGGCGAGGGTCTCCTTGGCGGCGTCGAAGCCGGCCCCGACGAAGACGGCGGACGGCTCACCGAGACGGCGGGCGATCGTCAGCAGCTCCGAGGTGGTCTTGCGAACCTTGCCGTCGACGTGGTCGACGAGCACGAGTACTTCAGCCATGGTGCGGATCTCCTTTGCTGGCTGGGAGTTTCAAGTCGAGTCAGACGAACTTGCGCTCGGTGAGGAACGCAGCGAGCTTGGCTCCGCCGTCGCCCTCGTCGGCGACGATCTCGCCCTGGGTGCGCGGCGGGCGGGCGGCGAAGGACTCGACCTTGGTCCAGGCGGCGTCGAGGCCGACCTGCGAGGCGTCCACGCCGAGGTCGGCGAGGCTCCACTGCTCGACGGGCTTCTTCTTCGCGGCCATGATCCCCTTGAACGAGGGGTAGCGCGGCTCGTTGATCTGGTCGGTGACCGAGACGAGGGCCGGCAGCGTGGCCGTGATCGTCTGGGTCGACGCGTCGCCGTCGCGGCGGATCGTCGCGGTGCTGCCCTCGACGGTCAGCTCGGACGCGAAGGTGACGGCCGGCAGGCCGAGGCGCTCGGCGAGCATGGCCGGGACGACGCCCATGGTGCCGTCGGTGCTGGCCATGCCGGTGACGACGAGGTCGACGTCACCGATCTTCTTGATGGCCTCGGCGAGCACGAGCGAGGTGGCGACGGCGTCGGACCCGTGGATGGCGTCGTCACTGACGTGCACACCCTTGTCGGCGCCCATCTGCAGGGCCTTCTTGATGGCGTCGGCAGCGGCCTCGGGGCCGACCGTCAGCACGGTCACCTCCCCCTCGCCGGCCTCGACGATCTTCAGGGCCTCCTCGACCGCGTACTCGTCGAGCTCCGACAGCAGGCCGTCGACGTTCTCGCGGTCGGTCGTGTTGTCAGATGCGTTGAACGTGCGCTCGGCCTGGGCGTCCGGCACGTACTTGACACAGACGACGATGTTCATGGGTGAACGTCCTCTTCCGTTGCTGGTGGTGGTGCTCATGGAGCTGCCGGAGGTCGCTCCGGCACTGCCTGCCATCCTCTCACTGAGCGCCCGCTCAGTCCGCACGCCGGTGGCGTGACGCTCACCACCAGACCACCGCGAGCGTATGCCGTGGCCGACCTCGAGCCCGCCGGACGAGCCCGACGGCCGAGCCCGGGAGACGCGCTCGGCCGGGGCAAAACCGCTTGTCGGCGTTGGCGACCCGTGCCGAGGATGGGCGCATGTCGTTCACCTCACCGGCCCGTCCTGCCCCGCCGCGCGTCGCCATCGTGACGGGGGTCGGCCGGCGTCGCTCCATCGGTGCCGAGCTGGCCCTGGGCCTGGCCGCCGACGGGTGGGACCTCGCCCTCGGCCACTGGCAGCCCTACGACGAGCGGCTCGGCTACGAGCGCGGCGCCGACGACCCGTCCGCCGTCGCGCAGGAGTGCCGCGAGCTGGGCGGCCGCGTCGAGCTGCTGCCGGGTGACCTCGCGGACCCGGTCACGCCGGAGGCGCTCGTCGCCGCGGCGACCGAGCGTCTGGGACCGGTGACCGGACTCGTCATGTCGCACTGCGAGTCGGTCGACAGCGGCATCCTGTCGACGTCGCTCGAGAGCTGGGACCGGCACTACGCGGTCAACGCCCGCGCGACCTGGCTGCTGCTCCGGGCCCTGGCCGAGCGACTGCCCGTCCAGCCACCCGGCTCGCCGGCCGCCGCACGCGTCGTGGCGCTGACGAGCGACCACACGACGCACAACCTGCCCTACGGCTCGAGCAAGGGCGCCCTCGACCGCATCGTCATCGCGGCCGCCGGCGAGCTCGCCGACCGTGGGGTCCGGGCCAACGTCATCAACCCCGGTCCCGTCGCCACCGGATGGATGGACGACCGGATCCGTGCCCTCGGGGTCGCCGAGACCCCCGCCGGCCGGCTCGGCACGGCGCGGGACACGGCGGACCTCGTCCGCTTCCTCTTCTCCGACGCCGGAGCGTGGATCAACGGCCAGCTGCTGCACAGCAACGGCGGCTTCAGGACCGGCTGATCCGGCGCCGTGGCCCCCGAACCTGCGGCCGCACCACCCGCCACGGCCCGGTCCCGGCGCCGCGGCCCCCGAACCGTCAGGCGGGGTCGAGGTCAGCGGTCTCGAGGACGTGGAAGGCCGGCTCCTCGTAGGGGTGCGCGGCCCGGAGCGCGGCGACGACCTCTGTCCGCAGCGCCCGGTGCAGGACGAGCTCGACGCGGTTCTCCGCCACCGTCTCGAGGTCACCGACGACGCCGATCGTCGGGGTCGCTCCGGCCAGCGGGCGGAACTGTCCCGTGCCGCGGGTGACGAAGGCGCACTCCCGGTAGTCGCCGACCGCACCGGCCCCGGCGGCGAAGAGGGCGTCGAGCAGGGCGTCGGTGTCACCGACGGGGACGTAGACGACGAGGACGTCGAGGGGTCCGCGCCCCGGCTGCGCCGTCATGGCCGAAGGCCGCCGGGACCCTCGAGGCGGACCCGCCGGCCCCGAGGCCGCGGGTCCGCCTGGAGCGGTGGACGGGTCATCGACCCTCGAACTGCGCCTTGCCGGGGCCGTGCTCGACGAACGACGTCATGCCGATCTCACGGTCCTTCGTCGCGAAGAGCGACGCGAACAGCATCCGCTCGATCTCGAGGCCGGTCTCGAGGTCGACCTCGAGGCCGCGGTCGATGGCCTCCTTGGCGGCGCGCACGGCGAAGGACGCGGCCCCCACGAAGGTCGAGGCCCACTCGCGCGAGGCGGTGTAGACGTCGGCAGCCGGCACGACCTTGTCGGCGAGGCCGATGGCGAGCGCCTCCTGCGCGTCGACGAAGCGGCCGCTGAAGATGATCTCCTTGGCCCGCGAGGCGCCGACGAGGCGCGACAGGCGCTGCGTGCCGCCGGCGCCCGGGATGATGCCGAGGAGGATCTCCGGCTGCCCCAGCCTGGCGTCGTCCGCGACGACCCGGAAGTCGCACGCGAGCGCGAGCTCGCAACCGCCACCGAGCGCATACCCCGTGATCGCGGCGATGACCGGCTTCGGGATGCGCGCGACCGAGGTGATCGAGCTCATGAGCGGACCCGAGCGCTCGACCATGTCGGTGTACGACATGGTCTGCATCTCCTTGATGTCCGCTCCGGCCGCGAAGACGCGCTCGCCGCCGTAGACGATGACCGCCTTGACGTCGGTGCGCGCCGTCGCCTCGGCGGCGGCCTCGCGGATCTCCTCCTGGACCTGGACGTTGAGGGCGTTCATCTTCGGCCGGTCGAGGCGGATCGTGCCGATCCCGTCCTCGACCTCGAGCCGGACGAACTCGCCCATCAGGCGTCGCCGAGCGGGCCGGCCGGGGCGTCGTCCATCGGCAGCCAGGACTGGAAGAAGAAGCCGACGCTCTGCAGGATGTGGTTGACCGAGAGCGGCACGAGGATGTCGAGGTCGGCGTTCGGGGTGATGACGTGCTCGGCGCTCACGACGAGGCTCTCCTGGACGAGCGAGAGCTTGACGATGTTGAGCTGCATCGTCAGGTCGTTGCAGCGGGCGAGGCGCTCGTTGCGCTCGGGCGACACGGGGTCGGCGAGCTGCCACTGTCCGAAGAAGCGCACGAGGGCCAGGTCGCCCTCGGCCACCCGGGCGAAGAGGGTCGTGCTCGTGCCCTGGTCGTCGACGATGGCGAACTCGAGGTCGCCGTCCCCGTCGATGCTCGCCTCGATGCCGAGGCCCTTCAGCACCTCGAGGATGCGGTCGCGCACCGGGGCGTCGCTCGCGGCAGCGCCGTTGGGGGTGGGGCCGGCATCGGGCGTGCTCGGCATGAAGTTGGGCAGCGAAGTCGGATCGGTCATGCGTCCAACCGTAACGAGCCCACGCGGCGAGGTCGATCCGGCCCGGGAGTGGGGTCGGCCACCCCCTACGCTCTGACACATGTGCCCGCCTCCGCCCGCGACGCCCGACCTGCCTCCGGAGCTCGGGGTCCGGCTGACAGCCGACGGGGCCCAGTTCTGCGTCTACGCCGGACACGCGCGCTCGGTGGACGTCTGCCTCTTCGACGAGGCCGCCGACGGGACGACGACCGAGCGCCGGGTCAGGCTCCGGCACCGGGCCCACGGCACGTGGTTCGACACCGTTCCCGGCGTCGCGGCGGGCCAGCGCTACGCCTTCCGCGTCGACGGTGACTGGGACCCCGACCGGTCCCTGCTGCACAACCCCGCCAAGCTGCTCCTCGACCCGTACGCCCGGGCCATCGAGGGCGGGGTGCGCCTCGATCCCGCCGTCTACGGGCACCGCGTCGGGCCCGACCTGCGCGGAGACCTCTGGGTCCGCGACGACCGCGACTCGGCTCCCCACATGCCGCGCTGCGTCATCGTCGAGGACGAGTTCGACTGGGATTCGGACGACTTCCCCCGACGCTCGCTCACCGAGTCGCTCATCTACGAGGTCCACGTCAAGAACGCGACGAAGCTGCACCCCGGCGTTCCCGAGCACCTCCGGGGGACGTATGCCGGCCTGGCCCACCCGGCGTTCGTCGAGCACCTGCTGGGGCTCGGTGTCACGGCGGTCGAGCTGCTGCCGGTCCACACCTTCACCCACGAGCCCGACCTCGTGCTGCGTGGGCTGACCAACCACTGGGGCTACAACACCCTCGGGTTCTTCGCGCCCCACGCGGCGTACGCGTCGACGAGCGACCCGCAGGGTGCCCTCGACGAGTTCAAGACGATGGTCAAGGACCTCCACGCCGCCGGCATCGAGGTGCTGCTCGACGTCGTCTACAACCACACCGCGGAGAACTCCCGCGACGGCATGACCCTCTCGTGGCGCGGCCTCGACCAGCGCGCCTACTACCGCGTCGACGGCCGCGGGCGGGACATCGACGTCACCGGGTGCGGCAACACCCTGGACCTGACGCATCCCGTCGTCGCCCGGATGGTCCTCGACTCGCTGCGCTACTGGGTGCAGGAGTGCCACGTCGACGGCTTCCGCTTCGACCTGGCCGTCGCCCTCGGCCGGGGCAAGGACGACGGCTACGACCGCGACCACCCGTTCCTCGTCGCGCTGCGTACCGACCCGGCGCTCTCCCGCGCCAAGCTCGTCGCCGAGCCGTGGGACCTCGGCCTGCACGGCTGGCGCACGGGCCAGTTCCCACCCCCCTTCTCGGAGTGGAACGACCGCTACCGCGACGCGACACGCACCTTCTGGCTGCGCGACCTCGCCGCCTCGGCGGCGGGTGGGATCGGCCACGGCGTGCGTGAGCTCGCCACCCGGCTCGCGGGCTCGCAGGACCTCTTCGACCGGCACGACCGCGGGACCATCGCGTCGGTCAACTTCGTCACCGCGCACGACGGCTTCACCCTCGCGGACCTCACGGCATACGACACCAAGCACAACGGGGCCAACGGTCACAGCGGGACCGACGGCTCCAACGACAACCGGTCGTGGAACCACGGGGTCGAGGGACGCACCACCGACCCTGACGTCGCCGCGGCCCGACGACGGTCGATGCGCAACCTGCTCGGCACGTTGCTGCTCTCGACCGGTGTCCCGATGCTCAACGCCGGCGACGAGCTCGGGCGCAGCCAGCGGGGCAACAACAACCCGTACTCGCAGGACAACGAGATCAGCTGGGCCTCGTGGGAGCTCGAGCCCTGGCAGGAGGACCTGCTCGAGACGACTCGGCACCTCGTGCGTCTGCGGCACGAGCACCCGGTGCTGCGGCAGCGGGCCTTCTTCTCCGGCAGGAGCATCCACGCCGACGGCTCGACCGACCTGGCCTGGTTCGGAGCCGACGGTGAGCCGATGG
Organism: Terrabacter aerolatus; assembly: GCF_007991735.1. Lineage (GTDB taxonomy): Bacteria > Actinomycetota > Actinomycetes > Actinomycetales > Dermatophilaceae > Terrabacter > Terrabacter aerolatus. The sequence continues at coordinate 111,153 of NZ_BJYX01000002.1, read as the reverse complement.
GCGAGCGCTGGGACGGACCCGCGGTCGCCGTGCTGCAGGGGCTCTACAACGGCGCGGCGATCTCGGAGCGGTCGGTGCTCATCGTCGTCAACGGCTCGGCCGGCGGCGCCGACGTCACGCTGCCCTCGGCACCCGGCGCCACGGCCTACGAGCTGCTCTGGGACAGCACGCACGAGCGGCCAGCGCCTCCGTCCGGCTCCGTCCCGGCAGGGCACTTCGTCGCGATGGGCCCGTCGTCGATGCAGCTCTGGCGCTCGGTGGCGACCCACCGCCCCTGACCGCTGCGCCGGCGCTCACGGCAGACGGAGAGCCCGGACCCGTGCGGGTCCGGGCTCTCCGGCGTCGTCGACGGTCAGGCGTTGCGGGCCAGACCGAGCTCGGCCGGTCCGGCGAGACCGGTGTGCTTCGGCACGACCCGGACGCTGTAGCCGAACGAGCCGGTGCGACGCAGCGGCTGCGACCCGGCGAACTGGTGCCGTCCGTCCTCGTAGGACTCGACGAGCGCGAGCGGTGCGACCTCCATGCCCCACAGCTCGTCGACATCGTTGACGTGACCGTGCACGAGCTGCACCTCGACGTCGTCGGGCGTCAGGCCGTCGAGGGCGACGTAGGCGCGCAGGTCGAGGACGTCGCCGATCTGCGGCGAGTCCGACAGGCCCGAGGGCTCGACGTGCTCGACGCGGACCTTCGGCCAGGCCGCACGGATCCTGGACTTGTAGGCCGCCAGGTCCTTGGCCCCGGCGAAGTCCGACCCCCCGACCGAGCGCCCCGCCCCGGCAGCCGGGCTGTAGAGCTGCTCGGTGTAGTCCTGCACCATGCGGCTGGCCAGCACCTTCGGGCCGAGCGTCTTGAGGGTGTGGGTCATCATGTCGATCCAGCCCTGCGGCAGGCCGGCGGCGTCACGGTCGTAGAACTTGGCGGCGACGTCGTTCTCGATGAGGTCGTAGAGCGCCGAGGCCTCGATGTCGTCACGCCGGTCGGCGTCCTCGACACCGTCGGCCGTCGGGATGGCCCAGCCGTTGCGACCGTCGAACCACTCGTCCCACCAGCCGTCGAGGATCGAGAGGTTGAGGCCGCCGTTGAGGGCCGCCTTCATGCCTGACGTGCCGCACGCCTCGAACGGGCGCAGCGGGTTGTTGAGCCAGACGTCGCAGCCCGGGTAGAGGTGCTGGGCCATCGCGATGTCGTAGTTGGGCAGGAAGACGATGCGGTGACGCACCTCGGGGTCGTCGGCGAAGCGGACCATCTCCTGGATGAGGCGCTTGCCGGTCTCGTCGGCGGGGTGCGACTTGCCGGCGATGACGAGCTGGACGGGGCGCTCCGGGTGCAGCAGGAGGCGCTTGAGCCGCTCGGGGTCGCGCAGCATCAGGGTGAGGCGCTTGTAGGTCGGCACGCGCCGGGCGAAGCCGATGGTCAGCACGTCGGGGTCGAGGATGTCCTCGACCCAGCCGAGCTCGGCGTCGCTCGCCCCGCGCTTCTGCCACGAGGAGCGCACGCGGCGGCGCACGTCGGCGACGAGCTTCTCGCGCATCTCGCGCTTCGTCGACCAGACGGCCTCGGCGGGCACCTCGTCGATGCGGCCCCAGGCGTCCTCGCCGGCGATGTCGGCCGTTCCGAGGTACGTGCGGGCCACGTCGTAGACGGCGCGGTCGACCCACGTCGGGGCGTGGACACCGTTGGTGATGCTGGAGATCGGGACCTCGACGTCGTCGAAGCCCGGCCACAGCCCGTCGAACATCTCACGGCTGACGACGCCGTGCAGCTGGGAGACGCCGTTGGCGCGCTGGGCGAGCCGCAGCCCCATGACGGCCATGTTGAAGATGCCCGGCTGGCCACCGTCGTAGTCCTCGGCACCGAGGGCGAGCAGCCGCTCGACCGGCACACCGGGGATGGCGTTGGCGCCACCGAAGAAGAGGTTGATCTTCGCGGCGTCGAAGCGGTCGATGCCGGCGGGGACGGGCGTGTGGGTCGTGAAGACGGTCGCCGCCCGGACGGCCTCGAGGGCGTCGTCGAAGGTCAGGCCGTGGTCGCGGACGAGCTCGGTGATGCGCTCGACGCCGAGGAAGCCGGCGTGGCCCTCGTTGGTGTGGTACACCTCCGGCGTCGGGGCGCCGGAGAGGCGCGACCACAGGCGCAGGGCGCGCACACCACCGATGCCGAGGAGCAGCTCCTGCTCCAGGCGGGTGTCGCCGCCGCCGCCGTAGAGCGACTCGGTGACCTTGCGGGTCTGCTCGTCGTTGCCGGCGACGTCGGAGTCGAGGAGCAGCAGGGGCACGCGGCCGACCTGCGCCTTCCAGACGTGCGCGTGCAGCTCGCGACCGGCGGGCAGGCTGACGGTGACGACGGCGGGCGTGCCGTCCTCCTCGCGCAGCAGCGACAGCGGCAGTCCGTCGGGGTCGAGCACGGGGTAGGTCTCGACCTGCCAGCCGTCGCGGTTCAGGGACTGCTTGAAGTAGCCGGTCTTGTAGAAGAGGCCGACGCCGACGATCGGCACGCCGAGGTCGGACGCCGACTTGAGGTGGTCACCGGCGAGGATGCCGAGGCCACCGGAGTACTGGGGCAGCACCGAGGTGATGCCGAACTCGGGGCTGAAGTAGGCGACGGCCGCGGGGGCAGCCTTGCCGGCGGCCTCCTGCTCACGGCTCCACGACTGGTACCACCGCTCGTCGGTGAGGTAGTGGTGCAGGTCCTCGTTGGCGGCCACGACGCGCCCGACGAAGTCGTCGTCGGCGGCGAGCGACGCGAGCTCGTCGGCCGACAGGCGCGAGAGGAGCTTGACGGGGTCCTCCCCCGCCTGGGCCCACTTGCGGGGGCTGATGCTCTCGAACAGGTCGCGGGTCGGCGGGTGCCAGGACCAACGCAGGTTGCTCGCGAGGACGCCGAGGCCCTCGATGCGGCTCGGCAGGACGGTGCGGACGCTGAAGCGACGGATGGCCTTCACAAGGGGACAGCATAGGGGGCGCGATGACGGGTTCTTGCAACCCTTGCAGCGGGGTTTCACCCACCGGACGGACCCGCTCCGCCTCATGGGCCAAACGCTGCAACTTCGATACGGTCGATCCCGTGACTGGCTCAGCGAAGAAGCATCGTTCCAGCAAGCCGACCCGCGTGCGCAGCGCCGCACCCCAAGCACCACGACGCGCTGACGCCACCCCGACCGCAGACACCGCCTTCGTCGACGACACCGCGGCGGGAGCCGTCCACCTCGCGCCCGACCACCCCGTCAGCACGCCGCCGACCGTCGAAGGTATGCCGGGTGCCGCGCTCCCGATGGGCCGCATCCCCGTGAGCGACGTCCGTCCCCTCGTCGACGGTGGGACCCGTCCCGCGAAGTCGGTCGTCGGTGAGGAGTTCACCGTCCGGGCCAAGGTCTTCCGCGAGGGCCACGACGCCGTCAACGCGACCGCGGTCCTGACCGACCCGGACGGCACCGACCACTACTTCGCGATGCACAGCGACAACCCGGGCCTGTCCGAGTGGTCCACCTCGGTCGTCGCCGACCGCGAGGGCTGGTGGACCTACCGCGTCGAGGGCTGGTCCGACCCCTACGCGACGTGGGTGCACGACGCCGGCATCAAGATCGCCGCGGGGGTCGACGAGGACCTCATGTGCGCCGAGGGCGTGCGCGTGCTCGAGCGCTTCGCCGAGTCGGTGCGCGGCCTCGGGGTCGACGCGTCCGAGATCGACAAGGGCGTGCTGGCGCTCGGGGACACCCGCTCCCCCGCCGCCCACCGCTTCGGTGCCGCGACCTCGCCCGAGATCACGGGCCTCGCCGCGCTCGTGCCGCTGCGCGAGTTCGTGTCGGCCTCACCGGCATACTCCCTGCTCGTCGAGCGCGAGCGCGCGCTCTTCGGCGCGTGGTACGAGATCTTCCCCCGGTCCGAGGGCGCGCACCGTGACGAGACGACCGGCGAGTGGGTCTCGGGCACCTTCCGCTCCGCGGCCGAGCGCCTGCCCGCCATCGCCGCCATGGGCTTCGACGTCGTCTACCTCACGCCGATCCACCCCATCGGCACGACGGCGCGCAAGGGCCGCAACAACTCGCTGAGCGCCGAGCCGGGCGACCCCGGATCCCCCTACGCCATCGGCTCGCCCGACGGCGGCCACGACGCGATCCACCCCGACCTCGGCACCTTCGAGGACTTCGACCACTTCGTCGCAGAGGCGAAGAGCGCCGGGCTCGAGGTCGCCCTCGACATCGCCCTCCAGGCCTCCCCGGACCACCCGTGGGTCCAGACGCACCCGTCGCTGTTCACGACGCGCGCCGACGGAACCATCGCCTACGCCGAGAACCCGCCCAAGAAGTACCAGGACATCTTCCCGCTCAACTTCGACAACGACCCGGCCGAGGCCTACGCCGAGGTGCGCCGCGTCATCCAGGTGTGGCTCGACCACGGCGTGCGCATCTTCCGAGTCGACAACCCCCACACGAAGCCGGTCGCCTTCTGGCAGTGGCTGATCGCCGACGTCGCCCTGACCCACCCCGACACGATCTGGCTGTCCGAGGCGTTCACGAAGCCGGCGATGATGCACCACCTCGCCAAGGCCGGCTTCCAGCAGAGCTACACGTACTACGCGTGGCGCAACGCGAAGTGGGAGCTCGAGGAGTACGGCCGCGAGCTCGCCGGGGACGACACCGGCGCCGCCTACATGCGCCCGTCGTTCTGGCCCACCACCCACGACATCCTCACCCCCTACATGCAGTACGGCGGGCCCACGGCGTGGAAGCTGCGCGCCGCCGTCGCGGCGACGATGTCACCGACCTACGGCATCTACGCCGGCTACGAGCTCATGGAGCACCTGGCCCGCCCCGGCGCCGAGGAGCAGCTCGACAACGAGAAGTACGAGTACAAGGACCGCCAGTGGTACCTCTACGAGCCGGGCGGCCCGCTCGAGAGCCGCTCGCTCGCCTGGTACCTCAAGCGGCTCAACGACATCCGCGGCTGGCACCCGGCGCTGCGCTGGCTGCGCAACCTGCGCTTCCACGCGGCCGACGACGAGAACGTCCTCGTCTTCAGCAAGTCCCGCGTCGTCGACCCGGCCACGGGTGAGCGCGACACCGTCCTCGTCATCGCCAACCTCGACCCGCACGCGACGCGTGAGACGTGGGTGCACCTCGACATGGAGGCTCTGGGTATGGCCACGTGGTCGACCTTCGAGGCGCACGACCACATCACGAACCAGACGTGGGAGTGGCGCCAGGACAACTTCGTCCGACTGGGGCCCGACTCCGAGCCCGTCCACATCATCCACGTTAGGAGCCACTGACAGATGCAGGGCCTCAACCTGTCCCAGCCCGGCCTGAAGCACGACCCCCAGTGGTTCAAGAAGGCGGTCTTCTACGAGGTGCTCGTCCGCGCCTTCGCCGACTCCAAGGGCTCCGGCGCCGGTGACTTCACCGGCCTCATCAACCGGCTCGACTACCTCCAGTGGCTCGGGGTCGACTGCCTCTGGCTGCCGCCCTTCTACGCCTCGCCGCTGCGCGACGGTGGCTACGACATCGCGGACTACAAGGCGGTGCTGCCCGAGTTCGGCACGCTGCCCGAGTTCACCGAGCTCGTCTCGCAGGCCCACGCGCGCGGCATCCGCATCGTCACCGACTTCGTCATGAACCACACGAGCGACCAGCACCCGTGGTTCCAGGCGAGCCGCGCCGAGCCGGACGGGCCCTACGGCGACTTCTACGTCTGGTCCGACACCGACGACGGCTACGACGACGCGCGCATCATCTTCGTCGACACCGAGGTGTCCAACTGGACCTTCGACCCGGTGCGCCGGCAGTTCTTCTGGCACCGCTTCTTCAGCCACCAGCCCGACCTCAACTTCGAGAACGAGGCCGTGCAGGAGGCGATGTTCGACATCGTGCGCTTCTGGATGGACCTCGGCATCGACGGCTTCCGCCTCGACGCGGTCCCCTACCTCTTCGAGGAGGAGGGAACCAACTGCGAGAACCTGCCGAGGACCCACGAGTTCCTCGCCAAGCTGCGCGCCATGGTCGACACGGAGTACCCCGGCCGGATCCTGCTCGCCGAGGCCAACCAGCCGCCGGCCGAGGTCGTCGACTACTTCGGCACCGAGGAGGCGCCGGAGTGCCAGATGTGCTTCCACTTCCCCGTCATGCCGCGCCTCTACTACTCGCTCCGCGAGGAGAAGGCCGCGCCGATCATCGACGTGCTCGCCGACACCCCGGCCATCCCGAACGGCACCCAGTGGGGCACCTTCCTGCGCAACCACGACGAGCTGACCCTCGAGATGGTCACGCCCGAGGAGCGCGCCGCGATGTACGGCTGGTATGCGCCCGACCCGCGCATGCGCGCCAACGTCGGCATCCGCCGCCGGCTGGCTCCCCTGCTCGACAACTCACGGCCCGAGATCGAGCTCATCCACGCGCTCATCCTGTCGCTGCCGGGGTCACCGTGCCTCTACTACGGCGACGAGATCGGGATGGGCGACAACATCTGGCTCACCGACCGCGACGCGGTGCGCACGCCGATGCAGTGGACGCCCGACCGCAACGCCGGCTTCTCGAGCGTCGACCCGGGCAAGCTCTACCTGCCCGTCATCAGCAGCCTCGTCTACCACTACAACAACATCAACGTCGAGGCGCAGATGGCCTCGTCGGCCTCGCTCCTGCACTGGGTGCGCGGCATGCTCCAGGTCCGCGGTCGCCACCCCGTCTTCGGGCTCGGTGACTTCACGGTCGTCGAGGCCGACAACGAGGCGATCCTCGCGTTCACGCGCACGATGGAGCCGGACGGCAACGAGCCCGGCGAGGCGGTGCTCTGCGTCAACAACCTCTCGAGCCGTCCCCAGGCCGCGACGATCCAGCTGCCCGAGCACCTCGCGGGACGTGAGCTCATCGACCTGTTCGGCGGTAGCGGCTTCCCGTGGGTCGCCGACGACGGCCGGGTCACCCTGACGCTCGGCTCGCGCGACTTCTTCTGGCTCCGCGTGCGGGGCGGGGATGACCGCTGATGGCGATCGTGCACAAGGGCGCGTCCATCGTGCCGACCAAGACGGAGATGGTGACCGAGTGGATGCCGCGCCAGCGCTGGTACCACGGCAAGGGACACGTCCCGGTGCTGCGCCGCGTCGGCGGCTTCCGCTTCGAGGACCCCGAGGGTGAGGTCGGCTGCGAGACGCTGCTGCTCGCCGACGAGGCCGTGAGCCCCGCGGTCGTCTACCAGGTCCCGCTCACGTACCGCGCCGCGCCGCTGGAGGGTGCCGAGCACGCCCTGCTCGGCACCATGGAGCACAGCGTCCTCGGCACGCGCTGGGTCTACGACGGCCCGCACGACCCCGTCTACGTCGACCAGCTCGTGGCGACGATCCTCGGCGCCGGCGTGTCCGACGAGGCGCAGGCCTCCGTCGGCAGCAACGCGCTCGCCACCGGGTCGTCCACGGGCCACGCGGACGGCTCGGTCTCGTCGTCGTCGGTGCTCAGCGGCGAGCAGTCCAACACCTCGATCATCTGCCGCACGACCGCGCCGGAGGGCGGCCCCGGCGAGCCGCTCATCGTCAAGGTCTTCCGCACCCTCCAGGACGGCGACAACCCCGACGTCGTCGTCCAGTCGGCCCTGACGGCCGAGGGCTCCGACCGCGTCCCGATGGCGATCGGCCACCTCTCCGGCGCCTGGGACGCACCCGAGGGTGGCCCACCGATGCACGGTCACCTCGCCTTCGCGCAGGAGTTCATCCCCGGCGTCGAGGACGCCTGGCGGGTGGCCCTCGTCGCTGCCGCGTCGGGCACGGACTTCACGTCCAGGGCCCGCGACCTCGGCGTCGTCACCGCGCAGATCCACGGCGCGCTCGCGCACTCCCTCGGCACCCACGAGGTCACGCCCGAGGCCCGCGAGGCCGTCGTCACCTCGATGCGGCAGAGGTACGCCGCAGCCGTGGCCCTCGTGCCCGACCTCGCCTCCCGCTCGGCCGCGGTCGAGCGCGTCGTCGCGTCGGTGCGTGACGTGCACTGGCCCCCGCTGCAACGCATCCACGGTGACTACCACCTGGGCCAGGTGCTCGACGTTCCCGAGCGGGGCTGGGTGGCGCTCGACTTCGAGGGCGAGCCGCTGCGCCCGCTCGCCGAACGCGTGCGCCCGGACCTCACGGCCCGTGACGTCGCGGGCATGCTCCGGTCGTTCGACTACGCCGCGGGCTCCGTGGCGCTCGCCGAGGTGCCGGTCGACGCCACCGCCTGGGCCGCGAGCTGCCGGGCCGCCTTCCTCGACGGGTACGCCTCCGTCGCCGGCACGCCCGATGCGGACGCGCAGGTCCTCACCCGTGCGCTCGAGCTCGACAAGGCGCTCTACGAGGTGGTCTACGAGGCGCGCAACCGGCCCACGTGGCTGCCGATCCCGCTCGGCGCCGTCGAGCGGCTCACCACCCCGGAAGGCACGCCATGACCCCCGAGACCACCCATGGTCCCTCCCTCGACGACGCCGCCATCACGGCCTTCCTCCAGGGCCGCAACGGCCAGCCGCACGACCTGCTCGGCCACCACGTCGGCCCGGGCGGCCTGACGATCACGGCCTACCGCCCGTTCGCGACGCGCGTCGGCGCCCGCCTCGACTCGGGCGAACGCGTCGAGCTGCAGCACGTGCGCGACGGCATCTGGTCGATGACCTCGCCGGACTTCGGCACGACGCACGACTACCGCCTGCTCGTCGAGTACGGCGACGGCGTCGAGCACGAGCAGGACGACCCCTACCGCTTCGCCCCGACGCTCGGCGAGATCGACCGGCACCTCATCAACGAGGGCCGTCACGAGCAGCTGTGGACCGTCCTCGGTGCGCACGTGCGCCACTACCCCGGTCCCCTCGGCGACGTGTGGGGCGTGTCGTTCGCCGTCTGGGCCCCGCGGGCCAAGGCCGTGCACGTCATCGGCGACTTCAACGACTGGGACCGCCGTTCGCACCCGATGCGGGCCCTCGGCGAGAGCGGCATCTGGGAGCTGTTCCTGCCCGGCGCCCAGGAGGGCATGAACTACCAGTTCGCCGTCCGCGGGCCCGACGAGCTCGTCCGGCTCAAGAGCGACCCCATGGCGCGCATGACCGAGGTCGCCCCCAAGCAGGCCGCGATCGTCACCGAGACGCACTACGACTGGCGCGACGACGACTGGATGGAGCGTCGCCGCACGAGCAACGCCCACCAGGGCCCGATGAGCATCTACGAGGTCCACCTCGGCTCGTGGCGCCAGGAGCTCGGCTACCGCGGCCTCGCCGAGCACCTCGTCAACTACGTCCGTGACCTCGGCTTCACCCACGTGGAGTTCCTGCCCGTCATGGAGCACCCCTACGTGCCGTCGTGGGGCTACCACGTCACCGGCTACTACGCCCCGAGCTCGCGGTGGGGCCGGCCCGACGACTTCCGCTTCCTCGTCGACGAGCTGCACCGGGCCGGCATCGGGGTGCTGCTCGACTGGGTGCCCGGTCACTTCGCCACCGACGAGTGGGCCCTGGCCCGGTTCGACGGGCTGCCCCTCTACGAGCACCCGGACCCCCGAAAGGGGTGGCACCCCGAGTGGGGCTCCAACATCTTCGACTACGGCCGTCCCGAGGTGCGCAACTTCCTCGTCGCCAACGCGATCTACTGGCTCGAGGAGTTCCACCTCGACGGCCTGCGGGTCGACGGCGTCGCCTCGATGCTCTACCTCGACTACGCCCGTGACCCGGGCGCCTGGGTGCCCAACAAGGACGGCGGCCGCGAGAACCTCGAGGCGGTCGAGCTGCTGAAGGAGACCAACGGCACCGCCTACAAGCGCGTCGGCGGCATCGTCACGATCGCCGAGGAGTCGACGACGTGGCCGGGCGTCACCAAGCCGACCAACGAGGGCGGTCTGGGCTTCGGCTTCAAGTGGAACATGGGCTGGATGAACGACTCGCTCAAGTACCTCGGCGAGGAGCCCATCTACCGCAAGTACCACCACGGCAAGCTGACCTTCTCGCTCATGTACGCGTTCGACGAGAACTTCGTGCTGCCGATCAGTCACGACGAGGTCGTCCACGGCAAGGGCTCCCTGCTGCGCAAGTCGCGCGGCTCGCGCGAGGAGCAGGTGGCGACGCTGCGCGCGTTCCTCGCCTACCTCTGGTGCCACCCCGGCAAGCAGCTGCTCTTCATGGGCTGCGAGTTCGGCCAGGAGTCCGAGTGGTCCGAGGGTCGCAGCCTCGACTGGTGGCTGCTGGAGCAGCCGCTGCACTACCGCGTGCACAACCTCGTCAAGGACCTCAACGGCATCTACCGCAGCCGCCGCGCCCTGTGGGAGCTGGACGCCGACCGCTCGGGCTTCGAGTGGCTCGAGGCCGACGACGCCGCCCACAACACCTTCTCGTGGCTGCGCTTCGGCACGGGTGACCGCGCGACCGACGCCCCGGTCGTCGCCTGCGTCATGAACTTCAGCGGCGAGACCCAGCAGTCGTACCGGATCGGGCTGCCGAGGGGCGGCCGGTGGACCGTCGTCCTCGACACCGCCGGCTACCACCCCGACGCCCCGAGCAGCACCGGGCTCGTCGTCGAGGCCCGCCCGGAGCCCTGGCACGACCAGCCGTATGCCGTCGACCTCACCGTGCCGCGCCTGTCGACCGTCTGGCTCGTGCCCGTCGACGAGCCCGGGGCTCCCGCTGTCGCGGCCACGGCCCACGCCTCGGCCGCCGGCGCCACCGTGCCGGGCACCGCCGTCGACTCCGCACCCGCCACGACCACGAACGGAGACCCCTCATGACCCACCCGCGCGCCGGTCAGCCCGCCCAGCCCGAGGACCTCGTCGACGTCGACGCCCTCGTCGGCGCCTACTACGACCGGCACCCCGACGTCGACGACCCCGACCAGCAGGTCGCGTTCGGCACGTCCGGCCACCGCGGGTCGAGCCTGCGCACCGCCTTCAACGAGCACCACATCCTCGCCACGACCCAGGCGATCGTCGACTACCGCACCTCGCAGGGCTTCGACGGCCCGCTCTTCATCGGCCGCGACACCCACGGGCTCTCCGAGCCGGCCTGGCGCTCCGCGCTGGAGGTCCTCGTCGCGAACGGTGTGCAGGTCCTCGTCGACGACCGCGACGGGTTCACCCCGACACCGGCCGTCTCGCACGCGATCCTGCGCGCCAACCACGGGAAGCACTCCGGCTCCAGCGGTCTCGCCGACGGCATCGTCGTCACGCCCTCCCACAACCCACCCGCCGACGGCGGCTTCAAGTACAACCCGCCGCACGGCGGCCCGGCCGACACCGACGCGACGTCCGTCATCGCCCGGCGAGCCAACGACCTCATCCGGGGCGGGCTCAAGGACGTCCGGCGCGTGCCGTTCGAGCAGGCCCGCGGCGAGGCCGGCTCCTACGACTTCATGGGCACCTACATCGACGACCTGCCCAACGTCCTCGACCTGGCCAGGATCCGCGATGCCGGGGTGCGCATCGGGGCCGACCCGCTCGGTGGCGCCTCGGTGGCCTACTGGGGCGAGATCGGCGAGCGTCACGGGCTCGACCTCACGGTGGTCAACCCGCGCGTCGACCCGCAGTGGGCCTTCATGACGCTCGACTGGGACGGCAAGATCCGCATGGACTGCAGCTCCCCGTCGGCGATGGCCTCGCTCATCCACGCCAAGGACGCCTACGACATCTCGACCGGCAACGACGCCGACGCCGACCGGCACGGCATCGTCACCCCGGACGCCGGGCTGATGAACCCCAACCACTACCTCGCCGTCGCGATCCAGTACCTCTACGGCGGCGCCCGCCCCGACTGGCCGGCGACGACCGCCATCGGCAAGACGCTCGTCTCCTCCTCGATGATCGACCGCGTGGCGGGCGATCTCGGGCGAACGCTCCTCGAGGTGCCCGTCGGCTTCAAGTGGTTCGTGCCGGGCCTGCTCGACGGCTCGGTCGGGTTCGGGGGCGAGGAGTCCGCCGGCGCGAGCTTCCTGCGCACGGACGGCACCGTCTGGTCCACCGACAAGGACGGCATCCTGCTGGCCCTGCTCGCCTCCGAGATCCTCGCGGCCACCGGCCGGACACCCAGCCAGCACTACGCCGAGCTGACCGCCCGACACGGCGACCCGGCATACGCCCGCATCGACGCAGCGGCGTCCCGGGAGGAGAAGGCCAAGCTGGGCGCCCTCTCCCCCGAGGACGTGACGGCCGAGACGCTGGCCGGGGAGCCGATCACCGGCAAGCTCACGGAGGCTCCCGGCAACGGCGCCAAGATCGGGGGGCTCAAGGTGACGACGGAGAGCGCCTGGTTCGCGGCCCGCCCCTCGGGCACCGAAGACGTCTACAAGATCTACGCCGAGTCCTTCCAGGGCGCGGACCACCTCGCCCGCGTGCAGGCCGAGGCCAAGGACGTCGTGTCGGCGGCCCTCGGCGGATGAGCGCGACGGACGAGTCCGGCCCGCGAGGTCGGCTCCTGCTCGTGACGGCCGCCCGGGCTCCGGTCCGGGCGGCCCTCGCCGCGGCGGTGGCCGGCCGCCTCGACCGCGCGGTCCTCGTCGACGGGGCCGCGCTCGAGCAGGCCCTCTGCTCAGGAGCGGCGCCGGGCTGGGACGACCCGCCGACGTCGGAGCAGCTGAGGCTGCGGCTGCTGCGCTGGTCGGCCGCGTTGGCCGTCGCCGAGACCTACCAGCTCGAGGGTTTCGACGCGATCGTCTCCGAGGACGCCCTCGGAGACCGACTCGAGGACTTCCTCGACCTCGTCGAGCCGGAGCCGGTGCACGTCGTCGTCGTGCGCGACGACGCGGACCCGGCGACCCCGCACTGGGGTCTGTGGGTCGGCACGGACGGTACCGACGACGCAGCAGACACCGACGCCACCGCCGACGACGTGGTGGAGCGCCTCGCGGACGCCCTCGTGCTGACCGCGGAGACCGACTGACGGCGCACGGTCGGCACCCGAACCACCCTGTGCGCAGCGAGCCACCCTGTCGGTGGCGAGGTCGCACGACAGCGCCGAGCCACCCGCACGCGGGTGGCTCGGCGCTGCGAGCGTGGCTCGGACTCTAGAAGAGGGCGCTCATGAGGGACTTGCGCGCCCTGGCGACGCGCTCGTCCGTGACACCGATGACCTCGAAGAGCTCCACGAGGTGCTCGCGCGCCTTGTTGCGGTCGGCGTCGGCCGTGACCCGCACGGTGTCGATGAGGCGCATGAACGCGTCCTCGACGTGACCGCCGAGCAGGTCGAGGTCGGCGACGAGGATCTGGGCGTCGACGTCCGTCGGCGCTGCCGCGGCGGCGGCCCGCGCGGCCTGGAGGTCCGCGCCCTGCGTGCGCTGCATGAGCCCGACCTGGGCGAGGCCCAGCTTGGCATCCGTGTCGGCGGGGCTCTGCGCGAGCGCCTCACGGTAGGCAGCGGCAGCACCGTCGAGGTCACCCGACTCGATGGCGTCGAACGCCTTCTGGTGCAGCGGCGGGAGGGGCTGCTCCTGCTCCGCCTCACCTGCCGCGGGGGCGGCGTCTCCCGCCGGAACGGTACCGGTGACCCCGTGCTGCGCGGCGAGCTGGAGCACCTGGTCGATGACCGCGGTGATCTGGGCCTCGGGCTGCACCCCCTCGAAGAGCGGCACGGGCTGGCTCTGCACGAACGCGAAGCTCACCGGGACGGCCTGCACCTGGAAGGCCTGCAGGATCGTGGGGTTGGCGTCGACGTCGACGCTGACCAGCTGGAAGCGGCCGCCGTAGCGCCGGGCGACCGAGCCGAACGTCGTCACGAAGTCGGCGGACTCCTGCAGACGCGCGGACCACAGCACCATGACGACCGGGTGCCGGTCGGATGCCGCGATGACGTCACGGATCGTGGCGTCAGTGCCCTCGATGACGAGGCCAGCACCGTCCCCGAAGGTGGAGACCGCGCCGGAGGCGGGGCCAGCCGGCTGGGCCGGACGCTTGAGCGATGACAGGTCGACGGCACCGCGAAGTGCTGCTGCGGTGAATGGCTGGTGACTCATAGATCAATCCTGCCTCACCGACCCGAGCCGGCGACGAGCTGGTCGGATGCGGCGACGATGCGCGCCTGTCCCGACGCAGGGATGACGATGGCGATGATCTCGTTGGAGGTCAGGTTGGCCTCCGTGGTGATCTGCTTGATGCCGGTCAGGAGCGTCAGGTCCTTGGCCGGGGTGAGCTTGACCGGGGTCCGCATCGCGATGGCGTCGTTGCGCACGAGGTGGGCGAAGACGATGGCGCCCTTGCCGTCCTTGAGACGCAGGCCGCCGATGACGCCCTTGGGCTGGTGCTCCTGGGTGAACGCGCCCTGGTTGTTGAGCGCCTTGGACTGGGCGATCGCGGACTGGCGCAGCTGCTCCGACAGCGGGTCGTCCGCGAGCACCTTCGTGCTCGTCGGGTCCGGGTACTTCACCGAGGCGGCGAACGCGGCGACGACGTCGTCGGGCTTGGCGCTGAGGCCTGAGCCGTCGCCGAGGGCGGCTGACCCGTCGGACGTGGGGTCGAGCGCGTCGAGCTTGGCGTCGGGAAGCATCGGCGTGACCGCGGCGGCCTTGAACGAGGCGCCGTCCTGTCCTCCGACGAGGAGCACGAGGACCGCGGCCCCGGTCTTCTTCAGCGTCGTCTGCGCCAGCACCTGCTGCGGGTTGTCGCCGCCGCGCGAGATCGCGAGGACCTTGACGCCAGTGGTGGCGAGCTCCGCGTCGGCCTTCTCGGCCGTGGTGCGGCCCGGCAGGCTCTTGGCGTAGGCGTTGGCCGACTGCAGGGCGGCACCGACGAAGGCCTTGTCACGGGCAGCGGCGCCGCCGGCCGAGGCGTCGAGGGACGACGTCGCGGCGGCGCTCACCGCCGAGGTGGCCGTCGTCTGCGCGGCGTCCGGGGCGACGGCGGGGGTCCCGGGGGCACCGCTGTCGTCCGAGTTGCCGGTGCAGGCGGAGAGCATGGCAGCACAGGCGAGCGCGGCGGCAAGAGCACGTCGACGGGTCGCGGTGCGGGGCATGGAAAAGCCTTTCGGTGACGCAGGAGGACAGGCCGAGCACGCTCGACCGCGACCCACGATACGCACGGACCGTGCTGGTTCCCCAATCCGCGGGAGCGGCTCGCCGAGGACATTTCCGGACGGTCCGGGCGCACTTCGTGCAGCAGGGGCTCGTCGATGTCAGACGGGTCACGCTGGAGCATCGAGACGGATGCCCGTTATGCGCAGTTCGTCCCGCTCTGTTCAAGCGCGTCGGATCATCCGCATCTCTGGTGTCCCCGTCGCCGGGTGCACGTCCCGACCACCCTCGTCGACGAAACCCCGACGCCGGTAGAACGCCTGCGCGCGGGCATTGCCCTCGACGACCCACAGGGTCGCCGCCCGGGCGCCGACGAGGTCGTCGAACAGGCGGTCCGCGACACCCGTGCCACGGACGCGCGACGTGAGGTTGACGGCATACAGCTCCCACGCCGTGGGGGCGTCCTCGTCGCGGCTCGGGCCGGCACTGCCGAAGCCGGCGAGGTCGCCCTCCCCGTCGACGACGACGAGGGTTCGGGCACCGCCGGACCCCGTCACGTCGCGCCGCGCGACGACCTCACGCCAGGTGTCTGCGCACCGCTCGTCGCTGAGGCCGGCCAGGTAGTCCGCAGGCATGAGGCCGGCGTACGTCTCGCGCCACACGGCCATGTGGACGCGCCCCAGCTCGTCACAGTCCTCGGCCGCGAGCGGCCTGAGGTGCCAAGCGTGCTCAGTCATCCTGCTGACGGCCCAAGGCGTCCTCGAGTCGCTCGAGCTTGCCGTCGAGCTCACCGGTCCACCCGGGGCGGATGTCCGCCTTGAGCACGAGGCCGACCCGCGGCGAGGTCTGGGCCAGGACGTCGCAGCACTGCTTGACGACGGCCATGCACTCGTCCCACTCCCCCTCGATGGTCGTGAACATCGCGTCGGTGCGGTGCGGCAGACCGGAGTCACGCACGACGCGGATGGCTCGGGCGACGGCGTCGGACACCGATCCGGTGTCGTCGGCCGCGACGGTGGGAGCGACGGAGAAGGCGATCAGCATGCCCTCACCGTATGCCGCCCCGGCACCCGTCGCGAGACCGCCCTCGCCGACCGCGCCGACCCGGCTCCGCGGGTCACGGAGCTACACGGCCTTGCGCATCGTCAGGGCCTCCTCGATGATCTCGAAGCCCAGGTCGACGTTGATCCGGACCATCCACGGGTTCTGCTCGTCGTTCATCGTGCGCACCGAGCGCCTCTGTGGCGCAAGGCGACCCAGCCCCTCGAGGTTGGCGACCTTGACCGCCATGCCGAGGCGGTGGCCACGGTGCTCCGGCAGGACGAGCGTGCCCCACTGGAACACGACGTCGGGCTCCGTCGAGGGCACGCAGAGGTCCGAGTAGGCGGCGACGACACCGCTCGCGTGGTGCACGGCCACGGCCGTGACGAGGGTTCGTCCCGTGTCGCGCTGGTGGTCGAGCATCGTCTGGTAGTCCTCGACGGTCAGCGACTCGGGCTCGAACTCGACCTCGCCGGTCGGGGCGTCGAGGATGAGCCGGTTCGACGCGTCGCAGACACCCTGGCGCAACTCGTCGGGGACACCGTCGACGTGGACGCTGATGTCGTACGCACCCGCCGTGGCCTCACCCGTCCGGGCGCACTGTCGCGCCATGACGTCGGCGGCGACGGGCAGCCGCAGCGAGCGCACGATCTCGACGCTCGACACGGAATACCCTCGCTTCAGGGCGAACTCGCGGTCGGAGTGCGACTCGCGGCTGCCGACCGGGACGAAGACCTCGCTGAGCAGCAGGTCTCGCCCGGCGTCCCTCGCCTGCTGCTCCGTCCAGTCGAGCAGGGCCGTCCCGACACCGGCCCGCCGGTGCTCGGGGTCGACCTGCAGCTCGAACCAGCACTTGTCGAGGTTGTCGCGCTCCGGGAAGGACAGGCGGCTCCAGCCGGCCGGTGACCCGTCGACGAGTGCGACAGCTCCCTGGTCACGCTCGCCCGGGAACGTGAAACGCACCGTCTTGACGAACTCCTCCTCGGTGCGTCGGATCGGCTGGACGCGTGAGACCGCCTCACTGCGCGTGACCACGCCGTGGAGCGCCTTGAGCATGACGTCGTCGTCATGGTCGAGCGGGATGATCTCCATCTGTCGACGGTGGCACCGAGGGCCGCCACCGCGCCAACGAATTACGGATGCCGTGTGCCTCCGACGCGCGCCCCGCCGGTCCGTCGTGACACAGCAGGTACCGGCGCTCGGTCGCACGAGCTTCACCGCTGCCGACCTCCGGTGTCCCGGTCGCCACTCAACCGGCGGCGGCGGGCTCAGGTACCGAGCTGCTCCACGAGACGGTCGGCGGCGGCATACGGGTCGGTGCGACCGGCGATGACGTCGCGGGCCAGGGCGGTGACGCCGTCATGCCCCCCGAGGTGACCGAGCCGGGCCCGCAGCGCCGCGAGGGCGATGGTCTCGATCTCGTCGACGACGCGACGCTCGCGACGCTGGACGAGATCGCCGTTCTCCTCGATGTGGGCGCGGTGCTTGTCGAGCGCCTCCATGACCTCGTCGATGCCGACCTTCTGTGCCGCAACGGTCTTCACGACCGGCGGTCTCCAGAGGCCGGGCTCGGTGCGGTCGCCGAGGGAGATCATGTGGCGCAGGTCGCGGACCGTGGCGTCGGCGCCGTCACGGTCGGCCTTGTTGACGACGAAGACGTCGCCGATCTCGAGGATGCCGGCCTTGGCGGCCTGGATGCCGTCGCCCATCCCCGGCGCGAGGAGCACGACCGAGGTGTCGGCCAGGCCTGCGATCTCGACCTCCGACTGCCCCACACCGACCGTCTCGACGAGCACGACGTCGCACCCTGCTGCGTCGAGCACGCGGATGGCCTGCGGCGTCGTGAAGGACAGTCCGCCGAGGTGCCCGCGGGAGGCCATGGACCGGATGTAGACCTCCGGGTCGAGCGCGTGGTCCTGCATGCGGATGCGGTCCCCGAGCAGCGCGCCGCCGGAGAAGGGCGAGCTGGGGTCGACCGCGAGCACGCCGACCCGCAGGCCCCGCTCACGGAAGGCGCCGACGAGGGCGGTGGTCGTCGTCGACTTGCCGACCCCGGGCGAGCCGGTGATCCCGATGACCCAGGCGTTGCCGGCATGGGGCGCGAGGGCCGCCATGACCTGACGGAGGGACTCGTGCCCGTCCTCGACGAGGGAGATGAGGCGTGCGACGGCGCGCGGCGAACCCGCCCCGGCCGACTCGACCAGGGCGGGGACGTCGACGGATCGCCGTGCCACGTGGGGGAACTCGCTCGTCAGGCGCTCTTGGGCACGCGGACGACGAGGGCGTCGCCCTGCCCGCCACCACCGCAGAGGGCCGCGGCCCCAACGCCACCGCCGCGGCGCTTGAGCTCGAGGGCCAGGTGCAGCGCGATGCGGGCACCCGACATGCCGATGGGGTGGCCGAGGGCGATGGCGCCGCCGTTGACGTTGACCTTGTCGACGTCGATGCCGAGCTCCTTGGCGGAGGCGAGGCCGACCGCGGCGAAGGCCTCGTTGATCTCGACGAGGTCGAGGTCGGCGGGCGTGATGCCCTCCTTCTCGCAGGCCCGGGCGATGGCACGCGCCGGCTGCTGCTGCAGCGTCGAGTCGGGCCCGGCGACCATGCCGTGCGCGCCGATCTCGGCGAGCCACGTGATGCCCAGCTCCTCGGCCTTGGCCTTGCTCATGACGACGACCGCGGCGGCGCCGTCGGAGATCTGCGAGGCCGAGCCGGCCGTGATGGTGCCGTCCTTGCTGAAGGCGGGACGCAGGCCACCGAGCGAGGCGGTCGTCGTGTCGGCACGGATGCCCTCGTCGCTCTTGAAGACGACCGGGTCGCCCTTGCGCTGCGGAATGCTCACGGGGACGACCTCGTCGTCGAAGAGCCCGTCCTTCCACGCCTTGGCGGCCAGCTGGTGGCTGCGGGCGGAGAACTCGTCCTGCTCCTCACGGGTGAACGCCTGCTCGCCGGTGTTGGCCTGCTCGGTGAGCAGCCCCATGGCCTGGTCGGTGAAGGCGTCCCACAGGCCGTCGAAGGCCATGTGGTCGCGCATCGTCACGTCGCCGTACTTGTAGCCCTCACGCGACTTCGTCATGAGGTGCGGCGCGTTGGTCATGGACTCCTGGCCGCCCGCCACGACGACGTCGACCTCGCCGGCACGGATCAGCTGGTCGGCCATCGCGATGGCGTTGATGCCGGAGAGGCAGACCTTGTTGATCGTCAGGGCGGGCACCGTCATGGGGATGCCCGCGGCGTGCGCGGCCTGGCGGGCCGGGATCTGTCCGGCACCGGCCTGCAGGACCTGGCCCATGATGACGTACTCGACCTGCTCCGGGGCCACGCCCGCCTTCTCGAGAGCGCCCTTGATGGCGACGCCACCGAGGTCCGAACCGGAGAAGTCCTTGAGCGAGCCGAGCAGGCGACCCATGGGGGTCCGGGCACCGGCGACGATCACGGAGGTGGGACGGTCAGCAGTCATGGGTGAAGCCTCTTCCGACGTCATGGGGGATGTCGCCGTCAACTCTAGTCGCGGGCGTCCGGGAGCCCCCTCCGAGCATGACCAAGCGCACACGGCATACGCGGGTCGTATGCCGTCACGCCCCCTACGTTGGGAGCATGAGTGCGACTCCCGACCCCCTCTTCACCCACATCGACCACGTCGGCATCGCCGTGCCGGACCTCGACGCGGCGATCGCGTTCTACGAGGAGAAGTACGGCATGACGATGCTGCACGAGGAGACGAACGCCGAGCAGGGCGTGCGTGAGGCGATGATGGGCGTCGGGGAGTCCGGCTCGTGCATCCAGCTGCTCGCGCCGCTGTCCCCCGAGTCGACGATCGCGAAGTTCCTCGACCGCAGCGGGCCGGGCATCCAGCAGCTCGCCTACCGGGTCGGTGACATCGACGCCGTGTGCGCCACCCTGCGCGAGCGCGGGCTGCGCCTGCTCTACGACACCCCCAAGCGCGGTACGAGCGACAGCCGCGTCAACTTCATCCACCCCAAGGACGCCGGCGGAGTCCTCGTCGAGCTCGTCGAGCCGGCGGCCTCAGCCGCTCACTGACGACGCGAGCGGCCCGGCGACGCCGGACCGGTGCGACGCGAGCTCGCTCTCGGTCAGCACGACGAGGGCCGCGGTCCAGGCGAGGGGTGCCGGGCCGGCGGGGCTCCCGTCCGGGAGGACCTTCTCGGGAAGGCTGCCCCAGGTGGTGCAGTGGTGGCTCAGCCACGTCATCCAGTGCTCGGCGACGAGAGGGTGCCCGGACGCGGCGGCGGAGTAGGCGACCATCGCCGTCTCGGGGGTCCAGGACACGCCGTCGCTCTTCCAGGCCACCCCCGGCGCCAGGCCGCCCGCGCTGCGCAGGGCCAGGACGGGGTACCGGGCCCAGGCCCGCTCGGCCGCGACGTCGTCGGTCTCGGCGAAGGGCGGCATGAGCATGGCCACGGCCGCGTCGAGGCCTCCGGAGTGACCGTGCCGCTCGTAGTCCGGCCCGAACTGGGTGCGGATCAGGGCCCGGAGGCGGTGAGCGGCCCGCGCCACGTGCTCGGCCCGGCGGCTGTCGCCCTCCGCGGCATACGTCCTGGACGCGCCCTCGAGTCCGGCGGCGAGGGGCGCTGCGGTGCCGAGGGTGACCCGGCGTTCGGACACCTCCCAGTAGTCGGGCGAGGCCTCGGGCAGGCGCGCGCCACCGTCCGTCTGTGCCAGGGCGAAGCCGACGGCGCGGTCGCGCAGGCCGCGCAGCGCCGGAGACAGGACCCGGTCCGGACTCGCGGCCCGGACCCGGTCGAGCGACCACAGGACCCAACCGGCGCCGTCCGTCTGGCGGGGACGGCCGTCGGGCGGCCCCGAACCGTCGAGCCGGTAGCGGGCCTCGAACCCGCCGTCCGGCAGCTGCACCCTGCCCATGAAGCCCAGCACCCGCCGGGCGTCCGCGAGGTGTCCGGTCTCGGCGAACGCGACGGCGACGAAGGCGGAGTCCCTCGGCCAGGCGTACGCCCACGGCCCGTCGGGCCCGGCTGCCACCGCACCGTTCGCGAGGGTGAGCGCATGGAGGTCGCGGAGCGCCTGGGCTGCGACGCGGGAGCGGGCGCCGGCCGCCGGCACCGTCCCGTCGGCGAGCCAGACCCCCTCGACCACCGGGCCGACCAACCGGTCGCCGAGGGACGTCGGAGCCAGGAGCGACCCCGACCGCCAGCCGGCGTCGTTGCGCAGGACCGGGAGCGGGTCGTTGCCCATGAGCTGAGGGACCAGCACCCAGCCGGCCACGACGACGGAGGCCACGGCAGCCAGCACGAACCGACGCACGCGCACCTCCTCGACCTCGCGGCGACCTGCCCCTCGACCTGCCCCTGGACCTGCCTGGACCTGCCCCTGGGCCCTGCCCCTCGACGCGCCCTGACCCTGCCCGTCGACCGGGGCCAGTGTGGCACGACCCCGGACCTCCCGACCGGGGATCGGGACCACCGCCCCGTAGCATCGGCTGCCATGGAGGTGACACGCCGTCAGGCCCTGACAGCGGCAGCGGGCGCAGCCGTCGGCGCGGCCGGGGCGGTCGGTGGCGTCCGCCTCAAGGAGCACCTCGACGAGTCGACGCCGCTGCCCTTCTACGGCAGCCCCGTGAGCGCGGTGCGGCCGGACCGCACGCCGCCGTCCGCAGCGAGCGCGTCGGTCGTCTGGGGTGGCGCGGGTGGCGCGGGTGGCGCGGGTGGCGCGGGTGGCGCGGGTGGCGCGGGTGGCGGCGCCGACCAGCGGCGGGTGGCGTTGACCTTCGACGACGGCCCCCACCCGGACTGGACCCCGCGCGTGCTCGCGGCGCTCGCGGCGCAGGACGTGCCGGCCACCTTCTTCTGCCTCGGCCGCAACGTGCGTGACCACGGCGGGCTGCATCGTGAGAGCGTCGGACGCCACGAGCTGGCCAACCACACCTTCGAGCACCCCGATCTCGGCCGGCTCGACTGGTCGCAGTGCCGCGACGAGATCGCACGCACGACGCGGCTCATGGAGGACACCTACGGCGCCACCCCGACGCTGTTCCGTCCGCCGTACGGCCACCTCGGCGGGGCGTCGCTCCTCGCGGCCGCCGAGGCGGGCCTCACCACGGTGCTGTGGTCTGCCCAAGCCCGCGAGGACCTCGTGTCCGGGCGCCCGGACGGCATCGTCGACGACATCGCCTCGCAGGTCCGGCCGGGCTCGATCGTGCTCATGCACGACACGGGCTCGCAGGACCGGCTCGTCACCATCGACCGCCTGCCCGCGATCATCCGCCGGCTTCGCGACGACGGCTACGGCTTCGTCACCGTCTCGGACCTGCTGGCCGGTACGAGGGCCAGCGCGACCACCCCGAGCCACGGGTAGGCGGGCCAGAGGGCCAGTCGCTCGAGGCCGCCGACCCAGCTCACGGCCCCGAGCCGCAGCGCGAAGGCCGCAGCAGCCAGGAGCGTGAGCACACCGACCACGAGGCCGGACCGGGCGACAGTTCGAGACACGGCGCCGGAGCGCCGCAGCGCCTCGGCGGTGACGAGCACGGCGAGCGGCTGGAGCACGAAGACCGGCAGCGCCGCTACGACGTGCCACGAGGGCTGCTGGTCGACGGGCACGAGCCCGACGGCCGCGGCCGCGATCGCCGAGACGACCCAGAGCGCCACGGCGGCCCCACCCCAGGCGCCGGCACCGAACCGTGGCCGGAGGAGCACGGCGCCGGCCGCTCGGAGCACGCCGAAGACGATGAAGGCGGCGTCCATCCCGACGTGCCACGGCGAGCAGATGTCGACGGGCGAGCCGCCGTGCCCCGGGCCGCACGTCAGCATCCCGAGGGCGCTGATCGTGTCGTCCCGGAGGGAGTAGGTCGTCGACGCGCCGGCCGCCACGAGCAGCTCGACGAGCAGGTAGCCGGGCTGCGCGAGCCAGCAGCCGCGTCCCAGCGTCATCCGTCGCACGCGCCGACCGTACCCGCTCGGAGGCGTGGCCCCGCGCGACGTCACCTCTCCCGTCCCCGTGACCCAGGTCACCTGTGGTGGCCGTCTCAGATGGAGCTACCGGCGGGTCACGTCTCGCTACGTTCGGGGGCACACCGCACGGGTTCGACACCGTCTGGACCCACCAATGACGCTGCGACGTAAGGACCTTCAATGCAGGCCATCCGCGACGCCATCCTCTCCGGCGACCGCACCCAGGAGACCTACGCGAACATCGAGATCCCCGCGACCTACCGCGGGGCGACCGTCCACAAGGACGAGGTCGGCATGTTCGAGGGACTCGCCACGCGCGACAAGGACCCGCGCAAGTCGTTGCACATCGACGAGGTCCCCGTGCCCGAGCTCGCGCCCGGTGAGGCGCTCGTGGCCGTCATGGCCAGCGCGATCAACTACAACACCGTGTGGACCTCGATCTTCGAGCCCGTCTCGACGTTCGGCTTCCTCGAGCGCTACGGCCGCATGTCGGAGTTCTCCAAGCGTCACGACCTGCCCTACCACGTCGTCGGGTCCGACCTCGCCGGCGTCATCCTGCGCACCGGGCCCGGCGTGACCAAGTGGAAGCCGGGCACCGAGGTCGTCGCGCACTGCCTGTCCGTCGAGCTCGAGGACGCCGAGGGCCACGACGACACGATGCTCGACCCGCAGCAGCGCATCTGGGGCTTCGAGACGAACTTCGGCGGCCTCGCCGAGCTCGCGATCGTCAAGGCGAACCAGCTGATGCCCAAGCCCGGTCACCTCACCTGGGAGGAGGCGGCCTCCCCCGGCCTCGTCAACAGCACCGCCTACCGACAGCTGGTCTCCAAGAACGGCGCCGCCATGAAGCTCGGCGACCGCGTGCTCATCTGGGGCGCGTCAGGTGGCCTCGGCTCCTACGCCACGCAGATGGCCCTCGCCGGCGGCGCGACCCCGATCTGCGTCGTCTCCTCCCCCGAGAAGGCCGACATCTGCCGCGCCATGGGTGCCGATCTCATCATCGACCGCAACGCGGAGGGCTACCGCTTCTGGAACGAGGAAGGCACGGTGCAGGACCCCCGCGAGTGGCAGCGGCTCGGCAAGAAGATCCGTGAGCTGACCGGAGGCCACGACGTCGACATCGTCTTCGAGCACCCCGGCCGGGAGACCTTCGGCGCGAGCGTCTACGTGGCGCGCAAGGGCGGCACCATCGTCACGTGCGCGTCGACGTCGGGCTACATGCACGAGTACGACAACCGCTACCTCTGGATGAACCTCAAGCGCATCGTCAGCTCGCACTTCGCCAACTACCGCGAGGCGTGGGAGGCCAACGAGCTGATCAACCGGGGTCTGATCCACCCGACGTTGAGCAAGACGTACACGCTCGACGAGGTCGGCCAGGCGGCGCTCGACGTCCACCAGAACGCGCACCAGGGCAAGGTCGGCGTGCTGACGCTCTCCCCCGAGCCGGGCCTCGGGGTGACCGACCCGGACAAGCGCGCCGGGTTCGCGTCGGCGATCAACCGTTTCGCCGACCAGTAGTCCCCCGCGTCACGCGCCGTGAGCACGAGGGCCGGCCCACCACCACGGTGGGCCGGCCCTCGTCGTGGCGGGTCAGCGGGACTCGAGCACCCTCGTCAGCTGCTCCTCGGTGTCGTCGGCGAGCTTCTCGAAGACGAGCTTCATCGCCGGCGCGGCGAGGTTGGCGAGGCCGTGCAGGCCGAGGTCGGCGTGGTAGGTGATCTCGCTGCCGTCGCCCGACGGCAGGACGGTGATCGTGTCGGTCGACGTCGCGCTGTCGTTGCGCCCGACGAGGACGATCCGGCTGTCGGTGAGCTCGACCAGCTCGTAGTCGAGCTCGGTCGTCACACCGGCGATCTTGGAGACGTTGTGCCAGTGCGCCCCGACGGCGACCGGGCCCTCTCCGACCCGCGTGCACGACTCGGTGCCGGGGTCCCACTCCTCGGCGTTGGCGAAGTCCTTGAGGTAGTCGATGACGGCGGCCGGGGCGGGGCGGACGGTGAAGCTGCGGGTGACGCTGGGCACGGGTGCTCCTCGTGGTGGTCGGGTGGGTGACGGTGCCGTCGGCGGCGCCGTCATGTCGTCGTTCCCCGTGGTCGTACCCGTATGCCGTCAGGCGTGGCCCCGAGGCCTGCCGTAGGCTCGCGACCGTGAGCATCTGGGGACGCTGGACGCGGTACCGACGCGCCCAGCGAGCCCGGATGGACGGCTTCCGGGCCCGCGACCTCGGCTTCGACGTCGAGGCCTCGCAGGCGGCCTGGGGCAGGTCCTCGCGGCCCTCCGGCGGCCCACCCGATGCACCCGACGCGCCCGACTCGCCGGCGACGCCGCAGCCGGCGGGCGCGCCCGGCCCGGGTCCCCTCGCCGACGCCCTGCCCCTCGAGCTCGCCGACGTCGACTCAGGCGCGGGGGACGACCGGGAGCCACCGTCACCACCCCGGTCCGGCGCCCCCCGGCCCTCGGCCGGCAGCAGGCCCGGCAAGGAGGGACGGAAGGACTTCGGGCAGAGCGGCACGCCCTTCAACAAGCAGTCGCCGTTCTACATCGGTTTCGTGGGCGCGCTCGGCGTGCTCACGGCATACGCCGTCGTGCAGGCCGTCGGGCGGCTCGGCACCGTCATCACGCTGCTCGTCATCTCGTTCTTCCTCACGTTGGCCCTCAACCCGCTCGTCGAGGCGCTGACCCGGCGCACCGTGCGACGAGGCTGGGCCGTGACGATCGTCTTCCTCGGCGTCATCGCGGTCTTCACCCTCGTCGGCTGGGTCGTCATCCCCCCGGTGGCACAGCAGGGCACCGACCTCGCCACGAACGTGCCACGGATGTTCGACAACCTCCTGGCCAACCCGTGGGTGCAGGACGTCGACCATCGCTACCAGCTCGTCCAGCGCGTCCAGGAGGAGGTCAACAAGCGCGTCGCCGACGGCAACCTGTGGGCGGGCGTCTTCGGCGGCGTCCTCGACGCGGGCAGGCTCATCGCGACGGGCGTCTTCAGCGGCCTCACGGTGCTCGTGCTCACCCTCTACTTCCTCGCGTCGCTCCCGGCGGTCAAGCAGGCGGCCTATGCCCTCGTCCCGGCCAGCCGCCGGCCGCGAGCCGTCTCCCTCGCCGAGGAGGTCATGCGCCGCGTGGGCTCGTATGCCATCGGCCAGGTCGCCGTCGCCGCCATCAACGCGTTCTTCGCCTGGATCATGATGAGCCTCCTCGGGCTGCAGTTCGCCGCGGTGCTGGCGGTGCTCGTGGGCTTCCTCGGGCTCGTGCCGATGGTCGGTGCGACCCTCGGCGCGTCCGTCGTCGCCGTCGTCGCCTTCTTCGACGAGCCCCGGAAGGCGCTCATCGTCATCATCTACTTCATCGTCTACCAGCAGATCGAGAACTACGCCGTCATGCCGCGCGTCATGCAGCGGACGGTGGCCGTCCCCGGCGCCGTGACGGTCGTCGCGGCGCTCGCGGGTGGCGCGCTGCTCGGCATCCTCGGCGCGCTCCTGGCGATCCCCTTCGCGGCGGGGGCGCTGCTGCTCTACGAGGAGGTCCTCGTCCCGAGGCAGCGCCGGCACTAGCCGGGGCCCCGGGTGGACCGGTCGGTCGCCGTCGTCAGTCAGCGTCGCCCGCACGGGCGACGTCTGGCAGGCTCAGCCCCATGTCGCACCCTCCACGGTCAGCCGAGGACGTCATCGCCGAGCCCGCGCGCGTGCAGCTCGAGGTCTTCGTCGACGAGCACCGGGCCGCCCTGACGGCCGTCCTCGACGGTCTGACGGAGGCCGAGGCCCGGCGGTCGCTCGTGCCCTCTGCCACGACGCTGCTCGGCCTCGTCAAGCACGTGACGTTCGTCGAGAAGGTGTGGTTCGACGAGGCGGTCACCGGACGGTCGCGGGTCGCGATCGGCATCCCGGCCACGCCGGACGAGTCGTTCGCGCTCGACGACGCCGACACGGTGGCCTCGGTGCGGCAGGCGCACCGGGAGGCCTGCGAGGCCTCACGCGCGGCGACGGCCGGGCTCGGGCTCGACGACCTGCTGCCGGGCAACCGCCGCGGTCCGTTGCCGCTCCGCTGGGTCTACCTCCACGTGCTGCGCGAGCTCGCCCAGCACTGCGGCCATGCCGACATCCTCCGCGAGCAAGTGCTCGCGGCCCGGACGCCGGCATAGGCCGTCTGGCACCGGTCAGCAGCGCGCGGCTGCGCGCCGGGTCGCCGTCCCGATGCCGTCCCGCCGCTCGAGGGCGGTGACCACGGCGGCCATGTCGAGGGCCCCGGAGCCGAGGTCCTCCGTCTCGCGGAAGAGCTCACGGGTCACGTCCAGCAGGGGGCTCACCGCGCCGACCGCCCGGGCCGCGTGGGCGACGAGCCGGGTGTTGCGGTGGACGTCGCGGATCGCCGCCTGCGTCTCGAAGTCCCGCTCGACGAGCATGGCGAGCTTCAGGGTCGAGACGGCGCTCGCCATCGGGCCGGCGTCCAGGGCCCGCTGGAAGGCGCCCGGATCGAGGCCGAGCGCGATGGCGAGATGGTAGGCCTCCGCGAGGCCGGCGACCATGGTGCAGAGGTAGAGGTTGACGGCGAGCTTGGTCCCGGTCCCGGACGGGACGGCGCCGCACCGCAGGACCTCCCGGCAGAAGGGGGCGAGCAGCGGCTCGACGCGGTCGAGGACCGCCGGCCGTCCTGCCGTCAGCGCGACGAGCTCCCCGCGCTCCGCCGGGACACGCGAGCCCGAGACCGGCGCTTCGACGTAGTCGCCACCCGCTGCCTCGACGTCGCCACCGAGCGCCGCCGAGTAGTCCGGTGAGGTCGTCCCGAGGTGCACGACGGTCCGGCCCGACACCATGTCGGCGAACTGCGCGGTCCCGCGCTGGAGGACCTCGTCGATCGCGGACTCGTGGGCCAGCATGAGGAGGACGACGTCACTGACCCCGAAGACGTCGGCGGGCGAGTCCGCGACGGTGGCACCGAGCGCCTGAAGCGCCCCGCTCGCACCGGCGGACCGGTTCCACACGGACAGAGGCACGCCCGACCGCAGCAGGTGCGATGCCATGGGCCGGCCCATGATGCCCAGACCGATGAACCCGACCCGTGTCTCCATGGCGACCTCCAACCGCGCCGGCAGGCTATGACGCTTGTCATAGTAGCCACACGTCATGACAGATGTCATAGTCAAGACCACCACTCGAGGACCGGAGGCGACATGCAGGAGGGCTCACGCGGGCACCGCGAGCGCATCGTCTACGAGGCCGCCCAGCACCTGCGCAGGGCGGGGGTCGGTGGCACGGGCCTGCGACAGGTCGTGGCCGACGCCGCCGCTCCGAGGGGCTCGCTCCAGCACTACTTCCCCGGCGGCAAGGACCAGCTCGTGACCGAGGCCCTCGACTGGGCCGGAACGTGGGCCGCCGAGCGTGTCGCCCAGCACGTCTCAGGCATGCGCCGGCCCTCCCCCGGCCGGCTCTTCACGGCCATGCTCGACGACTGGGCGGCGGAGCTGCAGGCCCGCGACTTCGAGCGCGGCTGCCCGGTCGCCGGCGCCGTCGTCGACTGCGCCGACACCAACCCGGCGATCCGACAGGCGGCCTCGGCCGCCCTGGACACGTGGCGCCGGCCGATCACCGAGGCACTCGTGACGATGGGCCGGAGTCGACGGCGCGCCGAGACCCTCTCGACCCTCATGCTGTGCACGCTCGAAGGAGCCCTCGTCCTCGCCAGGGCGCAGCGCGACACCGCTCCCCTGCGGCTCGTGGCCCGCGAGCTCGCTCCGCTCCTCGACGCCTGACCACCCGTTCGATGTGTCCCCGCGGCTCGGGACCGCGCAGACACGTCTCGGACCGAGGAGGCAGCGTCCGGGTCAGCGGTAGGAGTTGCCGCTCGGGCGGGCGTCCCTCCTCTGCCAGCACCCCGTGTGCCAGTGTCGCCGGTCGCCGAGACCACCCACGCCCTCGGCCGGCCACACGACGACGTGGGGCACCCCGGGCGGGATGTCCTGCTGGCAGCCCGGGCACAGGTAGTCACGGGTGGCGGTCGCACCGCTCACGGAGCGCACCGTCCAGCGCGTGCCGGCATACGACTCCTCACGGGTGGCGCCACCCTGGATCCGCGTCACGTCAAGGGGCACGTGCTCCCGCGCGTGCTTGCTGGGACGACGACGCGAGGGCATGGTCCCAGCGTAGGTGTCAGGCGTAGGTGCGGAAGCCGCGCCCGGTCTTGCGCCCGAGGTAGCCGGCCGTGACGAGGTGCTCGAGCAGCGGGGCCGGAGCGTAGCCGCGCTCGCGGAACTCGAGGTAGAGCTCGCGCTCGATGGCCAGCGAGACGTCGAGGCCGACGACGTCGAGCAGCTCGAACGGGCCCATCGGAAGGCCGCAGCCCGTCTTCATCGCGGTGTCGATGTCGTCGGCCGTCGAGTAGTTGGCCTCGAGCATCTTCACGGCGTCGTTGAGGTAGGGGAAGAGCAGGGCGTTGACGATGAAGCCGGCACGGTCGCCGCACGTCACGGGGTGCTTGCCCACCGCCACGCAGAGCGCCTGCACGGTGGCGACGACATCGGCGGCGGTCGAGACGGTGTGCACGACCTCGACGAGCCTCATGACCTGGGCCGGGTTGAAGAAGTGCATGCCGATGACGTCCTGGGGGCGCTTCGTCGCGGCCGCGCACTCGACGACCGGCAGCGAGCTCGTCGTCGTCGCGAGGATGGCGCCCGGTCGGCAGATCTCGTCGAGGTTCTCGAACAGGGCGCGCTTGACGGTGAGGTCCTCGACGACGGCCTCGACGACGAGGTCGACCTGCGCGAGGTCCTCAAGACGCACCGAGCCGCGGACGAGCCCCAGGGCCGAGTCGCGCTCGTCCTCGGTCAGCTTGCCGCGCTGGACACCCTTCTCGAGGCTGCGCTCGACCGCCGCGCGGACGGCCTCGACCTTGGCCTCGGACCGGGCCACGAAGGTGACGTCGAGGCCGGCCTTGGCGAAGACCTCGACCATGCCCGTAGCCATGGTGCCCGAGCCGACCACGCCGACCGTCCGGATCGGCCGCGTGCCCGACGTGGTGGCGTCCGCGCCCTTCGGCGTCAGGGCGTCGTCGACGACCGCCGAGCTGCCCGGCGCCGCATACGTGTAGAACCCGCGGCCGCTCTTGCGACCCTTGAGACCGGCGCTGACCATCTGCTTGATGATGGGGCTCGGCGCGTGGAGCCGGTCACGCCCCTGCTTGTACATCGTGTCGAGGATCTCGTAGGCCGTGTCGAGACCGATGAGGTCCATGAGCGCGAGCGGGCCCATGGGATAGCCACAGCCGAGCTTCATGGCCGCGTCGATGTCCTCGCGGGTCGCGTACCTGCTCTCGTACATCGCCACGGCGTGGTTGAGGTAGCCGAAGAGCAGGGCGTTGGCGATGAACCCGGCCTTGTCGCCGACGATGACGGGCTTCTTGCCCAGCCGCTCGGCGAGGGCCTTGACCTCCTCGAAGATCTCGTCGCTCGTGATGACGGTCTTGATGACCTCGACGAACTGCAGGACCGGCGCGGGGTTGAAGAAGTGCATGCCCACGACACGCTTGGGGTTGATCGTGGCGACGGCGATCTCGGTGACGGGCAGCGAGCTCGTGTTGGTCGCGAGGATCGCGTCGTCGGCGACGATCGCGTCGAGCCTGGCGAAGATCTCCTTCTTGAGGTCGAGGTGCTCGGGCACGGCCTCGACGACGAGCTGGCACTCCTTGAGGTCGGCCATGTCGCTCGTGAACTGCACCCGGGAGTGGAGCGCGGCCTGGTCCTCGGTGGTGAGCTTGCCGCGGGTGACGGCGCGGTCGGTCGAGTGCTGGAGCACCCCCTTGCCCTTCTCGACGGCCTCCTCGGTGACCTCGACCGCGACGACGTCGATGCCGTTGCGGGCGAAGACCTCCACGATGCCGGCACCCATGGTGCCGAGTCCGATGACGCCGACCTTGGTGAACTCACGAGACATGGGCGAAAGTCTCGCAGAGCGGCCGCGCCGACCACACCCGCCGCGGGCGTGACGCTCCCCACGCGACCTCCTCTAGGGTGGTCCGGTGCGTCTCGTCATAGCCCGGTGCAGCGTCGACTACGACGGTCGTCTCACCGCCCACCTCCCACTCGCGACCCGGCTGCTCGTCGTCAAGGCCGACGGCTCGGTCCTCGTCCACAGCGACGGGGGCTCGTACAAGCCGCTCAACTGGATGTCACCGCCGTGCACCATGGCCGAGGTCGACCCCGACGAGAGCCAGACGGACGAGGGCGTCGTCGCCGTCTGGCGCGTGCAGCACGCCAAGAGCGAGGACCGCCTGACCGTGCTCATCCACGAGGTCCTGCACGACTCGGACCACGAGCTCGGCATCGACCCCGGCCTCGTCAAGGACGGCGTCGAGGCCCACCTCCAGCGGCTGCTCGCCGAGCACATCCACACGCTCGGGCACGGCTGGTCGCTCGTGCGCCGCGAGTACATGACGGCCATCGGACCGGTCGACATCCTGGCCAGGGACTCGTCGGGCACGAGCGTCGCGGTCGAGATCAAGCGCCGTGGCGAGATCGACGGCGTCGAGCAGCTGACCCGCTACCTCGAGCTGATGAACCGCGACCCGCACCTCGCGCCCGTCACGGGCGTCTTCGCGGCCCAGCAGATCAAGCCGCAGGCCCGCACCCTCGCCGAGGACCGCGGCATCCGTTGCGTCGTGCTCGACTACGACGCCCTCAAGGGCATCGACGACGCGGAGTCGCGCCTCTTCTGAGGTTCAGCGTCCGACCCATCGCGCTCGCAGCTCCGGCGGCAGCTTCTCGACGGCCAGGCGGACGGCGGGCCGCGGCAGGTCGGAGGCGTGCTCCTCCAGGAAGCCCACGAGCCGGTCCTGGTCACGGCTGCCGGCATGCTTGAGGAAGATGCCGACCGGCTTGTGCACCAGTGGGTCCCGGTCGGTGGCGAGCTGCGCGGCAAGCTCCCAGCCGACCTCGACGTCGGGGGTGTCGAGCAGGCCCAGTGGTGCCGTCATGGCGGTCCGTCGGCGGAGCGGGTCGGGCGACCCCGCGAGGTCCCGCAGGACCTGCTTGTCGCGACCCACGAGCCACAGCCCGATCACACGGGGCGCGGCACGATCGACCATGTCCCACGTCGTGATCCGGTCGTGATGGCCCAGGTAGGTCCGAGCGAGCGTGCCGCGGCCGTGGCCGTCGATGCGCTTGCGCCGCGCCTTGAAGTCGAGGACGCACAGGGCGGCGAGCCGCGGCTCGTAGGCCGGGTGGGCGAGGAGTCGCTCGACCTCCGTCAGCGGAAGTCCCGTGTGGCGCTTGGCGATGGCGAAGAGCGTGCCCATCCGCACGCCGAGGGCCTCCTCGTCCGGGTCCAGGCGCCGGCGCACCGAGGCGAGGGCCTCGTCGCTGTGCTCCGCCTCCAGCTCGGCGAGCACCGTGTCGGCGGAGGCCGCGGGACTCAGGACAGGCCCTCGAGCGACCGACGCGTCGTGCCGTCGGCGTCGACGAGCAGCAGCACCGGCTCGGCGGAGTCGCCGCCACGCACGACGACGACGCTCTCACCCCGGTGCCGGTCGACGAGCTCCTCCAGCCCGGACGACCCGTCGTGCAGGTCACCGTGACCGAGGTGGGAGGGGACCCCGAGGTCGTCGGCCAGGGACTCGACCGGCCCGGTGTCCGGGACGTCGTCGGCGGCATACACCGCCTGGATCTTCTCGAGGTGGATGGCCGACGCGAGCCACGCGACGTCCGCGAGTCCCGGCGGGTTGACGACGATGATGCGCGCGGCACACTGCAGGTCGCTCATACCCGCGACGCTACGCCTGCTCAGGCCGGGGCGGACTCGAGCGGCGCGAGCCCGCGTGCGGCCCGGATCACACCGACCATCTCGCCCATGATGTCGTTGAGCCCGAAGTCCTTCGGCGTGAAGACCATGGCGACCCCGGCCGCCCGCAGGGCCGCGGCGTCGGACTCGGGGATGATGCCACCGACGATGACCGGCACGTCACCCGCGCCTGCCTCGCGCAGCCCGCGGAGCACCTCGGGCACGAGCTCCATGTGCGAGCCGCTGAGGATCGAGATCCCGACGAGGTGGACGTCCTCGGCCACGGCTGCGGCGACGATCTGCTCCGGCGTCAGGCGGATGCCCTGGTAGACGACCTCGAAGCCGGCGTCGCGAGCCCGCACGGCCACCTGCTCGGCGCCGTTGCTGTGCCCGTCGAGGCCGGGCTTGCCGACGAGGATGCGCAGCTTCTCACCCAGCTCCTCACCGGTACCGGCGACCAGCTCGCGCACCCGCGACAGGGCGTCACCCGGCTCGCTCGAGGCCACCCCCACCGAGCCGGACACGCCTGTGGGAGCGCGGTACTCGCCGAACTGCTCACGCAGGGCGGCGGTCCACTCCCCCGTCGTCACGCCCGCGCGGGCGCACTCGAGCGACGCGGCCATGAGGTTGGCGCCCGACGCGGCGTCGGAACGGAGGCGCTCCGTCGCGGCTCGCGCCCGCTCGCGGCGCTCGGGGTCGGCGTCACGCGCCTGGCGCCATCCGCGTACGGACTCGGAGGCGTGCCGCTCGACGTCGGCGTCGACGGCCTGGATCGCCGTGTCGAGGTCGGCGGTCAGCGGGTTGGGCTCGGTCGTCTCGAACCGGTTGAGACCCACGACGACGGCCTCGCCGGCCTCGATGCGGCGGCGACGTTCCGCGTGCGAGGCGACGAGTGCGGACTTCATGTAGCCCGACTCGACCGCCGCGACCGCCCCACCCAGCTCCTCGATGCGCGCCATCTCGGCCCGGGCGCCCGCGACGAGCTCGGCGACCTTGGCCTCGACGACGACCGACCCGGTGAACAGGTCGTCGTACTCGAGCAGGTCGGACTCGTAGGCGAGCACCTGCTGCATGCGCAGGCTCCACTGCTGGTCCCACGGTCGCGGGAGGCCGAGGGCCTCGTTCCAGGCCGGCAGCTGGACCGCGCGCGCCCTCGCGTCCTTGGACAGCGTCACGCCGAGCATCTCGAGGACGATGCGCTGGACGTTGTTCTCGGGCTGGGCCTCGGTCAGGCCGAGGCTGTTGACCTGGACGCCGTAGCGGAAGCGTCGGGCCTTGGCGTCCGTGACGCCGTAGCGCTCGCGGGTCAGCTCGTCCCACAGCTGCACGAAGGCGCGCATCTTGCACATCTCCTCGACGAAGCGGACGCCGGCGTTGACGAAGAAGGAGATCCGGGCCACCACGCTCGAGAACTCCTCGGCCGGAACCTGCCCCGAGTCGCGCACCGCGTCGAGCACCGCGACGGCCGTCGACATGGCGTAGGCGATCTCCTGCACGGGCGTGGCGCCGGCCTCCTGCAGGTGGTAGCTGCAGATGTTGACGGGGTTCCACTTCGGGATCTCGCGCACCGTGTAGGCGACGAGGTCGGTGATGAGCCGCAGCGACGGACCGGGCGGGAAGACGTAGGTCCCCCGCGAGAGGTACTCCTTGATGATGTCGTTCTGCGTCGTCCCCGCGAGGGCGTGCACCCAGTCCGCCGGGTCGTCTCCGGCCGCCTCGGCCTGCTGCTCGGCGGCGACCTGGTAGAGGGCGAGCAGCCACATGGCCGTCGCGTTGATCGTCATCGATGTGTTCATCTCGCGCAGCGGGATGTCGGCGAAGAGTGCGGCCATGTCACCGATGTGGCTGATCGGGACGCCGACCTTGCCGACCTCGCCGCGCGAGAGCACGTGGTCGGGGTCATAGCCGGTCTGGGTCGGCAGGTCGAAGGCGACCGACAGGCCGGTCTGCCCCTTGTCGAGGTTCCGACGGTAGAGCGCGTTGCTCGCGGCGGCACTCGAGTGGCCGGCATACGTGCGCATGACCCAGGGCCGGTCGGGCGTCACCCGGGCAGCCGCGGGCGGTGTGCTCTCCGTCGAAGACATGGCTCGACGGTAGCGGCGGCGTCTCGCCGTGGGCAGGCGCTCAGGCGGTGAGAGGCGCCACAGTCACGCCGTCGGACACCGGGTGCCGTGGCGCGAGGATGCGTTCGAGCCGGCAGCCACGCAGCAGCCGCGTCGTGCGGTCGCTCGCGTCGACGAGCAGCAGGCGACGCTCCGCCCGGGTGGCACGCCGGTGGAGGTGGACGATGACCCCGAGACCCGTGGCGTCGCCGATCTCGGCGTCCCCGAGGTGCAGGCGCAGCTCGCCCGGCCCCTCGTTGATGACCGCGTGGATCGCGTCGCGGATGTCCGGCACCGTGTGGACGTCGAGACGACCCTCGATGATGACATCGTGGCCGTCGGGCGCGTCGAGCACTCGGACCGGACCCCTGCGGTGGGTGTTCAGCGTCATGCAGACCCCTCTCAACGCTGTGCCGTCACCATGATGACGCCTCAGCCGACGAAAACGTTGCCCCTCGGAGTCAAGAAGTGGTCAAGAAATACGACCTTCGCGCGAACAACGTGACGCGGCACCATGACCCGATCGGAGCACATCCGGCAAAGGTGGACGATCCGTCCCCCGACCTGCCGCCGACCTGCCGCCGACCCGCTGCCGACCGACCAGGACGGGCTAGGCGAACGGCGGCTCGTCGTCGGGCTCGCGGGTGACCTCGGCCCCCATCGCCCGCAGCGCCTCCTCGAAACGCGGGTAGCCGCGGTCGATGTGGTGGACGCCGCTGACCAGGGTCTCGCCCTCCGCCACGAGTCCGGCGATGACGAGCGCCGCGCCCGAGCGGATGTCGCTGCTCTCGACCGGGGCACCGGACAGGATCGGCACGCCGTGCGTCATGACGTGGTGACCGTCGACCTGCGCGTCGGCGCCGAGGCGGGCCAGCTCCTGGACGGTGCGGAACCGCGCCTCGAACAGGTTCTCGGTGACCATCGCCGACCCGTCGGCGACGGCGTTGTAGGACAGGGCGAAGGGCTGCAGGTCGGTCGGGAAGCCCGGGTAGGGCAGGGTCGCGACGTCGAAGGCGCGGGGACGCCGGTCGACGGCGGACACCCGGAACCCACGGTCGGTGACCTCGACGTGGCAGCCGGCCGACTCGAGGGCCCCCAGAGGGGCTCGGAGGTGGTCGGCCACACCACCGACGATCTCGATGTCGCCGCGGGTCGTCGCTGCCGCGAACGCCCAGGTACCGGCCGCGATGCGGTCCGAGACGACGGCGTGCTCCGTCGGGGCCAGCGCCTCGACCCCGTGGACGGTGATGCGGGACGTGCCGGCGCCCTCGACGCGGGCGCCCATCGAGATGAGCATCTGCGCAATGTCGACGATCTCGGGCTCCTTGGCGACGTTGTCGATCGTCGTCGTGCCGCGGGCCAGGACCGCGGCCGTCAGGATGTTCTCGGTCGCCCCCACGCTCGGGAAGTCCAGGCGGATCTCGGCGCCCGTCAGCCCACGCGGCGCCGTGGCGACGAGGTAGCCGTGGGTCACGTGGACCTCGGCCCCCAGCGCCTCGAGCCCTGCCGCGTGCAGGTCGAGACCACGCGAGCCGATGGCGTCCCCGCCGGGCACGGCGACGTCCGCCTCCCCCACGCGGGCCACGAGCGGGCCGAGCACCGAGATCGAGGCCCGCAGCGCCCGGACGAGCTCATAGTCGGCGCGGTGGCCGATGCGCTCGGGCACGTCGAGGACCACGACGCCGGCCGCAGCGTCGTAGTCGACGCCGACCCCGAGCCGCCGCAGGAGCTCGGCCATGATCGTCACGTCGGCGATGGCCGGGACGTTGGTCAAGGTCGTGCGACCCACGGCCAGCAGGGCCACGGCCATCAGCTTGAGCGCACTGTTCTTGGCGCCCACCACGCGCACCTCGCCCACGAGGTGTGCCCCACCGACGACCCGGAATCGCTCTCTCACCCACCGAACCCTAGCGGGGACGTGGGCGGCCACCGGACCGGCCGACGCGGGTGAGAGAGTGGGCCCATGGTCAACCTGACGCGGATCTACACGCGCACCGGCGACGACGGCACGACGAGCCTCGGCGACTTCTCGCGGGTCAGCAAGAACGACGCGCGGCTGCACGCCTACGCCGACTCCAACGAGGCCAACGCCGCGATCGGCATCGCCGTCGCGTGCGGCGGCCTCACCGACGAGGTCACGGCGACGCTGCAGCGGGTGCAGAACGAGCTCTTCGACGTCGGCGCCGACCTGTCGACGCCGCTGCGCGAGCGCTACGACTACCCCCCGCTGCGCGTCGAGCAGCCCTGGGTCGACGACCTCGAGAAGGACTGCGACCACTACCTCGAGCAGGTCGAGAAGCTGCGGTCGTTCATCCTTCCCGGTGGCACCCCCGGGTCGGCCCACCTGCACCTCGCGACGACCATCGTGCGACGGGCCGAGCGGTCCGCCTGGGCCGCCGTCGACGAGCACGGTACCGAGCCGGCTCCCGAGGGCACGGACGCCCGCGGGGTCGGTGGCGTCAACGTCCTCACGGCGAAGTACCTCAACCGCCTCTCGGACCTGCTCTTCATCCTGGCCCGTATCGCCAACAAGCCGATCGGCGGCGACGTGCTGTGGCAGCCCGGCGGTGGACGCGTCGAGAAGCCTGAGCGATCCACGAAAGCCTGACCCGGCCACCCGGCATACGCCCGGCGAAGCCCGTGGGGGCCTCCCGTCAGGCGACGTTGACGTTGTAGCCGGGAGGCGCGGCCTCCTGCCACGACCGCAGCGCGGTGTAGGCGGGTCCTTGCAGGGCCAGCTCGAAGTCGCGGTCGCCGTCGCTGCACGGCACCCGGCTCGCTCCGGGCAGGAGCGGGAGCGACTCGCTCCCGCTGAGCGGCTCGGGCACGTCGAGCAGCAGGCGCTGGCGCAGCCAACGGTGCCGCGGCCGGACGGAGACGCCCCCGAGGGTGTACCACTCGAGGGCGTTGTCGCCGAACCTGATGAGGCCCAGGCGCCAGCGGTCGGACGGGGACCGGCGCAGGCCGCACAGCGTCAGCGGGAGCCCCTTGGCGATGTAGCGGCGACGCAGGAAGGTCGTCGCGAGGACGACCACCGCGACCACCAGCAGGGTGCCGATCACGATCTCGGTCGAGACGAGAACGGTCGGCACGCGCGACCTCAGTTCGTCTGCAGTGACGAGGCGTCGACGTGCTCGGCGACGATGGTCACCACGTCGGAGTCGACGGAGAGGAACCCACCGTCGACCGTCACGGTGCGACGCTCGCCCTCGAGGGACTCGATGGACACCTCGCCCTCGACGAGGACACCGAGCAACGGTGCGTGGCCCGGCAGGATGCCCAGCTCGCCCGAGATGGACCGAGCGCGTACGAACTTGGCCTCGCCCTCCCAGACCTTCCGGTCGGCGGCAACCATCTCTACCTTGAGCGAACTCACGTTTCCTCCGGATCGTGGGGGTGTCCTCAGCAGTTTAGTGCCTCTGCAAGGATGCTCCGTACGCGAGGTGGCGCAGGCCGCCCGCTCCGATCCCCGACCCTCTACAGGAGTCTTCCCCATGAGCACCGCCGTGTCCGACGCCCTCCTCGAGCCCACCCGCAGGCCCGTCGCCGTCGCCACCCTCACCGACGTCATCGACGCCGAGGTCTCCGAGAAGTCCGGTCTCGGCGGCGCCGCCGTCAAGGCCGGCTACGCCGCCGCGAAGAAGCTCGGCGGGAACTTCGTCACGAGTGCCACCGACCGCCTGCTCCCCCAGTTCGCCAGTGCCCTCGACCCGTTCTGGGCCACCAAGGGTGAGCAGCCCTTCGGCGCCCACCTCGCGGCCCAGCCCGAGGCGGCCGCGGACGCCCTGCTCGCCGTGACGGACGCCAAGGCGGCCAACACGTCGCACGGCTCGGCGGCCAAGGTCTACGGCTCGCTGCGCGGCAAGGCCAAGGATCACGTCGTCGCGGCGCTGCCCCGCCTCGGCGCAGCCGTGGAGCGCCTCGTCCCCTGAGGCGCCACCACCGACCACGTATGCCGCCGGGCCGGCTCCCTGAGGGAGCCGGCCCGGTCGTGTGCCTGGATGGTGGCGGTCGAGCGTCACTCGATCCGCGAGGCGTCCGACTCCTGCTCGGCTCGCGTCGCGGGCGCACCATCCGTTGCTGCTGATGCCGGTTCGGCCGGTTCTGACGGCGCGGCCGCGTGCGACCGGTCCCCGGCGACGCGTGGCAGCTCCGGGCTGAACTCGGAGCCGAGGTCGGAGATGGCCTGCCTCGCGAAGACCTGCTGCTCGGTCACCACCCGCTCGGAGCGGCCACGACCGATGAAGGTGACGACCCAGTGCAGGAGCGTCGTGAGCCGGCTCTTGAAGCCGATGATGTAGACGAGGTGGACGGCGAGCCACAGCACCCAGGCGAAGAAACCGCTGAACTGCGCCTTGCCCACCGACGCGACCGCGGAGAACCGGGAGATCGTGGCCATCGACCCCTTGTCGAAGTACGAGAACGGGCCCTTGGGCTCTCGTCCCTCGAGCCGGCGGGTGATCTGCTCCGCCGCGTAGCGACCGCCCTGGATCGCCACCTGGGCCACCCCGGGCAGCCCCCCGAGGGCCATCATGTCGCCGACGACGAAGACCTCCGGGTGTCCGGGCAGGGTCAGGTCGTCGTTGACCTCGATGCGCCCGGCCCGGTCGAGACCGGCCCCGGACTGCTCGGCGAGCCGCCGCCCGAGCGGGGAGGCGCTGACGCCCGCGGCCCAGACCTTGCACACCGACTCGATGCGCTCGCGGCTGCCGTCGCCGTGCTCGACCTCGATGCCGGTGGAGTCGACGTCGACGACCTTGGCGCCGAGCCGCACCTCGACGCCCATCTCGGTGAGGCGCTTGACGGCGCGGTCACCGAGCTTCTCGCCGAACGAGCCGAGGACCGCGGGAGCGGCGTCGAGCAGGATGACCCGCGCCTTGGTCGGGTCGATGCGCCGGAAGTCGCGCTTGAGCGTGCGGCGGGCCAGCTCGGAGATCTGGCCGGCCATCTCCACGCCCGTCGGACCCGCACCGACGACGACGAACGTCATGAGGCGGTCGACCTCGGCCTGGGTCGTGGCGAGCTCGGCGAGCTCGAAGGACCCGAAGATGCGCCCGCGCAGCTCGAGGGCGTCGTCGATCGACTTCATGCCGGGGGCGTGCCGCGCGAACTGGTCGTTGCCGAACCAGGACTGGCCCGCACCGGCGGCCACGATGAGCGAGTCGTAGGGGGTGACCGTCTCACGGCCCACCGCCGAGTGGGTCACCGTGCGCGCCGCGAGGTCGATCTCCGTCACCTCACCGAGGAGCACCTTGGCGTTGCGCTGACGGTGGAGCACCTCCCGGGTGGAGGGGGCGATCTCGCCCTCGGAGAGGATGCCGGTCGCCACCTGGTAGAGCAACGGCTGGAAGAGGTGGTGGGTGGTGCGCGCGACGAGCGTGACGTCGACGTCGGCGCCCTTGAGCTTCTGCGTGCTGAACAAGCCGCCGAAACCCGATCCGACGACCACGACCCGGTGCCGCGTGGCGTGCTGGGTGGTGCTGCTCACGATTCTCCTCGTCCTGCTGTGGGTGCTGGCTCGTCGGCGCTGACGTCTGGTCCATCCGTGTCAACACCGTGCGACGTACCCGCATGCCCGCAGGCCGACGCGAGGGTGGCCACATGACGAACGGGGAGGTGCCCAGTGGGCACCTCCCCGTCGTCGGGTGGAACGGACTGCTCGGGTCAGAGGTTCTTCTGGATCTCCGCCCACTGGCGCTCGACGTCATCGAGGCCACCGCACATGAAGAAGGCCTGCTCGGCGACGTGGTCGTACTCGCCGTCCGCGATCTTCGTGAAGCCCTCGATCGAGTCGGCGAGCGACACGGTCGAGCCCTCGATGCCGGTGAACTGCTTGGCGACGTAGGTGTTCTGCGACAGGAAGCGCTGGATGCGACGGGCGCGGTTGACGAGGATCTTGTCCTCTTCGGAGAGCTCGTCGATACCGAGGATCGCGATGATGTCCTGCAGCTCCTTGTTGCGCTGGAGGATCGACTTGATGCGAACGGCCGTGTTGTAGTGGTCGCTCGAGATGTAGCGCGGGTCGAGGATCCGCGAGGTCGAGGACAGCGGGTCGACGGCGGGGTAGATACCCATCGACGCGATGTCACGCGAGAGCTCGGTCGTCGCGTCGAGGTGCGCGAACGTCGTGGCCGGGGCCGGGTCGGTGTAGTCGTCGGCCGGCACGTAGATCGCCTGCATCGAGGTGATCGAGTGGCCACGCGTCGAGGTGATGCGCTCCTGGAGCGTGCCCATCTCGTCGGCGAGGTTGGGCTGGTAGCCCACGGCGGACGGCATACGGCCGAGGAGGGTCGAGACCTCCGAACCGGCCTGCGTGAAGCGGAAGATGTTGTCGATGAAGAGGAGCACGTCCTGCTTCTGGACGTCGCGGAAGTACTCCGCCATCGTCAGCGCCGACAGGGCCACGCGAAGACGCGTGCCCGGCGGCTCGTCCATCTGGCCGAACACGAGGGCGGTCTGTCCGAGGACGCCCGCCTCCTCCATCTCGACCATGAGGTCGTTGCCCTCACGGGTGCGCTCGCCGACACCGGCGAACACCGACACACCACCGTGGTCGCGAGCGACTCGGGCGATCATCTCCTGGATGAGCACCGTCTTGCCGACACCGGCGCCGCCGAAGAGGCCGATCTTGCCACCCTGCACGTACGGGGTCAGCAGGTCGATGACCTTGATGCCCGTCTCGAACATCGTCGTCTTGGACTCGAGCTGGTCGAAGGCCGGCGCCTTGCGGTGGATGCCCCAGCGCTCCTTGACCTCGAGGGTCTCGCCCTCGGCGAGGTTCATGCACTCGCCGGTCGTGTTGAACACGTGGCCGAGCGTCACGTCACCGACGGGGACGGTGATGGGTCCCCCGGTGTCCTGCACGGCCGAGCCGCGCACGAGACCGTCGGTCGGCTGGAGCGAGATCGCCCGGACCATGTTGTCGCCGATGTGCTGGGCGACCTCGAGGTTGAGGTTCTTCGTCTCGCCGGCGAGGGTGACCTCGGTCGTGAGCAGGTTGTACTGCTCCGGCATGGCGTCGACGGGGAACTCCACGTCGACGACCGGGCCGATGATGCGGGAGATGCGTCCGACGCCGCCCGCGGGCGGGGCCGTCCACGTGGTGTCGCTGACAGTTGCAGTCATGGTGGTCTGCTTCCTTACCTGTGGGCGTTACTTCTTGGCGTCGGCGAGGGCGTTGGCGCCGCCCACGATTTCGCTGATCTCTTGGGTGATGCCGGCCTGGCGGGCCTGGTTGGCGAGGCGCTGGTAGGTCTTGATCAGCTCCGTCGCGTTGTCGGTGGCCGACTTCATCGCCCGCTGGCGGGCGGCGAGTTCGGAGGCCGCCGAGCTGAGCAGCGCGGTGAAGATGCGGTTGCGCACGTACTTCGGCAGCAGCAGGTCGAGGACCTCGGACGCGCTCGGCTCGAAGGAGTACTCGGGCGGGATCTGGCCCTCCTCGTAGCGGTTCACGCTGAGGTCCAGGCTGTCGTCGTCGCCCGCGTCGTCCGCGTCGACGACCTCGAGGGGCAGCAGGCGCAGGACGAAGGGGTCCTGGCGGACCATCGAGCGGAAGCGGGTGAACACGACGTGGATCTCGTCGTGACCGCCCTCCTCCGTGGGCTTGAGGAAGTCGGCCGAGATGCGGTCGGCGATCTCCTTGGCGTTCTCGAACGTCGGGGCGTCGGAGAAGCCGGTCCACTCGGCGGCGTAGTCGCGCTTGCGGAACTTGTAGTAGCTCACGGCCTTGCGACCGACGAGGTAGGGCACGACCTCCTTGCCCTCGCCGGTCAGCTTGGAGATGAGCTCCGCGCTCTCCTTGATCGCCGCGACGGAGTAGGCACCGGCAAGTCCGCGGTCCGCCGTGATGATGACGACGCCGGCCCGCTTGGCGGTCTCCTTCGCCGTCGTCAACGGGTGGTCCTCGTTCGTGTTGGTCGCCACCGCGGACACGGCACGCGTCAGTGCGGTCGTGTACGGCATCGCCTCGGTGGCCCGCTGGCGGGCCTTGACGACGCGTGCGGCAGCGATCAGCTCCATCGCGTTGGTGATCTTCTTGATGGAGTTGACGGACTTGATGCGCTGGCGGTAGATCCGCATCTGCGCTCCCATGTGCTCCGCCTCTCTTGGTCTGTGAAGTCTGTGGTTGCCTGCAGGGTGGGCTCACGCCCGCTTCCGTATGCCGCCCGGCTGGCCGGGCGGCATACGGAAGGTGGTCACTTCTGCTTGACGATCTTCGCCTGGGTGATCTGGTCGTCGGCGATCTCGTCGAACTCCTCGCTGCCGGCCTCGAGGCCGTCCCTGCCGGTGCCCCGGAAGGTGAACTTGACCTCGTCGACGACCTTGGACAGGGCCGTCTCGGTGTCCTCGTCGAGCTTGAGGGTCTCGCGGATCGTCTGGAGGATCTTGCCGTCGCGACGCAGCGCCTCGAGCAGCTCGGACTCGAAGGTCCGCACGTCCTCGACGGCGATGTCGTCGAGCTTGCCGGTCGTGCCGGTCCAGATCGAGACGACCTGCTCCTCGACGGGGTACGGCGAGCTCTGCGGCTGCTTGAGCAGCTCGACGAGGCGCGCACCACGGGCGAGCTGGGCACGCGAGGCCGGGTCGAGGTCGGAGGCGAACATGGCGAACGCCTCCATGGCGCGGAACTGCGCGAGGTCGAGCTTGAGTCGACCGGCGACCGACTTCATCGCCTTGATCTGC
This sequence comes from Terrabacter aerolatus, assembly GCF_007991735.1. Classification (GTDB taxonomy): domain Bacteria; phylum Actinomycetota; class Actinomycetes; order Actinomycetales; family Dermatophilaceae; genus Terrabacter; species Terrabacter aerolatus. The sequence goes on along the minus strand of NZ_BJYX01000002.1, from coordinate 67,713 downwards.
GCGGCACCACCGACTCGGGAGACCGAGACACCCACGTCGATGGCCGGACGCACGTTGGCGTTGAACAGGTCGGCCTGCAGGTAGATCTGGCCGTCCGTGATCGAGATGACGTTGGTCGGGATGTACGCCGAGACGTCGCCCGCCTTGGTCTCGATGATCGGCAGACCCGTCATCGAGCCGTGGCCGAGGTCGTCGGAGAGCTTCGCGCAACGCTCGAGCAGCCGCGAGTGCAGGTAGAAGACGTCGCCCGGGTAGGCCTCGCGGCCCGGCGGGCGGCGCAGCAGCAGCGACACGGCGCGGTAGGCCTCGGCCTGCTTGGACAGGTCGTCGAAGACGATGAGGACGTGCTTGCCCTGGTACATCCAGTGCTGGCCGATGGCCGAACCGGTGTAGGGCGCGAGGTACTTGAAGCCGGCCGAGTCGGACGCGGGGGCCGCGACGATCGTCGTGTACTCCAGGGCGCCGGCCTCTTCGAGCGTGCCGCGGACCGACGCGATGGTCGAGCCCTTCTGGCCGATGGCGACGTAGATGCAGCGAACCTGGGCGTCGGGGTCGCCGGACTCCCAGTTGCGCTTCTGGTTGATGATCGTGTCGATCGCGACCGTGGTCTTGCCGGTCTGGCGGTCGCCGATGATGAGCTGGCGCTGGCCGCGGCCGATCGGCGTCATGGCGTCGATCGACTTGATGCCGGTCTGGAGCGGCTCGTGCACCGACTTGCGCTGGACGACGTTGGGCGCCTGCAGCTCGAGGGCGCGACGCTCGTCGGTCTTGATCTCGCCGAGGCCGTCGATCGGGTTGCCGAGCGGGTCCACGACGCGGCCGAGGAAGTCGTCGCCCACCGGGACGGAGAGGACCTCGCCCGTGCGCTTGACGGTCTGGCCCTCCTCGATGCCGGCGAAGTCACCGAGGACGACGACACCGATCTCGTGGACGTCGAGGTTCAGCGCGAGGCCGAGCGTGCCGTCCTCGAACTGGAGCAGCTCGTTGGTCATGGCCGAGGGAAGACCCTCGACGTGAGCGATGCCGTCACCGGCGTCGGTGACGCGGCCGACCTCTTCGCGGGAGGCCGCGCCGGGCTCGTAGGACTGGACGAACGAGTCCAGTGCGTCCCGGATCTCCTCCGGACGGATCGAAAGCTCCGTCATGTCAGATCTTCTCCTCGGTCTCGACCCGCAGGACGGGCCAATGGTTGATCACAGCTGGTGGTGGGTGCCTCAGGCACCCATGGCCCGGCGGGCCGCGTCGAGCTTGCGGATGACGGTGCCGTCGATGAGCTCGTCACCGATCTCGACCTTGACCCCGCCCATGACCCGGGGGTCCACGACGGTGTTGACGTGGACCGTGCCGCCGTAGATGGCAGCCAGGCCCGCCGCGAGGCGGGCACGGTCGTCGTCGGTGAGCGGGACGGCCGAGGTGACGACGGCCGTCTGCTGCTCGCGGCGGCTCGAGGCCGTCTCGAGGTACTTCTCGAGGACCCGGTCGAAGCGCAGGCCGCGGGGGGCGACCACGGCCTGACGGGCCAGCACGAGCGTCTCCGGGGCGACCTTGCCGAGCAGGAGCGAGGACACGAGGTCCGCGCGCTTCTCGGCAGGCGCCTGGGTGTCGGCCAGCGCCGAACGCAGCGCCGCGTCGGCCGCGACGATCCGCTCGAAGCGGAAGAGCTCGTCCTCGACCCGGTCGGCACGGCCGTCGGCCTCGGCCTGGGCGATGACGGCCTCGACGGCATACGACTCGAGCGTGTCGGTCAGGTCACGCTCGGAGCTCCAGCGGTGCCCGAAGGCGCCCTTGAGCACGACGAGCGCCTCGGCGCTGACCTTGCCGGCGAAGAGACGCTCGGCGAGCTGCGCCTTGTCGGCCCCCTCGCGGGAGGGGTCGGCGACGGCGCGACGCAGGGTCGCGCTGCCGTCGATGACGCCGACGACGGCGAAGAGCTCCTCGGCCAACCGCGAGCGGTCGGCGCCGGCAGCAAGGACGCCGGTGAACGCCTCGCGGCTCGCCGCCGCTGCTGCGCGTGAGGGTCCCTGCATCAGGCGTCTCCGCCCTGGCTGCCGGCGGGGCCGCCGACCTTCTCGCGCACGACGTCGCCCGACTCGAGCTCGGCGAGGAAGCGCTCGACGATGCCCTTCTGACGGGTCTCCTCGTGGAGGGACTCGCCGACGATGCGGCTCGCGAGGTCGGTCGAGATCCGGCCGAGGTCGCCGCGGAGCGAGACGACCGCCTGCTGGCGCTCGGCCTCGATCTGCTTGTGGGCCGTCTCGGTGATCCGCGACGCCTCGGAGGCGGCGTGCTCGCGCATCTCGGCGATGATCTGCGCGCCCTGGGCCTTCGCGTCCTCACGGATGCGGGCGGCCTCGGAGCGAGCCTCGACGAGCTGCGCCTGGTACTGCTCGAGCGCGGCCTGGGCCTGGGCCTGGGCCTCCTCCGCCTTGTTCATGCCGCCCTCGATGGCAGCCGTGCGCTCGGCGTAGATCTGCTCCAGCCGCGGCACGACCTTCTTGGACACCACGACGTAGAGGATCGCGAAGCACACCAGGCCGAAGAAGAACTCCAGCGGGTGCGGGATGATCGGTGCCGCGGTGGCCCAGAAGCCCTCGCCGCCTGAGGCGGTCACGGTCACTGCTTGCATGAGCTTCTCCTAGAGAGAAATGACGGTCGGTGCTTCGAGCTGCCCCCGTGGGGGCGTCAGCCCTTGAAGACGAACGCGAGCGCGATACCGAAGATGGCGAGCGCCTCGGTGATGGCCATGCCGAGGAAGGCGATGGGCTGGAGCATGCCGCGGGCCTCGGGCTGACGGGCGACGCCGTTGATGTAGGCGGCGAAGATCAGACCGACACCGATACCGGGGCCGATGGCGGAGAGGCCGTAACCGAGGATGGCGATGTTGCCAGTCATGTTTGTTCCGTTCCTTCTTGTCTTGTCCGGCTGGCGGTTACCAGACGGGCTTGGGCGAAGCTGGTTCGTGGTGCTCGTGCGGTGGTGCGGGGTGAAGCTGCGCGACGGGCGCGCGGTGGACGCTCAGTGCTCGTCGGCGACGGCACCCGCGATGTAGAGCGCGGCGAGCAGGGTGAAGACGTAGGCCTGCAGGAACTCCACCAGCAGCTCGAAGAGCGTCATGACGAAGGCGAAGACCCACGTCACTCCACCGGCGACGACGAGGATGCCGCCGGAGGTCAGCATGTACCAGCCACCCGTGATGAACAGGACCATGAGGATGTGGCCGGCGAACATGTTGCCGAAGAGTCGCAGGGCGAGCGTGACCGGACGGGTGAAGAGGTCCGTGATCAGCTCGAGGATGAAGATCGGGACGATCATGCCCTTGGGCAGGCCCGAGGGGACGAGCGACTTCCAGTAGCCGAAGAAGCCGTGCTTCTTCATGCCGACGACGTGGAAGACGATCCAGACGATGAGGGCCAGGGCGATGGGGAAGCCGATGCGGCTCATCGTCGGGTAGCTCATCGGCGGGATGACGCCGAAGAGGTTGTTGACGAGGATGAGCACGAACATCGTGAAGAGCAGCGGCACGAAGCGCATGAACTCGTGGCTGCCGATGAGGTCCTTGGCCACCCCGTTGCGGACGAGGCCGTAGACGGCCTCGGTGCCCATCTGGCCCTTGCTCGGGACGAGGGCCTTCTTGCGGGTCGTGACGAGCAGCCAGATGCTGATGGCCAGGACCGACAGGGCCATGAGGAACATGGGGCGCGTGATCGCCCATGCGCCGTCACCGATGAGGGGCTGCCAGAACTCCTCGACACCGGGGGCGGTGTAGTCCGTCGGGGCGGCGGCCACGATGCTCACGGGTTACTCCTTCGTAGGTTCTGGGCGCTTCGACTGACGGCGGGCGTCAGGGGTGCAGGGGCGGTGCTCGGGTGCGTGCTCCCGACGAGGCCCCGGGTCTGCGGGCCGGCAGGCGACGCGCTGGCGGGCGGCGCGGTGGCCGTCGGGCTGGTCTGCGGGCTCACTGGGTACCGTATCGGAACCAGATGAGGTAGAGCGACAGGGCCATTCCACCCACGATCCCCGCTCCGACGAGCCAGCCCGTGCCGAGCCAGTGGTCGGCGAGGGCACCGAGGCCGCCGTAGATGAGGGGCCCGGTGAGCAGGTAGGCCACGGCCCTCCAGGCCGAGTCCTGCTCGCGGATGTTGAAGGCGCGCAGCTCCTCGTCCCGCTCGGCCTCCGTGGGCTCCGTGGGCTCGATCGTGGGCTCGGTCGTGGGCTCCGTCGGGCCCGTCGACCCCGCGGATGGCTCGGGGGTGCCGGGAGTGGGTGGCGTCGTCATCTCGACCTCCGGTGTCACGGCTCATCACGCGGCTCGCGCTCGTCCTGGTCACGGTCAGCGGAGTCGAGGGACGCGGCACCGTCGGGGTCGTAGGCGAAGATGCGCAGGTGCTTGTAGGCGCGCATCTCGAAGAAGAGCCACACGACGGCGCAGATGGTGACGGACAGCCCGATGGCGTAGCCGGAGGCCCACGTGACGTCGCGCAGGGCGAACATGACGACGCCGAGGACCAGCACCTTGAAGGTGTAGGTGGCCATGACGATCATCATCGTCGTGGTGGGCGGCAGGTCGGCCGTGCGCTTCATGACGAGCAGCGTCAGGCTGAAGAAGAAGATGACGAGGGCCGCTCCCAGAGCGGCCGACCACGCGGCCTTGGGGCTGGAGAACAGCCCGACGACGACGCACAGGAGACCGGTGAGCGCGGTCGGCAGCAGCGAGCCCCGGAGGAGCTGGGCGAACGCATCGGACTGTGATGCGCTCGGTGCCGGTGTGGCGCTCAAGAAAACCTGCCTGGGTGCGTCGTGGAGGCGTAGTGCGGGCGGGGTTCGGGCCCGTCCGGGACAGGCCCGGAACGGGGGTGAGAAGAGGTGGATCGGCTCCCGCAGCGGCCTTGTCAGACTGCCCTCAGGTGCTTGTGAATGCTATCACAAGCGCTCCGAGGGCCTCCACCGCGGAAGCCACACGGTGAGCACGACACCCATGGCCGCGGTCGCGCCCACGACCGCCAGGGGGCGCAGGCCGTCCCAGATGACGAAGGACACCGACCCCAGGGCCACGATGGCCGCCCACAGGTAGAGGATCAGCACGGCTCGGCGGTGGCCGTGCCCGATGCGCAGCATGCGGTGGTGCAGGTGCATCGCGTCCGGCTGCCACGGCCGCTGGCCCGCACGGGTGCGACGTACGACGGCGAGGAGCATGTCGAGGAACGGCAGCAGCAGCACGGCCAGCGGTACGAGGATCGGCAGGAACGCAGCCGAGACCTCGTTGGCGCTGACCTGGCCGGGGTCGACGTTGCCGGTCAGGGTGATCGTCGCGGCCGAGAGCAGCAGGCCCAGGGTCAGCGCCCCCGAGTCACCCATGAACAGCCGTGCGGGATGGAAGTTGTGGGGCAGGAAGCCGGCACAGCACCCGACGAGGGCCGCGCAGATGAAGGTGGCGGTGGAGAAGACGTTGGCCGGCACGAACGACCTCGACACGAGGTAGCTGTAGATGAAGAAGGCGAACGCCGCGATGCCGACGACCCCGGCCGCGAGCCCGTCGAGGCCGTCGATGAAGTTGACGGCGTTGGTCGAGGCGATGACGACGAGCACCGTGAAGAGCACGAGCACCGGTGTCGGCAGGATCGTCGTCCCGAAGATCGGGAGCGAGAGCAGCTGCACCCCCGTGTAGGCCATCAGCCCCGCGGCGAGCATCTGCCCGGCCAGCTTGGTCAGCCAGTCGAGCTCCCGGATGTCGTCGAAGGCCCCGACGAGGCAGACGATCCCACCGGCCACGACGACGCCGATGATCTGCTTCGTGGAGAAGAGCGAGCCGAGGTACGGCAGCGCTCGCGCCACGAGGGCGGCCGCGACGAACCCGATGTAGATCCCCACTCCCCCGAGCCGCGGGATCGGCGTCTTGTGGACGTCGCGCTCGCGGACGGGGGTGAAGGCACCCGTCGCCACGGCCAGGCTCCGGACGAAGGGTGTGGCGAGGTACGTGACCGCTGCGGCCACGATGAGGACGAGGACGTACTCGTGCACCTACCGACCTTCGCTCGACGCCGACGTCGTGACGTGGGATGACTCAGCGAGGGTATGCCGGGAAGCGCGTCACGAGGTCGGTGACCTCCGCGCGGACCTGCTTGCTGACGGCGTGGTCGGGGTCGGCGTCACCCTGCGTGACGGCCTGGTGGATGAGCGTGGCGATCTGCTTCATCTCCTCCAGGCCCATGCCCTGCGTCGTCACGGACGGCGTGCCCACGCGGATGCCGGAGGCGATGTTGGGCTTCTGCGGGTCGAAGGGGATCGCGTTCTTGTTGAGCACGATGCCGGCAGCGTCGGCGCGCTCCTCGGCCTCCTTGCCCGTGACCCCGACACCCTGCAGGTCCAGGAGCGAGAGGTGCGTGTCGGTGCCGCCCGTCGTCGGGCGGATGCCGAGCTCGAGCAGGCTCGAGGCGAGCTGCTGGCTGTTGGCGATGACGTCCTTCGCGTACTGGGCGTACTCGGGGGTCGCGGCCTCCTTGAAGTTGACCGCCTTGGCCGCGATGGTGTGCATCTGGGGACCGCCCTGCATCATCGGGAAGATCGCCTTGTCCATGGCGGCCGCGTGCTCGGCCTTGCAGACGAGCGCGCCGGAGCGCGGGCCGCGGAGCACCTTGTGCGTCGTGAAGGTGACGACGTCGGCATACGGCACGGGCGAGGGGATGGCCTTGCCGGCGACGAGACCGATGAAGTGGGCGGCGTCGACCCAGAGGATCGCGCCGACCTCGTCGGCGATGGCGCGGAAGCGCTCGAAGTCGATGAGCCGCGGGATCGCGGAACCGCCGGCGCAGATGACCTTGGGGCGGTGCTCCTTGGCGAGCGCCTCCACCTGGTCGTAGTCGATGTCCTCGGAGGTGGCGTCGACGCCGTAGTGCACGGCGTTGAACCACTTGCCGGAGAAGGAGACCTTGGTGCCGTGGGTCAGGTGACCACCCATGGGCAGCGCCATGGCGAGGATCGTGTCTCCGGGAGACATGAACGCCCCGTAGACGGCCTGGTTGGCGCTCGCACCGGAGTGCGCCTGGACGTTGGCGTGGTCGGCGCCGAAGAGGGCCTTGGCACGCTCGATGGCGATGGTCTCGGCCTTGTCGACCTCGGAGCACCCGCCGTAGTAGCGACGCCCGGGGTAGCCCTCGGCGTACTTGTTCGACAGCGTCGAGCCCAGGGCGGTCAGCACGGCGGGCGAGCTGATGTTCTCGCTCGCGATCAGCTGCAGTCCGCCGCGGATGCGGTCGAGCTCGGACAGGAGCACGCCGGCGATGTCGGGGTCGAAGGACTTCAGGGCGCCGAAGTCGGAGCCGTAGAACGTGTCGTCAGCCATGTGGGTTCTCCGGGTGGGTCGGGAGTGGGGCGCGAGCGCGAGCCAACTCTAGGGGGTGGGGCTGGGACCGTCGGACGGCTGCTCGGGGGTGGAGACGTCGCGCCACTCCCCCACGGTGTCGGGGTCGTCTGCGACCGGGTCGGGTGCCGGCGCCTCGAGCTCGGGTTCCGGCTCGAGGGCCGCGTCGATGTCGTGCTGCGAGAGGGCGCCGACCCGCAGGGTCACGGGCGCCTCGCCCGTGCAGTCGACGATCGTCGAGGGCAGGCCCTCTCCGGCGGGGCCTGCGTCGAGATAGACCCCGACCGACTCGCCCAGCATGCCCTGCGCCTCGTCGACGGTGCGCGCCGCCGGGTCACCGGTGGTGTTGGCGCTCGTCACGGCCATCGGGCCGATGTCCCCGAGCAGCTCGAGGGTGATCTCGTGGTCGGGCACGCGCAGCGCGACCGTGCCGTTGGTCTCGCCGAGGTCCCAGTGCAGGGAGGTCTGCGCCTTGAGCACGAGGGTCAGCGGGCCGGGCCAGAACTTCTCCATGAGCCGCTGCGCGTAGTCGGGCACCGCGGTGGCGAGGCCCTGCGCCGTGCGCGCCGTCGGGATGAGGACCGGGGGCGGCATGTCACGCCCACGACCCTTGGCCGCCAGGACGGACGCGACGGCAGTGGCGTCGAAGGCGTCGCAGCCGATGCCGTAGACCGTGTCGGTCGGCAGGACGACGATCTCGCCGCGGCGGACGGCGGAGGCCGCGGCCGGGATGCCCTCGGCGCGGCCCTCGGGGTCGGTGCAGTCGTAGCGCTCGCTCACGGGGCCGAGCCTACTGGGCCACCAAGGCGGTGCCGCTGCCAGCCGGGACCTACGGCGCGTACCGCCGTCGTGGAGCTGGTCCCCTCGCCACTGCCCTCGCCGTGGTCATCGACATGGCCCTCGCCGTGTCGTCCAGCGCGCTCACAGGCACGGCCGGTAGGAATCGGCCCCACATCGCAGCAGAGTCGCACCGGATACGAGGAGGAACGAGATGGGTCCCATCAAGTCGTTGTGGGCCAGCGTGCAGGGCGACCCCGTCTTCATGCGCAAGGTCAACGGCTGGCTCGCCGTCTTCTGGATCGCCATGATCCCGATCTCGATGGTCTTCGGGTGGCTCAACTCCGTCGTGTACGTCTCCGCGCTCTCGCTGTGGGCCCTCGTGTCGGGCCACTGGTCGGCATGGCAGGCCGCCCGGGTGGAGGTCAAGCAGCAGGAGGAGGCCCAGCAGGCCCGGCAGCACGACGTGCCCGAGCAGGTCGTGGACCTGCTGATCCGCAAGACGGACATCGAGCCGGGCGCCGCGACCACGTAGGACACCCCGGCCAGAGCCAGGGCCGCCGCGAGGCGCTCGGCCCGCTGTGGTGCGGCCGACGCGTGTCCCGGGCGCCGCGGTGCGGGCGGCCATGACCGCCCGTCCCGCGGGCCCGGAGCCCTACGACGTCAGCGCACGATCTTGAAGTTGAAGGCCGACGTGCCGAGCGCGCCCATCAGCCGCAGCCACACCGGGAGCAGCATCTCGGTGCCGCGCGCCGTCGAGATGTCACCGAGGTCGATGACGTCCGTGTGCCCGAACGAGGTCAGCAGCTCGGTCACCGTCGCCTTGGCCGTCGCGTCGTTGCCCGAGACGAAGACGGTCGAGGCCTCGCCGAGGGTCGTCGGGTCGACCATGAGGTCGGCGTTGAGCGTGTTGAGAGCCTTGACGACGAGGGCGTCCGGGAACGCGCGCTGGACCTGCTCCCCCAGCGAGTCGGTGTCCTTGACGAACAGGGTGGGCGGGAAGCCGTTCGAGAAGTCGAGCGGGTTGGCGATGTCGATGACGACCTTGCCGGCGAGGTTCTCGGCGCCGGCCGCCTGCAGGGCCGGGAGGGCGCCGTGGCCGCTCGTGGCGTTGACGACGAGCTCGGCGCCGGCCGCGGCGTCGGCGAACGTGGTGAGGCGCACCGAGTCGTGCCCCGAGGCCCACGCGGCGAAGGGCGCGTTGCCCATGCCGTCCCGCTCGGTGCGCGAGATGGTGCCCTGCGGGTCGCGCGTGCCGAGCGTGACGTCGTGGCCGAGGGCGTCGAGCCGACCCGCGATGGCCTGACCGACCATGCCGGTGCCGAGGACTGCGATCTTCATGGTGTCTCCTGGTGCGGGCGAAGAGGTGGGGGCAGACAGATCTGTCTACCCCGTGGATCGGGACGCTAACAGACAGATCTGTCTATGTGCAAGGTATGCTCGACCCGAGCCGACACAGCCCCCGGCCGAGGCCGCGAGAGTCCCGAGGAGACGGATGTCCACCACCACGTCCACGCGCGCGAGCGCGGCGCGCGAGCGCATCGTCGAGACGGCCTTCTCCCTCTTCTACGCCCGCGGCATCCGCGCCGTGGGCGTCGACCTGATCATCGCCGAGTCGGGCGTGGCCAAGGCGACCTTCTACAAGCACTTCCCGTCCAAGGACGACCTCGTCGTGGCCTACCTCGACCGGGTCGACGACGTCTGGACGGCACAGCTGAAGCAGGCCGCCACGGCGGCGGGCGATGCACCGGCGGTCCAGCTCGTCGGCCTCTTCGACGCTCTCGGCACGGCGTGCCGACGCGACGGCTACCGCGGATGCGCGTTCATCAACGCTGCCGCCGAGTCGCAGCCGGGGACGCCGGTCCACGACCGCACCGTGGCGCACAAGACGGCAGTGCTGTCGTGGGTCAGCGACCTCGCCACGCAGGCGGGGGCCCGTGACCCGGGGGGGCTGGCCCGGTCGTTGACCCTGCTGCTCGACGGCGGTCTCGCGAGCGGCTCGCTCGACGCGAGCCCGGAGGCACCCCGTGTGGCGCGGGAGTGTGCCGACGCGCTCGTCAGCGCCGCGCTCGCCGGGCGACCGTCACCCGCGGCCGGCCGCTGAGGTCCGTACGGTCGCCCACCTCGACCCACTCCCCCGTCGCGGTGAGCCGCCGGGGCAGGCTCTCCCCCTGCGAGTCCGCGTGCTCCACGAGGACGAGTCCCCCCGGGCGGAGCAGGGTCGCGGCAACGCGCGCGACCGCGAGCGGTATCGCCAAGCCGTCGTCACTGCCGCCGTAGAGCGCGAGCTCGGGGTCGTGGTCGCGCACCTCCGGGTCGACCGGGACGGCGCCGACGGGGATGTAGGGCGGGTTGACGGTCACGACGTCGACGAGGCCGGACCAGTCCTCGAAGCACCGTCGCGTGGCGTCACCCTGCACGAGGTCGACCTCGACGCCGAGGCGGTCACGGTTGGCGACCGCCCAGGCGTGGGCGTCGGGCGAGATCTCGAGGCCGCGCACCTCCGCGCCCGGCCGCTCGACCTTGACCGACAGCGCGATCGCTCCGGACCCCGAGCACAGGTCGACGACCCGCACCGGGTGCTCGACGTGCACCCGGTCGTCGGCGCGCGCCGCGGCGACGCGGTCCACCTCGGCGAGCGCCAGCTCCACGAGCACCTCGGTCTCGGGACGCGGGACGAAGACCCCCGGGCCCACCGACAGGGTCAGCCGGCGGAAGTGGGCCCGACCGGTGAGGTGCTGGAGCGGGACGCGTCGGGCGCGCTCGTCGACGAGGGCGGCATACGACCCCGGGAGCGTCCGTCCGCCGAGCACCATGAGGCGACGCACCTCGGGGGCCTCCACGCCGAGGACGTGGGAGGCGAGCTCGACGGCATCGACGTCGGCCGAGGCGACGCCCGCCTCGCGCAGGCGGACCGTGGCCGCGCGCACGCCGTCGCGCAGGTCGGTCACGCCGTCGGTCAGGTCGTCGGTCACGCGCCGGCCCCGTCGTCGGCGAGAGCCGCGAGCTTGGCCGCCTCGTCGGCGTCGAGGGCCGACTGCACGACGGGGTCGAGGTCGCCGTCGAGCACGGAGTCGAGGTTGTAGGACTTGTAGCCCGTGCGGTGGTCGGAGATGCGGTTCTCGGGGAAGTTGTACGTGCGGATGCGTTCGGAGCGGTCGACGGTGCGGACCTGGGAGCGGCGCGCGGCGCTGGCCTCCGCGTCCGCCTCGTCCTTGGCCATCTGGTGCAGGCGGGCCCGGAGCACGCGCATCGCGGCCTCCTTGTTCTGCAGCTGCGACTTCTCGTTCTGGCACGACACGACCAGGCCCGAGGGCAGGTGGGTGATGCGCACGGCCGAGTCGGTCGTGTTGACGCTCTGGCCGCCGGGACCGCTGCTGCGGTAGACGTCGATGCGCAGGTCGTTGGGGTCGATGGTGACCTCGACCTCCTCGGCCTCGGGCATGACGAGCACGCCGGCGGCCGAGGTGTGGATGCGCCCCTGGCTCTCCGTCACGGGCACCCGCTGGACCCGGTGGACCCCGCCCTCGTACTTGAGGCGCGCCCACGGGCCCTCGCCCAGGCCCGGAGCGCCCTTGGCGCGCACCGAGACCCGGACGTCCTTGTAGCCGCCCAGGTCGCTCTCGGTGGCATCCTCGATCGCCGTGCGCCAGCCGCGCTGCTCGGCGTAGCGCAGGTACATCCGCAGCAGGTCACCGGCGAAGAGTGCCGACTCGTCACCGCCCTCGCCGGCCTTGACCTCGAGGATGACGTCGCGGTCGTCGTCGGGATCGCGCGGCACGAGCATGCGGCGCAGGTGCTCCTCGGCGGCGGCCAGGCGCACCTCGAGCGAGGGCACCTCCGCCGCGAACGACGCGTCGTCGGCCGCGAGCTCCTGCGCTGCGGCGAGGTCGTCACCTGCGGCGGTCCACTCACGAGCAGCGGCCACGGTGGGCGCCAGGGCGGCATACCGCTTGTTCAGCGTGCGCACGAGGTCCTGGTCACCGTGCACGGCCGGGTCGGCGAGCTGCAGCTCGAGCTCGGCGTACTCGTCGAGGATCGACTGGACGGAATCGAGCACGGCAGGCCCTTCGGCTCAGGGGACGGGGCGGGGTAATACGAACGCCGGCCCCCGACGACCGAAGTCGTGGGAGCCGGCGTGCGGGAGACCTACTTGGCGGCCTTCTTGCCGTAACGGGCCTCGAACCGGGCCACGCGGCCACCGGTGTCGAGGATCTTCTGCTTGCCCGTGTAGAACGGGTGGCACTGCGAGCACACGTCGGCAGAGATCTTGCCGGACGTCTCGGTGCTACGGGTGGTGAACGTGTTGCCACAGGTGCAGGTCACCGTGGTCTCGACGTACTCGGGGTGAAGGTCCTTCTTCAACGTGGTCTCCTAGATGTGGTCGGCCGGGTCGGTGTCATCGCTGCTCACGCTCGGGGAGCTGCTCTCCCGTGAACCGGTCCAGAGGAAGAGTGTGCCAGAAAGGCGCACCTCCTCCCAAACGCGCGGCTGCGCCTCCGCATTCCCTCCCGCAGCGGTACCCGGCGCGCATCCCGAGGTGCGTCCCGGGTGCATCGTCCCGGGTGCATCGTTCCGGGGCCGCGGGGTGTCTCCCTCCTCGACGGGCCGACCTCGCCGGCCGCACGACGAAGGGGTCGACCATGGGAGTCCTGGACCGGGAGGGTCGACGCCACGCCGCGGCCTGCGGTGCGATCGCCGTGCTGCTCGCCGCTGCAGCGTGCTCGGGCGCCGGCTGCTCCTTCGACGGCTGTCCCGACGTGTCTCCTGCCGAGGCCGGACACGTGACGGCCGCCGACCCCTCGGGCACCGTGCGCTGGACCGCCACCGTGGCCGACCTGCTCGCCGAGCCGGTGCGCCTGAGCAACGGGCACGCCGTCGTCGTCGGGTGCCACGCCACCCACGTCGTCGACGTCGCGATGGGGTCCGTCTCGACCCCGACGGGCCTCGCCGACGTGCTCGGCGTCGTGGACGGCTATGCCGTGGGGGCGCCGGCGGTGGGCGAGGCGGGGCTCGCCGCCGAGCGGCTCGACGGTGGCGCGGGCGCCTGGTCGTGGCAGGAGTCGCCGGTGGACTTGGACGCCGACCGGGCCTACCGCGCGTCGCTCGTCGCGACCTCGACCGGAGTCGTCGGCGTGCGCGGTCGGGCCCTCGTCGCCTGGTCGCCGGCCTCCGGCTCGTGGGTCTCCACCGAGGTCCCCCTGCCCGTGGGCGCGTGGCCACGGGAGCCGCTCGTGGGGTCGGACTCGACCCACGTCGTCGTCCCGGGGTCGGACGGGTCCGTGCTCGGGGTCGACCTCGCGAACCGGTCGGTGACCTGGCGTGTCCTGCCGACGCGACCGGACGCGCCCGCCGGGGTGCGCCTGCGCGACGCCGGTCGCGACGTCACGGTCGAGGTCTGGTACCCCCGGACGTCCGACGCAGCCGTCACCGGCGAGGCCGTCTGGGTCACCGAGCGCTGGTCGCTCGACGCCCGGACCGGCCGGCCGCGCTCGCCCCGCGTGACCAGCACCGGACCCCGGTCCGACCGGACGAGCCCGACACCCCACGCCCTGCTCGACCCGGTGACCGGCTGGACCGTGACGCCTCGGCTGCGGGAGCAGCCCCGCGGCGGCTGCTTCTGACTCAGCGGCGCGCGGCGACCGCCGCCGGCTGGGCGACGGGGAGCACCACCTGCATGGTCGTGCCCTCCCCCTCGACCGAGGCGATGACGAGCTCGCCGCCGTGGCCCTCGACGATGGCGCGCACGATGGCGAGGCCCAGTCCCGTGCCGGGGATCGCCGCGGCGGTCGCGTTGCCGGCGCGGAAGAACCGCTCCGACAACCGCGCGAGGTCGGCAGCCGGGATGCCGATCCCCGTGTCGTGCACCGAGATGATCGTCGACCCTCCCGACCGCTCGGCCGACAGCAGGACCTGACCGCCGGCCGGCGTGAACTTCACGGCGTTGGACCCGAGGTTGATCAGGGCCCGCTCCACCTGGCCGCGGTCGACCCTGACGAGGAGGTCGTCGGGGACGTCGGTGCAGACGAGCTCGACCCCGCCGGTGGCGGCGACCGGCTCCATCGTCTCGGTGACGGTGCGCAGGAGGTCACGCACGGCCACGTCCTCGGAGACCGACTGCAGACCGCTGATCTCGATCTTGTTGAGCACGAGGAGGTCCTCGATGAGCCCGCGCAGGCGGGTGGCGTTGCGGCCGATGATGTCGAGGGCCACGTGCTGCCCGTCGCTGACGTCGCCGAAGTCCCCGTCGACGAGCAGCTCGAGGTAGCCGCTGATGGAGGTGAGCGGCGTGCGCAGCTCGTGGCTCACCGTCGCCATGAAGTCGGTCTTCTGGCGGTCGAGCTCGGTCAGACGCCGGACCTGCTCGTCCTGCATCTGGGCCAGCCGCAGCGCGACGATGGACTGGGCCGCCATGGCGGAGCACTGCTGGGCGGCCTGGATCTCGTGGCGGTGCCAGCGCCGCGGGGCGCTGACCATCATCACCGACAGGATGCCCAGGCCCCGGCCACCGGTGCCGACCGGCAGCATGAGCAGCGACCGTGCGCCGGTGGCCCGGTGGAAGGCCCGGGCTCGCTCGTCGTCGTAGGCCCGGTGGGCGAGCAGGTCACCGAGGTCGAAGAAGCCGACGTCGCGGCGCAGCTCGTCGTTGACGGCACCGACCTGCTGCGCCAGCGACCTCGGAAGCGGCGGCAGGTCGGGCAGGTCGTCGGTGTGCCACTGGAGGCGGTCCTCGATGGTCTGGCCGTCGTCCGCGAGGGTGTAGAGCAGCACCCGGTCGGCACCGAGACCTGCGCCGAGCTTGGTCGCGACCCGCTGGAGGGCCTCGTGGACGTCGACGGCCGAGCGGACGGTGCGCCCGACGTCGAGCACGAGCTCCTGCATCTCGAGGACGGCGGCCTGCTGGTCGACGAGCCGCGCGTTCGCGCGCGTGAGGTCGTTGAAGTCGCGCGCCAGCATGCGGACCTCGAGGGCCCCCTCCTCCTGGTTGGCCATCGCGATGACGTCCTCCTCCGCCTGCCGGCGCACGACCTCGCGCAACCGGGCGAGCGGGCGACCGACGGCCCGGTCCATGCCGAAACCCGCGGCGACGAGCACGAGCAGCACCAGGGCCGCGACGACGATGATGACGCCGGACGTGACGGCCGTGGCCTCGCGCGAGTCGACCCTGGCGGCGTCGCGCTGGGTCTGGATGCTCGACCCCAGGGCGTCGTTGGCCGAACGGAAGGCGGCGTAGGCCGCGACTGCGCGGGCGCGGGCGGGCGCGGTCGCCGAGGCGCCCGGAGCCAGCCCCTGGAGCGAGGTGCGGGCGGCCTCGAACCAGGCGTCCACGGCTGAGCGCTCCTGGGCCACGAGCACCGCGTAGCGCGCCCGATCAGCGGCCGAGAGCTCCTCGCTCGTCGTCGCCGCGCTGACCCGCTCGAGCTCGGTGTCGACGGTCGGCTGGAGGCTGAGCGGGTCGAGCGCGGAAGGGACACCGGAGGCCAGCTGCCGCCACGCCCCCTCGGCCCGGGTCATGTCGAGCAGCACGCTGCTGTTGAACTCGCGTGCCGGGCCGAGCGCGAGCGTCAGGGCGCGAACCGCCGCCCCCTGCGAGTGGATCGTGGCCACGGAGACGATCGCCCCGACGGGCACGAGGATGACGAGGATGGTGATGAGCAGGCGGATCTGACTGCCCACCGAACGCCTCGAGACCACGGGGAGGCCGCCGCTCACGCCTGCTCCTCGTCGAAGCCCGTGCGGGTCATGACACCCCAGACGTGCTTCTTCCCGCGCAGGCTGGACCACCACCCCTCGAGGCGCCACCACACGGTGGCCTGGCGGTAGCCGATGTTCTCGAGGACGGAGGCGGCGATGGTCTGCCAGATGGCACGCCACCGGTCGTGCTTGTGGAAGGCCCACTCGTCGACGACCATCGCGGACAGCGTCACGAGCACGGCATACCCGTAGGCCAGGACGAGGAAGAGGATCGCGAAGGGCACGTTGACGACGCCGAGGAGCAGCGCGAGCGGCACGATGAGGATGCCGAAGAGCTCTAGCAGCGGGGCGATGAGCTCGAAGAGCCAGTAGTAGGGCAGGGCGAGCGAGCCGATGCGGCCGTACTTCGGGCGGAAGAGCATGGAGCGGTAGGCCCACAGGGTCTCCCACAGGCCGCGGTGCCAACGACGGCGCTGGTTGCGCAGGACCTTGGCGGTGATCGGGACCTCGGTCCACGAGACGGGCTCCGGGACGAACTCGATGCGGTAGTCGCGCCCCTCGTCGAGCAGCTTCTTGTGGATGCGCATGACGAGCTCGAAGTCCTCGCCGATGCTGTTGGGCTCGAGCCCACCCACCTCGACGACAACGTCGCGTCGGAAGAGCCCGAAGGCGCCGCTGATGAGGATGAGACCACCCAGACGCGACCAGCCGGTGCGGCCGAGGAGGAAGGCGCGGAGGTACTCGACGAGCTGGATGCGCGGCATCCACGTCTGCGGCATCTCGACCCGCACGATACGGCCCGAGACGACCCGGCTGCCGTTGACGGGGCGGATGGCCCCGCCCGTCGCCACCATGCGCGTCGGGTCGTCGGCGAAGGGGCGCGTCACGTGCAGCAGGCCGTCGGGCTCGAGGATGGAATCACCGTCGAGCATGGCCACGAGCGGCTCGTTCGCCGCGTTGACCCCGACGTTGAGCGCCTCGGTCTTGCCAGAGTTCTCCTTGCGGACCACGACGAGGCGGGTGCGGCCGTCGCGCGGCACCCAGATGCCGAGGACCTTGGCCCGGATCGGGATCTCGTGCGGCAGCTCGCGCGGCACCTGGACCAGGTCGAAGGCGGCCTCGAGGCGCGCGAAGGTCTCGTCACTGCTGCCGTCGTCGACGACGACGACCTCGTGCCGCGGGTAGCGCAGCGTGAGGAAGGACTTGACCGCCATGACGATCCCGGCCTCCTCGTTGTAGGCCGGGACGAGCAGTGACACCCCCGGGGCAAGGCCAGCGCCCTGCCAGGACACCGCCGTCGCGCGCCGACGCTGCTGCGCCCGGAACTCGAGGTAGGCCAGCGCGATGAGGAGCAGGAGGGAGGTGTTGATGAGGAGGAAGTAGATGATGACTGGCACGGCGGTGACGTCCATGCTCCACACGACGAGGGACCGCAGTCCCTCCGTGACGCCGTCCCAGCTCATGCAGACGCCCTCTGGAGGCTCACGAGCAGCCGCGCGGTGCGGACGGCGGGATCGTCCTCGTGCCCGGCGAGGGCGGCACTGCCCTCGGCGCCCATGGAGAGCAGGGCGGTCGCGGCCAGCTCTGCCAGACGGGGGTCGGAGTCGTCGAGGATCTCGGCCAGCGCCGGCACCGCTCGCGTGTCACCGAGCTCGCCCAGCGCGACGACGCAGGCCCGGCGCAGCGACAGCGGCTCGGTGTCGGCGGTGTGGCGCACGAGGGTGTCGGCGTCCTCTCCCCGTCCGAGCCGCCCGATGGCGGTCGCGCTCGTCTCCCGCACGGTGAGGTCCGGGTCGTCGCTCAGCAGACGACGCAGCTGGGGCAGCCCCAACGTGAAGCTGCGCTCGGCGCTGAGGTGGGCGGCGACCATGCGGGTGCGCGCGTTGTCGTCGGCCATGCCGTCGCGCAGCACCTCGGAGATGCCCACGCCCATCGACTGCAGGGCCTCGGCCGCGGTGGCGGCGGGCAGGCCACGCTCGGGCGCGCCGATCGCGGCCAGGACGGGACCTGCTGCGGCGGGGTCGCCGATGAGCCCGAGGGCGTAGGCGGCGCTGTTGCGGACCTCCACGGACTCGTCCCCCAGAGCGGTGACGAGGAGCGGGACGGTGTCCTTGGCCCGGGCGAGGCCGAGGAGCTGGGCAGCCCGCGCCCGTCGCACCGAGGACCGGCTCGTCAGGTCCTCGACCGCGGCGTCGACCGCCCCGTGGACCTCGAGGACGTGGACGAGCTGGTCGGCGGGGACGCCCCGGATCTTGCCGAGCATCTCGACGATGTTGCGGTCGAGGACGACGCGGGAGACGCCCGTGGCCCAGGTCAGCTGCTCGGCGGCCGCCCCGTCGTCGTCCTCACCCGACGCCACCGTGATGAGCGCGGAGCGCAGCGGGGACATCAGCATCTCGTCGCGCTGGTTGCGGCTGTGGCGCCTGGCCCGGACGGCGACGACCAGGATGACGAGCAGGACGCACGCGCCGAGGATGACCACCGTGGCGCCGACGAGCAGCGCCGCTCCGATGATCACGAGACCCTGGCGCTCATCGGGCCCTGGCGAGCATGCCGTTGACGCGGTGGAGCAGCTCCCGCGGGCTGAACGGCTTGATGACGTAGTCGTCCGCGCCCACCGCGAAGCCGGTGTCGACGTCGGAGTCGCGCGACTTGGCGCTGAGCAGCAGCACCGGCACGGAGGGGAACTCGCTCTCACGGATCTTGCGCAGGACGTCGATCCCCGACAGGCCGGGCATCATCACGTCGAGGACGGCCAGCTGGGGAGGGTTGGCCTCGAAGGCCTCCCACGCGCTGATGCCGTCCGGGACGGCCTCGACGGCATACCCAGCCTGGGTCAGCTTGAACTCGACGAGGTCGCGGATGTCGGCGTCGTCATCGGCCACGAGGACGCGGACGGGGCTGGCATCGGGTTCGCCGGCAGGCGCAGACATGGCACTCCATGATGAGGAACGGGTGATGAGCCCCATTTTATGGACATTTCACACCAATGCCGCGTGAAACGCCGAAAGGGGACGGCGCCACCTGGCGCCGTCCCCTCCCGCTGTGGTCCGTCAGGACTCGTCGCCGAGCCTGGAACCGCTCGTCGCCTGCACCTGGGTGAGGAACTCGTAGTTCGTCCGGGTCTTCTTGAGCCGGTCGATGAGCAGCTCGATGGCCTGCTGGGCGTCGAGACCCCCGAGCACCCGGCGCAGCTTCCACATGATCTTCAGCTCCTCGCTCGCGAGGAGGATCTCCTCGCGCCGCGTGCCCGAGCTGTTGATGTCGACCGCCGGGAAGATCCGGCGGTTGGCGAGGTCCCGGCTCAGGCGCAGCTCCATGTTGCCGGTGCCCTTGAACTCCTCGAAGATCACCTCGTCCATCTTCGAGCCGGTCTCGACGAGGGCCGTCGCGAGGATCGTCAGCGAGCCGCCGTTCTCGATGTTGCGCGCGGCGCCGAAGAACTTCTTCGGCGGGTAGAGCGCGGCCGAGTCGACACCGCCGGAGAGGATGCGCCCGCTCGCCGGCGCGGCGAGGTTGTAGGCGCGACCCAGCTTGGTGATCGAGTCGAGGAGCACGACGACGTCGTGACCGAGCTCGACGAGTCGCTTGGCGCGCTCGATGGCGAGCTCGGCGACGGTCGTGTGGTCCTCGGCCGGCCGGTCGAAGGTCGAGGAGATGACCTCGCCCTTGACGGCCCGCTGCATGTCGGTGACCTCCTCGGGACGCTCGTCGACGAGGACGACCATGAGGTGGCACTCGGGGTTGTTCGTCGTGATGGCGTTGGCGAGGGTCTGCATGATCATCGTCTTGCCGGCCTTGGCCGGGGCGACGATGAGGCCGCGCTGGCCCTTGCCGATCGGGGCGACGAGGTCGATGATGCGCGTCGTGAGCACGTTCGGCTCGGTCTCGAGCCGCAGCCGCTGCTGCGGGTAGAGCGGGGTGAGCTTGCCGAACTCGACACGCTTCGCGGCCTCCTCGGGCGTCTGCCCGTTGACCGTGTCGAGGCGCACGAGCGCGTTGAACTTCTGGCGGCCGACGTTGCCCGAGGGCTGCTCGCCGTCCCGCAGCGCCTTGACCGCGCCGGTGACGGCGTCACCCTTGCGCAGGCCGTTCGTCTTGACGATGCCGAGCGGCACGTAGACGTCGTTCGGGCCGGCGAGGTAGCCGGACGTGCGGACGAAGGCGTAGTTGTCGAGCACGTCGAGGATGCCGCCGACGGGCACGAGCACGTCGTCGTCACCGACCTGGAGGTCCTGGTCGTTCCAGTCCTGGCCACCCTCGCGGCCGCGGCCACGCTTGCGGTCCCGGCTGCGCTGGCGGTTGCGGCTGCGGCGGCTGCCACCGTCGTCGTCGTAGCCCGGCTGCTGGCCGCGGTTCTGGTCGTTCGCCTCGCCCTGCTGCTGACGGTCGTTCTGACGCTCGTTCTGACGGTCGTTCTGGCGCTCGTTCTGACGGTCCTGCTGGCGCGCCTGCTGACGGTCGTTCCGGTTGCCCTGCTGCCGGTCGGAGTGCTGGTCGCGGTCGCCCTGGCGCTCACCCTGCTGAGCCCGGCTGCCCGGCTGGCGCTCGTCCTGACGCCCACCCTGGTGGCGCTCGTCCTGACGGCCACCCTGCTGCCGCTCGTCCTGACGGCCACCCTGCTGAGCCCGATCGCGCTGGCGCCCGGCCCGGTCCTCGCCCTCGGGAGCCGACGGTTCGCGGCCCTCGGCACGCTGGCCGGTGGCGTTCTCCTGGTCCTCGTCCCGGGCGGCTCGCGCCTCGCGCGAACCCCGGGAGCCCCGCTCGGACCGCGGGGCACGCTCGGCGGTCGGGGCGTCGTTGCGCTCCGGGCCGGCTCCCGTTGTCGGTGCGGCGGCAGGTGCCTCGGTGGTGGCCTCGCTGGTGGCCTCGGTGGTGGTCTCCGGGGTGGCGGCGGAGCCCGCCGGGCGGCTGACCCGACGCGATGCGCGGGCCGGAGCGGCCTGGGCGGGAGCGGCCTCTCCAGAAGCGGTCGACGCCGCGGTCGCTGCCGGGGCGGTCGTGGCGGATGCAGCGCTCGCGGCCGGCGCGGACGAACCACCGGACTGGCGGGCCTTGATCGCCTCGACGAGGTCGCTCTTGCGCATCTTCGCCGTGCCGGTGATGCCCATCGACGACGCGACGCCCTTGAGCTCGTCCAGCTTCATGGCCGACAGGCCGGACAGCGGACGAGTGGTTGTTTCTGACACGAAGGATCCTTCCCCCTCGTTGGCGACCCGGGACATTCCAGCGGGCCGGACTTGGGCCAGGAGAGCTGGCCGTCTGAGATCCACGTCAGCGCAGAACGCGCCCAGAGGCACAGGAGTTCGCCTCAGTGTGGGGGTGGTGCACCGCCTGCGATGTCGCGGATTGTGGTGCGAGGTCAGGATACCACCCGGCCACCTCCGGTCGGGCGAAGACGGGCGCGCCTTCGAAGGTCAGCGAGCCCGCACCGTCGCACCATGCGTCGGGACCGTCGGCACGAGGCGCTCCCAGCGCGAGGCCAGGTGGCCCGCCCGGACGTCGTCGGCGGCGTCCCGCGTCGTCAGCACGAGCACGCTCGGACCGGCTCCCGAGACGACGGCCGCCCGGCCCTGCGAGCGCAGCAGGTCGACGAGCTCCATGGTGTCGGGATACGAGGGCCGGCGCGCCTCCTGGTGCAGCCAGTCGCGGGTCGCGGCGTGCAGGTGCGCGGGGTCGGCCGTGAGGGCATGGACGAGCAGTGCCGCCCGCCCGGCGCCCGCCGCGGCCGAGGCCAGCGGCACGGTGGCCGGCAGCACGGCACGGGCCGTGCGCGTCGCGAGCTGGGTCTCGGGGACGAAGACGACCACCTCGACGTCGGGGTGCAGGTCGAGGCGCGCGGTCACGGTGCGCTCGCCCTCGTCGAGCCCGGTGCCGTCGGGCATCCAGCTGACGGTGAGGCCTCCCAGCACGCTCGCCGAGGCGTTGTCCGGATGCCCCTCGAGCAGGCTCGCCAGATGTGTCGCCAGCCCGAGGTCGACCGGCACGACGTCACCGGGAGCGGGCCAACCGGCATACGCGCCCTGGAGCACATCACACGAGAGTGCCTGTGCCGCAACGACGCCCGCGACGATGGCAGTGGCGGACGAGCCGAGGCCACGACTGTGCGGGACACCGTTGACGGCCTCGAGACGCAGGCCGGTCGGCGGCTCGACGCCGAGCACGCCCCAGGTGTGCTCCAGCGTCGCGTGGACGAGGTGACGCTCGTCGGTCGGGACCTCACCGGCCCCCTCCCCCGTGACCTCGATGACGAGGCCCGGGGTGTCGGAGGTCGTGACGACGTAGTCGTCCCACAGCCCGAGCGCCAGGCCGATCGAGTCGAAGCCCGGGCCGAGGTTGGCGCTGCTCGCGGGCACGCGCACGTGGACGGACCGGCCCGCAGGCACCCGGTTCACGCGGTCAACCCTCGAGACCGAGCGCCTGGGCCGCCGAGAAGGCGTCAACCGAGACGCGGGTCGGCACGACCTCTCCCCCGTCAGCCGTGCGCAGCGCCCACTGCGGGTCCTTGAGTCCGTGGCCGGTGACGGTGCACACGATGCGCGCCCCGGAGGGAACGAGGCCCGCCGCGTGGCTGGCCAGCAGGCCGGCGACGGACGCGGCCGAACCGGGCTCGACGAAGACCCCCTCCTGCGCCGACAGGAAGCGGTGCGCCTCGAGGATCTGGTCGTCGGTGACCGCGTCGATGCGGCCGCCGGACTCGTCGCGGGCGGCGACGGCCTGCTCCCACGACGCCGGGTTGCCGATGCGGATGGCGGTGGCGATGGTCTCGGGGTGGTCCACGGGGTGGCCGAGGACGATCGGCGCGGCGCCGGCCGCCTGGAAGCCCCACATCTGCGGCAGGTGCGTGGCCGGTCCGGGCTGGTCGCTGACGGACGGGTCGGCGGAGTACTCGCGGTATCCGCGCCAGTAGGCGGTGATGTTGCCGGCGTTGCCGACCGGCAGGCAGTGGATGTCGGGGGCGTCGCCGAGAGCGTCGACGACCTCGAAGCTCGCGGTCTTCTGCCCCTCGATGCGGGCCGGGTTGACCGAGTTGACGAGCTCGACGGGATAGGCCTCGGCGAGCTTGCGCGCGAGGGTGAGGCAGTCGTCGAAGTTGCCGTCGACCTGCAGCAGCGTGGCGCCGTGGGCGATGGCCTGGCTCAGCTTGCTCATGGCGATCTTTCCGTCGGGCACGAGGACACCGCACGCCATGCCGGCCTTGGTGGCGTAGGCCGCCGCCGACGCGCTCGTGTTGCCCGTGCTCGCGCAGATGACGGCCTTGGCGCCCTTGCGCGCCGCGACGCTCATCGCGGTCGTCATGCCGCGGTCCTTGAACGAGCCCGTGGGGTTGAGCCCTTCGTACTTGAGGTGCACCTCGGCGCCGACGAGGGCGGAGAGCTTCTCGGCGTGGATCAGGGGCGTGCCACCCTCGTGCAGGGTCACGACGGGCGCCCCCTCGAGCATGGGGAGGCGGTCGGCGTACTCGCGGATGACTCCGCGCCACTGGTGGGCCATCACGAACCTTCCACGCGCATGACGGAGTTGACGCCACGGACGACGTCGAGCGTGCGCAGGCGCTCGACCGTGGAGGACAGGGCCGCATCGCTCGCGGAGTGCGTGACGATGATGAGGTTGGCCCGGGCGGCCCGGCCGTCGCCGGCGGGGACGAGCTGCTGGCGCACCGTCTCGATCGACACGTCGTGGTCGGCGAACGCCGCGGCGACCTGCGCCAGGACGCCCGAGCGGTCCTCGACGTCGAGGCTGATGTGGTACCTCGTCTGGGCGTCGCCCATGGTCAGCACGGGCAGGTCGGCGTAGGTGGACTCCCCCGGGCCGAGGCCTCCGCCCACGCGGTGACGGGCCACGGCGACGAGGTCGCCGAGGACCGCGGAGGCCGTGGGGTCGCCACCGGCCCCCTTGCCGTAGAACATCAGCTCCCCGGCGGCGTCGGCCTCGACGAAGACCGCGTTGAAGGCCTCGCGGACCCCGGCCAGCGGGTGCGACCGCGGGATCATCGCCGGGTGCACGCGGACGCTGACCCCCTTGTCGCTGCGCTCACAGATCGCGAGGAGCTTGACGATGGAGTCCATCTCCCGTGCCGCCGCGACGTCGGCCGCCGACACCTCGGTGATGCCCTCGCGGTAGACGTCGGTGCCCGAGACCCGGGTGTGGAAGGCGAGCGAGGCGAGGATGGCCGCCTTGGCGGCGGCGTCGAAGCCCTCGACGTCGGCGGTCGGGTCGGCCTCGGCATAGCCGAGCGCCTGGGCCTGCTCGACCGCGTCGTCGAAGCCCGCCCCGGTCGTGTCCATCTTGTCGAGGACGTAGTTGGTGGTGCCGTTGACGATGCCGAGCACGCGGCGCACCTCGTCGCCGGCGAGCGACTCGCGCAGCGGCCGCAGCAGCGGGATCGCGCCGGCGACCGCGGCCTCGTAGTAGAGGTCGACGCCGTGCCGGGCCGCGGCTGCGTAGAGCGTCGGCCCGTCCTCGGCGAGCAGCGCCTTGTTGGCGGTGACGACCGACGCGCCGTGCTCCATCGCACGCAGGATGAGCGACCGGGCGGGCTCGATGCCGCCGATGACCTCGACGACGACGTCGGCGCGGGTGACGAGCTCGTCCGCGTCCGTCGTGAAGAGCGCCGGGTCGACGCCGAGGGCGGCACGGTCGCGCCCGGCGCGACGGACCGCGATGCCGACGATCTGGAGCGGCGCACCGACCCGCGCGGCCATGTCGTCGGCGTGCTCGACGAGCAGGCGCGCCACGGCTCCGCCGACGACACCCGCCCCGAGCAGGGCGACGCGCAACGGCTGGGGGTCACTCACGGCGCTGTCCACGGCGGCAATCCTGCCGCCTGTCCGGGTGGTGGACGGTCATTGTTTCGCGATCCGGACATCCGTGACGCAGGATCTGCAGGCCCATCAGACGTCGAGGGCGAGCAGGTCGTCGATGGTCTCGCGGCGGACGATCACACGGGCCACGCCGTCGCGGACGGCGACGACCGGCGGCCGGGGCGTGTGGTTGTACTGGCTCGACAGGGACCGACAGTAGGCGCCGGTGCCCGGCACGGCGATGAGGTCGCCGGCCCCGACGTCGCCGGGGAGGAACTCGTCCTTGACGACGATGTCGCCGCTCTCGCAGTGGCGGCCGACGACGCGGGCCAGCACGGGAGCGGCCTCCGAGGCCCGGTTGGCCACCGTGCACGAGTAGTCGGCGTCGTAGAGGGCGGTGCGGACGTTGTCGCTCATGCCGCCGTCGACCGAGACGTAGACCCTCCGGGCCCCGCCGTCGAGGTCGACGGGCTTGACGGTGCCGACCTCGTAGAGGGTGAAGGTGCTCGGGCCGGCGATGGCTCGGCCGGGCTCGACGGAGATCCGGGGCACGGCCACCTGCTCGGCTCGGCACTCGCGGCCGATGATCTCGGCCATGCCCGCGGCGAGGTTCTTCGGCGGGAGCGGGTCGTGCTCGGTCGTGTAGGCGATGCCGAACCCGCCGCCGAGGTCGAGCTCGGGCAGCTCGACGCCGAGCTCACGGGCGATCTTCGTGTGCAGGCCGACGATGCGCCGGGCCGACACCTCGAAGCCGGCCGTGTCGAAGATCTGGGAGCCGATGTGGCTGTGGAGGCCGAGCAGGCGCAGTGACTCGGGCTTGTCGAGGATGCGCCGGGCCGCCTCGAACGCGTGGCCTCCAGCCAGGGACAGGCCGAACTTCTGGTCCTCGTGCGCGGTGGCGATGAACTCGTGGGTGTGGGCCTCGACGCCGACCGTGACGCGGATGAGGACGGGAGCGACCACGCCCAGGTCGGTGGCGACGCCGGCCACGCGCTCGATCTCGTCGAGGGAGTCGACGACGATGCGGCTCACGCCGTACTCGAGGGCGTCGCGGATCTCGGCGACGCTCTTGTTGTTGCCGTGCAGCCCGATCCGGTCACCCGGGACACCCGCGCGCCTCGCCACCGCCAGCTCACCACCGGTGCACACGTCGAGGTGGAGCCCTTCGTCGTGGACCCAGCGCGCGACCTCGGTGCAGAGGAACGCCTTGCCGGCGTAGAAGACGTCGGCGCCACCCGACAGGTCGTCGAAGACCTCGGCATACGTGTTCTTGAAATCCCTTGCGCGCGAACGGAAGTCGTCCTCGTCGATGACGTATGCCGGGGTGCCGAACTCGCGGGCCAGCTCGGTCACGCTCACCCCACCGACCGTGAGCACGCCGTCGCTCCCCCGACCAACGGACGTCGCCCAGAGGGTCGGGACGAGGGCGTTGACGTCGACGGGTGTCTGGAGCCACGCGGGGCCCCGGTAGCCCTCCGCGTGCAGCGCTCCTGCTTCGTGTGCGCGCATGCCTACATCCTCTCCGGGGCCGCCGCGCCCAGGCGCGCGAGTCCATTGCGCAAGACGACCCGGGCGGCGTCGGCGAGGAGCAGCCGGGCGACGTGGACGGGCTCGGGGGGGCTGCCCACGACGAGGGGTCTGACCGGATGGTCCCAGGCGTCGGCCGACGCGGCCAGGTCGGTGACGGCGCGACGTTGCTGGGTCTCGTCGCCGGCGTGCCTCTCGAGTCGCTCGGGCAGGTCCGCCAGGGCCACGAGCAGGTGTCGCTCGGCGACGTGGGTCAGCTCACCGAGACGGGCCGATGTGCGTCGTTCGACGCCGGCCACCTCGGCGTTGCGGATGATCCGGCACAGGCGCGCGTGGGCGATCTGGGCGGGACGCAGGGGGTCGTCGGGGCCGCGGCTGCCGGGAGTCTCGACGATCTCGCGTCGGGGACCACCCTCGTCCAGGGCGTAGCGGTCCTGCTCCTCGAGGACCCGGGTGACGATGGCGGACCGGACCGAGTCCTCCAGCGTGAGGGCGATGAGCCCGCTCGGCGCGACCTCGACCGCGGCGACGGGCTTCTGGAGCGTCAGTCCCCTGGCGAGCACGCGAGCGAGGTCGCGAGGATCCAGGTCGAGCCGGGGCGCCCAGCGCTGGGCGACGGGTGTCACCCAGTCGGCGACGACCCCGGCCGCGCGACGGTCGGCGGGACGGAAGACCGGCCCCGCGGGCGGACCGGCCTCGGCCTCGTCGGGCAGCTCGCCGGTGCGGGCCGCCAGGGCGGCAACCTCCTGCAGGAGGGCGCGCAGCTGCTCCGGCGTCATGGGGCCCGAGTCTACGAGGGGCCGGCCGACAGGCTGGACGAGAGGTCCGGCGGCGTCGCGGCTCCCGACGTGGGGCGCGGACGACACGAGGCCCTGAGAGGGCGCGTCGCGCGTTCTCAGGGCCTCGTTCGTGTGCGTGCCCCCGGCAGGATTCGAACCTGCGCTCCCGCCTCCGGAGGGCGGTGCTCTATCCCCTGAGCTACGGGGGCGGCACGCACTTTCGTGCGCCCGGTGAGATTAGCAGCAGACGGCGCTCGACGCGGAATGCACCCCCCGGGCCGTGGAGGCGGACGGCCGACGGCTGCCACGATGGCGAGGTGACGACCCCCGAGGACATCGACTGGTCCGCACCGGCAGTGGCGGCCCACTACGACGAGCTCCCGCTCTGGTCGGCGCCGTTCGGGCTCATGCTGCTCGACCGGGTGCCGCTGCGGCGCGGGCAGAGGGTCGTCGACGTCGGCGCCGGCACGGGGTTCCTCACCGTCGAGCTCGCACAGCGCTGTGGGCCCGAGTCGCGGGTGACGGCCGTCGACCCGTGGGCGGCGGCGATGGACCGCCTGGCCGACAAGGTGGCCCACCTGGGCCTGCCCAACGTCGAGCTGGTCGTCGGCTCCGCGGAGCACCTGCCGATGCCGGACGCGTCGGTCGACCTCGTCGTCTCCAACCTCGGCGTCAACAACCTCGAGGACCCGGCCGCCGTGCTGCGGGAGTGCGCCCGCGTCCTGCGCCCCGGTGGGCGTCTCGTGACGACGACGAACCTCGTCGGCCACATGGGACAGGTGTATGCCGCCTACCGCCTCGCCCTGACCGAGCTCGGTCAGGCCCGGCACCTCCCCGCACTGGAGGCGCAGGAGCAGCACCGGGCGACGGTCGGCTCGGTCACCGCCCGGTTGACCGATGCCGGCCTGGAGGTCGTCGACGTCGCCACCGACACCTTCCGGATGCGTTTCGCCGACGGGCGTGCGCTGCTCGCCCACTGGTTCGTCAGGCTCGCCTTCGTCCCGGGCTGGCGCTCCGTCGTCCCCGCGGACGACGCCGACCGCGTCCTCGAGCGCGTCGCGGACCGTCTCGACGCGCTCGCAGACGAGCAGGGGGCGCTCGAGCTCACGGTTCCGATGGCCTGTGTGACGGCCGTGCGCCCCCAGCCGCCGGACAGCCGGCCCGTGCCACGATGAGGTCGTGCTCATCTCCAAGCCCGTCGCCGAGGCCATCCGCGCCGGCACCGTCACGCAGGCCTTCCGCCGGTGGGACGCCCCACGCGTCAAGGTCGGCGGTCTCCAGCTGACCTCCGCCGGCCTCGTCCGCTTCGACCGCGTCAGCCGGGTCCGGGACCCCGAGAAGCTCACGGAGCGCGACGCGCGCCGGGCCGGCCTCAAGGACCTCGCCACCCTCCAGCGGTTCCTCGCGCCGACGGTGCGCAGACCGTCCCCGCGCGGCGGACGGGGCGGCGACACGGTCTACCGGATCACCCTCAGCTGGGCCGGTGAGGACCCGCGGATCGCCCTGCGCGAGAGCCTTCCCGACGACGAGACCCTCGCCGGTATCGCCACCCGGCTCGAGCAGCTCGATGCGCGACCGACCGGCCCGTGGACGCGCGAGATCCTCGAGTGGATCCGGGACAACCCTCAGGTGGTCAGCAAGGAGCTGGCTGCCCTGCGCGGCGTGGAGCTGCTCCCGATGAAGGTCGACATCCGCAAGCTCAAGGCCCTCGGGCTGACGATCAGCCACGACGTGGGCTACGAGCTCTCACCGCGCGGGACGGCATACCTCGAGTGGCTGGGGCGACAGCCCGGCTGAGCGCGACGTGCTGCTCCATCGCGCGACGGCGGCTCAGCGCTGCGTCGTGTCCGTGACCTCGCCGACGAGCTCCTCGAGGACGTCCTCGAGGAAGACGACGCCCGTCACCGTGGCGTCTCCGTCGATGACGCGGGCCAGGTGGGCGCCGGTCAGCTGCATCGTGGCGAGCACGTCCTCGATGTCGTCGTCCTCGCGGACCGTGGCGAGGCGCCGCACCCGCTTGGGCGGGATCGGCTGCTCGTGCCGCTCGTCGTCGGCGTAGAGGATGTCCTTGAGGTGGAGGTAGCCGGCGATCTCACCGGCGGCGTCGCGGACGGGGTAGCGCGAGAACCCCTGCTTGGCGACGAGACGCTCGATGTCGGCGGGGGTGGCGCCGAGTCCGACCGTCGTCAGCGACCGCACGTCGACGGCGACCTCGCGGGCGCGCTTGTCGGAGAACTCGAGCGTCTTGGCGACGAGACCGTGGCGCTCCTCCTCGATGAGCCCCTCACGCCTCGACTCGCCGACGATGTGGGCCACCTCCTCGACCGTGAAGGCCGAGGTGATCTCGTCCTTGGGCTCGACGCGGAAGAGGCGCACGAGCGACTTCGCGACGGTCTCCATGGCATGGATGATCGGGCGCAGGGCGCTGGCGATGAAGAAGAGCGGCGGCACGAGCACGAGCGCGGCGCGGTCCGGGCCTGCGATGGCGAGGTTCTTGGGGATCATCTCCCCGACGACGACGTGCAGGTACGACACGATGAGCAGCGCGAGCGCGAGGGCCACGCCGCTCGCCCACGCGTCGGACAGTCCCCACCCGGCGAAGACCGGCTCGAGCAGGTGGTGCAGGGCCGCTTCGGCGAGCGCGCCGAGCCCCACCGAGCAGACGGTGATCCCGAGCTGCGCCGTCGCGAGCATGGATCCCAGACGCTCCAGGGCGAGCAGGCACGACTGCGCCCGCTTGCTCCCGGCGTCGGCGAGCGGTTCGAGGGTCGAGCGCCGCACCGCCATGGCAGCGAACTCCGCACCGACGAAGAAGGCATTGCCGAGCAGGAGGAACACCGAGACGACGTAGACCCAGGGGCCGCTCACGAGGGCTCCCCCGACCGCTCGGCCGACGGCACACGCCCACCCGGTCCGGCGGACGCCGAGGCCGGCACGCCGTCTCGGTCGTCGGCGGACCCGGGCGGCAAGGACTCCGGGTCGGGCACGAAGCGCAGGCGGTCCACCCGGCGGCCCTCCATGCCGACGACGTTGATGCGCCAGCCGGGCACGCGCACGACATCGCCGACGACGGGGACCCGGCCGAGGCTCGTCATGACGAAGCCGCCCATCGTCTCGTACGTCGTCCCGTCCGGCACGTCCGCGTCGAAGGCGTCACGCACCTCGTCCGGGCGCCAGAGACCGGGCACCGTCCACGACCCGTCGATGAGCTCCCGTCCGCCCTGACGACTGCGATCGTGCTCGTCGGAGACCTCGCCGACGATCTCCTCGACGACGTCCTCGAGGGTGACGATGCCCGACGTGCCGCCGTACTCGTCGACGACGACGGCCATCTGGAAACCGCCCTCGCGCAGCTCGCGCAGCAGCGGGTCGAGCCGGATCGTCTCGGGCACGACGAGGCGGTCGGACATCAGCGCCGAGACCGGCACGTCCTTGCGCCGCTCGTGCGGGACCGCCATCGCCTTCTTGACGTGGACGACGCCGTCGATGTCGTCCCAGTCCTCCCCGAGGACCGGGAAGCGCGAGTGACCGGTGCGCCGCGACAGCCGCAGCACGTCGTCGGCCGACTCGTCGCGGTGGATGCCGGTGCAGCGCACCCGGGGCGTCATGACGTCGTCGGCCGTGCGCTCCCCGAAGCCGAGCGACCGGGTCAGCATGCGCGCGGTCGTGACGTCGAGCGTCCCGGCCTCGGCCGACCGCTGGACGAGGCTCGCGAGCTCCTGCGGGGTGCGTGCGCCCGACAGCTCCTCCTGCGGCTCGATGCCGAGCGCACGGAGGAACCCGTTGGCCGAGCCGTTGAGCACGACGATGAGCGGCTTGGCGATGACGGCGAAGACGCGGACCGGCAGGGCCACGACCTTCGCGGTGGCGAGCGGCGCCGAGATGCCGAGGAACTGAGGGAGCAGCTCCCCGAAGACCATGGAGAAGATCGTCGCGATGAGCAGGGCCAGCCCGCTCGAGAGCGCGTCGACGGCTCCGGCCCCGAGCCCGAGACTCGTGAGCGGACCTGCCACGAGCACACCGATCGAGGGCTGCGCGAGGTAGCCGACGACGAGGGTCGTCAGGGTGATGCCGACCTGGGCGGCCGACAGCTGGGTCGAGAGCTGCTTGAGCGACTGGAGCACGACCCGCGCCCGCGCGTCGCCCTCGTCGATCGCGCGCTGGACCGTGGGCCGGTCGATGGCGACGAGCGAGAACTCGGCGGCGACGAACAGCGCCGTGCCCGCGGTGAGCAGCACCGCACCGAGGACGAGCAGCCATTCGGTCACCGGAGGACCGCCCGTCGGGCCGGGACGGCAGAGCCGACCGTGGCGGTCGGGACCTGGTCGCGAGGGAAGGTCATGGTGGCCCAACTATAAGGAGAACCTCGAGTCCACGGCGGTCCGGGCCACCTTCGCCACCTGCGTGTGGACGGGGTATGCCGTGTGGTTGAGTTGAGCGCATCACGGCGGGGGCCTGCGGCCCGCGCGCGGGACGAGGGAGGGATCACGGTGGTGCACGGACGACCGGAGTTCACCGGGCGCATCGAGGTGCGCGGGCTGACGAAGCGGTTCGGCTCCTTCACCGCCGTCGACGGGCTCGACTTCGACGTCGAGCCGGGGCGCATCACCGGCTTCCTCGGCCCCAACGGCAGCGGCAAGACCACGACCCTGCGCATGCTGCTCGGGCTCGTGCGCGCCACGCACGGCACCGCGACCATCGACGGGCACCGCTACGCCGAGATCGCCAACCCCCTCACCGTCGTCGGGTCCGCGCTCGAGGCGACGAACTTCCACCCGGGGCGCACCGGGCGCAACCACCTGCGCGTGCAGGCGGCCGTGGCCGGGGTCCCCGACTCCAGGGTCGACGAGCTGCTCGAGCTCGTCGGCATACCGGCAGCCGCACGCAAGCGGGCCGGAGGCTACTCGATGGGCATGCGGCAGCGCCTCGGCCTCGCCGCCGCGCTGCTCGGCGACCCCCGGGTCATCATCCTCGACGAGCCCGCCAACGGCCTGGACCCCGAGGGCATCCGCTGGCTGCGCGGCTTCCTGCGCCACCTCGCCGACGAGGGCCGCACCCTGCTCATCTCGAGCCACATGCTCTCCGAGGTCGAGCAGACCGTCGACGACGTCGTCATCATCGCCAACGGCCGGCGGGTCGCCCAGGGCACCGTCGCCGACCTGCGCGGCGAGCCCACGGCGTACGTCCGCACGTCCGACCCCGAACGCCTGACGCAGGCGCTCCGGGACCGCGGGCTGAGCGTCGCCCCGAAGGGGCGCGGGCTACAGGTCACGACCGAGGACCTCGCGGTCGTCGGCGACGCGGCCCACGCCAGCGACGTCGCCATCCACGAGCTGCGCAGCGAGCAGACGCACCTCGAGGAGCTCTTCTTCAACCTCACGGACAGGGACGAGCACCGCAACCGCAACCTCGACGCCCGCCCGTCGGGGGGCCTCCCCGTCGACCTGCCGCCCCCGAGCGGACCACCGATCGACCCCGCGCTGCTCGCGGAGCCCGTCGAGTCCGGCGAGCCCGGCGAACGCGTCGAGCGCCGCGCGTCGACCACGCCCGCGATGCCGGCCGGCCGGCCCGACGACGACGGAAGGCCCCGATGACCGCCGCGGTGCGCGCCGAGCTGCGCAAGCTCTTCACGACGCGCCTCTGGTGGGGCATGGCCATCGCCGTGCTCGTCAGCGGCGCGGCCTTCGCGGTCCTCTTCGCCTTCGTCTTCACGAGCGACGCGGTGCGCGGGCCACAGGCTGCCGCCGCACCTCGCACCGACGCCGCCCTGGCCAAGGCCGTCTTCACCGGCGGCCTCCAGGTCGGCTACCTGCTCACCCTGGCGATCGGGGTCATGACGATCGGCTCGGAGTACCGCCACCAGACGATCACCGCGACCTTCCTCGCCCTCCCCCGGCGCGGGCGGGTCATGGCGGCCAAGGTCGTCTCGCTCCTCGTCGTCGGCGCCCTCTACGGCGTGCTCTCGCTCGCCGGGGCCGTCGGAGCGGGCACGGTCGTGCTGACCTCCAAGGGCGTCGCGCCGTTCGCCGACACCTCGATCTGGCGCACCCTCGCCCTGTCGCTCCTCGTCCTGGGGCTCTGGGCCCTCATCGGCCTCGGCGCCGGCATCCTCATCCCGAACCAGGTCGCCGCGCTGCTCATCTCGGTCGCCGTGGCCTGGATCGTCGAGCCGCTGCTCGGCCTCGTGCTCGCGCTGACCGACTGGGGCAAGAGCATCTCCCCCTACCTGCCCAGCCGCGCCACGAGCGCCATGCTCGAGTCCACGAGCAGCGGCTTCGACGGGCAGCCGGTCCACCAGCTGTCGTGGTGGGCCGGCGCCCTCGTGCTCATGGCGTATGCCGCGGTCATGGCCGGTCTGGGCACGTGGCGGACGCTGCGCGCCGACATCACCTGAGCCGTGACGGACCGGCGGCGGCCGACGTGACGAACGCCTCTCCGGACACCCGGATCGACATCCGGGCCCACGGCGGGTATCCGTGTCTTCGGGGCTAGGCTTGACCCCTGTATAGGCAAAGACGCACCCCAGCCAACGAAAGAGGCGCATTCGTCGTGTCCGATCAGTCCACGTCCGGTGACCCGATTGCAGCATTCGGGCCGAACGAATGGCTCGTCGACGAGCTCTACCAGCAGTTCCTGACCGACAAGACCTCGGTCGACAAGGCCTGGTGGGGGTTCTTCGAGGACTACCGGCCGGGCGACGGCGACACGGGCGCGGCTGCGCGCCGGGCAACGGGTGCGACGGGTGCCACGGGTGCCGCGACCACGACGAAGGCACCGGCGACGAGCGCCCCGTCCAACGGCTCGAACGGGGCCTCGAACGGGGCCTCGAACGGGGCCTCGAACGGGGCCTCGAACGGTGGCGCCGCCGCCACTCCCGCGGCGAAGGTGCACGTCGCCCCCGCGGTCGCGGCTGCGGCTGCTCCCCAGACCGCGCCTGCGGCAACGACTGCTGCCGCCGCTCCTGCGGCCACACCCCCGGCGGCGAAGGTCGAGCCCAGGACCGAGCCGAAGGGCGAGCCGGCCGCCGAGGCGCCGAAGCCGCGCGACATGCCGGCCGTCAAGGGCACGGGACCGGTCAACGAGGACGTCGTGACCCCGCTGCGCGGCGCGCCCTCGCGCGTCGTGGCCAACATGGAGGTCTCCCTCACCGTCCCGACCGCGACGAGCGTGCGCGCCGTCCCGGCCAAGCTGCTCATCGACAACCGCGTCGTCATCAACAACCACCTGGCCCGTTCGCGTGGCGGCAAGGTCAGCTTCACCCACCTCATCGGCTACGCCATGGTCAAGGCCCTGGCGCTCATGCCCGAGATGAACAACGGCTTCACCGAGGTCGGCGGCAAGCCCGCCCTGGTGCGGCCCGCCCACGTCAACTTCGGTCTGGCCATCGACCTGCAGAAGGACGACGGCACCCGCACCCTCGTCGTCCCCTCGATCAAGTCGGCGGAGGAGATGGACTTCGTCCACTTCTGGACCGCCTACGAGGACATCGTCCGCAAGGCCCGCGCCAACAAGCTGACGGTCGAGGACTTCCAGGGCACGACGATCTCGCTGACCAACCCCGGCGGCATCGGCACCGTCCACTCGGTGCCCCGCCTCATGAAGGGGCAGGGCGCCATCATCGGCGTCGGCGCCCTCGACTACCCCGCCGAGTGGCAGGGCGCGAGCAACGAGACCCTCAACAAGAACGCCGTGAGCAAGATCCTCACGCTCACCTCGACGTACGACCACCGGATCATCCAGGGCGCCCAGAGCGGCGACTACCTGCGGATCATCCACCAGCTGCTCCTCGGCGACAACCGCTTCTACGACGAGATCTTCGAGTCGCTGCGCATCCCCTACGAGCCGGTCCGCTGGATCCAGGACATCGACTCCTCGCACGACGACGACATCAACAAGGTCGCCCGGGTGCAGGAGCTCATCCACGCGTACCGCGTGCGCGGCCACCTCATGGCCGACACCGACCCGCTGGAGTACAAGCAGCGCCGTCACCACGACCTCGACGTCACGACGCACGGCCTGACGCTGTGGGACCTCGACCGGACGTTCGCCACCGGCGGCTTCGGGGGCTACCCGTTCCTCAAGCTGCGCAAGATCCTCGGCATCCTGCGTGACTCGTACTGCCGCACCGTCGGCATCGAGTACATGCACATCCAGGACCCCGAGCAGCGCAAGTGGATCCAGAACAAGGTCGAGCGGCCCTACGAGAAGGCCAACCGCGACGAGCAGATGCGGATCATGCGCCGGCTCAACGCCGCCGAGGCCTTCGAGACGTTCCTCCAGACGAAGTTCGTCGGGCAGAAGCGCTTCTCGCTCGAGGGCGGCGAGTCGGTCATCGCCCTGCTCGACCGCATCCTGTGCCGCGCCGCGGGCGAGAACCTCGACGAGGTCTGCATCGGCATGCCGCACCGCGGCCGGCTCAACGTGCTCGCCAACATCGCAG
Organism: Terrabacter aerolatus; assembly: GCF_007991735.1. GTDB lineage: Bacteria > Actinomycetota > Actinomycetes > Actinomycetales > Dermatophilaceae > Terrabacter > Terrabacter aerolatus. The sequence continues at coordinate 32,334 of NZ_BJYX01000002.1, read as the reverse complement.
GCAAGTCCTACGGCCAGATCTTCCGCGAGTTCGAGGGCACCCAGGACCCGAAGTCGGTCCAGGGCTCCGGCGACGTCAAGTACCACCTCGGCACCGAGGGCGAGTTCGTCTCCGAGGACGGCAGCAAGACGAAGGTCTACCTCGCCGCCAACCCGAGCCACCTCGAGGCCGTCAACCCGGTGCTCGAGGGCATCGTCCGGGCCAAGCAGGACCGCCTCAACCTCGCCGGCGAGTCCTTCACCGTGCTGCCCGTGCTCCTGCACGGCGACGCGGCCTTCGCCGGCCAGGGCGTCGTCGCCGAGACGCTCAACCTCTCGCAGCTGCGCGGCTACCGCACGGGCGGCACGATCCACGTCGTCATCAACAACCAGGTCGGGTTCACGACCTCGCCGAGCAGCTCGCGCTCGTCGGTGTACTCGACGGACGTCGCCCGGATGATCCAGGCGCCGATCTTCCACGTCAACGGCGACGACCCCGAGGCCTGCGTGCGCGTGGCCGAGCTGGCCTACGAGTTCCGCCAGGAGTTCAACAAGGACGTCGTCATCGACATGGTGTGCTACCGCCGCCGTGGTCACAACGAGGGTGACGACCCGTCGATGACGCAGCCACTCATGTACAACCTCATCGAGGCCAAGCGATCGGTCCGCAAGCTCTACACCGAGTCGCTCATCGGCCGCGGCGACATCAGCGTCGAGGACGCCGAGGCCGCGCTGCGGGACTACCAGCAGCAGCTGGAGCGGGTCTTCGTCGAGACGCGGGAGGCCAAGAAGGCCCAGACCGCCCCGGCGGCGACCGTCGGCGACCGTGACTCGGACGCCCCGGACAACGCCGGTCTCGAGCGTCCGACCGCGCAGGTCCAGGACGACGAGGCGCCGGTGCGCTCGGCCACCGAGACCGGTGTCCCGGCCAGCGAGATCGTCCACATCGGCGAGACGTTCGCGAACCCGCCCGAGGGCTTCACGATCCACCCGAAGCTCAAGCAGCTCATGGACAAGCGGGCCCAGATGGTCCACGAGGGCGGCATCGACTGGCCCATGGCCGAGCTGCTCGCCTTCGGCACCCTCCTCAAGGAGGGCACCCCGATCCGCCTCGCAGGTCAGGACAGCCGCCGGGGCACGTTCGTCCAGCGGCACGCGGTGCTCATCGACAAGAACAACGCGGAGGAGTGGACCCCGCTGCTCTACCTCGGGGAGGGCCAGGCCCGCTTCTGGGTCTACGACTCGCTCCTGTCCGAGTACGCCGCGATGGGCTTCGAGTACGGCTACTCCGTCGAGCGTCCCGACGCCCTCGTGCTCTGGGAGGCCCAGTTCGGCGACTTCGGCAACGGGGCACAGACGATCGTCGACGAGTTCATCTCCAGCTCCGAGCAGAAGTGGGGCCAGCGCAGCTCGGTCGTGCTGCTCCTCCCCCACGGCTACGAGGGCCAGGGTCCCGACCACAGCTCGGCGCGCATCGAGCGCTACCTCCAGCTGTGCGCCGAGAACAACATGACGGTCGCCTACCCCTCCACCGCGGCGAGCTACTTCCACCTGCTGCGTCGTCAGGCCTACGCCCGCCCGCGCACGCCGCTCGTCGTCTTCACCCCGAAGTCGATGCTGCGCAGCAAGGCGGCCGCGAGCTCGGTCGAGGACTTCACCGCTGGCGGCTTCCGCCCGGTCCTGCCCGACCACGACGGCGTCACCAAGGACGTCACACGCGTGCTCTTCGCGAGCGGCAAGATCGTGCACGAGCTCGACGCCGAGCGGGAGAAGCGCGGCGACACCTCGACGGCCGTCGTCCGCGTCGAGCAGCTCTACCCGATCCCCGAGCAGGAGATCGTCGACGCCGCAGCGAAGTACCCCGGCGCCGAGCTCGTGTGGGTGCAGGACGAGCCCCGCAACCAGGGCGCGTGGCCGCTCATGGCCCAGTGGCTGCACGAGGACCTCTGCGACCTCGGCGAGACCCGGCCGTGGCGCGTCGTGGCACGCAAGGCCGCGGCGTCGCCCGCCACCGGCTCGTCGAAGAAGCACGCCGCCGAGCAGGCCGAGCTCATGGAACGCGCCTTCGGGCGCTGACCGCGGGCGGCGTCACCGGCGCCCCCCATCGCAGCGAGGGACCCCACCACGACGGTGGGGTCCCTCGCTGCGTTCGGCCGTGACGGCATACCTGCTCGTCGTCCCCGGCCCGAGATCGGGGGCACCTCCCCGGCCCGCCTCCACGAGCCCCACCCCGCCACGCGATAACCTCCCATCGTGTACTTCACCGACAGGGGCATCGAGGAGCTGGCGGCCCGGCGCGGCGAGGAGGACGTCACCTTCGAGTGGCTCGCCGAGCAGCTGCGCACGTTCGTCGACCTCAACCCCGAGTTCGAGGTGCCGGTCGAGCGACTCGCGACGTGGCTCGCCCGACTGGACGACGACGAGGACTGAGCACGTGAGCGACCGCAGCGACCGAGGCGACCGAGGCCACACCGCCGAGACGAACCCCGACGGCCCGAGGGAGCCCTACGGCGTGGGGCCCGCCTACCCCTCGTCCCACACCCGCTTCACCAACGACACCCCGGGGCGGTATGCCGTGACGCCCGCTCCCGCGCCGAGCGCTCCCGTCGCCCCCGCCGAGGGGTCGGGCCCCGCGGACTCGGCGTCCTCCCCGGCAGGGCCCGCCGAGGACCCCTACTACGCCCCGAGTGCCGAGTTCACCGTCGCCGAGGGCATCCGCGACGTCGGCATGGTCTTCCTCGGCGCCTCCCTGACGGCCGGCTACGGCGACCCCAAGGGCCTGGGCTGGGTCGGTCGCGTCGTCGCCCGCACGCAGCATCCCGACCTCGACCTCACCGCCTACAACCTCGGCGTGCGCGGCAACACCTCGGGCGACATCGTGTCGCGCTGGGCGTCCGAGTGCCACCCCCGCTGGAAGGGCCGCACGGAGCGTCGGCTCGTGCTCAACGTCGGCACCAACGACGTCCTCACCGGCATGACGATGGCCCGTTCCCGGCTCAACCTCGCCAACGTCCTCGACGAGGCGACCAACGCCGGGATCGGCGTCTTCGTCGTCGGCCTGACGCCGACCCTCGACGTCGAGATGAACCGCAAGATCGAGGCCCTCGCCGAGGCGCAGGCCGACGTGTGCTCACGCCGTGGCATCACCTACGTCGACTGCTTCCGCCCGCTCGCCACCCACGACCAGTGGATGGCAGATCTCGCCGCGAGCCCCGACCGCGCCCATCCGGGACAGGCCGGGTACGGCCTCATTGCCTGGCTCGTGCTCCACAACGGGTGGAACGACTGGCTCTCGCTCAGCTGATCCGGCCGCCGGGGCCACGGCCCTGGGCGTCGTCAGGGTCTCCGGTCCGCTCGGCAGCGTCGTCCGTCGCGTCGCGGCGGCCGGGGGCCGACACCGCGGCCGCGATGCTCGCGACCGCGACGACCGCCACGGCGAGCGCGACCGGCGTGCGACCGGACTCCTGCAGCGACCACGCCACCGGCAGCAGGAGCGCGTTCCAGAGCACCGTCGGCGTCCGGGGCCAGTCGGCGGCGCGCGCCCAGCCGCGGGCCAGGGCGAGCAGGCCCACCCCGAAGACGAGGATCAGGGCGCCGGAGGTGGCTGCGCGGGTCAGGTCCTCTGTGGCGCCCGTCACCATCTCGTAGACGTAGAAGCCGGTGAAGCCGAGCACCGCCACGGCCTCGACCAGCGTGAGCAACCCTGCCGCGCGGTGGGATCCGCGAACCACGCGGGTCGAGGACGTCGATTCGGTCACGCCACCAGCCTAGCGATGCCGTCGTCGTGACCCGTCGCGGCCGGGCTGACGGGCGGCTCGCAGCCTCGAGGTATGGAACTGGGAGCCGACTGCCGATAGACTCAGTCCTTGGTGTGATCGGCGCCCAAGGCGTTGAACACGGACATGGTCTCTGGTCACACTGGATCATGGCCCGCAACGCGTACGGAACATCTTCGTGCGCGTTTCCGTTGGTCAGGGGGTCATCCCCCAGGACACGACGACACCATGACTTGGCTCCGACAACGACGCTGGCGCCCCGCACATGCACCGCGACCGACACCCGGACGCCGGTGCGAACCGACATACATGAAGGAGCACGCCACATGGATTGGCGCGACCGCGCTGCCTGCCTCGAGGCCGATCCGGAGCTGTTCTTCCCCATCGGGAACACCGGCCCGGCCATCCTGCAGATCGAGGAGGCGAAGGCCGTGTGCCGGACCTGCCCGGTCATGGACACCTGCCTCAAGTGGGCCATCGAGACCGGCCAGGACGCCGGCGTCTGGGGCGGCCTCTCCGAGGACGAGCGACGCGCCCTGAAGCGTCGCAACGCCCGCGCCCGCCGCGCCGGCTGACCTCTCGACCACCCCTCCGCACGACAACCGTCCGCGAGCCCGGTGACCGTCACGGTCGCCGGGCTTTTGGGTGCCCGCGCACGCTGCGCGCCGCGGTCCCACGTGATGGCTCCGGGCCCGTGGGTGGCCGCCCCTCAGCTGACGGGACGCAGCGTCGCGGTGAAGCGGGCCCGGGTGCCGTGCGGCACGAGCGGCTCCCACGTGATGCGGCCCCCGAGGTCGCCGACGAGAGACTGGACGATCTGCGTGCCCAGGCCCGACCCGGGTCGCCGTGCCGGGTCGATGCCCTTGCCCTCGTCCTCGATCGAGACGGTGAGCCTCGTCTGACCCCGGTCGTCGGTGACGCGCTCGATGGCGATGCGGACCTCGCCGCCGGCGTCCCCGAGACCGTGCTCGATGGCGTTCTGGACGAGCTCGCTCATGATCATCGCGAGCGACGTCGCGTCCTCGGCCCGCAGCCGCCCGAACGAGCCGCGGGTGACCGTGTGGACCGGTGCGCCGTTGGCCGACACCTCGACGACGGCGTTGAGGCCCCGCTGGGCGATGGTGTCGAAGTCGACCGTCTCGTCGAATCCCTGGCTCAGCTGCTCGTGGACCATGGCGATGGTCCCGACCCGGCGCTCGGCCTCCGCCAGCGCGAGCTTGGCCTCGCCGTCGGGCAGGCGACGTGACTGCAGGCGCAGCAGCGCGGCGACCGACTGGAGGTTGTTCTTGACGCGGTGGTGGATCTCCCTGATCGTCGCGTCCTTGGTCATCAGCTCGCGCTCCCGGCGCCGCAGCTCACCGACGTCACGCATGAGCACGATGGCTCCGAAACGCTGGCCCGCCTCGGTGAGCGGGATGGCCCGCATCGACACCGTCGTCCCACCGGCCACGACCTCGGTGCGCCAGGGCTGGCGCCCGGTCACGACGAGCGGCAGCCCCTCGTCGACCGGGGAGGACTCCCGGACGTTGTCGGTGACAATCTGCGCGAGGCTCGCACCGACGACCTCGCCGAGGTGCCCGAGACGGTGGAGCGCCGAGACGGCATTCGGGCTCGCGTAGGTGACGACCCCGTCGACGTCGAGCCGGATGACACCGTCACCGACGCGGGGCGCACCGCGTCGCAGCCCGGTCGGGGCGCCGCTGTGCGGGAACTCTCCCCCGGTCACCATCCGGCAGAGCGCGTCGGCCGTGGCCAGGTAGGTCAGCTCGAGCCGGCTGGGCGTCCGCGTCGTCCAGAGGTTCGTGTGGCGCGTCATGACGGCGACGACGTGGCCCCCGCGGACGACCGGGATGTACTCCTCGCGGACCGACTGGTCCGGGCCCTGCTCGTGGGTCACGACGACCTGCCGCACCCGCAGGATGCGCTGCTCGGACGCGGCCTCGTCGAGTAGGTCCCGCGTGCGTCCCGGGTCGGCGACCCGGCCGACCTGGTCGTCGACGAAGACGAGCTGTCCGGTGGTGGGTCGCACGTGGGCCACGGCCTCCCACCGCTCGCCCGTCGACCTGACCCAGAGCACGAGGTCGGCGAACGAGAGGTCGGCCACGAGCTGCCAGTCGCCGACGAGCAGCTGCAGCCACTCGACGTCGTGGTCGGGCAGGTTCGTCCGGCCGCGCAGGAGCTCGCTCAGGGTCGCCACGCCACGAGCCTAGTGAGACTCACGCCGACCACGGGTGGGCACCCCCGCCATCCGAAGGGCTGCCCGGCTCCCTCACGACGAGATCGCCGGGTCGAGGTGGTGCGTCGTGGCGTTGCGCGACGGCGCACCTCGACCCGGCAAGCCAATCATCGGGTCAGGTGCGTGAGCCCGCGGTCTTCGTGGCTGCCTTCTTCGTGGCTGCCTTCTTCGTGGCTGCCTTCTTCGTCGCAGCAGCCTGAGTCGTCGCTGTCTTCTTGGCCGCTGTCTTCCTGGCCGCTGTCTTCCTGGCCGGGGTCTTCTTCGCCGGCGCCGACGTCGGCGCCGCCGTGGTCGTCGGTGCGGGCTGGTCCGGCGAGGCCGTCGGCGCGGGAGCCGGAGCCCCCGACGAGGCGGGCTTCGTCACGGTGCGCAGGGTGCGCAGGGCGACCGAGAGAGCGGCGATGCCGGCATGGCTCATCCGCTCGATCCCGCCGAGCGCCGCCCGAGCCCGACCCAGCGCGTCGGCGTTGAGGTCGGACCACTCGGCGAGGCGAGCCGCTGCGTCGTGGTCGGCGCTGCTGACCTCGAGCACCGAGCGCGTCAGGATCTCGAGCACGGCGTAGAGGTCGTCACGCAGGGCGCCTCGGGCCATGGCGTCCCAGCGGTCGTCGCGGGGCAGCATCGTGACCCTCGTGAGCATGGCGTCGATCGAGAAGGTCTCGGAGGTCAGGAAGTAGACCCCGACGACGTCGTCGAGCTTCTCGCCGGTGTCCTCGGCGATCTCGATGCAGTCGAGCAGCGAGTAGAGGTCGAGCAGGGACGCGGCGCCGAGGGCGAGCTCCTCCGGCACCCCCTTGCCCTCGAGCTCTCGCGCCCGACGGGTGAGGCGGGTGCGCTCGCTGCCCTGGAGCAGCTCCCCGATGCGACCGGAGAACGCCTGGATGCCGGGGCGGAAGCGGGCGACCTCCGCCGCGATGTCGAGCGAGGCGGGACGCGAGGTGAGGAACCAGCGCACCGACCGGTCGATGAGCCGGCGGAACTCGAGGTAGAGCGCGGTCTGCGCCGCGGTGCTCACGACGTTGTCGGTCTCCTCCACGCGGCGCACGAACCCTGCGAGGTCGAACACCTCCCGGCACACGACGTAGGCGCGCGCCACCTGCTCCGGCGACGCCCCGGTCTCCTCGCCGGCCCGGTAGGCGAACGTGATGCCGCCACGGTTGACCATCGAGTTGGCGACCGCGTTCGTGATGATCTCGCGCCGCAGCGGGTGGGCCGCGATCTGCTCGGCGTACTTGCCCCGCAACGGCTTCGGGAAGTACTCCGCCAGCGTCGTCTCGAACCAGGGGTCGTCGGGCAGCGACGTGGTGATGAGCTGGTTCTTGAGGTAGAGCTTGGCGTAGGCGACGAGCACCGAGAACTCCGGCGACGTCAGGCCGAGACCGTCCTTCTGGCGACGGGCGATGACGGCGTCGCTCGGCAGGAACTCGAGCGAACGGTCGAGGTCGCCCTCGGCCTCGAGGAACTGGATGAGCCGCTCGTGCACCCCGAGCATCCCGTGCTGCTGCGCGCGGGCGTTGCCGAGCAGGACGTTCTGCTCGTAGTTGTCGCGCAGCACCTGCTCGGCGACCTCGTCGGTCATCGACGCGAGCAGGGTGTTGCGGCGCTTCGTCGTCAGCTCGCCCGAGCGGGTCAGCTCGGTGAGCAGGATCTTGATGTTGACCTCGTGGTCGGAGGTGTCGACCCCGGCGCTGTTGTCGATGGCGTCGGTGTTGACCCGCACGCCCGCGAGCGCGGCCTCGATGCGGCCGAGCTGGCTCGCCCCGAGGTTGCCACCCTCACCGACGACCTTGCAGCGCAGGTCGCCGCCGTTGACGCGGATGGCGTCGTTGGCCCGGTCACCGATCTCGCCGTTGGTCTCGGTGGCCGCCTTGACGTAGGTGCCGATGCCGCCGTTCCACAGCAGGTCGACCGGCGCGAGCAGGATCGCCTTCATCAGCTCGGCCGGCGTCAGGCTCTTGGTGTTGGCCCGCAGGCCCAGCGCCGCGACCATCTGCGGGCTGACGGGCACCGACTTCGCCGACCGGGGGAAGATGCCGCCGCCCCTGCTGATGAGCGACGCGTCGTAGTCGGCCCACGACGACCCCGGCAGGTCGAACATCCGTCGGCGCTCGGCGTACGAGGTCGCGGCGTCGGGGGTGGGGTCGACGAAGATGTGCCGGTGGTCGAAGGCGGCCACGAGACGGATGTGCTCGGACAGGAGCATGCCGTTGCCGAAGACGTCGCCGCTCATGTCGCCGACGCCGACGACGGTGAACTCCTGCGTCTGCGTGTCGACGCCGAGCTCGCGGAAGTGGCGCTTGACCGACTCCCAGGCACCGCGGGCCGTGATGCCCATGCCCTTGTGGTCGTAGCCCGCCGAGCCGCCCGAGGCGAAGGCGTCGTCGAGCCAGAAGCCGTAGTCGGCCGAGAGCCCGTTGGCGATGTCGGAGAACTTCGCGGTGCCCTTGTCGGCGGCGACGACGAGGTAGGTGTCGTCCTCGTCGTGGCGCACGACCCGGCGCGGCGGCACGGCCTGGCCCGACACGAGGTTGTCGGTGACGTCGAGCAGGCCCGAGATGAAGAGCTTGTACGAGGCGATGCCCTCGTCCAGCCACGCTGCCCGGTCGACGGCGGGGTCGGGCAGCTGCTTGGCGTAGAAGCCGCCCTTGCTGCCGGTCGGCACGATGACGGCGTTCTTGACCATCTGGGCCTTGACGAGGCCGAGGACCTCGGTGCGGAAGTCCTCGCGCCGGTCGGACCAGCGCAGACCGCCGCGGGCGACCTTGCCGAACCGCAGGTGGACACCCTCGACGCGGGGGCTGTAGACCCAGATCTCGAACATCGGGCGGGGCGCGGGCAGGTCGGGGACCTTCTTGGGGTTCAGCTTGAGGGACACGTACGGCTTGTCGTGCCCCGCCTCGTCGGGCTGGTAGAAGTTCGTGCGCAGGCTGGCGAGGATGACCCCGAGCAGCGCCCGGACGATGCGGTCGTGGTCGAGGCTCGCGACGTCGTCGAGGGCCTCCCGGATGCCGCTCACGATGTGCTTCTGGCGCGCCGCACGCTTGTCGTGGCCCGAGTCGGTGTCGGGGAACGCGTCGGGGTCGAAGCGCGCCTCGAAGAGCTCGACGAGGCTGCGCGCGATGCCGGTGTTGGCCGCGAGAGCCGACTCGACGTAGTCCTGCGAGAACGTCGAGCCCGTCTGGCGGAGGTACTTCGCGACGGTGCGCAGGATGACGACCTGGCGCCAGGTCAGACCCGCTGCCAGCACGAGGGCGTTGAAGCCGTCGGACTCGGCGCGGCCGTCCCAGACGGCCCGGAAGGCCTCCTCGAAACGCCCGCGGACGTCCTCGGCCACGGCGGCGTCGCCGGAGCCCCAGGTCTGCACGTCGGCGCACAGGCCGAAGTCGAAGATGTGCAGGGTGCGGCCGTCGGGCCCGGGCACCTCGTAGGGACGCTCGTCGGTGACCTCGACGCCGAGGTGCGTGAAGAGCGGCAGCACCTGGGTGAGGGAGAGGTCGGCCCGGCGGTAGAGCTTGAAGCGCCGCTCCCGCGGGTCGTCGGAGACCGGGTCGTCGTAGAGGTGGAGCCCCGTCGTGCGGTCACCGTCACCGAGCGCGTCGATGCGGTCGAGGTCGTCGACCGCCGTGGCGACGTCGAAGTCCTCCTTGTACGCCTCGGGCAGGGCCTTGGCGTAGGCCGCCATGGTGCGCGCCGCCCCCTCGAGCCCACGCGCCTCACCGAGCGCCTCGGAGAGGTCCTCGTCCCACGTGCGGGTCGCGTCGATGACGCGCTGCTCGAGGGCCACCTCGTCGACCTCGGGGATGTCGGTACCGGCCGGCATACGCACGACGAAGTGCAGGCGGGCGAGCGTGGACTCGCTGACCCGGGTCGTGTTGTCGATGTTCTCGCCGCCGAACGCGTCGAGGAGGATGGCCTCGATGCGCAGGCGCACCGTCGTGTTGTAGCGGTCGCGCGGCAGGTAGACGAGGCACGAGACGAAACGCCCGAACTCGTCGCGGCGCAGGAAGAGCTTGGTCTTGCGGCGCTCCTGCAGGTGCAGGACGCTCGTCGCGATCTCGGCCAGCTGTGTCGGGCTCGTCTGGAAGAGCTCGTCGCGCGGGTAGGTCTCGAGGATCTGCAGGATGTCCTTGCCCGAGTGGCTGTCGGCGGACAGGCCGGTCAGGCGCAGCACCTCCTGGGCGCGCACGTCGAGCAGCGGGATGTCGTGGATCGTGTCGTTGTAGGCGGCCGAGGCGTAAAGGCCGAGGAAGCGCTGTTCGCCGACGCACTCGCCGCGCGCGTCGAAGCGCTTGACCGAGATGTAGTCGAGGTAGACGTCGCGGTGGACCGTGGCCCGCGAGTTCGCCTTGGTGATGATGAGGATGCTCGAGTCGCGCGCAGCCCGGCTGGCCGCCGGGGTGAGCACGAGCCCCTTTCCGGCGGAAGGCCGGTCGTAGCGCAGCAGGCCGAGGCCGGTGCCGGGCACCTGGCGCGAGACGTCCTTGCCGTTCTCGTGCGCCAGGGAGTACTCGCGGTAGCCGAGGAAGGTGAAGTTGTTGTGCGCGAGCCACTCGAGGAAGCGTCCGGCCTCGCGGGCGTGGTGGGGGTCGGTGCCGGGCGGGGTCGCCGACCGCAGCTCGCTCGCGATGGTCAGGGCGTGGGCCCGCATCTTGGGCCAGTCCTCGACCGAGTCGCGGACGTTCTCGAGGACGTGGTGCAGACGCGCCTCGACGTCGGGCAGCCCGTCGTCCGGGAGGCGGTCGATCTCGAGGTGCATCCACGACTCGCGGACGAGGCCCACCGAGCTCGACCGCACGGTGGTCGAGCCGTCGGTGATGACCGACTTGAGCTCGCCCGTGATGTCACGGGAGACCGTCATCTGCGGGTGGACGATGAGGTGCACGCCGCGGTCGAAGCCGCCGAGCGCCGCGACGACCGAGTCGACGAGGAAGGGCATGTCGTCGACGACGACCTGCACGACGGAGTGACCCGTGGACCAGCCCTCGTCGTCGGCCTTGGGGTTGAAGGCCCGCACGTTGAAGGTGCCCACCTGACGCTGCTGCGCGAAGGCGCGGTGCTCGGTGGCGATCGTCGCGAGCTCACGAGCCGGACGGGCCAGCAGGTCCTCGGTGGCCACGAGGCGGTAGTAGGCGCGGAGGAACTCCTCCAGCTCGCCGGGCGCCGCACCTCCGGATCGGCCCCGCCCACGGCGGGGGACGGGCGCCACGGCCGCCGCGGCGGCCTTCATGACGTCGATTCGAGACTGTTCGAGTGACGCTGACATGCGGTAGTCGGATTCCTCACCGTGCGGCCTGTGCGGCGACACGTCGTTGTGCCGCGCATCTCACGATGTGAGCCTATCGCCGTCCGTCGGCACGCCCGAACCGGCCCGCCGCCGGGCACCGACACGTCGGGGAGGCCGCCGCGACGCCGGTGGAGAACTCGGGGCGAGGTGACGGGGAGTCCCTAGAGTGGTGGCATGACCGACGGGAGCCCGGGGGCGGGTGCTGCGGACCCAGCGGTCCTCCGGACGCTCACGACCGCCCGCTCGGCGACCCGGACCATGTCGGACGAGCTGCTGACGCACCTGCCCGACCTCGGCGACCTCCCGACCCAGCGTGTCCTCGACACGTGGGTCGAGCAGGCGGCCGACACCCTGCGTGCCCTGTCGGAGGCGCTCGAGGAACGGCTGCTCGAGCTCGGTTCCGGGCGGCCGGGCCGGCACAGCCCACCGTCGCAGGGTGACGGGTCCCCCTCCGCCGCAGCCGGTTCCACGGCGCGGCACGGTGGTGTCCGATGACGTTCTCCCCGGGCGACGTCGGCTCCACCTCGGCCCTCGGAGGAGCGCTGCGCACGCAGGCACGGCGGCTGGCAGACCTCGTCGTCGACCTCGACGCGACCGCACGACGCGCCGGACGTACCGGCTCCCCCGACGCCACGGGGACCGAACGCGACCTCGTGGCCCGGGCCGCGACGGAGCTCGACCGCGTCGGTGGACTGCTCCAGTCGTGGACGACGACCGCGGTCGAGTCGGCGGCGCGCGTGCGCACCCTCGAGCCGGCGCTGACCCGCTGTGACCTCGTCATCGACGGCCAGCTCGTCGTCGAACGCTCCGGCCCGAGCCGGGTGGAGCCGGCCGAGCGGCTCGCCGAGCGCGAGCGGCTCCAGGAGCTGCTCAACCGGGTGACGGCGGTGCGTTCACGGGAGCAGGCCCGGCTGCGCCGCGAGCTAGAGGCGTCGACGGCCACGCTCGCAGCGCTCTCGGACCGGGCCCGCTCGGGCGCCTGAGCACCCCGCCGGGAGCGTGCGGCCCTCGTCGTGCGCTTCGACGGCCGACTCGACCTGCTCGACCTGCTCGACCTGCTCGACACACGTCCTCGCCCGCGGGCTCGCGTGCAATAGCGTTGCGACCATGAAGATCTCCGAGACGATCACGTATGCCGCGCCGCCAGAGGCCGTCTACGCCATGGTCACCGACCGGGCGTTCCAGGAGCGCAAGTGCGTCGAGGCCGGCGCGCAGCGGCACGAGGCCGCGGTCAGCCCCGCCGGCGACGGCGCCCGCGTCGTCACCAAGCGCGACCTGCCTGCCGACGACCTGCCCGACTTCGCCAAGTCGATCGTCGGCCCGACCCTCTCGGTGACGGAGACGTACGAGTGGGGTGGCGCCGCCGGTGACGGCACCCGCACCGGCACGCTCACCGTCGAGGTGGCCGGGGCCCCGGTCGCGATGCGGTCGACGATCCGGCTCGCGCCCACCGGGGGCGGCACGCAGATCACCATCGACGGCGACCTCAAGGCCTCGATCCCGCTCTTCGGCGGGAAGGTCGAGAAGGCCGCGGCCCCGGCCGTCATCGACGCGATCCGCAGCGAGCAGCGCACCGGCAACGCCTGGCTCGCCGAGCACGCCTGACCCCTCGGCCCGGCTCGACGCTCGACCACACCACCCCACTGCCCGCCGAGCCGTCTTCACGACCTGACGCCCCTCACGCCGCAGGGCCCGCCTCCACTCGGAGACGGGCCCTGCGGCATACCTGGTCGGGCGATCAGCCCATGTGCGGGTAGGCGTGGTTCGTCGGCGGGACGAACGTCTCCTTGATCGAGCGGACGCTGGTCCAGCGGAGCAGGTTCTGCGCAGCGCCGGCCTTGTCGTTGGTGCCCGAGGCGCGGCCCCCGCCGAAGGGCTGCTGGCCCACGACGGCGCCGGTCGGCTTGTCGTTGACGTAGAAGTTGCCGGCGGCGAAGCGCAGGCGCTTCGTGGCGTCGGCGATGGCGCGCCGGTCCTGGGCGATGATCGAACCGGTCAGGCCGTAGGGGGCGAACCGCTCCATCTGGTCGAGCACGGTGTCGTACTGCGCGTCGGGGAAGACGTGCACCGACAGGATCGGGCCGAAGTACTCGGTGCGGAAGGACTCGTCGGCGGCGTCCTTGATCTCGAGGACCGTCGGGCGCACGAAGTAGCCCACGGAGTCGTCATAGGTGCCTCCGGCGACGACGTCGATGCCCGTGGTCGCGTGGGCCCGGTCGATGGCGTCCTGGTGCTTGGCGAAGGCGCGGTCGTCGATGACGGCGCCCATGAAGTTGGACAGGTCGGTGACGTCGCCCTGGCTCAGGCCGTTCGTGATGTCGACGAGGTCGCCCTTGATCTGCTTCCACACCGAGGCGGGGACGTAGGCCCGCGAGGCGGCGGAGCACTTCTGGCCCTGGAACTCGAAGGCGCCGCGGATCATCGCCGTGCGCAGCACGGCCGGGTCGGCGCTCGGGTGGGCGAGGATGAAGTCCTTGCCGCCGGTCTCGCCGACGAGGCGCGGGTAAGTGCGGTAGCGGTCGAGGTTGGTACCGACCTCGTGCCACAGGTGCTTGAACGTCGGCGTCGAGCCGGTGAAGTGGATGCCGGCCAGGTCGGGGTCGCGCAGGGCGGCCTTGCTGACGTTGATGCCGTCGCCGGTCACCATGTTGATGACGCCGGGCGGCATGCCGGCCTCCTCGAGCAGCTCCATCGTCAGCTGCGCCGCGAGCTGCTGCGTCGGGCTCGGCTTCCAGACGACCGTGTTGCCCATGAGCGCGGGGGCCGTGGGCAGGTTGCCGGCGATGGCCGTGAAGTTGAACGGCGTGACGGCGTAGACGAAGCCCTCGAGAGAGCGGTAGTCCGAGCGGTTCCAGATGCCCTTGGCGTTGAGCGGCGGCTGCTGCTCGAGGATCTGGCGGGCGAAGTGGACGTTGATGCGCCAGAAGTCGATGAGCTCGCACGCGGCGTCGATCTCCGCCTGGTAGGCCGTCTTGCTCTGGCCGAGCATCGTCGCGGCGTTGAGCCGCGCGCGCCACGGGCCGGAGAGCAGCTCGGCGGCCTTGAGCAGGATGGCGGCGCGGTCGTCGAAGGACAGCTCGCGCCACATCGGGGCGGCGGCCTTGGCGGCGTCGACGGCCGCCTGGCCCTCCTTGACGGTCGCATTGCGCAGCGTGCCGAGCACCTTGCGGTGGGCGTGCGGCTGGCGGACGGCGATCTTGCGACCCGTGCCGACGACGCGCTCGCCGTTGATCGTGTGGGGCAGCTCGGTCTGGGTCGACCCCAGCTCGGCGAGGGCGACCTCGAGCGCGGCTCGCTCGGGCGAGCCCGGCGCGTAGTCGAGCACCGGCTCGTTGGCCGGTGCGGGCACGTGGGTCACGGCGTCCATCAAGTCTCCTGCGGTTGGCACGGGGTCTCGCCCGACCGGGCGAGCGGGATGGCCCGCCTCGTGGGCGGAGCCACCCCATCGTTCCATGCCTGCAGGAGCCCTCGGGAGCCCTGACCCGTCAGTGCAGGACCGGGATGCCCCACGGGTAGAGGAAGGACTCACCGCGTCCAGCGGCCATCGCGGCGCGCACGTGGTACCACAGCGCGGCCACGACGGCGACGAACCACACGATGAGGGCGATCGGGATGAGGATGACCGTGAAGAACATGATCCAGCCGGCGATGATCGCGACCCAGACGGCCAGGTTGAAGTTGAACGAACCGGCGGCTGCCTGGCGGACGAAGGCGCTCCTGTCCTTGTAGATGGCCCAGATGACGAGCGGGCCGACAAAGCTGAGCCAGCCCACGGAGACGATCGCGGCGACGATCGCGGCGAGGTGCCCGAGGACGGCCCACGTGCGCTCGTCGCTCGTCGGCGTCAGGGACTGGCCAGACGGGTCGGGAATCGGTGATGTCATGACCCCATCGTCGCGCGGACCGGTCCGGTCGCGCTGCTGGGGAGTTCCCTGAGCCGACCCTGACCTGCCCCTGACCATCGACGCGAGCTGAGCCGGGCCGGGTCGGCCGGGTCGGCCGGGTCGGGCCGGGTCGGGTCGGGTCGTATGCCGGGTGGTCAGGCGGGGGCGCCCACGGCGTCGTCGACCTGGAGCGAGCACACGTCGCTGGTCCGGTCGGAGATGCCGAGGGTCGACAGGAGCGTCAGCGTCAGCTCGTGGTGCCCGCGAGCGCCGGGGTGGAACGCGTCGTCGAGCCAGCCCGCCGGCGCGACGTCGTCACCGGCGTCGCCGGCCGCGCTCGCCCACGCTCCGGAGTGGTCGACGACGAGGACGCCGAGGTCGCGGGCCACCTCGCGCACCGCGTCGGCGTAGAGGGCGAGGAGGTGGGGACTGCGGCCGCCCTCCTCGAGCACGGGCGGCGGGGTCTGGAGCACGACGGTGGCGCCCACGTCCCGGGAGCGCTGGACGATCTGGTCGAGCCGGTAGCGGAACCCTCGCACGCCGTCCTCACCGGCGAGGATGTCGTTGGTGCCGAACATCACGAAGACGACGTCGGGAGCGAACCGCCCTGCGCGCCAGTGGAACTCGGGAAGCAGGTCCTCGGTCGTGGCTCCCGACACACCGGAGTTGATGACCGCGTCACCACGCCGGCCGAGCTCACCGCGGACGCGCTCGGCGAAGTGCTCGACGTAGCCGCGGTGACCGTGCGTGTGCGTGACGCCCTGCGTGATGCTGTCCCCGAGGAACACCCAGGTCACGGGAGGCCCGGCGAGGATCTCGCGGAGTCGGTCGGCATCGCGGCGCGCGTACTCGTCAGCGGTGAAGTCCATCCGGGCAAGGTAACAAGGGATGCATCGGCTGCGAGTCCCCCGGACCAGCCCGTGGACGCTCAGGCCTCCACGGACGGGGACGAGGTGGACGACGTTCCCTCGTCAGCCGTGTCTCCACGCCGCGTCCCCAGCCAGGTCAGCCAGGTCCCCCGGTCACGTCCCCAGCCACGCCCGCACGGCCCCGGCCCACACGGCGACGCTGTCGGGCACGATGCTGTCGGGCTCGTCGTCGAGCCGGCGCACGAGCTCCTCGACCGTGACCCACTCCCCCCAGGACACCTCCTCCGGCTGCCACCGGATCGGGCCGTCCCACGTCACGACGAAGCGGAAGGCGCGGTACCGCGTGTGGGCGTCGGCATAGTCGGCCACCCCGAGGGGCTCGAGCGAGACTCCGGCGACCCCGAGCTCCTCCTCGAGCTCACGCACCGCGCCCACGCCGGGGTCCTCCCCCGCCAGGACCACACCGCCGGCCGCGAAGTCGAGCAGGCCAGGGTAGACGTCCTTCGTCGTCGTCCGACGGTGCAGGTAGACCCGCCCCAGCCGGTCGCGCACGACGACCGACGACGCGGCGTGCCGCAGGTTGCGCGCCCGCATGACGGAGCGCGGCGCCGACCCGACCACCTCTCCGGCCTCGCCGTAGAGGGCGACCACCTCGTCGTCGGCCATGGGCGGCTCAGCCGAAGAACGAGCGCACGTCGTCGAGCTCGGTGACGTCGTACCAGAGCAGCTCGTCGGGCTCCTCGTCGACGCTCCCCGTCACCTCGTCGTCGACGTGGAACGACGCGACGCGCGAGAGCGGCACGGCCGCCGTGAGCACGACCTTCGACACGGGAGCGCCCTCGCGCGGGGACACCCACGAGGCGTCTGCGTCCGCCGCCGCGACGACCCGCCGGTCCGAACGCGTCGACCGGAGCCCGGCCGCGGCCTCGACGGCATCGCTGAAGGCGGCGTACTCGAGGTCCTCCACGTCGAGTCCCGGCGCGGCCTGCTCGAGACCCGACGTCACGGCATACGCCGTCCGCGGGGTGCCGGGCCCGGCCGCGAGGGCGCCCGTCGAGGCGAGCTCCTCGAGACCCGTCCGGCCCAGCGGCACGTAGACGCGCACGACCGGCATCAGGACTCCCTCCCGCTCGTCAGCTCGGCGAGCGACTCGACGATGGACTGGCCGAGCACGTCGACGTCGGGCATCGCGTCCCGGTCGGCGTTGAGGCCGAAGTAGACGCCGCCGTTGTAGGACGTGATGCCGATGGAGAGCGCCTGCCCCTTGGCGAGCGGCGTCACCGGGTAGGTCGAGAGCATCTCCGCGTCGCCGGCGTAGAGCGGGGTCTGCGGGCCGGGCACGTTGGTGATCATGACGTTGTAGAGCCGGCGCGACATCGCCGAGCCGAGGCGGGCGCCCAGGGCGTGCAGCGTCGGCGGCGCGAAGCCAGCGAGGTTGGCGAGCGAGGTGGCCCCGACGGCCTGCCCACCCTCCATCTGCTGCCGCATGGCGAACGCGATCTGGTGCAGGCGCATCGACGCCCCGGGTTCGCCCACGGGCAGGTTGACGACGCACGCCATGACCTGGTTGGCGTACATCCCGGCCGGGTCGTCGCCGTAGATGCTGACCGGCACCATGGCGCGCACCGAGGTGTGGGGGCTCACGGCCTCACCCCGCCCCAGCAGCCACGCACGGAAGCCACCCGCGATGGTCGCGAGCACGACGTCGTTGATGGTGACGTCCTCGGCGTACGCCCCGCGGGCGAGACGCTTGCGCACGAGGCGGTAGTCCTCGAGGTCGGTCGCGATCATGACCCAGCGGCGGGCCGACCCGATCTCGGCGTTGAGGGGCGAGTCCGGAGCCGGGCGTGCCGCCGTGCGCGCGACCGTCGAGAGCACCTGTCCGGCCGACTCCACGGCCCGCATGCCGACGTTGAGGGCGTCGTTGAGGCCGCCGCGCACCAGGTCGACGACCTGGGTCGGGCGTCGCACGGCGTCGATGACCGCTCCCGTCACCAGCTCGACCGACGACGGCGGACGGCTGGGCTCCCAGGGCGCGACGAGGTCGTCCTCGTCCTCGCCCTTGACGGCGTCGACGATGACGTGGGCGATGTCGAGGGCGTTGACGCCGTCGATGAGTGCGTGGTGGGTCTTGGTGACGATGGCGAAGCGGCCGTCGTGCAGGCCCTCGACGAGGTAGACCTCCCACAGCGGACGGGTGCGGTCGAGCTTGCGCGGCTGGACGCGCGCGACGAAGTCCTGCAGCTGCCGGTCGCTGCCGGGGCGGGGCAGGCCGGCCCGGCGCACGTGGTAGCCCAGGTCGAAGGCCTCGTCGTCGACCCACACGGGGTTGGCGATGCGACCCGGCACGTCGAGGACCTTCTGCCGGAAGCGCGGGATCGCGCCGATCCGCCCCTCGATGATCCGCACGAGCTGGTCGTAGTCGAAGCCCTCCCGCGGCGGCTGGAAGACCATGACCGACCCGACGTGCATCGACGTGGTGGACTCCTCGAGGTAGAGGAACGACGCGTCGAGCGAGGTCAGGCGGTCAGACATGGTCACACTCTGCCAGACCGCCTTGCCTAGGATCGTGGCCATGCGTGCGTTTCGAGCCCTTCCGTATGCCGTGTGCGTCCTCGCCCTCGTGGTGACGGGGGGCTGCTCCTCCTCGAGCCCCGACCCGGGGTCCAGTGGCGCCGGCGGCGTGGTCTCCACCGGCAGCGTCAAGCGGCTCGCCGTGACGATCACCGGGACGACCGTGACGCCGGCCCCGGCGCAGGTCGACCTCCCGCTCGGCTCGACCCTGGAGCTCGTCGTGACGAGCGACCACGACGACGAGCTGCACGCGCACGGCTTCGACGTCGAGGAGGCCCTCAAGTCCGGCGTGCCGACGACGCTCCGGCTCACGGGCAAGGAGCCCGGCTCCTACGAGGTCGAGACGCACGAGCCGGCCCTGACCCTGCTCACGGTCGCCGTCCGCTGACCGTGGCGCTCACCGCTCCCCAGCTGGCGCCCGGCCTGATCCCGGGCCTTGCGCCGGGACTGGTTCCGGCTCACGGGGTCGGCAGCCGCGGCGACCTCCCGCTGCCGTTCACCGCCCTCGTCATCGCGGCCGTCGCCGCACTCGTGATCTCGTTCGTCGCCATCGGCACCCTGTGGCGCGAGCCGCGGCTGCGGGACACCGACGGGGTGCTGCTGCCACGGCCCGTGGCGGCGCTGCTCGACTCGCGTTCGCTCCGCGCCGTGGCGCGCGCCCTCGCGGCCGTGCTCACGGTGTGGACCCTCGTCGCGCTCGTCCTCGGACCGGACTCGGCCCGCAACCCCGTGCCCCACGTCGTCTACGTGTGGCTATGGGTCGGTTTGGCGTTCTCCTCGATGCTGCTCGGGCCCGTCTGGCGGGTCATCAACCCGGTGCGCGCGCTGCACGCCGGACTGCTCCGCCTCGCCCGCGTCTCGCCCGACCTCGCCGCCCTGCCCTACCGCTGGGGACTCTGGCCCGCCGCGCTCGGCCTCGGAACGTTCACGTGGGTCGAGCTCGTCGCCGAGAACAACACCTCGCTCGGCTTCCTCCAGCTCCTCGTCGGCGGCTTCTTCGCGGTGTCCCTGCTCGGCTCAGCCGTCTTCGGCCGCACGTGGTTCGACCACGCCGACCCCTTCGAGGCGTGGTCCCGGCTGCTCGGCCTGCTCTCGCCCCTCGGCCGGCGGCACGACGGACGCTGGGTGCTGCGCACCCCGCTGCACGGCGTCAACGGCCTGCGCGGCCAGCGCGGGCTCGTGCCCACGGTCGCCGTGATGCTCGGCGGGACGGCATACGACGGCTTCTCGGCCAACCTGTCGTGGTCGACGTTCGTGCAGACGTCACCGGTCTCGTCGTCCCTGCTCAAGACGGCGACCCTGCTGACCTTCTTCGGACTCGTGGCCGTGACGATCTGGCTGGCCTCGGTGGTGTCGGTACGGCTCTCGGGCGAGCCGTTCGCCCGCTCCTTCACCTTCGTCAGCGACATCGCGCCCTCGCTCATCCCGATCGCGGGTGGCTACGTCGTCGCGCACTACTGGTCGCTGTGGGTCTACCAGGGGCAGTACGCGTGGCGGCTGCTCACCGACCCCCTCGGCACCGGTGCCGACCTGCTCGGCACCGCCGGCCTCGTCCCGAACGACGCCCTGATCCAGCCCACCCTCGTCGCGACGATCCAGGCGGTGAGCATCGTCGTCGGCCACCTGCTCGGCGTCCTCGCCGCCCACGAGCGCGCCATCACGGTCCTCGACCGCCGCGCCGCGGTGGTCGGTCAGGTGCCCCTCATGGTCGTCATGATCCTCTACACGCTCGGCGGCCTGACGATCCTCTTCGCGCCCTGAACCCTGCGAGCGCCCCTCAGGCCCCGACGGGGGCCGAGCGGCCACCGCGTGGGGGCCGACGACGGCCCGGGCGACGGTCCTCGCGCCGGTCCCGGCGAGCCGCGGGCGTGACGGTCCACGGCAGCACCGCCGTGGCGAGGTCGGCCACGGCGGCGCGCACCGGCGACTCGGGTGCGTGCTCGACGACCGAGCGCCCCGCGAGCAGGGCCGCGTCGAGGGTCGCAGGGTCGTCGGGCACGAAGCGCACCGACGACAATCCGGCGAAACGCAGCAGCGAGTCGGCGATGCGTGACTCCGGCCGGGAGCCGACGGCTGCGCTGCGGACCCGGTTGACGACCGGCACCGGCTCGCCCGACGGCACGGTGCCGAGCTCCTGGAGACCGCGGACGAACCGCTGGAGCGCCACGGGGTCCGCGCCGCCCACGGCGACGACCACGTCGGAGGCCGCGAGCGAGGTCAGGGTCGCCTCGTTGCGGCGCGGGGCCACGGTGTCGTAGCTCAGCTCCTCGTCGTCCTCGAGGCAGAAGCCGCAGTCGACGACGACCACCTGCACGAGCGACCGGCTCAGCTCGAGCACGCGCTCGAGCGCTGCCGCACGCACCTCCGGCCAGCGCTCCGCCTTGGGCAGCCCCGTGAGCACGCGCAGGCCGGACGCCACGGAGGGGGCGATGCGCGAGAGGGCGGGCAGGTCGAGCAGGCCCTGGTCGGCGGCTCGGCAGGCGGCCGCGATGCCCGGCGCCTCGTCGAGCAGCCCCAGGGTCTGCGCCACGCAGCCGCCGTAGGTGTCGGCGTCGACGAGCAGCACCTCGACGCCGCGCCCGGCCACCTCGGCGGCGAGCGTCGTCGCCACGGTCGTGCGTCCGGGTGCACCGGTCGGCCCCCACACGGCGACGACCGGGGCCCGTTCGGGACCGCGGCGCGACCCGTCGGGTGCCGGCTCGGACCCGACGTCGCCCGAGCTCCTGCCGACACCGGCGGCCGTGCCGTCGTCGGTAGCACGGCCCGACCGCCCCACCTCGGAACCGGCCGGCAGCCAGCCGTCGGGGTCTCCGGACCGGCCCGAGTCCTCGAGGACCGGGTCGGCCGGGGTAGAGCCATCTGCCCCGTCCGCGAGCCCCGACCGGTCGGTGAGGCCGGACGGGTCGGTCCCGACCGGGAGCCCGGACCCGCGCAGCGACGCCTCGAGCTCGTCGACGGACGCCCGGCCCTCCTCGAGCGCCTCCGCCCACCGGTCGGCATCCGCGTCCACAGGGAGCGTGATGGTCACCGTGAGCTGGCGAAGTCTCCGCTCACCCGCCTCGTCGTCGCCCGGATGGACACCGATCACCCGTATCCCGTTGGCGCGCAGCCGGTTCACGACCGCCAGGTCGATCCCACGCAGGTCGGAGGAGATGACGGCGGTGTCGCCGAGCCCGACCTCGGCGACCGACAGGAGCTCGGGCACGTCGGCGCAGCGACGGCTCACCGTGACACCGCGCACGCCCTCGAGCACCGTGGCCACCGCCGACTCCCACCGGTGGCTCAGGGCGGTCAGGACCTCGGTCATGCTCCGCCGCCGGTCGCCGCCCCCACGGACGGCACCAGCGTCAGCTTCGCCTCGCCGTCCACCGCTTCGACGAGCGGCTGCACCTTGTCCGACGGCACGTAGATCTGCACCGACGTCATGGAGCCGGAGCCCAGGCCGCCACTGCTCGTCAGCACCGCCGCCACCGCGGCGGACTCGAGCACCTTCTTCGTGGGCGTCGAGGCGGCGGCGCTCGACGTCGAGGCCTTGGGGGTGACGAAGACGTCGACCCGGCTGCCGCGGGTCAGACCGGTCGTCGACATGGCATCGGCCCGCACGGTCACGCGCTGCACGTCGACGGCGTCGGCGCCCCCGACGGCAGAGAGGGGCACGAGCTCACCAGCCCGCACGTCGCGGAGCATGAACGCCCCGGTCGGGGGCGGCGCATCGGCGGGTAGGTAGGCGTTCATCCCGTCGGCGAGACGCACGTCGGCGCGCTCGAACGAGGTCTGCCCCACCTCGTCACCTGCGACGAGGTTGCCGGCCGCCACCCAGACCGGCACCCGGTCGTCGGCGCTGGCGACCGCCTTGGCCCCGAGCGTCGCCGCGACGACGACGAGGAGCACGCCCACGACGAGGCGGCTGTCGCGCCACGACGGGCGTTGCAGGCGTGTGGCGCTGGGGCTGGCCAGCTCGGTCATGGGACCCCCTGTGGTCCGTCGGTGAATGGCTCCACGTCGGCCGTCACGACGACGGGACGACGACGGGACGACGCGGCATCATCTTGCAACAACCCGCGCCGGAGCGCCCGTCGAGGCGCACAGGTGGGGACAACCGTGAAGGGTTGCGACGGGAATCCCTAGGATGGGGGCGTCCTCGGGACGGCCGCGTCGCTCACGACGGGGCCCGAGCCGCGGGACGCGCCCGGACCCCCGACAGGGGTACGGGTGAGGTCGAGACGGTCGACGCGGCCGTGCCAGAAGAGGGAGTCAACGTGGCCCAGCGGTTCCTGCAGCTCACCGAGGTGTCCGAGATCCTCAACATCTCCTCCGCGCAGGCCTACGCCCTCGTGCGCTCCGGCGAGCTCCCGGCCATCAAGGTCGGTGGCCGGGGTCAGTGGCGGGTCGAGGCAACCGAGCTCGAGAGCTACATCCAGCGGATGTACGCCGAGACGAAGTCGTTCGTCCAGGCCCACCCGTTCGGTGGGGCCGCCGAGGAGTGACCTCGCCCGGCCGCGCGCTCGGCGGTCCCGACGGCGGACGCGGACTCCGTCGGCTCTAGAGGCGGCGCACCGACCCGAGTGACCAGAACGGCACGAGCAGCCGTCCGGTGAGGTTCGCCGTGCGGCGCGTCTCGTCGGCGGCGTGCTCGGCCAGCTCGAGGTGGTCGGCCCCCACGACGTCGATGGTTCCTGTCGCCACCTGCCCGTCCATGTCGGCCACCTCGACGACCGCCCGGTCGCGGCTCACCGCGCGCAGCGCCGACCCCACTCCGAACCGTCGCGCCACGACCGACGGTGTCCGCGCCCCGGGAGCGATGCCGGAGACCGACCGCACCGCCGCGAGGGCAACGAGCACGGGACGCTCGGGAGCGGTCTCGACGAGCGCCCAGTCCGGCCCCACGTCGGCGAGGCGGCCCGCGACGACGCGTCCGGACAGGCGCAACGCGACGCGCGGGGACCCGACGTTGGCGAGAAGTCTGGTGTGCACGTCGAGCAGGGCGCGTTCGCGCCGGGTGCGGTCGGCGACCTCGGACGCGAGCTCGCGCGCGTCGTCCAGCGCGAGCTGGGCCTCGAGGTCGTCGAAGAGCCGGTCCCAGCGCATGTGCTCCACCCTCTCCGGACCCCGTCGTCCCTGCCACCCGAAGTACTCCTTGACCAAGACCATACTTGACCCATCGCACGCAAACTGCATTAAATGAAGGCATGTACAGGGGAACGCATGTGATGAGCAGACACGGCGGTGGGCCACAGGGCGCACCGCGACGAGGCAGGGTCGTCGCCAGAGAGCTCGCTGGGGGGTTCCTCGGCCTCGCACTTGCGGCAGCAGCGCTGGTGCTCTTCGCGACGGTCGTGCGCCACGGGCCGCCTCCGGCGGCACGCGTCCGGCCCGACGAGGTCCTCCTCGTCGTCCTCGGCTGGGTGGGACTGGGGCTCGCGGCCTGGCTGGCCCTCGGCTCCCTGCTCGGAGTGGCCGCCCTGCTGCCCGGCGCCACCGGACGCGCAGCGGCAGTCCTCGCCCAGCGCATCACGCCGGTCGCGGTGCGCAAGGCGCTCGCCCTGGTCCTCGGGGCGTCCGTCGGCTCACTGGCCCTGCCACCGGCCCTCGTGTCCGTCGCCGGTTCCGGACCCGTCACCCGCGGCGCCGGCCCCGCGGGTCTCGCCACCGACGACCCAGCTCCACGCGACGCCGGACCACGTGACCCCGCCCCCCGCGCAGCGGTCCGCGGGGAAAGCCCGGCGCGCGACCTCGTGCCGGGCTTCACCCCGAGCGACGTGACACCGGGGTTCGTCCCGTCGCTCACGCCGGAGCGTGCAGAGACGACCCCCGCCCCGGCCCCAGCGACATCCCGGCCTGCCGGTCCCGGCTACGTCCCCTCGCCGCCCCCGACGGTCCACGACGCCGACCGACCTCGCCTGCTCGCGCCGGCCCCACGACCGACGGCAGCAGCCCACGAACTCGTGACCGTCCACCGTGGCGACTCGCTCTGGTCCGTCGCGGCGCGCCACCTGGGTCCGGGGGCCAGCGACTCCGAGGTCGCGCGCGAGTGGCCGCGGTGGTACGCCGCGAACCGCGACGTCGTCGGCGATGACCCCGACCTGCTCGTCCCGGGGCAGCAGCTGCGGCCACCGTCGCCGGCCTCCCCCGGCCGGTCGCGCCTCGACCACCACCCCTCCGCACCCGCCGCCGGCCCCGACACGGGCCTCGACACGGGCGCCCCTGCACCGCAAGGAGACCAGTGATGGCACGCACGACCACGACCGGCTCGTCCCACGGCTTCACCGTGCGGCGCATCCCGCAGACGGCGCCTCGCATCATCAGTGCCGACGAGGCCTGGCACGGCGAGCAGCCCTACGCCCAGGACGCCCTCGCCCTCGACTTCTTCGGGGCCCGCGACGACGAGGAGTTCGGCCGTCAGCCCACCCACTCGTCCCAGCTCCCCGAGCCAGCACCGCTCGTGGGACGCCTCGCCCAGGCGATCATCGAGGTCGTCTCGGGGCAGCGCCCTGCCCCGCAGCTCATCCGGCACACGGCGCCGACGATCTACTCCGTCCTCGCCCGCCAGGCCATGGTCGCCGGACGGCGCCGGGTCCCGGGCCAGCGGCGCCCGGCGGTCGTGCGTCGGGTCCGGGTGTGCGAGCCAGCCGACGGCATCGTCGAGGCCTGTGCCGTCGTCGTGTCGCACGGGAGGGTCCGGGCGCTCGCGCTGCGCCTCGAGGGCCTCGACGGGCGCTGGCTCGTCACCGCGCTCACCATCGGCTGACCGCGCAGGTCACGGTCGGCGAGCGCCGGCACCCGACCTCCCGGGCGTGCGCGAACGGCCCGGACCCCTCGGGGTCCGGGCCGTCTCACGTGGCGGGTCAGCGGCGCTTGCGCTTGACCTTCTTGCCGCGGCGGTCGGCCTTGCGCTCCGCCGTCTGCTGGCCGCCGGTCTCGACGGCACGGCCGTCCTCGCCGGGAGCGGTGTAGTGCAGGGCGGCCGGGCGCTGCGTCTCGGGATCGAGGTCGACACCCGAGACCCGGACGCCCGACCCGAACGGGCGACGCCCGGCGGCCACGGACTCGTCCTCCTGGGCCGCGCCGGTGGCGTCGTCGGGCACGTGGCCCCGGTCGGCGAGACCGCCCATGAGCTCACCCACCGACATGGGAGCGGCGCCCACGGCGGCCGGAGCGGGCTCGGGGACCTGGACCTCGACGGAGAAGAGGTGGCTGACCGACTCCTCCTTGATGGCCTCCATCATCGCCTCGAAGAGCTGGAAGCCCTCGCGCTGGTACTCGATGAGCGGGTCGCGCTGGGCCATGGCGCGCAGGCCGATGCCCTCCTGGAGGTAGTCCATCTCGTAGAGGTGCTCGCGCCACTTGCGGTCCAGGACCGACAGGACGACGCGGCGCTCGACCTCGCGCATCGTCTCCGCGCCGAGCATCTCCTCACGCTGGTCGTACGCGTGGTGGGCGTCGGACATGAGCTGCTCGCGCAGCAGGTCGGCCGTGATCGCCTGCCGGCCGCCGGCCATGTCCTCGAGCTCCTCGATGCTGAGCGAGACCGGGTAGACCTGGCGCATCGCGTCCCAGAGCTTCTCGAGGTCCCAGTCGGCCGCGAAGCCGTCGGAGGTCGCCGCGTCGACGTAGGAGTTGACGACGTCGTTGACGAACATGCGCAGCTGCTCGTGGAGGTCCTCCCCCATGAGCACGGCGCGACGCTCGTCGTAGATGACCTGGCGCTGACGGTTCATGACGTCGTCGTACTTGAGGACGTTCTTGCGGATCTCGTAGTTCTGGGCCTCGACCGACCCCTGCGCCTTCTGGATCGAGTTCGTGACCATCTTGGACTCGATCGGCACGTCGTCCTCCATGCCGGCGGTCTGCATGAACCGGTCGACGAGACCCGCGTTGAACAGGCGCATGAGGTCGTCGTTGAGCGAGAGGTAGAAGCGGGACTCGCCGGGATCGCCCTGACGGCCGGAACGGCCGCGGAGCTGGTTGTCGATGCGGCGCGACTCGTGCCGCTCGGTGCCGAGGACGTAGAGGCCCCCGAGCTCGGTGACCTCCTCGTGCTCTGCCTCGACGTCGCGCTCGGCCTTGGCGAGGGCCTCGTCCCAGGCGGCTTCGTACTCCTCCGGCGTCTCGTGGGGGTCGAGACCGCGGCGCTTCAGCTCGGCGACGGCACGGAACTCCGAGTTGCCGCCGAGCATGATGTCGGTGCCTCGACCGGCCATGTTCGTCGCGACGGTGACGGCGCCCTTGCGGCCGGCGTCGGCGACGATGGCGGCCTCGCGCTCGTGCTGCTTCGCGTTGAGGACCTCGTGCTTGATCCCGCGCTTCCTCAGCTGCTGGGAGAGGTACTCGCTCTTCTCGACCGACACGGTGCCCACGAGGACCGGCTGGCCGACGGCGTGCTTCTCGGCGATGTCGTCGACGACGGCGTCGTACTTGGCGACCTCGGTGCGGTAGACGAGGTCGGCCTGGTCCTTGCGGATCATCGGGCGGTTCGTCGGGATCGGGATGACGCCGAGCTTGTAGATCGAGTTGAGCTCGGCGGCCTCGGTCTGGGCTGTGCCCGTCATGCCCGAGAGCTTGTCGTACATGCGGAAGTAGTTCTGCAGGGTGATCGTGGCGAGCGTCTGGTTCTCGTTCTTGATCTCGACGCCCTCCTTCGCCTCGATGGCCTGGTGCATGCCCTCGTTGTAGCGGCGGCCGGGGAGCATGCGGCCGGTGTGCTCGTCGACGATGAGGATCTCGCCGTCCATGACGACGTAGTCCTTGTCCTTCTTGAACAGCTCCTTGGCCTTGATGGAGTTGTTGAGGTAGCCGATGAGCGGCGTGTTGACCGTGTCGTAGAGGTTGTCGATGCCGAGGAGGTCCTCGACACGCGCGATGCCCGACTCGAGCACGCCGACGGTGCGCTTCTTCTCGTCGACCTCGTAGTCACCGCGGCCGTCCTCGCCGCGGTTGAGGCGGGCGGCGATGCGGGCGAACTCGACGTACCACTTCGTCGCGAGGTCGGCGGGTCCCGAGATGATGAGCGGGGTGCGGGCCTCGTCGATGAGGATCGAGTCGACCTCGTCGACGATGCAGAAGTTGTGGCCGCGCTGCACGAGCTCGGACGGGTCCCACGCCATGTTGTCGCGCAGGTAGTCGAAGCCGAACTCGTTGTTGGTGCCGTAGGTGATGTCCTTGGCGTACTCGGCGCGACGCTGCTCGGGCGTCATCGCGCTGAGGATGCAGCCGGTCTCCATGCCGAGCGCGCGGTGGACGCGACCCATGAGCTCGGACTGGTACTCGGCGAGGAAGTCGTTGACGGTGATGACGTGGACGCCCTTGCCGGACAGCGCGTTGAGGTAGCTCGGCAGGGTCGCGACGAGGGTCTTGCCCTCACCGGTCTTCATCTCGGCGACGTTGCCCAGGTGCAGGGCCGCGCCACCCATGAGCTGCACGTCGAAGTGACGCTTGCCGAGGGTCCGCTTGCTCGCCTCGCGCACGGCGGCGAAGGCCTCCGGCAGCAACATGTCGAGGGTCTCGCCGTTGTCGAGGCGCTCGCGGAAACCCTTGGTCTCGTCGCGCAGCTCCTCGTCGGTGAGCTTCTCGAAGTCGGCCTCGAGGGCGTTGACCTGCTTGGCGAGGCCCTGGAGCTTCTTCAGGGTCCGGCCTTCGCCGGCGCGAAGCAGCTTCTCGATGACGGCCATCTGGTGATCTCACTCCCGACTGAACGTGTGGACGCGCCCGGTGGGCGGGCTCCATCGCCCGTGATGGGTCACGGGACCCGCCTAGGCTAGCCGCCTTCCGGACACAACGACCAACGCGTCGGCGCTCGGCCCGGTTCCGTCACCCCACCGAGGGCGTATGCCGTGTGCCCGGGGACGCGCTCAGCCGCCGACCGCGCGCCCCGGTGGCGCCGCGTCGATGGGCAGGTCGACACGACCGAGCCCGAGCCAGCTCGCCATGGACTCGAGGTTGGCGAGCAGGGCGGCGCGCGCCTCGGGTGGCGCGCCGGGCTCCCACGTGACGCGATGGCAGCGGAGCACGCCGGCGGACCGGTCGGCCTTGAGGTCGCACCGGGCCACGAGGGCGTCACCGTGGAGGAAGGGCAGCACGTAGTAGCCGTGGACCCGTTTCTCGACAGGGGTGTAGATCTCGATCCGGTAGTGGAAGTCCCAGAGGGCGTGGATCCGCTCCCGCTGCCAGACGAGGGAGTCGAAGGGGCTGAGGAGCGCCTCGGCGTGGACCCGACGCGGCAGGCGGGCCTCGGCGTGCAGCCAGGCCGGCTTCCAGCCCGGCACCGTCACGGGGATGAGCTCGCCGTCGGCGACGAGTCGGGCGATCGCCGGTCGCACGTCCTCGCGCCTGATCCTGAAGTAGTCGGCCAGGCAGAGCTCGGTGCCGACGCCGTGGGCCCGCGCCGCGATGCGGACGAGCTCGAGGTGACGGTCCGGGTCGGCCTCGGGCCCGGCGCGCCCGGTCCAGGCGGCTCGCAGAGCCGGCGGCGCGGTGGCGGTGAGGGCGGCATACCTCCGCTCGAACTGGGTCGTGCGCCCGGCCGAGCTGATCTGCCCGGCCCAGAAGAGGTACTCGAGCGCCTGCTTGACGTCGGACCAGTTCCAGCCCCAGTGGTCGGTGCGGCGCGGCTGGTCGTGGGCCAGGGCGACCTCGACCTCCCTGGCCGTCATCGGGCCCCTCCGCTCGACCTCGGCCCGCACGAGGTCGACGTAGTCGGGTCGCTCCTGGAGGATGCGTCGCATGCCGCCCCAGGCCTTCTCGGCGGCGGCGCGCATGCGGAAGTCGAGCAGGGGCCACGTCGCCGGCGGCACGAGGCTCGCCTCGTGAGCCCAGTACTCCACCAGCCGACGGGGTGCACGGTCCCGCGCCCGGTCGAGCAGGGCCGTGTCGTAGGGGCCGAGCCGGGAGAAGAACGGGAGGTACTGGCTGCGGGCCAGCACGTTGACGCTGTCGATCTGGATGACCCCGACGCGGTCCACGACGCGTTGGACGTGGCGCATCGTGGCCTCGAACGGCTCGGGCCTCGGGTCGAGGAAGCCCTGGGCGGCGATGGCGACCCGCCTGGCCTGGGCGCGGGTCAGCACGCGGGGGGCGGCGCTCATTCGCCCGGGTCGATGAGCCGCTGGCGCACGGCGTACATCGCCGCCTCCATGCGCGAGTGCATCTGCAGCTTGTCGAGGATGTTGCGGATGTGGTTGCGCACGGTGTTCTCCGAGATGAACAGCTCGACCGCGATCTCGCGGTTGAGCCGTCCCCGCGCCACGAGCCGCAGGATGCCGAGCTCGCGCTCGGTCAGGCGCGGCAGCTCCAGCCCGGAGATCGGTGCCGGCACGCTCTCGCGCTGGCTGATCTGCTTGAACTCCTCGAGCAGCTTGGACGCCATGAGCGGGGAGAGCAGCGACTGCCCGTGGAACACGGCCCGGATGCCGGCCGCGACCTCCTCCGGCGGCACGTCCTTGAGGAGGTAGCCGTTGGCTCCGGCACGGACCGCCTCGAAGAGGTTGGCCTCCTCGTCGGAGCTCGTCAGCATGATGATGCGTGCGGACGGGACCCGCTGCTTGATGACGCGGCAGGCGTCGATGCCGCCACGCTTGGGCATGCCGACGTCCATGACGATGACGTCGGGCAGGATCTCCTCGGCCTGGTCGACGGCCTCGACCCCGTCCGCGGCCTCGCCGACGATCTCGATGCCGTCCTCGACGGCCAGGACCATCTGCAGCCCGCGGCGGTAGAGGGCGTGGTCGTCGACGATGAGGACGCGGATGACATCCGGGGACGGCGGGTTCACGCCCCCATCTTGGCGCACCCCCGAGGCAGCACGCCCGACGGGCGACCGCGCGGCGCGGCGGGCTTCGAGCGGCTGGGAGCGGCTGGGAGCGGCTGGGAGCGGTCCCGCGGTGTCGTGACCGCGCGGGGGCGGGTGGCGACCGGCGTCACGACACCTACCGGCATACCGTCGCGACACCGTCGGGACACCGTCGGGGCGCCCCCTCGGGAGGGAGCGCCCCGACGACGTCACCGCTCGGGGAGCAGGGGTCAGCCCGTGGCGGCGACGCCGGCGTCCGCGTCGGTCTCGAGGTGCAGCACCCCGTAGCTCCAGCCGCGCCGCCGGTAGACCACGCTCGGGCGGTCGGTGTCCGCGTCGTGGAAGAGGAAGAAGTCGTGCCCGACGAGCTCCATCTCGTTCACGGCGTCCTCGAGGGACATGGGCGCCGCCGTGTGGATCTTCTCGCGGACCTCGATGGGCGAGTTGCCGAGCGCACCGAAGCGCTCGAGGTCGTCGACGCGGCCGTCGCCGGCGTCGGTGGGCTCGGGGCCCTGCGGGGCCGAGCCGTTGCTCGTGGAGTCGATGCGGGCGGTCGCCTGCGCCACCGACTCGGGGATCCGTCGCCCGCGGCTGACGCGCCGCTTGTCGTGCACCCGCCTCAGGCGGTCCATGAGCTTGTCCACGGCCGCGTCGAGGGCGGCGTACTTGTCATCGAGACACGCCTCCGCCCGGATCACGGGGCCCTTCGCGTGGCAGGTGATCTCGACCTTCTCGGACCCACGAGCGACCCGCTCGTGGGTGACGACGACGTCGATGCGATGCACCTTGGGCGCGAGTGCCGACACCTTGGCCAGTCGCTCGTCGAGCTGCTCACGGAATCGGTCGGGGATCTGGACGTGGCGTCCAGTGACGACGATCTCCACGGTTCCTCCTTGATCGCGCACGTCTTCTTCGTGCGGTGCAGTGAGAGTGGTTCCGGGCCTCGGTCACCGTGGACGGGCCCGCCGGTCAACGGGGCACCACCCCTTCCTGTGGAGCTCGTCCCTGGGGGCGCACGACCAGGAGGTCGTTCCCCGTGGGACGGGGTCATGACTCGACCCTACTTGGGCCGCGCGTCCACTGGAAGGCATGCAGGCCGTGACACTCCGAGCACCCGCGATCCGGTCGCGCACCTGCCTCCGCCCGTCGGCCACGTCACCCACGCGTGCGCTGCGTGGCGGCCATCGTGGCGCACACGACGGGACCTGAGCCCGCGGCCCGCAGGGCCCTCGCCGCCTCGGCGAACGTCGCACCGGTCGTCACGACGTCGTCGACGAGCAGCACGCGTCGGCCGCGGATCACGTTGTCCCACAGAGGGATCACCGACAGCGCCTGGTCGAGGTTGCCGCGCCGCTCGACCGTGCCCAGCCCGGACTGGTCCTGCACGCGGCGCACGTGGCGCAGGGCGGGCGCGACCCGGAGGATCGGCCCCGCGCGGCCCGACAGCCGGGCGACGGCTCCACGACACAGCGTCTCGAGCGGCGTGTCGCCCCGCTCGCGCACGGCGCGGCGCGACGACGGAGCCGGGACGACGAGCACCACACCGTCGACCCAGCCGGACCCCGAGAGCGCACCGTCCACCGAGGCGGCGAGCAGGGGCGTCAGCACGGCCTCGAGGTCGCGCCGGCCGACGTCCTTCCATGCCGACACGGCAGCGCGCAGGGGGTCGGCGTAGACCCCCCAGGAGTGCACGGGCGGCATGCCGTCGGGCAGCGGGTGCGGCACCACCCAGGGACCGCCACCCCGGTCGGCCGGCCGGACGGCCCGGCCCTGCCGGACCGCCCCGCCCGCCACCTCGAAGGCCAGCGTCGCCAGCGCCCCGTCGCAGCGCAGGCACCAGTGGGTGCCCGCGCGGAGGCAGCCGCCGCACTCGCGCGGCAGGACGAGGTCGACGAGGTCGCTCTCCCTCAGCCGGGCCACGGCCCGGGCGAGCACTCCCCTGCCCTCA
>NZ_BJYX01000001.1 GCF_007991735.1 Terrabacter aerolatus | reverse complement strand
TTTCACGACAACCCCGCCGGGCAACCGGCGGGGTTGTCGCATTTCCATGCCCATTTGCCTGTCCCAGAAGAAGGCGATCCTCAGCAGGGACGCCGCTCTCACGACGTTCCCAGCACCCCCGCGGGATCGCGGACGAGGTCGTCGAGGGCGAGGAGTGCGGCGCCTGTGGCGCCCGGGGCGGGATCGTCGGGCGCGACGACGACACGGGGCCTCACCCAGGCTGCCGACAGGACCCGTCGCCCGAGGATCTGCTCGATCTCCGGCGCGAGCAGCTCTCCGACCTGGGCAAGGTGACCACCGAGCACCATGGTCGGGATGTCGAGCACGTTGACGACTCCTGCCAGCGCGACCCCCAGGGCCCGCGCAGCCGCACGGATGGCCGCCTGCGCCTTCTCGTCGCCGTCACGGACCCGCGCCACCATCTCGGCGGGTGTCGTCGCCGCGTCGAGCCCCGCGGCCGCAAGGAGAGCGAGCCGGCCGGCATACTGCTCGAGGCACCCGGTGGAGCCGCAGGCGCAGGCGGGTCCGTCGGGGTCGACGCATACGTGGCCGATCTCGCCGGCCCAGCCGTGGCGCCCGGCCATGACCCCACCGTCGACGACGATCGCACCACCGATGCCGACCTCGCCGCTGAGGTAGACGAAGTCCTGCGGCTCGCTGTCGCGCCCGGGTGCCGGATGGGCGAACGCGTGGGCAGCGAGGTCCGCCTCGTTGCCGACCCGCAGGCCGAGCCCGCCGAGCACTGCGCTCAGCATCGGACCCGGCACCACGTCGGCCCAGCCGAGGTTCGGCGCCCTGAGCAGACGGCCCTCGTCGGCATCGACGATTCCGGGCAACGCGAGGCCGGCTCCCACGACGTGGCAGCCGGCGGGGACGGCGCCGAGGACGCCCGCGGCCAGGGTGCGCAACCGTCGCAGTGCAGGCCCGGGGCGCGACCCGGCGAGGTCTGCGACCACGTGTCGCTCGGCGAGCACCGTCCCGGAGAGGTCGACGAGCCGGGCGGCGAGGTGGCCGACGCCCACCTGGAGGCCGAGTGCGGCGAAGCGTCCCGTCGAGGCGACGAGCGGTGTGGCCGGGCGACCGGGGCGACCCGGACCCCCGACGACCGATCCGACCTCCGCGAGCACGCCGCCGGCGACGAGCTCGTCGACGAGCCGCGAGACGGTCGAGCGGGTCAGCGACGTCGTCGAGGCCACCTCGGCCCGGGACGGTGGCGACCCGGCGCCGAGCACGGTGCGGGCGACGAGGGCGAGGTTCGCGTGGCGCAGGCTCGCCTGGCGCAGGTTGGCCATGCCTTGACCCTAGTCGGTGCACGCCATAAGTTGCATGACAAGACTAATCCGATCGAGGAGTCGCAATGACGCGCCAGCCCACCCCCGACGACAAGTTCTCCTTCGGCCTGTGGACCGTCGGCTGGACCGGCACCGACCCCTTCGGCGGCCCGACGCGGCCCGTCCTCGACCCGTGGGAGTACTCCGACAAGCTCGCCGAGCTCGGTGCCTGGGGCATCACCTTCCACGACAACGACGTCTTTCCCTTCGACGCCGACGACGCCACCCGCGCCCGCATCACCGGCCAGCTCAAGGACGCGACCGACCGCGCCGGACTGACCATCGAGATGGTCACGACGAACACCTTCAGCCACCCCGTCTTCAAGGACGGCGGCCTGACGGCCAACGACCGCGGCGTGCGCCGCTTCGGCCTGCGCAAGGTGCTGCGCGCCGTCGACCTCGCCGCCGAGATGGGTGCGTCGACGTTCGTCATGTGGGGTGGCCGCGAGGGCAGCGAGTACGACGGCTCGAAGGACCTGCACGCCGCCTTCGACCGCTACAAGGAGGGCCTCGACACCGTCGCCGGCTACATCAAGGACAAGGGCTACGACCTGCGGATCGCCTTGGAGCCCAAGCCGAACGAGCCGCGCGGCGACATCCTGCTCCCGACGGTCGGGCACGCGCTCGCCCTCATCGCCGAGCTCGATCACGGCGACATCGTCGGCCTCAACCCCGAGACGGGGCACGAGCAGATGGCCGGCCTCAACTACACGCACGCCCTCGGCCAGGCGCTGTGGAGCGACAAGCTCTTCCACATCGACCTCAACGGCCAGCGCGGCATCAAGTACGACCAAGACCTCGTCTTCGGCCACGGCGACCTCGTCTCAGCCTTCTTCACCGTCGACCTCATCGAGAACGGCTTCCCGGGCGTGCCCGACGGGCCGCGCTACACCGGTCCCCGACACTTCGACTACAAGCCGTCGCGCACCGAGTTCATGGACGGCGTGTGGGAGTCGGCGAGGGCGTGCATGTCGATGTACCTCCTGCTCGCCGACAAGGCGGCCGCCTTCCGGGCCGACCCGCGCACCGCGGAGGCGTGGGCGTATGCCGGGGTGCTCGACCTCGCCGATCCGACCCTGTGTGCCGGCGAGTCGCTCGAGGACTTCCTCGCCTCCGACGACGGCTTCGACCCGGAGAAGGCGGCCGAGCGCGACTACGGCTTCGTGCGCCTCAACCAGCTCGCTCTCGAGCACCTCGTCGGCTGAGGTCGCACCCGTTCGAGGTGGACGCGCCGCAGCTTCTGCCGCGCGTTCACCTCAAACCGGTTGAGGGTGCCTCCCGGACGATCAGCGTCCGTATGCCGTGGGTCTCCTCGCGGGACCTCGTGACGGTCCCGCGGTCGGTGACCCTCGCTACCCTCGGAGCATGGGGCACCGCATCTTCACGACACCGCTCGCGTCGGTCTACCCGGCCTACGTCAACAAGGTCGAGCGCAAGGGCCGCACCAAGGCCGAGCTCGACGAGGTCATCGAGTGGCTGACGGGGTTCGACGAGGGGCAGCTCGACGGGCACCTGTCGGCGCAGACGACCTTCGAGGACTTCTTCGCCCAGGCGCACCTGCACCCGAACGTCTCGGCCATCACCGGCACGGTGTGCGGGGTGCGCGTCGAGGAGGTCGAGGACCCGCTCATGCAGAAGATCCGCTACCTCGACAAGCTCGTCGACGAGCTCGCCAAGGGCAAGGCGATGGACAAGGTCCTCCGGTCCTGACGCCAGCGGTCCGGTCGCGGTCCGGGCCCGGTACCAGTCCCGGTATCAGGGGCGGTGTCGGTCCGCTCTGAGGAACAGGTCGCTGCAGTCCGCCGCGACCGGTTCCAGATCGGAAAGGACCACCCTCATGGCCGACCTCAACCCGCAGCCGCTCCCGCCGCGTGACGTGACCGTCACCGTGCACGTGCCGGGCAACATCCTCGGCAACCTCGAGACCTTCCAGAAGGTCCAGGCCAGCGTCTTCGACCGGTTCGGTTGCGGCAACTGCAACTCCGGCATCCAGATCGACTGGCGCCGGTTCGAGGAGTTCGTCGTCACCCCCGACCTCGAGCTGCAGCCGGTGCTCGTCGGGCCCCAGCTCCGCGTGGGCTGAGGGAGCGACGTGTCATGAGCTGGACGCGGTTCGACCTCGGCGTCGGAGTCATAGCCCTCGGGTCCCTGGACCAGCTGTGGGACGGCATCGAGGACCTCGTCGACGTCGTCGAGGTCGAGCCGCAGACCCTCTGGGAGACCCGCTTCGGCGGCGGCAAGGTCATCTCGCCCGAGCCCCTCGCCTGGCTCCGCTCGTGCGGTCGGCCGCTGCTCGCCCACGGTGTCGGCTATCCCGTCGGGGGCCTGACGGCGCCCGACCCCGAGGGTGTCGCGGCCTCCGCCGCCTCGGCCCGCGACCTCGGTGCCGTCCACTGGAGCGAGCACCTCGCCTTCAACGTCGCGGGTGACGCGCACGCCGGCTTCCTCCTGCCGCCGGTGCAGACGCCGGAGGCGGTGGCAGCCGCCGTCGGCCACATCCGCGCCCACCAGGACGCCAATGACCGGCCCTTCCTCGTCGAGACGCCGACGAACTACCTGCAACCCGTGCCGGGAGATCTCACGGACGGCGACTACGTCGCGGCCATCGCCGAGGGCGCCGACTGCGGCATCCTGCTCGACCTGCACAACATCTGGACCAACGAGCGCAACGGCCGTCAGAGCGTCGACGAGTTCCTCTCGCGCATCCCGCTCGAACGGGTCTGGGAGGTGCACCTCGCCGGCGGTTTCGAGACCGACGGCTACTACCTCGACGCCCACGTGGGCCCCATCGACCCGGAGCTGCTCGCGCTCGCCGCGCGGGTCGTGCCGACGCTGCCCCGGGTCCGCGCGGTCATCTACGAGGCCGTTCCCGCGTCGTTGGCCGAGCAGGGTGTGGCCGGCCTGTGCGACGTCCTCGAGGGCATGCACCGCATCGTCGAGCTGCCGGTCGCCGTCGCGCCCGTCGCGCCCGTCGCGCCGGCCGGACCGGTGGCCGCAGCGGCCGTGCCGTCCCCGGACCGGCCCGGTCCGCGAGGCACCGCCGAACGTGAGGCCGAGCTCGTCGCCTACACGACGCGCGCCTCCGACGTGCTCAGCCCACCGGACCCCGGGGCGGTGCTCATGCGGGCGCTCACCGACGAGGCGCGCCTGTCGCTGCTCGTGCGCACCCACCCCGACGTGCTCGCGAGGCTCCTGACCGTCCTCGGCCGGGAGCGCACCTCGGCGGTGCTCACGGAGTTCCTCACCGCCTCGCCGGCGAGCCTGTGGACCGACGAGCAGGGCGACGCCTTCGCCGCGTGGCTGGCGGGGAGAGCCGACCTCACGACGGCCCTGACGGCATACGACCGCTGAAACAGCTTGTGCATGCGTGGTGCTCGTCGCGTGGCCGTCCGCTCGAATCACGTGGCGACGGGGAGGCCGCGCTCCTAGGGTGGGCGGCATGGGAACGGTGAAGCAGTTCCAGGTGACGTTCGACTGTGCCGAGCCCGAGCGCGTGGCCCGCTTCTGGTGCGAGGTGCTGGGCTACGTCGTGCCGCCGCCCCCGGAGGGCTTCGCGTCGTGGGCCGACTTCGAGCGGACGCTGCCGGAGGAGGAGCACGGCAAGGCGTTCGCGTGCGTCGACCCCACGGGCGTCGGGCCGCGGCTCTTCTTCCAGCGTGTCCCCGAGGGGAAGGTCGCCAAGAACCGCCTGCACCTCGACGTACGCGTGGGCACGGGGCTCGTCGGTGAGGAGCGCCTCGCCGTCCTCGAGTCGGAGTGCGCGAGGCTGCTCGAGCTCGGCGCCACCCGCGTGCGCCTGCTCGTCGCGGACGGCTACAACGAGTCGTGCCTCGTCATGCAGGACGTCGAGGGCAACGAGTTCTGCCTCGACTGAACGCCACCCGGAGCGCGGCCGGGAGTCAGTGCGTCCGTGTGTCAGTGCGCGTCGCCGGGCAGCGGCGCTGACGCCGCCGCGTCGTCCGGTCTGGCGTCCAGCGCCGGCTCGCGGGCCGACCAGCTGGCGAGCAGGTTCAGCGCCTCCTCGGAGGGCGAGCCGGGCTGCGCGGTGTAGACGTTGACGCGCTGGCCCGGGTCTCCGGGCAGCTCGAACGCCTCGTAGTCGAGCTCGACGTCGCCGACGAGCGGGTGGTGGAAACGCTTGCGGCCGGTGCGGTGGTAGCGCACGTCGTGCGCGGCCCAGCGTCCGCGGAAGTCCTCGCTCTGGGTCGACAGCTCGCCGATGAGGTTGGAGAGGGACTTGTCGTAGGGGGCGTGACCTTCTTCGACACCGCGGAGGTCTACGGGCCGTTCCACAACGAGGAGCTCGTCGGTGAGGCGCTCGCGCCGGTGCGCGACGACGTCGTCATCGCGACGAAGTTCGGTTTCGCCTTCGACGAGAACGGAGTTCAGGCCGGCGTCAGCAGCCGGCCGGACGGCATCCGTGCTGCCGTGGACGGTTCGCTGCGGCGGCTGCGCACCGACGCGATCGACCTGCTCTACCAGCACCGCGTCGACCCCGACGTGCCGATCGAGGAGGTCGCCGGCGCCGTCAAGGAGCTCGTCGACGCGGGCAAGGTGCGCCACTTCGGGATGTCCGAGGCCGGTGTCGACACCATCCGCCGGGCCCACGCGGTGCAGCCGGTGACGGCGCTCCAGAGCGAGTACTCGCTGTTCTGGCGTGAGCCGGAGGAGGCGATCCTGCCGACGCTCGCCGAGCTGGGGATCGGCTTCGTGCCGTTCAGCCCGCTGGGGCGCGGCTTCCTCACCGGGCAGGTCACGGCCACGAGCGAGTTCGGCGAGGGCGACATCCGCGCGTCCCTCCCACGCTTCGAGCGGGAGGCACTGGAGGCCAACCTCGCCCTCGTCGACCTCGTCAGGACGGTCGCCGAGCGCAAGGGCGCCACGGTCGGCCAGATCGCGCTGGCCTGGCTGCTCGCCCAGCAGCCGTGGATCGTCCCGATCCCCGGGACCCGGCGGCTCGAGCGCCTCGACGAGAACCTCGGGGCCGCGGACCTCGTCCTCACGCCCGAGGACCTGGCCGAGCTCGACCGCGCGTCGGCCGGCGTGCAGGTGCAGGGCGACCGCTACCCCGAGGCCATGCAGAAGATGATCGACCGCTGACCCGGCGGTCGTCCGTCCGTTCTCGTGCGCGCCGGTGACGGGATGCCTAGCGTTGGAGGAGGCAGCCCGGCGCCGGGCGGCGAGGAGGCGACGATGACGGCGAGCACGATCCGGTTCGAGTCGCAGACGGTGATCCAGCGACCCGCCCGCGAGGTCTTCGACCGCCTGGCCGACCTGACGGCATACGAGGGGTGGATGCACCATGACGGGCTGTTCCGGAGGTGCGCGTCCGTCTCGGAGCTGCCGGTCCGCGAGGGGACGACCTACCTCGACCTGACGTGGATGGGCCGGTTCGAGGGCCGGGTCGACGAGCTGGTGCCGCCGTCGAGGCTCGCCTTCTCCGAGACGCTGAGCTGGTTCGGGGTCGCGCTGACCCGGGCCCGGCCCGCCTACGTCCTCGAGCCGGACGGCGACGCGACGGTGGTCCACCACACCGCGGTCGGCGAGCTCTACGGCGTCATGAAGCCCTTCAGGCCGGTGGCCCGGTGGCTGGCCGACCGCGAGCGCACCCGCACCCTCGCGTCGCTCAAACGGTCGCTGGAGGGCAGGTAGCCGGTGACACGAGGGGCCCGCGCAGGCGTGAGCCAGGTCTCGGCTTTCAGGAAGCATGTGGGAGAGACCGAGGCTGAGGCCCTGCGACTGCTACCGTCGTGCCCAGCTGCCGTCCGAGTCCACGCATCACGGGCTCGGCACGACTGAGTCGCCGCGCGGAAACTGCGCGGTCGCGCTCGCCGTGACCCTCGGCAGGCCGGGGTCTCCACACGGGAGGCCCCGCAAGACAAGAAGAGGCAACACCAGTGGCAACAGGCACCGTGAAGTGGTTCAACAGCGAAAAGGGCTTCGGCTTCATTGAGCAGGACGGCGGCGGCGCCGATGTCTTCGTTCACTACTCGGCCATCGACAGCAGCGGCTACCGCGAGCTCCAGGAAGGCCAGAAGGTCGAGTTCGACGTCACGCAGGGCCCGAAGGGTCCTCAGGCGGAGAAGGTCAAGGGCATCTGACCCAAGGCAATCTTCGGGGACCTCGTCCCTTTGACAGTCCCCCGGCCACCACGTGTGGTCGGGGGACTGTGCTTTGCCCGGTAGCTCCCTTCTCAGCCGTCGGCTGAGTGGCTCGTGGTGTCACGCCGATGCGCGGTGAGCCCGTGGCGCAGGACCCGTGCAGCCGTCGGGCTCAGGGCACAGTGCGGCGCATGACGCAGTTGGTCGTGCCCTTGGGCCGGACGTAGTCGAAGCCGGCGCGCTCGAAGAGGGTGCGGGTGCCGCTGTACAGGACGGCCTCACGCTTGCCGCCCTTGTCGTGCGGGTAGCCCTCGACGGTCCCGCCGCCCGCGGCCGCGACGAGGTCGAGCACGCCCTGGAGGGCGACGTCCGACAGGTGCCGGCGGCGGTGGCGCTTGTCGACGAAGATGCACGTCACCCGGTAGTCGGGGAGGACGTCGGTCTCCTCCTCGTACTGCTTGCGGTGGCGGATGTTGGGCAGCTCGGCCGGCGAGCCGAACTGGGCCCACGCGACGGTCTCGTCACCGTCGAAGACGAGCGCGGCGTGCGCGCGGCCCTCCTCGACGAGGCGCTTCTTGAGGTCGCGGTTGGCGGCGTACTCGCGCTCCTTCTCCCAGCTCATGGTGTGGAACCACGTGCACCAGCAGCCGCCGAAGACACCGCCGTGCCGCTCGATCATCGCGGCGTACGCGTCCCAGGTGTCCGGCGTCAGCGCCCTGACCTCGTAGTCCGTCATCGTGCCCTCCTCCGGTGGCGGTTCGTCGCCGTCACCAGCATGCCGCGCGAGGCGGACGATCCGGGGTCGCAGACGACGCCCGATCGCGAGGGGGTGGCCGCGCGGTCGCGGCCACACGGCATACGCCAGGGGGTGGGGGACCCCCGTCAGGCGTGGCCGCTCAGCTGCCCGAGCCGGTCGGCGAGGGCGTCGACCATGGCTCCGGCGCGCTTGTCGGGGAAGGGTGACCTGCGGTCGCCGCCCTGGCTCGAGACGGGGAGCACGTCGATGGAGAGCTTGGCGCCGCCGGCGAGGGCGCGCAGCGCGTCGACCTTGTCGCCGAAGGGCGTGCCGCTGCCCGGCGAGTAGTAGCGGACGGCCTCGTCGACGGCGTCGGGGTAGAGGTCGGTCTTCGTCACGGCGATGATGAGCCAGATCGGCTTGTTGCGGCGCACGGCCAGCGACGCGATGCGGTGCGAGGTGATGGTCCAGTCCTCGAGCTCGGCAGCGAGCTGCTCCTCGCGGGTCGCGCTGGCGGCCCCGGTGGTGCCACCGGCGCGGCGCGGGGTCGCGTAGCCGTTGGCGACGACGTGGATGAGCCCGTCGACGGGCTCGTCGTGGAACACCTCGTCGAGGGCGCTGAGCCGCGTCGCGGCGTTGTCGCCGGGCACGACGAGGAAGCGGAAGCCGTGCAGCTTGGCGCCCTTGCGGGTGCGGCGCTCCATGACGGCCGAGCCCACCTCGGCCACGGCGTCGTCGGTGGAGCGGCGTGACAGCCGGTCGACGAGCTGGCTCTTGCCGACGCCCGTCATGCCGGTCACGGCGACCATGGGGTAGCGGTCGCGCAGGAGCCGCCCGAGGCGCTCGGGCGCGGAGGCGAGGGCGGTCAGCAGACCGGTGGCGACGGTGGCACCCAGAGCGGTGCGACTCGACGTCGGCAGGATCGTCCGGATCCGGGATGAAGTCTGAGACACGGTGCCTCCTCGGCAGGCTGGTCAGCGGCCCGTGGGCGGCCGGTTGGCCCCTAGAGCCTACGGTCCGTACCCATGCCGCCGCTGCCCGCACCGGCGGGCGACGAACAACACCCCGTCCTGGCGAGAGGACGGGGTGTTGCGTCTCCGACTCTAGCCGTCGGTCGCGGGGGTCGTATGCCGTGCGCTCGTATGCCGTGGGGCGCGGTTCACGCGGAGGGGTCGAGGGGTGCCACCGGGGTCGCGAGCCGGCCGCGGAGGGCGCGGCCGACGGAGGAGCCGACGAGCAGGCCGAGGGAGATGGCGATGGCGACGCCCATGAGGCCGAGGGCGACGTCGGTGGCCGACTCGCGCCCGGCGGCGAGCTCGGTGACGCCGACGAGGCCGAGGCTGCCGGGGACGAGCAGCCAGAAGGCCGGGAGGAAGAGCACGAGGCGCGGCAGGAGGGGGCGGCGCAGCTCGACGACGCTCGCGCCGAGGCTGGCCGCGATGGCGCCGAGGAAGCCCCCGAGGCCGATCGAGCCGATCTGCTGGCCGGCGACCTGGGCGGCGAAGGCGAGGCTGAGCACGAGCAGGACCCAGCCCTGCATGCGCAGCGGGACGCCCTCCATGAGGCAGATGCTCGCCCCGATGAGGACGAGGCCGACGACGGCGCCGGCCCAGCCGATCTCGTCGACGCGGACGTTGGCGAGGGTCGAGGTGGGCACGCGGAGCAGCGCCGTGGCCATGAGCAGGCCGAGGGCGAAGAGGCCGAGCTGCGCGAGACCGTAGGCGAGCCGGGCCGACCCGGCCTGCATGTGCCCGGCGGCGAGCTCGGACATGCCGTTGACGACGAGTGCCCCGGGGAGCAGGACGGCGAGCGGCGGCAGGACGGTGCGCAGCGGCCCCTCGAGCAGTCCGGCGTTGGCGGCGCCGAAGACGACGAGCGACACGGAGAAGGCGGCGAGGGTCGGCAGGAGCGCCTTGACGACCTCGTAGCGCTCGGCGAGCTGGACGAGGGCGAGGACGACGAGGGCGCAGAGCCCAGCGGCGGCGACGTTGGCCCACCCCGGCTGGAGGATGAGCGCGATGCCGACGGCGAGGACGGGCCACGCGAGGGCGACGAGCCACGCGGGCTGCTGGACGGGGCGCCGGGCCGTGGCGGCGAGCTCGTCGCGGGCGGCGGCCGGGCTGAGCTCGCCGTGGACGAGCTGGTGGCGGATGAGCCGGACGCTCGCCGACTGGTGCAGGCGAAGGCCGGCGGGCGCTCCGCGGTAGGTCGACGGGCCGCCCGGGGTGAGGGTGACCATGAGGCCGGTCGGTCCGACGGCGGTCTGGACGTCGGGGTAGCCGAGGCCGGCGCTCACCTCGGCGAGCTCCTCCTCGATCTCCTGCACCGGCTGGCCGGTCGCGATCATCGCCGTGCCGAGCTCGGCCAGCAGGGCGCGGGCCTCGGTCTCGCGGTCGGGTCGGGGCTGCGCCGCGTCGGGCCGGCGCGCGGCCGCAGGTCCCTCCATGCCGGTCATCATGTCAGGGGCGGGCGCGGCTGTCGGGGATCGCCGAGCGGTGGTCGCGCCCCTGGTGAGGCGCGGGATCGGTGGTTGGATCGGGGCATGCGCATCTTCTTCACCGGCGGCAGCGGCAAGGCCGGCAAGCACGTCTCGACGTTCCTCGCCGAGCAGGGCCATCAGGTCACGAACGCCGACCTCGTGCCGCTGCGGCATCCGGCCGTCGACGACCTTCGCGTCGACCTGACCGACGCCGGTGAGGTCTACTCGGCGCTCGCGGGACTCGCCCGCTTCGACGAGCTGGACCTGCCGGCCAAGCCGGTCTACGACGCCGTCGTGCACTTCGCCGCGGTGCCGGCGATCCTGCTGACGTCGGAGGCGAAGACGTACGCGACGAACGTGCTCAGCACGTACAACGTGCTCGAGGCTGCGACCCGGCTCGGCGTGCGCAAGGTGATCTTCGCGTCGTCGGAGACGACGTACGGCGTGTGCTTCGCGCAGGGCGAGCGGCGGCCGCTCTACGTGCCGGTCGACGAGGAGCACCCGACGGTGCCGGAGGACTCCTACGCGATGAGCAAGGTCGCCAACGAGGTGACGGCGCGCTCCTTCCAGGCCCGCACCGGCTTCGACATCTACGGCCTGCGCATCAACAACGTCATCGAGCCGCACGAGTACGCCGAGATGTTCCCGCCGTTCCTGACCGACCCGGCGCTGCGGCGGCGCAACATCTTCGCCTACATCGACACCCGCGACCTCGGCCAGATGGTGGCGCGCTGCCTCGAGGTCGACGGGCTCGGCTACGAGGTCTTCAACGTCGCCAACGCCGACATGTCCGTCGCCGCGACGACCGACGAGGTGCGATCGCGGTTCTACGACGGGGTGGAGCTGCGGCGGCCGATGGGGCGCAACGAGACCTTCTACTCCATCGACAAGGCGCGCGACCTGCTCGGCTACTCGCCGCAGCACTCGTGGCGCGACGTCCTGACGGACCCGCAC
Source organism: Terrabacter aerolatus (assembly GCF_007991735.1). Classification (GTDB taxonomy): domain Bacteria; phylum Actinomycetota; class Actinomycetes; order Actinomycetales; family Dermatophilaceae; genus Terrabacter; species Terrabacter aerolatus. The sequence goes on along the minus strand of NZ_BJYX01000001.1, from coordinate 470,013 downwards.
GCGTCGTGAAGGCGGTCGTCTACGACGAGTACGGGCGTATGCCGTCACTCGCCGACGTGCCCCCGCCTGAGTGTCCGGATGGCGGGGTCGTCGTCGCGGTGCGCGCGACGGGCGTGTGCCGGTCGGACTGGCACGCGTGGATGGGGCACGACCCGGTGTCGTTGCCGCACACCCCCGGTCACGAGCTGGCCGGTGTGGTGGCGTCGGTGGGGTCTGGCGTGCGGGACTGGGCGGTCGGTGACCGGGTGACGGTGCCCTTCGTGTGCGGGTGCGGTGTGTGCTCGTGGTGTCTGGCCGGTGAGGCGCAGGTGTGTCCCGACCAGACGCAGCCGGGCTTCACGGGGCCGGGGTCGTTCGCCGAGCTCGTGGCGATCCACGGCGCCGACACGAACCTCGTGCGGCTGCTGGACTCGGTCGACTTCGTGACCGCGGCGTCGCTCGGGTGCCGGTTCGCGACGGCGTTCCGGGCTCTGACGACTCACGGGCGCCTTGCCGCTGGTGAGCTGTTGGCCGTGCACGGGTGCGGTGGGGTCGGACTGTCCGCGGTGATGATCGGGCTGGCACTCGGAGCGCGGGTCATCGCCGTGGACGTGAACCGGGCTGCGCTGGAACGCGCTGGTTCGCTGGGAGCCGGGACGGTGGCTCTCATCGACGCGTCGGTCGAGGCGGATGTCGCGGGGCTGATCCGGGAGGTCACCGACGGCGGGGTGCACGTCTCGATCGACGCGTTCGGGTCGCCGGAGTCGGCGGTGGCGTCGGTGGGGAGCCTGCGTCGGCGTGGTCGGCACGTCCAGGCCGGACTCCTGCTCGGCCCCAGCTCGACGCCTCCGATCCCGATGGACCGCGTCATCGCGCAGGAGCTCGAGATCTACGGGTCCCACGGCATGCCCGCCCGTGACTACCCCGCGATGCTCGCGATGATCGCGGACGGCACCCTCCGTCCCGCCGACCTCGTCGGCCAGGTCATCGGCCTGGAGGAGGCCGGTGCAGCCCTGGCCGCCATGGGTCAGGGATCGGTCGCGGGGATGACCGTCGTCAGCCTCGAGGCCGGCCACCCGGGAGAGGGGTAGGACCGTGGACGTCCGGGTCGGTCTGTGTGGCTGGACGGTCTCGCAGGCGTCCTACGTGCGGCGCTTCCCCGTCGTCGAGGTGCAGAACACCTTCTACGACCCGCCCGCAGACGCGGTGCTGACCAGGTGGCGCACCCAGGTGCCGGCCGACTTCGAGTTCACGATGAAGGCGTGGCAGGTCGTCACCCACGAGTCCAACAGCCCGACCTACCGCCGCCTGAAACAGCCCCTGCCGGAGAGCACCCACGGCCAGGTCGGAGGGTTCCGGACGACGCCCGAGGTCCTGGCGGGCTGGGAGCGGACGCTCGAGTGCGCCCGCCTCCTGCGGGCCACCGCCGTGCTGCTCCAGTGCCCGGCGAGCTTCCGCCCGACGAAGGACAACGTCGATCGGCTGCGGACCTTCGTGTCTCAGGTGGAGCGGCCGGCGGGCTGGCTGCTGTGGGAGCCCCGCGGCGAGTGGCCCACGGCGCTGCTCGAGGAGCTGTGCGCCGAGCTGGACCTCGTCCACGTCGTCGACCCGATGCAGACCGAGACGGTGACACCGGAGCAGACCTACTACCGGCTGCACGGCACCTCGGGCTTCCGGCACGTCCACACCGATGACGAGCTGCGCCGGCTGCGAGACCTCGTCGACGGCCGGCCGAGGCCCTACGTCATGTTCAACAACATCCCCCGCACCGGTGACGCCGAGCGGTTCCTCGCCCTGCTCGGCGGCGAAGGTCGAGAGGCAGGCGACTGAAGGGCACAGGCGTGGCACCGGGTCGCGGCTTCGCCGGGCGCGGAGCGACGTTCCCCGTAGGCTCCCTTCCATGGCCGACGCTTCTCGCATCACGTACGTCCTCATCGACGGCGAGAACATCGACGCCACCCTTGGCACCTCGATCCTGGGCAGGCGCCCGCGGCCGGAGGAGCGTCCGAGGTGGGAGCGGCTGCTGCAGTTCGCCCAGGAGCTGTGGGGCCAGCCGGTCGTCGGGCTCTTCTTCCTCGCCGCCAACAACGAGCTCCCGATGCCGTTCGTCCAGGCCCTGCTGGCGATCGGCTACCGCCCGGTCCCGCTCTCCGGCGCTGCCGGCGAGAAGGTCGTCGACATCGCCATCCAGCGGACCCTGGTCGAGATCCGTTCACGCCGGGCCGACGTGCTCCTCGTCAGCAACGACGGGGACTTCGTCGACCAGGTCGAAGACCTCCTGGACGGTCGTCGGGTGGGCGTCGTGGGATTCCAGGAGTTCCGCAGCGGCGCGTTCCTCGAGCTGACGGCCCACGGTCTTGCCACCTTCGACCTCGAGTACGACGTGCAGGCCTTCAGGGAGTCCCTGCCGCGCATCCGGATCATCGCCATCGACGACTTCGACCCGGCCGATTTCCTCTAGGCGGGAGCCGGGTCAGTCGACGCCGATGTCCTCGTTCCACAGGTCGGGGCGGGCTGCGATGAAGTCGGTCATCATGCGCACGCAGTCGGGGTCATCGAGCAGGACGACCTCGACGCCGGCGTCGTCCGCGAGCCAGTCGTGGCCGCCGGTGAAGGTCCTGGACTCGCCGATGACCAGTCGGCTGATGCCGAACTGCCGGATCAGCCCCGAGCAGTACCAGCACGGCGACAGCGTGGTCACCATCGTCGTCCCACGGTAGGACCGCTGCCGGCCGGCCTTCCGGAAGGCGTCTGTCTCCCCGTGGATGGACGGGTCGTCCTCCTGGACCCGGCGGTTGCGGCCGCGGCCGAGCAGCGTGCCGTCGGCGGCGAAGAGCGCCCCGCCGATCGGGATGCCGCCCTCGGCCAGCCCCGCGCGCGCCTCGTCCAGGGCGACGGCGAGCATGTCCCGGTCGGAGTCGGACCCGGCGGACGGCTTGACCGTCATGCCGTCACCCCCACGGAGGTGCGGGCGGGCAGCAGGCGGCGCAGGACGGCATACAACCCAGCGGCGAGGACGAACCCGACGAGGAAGGTGATGTCACCGATGCCCGGGCTGGCCTTGACGATGACGCCGGCGTACAACGTCTGGTTGGAGAACAGCCAGATCGAGACCACCATGGCCACGAACATCGCGATGGCCCCGGCCCAGTTGACGTAGCGACGGTCGGTCGCGATCGCGCTCACCTCGGCCCGCGGATCTCCGCGGCGCAGCAGGCGGTCGGTGAGGACGACGCCGAGCCACGGGCCGATCCAGTAGGCGATGACGAGCAGGAAGTTCTCGTAGTTGGTGCCGGCGTTCTGCAGGCCGAAGAGCGCCAGGACGAGACCGAGCAGGCCGAAGACGACCGCGACGATGGCGCGGGCGCGGTGCGGCGGCAGGCTGATGCCGAGCGCCAGGAACGACATGGCGCCGGAGTAGATGTTGAGCGCGTTGGCAGCGACCGCCCCCAAGGCGATGCACAGGAGGGTGAGGTCACCGAGCCACGTCGGCATGAGCCCGGTGTAGACGCCGGGATCGACCGCCGCGGCCTTCCCCGCGGCGGAGACCATCGCCGCGCCGGCCGCCTCGAGGACGATGCACGAGATGCTGATGCCGAGGGCGGCGAAGAGGCCGACGGTCCTGGCCTTCGACGTCTTCGGGAGGTAGCGGGTGTAGTCCGACGCGTACGGGTTCCAGCCGCAGGCGTAGCCGAAGGCCGCAGCGGTCTGGATGAGGAACGCGCCCGGGACCGGCTTGCCCGCCGCGCCCAGGTCCGCCTTGGAGAACACGAAGTACAGGCCGAGGGCGAAGACGACCGCGAGCAGCGGCAGCGCGTAGCGCTCGAAGGCGTGGACGAGGTTGTGCCCCAGGAACGCGATGAGCAGCTGCGCCGCCACCACGACGACCAGGCAGAGCCAGGTCGGCAGGCCCCCGACGAGCGCGTGCAGGGCGAGGGCACCGCTGATGCTGTTGACCGCGAACCACCCGATGCCGGCGACGAGCGCGTTGAGCCCGGCAGGCAGGATGTTGCCGAGGAAGCCGAAGCCGGTGCGGGAGAGCACCATCTGCGCCAGGCCGTGCTGGGGGCCCCAGCTCGACAGGACGCCGTGCGTCACCGAGCCGAGCACCGTGCCGAGGATGATCGCGGCCAGGGTCTGCCCGAAGGACAGACCGAAGAAGAGCGGGCCGATGATGCCCACGGCGACCGTCGCGAACTCGAGGTTCGGGCTCATCCACGTCCACAGGAGGTTGACCGGGCTGCCGTGCCGCTCGCTGTCGGGGATCTGCTCGATGCCACCCGGCTCGACGGCCAAGGTCTTGGAGCCGTAGTGCTCGGCGCCGATGGGATTGGAGTCCTCGACGGAGACGGCTTGCCGCTCAGCTGGTGTCATGGGCGTGATGATCCCGCACCTGCCGCCCCAGTGGGTTTCCGAGGTGTAACGGGAGGCTGGGTTGCCGCTGGGTGCGGTGACGCCGGTCCGCGCTGCGGTCGATGTGAGATCTTCCGGCGGGCATGCCGACGCCGACGATGCGTTGTGACTCTGACTCCCTTGGACAGCGGCGCAACATGGCGGCGGTGTCCTCGTTGACGCAACGGTCCGCACGTCAACCCGAGGCGGCCCGAGCAGAAGATGGGGTCAACCCCGTTGTCGTCCGATCCGCGCTCGCCAAGGCTCACTCGCGGCGGGGTGACGCGGGTTCGTCGGAGAACGCATGAGAGCGGTAGGAACCAGCTCCGCGGGTAGGTTCGCGCATGTGAGTGACCAGGAAGGTGTTTCCTACGCGGCGGCGGTGCATGGGCGAGCCGCACACGTGCGCGGGCTTGTCCTGGCAGCGGGTGCCGGCAGGCGCATGGGTGGGCCGAAGGCTCTGGTTCGACGCCACCCGGGCGAGCCGACGCTCGTCGAGCGCGCCGTCTCGCTGCTCCACGCCGGCGGGTGCTCCGGCATCACCGTCGTCGTCGGTGCCGCCGCCGAAGAGGTCACCGCCATCGTCACGGCGCTCGGGCGTGATGTCGACGTCGTGACCTGCCCCGGCTGGGACGAGGGAATGGGCGCCTCCCTCCGCGCCGGCCTCACGGCGCTGACCCGCTCGACCCACGAGGGCGAGGGCTGTGTCGACGCCGTGCTCGTCACGCTCGTCGACCTGCCGGACCTGACCCCCGAGGTCATCGCGCGGGTGCTCGATGCCCCGGGCCACGTCGACAACGACCACTCGCCGCACCCCGACCCCGACGGGCACGCCGTCGAGACGCCGGCCACCACCGCCACTTCAGCCCCCACGAGCCAGGAGCTCCGAGCGACCCTCCGCCGGGCGGCATACGACGGCGTGCCCGGACACCCGGCGCTCATCGGGCGCGACCACTGGGAGCAGGTCATCGCCTCGGCGACCGGCGACCACGGCGCCCGCCACTACTTCCGCACCACCCCGCACGAGCTCGTCGAGTGCGGCGACCTCGCGACGGGCCGCGACGTCGACACCCCCGAAGAGCTCGACACGTCTCGCTGACAGGGCCCTCCGCTTCCGCAACCTGAGTTCATGAGTGATGCTCAGGGGATGGATCACCTGTTCAACAGTGCCGACGACGTCACGACCGCCCTCGGCGGCACGGGCTACCTCGCCGACGACGCGCTCGCGACGATCACCTTCCTCGCGACCCGGCTGAACCGGCCGATCCTGCTCGAGGGCGAGCCCGGCACCGGCAAGACCGCCCTCGCCGAGGGCCTCGCCCAGGCGCTCGACCTCAAGCTGATCCGCCTCCAGTGCTACGAGGGCATCGACGCGACGCAGGCCCTCTACGACTGGGACTTCCCGCGGCAGATCCTGCACCTGCGCACCGTCGAGGCCCTGTCCCGCGACGAGCGCCATGACCCCAAGGCCCTCGAGGCCGAGCTCTTCGACGAGCGCTTCCTCCTCGCGCGCCCCGTGCTCCAGGCCCTGCGCGAAGCACCCTGCGTGCTGCTCATCGACGAGATCGACCGCGCCGACGACGAGTTCGAGGCCTTCCTCCTCGAGGTCCTCTCCACCTGGCAGGTGACGATCCCCGAGCTCGGCACCATCGCAGCCGCGACCCCGCCGATCGTCGTCCTCACCTCCAACCGCACCCGCGAGCTGCACGACGCGCTCAAGCGCCGCTGCCTGTACCACTGGATCGACCACCCCGGCCTGGCCCGCGAGCTCGAGATCGTGCGCACCCGCCTGCCCGAGGTGAGCGCCGCGCTCGCCGAGCAGGTCGTCACGCTCGTCCAGCGCCTCCGCACGAGCGGCGAGCTCATCAAGCCTCCGGGCGTCGCCGAGACCCTCGACTGGGCGCGCGCCCTCGAGACCGTCGGCGCCACGCGCCTCGACCCCGAGGTCGCCGCCGCCACCCTCGGCGCCGCCCTGAAGTACCGCGAGGACTCCGAGAGGATCCGCGCCTCGCTCGACAAGCTGCTCACCGCATGACCCAGCAGGCCGAGCCGGACGTCGACGAGCTGCTCCTCGGCTTCGCCCGCGCCCTGCGCGCCGCCGGCATCAACGTCACCGCCGACCGTGAGCGCACCTTCCTCGTCGCCGCGGCCACCGTCGGCATGGGCGAGCGCACCGGCGTCTACTGGGCCGGCCGCTCGACCCTGACGTCGACGCCCGCGGACTTCCCGGCCTACGACGAGCTCTTCGAGCGCTGGTTCGGCGGCGAGTCCATCCCCCAGGGCCGCCGCGTCGACATCCAACGCCCGCCCGTGACGCAGGCGCCGCTCGGCGACACCGAGGGGGAGGCCGGCGACGGCGACGCCGACACGATCCAGGCCCGGTCGAGCGCGCAGGAGGTGCTGCGCCACCGCGACGTCGCCAGCCTCAGCGCCGCCGACCGCGCCGCCGCCGCGCGCCTCTTCGCGAGCCTCGACCCTCGCTCGCCGCTGTGCCGCGCCCGCCGCCACGTCCGCGCGAGCAGCGGCACCGTCGACGGCCCCGCCACGCTCCGCGAGCAGCTGCGCCGCATGGGCGAGCCCGGCCGCATCCACCACCGCCGCCGCGGCACCCGCCCGCGCCGCATCGTCCTGCTCATCGACATCTCCGGCTCCATGAGCCCGTATGCCGACAGCCTCCTGCGCCTCGCCCACGTCTTCGTGCGCACGGTGCCCCACGTCGAGGTCTTCACCATGGGCACCCGCCTGACCCACGTGACCCGCGCCCTCACCGAGCGCGACCCCGACCGCGCGCTCGCCGCCGCCGGACGCGTCGTCCCCGACTGGTCGGGCGGCACCCGCCTCGGCGAGGCCATCGGCGCCTTCCTCGACCGCTGGGGCCGGCGCGGTATGGCCCGCGGCTCCGTCGTCGTTGTCTTCTCCGACGGCTGGGAACGCGAGGGACCGGAGGTGCTCGGTGAGCAGATGCGTCGCCTCAGTGCCCTCTCGCACCGGGTCGTGTGGGCCAACCCGCACCGCGGCAAGGACGGCTACCAGCCGGTGCAGCAGGGGATCGTCGCGGCCCTGCCGCACATCGACGACTTCGTCGCAGGGCACTCGCTCGCGGCGTTCGAGGAGCTGATCGAGGTGGTGGCCCGTGCGTGAGGTGATGGACGAGCTGATGCAGTGGTGGTCGGCCGGCGAGACCGTCGGCGTCGGCACCGTCGTCGGCACGTGGCGCTCGGCGCCGCGCCAGGCCGGCGCCTCGATGCTCGTCGGCCCCGGCGGCGAGGCCGTGGGCTCCGTCTCCGGCGGCTGCGTCGAGGGCGCCGTCTACGAGCTGGGCCAGGAGGTCGTCGAGACCGGCAGGCCCGTGCTCCAGCGCTACGGCGTCAGCGACGACGACGCGTATGCCGTGGGGCTGACCTGCGGGGGCATCCTCGACGTCTTCGTCGAGAAGGTGAACCGCGAGACCTTCCCCGAGCTCGGTGACGTCGCCGCCGACATCGCCGCCGGGCGCCCCGTCGCCGTCATCACCGTCATCGAGCACCCCGAGCCCACGTGGGTCGGCCGGCGCGTCGTCGTGCACCCCGAGGCCGACGGGCCGGACAAGGGCGACGACACGGCATCCGTGCTCGGCTCGCTCGGCAGCGGCCGCGCGGACGATGCCGTCCGCGACGACGCGAGAGGGCTTCTGGCACAGGGCCGCTCGGCGATCCTCACCTACGGCCCCGACGGGGAGCGTCGCGGCGAGGGCATGCGGGTCTTCGTCGCCGCGCACGCCCCGAAGCCGCGGATGCTCGTCTTCGGTGCCATCGACTTCGCCGCCGCCGTCGCGCGGGTCGGCGGCTTCCTCGGCTACTACGTCACGGTGTGCGACGCCCGGCCCGTCTTCGCGACGAAGACCCGCTTCCCCGGCGCCGACGAGGTCATCGTCAAGTGGCCGCACGACTACCTCCAGAACGAGGTCGACGAGGGCCGCATCGACAGCCGCACCGTCATCGCCGTGCTCACCCACGACCCGAAGTTCGACGTGCCGCTGCTCGAGGTCGCGCTGCGGCTGCCCGACGTCGCCTACATCGGCGCCATGGGCTCACGGCGCACCCACGAGGACCGGCTCGAGCGGCTGCGCGAGGCCGGCCTCACCGTCGGCGAGCTGGCCCGGATGAGCTCACCCATCGGGCTCGACCTCGGCGCCCGCACGCCCGAGGAGACCGCCGTCTCGATCGCCGCCGAGATCATCGCGCTGCGGTGGGGCGGCGCGGGCGAGCGGCTCGCCGCGACCGACGGACCCATCCACCACCACCATCCCGCGCACGACAACGCCGTCGGGGAGTGAGGGCCTGGTCGGGACGACCGACCGGGCTCGCACCCTGCTCCGCTTTCGGGAGCAGGTTCCGAGCGCGCCGAGCGCTCCGAGCGCACCCGACCCGTCGACGCCCGGCCCGCCTCGTCAGCTGCGCGGGCGCCAGCGCTTCCACACGGCCGTCGCCTCGGCCCGCACCTTGCCGTCGTGGAGCAGCTGCACCGCGACCGTGATCTGCGGCTCGTCGGACTCGGTGACGACGGCGCGCAGCTCGACCGCGTCGTGCAGCGGCGCGGGCCGCAGGTAGCGGACGTCGAGCCCGGCCGTCACGTAGGCGAGGTCCGCCCCCGGCAGCGGCGGCCAGCCCCGACGCTCGGCCTCGAGCATGACGGCGGCCGCGCTGTGGCAGTCGAGGACCGTGCCGATGATCCCGCCGTTGAGGTAGCCCAGGCCGTTGTCGTGCTCGGGCCACGGCGTGAAGGTCGCGACGACGCCACCCGACGCCTCGCTCGACGTCTCAGCCGACGTCTCGCCTGACGCGTCACCCAGCGGATAGCTCTGGAGCCGCAGCCCCTTGCCGTTGCCCGGCCCGCAGCCGAAGCACGGGAGGTCGGGGTAGAGCCTCTCCTGGATGCTCAGCATGGGCTCACGCTACCCGTGGCCCTCGTCTCACCACTGGTCCAACCTCTTGATGAGTTGGTCCGTCCGGTGTCATCCTGCACCCCATGCCCGAGAGTGCCCCCGACGGCGGATTCAGCCCCGTCCAGCGCCGGTCCGTGTCCGACGAGGTCTTCGCCGAGCTGCGCGACGCGATCCTCACCGGGCGCTTCCGGCCCGGCGATCCCCTGCCGTCCGAGCGCGAGCTCGCGGCCTCCTTCGCCGTCAACCGGCACGCCGTCCGCGAAGCCCTCAAGCGCCTCCAGGAGGCCGGCTTCGTCCAGATCGTCCACGGCGGCGCGACCACGGTGCTCGACGTCCGCAGCAGCGCCGGCCTCGACCTGCTCGCCCACCTGGCCCGCTCGGGCGAGGGCCTCGACCCGCTCATCCTGCGCGACGGGCTCGAGATGCGTCGCTGCATCGGCGTCGAGGCGGCACGCGTCGCCGCCACCCGGGCCACCGACGAGGCACGCGAGCGCGTCGTGGCGGCAGCGGCGGCCTACGACATCGACGACGACACGGACGCCGACCGCCACTTCTGGCTCGAGGTCGTCGAGGCCAGCGGCAACCTCACCTTCCGGCTCGCCCTCAACTCGCTCGTCCAGGCCATCGACAGCGGCCCCGACGTCATGGACGCCCTGCTCGCCGCCGACCGGGCCGACCTGCTGCCGCACGCGCCGCTCGCCGCGGCCATCGCCGACGGCGACGCCGTGCTGGCCGCGCGCCTCGCCGACGAGATCCTCAGCCAGGCCGTCGACGTGTGGGCCTCGCTCACCGACTCCGGACGCACCCTGGACCCGGTGACCCGAGGCGCCTGATGGTCGACATCATCCTGACCGCGATCCCGTTCTTCATCGCGTTCATCGTCGTCGAGGTCGTCTCGCTGTGGTTCGCACCCGACGACGACGAGGTCGGCTACGAGGTGCGCGACACCGTCACGAGCCTGACCATGGGCCTCGGGAGCGTCGGGATCGGCGTCGTCTACAGGGCCCTGCAGCTCGTCGTCTACGCCGCGTTGTATGCCGTGACGCCCCTTCGCCTCGACACCTCGCTGTGGTGGGTGTGGGTCGTCATCGTCCTCGCCGAGGACCTCGCGTACTACTGGTACCACCGCGCCCACCACGAGGTGCGGATCCTCTGGGCCAGCCACGTCGTGCACCACTCAAGCCAGCGCTACAACTTCTCGACCGCGCTTCGCCAGACGTGGACACCGTTCGGCGGCATCCCGTTCTGGGCCCCGCTCGCCCTCCTCGGCGTGCCGGTCTGGGCGATCTTCCTCCAGCAGTCGATCTCGCTCGTCTACCAGTTCTTCCTGCACACCGAGCGGGTCGGGAGGCTCTGGCGCCCGGTCGAGCTCGTCATGAACACGCCCTCGCACCACCGCGTGCACCACGGCATGAACAACGCCTACCTCGACCGCAACTACGGCGGCATCCTCATCGTCTGGGACCGGCTCTTCCGCTCCTTCGAGGCCGAGGGCGACCGCGTCGTCTACGGCCTGACCAAGCAGCTGCGCACCCACAACCCGCTCGTCGTCGCGACCCACGAGTACGCCTCGATCTGGGCCGACGTCCGGACCGCGCGCACGTGGCGCGAGCGCTGGGGCTTCATCGTGCGCGGCCCCGGCTGGCAGCCCGGGACCTGAGCCGGCGGGTCTGGCCGAGCCCCGGCCCGAGGGCCACGATGGGGTGATGGGGGCGGCCCCCGCTCCCGGACCAGGAGGACCATCGTGAGCACGTACCAGGTCGGCTACTTCGTGGGCAGCCTGTCATCGACCTCGATCAACCGGACGCTGAGCACGGCGCTCATCGCCGTCTCCCCACCCGACCTCGAGTTCACCGAGATCCCGATCGGCAACCTGCCGCTCTACAGCCCGGACTTCGACGCCGACTACCCGGCCGGGCCGAGGGCGCTCAAGGAGGCCATCGCCGCGTCGAGCGCCGTCCTCTTCGTGACGCCGGAGTACAACCGCTCGATCCCCGGCGCCCTGAAGAACGCCATCGACTGGGCGTCACGCCCCTGGGGCCAGAACTCCTTCAACCACCTGCCGGCCGCCGTCATCGGCGCCTCGCCCGGCCAGATCGGCACGGCGCTCGCCCAGCAGAGCCTGCGTGCCGTCCTCAGCTTCTGCAACGCCCGCCAGATGACCTCGCCCGAGGCCTACGTCCGGCTTGCGCCCGGCGCGATCACCGACGACGGCGACGTCACGGACGAGTCGATGAAGCAGTTCCTCACCGACTTCATGCAGGAGTTCCGCGACCACGTCGAGCGCGTCCTGACGGTGCTGCCCCGCGACTGAGGTCCGCGTCGGGCGCCGGCGCGGCTTCCGACAGGGGCCGATCGCCACGTCAGTGCTCCACGAGGTGGAGCACTGACGTAGTGGCCGGCGCCGGGACCGCGCGGGGGCTCGATCCCGGGCACCCGGCATACGACCGAGGGCCGGTGAGGCTCGGTGGGACTCGGTAGGGCGTCAGTGGGCGCTCGAGGTCTTCCAGAGGTTGATGCCGCCCTCGACCGCGTGCTGGTCGATCGTGTCGAGCTCCTCCTGGCTGAACTCGAGGTTGTCGAGCGAGCCGAGGCTGTTCTCGAGCTGGCCCACCGACGACGCCCCGATGAGCACCGAGGTGACGCGCTGGTCGCGCAGGATCCACGCGAGCGCCATCTGCGCGAGCGACTGGCCGCGCTGCTTCGCCATCTCGTTGAGCGCGCGGATGTGTGTGAGGTTCTGCTCGGTCAGCAGGTCGGTCGACAGGGACTTGTCCTGCGACGCGCGCGAGCCCTCCGGCACGCCATCGAGGTACTTGTCGGTGAGCATGCCCTGCGCGAGCGGGCTGAAGGCGATGCAGCCGACACCCTCGTCGCCGAGCACGTCGAGCAGGTCCTCCTCGACCCAGCGGTTGAGCATCGAGTAGCTCGGCTGGTGGATGAGCAGCGGCGTGCCGAGGTCGCGGAGGATCTGCACGGCCTCGCGGGTGCGCGGACCCGAGTAGCTCGAGATGCCGGCATACAACGCCTTGCCCTGGCGCACCGCGGTGTCGAGCGCGCCCATCGTCTCCTCGAGCGGCGTCGTCTCGTCGAAACGGTGGGAGTAGAAGATGTCGACGTAGTCGACGCCCATGCGGGCCAGCGACTGGTCGAGCGAGGACAGGACGTACTTGCGGCTGCCGCCGCCCTGGCCGTACGGGCCCGGCCACATGTCGTAGCCGGCCTTCGTCGAGAGGATCAGCTCGTCGCGGTAGCGCTTGAAGTCCTGCGCATAGATCGCGCCGAAGTTGCGCTCGGCGCTGCCGTAGGGCGGGCCGTAGTTGTTGGCGAGGTCGAAGTGCGTGACGCCGAGGTCGAAGGCGCGGCGCAGCGTCGCGCGCTGGCGGTCGAGGGGCACGTCGTCGCCGAAGTTGTGCCACAGGCCGAGCGAGACGGCCGGCAGGTCGAGGCCGGAGCGACCCGTCCGGCGGTAGGTCATCGAGTCGTAGCGGTTTCGCGCGGCCTGGTAGTCGTCGGCGTGAAGAGTCATGCGTCCCAGTCTCGTCTGCGGGAGGTGTGTCGCGGAAGGCGGGGTTGCGTCGGGCCGTGACGGGGCCCCGGCTGTGGATGTGGAGGGTTATTCCTGTTGCCCTTGTGAAGTAGTTGAACCCGAGTAAGACTGCGCGTGGGGAAGTCAACGATGTCAACTGCAGCGTGGCAGGAGGACCGACAGCATGACCCGAATCAAAGTGACCGTCGACGGGGTGAGCTACTCCGACGAGGTCGAGCCCAGGACTCTTCTGGTCCAGTACCTCCGTGAAGGGCTGGGCAAGACCGGAACCGTCGTCGGGTGCGACACGAGCAACTGCGGTGCCTGCACCGTGCACCTCGACGGCACGAGTGTGAAGTCGTGCAACGTCCTCGCCGTCCAAGCCGACGGCCACGAAGTGACGACGATCGAGGGGCTCGCCGAGAACGGCGAGCTCCACCCGGTCCAGCAGGCCTTCCACGAGTGCCATGCGCTCCAGTGCGGCTACTGCACGCCCGGCATGATCATGCAGGCGTGTGACGTGCTCAAGAACAACCCCGACCCCAGCGAGCAGGAGATCCGTGAGGGTCTCGAGGGCAACCTCTGCCGCTGCACCGGCTACCACAACATCGTCAAGGCCGTGCAGCAGGCGGCCGGCGCGATGAGCCCGGCAGGCTCGGCGAGCTCGCAGGCGGTGTCGTCATGACGATCACCGAGGACCGGGCCGCGGACGCCGCCACACCGGAGATCGGCAAGGCGCGCCGGCGCAAGGAGGACCAGCGCCTCATCACCGGCCGCACCCGCTGGACCGACAACATCCAGCTGCCCGGCATGCTGCACCTCGCCATGGTGCGCAGCCCGTTCGCGCACGCGACGATCAGCGCGATCGACGCGTCCGAGGCCAAGGGCAGCTCCGGCGTCGTCGCGATCTTCACCGGCGAGGACCTCAAGGACATCCAGGGCGTCAACATCACGGCGTGGCCGGTGTCCGCCGAGCAGAAGAGCCCCGACCACCTGCCCGTCGCGGTCTCGCACGTCGCGCACGCCGGAGAGATCGTCGCCGTCGTCGCGGCCCGGACCGCCGCCGAGGCGCGTGACGCCGCCGAGCTCGTCGACGTCGACTACGACGAGCTGCCCGCGGTGCTCGACCTCAAGAAGGCCGCCACCGACGAGGTGCTCGCCCACCCCGCCCTCGGCACCAACACGAGCGCCACGTGGCAGCTCGACTCCGCCGGCCAGGGCTCCGGCGGCGACGTCGAGGAGGCGATCGCGACCGCCCGCGAGGGCGGCATCCTCATCGAGCGCGAGTACCGCCAGCAGCGCCTCATCCCCGCCTTCATGGAGCCGCGCTCGACGGTCGTCGACCCGACCGGTGAGCAGGTGACGATGTGGTCGGCCACCCAGGTGCCGCACGTCCTGCGCTTCTGCATCGCCGCGACGACGGGCCTGCCCGAGTCGAAGATCCGCGTCGTCGCCCCCGACGTCGGCGGCGGTTTCGGCGGCAAGCTCCAGACGACCCCCGAGGAGTTCGCGACGCTCGCCGTCGCGCGCAAGCTCGGCAAGCCGGTCAAGTACACCGAGACCCGTTCCGAGACGATGGTCTCGGGCCACCACGGGCGCGACCAGTGGCAGAAGCTGACGCTCGCCGCCGAGAAGGACGGCCGCGTCACCGGCCTCAAGGTCGAGCTCATGGCCGACCTCGGGGCGTATGCCGCGCTCGTCGGAGGCGGCGTGCCGGTGCTCGGCGCGTGGATGTTCAACTCGATCTACAAGTTCGCGTCGTACCAGTTCAACGTGACGAACTACTACACGAACAAGACGTGGGTCGACGCCTACCGGGGGGCCGGTCGCCCCGAGGCGACGTATGCCATCGAGCGGCTCATGGACGAGCTCGCGGCCGAGGTCGGGGTCGACCCGCTCGAGATCCGCGAGAAGAACTGGATCACCCACGACGAGTTCCCGTTCACGACGGTCGCCGGCATGACGTACGACTCGGGCAACTACGAGGCGGCGACGGCCAAGGCCAAGGAGCTCTTCGGCTACGACGAGCTGCGGGCCGAGCAGAAGCGCCGGCGTGAGAGCAACGACCCGGTCCAGCTCGGCATCGGCGTCTCGACCTTCACCGAGATGTGCGGCCTCGCGCCCTCCCGCATCCTCGGCGCGCTCAACTACGGCGCCGGCGGCTGGGAGAGCGCGAGCATCCGGATGCTCGCCACCGGCACGGTCGAGGTCATCACCGGCGTCTCGCCCCACGGCCAGGGCCACGAGACGGCGTGGAGCCAGATCGTCGCCGACCGGCTCGGCGTCCCGTTCGAGAACGTCGAGGTGCTGCACGGCGACACCCAGATCTCGCCGAAGGGCATGGACACCTACGGCTCCCGGTCGCTCGTCGTGGGCGCCGAGGCCGTCGTCCGGGCCGCGGACAAGGTCATCGAGAAGGCCAAGGTCGTCGCCGCGCACCTGCTCGAGGCGAGCATCGACGACATCGAGTTCAACGCCGGCACGTTCGGCGTCAAGGGCACCGACAAGGGCATCTCGATGCCGGAGATCGCGCTCGCGGCGTGGACGGGGCACAACCTGCCCGACGGCATGGAGCCCTCGATCGACGCCGACGCGACGTTCGACCCCGACAACTTCTCCTTCCCGCACGGCACCCACCTGTGCGCGATGGAGGTCGACACCGAGACCGGGGCGACGTCGATGCGCAAGTACGTCTGCGTCGACGACATCGGCACCATCATCAACCCGCTCATCGTCGAGGGCCAGGTGCACGGCGGCCTCGTCCAGGGCATCGCGCAGGCCCTCTGGGAGGGTGCGGAGTACGACGAGCAGGGCACGCTCGTGACCGGCTCGTTCGTCGACTACACGCTGCCGACGTCGGCCGACACGATCAGCTTCATCACCGACCACACGACCTCGCCGTCGACCTACAACACCTTGGGCACCAAGGGAGTCGGTGAGGCGGGCGCCATCGCCTCGACCCCGGCGGTCGTCAACGCGATCGTCGACGCGGTGCGCCAGTTCGGCGTCAACGACATCCTCATGCCGTGCACGCCCGAGCGGGTCTGGAAGGCGATCGCGAAGGGCCGGTCGGTCCCCGGCGAGGGCGAGCGAGACGCCGCGCCGCACTTCGACGAGGGGGTCCCCAACCAGGATCCCGGCGCCGCGAACGATGGGAGCCAGGCATGATCCCCGCCCAGTTCGACTACCTCGCGCCCACGTCGGTGGCCGACGCCGTCGCGGCGCTCGCCGAACACGGTGACGAGGCCAAGGTGCTCGCCGGCGGTCAGTCGCTGCTGCCGATCCTGCGCATGCGGCTCAACGCGCCCGGGGTCGTCATCGACCTCGGTCGCATCCCCGAGCTCCAGGGCATCAGCGAGGACGGTGACCACCTCGTCATCGGAGCCATGACGACGTATGCCGCCGTGCTGGCCTCCGAGTCCGTCGGGGCCCATGCGGCCCTGCTGTCCAAGGCGGTCGCGACCGTCGCCGACCCGCAGATCCGCCACCGTGGCACCGTGGGCGGCGCGCTCGTGCACGCCGACCCGGCCGGTGACGTCGGCGCCCCGGCGCTCGCGCTCGGCGCCGAGCTCGTCATCGCCGGCGCCGACGGCTCGACCCGGACCGTCGCGGCCGAGGACTTCTTCGAGGACCTCTTCACCACCGCGGTCGGCGAGGGTGAGCTGCTGACGCAGATCCGCATCCCGAAGCACACCGGCTGGGGAGCGCACTACGAGAAGTTCGTCCGCGTCAGCCACCAGTGGTCGATCGTCGGGGTCGCGGCCACGGTGCGCAGCGAGGGCGGCTCGATCGCCGAGGCGCGGGTCGGCCTGACCAACATGGGCTCGACGCCCCTGCGGGCGCGCTCGGTCGAGGAGGCCCTCGTCGGGCAGCCCGCGACCGACGAGGCCGTGCGGGCTGCGGTCGCGTCCGTCGCCGAGGGCACCAACCCGCCCTCGGACCTCAACGGCGACGCCGACTACCGCAAGCACCTCGCCACGGTGCTGACGCGACGCGCGGTCCTCGCCGCGGCAGGAGCGTGAAGCCCGGATGGACCTGACGCACTCCTTCACCGTGCCGACCTCGGTCGACGACGCCTGGGCCCTGTTCATGGACCTCGAGCGCGTCGGCAGCTGCTTCCCCGGGGCGACCGTGACGGAGGTGACCGACGACGGCTTCTCCGGCACGGTCAAGGTCAAGCTGGGGCCGATCGCCCTCGTCTACTCGGGGTCGGGCTCGTTCGTCGAGCGTGACGACGCGACGCACCACGCCGTCATCGAGGCCAAGGGCAAGGACAAGCGGGGCAACGGCACCGCCGGCGCGACCGTGTCGATCACACTGAGCCCCGACGGTGCCGGCGCCCGCGCCGACGTCGTGACCGACCTCGCCGTCACGGGCAAGCCGGCGCAGTTCGGCCGGGGCGTCATGCAGGACGTGTCGGACAAGCTGCTCCAGGCGTTCGTCGCCTGCATCGAGAAGCAGCTGACCGGTCCGTCGGGCGAGGCGGAGGCGGCACCGGTCGCGGCGGCAGCGGAGGGTGCGGCGGCTGCCGTTCCCGCCCCGGTGGGCTCGAACGGCTACGTCGAGTCCGGATCGGACGCGCTCGCCGCCGACACCCGCTCGGCGGGCAGGCCCACGGCCGCGCCCGCGGCTCCGGCGGCACACCCGCCGCGCAGCGTCCCGGCCACTGTCGAGGAGGACGCCCCCCTCGACCTCGGCTCGGCGGTCATGCCCGTGCTCATCCAGCGGTATGCCGGCTACGCGGCGGCCGCCGCCATCGGGGTCGTCATCGGCTGGCTCCTCGGCCGCGGCAGCGGCAGCTGAACCAGCCCGACTGGTCGAGGGTCAGCCCGACACCCAGCCCCACCCCAGGCCCGGTCGCCGAACGCGACCGGGCCTGCGGCATACCTCGTCGGCCTGTCGCGTTGGAACAGGAGGACCACGTCCCCGACCCCAGGAGAGTCATGTCCCGCGTCACTGTCATCGGCGGCCACGGCAAGGTCGCCCTGCTCGCCGCTCCGCTCCTCGTCGCCGACGGGCACGAGGTCACCTCCGTCGTGCGCAACCCCGACCACGTCGCCGACGTCGAGGCCACCGGCGCGACGGCGGCCGTGCTCGACATCGAGCACTCCGGCGTCGACGAGATCGCCCGGCTGCTCACCGGCAGCGACGTCGTCGTGTGGTCCGCCGGTGCCGGTGGCGGCAGCCCCGAGCGCACCTACGCCGTCGACCGCGACGCCGCGATCCGCTCCATGGACGCCGCCGCGCAGGCCGGCGTCGCGCGCTACGTCATGGTGTCGTACTTCGGCGCCGGACCCGACCACGGCGTGCCCGAGGACAACGGGTTCTACGCCTACGCCGAGGCCAAGGCGGCCGCCGACGAGCACCTCCAGGGCACCGACCTCGCGTGGACGATCCTGCGGCCCAGCGGGCTGACCACCGACGCGGCCACGGGTCACATCGAGACCGGGGAGGGTGTCACGGCCGGCCACGTGTCGCGCGACAACGTCGCCCACGTCATCCGCTCCGTCGTCGAGCACCCCGAGACGACCGCGCGCCGCATCCTCCCGTTCAACGACGGCTTCCGCCCCATCGACGAGGTCGTCGCGACGCCCGCCGGCTGAGCTCCTCCGCGTCAGGCGCGGCCGACGTGCTGGGCGATGACGAGGTCCTGCCACGCCATGCCGACGCTCTTGAAGACGTTGGGCCGGTCGGTCGCCCGCTCGACCCGGCCGAGCACGACGTCCTGGAGCGTGCGCACGTCGGCCCAGTCGAGTGCGCCCTGGGCGGCCGCGAGGATGACGTCGCCCGCCTCGCGGTGGGCCGTGCCGACGTCCTCGACGACGACGAGCGAGCGCCCGAGCAGAGCCGAGCCAAGTTCGCGCCGGTGCGGCTCGTGCGACCCGATCGCGACGACGCAGGCACCGTCGGCGACCCAGTCGTCGTCGAGCACCGGGGTCGCCGCCGACGTCGCCGTCACGACCACCTGGGCCTCGCGCACCGCCGCCTCGACCTGCGGGTCGTCGACCGTGAGCCCGCGCGTCGTCAGCGGGTGGGTCGAGGCGAGACCCGAGATCCGCTGCGCCATGGCACGCGCCGCCTCGCCCCGCCGGCCGACGACCGTCACCGACGACGTGTGCCGGATCGCGAGCAGCGCCTCCGCGTGACCGAGCGCCTGCGGCCCGCTCCCGAAGACCACCGCAGAGGTCACCTCGGCGGGGGCCAGGGCGTCGACGGCGACCGCCGACACGGCTGGCGTGCGCAGCGCGGTCACCGCCGTGCCGTCGACGAGGACCGACGGGCTCAGGGTGTCGGCGTCGAGCAGGACGTAGACCGCCTGGATGCGGTCGAGCCCGCGAGCCGGGTTGCCCGGCGCCACCGAGAGCACCTTGACCCCGGCCGAGCGCCCGTTCGTCGACGGCATGACGAGCAGCTGCCCGTCGCCGACCGGGGCGACCAGGCGGTGCGGGTCCGAGGCCGGGTCGAAGCCGTCGGCCAGCTCGCGCCGGATGAGCCGGCGCGCCCGGTCCGGCGACACGCTCCGGCGGACCGCCGCGGCGTCGACCCAGCGGGGCTGCTCCACCTCAGGCCTGCTCGGCGTCGGACTCGGCGTCAGACTCGGCGTCGGACCGGGCACGCTCGACCCGGTCCGGGGCGGCGGCCGCCGCCCTGATGCCCGCCAGGTGCGCCCGCAGCTGCCTGGCCAGTGACCACTGGGTGACCTCGTGGGTGAACGTGCGCACCCAGCGGGGCGACACGGCATACGCCAGCGTCAGCACGACGAGGGTGCCCTCCTCCTCGGGGTCGAAGCGCCAGGTCAGCGGCTCGGGGCGCACGTGACGCGGCAGGCGCAGGGCCGGCTCACCGACCGTCGCGGCCAGCGCGCGTGCGACCGGCGGCGGGAGTGGCACGTGGACGTCAGCGCTGACCTGGGGCACGCGTCGACTCTAGGTGTCCGCGGGCGTCGGCGCCCGAGAGGGCATGTGCGCGGAGGGTGACCGTGGACGTACGCTCGTGCGGTCGTCCACCACCCCGGGCGGCAGCCGTCAACGACGACACGAAGTCAGGACACCATGGCGCTCAGCGTTTTCGATCTCTTCTCGGTCGGCATCGGGCCGTCGAGCTCGCACACCGTCGGTCCGATGCGGGCCGCGGCGCTCTTCGCGGAGCGGCTGCGCGACGAGGGTGTCATCGACCGGGTCGCGCGCGTGCGCTCGCAGCTCTTCGGATCGCTCGGCGCCACCGGGCACGGCCACGGCAGCGACAAGGCCGTCCTGCTCGGCCTCACGGGGGAGCGGCCCGAGCTGTGCGACCCGCGCGCGGTCGAGAGGCGCCTCGCCGAGATCCGCGCGACGAGGCGACTGGCCCTGCTCGGCACCCACGAGATCGACTTCGTCGAGGACGAGGACCTCACCCTGCACCGGCGCAAGACGCTGCCCCTGCACCCGAACGGGATGACCTTCACGGCGGTCGACGCCACCGGCGCCGTCGTCGCCGAGCACACGTACTACTCCGTCGGCGGCGGCTTCGTCGTCGGCGAGGACGCCGACGGCTCGACGAAGATCGTCGAGGACTCGACCCCCGTCGCGCACCCCTTCCGCACCGGCGACGAGCTCCTCGCCCACTGCAAGGAGACGGGCAAGTCGATCGCCCGGATCATGCTCGAGAACGAGCTGTCCTGGCGCACCGAGCAGGAGGTCCGCGACGGCCTGCTCGAGATCTGGCGCGTCATGAAGGAGTGCGTGCGCAACGGCATCGCCACCGAGGGCGTGCTCCCCGGCGGCCTGCGCGTGCGCCGGCGCGCGCCCGAGCTGGCCCGGCGCCTCTCGCTCGAGGCCAACAGCGACGACCCGCTGCGCGGCATGGACTGGATCACCCTCTACGCCCTCGCCGTCAACGAGGAGAACGCGTCGGGCGGCCGCGTCGTCACCGCCCCGACCAACGGCGCCGCCGGCATCATCCCGGCGGTGCTGCACTACTACGCCAACTTCGTCAACGGCGCCGATCGTGACGGCATCGTCCGCTTCCTGCTGACGGCCGGCGCCATCGGCGTCATCTACAAGGAGACCGCCTCGATCTCCGGCGCCGAGGTCGGCTGCCAGGGCGAGGTCGGCTCGGCCTGCTCGATGGCCGCCGCCGCGATGGCCGCCGTCATGGGCGGCACCCCCGAGCAGGTCGAGAACGCCGCCGAGATCGGCATGGAGCACAACCTCGGCCTCACCTGCGACCCCGTCGGCGGCCTCGTCCAGATCCCCTGCATCGAGCGCAACGCCATCGCCTCGGTCAAGGCCATCACCGCGGCTCGCACCGCCCTGCGCGGTGACGGCTCGCACGTCGTCAGCCTCGACAAGGTCGTCAAGACGATGCGCGAGACCGGCCGCGACATGAAGGTGAAGTACAAGGAGACCGCGCGCGGCGGACTCGCCGTCAACGTCATCGAGTGCTGACCCCGGCCGACGGGTGACCCCTCCTGTCGCTCGGGGGTGGCCGACGTGGCGACGGAATGTCCGGGTTTGCGTGCAGCAACGTCCCAGACGCGGCGCTATCCCTGCGAATTCGCTGTCAGTTGAGCCCTTTTCGTCTCTGACCACGTGAGTCGGAGCACCTTGGATGGTGGCGTCGATCGGCGCCACCCGCCGACCTCGGGGGCCTCGCGCCGGTTGGTCAACAAGGGGAAAAGGGGAGACACATGCGTTCACTGCGCAGCCGTGCCGTCATGGCCGGCATCACCGCACTGGGCACCATCGGACTGGCGACGGCAGCCGCAGGGCCTGCCGGCGCCGCACCCGCGAGCGGAGGGACCGACCACTCGTCGTTCCCCGCCGCCGGGGCCGTCTTCGCGTGCAGTGCGCCGACGGGGGACATCATGGCGGTCAGCGGCACGGTCGACATGGTCGACCACTGGACGGTCGACGGACAGGGCGTGTTCCACGAGACGGGAACGGTGAACACCCACGGCGTCACGCTCCTCGGGAGCAACGGCGACGTCTACACGGTGTCGGGGGCCTCGTGGTTCGGCGGCAAGGTCGACGGCACGGGTACGCCGCTCGTCCTCACCGACACCGAGCACTGGGTGCTGCACGACACCACCACCGGCGGCAACGTCAAGGTGCAGATCGTCAGCCACTGGTCGCCCGGTTCGAGCTTCACCTGGGACAAGGGCAGCTGCTCCGCTCCGGAGGGGTGAGCGGAGGGGCCGACCCGGTCGCCACCCCGTCCTGCTCAGGGCGGGGCGGTTCCGCGCGCTCACCCTCAGCGGTGGTGGACCTCGCCATCGCTCAACGGATAGATCTGTCCCGCAACGAATCTCGCGTGCATGTCCGCCGTCGCCCCACCCCCACGGATCACCTCCGCGAAGAACCGGCCGGACGCGCGCACCGTGCGCTCCTGCGTCTCGTAGTCGAGGGCGACCAGGCCGAAGCGCGGGCCCTCACCCTCGTTCCACTCCCAGTTGTCGACGAAGCACCAGTGGTAGTAGCGATCGACCGGAACCCCCTGCGCCCGAACGGCGCCCAGCACCGCAAGGTGTTCCCACAGGTAGCGCGACCGGAACGCATCCGCCGCGTCGCACGTGCCGTTCTCGGTGACCCAGACGGGGAGGCGGTAGGTCTCCCAGGCCCACTCGGCCATCTCGCCGAGGCCCGCGGCATACACCTCCCACCCGAGGTCGTTGACGGGGACGCCCGGCGGGGTGCCGTCGTCGAACCGCGTCACCGTCGTGCGGGAGTAGTAGTTGAGCCCGAAGAAGTCGGCGTAGCGTCCCGGCCGTATGCCGTCGGGCCGCCGCAGCGGCGCCGTGAACTCCCCGGTGGTCATGGCCCGCACGATCGCGTCCTGGAAGAGGCGACGCATCACGGCCGTCAGCGAGCGGTGCCACGGGTTGCGCGGGTTGCCCGGCCGGAAGGGGCGCAGGTGGTGGGCGACCCCGACCATCGTGTCCGGCCCCGGTCGCAGGGCGTGGATGAGCGCATACGCCCGGATGTGCGCGACGGCGAGCACCTCGAAGACGCGCAGGCCCTCGCGGAGGCTGTGGTGCCCGGGCGGGAAGTCGCCGAAGACGTGGGCGCCCGTGACGTAGACGTTGGGCTCGTTGATCGTGACCCACTCGGCGGCGAGGTCCCCGAGCCGCGTCACCACCTCGGCGACGAACCGCTCCCACACCCAGAGGGCGCCTGGGGACAGCCAGGCTCCGTCGCGCTCGAACCACAGCGGGTGGCTGAAGTGGTGGAGCGTCACGAGAGGGCGGATCCCCCTGTCGCGCAGCAGCTCCAGCTCATCTCGATAGCGAGCGAAGGCGGCGTCGTCCCACACGCCCGGCTGCGGCTCGAGGCGGGCCCAGTCGACGCTCATCCGGTGGACCTGGACGCCGAGCGAGGCCATGAGCTCGGTGTCCTCGCGCCAGCGTCGCCAGTGGTCGGTCGCGCGCCGCGGGGACGAGCCGTCGGCGATGGTGCCGGGACGGTCGGCCCAGTCGCTCCAGCTGCTCTCGACGTCGCCGCCCTCGACCTGCGTCGCGGCCGTCGCGACGCCGAGCAGCATCCCGTCGAGCCTGAAGCCGTCCGCGGTCCCCACGCGCCTCAACGTACCGGCCCGCCATGCGACAGACTGGCGCCCGTGGGTCACGTCTCCGTCGCAGAGCACCGTGCCGCCGTCGGGCGGCTCCTCGGTGACGGGTCGACCGAGCAGGTCACGCTCGACCGGCACGCGGCCGGTCGGCGCCTCGCCGCCGACCTCGTGGCCGCGGACGACCTCCCACGCTTCGACAACTCGGCCATGGACGGGTATGCCGTGTGCCCCGGTCCGCCGGACCCGCGCGGCTACCCCGTGGTCGGCGACGTGCCGGCCGGCTCGGCCCCGGACTTCGCGCTGTCGCCCGGTGAGGCCGCCCGCGTCATGACCGGTGCCCGGCTGCCGGAGGGCACGGTCGCCGTCGTCCCCGTCGAGCGCACGGACGCGAGCCCGACCGGTCCGGCGCCCTTACGCGTCACCCTCCGGGGCGAGCTGACCGCGGGTCAGCACGTGCGCCTGCGTGGCGAGGACATCACCGCCGGTGCGGTCGTCGCGACCGCCGGGTCGGCCATCACGCCGGCGCTCATCGCCCTCGGCCGCTCCGCCGGGTGCACCTCCGTCACGGTCCACGTGCCCACGCGCGTCGCCGTCGTCGCGACCGGAGCCGAGCTCGCCCCTCCGGAGGCGGACCCCGGCGCCGGCGGCATCCACGAGTCCAACTCCGACATGGTCGCCGCGCTCGCCGAGGCGGCCGGCTGCCGGGTGCACCGCGTCGAGGTGTGCTCTGACGAGCCCGACGACCTGCGGCGCCTGCTCGACGACCTCGACGCCGACCCCGAGGTGGGCCTCGTCGTCACGACCGGGGGAGTCAGCGCCGGCGCCTACGAGGTGGTGCGCCAGGTCTGCTCACCGCTGGCGACCTTCGACTTCGTCCACCTCGCCATGCAGCCCGGCGGCCCGCAGGGGCTGGGTCGCTACGGGTCCACCCCCGTCGTCTGCCTGCCCGGCACCCCGGTCGGGGCCTTCGTCGCCTTCCACGTCCTCGTCCGTCCCGCCCTCGACCGACGGCACGGGGCGCCGCCCGCGCGACCGGGCCACGCGGCATACGTCGGCAGAACCCGACGCGCGCGCACGGGACGCGTCCAGTTCGTCACGAGCGTGCTCCACGACGACGGCACGGTCAGCTTGCCCGACGCGCGCCACCTCACGGCGCTCGCCGCCGCGAACTGCCTCGTCGAGGTGCCCGAGGGCGTCGACCAGCTCATCGCCGGCGACGTCGTCGTCGTGCACCCGGTGTGAACGGGGCACCCGCCGGGCGCCCCTAGGCTGAGGGGCGTGAGCGCGACCCTCGTGGCCAAGGACCTCGCCGGGGGCCACGCCCACCGGACCCTCTTCGAGCACCTCGACCTCACGGTCGCGCCCGGTGACGTCGTCGGGGTCGTCGGCGCCAACGGTGCCGGCAAGTCGACGCTGCTCCGGCTGCTCGCCGGCGA
The DNA here is from genome assembly GCF_007991735.1 of Terrabacter aerolatus. GTDB lineage: Bacteria > Actinomycetota > Actinomycetes > Actinomycetales > Dermatophilaceae > Terrabacter > Terrabacter aerolatus. The sequence goes on along the minus strand of NZ_BJYX01000001.1, from coordinate 445,208 downwards.
GGACCAGCCGCTCGGCGGCACCGTGTCGACGGCGCCCTCCGACGCGTTCGTCGGGTGGCTGCCGCAGGAGCACGAGCGCGTGCCCGGCGAGACCGTCGCCGACCACATCGGCCGCCGCACCGGCGCCACCGCCGCCACCCTCGCCATGGAGGAGGCCGCGGCCGCACTCGGCGGCGACGACCCGTCCGCCGACGAGAGGTATGCCGTCGCGCTCGACCACTGGCTCGTCAGCGGGGCGCCCGACCTCGACGACCGCATCCCCCCGATGCTCGCCGAGCTCGGGCTCGACGTCGGCGCGGACGCCCTCATGACCTCGCTGTCGGGCGGTCAGGCGGCCCGGGCGGCGCTCGCTGCGCTGCTGCTGAGCCGCTTCGACCTCGTGCTCCTCGACGAGCCCACCAACGACCTCGACCTCGCCGGGCTCGACCGGCTCGAGGCCTTCGTCCACGGCCAGCGCGGCGGCGTCGTGCTCGTCTCGCACGACCGCGAGTTCCTCGCCCGCTGCGTCACGCGCATCGTCGAGCTCGACCTCGCCCAGAACGCCGTCGCCGTCCACGACGGCGGCTACGAGTCCTACCTCGAGGAGCGGGAGGTCGCGCGCCGGCACGCCCGCGAGGCCTACGACGCGTATGCCGGCACGAAGGCCGACCTTGAGGCGCGGGCCCGCACGCAGCGCGAGTGGTCGTCCAAGGGCGTGCGCAACGCGATGAAGAAGAGCCCCGACAACGACAAGATCCGGCGCGCGGCCCAGCAGGACTCGGCCGAGAAGCAGGCCCGCAAGGTGCGCCAGATGGAGTCGCGGATCGCCCGCCTCGACGAGGTCGCCGAGCCGCGCAAGGAGTGGGTGCTGCAGTTCTCGATCGCGGCAGCGCCCCGGTCGAGCTCGGTCGTCGCCACCCTCAACGAGGCCGTCGTGCGTCGGGGGGACTGGACGTTCGGGCCGGCGTCGCTCCAGGTCGAGGCGCGCCGTCGCATCGGCATCACCGGACCCAACGGCGCCGGCAAGACGACGCTGCTGTCGCTGCTGCTCGGGCGGGTCGAGCCGACCTCGGGGACGGCATCGCTCGGCGCGAGCGTCGCGGTGGGAGAGATCGACCAGGCCCGCACCGGCCTGCGCGAGGACCTGTCGCTCGGCGACGCGTTCGGCGAGGCCGTGCCCGACCTCGAGCCGGCCGACCGCCGCACCCTGCTCGCGAAGTTCGGGCTCAAGGCCGACCAGGTCGGCAGCGCCGTCGGTCGGCTGTCACCCGGGGAGCGCACCCGCGCCGCCATGGCGCTGCTCCAGGCGCGGGGGGTCAACCTGCTCGTGCTCGACGAGCCGACCAACCACCTCGACCTGCCCGCCATCGAGCAGCTCGAGGAGGCGCTCGACTCCTACGACGGGGCGCTCCTGCTCGTCTCCCACGACCGGCGCCTGCTCGAGAACGTGCGCCTCGACGAGCGCTGGCACGTCGAGGACGGCCAGGTCACCCGCCTCTGACCCACCCACCCCCCGAGCGGCCCCCTCGAAACATCGAGTGGGCACTTCGACGCCGGTTGTCCCCAGGTGGGGCGGCCCCGTCCTGTGGAAAAAGCGTGTCGAAGTGCCCACTCGACGGGGGATGGGGGAAGGGGGGTGGGTTCAGCCCGGGGACTGCGTGGGGTCCGCGACCCACGGTCCCAGCGGCGGGTCCCAGCGCCGGACGACGCGGCGCAGGACGTAGCCGCCGAGCCAGTAGGGGTCCTGGTCGAAGGTCTCCGTGACGGCCTCGACCGAGTCGGCGGAGTAGACGATGAGCGCGGCCTTGGCCGGCTCCTGCTCGGTCGGTTCTCCCTCGCTCACCTCGTCGATGCCGTCCTGGTACATCCCGGCGACGAGCAGTCCGGACAACCCGGCGAGGAAGTCCCGGTGCTCGGGCCGGATCGTCAGCATCTCGGTCACGTCGTCGGGGTAGGTGTAGTGGATCGCGAAGATCGCCACGGGTGGGCCCTCCAGTCGGTCGGGTGGTCAGGTGGTCGTGATCCGGTGAGCCCCGGCATACACGTTGAGACGGCTGCCGCGGACGAAGCCGAGCAGGCTCATCCCGGCATCCTCGGCGCACTCCACGGCAAGCGAAGACGGCGCGGAAACCGCTGCAAGGCAAGGGATCCCGGCCATGATCGCCTTCTGAGTCAGCTCGAACGACGCGCGCCCCGACACGACGAGCGCGCACCCGACACCCGGCACGCGTCCGCTCAGGAGGGCCCACCCGACGACCTTGTCGACGGCGTTGTGCCGGCCGACGTCCTCGCGCACGACGAGCAGCTCGCCGTCGGCGGTGAAGAGGCCGGCCGCGTGCAGGCCCCCGGTCTTGTCGAACGACTTCTGCTCGGTCCGCAGGGCGTCCGGCAGCTCGGCCAGCACCTTGGCGGCGAACTCCGTCGCGTCGGACCGCACGTCGAAGGCCGACTGCGCCCGCAGCTGCTCGATGCTCGCCTTGCCGCAGACGCCGCACGAGGAGTTGGTGAAGAAGGCCCGCGTCGCCGAGGCGGCCGGAGCCGCGACACCGGGCGCCAGGGTCACGTCGATGACGTTGTAGGTGTTCTCGTCGAAGCCGCTCTCGCCCGAGACGACGGCGCCCTCGCAGTAGCGGGCCAGCGCGATGTCGTCCGCCGAGCGGATCAGCCCCTCCGACATGAGGAAGCCGTGGACGAGCTCGATGTCGTGCCCCGGCGTGCGCATCGTCACCGTGAGCGGCGTCCCGTTGACGCGCAGCTCGAGCGGCTCCTCGACCGTGAGCGTGTCGGGGCGGGTCGTCGTCGAGGGCGTCGAGAGGTCGATCGTCGTGACCTTGCGCCGCACCGTGACCCGTCCCATGGACTCAGCCTGCCAGACGTCGTGCCAGACTCCGAGAGTGCCACCGGTCCCAGCCCCGCCGTCCACGGTCGTCGTGGTGCTCACGGGAGGTGCCTCTCGCCGCATGGGTGAGCACAAGCCGGTGATCGAGGTGGGTGGCCGACCGCTCGTGGCCCGGGTCCTGGATGCCGCCGGCAAGCGCCCGGCTCTCGTCGTCGGGCCGGGGCAGGGCGTGCCCGAGGGCGTCCGCGTCGTCATGGAGGCCGTGCCGGGGGGTGGGCCCGTCGCCGGACTCGCTGCCGCCGTCGACGCACTGACCGCAGACGCCGGGACGCCGCTCCCGTATGCCGTCACCGTCCTCGCCGCCGACCTCCCCTTCGTCACCTCCGCCCACCTCGAACGGCTGCTCGAGGCCCTCGACGAGGCGGACCTCGCGGTGACCGTCGACGCCGACGGCCGCCACAACTGGCTGTGCGCGGCCTGGCGCCTGCCCGTGCTGCGCCGGAGGCTCGACGAGCTCGGCGACGCCTACGGCAGCAGCATGCGAGAGCTCGCACGCGGCATACGCACGCAGTCGGTCGACGACCCCTCCGAGGTGGCGCTCGACGTCGACACGCCGGCCGACCTGGCGCGCGCACGGGACCGCGCCGACCGCAGTCCGACAGCCCGCTGAGAGCAACTCCGCACGACTCTGGGAGATCACCCAAGTCGCGCCCTGCAGCGAATCGCCCTGCGCCCAAGCGCTCCTCAGGAGTTGGGACGCAGTTGGCAAAGACTTGGCAACCCACGTTGACCGCGTTCACAGGGAACTGCCAACGTCGCGCTCGTTCCGGCCAGCTCCCACGTCGTGGGACGGCGGAACTCCCTCCAAGCGGCAGGCGCCGCATCTCGACAAGGAGCAACCAGTGAATCGACTGAAGTCTGGGCTGGCGACCGGAGGGCTGCTCGCCCTCGCCCTCGCCATCTCGCCGGCGATCCCGGCGGGCGCAGCGGCCGGAGCAGGGCGCGACAAGGCGCCGGCCCCCGAGTCGCAGAGCCTCAAGGCGACCGAGCAGTCCCGAGCCGCGTCGTCCGCGAGCGCCCTCGGCCTCGCCTCCGGCGAGAAGCTCACCGTCAAGTCCGTCATCGCGGACCCCGACGGTGCCACCCACGTCCGGTACGAGCGCACCCTCGACGGCCTCCGCGTCATCGGCGGTGACTTCGTCAGCCACAAGGACGCCTCCGGCGCCGTCAAGAGCGTCACGTGGAACGTCCGCAAGAACGTCACGCCGTCGACGATGACGCCGACGATCAGCAAGAGCCAGGCGCACCAGGCCGGCCTCGCCGCCTCCAAGGCCGACAGGGAGACCGCCACCCCCGGCGAGCTCGTCGTCTTCCAGTCGGCCACCGGCCCCAAGCTCGCCTACGAGGTCATCACCGAGGGCATCAAGGCCGACCAGACCCCGACCCGCCTGCACACCATCGTCGACGCCAACACCGGCAAGACGCTGACGAGCTGGGACGACATCAAGGAGGGCACCGGCAACGGCATCTTCGTCGGCAGCGTCTCCCTCGCGACCTCGGGCACGTCCGGCGCGTACACGATGAAGGACACGCACGGGAACTACACGACCGACCTCAACCAGGCCACGACGGGCAACGGCACGACGTTCACCGACGCCGACGACGTCTGGGGCACGGGCTCGCAGAGCAACCGCCAGTCGGCCGCCGTAGACGCGCACTACGGCGCCGGCAAGACGTACGACTACTACAACACCCAGCTCGGCCGCGCCGGCATCTGGAACAACGGCACCGGCGCGCGCAGCCGCGTCCACTACGGCCAGAACTACCAGAACGCCTTCTGGGACGGCACGCAGATGACCTACGGCGACGGCGCGGGCAACGCCGCCCCCCTCGTCGAGATCGACGTCGCCGGCCACGAGATGAGCCACGGCGTCACCGAGAACACCGCGGGCCTGGCCTACACCGGAGACGCCGGAGGTCTCAACGAGTCGACGTCCGACATCTTCGGCACCGCCGTCGAGTGGTACGCCAACAACCCCAACGACGTGCCCGACTACCTCATCGGCGAGAAGCTCAACCTCAACGGCAACGGCACCCCGCTGCGCTACATGGACAAGCCGAGCAAGGACGGCGCCTCGAAGGACTGCTGGAGCAGCAGCCTCGGCAGCCTCGACCCGCACTACTCGTCCGGCCCGCTGAACCACTGGTACTACCTCGCCTCCGAGGGCTCCGGCGCCAAGACGATCAACGGCGTCAGCTACAACAGCCCGACGTGCGACGCCTCCACGGTGACCGGCATCGGCCACCTCAAGGCCGAGAAGATCTGGTACCGCACGCTGTCGACCTACCTCACCTCGAGCAGCAACTACGCAGCGGCCCGCACCGGCGTCATCAAGGCGGCCAAGGATCTCTACGGCGTCGGCTCGGCCGAGTGCACCGCGGTCGACAAGGCGATGGGCGCCATCTCCGCCCCGGCCAGCACCGAGACCTGCGGCACCAGCGGCGGTGGCGGCGGCACGGGTGCGGCCCTGACCAACGGCGGCTTCGAGTCGGGCCAGACCGGCTGGACCGGCACCGCCGGTCCGATCACGAACGACGCGGGTCGCCCGGCCCGCACCGGTTCGTACAAGATGTGGCTCGGTGGCAACGGCACGGCCGGCTCCGAGAGCGAGTCGCAGACCTTCGCCGTCCCGTCCACCGCGACCTCCCCGACGCTGACCTACTACGTCCGCATCGACACGGCCGAGACGACGACCACGAGCGCCTACGACACGGCCACGGTCTCGATCAACGGCGTGACCAAGGCGAGCTTCTCCAACCTGTCGACGCCGAAGGCCTCCTACGCCCAGAAGACGATCGACCTCACCGCCTACAAGGGCACGAACGTCACGCTGAAGTTCGCCGACACCGAGGACTCCTCGCTGCAGACGAGCTTCGTCATCGACGACGTCTCGACGAACTTCTGACGGTTCCGACAGACCTGACGGACGGAGACCTTCGGGCTGCGTGAGCAGCCCGGCACGTCACGCACCAGGAGAGGCCGGTATGCCACGGGGTCACGCCCACGGCATACCGGCCTCGTGCGTGTGGTGGCCGTGGCGGGACGGTTTCGGCGGGCGGGTCCGGCGGGCGGGTCCGGCTGGGCGGCCCGGCGACTCAGCCCTCCGGCTCAGCCGGCGGCAGGGACCGCGGGGGCGGCCGGCGGCGCGGACGCGACGGGCGTCGTGCAGCGGGTCGTCGCGGGGGTCGTCAGGGTCACGTCACCGACGAGACCACCGACGAGGGCCGAGATCTCGCCCAGCGAGGGGTCGCTGAGGTCGATGGGGCGCGCCTGCTCGTCCGTGACGGAGATGGTGATGGGGTCGGTGACGGGGTCCGGGCCGACGGTGGCCAGGTCGCCGGACGGCACGTCGCTCGGGGAGGTGCCGTCCGCGGGCGAGTCGAGGCGGACGGTCGCGAGGAGGGCGACGAGCTGGCGCTGCTGCGGAGCGGGGAGCGTGCACACCCGCCCGTGCACCGAGCGGGTCTCGACGTGCATGCGGCCGTCGAGGTCGAGCACGATGCGGTCGTCGAACCCGGCGATGCCGCCGGTCCGCCGCAGGACGAGCGGGAAGGACGGCCCGTAGGACGGTGCCCCCGCATCGCTCCCGCCGCTGCCGACCCGCGTTCGAGGCGCGCTCGACGACGGCGCCGACGAGACCGCCCCGGCGGTGTCGGACGAGCCGGACCCGCTCCCACCGTCGTCGGACACGGCGGAGCCGCAGCCCCCGATCAAGACTGCTGCGATGGCCAACCCCACGCACAGGCCTGCGCGCCCCATGGGAACCATGGTGCGCCTTCTCGGCTCACGATGCACGTGTGACGCGGTGGACACGGGATGACGCTCGGGTGACGGTTTCAAGTGGCGGGCCTCTAGGTGCACGGGAATGCTCGGACTCAGAGGTGTGTCCGGCGTGGTGCCGAGCACACCCGACCGCGACGGGGCGCCGGCGCCGATGGACCCACATCGGCGGCTCGGTGTCCTGCGGTCCTAGGGATACGAAAGGGACGATCGAGTGATACCCAACTCCACACCTCACCGAACTCCAGCGGCTCGAAGGGTGCGACGGGCGGTGGCCGCGCTCGGTGCGCTCGCGGCCGTCACCGCCGGGGTGGCCCTGGCGAGCCCGGCGGCGCAAGCGGCCGACCCGACCTCGACCGGCTCGACCGGCTCGACCGGCTCGACCGGCTCGACCGGCTCGACCGGCTCGACCGGATCAGGCGTGGGCACCGACGCGGGGAGCCGGGAGCGGGCCTTCGCCGCAGCGGCCACCGAGTACGGCGTGCCGCGCCCGGTCCTCGAGGCAGTGTCCTACGCGCAGACGCGGTGGGACTTCAACCCGGGTCACAGCACGTCGGGCGGCTACGGTCCGATGCACCTCGTCGACGCGAACCTCGGCTCGGCGTCCGAGGGCAAGGGCCTCGGTGCGGCCCCGGCGGCTGCGCCGGCGCCCGTGGCCGACACGCTCGCACGGGCCGCCACGCTGACGGGGCTGTCCGAGGACGCCCTGCGCACCGACGAGCTCGCCAACATCCGTGGCGGCGCGGCACTGCTCGCCGCCACCCAGAAGCGCCTCGGGCTGCCGACGGGTGCGTCCAGCGACCCCGGCGCCTGGTTCGCGTCGGTGGCCGACGCGTCCGGCTCGGCCGAGGAGGACGTCGCGAACGCCTTCGCCGACGACGCCTACTCCGTCATCGCGTCGGGAGCCGCCCGCCGCACGGTCGACGGCAAGCAGGTCTCGCTCGCCCCCTCGAGCGTCAAGCCGCAGTCGGGGCAGGTCCAGCGACTCGGCCTGCTCAAGAAGCAGAACAGCGGCCCCGTCGACTGCCCGCCCGGTCTCGACTGCCAGTGGGTCCCCGCGCCGTACGAGAAGCTCGGCTCCGACCCCGGCGACTACGGCAACCACGACGTCGCGAGCCGCCCGACCGCGCCGAAGATCACCAACATCGTCATCCACAACACGGAGGCGACCTACGACACGACGCTCAAGCTCGTCACCGACCCGACGTACCTCGCGTGGAACTACACCCTGCGCAGCTCCGACGGCCAGATCGCCCAGCACCTCCAGCCGCAGGACGTCGGCTGGCACGCCGGCAACTGGTACATCAACGGGCACTCGATCGGCATCGAGCACGAGGGCTTCGCGGCGACCGGCGCCCAGTGGTTCTCCGAGCCGATGTACCGCTCGTCCGCGCGTCTCGTGCGCTACCTCGCCACGAAGTACGACATCCCGCTCGACATGCAGCACATCTTCGGGCACGACCAGATCCCGGGCGTCACACCGGCCAACGTCGCCGGCATGCACTGGGACCCGGGGCCCTACTGGAACTGGGAGCACTACTTCCAGCTGCTCGGCGCGCCGCTCCAGGCCCACACGTCCGGCTCGGCCAAGGACCTCGTGCGGATCCTGCCCGGCTTCGAGGACAACCGGCAGACCGTGACGTACTGCGACGGCACGGCCGCTGACAGCTGTGGCTCGCAGCCGACGAACTTCGTCTACCTGCACACGGCCCCGTCCGCGGACGCCCCGCTCGTCAACGACATCGGTCGCAAGCCCAACGGTGCCCCGTCCACGACCTCGGTCTCCGACATCGGTGCCCGGGCACAGGCCGGTCTGACCTTCGCCGTCGCCGAGCGTCAGGGCGACTGGACCGCCATCTGGTTCAACGGCGTCAAGGGCTGGTTCCTCAACCCGGCCTCCGCGCCGAAGGCGGTGCCGGTCGCCGGCTCCTACGTCGTGCCCAAGGCGGGCCGCGCGTCGGTGCCCGTCTACGGCCGCGCCTACCCGGAGGCCTCGGCCTACCCGGCCGGCATCCCGCCGCAGGCGATCGCCCCGCTGCAGTACTCCTTCACGCAGGGCCAGCGGTATGCCGTGGGCGACCTCACGGTGCCGACGGACTACTACCGTGCGACGACCTTCTCCACCGACACCCCGAACGACCACGTCGACGTCGTCGGGCAGGACCGCTACTACCAGATCTCGCTCGGCCACCGGTTCGCCTACGTCCGCGCCGCGGACGTCGACGTCGTCCCGGCCAGGTAGCCCGCCTCGACCCCGCCCGAAGCAAAGTGCCCACTCGATGGACGTTCACCGTCGAGTGGGCACTTCGCGCACGCTTGTCCCCAGGCACCCAGGTCTCGTCGGGGCCTTGCTGAAGCAACGTGCCCACTCGACGTGGGGGGAGGGGCGGGTGGGTCAGCGGAGGTTGTCGGCCTTGAGGAAGCTGATGATGAAGGGGGCGGCGCCGGTCACGCCGTTGTCGCCGACCTCGTTGTAGGCCGCGATGGCGATGTCGCCGCGGCCCGCGACCATCCAGACGTGGGTGTCGGGCGGGTTCTTCGTCCCGAACTCGGCCGTCCCGGTCTTGGCGTACTCGACCCCGAGCGGCTTGAGCACGGTGCCGGACCCCTCCGAGACCACCGTGCGCATCTCGGTTCGCAGCACGCCCGCCTCGGCCGGGTCGAGCGGGGTCGCCGGCTGGGGCAGCGCCGGCAGCCCGGCGACGAGCTGCGGCCGGACGGTCTGGCCCTTCATGACGGAGGCCACGACGAGGGCCATCGTCAGCGGCGAGGCCTCGACACGGCCCTGGCCGATGAACGACGCGGCGTGCTCGACGGCATCGTCCGTCGGCGGCACCGAGCCGAGGAAGCCGGTGAACGGCAGGTCGAGCTTCTCGCCCATCCCGAGCGACTGCGCGGCGGTGACGAGGTCCTGCTGGCTCACCTTGTCGTGCTGGCTGATGAAGGCCGTGTTGCACGAGTAGGCGAGCGCAATGCGCATGGGGATGTCACCGAGGTGCTTGGCCGGGTAGGTCGTGTAGTTGGCGAACTGGCGCCCGTTGACCGTCAGCGTCGGGGTGCACGGCAGCTTGGTGTCGGCGGTGAAGCCCTTGCGCACGTTGGCGAGCGAGCTGACGATCTTGAAGGTCGAGCCGGGAGCCTCCTTGCCGGCGAGGGCGAGCGTCGAGCCGTTCGCTGCGGGGCCCACGGCCGCCGCCAGCACCTCACCGGTGGACACGCGGACCACGACGAGAGCCGTGGGGTGCTGGGTCTGCTGGGCGAGGGCCGCCTCGGCCGCGGCCTGCGCCTTCTGGTCGAGGGTGATCGTCAGGGGCTTGCCGTCGGTGGACTGCTCGGCGAAGAGCTCGCGCTTGTCGAGGACGCTGCCGTCGGCGCCGCGCCGGACGGCCTGCACGGCGAGCCCGGGGGTGCCGCGCAGCTGCGCGTCGTAGCGGTACTGCAGGCCCGTCATGCCGACGGTGTCACCGGCCTCGAGGGTGCCCTTGGAGGCCTTGATCTGCTCGGCGGTGGCCTCGCCGACGGTGCCGAGGATCGGGGCGGCGAAGGTGCGGCTCGGGCCGAGCACCTGCATGGCCGGCACCGTCAGCGCCCCCTTGACCTTGGCGATGGCAGGGCCGTTGCGCTGCAGGAGCGGGTCGGTCGCGCGGAGGGTGACGCCCTCGACGAAGGCCTTGGGGCCGGCCGCGCCGACCTTGGCGGCGAAGCGCGCCGGGTCGATCTCGACGAGGGTCGCCAGCTTCTTCGCCGCGGCGGTGGCCTCGGCGCCGGACACCTTGGTCTTGTCGATGCCGACGGCGGCGACCTCGCGCTCGGTCATGATCTTGGCGCCGGAGGTGTCGACGATGTCGGCGCGCTGGGGCCACTTGCGCACGATGTCGAGGGTCTCGTCGGACGCCAGCTGCGGGGCCACGATGCCGGGCGTCCACGACACCTGCCACGTCGCGTCGACGAGGGAGAGGTTGACCTGGGTCTTGTAGGTCCAGTCCGTCGGGGACGTCGAGACGTCCCACCGGCTGAGCAGCGTCGCCGTCGCACGGTCGGAACCGTCGCTGTGGCTCAGCTCGCTGACCGACACCTGGGGCCGCAGGGTGCCGAGGTCCTTGTAGGCGGCTGTGACGAACGCCGTCGCCCTGGCCGGGGTCGTGCCCTTGAACGTGACGGCGCCGAGGTCGCCGGAGGCCAGGCCGGCAGCGAGGGCGCGTGCGGCGTCATCGGGGTCGGGCGGGGAGTCGAACATCGAGCACCCGGCTGCGAGCGTGCCGACGAGCACCCCCGAGAGTGAGACGGCGACGAGAGTCCTGGCACGAGATCCCCTGAGCATGGCCCAACGGTACGTGCCGCGTCGTGGGGTCCGTGTCATCGGACCGTGGCGTCGATGTGACGGTCGTCTGCAGGCGAGGGCGTAGGCCGGGTGCCCGGGTCGGGCGTGGACGGCGCCTCGCCGTCTGCTTCCTTCCCGGCCGGACGGGCCCCGGGGCGACGCCGCAGCGCGAGCGATCCGAGCACCCCGACGACGACCGCGACGGCGTGGATGCCCCAGGCCTGGTTCTCGGGCCGGACGGCGGCGACGAAGACGTCCCGGCTGGCGAGGACGTGCTCGCGCAGCCCGTCGGGCAGGCCGGTGCGGGGCCGCAGGTAGGTCGCGAGGTAGGAGAAGGCCGTCTGGCCGGCGGCCGCGACCGTGACGACGACGAGCACGGCGACCCAGGCGAGGAGGCGCCGCACGGGTCGCACGCCGAGTCCGGCGAGGGCCAGCCCGGCCGCGACCCCGACGACGACCGCGGTCCACCGCAGCACGCCCAGGGCCCGGTCGAGGCCGACGAGGGCCACGACGACGGCGTTGACCCAGCTGCCGAGGGCGACGGCGAGGGGAGCAGCGGCGAGGGCGCGCGACACCGGTCCACCGAGCACGACGAGCAGCCCGAGGGCGAGGCCGACGAGGGTGCCGACGACGGCGACGGCGAGCACGCCGAGCAGGACGCGGTCGTCGCGGTCGAAGTCACCACCGAGCTGGCGGGTGGCTCCGGCCGACTGGGCGATGCAGTACGCGGCGGCGAGGAGCGCCCCGAGCGAGGTGAGCGCCGAGGTGGCGAGCCGTCGGGCACCGCGCGGGCGCACCCACAGCACGGCCAGCGCCGCGAGCCCGCCGCCGACGAGGGTGATCGTCAGGAGCAGGCCGAGGCGGGCGGTCGTGAAGGGCAGCAGGGTGATGTAGCCGTCGGTGGCCGATCCGGTGGTGACGTCGTAGGGCCAGTCCCTCGGGGACCTCGACCCGAGTCCGTCGAGGACCCACGGCAGGGCGCCCCCGACCCACCAGGCCGCGGCGGCCAGGGGCAGCACCGGCCAGAGGCGACCGCGGGCACCCGGACGTCGGAGCCCACGACGGGCCCCACGGTGCGTCGCAGCTCGTTCGTCAACACCGGTGTCCACGCGCAGATCCGATCACGTCCGACCGACATCCGCCAGTTTCGCGGCCCGGTGTCGGTCAGCGCTCCGGTCGCCAGAGCTGGACCGACGCGACCGGCTCGAAGCCGGCGGACAGGAAGGCGCGCAGCGCCCGGGCGTTGCCGGGGGCGCAGGCGGCCACGGCGACCTCCCCCTCCGGGATGAGCGTCAGGGCGTCACGGACGACGTCGGCGCCGACGTGGTCCTTGGACGGGTCGGTCTCGAGGCCGACCTCGGGCAGCCCGCCGAGCCCCGTCGAGAGGGTGACGAGCGTGTGGTCGTCCGGCACGGCATACCCGAACGTCGTGACGTCGCTCCGCACGGACGTCGCGTGCTCGGCGCGCGGGTGGTTGCGCAGGTCGCTTCGCGGCACGAGGGTGGGCTCGCCGCCGGTCCCGCGCGCCACGAGGATGATGTCGAGCGCGTCGATCCAGCCGGTGCCGGCGAGGCGCGAGACGAGCCGCGGGTTGCTGGCGCCGCCGTAGCCGTCGGGGCTCAGCGAGACGAGCGTCCCGTCGGAGACGTCGTGGTCGACGGCGAGGTAGGCGTGCCCGGTGAACGCGACGACGCCCTCGACGCCGGGGCGCCACGGCTCGACGCGCTGCCAGCCACCGTCGACGGTGGGGAAGTCGCCACCGGCGGCCTTGCTGAGGACTTCGGCTATGGGGTGCACGCGGACCATCAAACCTGCCGCGTCGCACCAGCGCCCGTCGGGGTCCACCTGTTGGCAACCCGGCGTTCGCGCGGGTGACAGCCCTCACGGGTAGGTTGTGGCCATGTCACGACCGCACGCGGCCGCCATCGTCGAGGACACCGTCCACGAGCAGGTCGAACGCGTGCTGCGCAGCCGCGGGTGGGGCAACCGCGTCATCACCCACGTCGGCTACGGCTCGTCGTCGTTCGTGCGCGTCTACGCGCGGATCCTGCTGGGCCGCAAGGGCCGGGAGCACACCGAGGGGCCCGAGGCCCGTCAGGACGCGACCGGCGCCCTGACCCCGGCCCGCTACGACCGTGGCTGGCGCGCCTTCATCACGTCGCCGGCCACCGGCGTCCCGGTCAAGGTCACGGCGGGCGACCGTGAGGTCTACGGCCGCTCCGACCGCGGCGGCCACGTCGACATCGTCGCGCGCGACCACGGTCTCGCGCCGGGCTGGCAGCAGGTCGTCGTCGAGGTGCAGGGCACCGACCCGGTGGCGGCCGACGTCTTCATCGTCGCGGACGGCGTGACCGAGGGCATCGTCAGCGACATCGACGACACCGTCATCACCACGATGCTGCCGCGCCCGATGATCGCGGCCTTCAACACCTTCGTCCGCCGCGGCAAGGCCCGGCACGCGGTCTCGGGAATGGCCCCGATGTACCGCCGCATCCTCTCGGCGCACCCCGGCGCCCCCATCGTCTACGTCTCGACGGGAGCCTGGAACACCGCCGCCACCCTCAACCGCTTCCTCGTCGAGAACGGTTTCCCCCTCGGGCCGCTCATGCTCACCGACTGGGGGCCGACCAACACGGGCTGGTTCCGCAGCGGGCAGGCGCACAAGCGCAGCTGCCTCGACCGGCTCGCCCGCGACTTCCCCGAGATCCGGTGGCTGCTCGTCGGCGACGACGGCCAGCACGACCCGCAGATCTACGCCGACTTCGCCGAGGCGAGGCCCGACCGCGTCGAGGCCATCTGCATCCGCCACCTGTCGCCGACCGAGCAGGTGCTGTCCAACCCGATGAAGATCGAGGCGCCGATCCGGTCCTGGGCGGCCCGGTCGGTGCCGACCTTCTCGGCGCCGGACGGGCACGCCATGCTGCGGGTCCTCGAGAGCGCGGGCAAGGTGGGAGAGGTGCTCGCCGCCGACGAACAGCCCTCGCGTCCCGGCCGATAGTCCCCTCCGGATGACAGACTGGGGCCATGCCTGAGCTGCCGGAGGTGCAGGCGCTCGTCGACTTCCTCGCCGAGCGAACGGCCGGCCTTGCCATCACGGGGGTCGAGCTCGCGTCGTTCAGCGTGCTCAAGACCTTCAACCCGCCGCCGCAGGCGCTCGAGGGTGCCCCGGTCGACGGCGTGCACCGGCACGGCAAGTTCCTCGACATCGACGCCGACGGCACCCACCTCGTCTTCCACCTCGCCCGCGCCGGCTGGCTGCGCTGGTCCGACCAGCTGCCGGCGACCGTCGTGCGCCCCGGCAAGTCGCCGATCGCGCTGCGGGTGCGCCTGTCCGACGGGTCGGGCTTCGACCTGACCGAGGCGGGCACGAAGAAGTCGCTCGCGGCATACATCGTCAAGGACCCGGCCGAGGTGCCAGGGATCGCCCGGCTGGGACCCGACCCGATGGCCGACGACTTCTCCCTCGAGACGTTCCGGTCGATGCTCGACGGGCGCCGCACCCAGATCAAGGGGCTGCTGCGCGACCAGGAGTTCATCGCCGGGGTCGGCAACGCCTACTCCGACGAGATCCTCCACGTCGCGAAGATCAGTCCCTTCGCCATCGCCGGATCCCTCGCCCCCGAGGTCGTCGACCGGTTGTATGCCGCTCTGCGCGACACGCTCGCGAGCGCCGTCACGACGGCGTCGGGCAAGCCGGCCAAGGAGCTCAAGGACGCCAAGCGGGCCGGCATGCGCGTGCACGCGCGCACGGGCGAGGCGTGCCCCGTGTGCGGTGACGTCGTGCGCGAGGTGTCGTTCGCCGACACCTCGCTCCAGTACTGCGCGACCTGCCAGACCGGCGGCAAGCCGCTCGCGGACCGCCGCCTGTCCCGCCTGCTCAAGTAGCGGCCCGGACGACGAGGAGCGGGCCGGGTCTGGTGACCCGGCCCGCTCCGTCGTGCGTGTGGCGTGTGTCGCCGAGGGGGTCAGCCCTCGTGACGGGTGCGCTGCACCGAGGCGACCGTGCCCCGGTTCTCGTCGAGGATGACCTGCGGGGCCCGCGAGTCCTCGAACGAGAACAGGCCGCGCATCGAGCCGGCCCAGGCGTCGGCGGAGCCGTCACCGATGCGGCCGACGCCCCAGTTGTCCTCGATGAGGCGCAGGATCGAGGCCTGGTCGGTCTGGTGGTGGTCGACGTAGTTCGTCTTCGAGAAGGGCGAGATCACGACGAGCGGCTGGCGCGGGCCGGGGCCGCAGCGGTCCTGGTAGCCCTGCGCGATCGGCACGCCGGAGGCGGCTGCGTTGGTGCAGAAGGCCGCGTCGTCCGTCGTGTTGGAGGCGTTCTTCACCTGCGCGGCGACGTGGTCGTACCAGCCGTCGGAGTCGTCGTAGGCGAGGACGATCGCCGTGTCCTTCCAGTGCTTCGACTTCTGGATGGCGTTGACCTCCTTGACGACGAAGCGCTGCTCGTCGAGGGGGTCGGAGTAGCCCGCGTGCCCGTCCTGGTAGTTCGGGGCCTTGAGGAAGCTGACCGCCGGCAGGTTGTCGGTGCCGACGACCTGGTCGAAGGAGGACATGTCGTACTGGTGGTTCGCCTGGCCGTCGTGGCCGATCTCGGCGACGCTCGCCGGCGGCAGGTGGTGCGGGTTCGCCGTCGACGCGTAGTACTGGAAGGGCTCGTGGTGCGGGTTGTAGTCGGTCGAGGAGATCCCCGCGACGTTGGTGTGCGTGGTGAGGCAGGCCGCGGGTGCGCTGCCGGCGGCGGCCGTGGTCGGCGTGAAGCCGCCCTGGAACCAGCCCCACGAGACCTTCTTGGCGTTGAGCAGGTCGCCGATGTTGCGTCCCGTCATGGCGGCGAGGGTGTAGCTCTTCGCGTGGCTGTTGTTGGAGCAGTCGTCGTAGACGGGGTCCGGGTCGCCGGTCATGGTGCCGACGCCGTTGGCGTCGGGGAAGCGCACGGTGTAGTCGCCACCGGCCGGGGTCGTGGCCGGCGTGCCGTCGGCGTTGAACTCCTTGACGCCGTGGGTCTGCCCGGAGACGAGGTTGATGGCGCCGGGGGAGGACGGGCCGAAGGTCGTGCTGAAGGCGTGGTCGCTCATCGCGTAGTGCTGCGCGTAGTTCCACATCGCCGTGACCGTGTTGCCGTCGTAGTAGTCCATCGTCAGGCCGGTCCGGCCGAAGGTCGGGGCGGCGCACGCGTCCTTGCTCGTGAACTCCACGAACTTGTCCATGGCGCCGGCGTTGTAGGCCTTCTGCTCGTTCGTGTAGGTGTGGTCCTGGTCGCAGGTCACGGCCTGGCCGGGCGTGAGGCGCTGCGGCTGCACCGAGTTGGGGTTGTTCGGGGCGAGCAGGTGGTCGTGCGCGAGCGTCGCGATGCTGCGGGGGGTGCCCGGCGCGGCGGTGAAGCGCGGGGCCGGTGTGCCCGAGCCCTGGCTGAGCTCGCCCGGGGTGTTGGCGGCCTGCGGGTACGTCGCGAAGTAGTGGTCGAACGACACGTTCTCGCCGAAGATGACGACGACGTGCTTGATCGGCGTGGACGTCCTGACCGTCGCGGGGTGCGACGTCGGCCGCTGGTGGGCGCTGACGGCGCCGGCGGTGGCGACGACCGGGACGACGAGGGCGGCGGCGCCGACGCCTGCGAGCGCGAGGCGTGCGGAACGTTTCATGGGGTCTCCTCTGGCGATGGCGGATCGGCCGTTGGCGTGCCTGCGCATCGCTCGGGGCCGGGGCAAAAGTACGCCCGCCGGAGGGCGCCCCATACCCGCTGGAGAGGTCGTTTAAGGACTGTTTGCCCAAACTGCGCCGCGACTTGGCGCTACTGCCAGCGGGCTCGGGGGTGACGTTCAGGTGACGCTCAGGATCGGGTCGAAACGGTTCAGACTGCAACGATCCGACCGGCGTGGTTGTCTCTCCCACCATGAAGCCGTTGACGACGACCCTGAAGACCTCGACCGGTGCCGCGCTCGCTCTCGGCGCGGTGCTCGCCACGAGCGCCTGCGGGCAGGCCGAGCCCTCCCCGGGGGCGCCCACGTCGGCCGTCGGGTCCGTCGCCCCGGTGCAGACCGTGACGTCCGGCGGCGTGCGCCTCGAGGCGACGATGGCTCCGGCAGGAGGCGCGCACCACGGCCCGACCGGGTCGGGCATGGCCGTCCGGCCGGGGCTCGTCGTCGACTACACGGTGACCAACACGGGGTCGACCCCGCTCCTGGCCTACGACCTCGTGCCCCACGACCTCGGGAGCGCCGCGCTGCCCCGGGGCGTGGACCAGCAGCACGCGTGGGTCTACGAGCAGTCCGGGGTGCTGCGTCTGAGCAAGCAGGGTTTCGCGACGGCGCCGAACGTGCGCTTCGCCGCCGCGCCCGTCATGGGTGGCCACGTCATCGCTCCCGGGGCGAGCGTCACCGGGAGGGCGTATGCCGTGTCGCCGCCCGTGCTCGACGTCCCGGGCGACTCGTTCCAGGCGCCGCGGGGCGCGGTGGACCGCGGCCTGAAGCAGTGGCAGCTCTGCGTGCAGGTCGACGGCCGCGTCGCCCAGGCGCGTCCAGCGTCGGCAGGGGGTGGGGTGGTGCAGGCCCCCGTGGCGGCTCCGCAGGGCGACGAGCTCGTCTGCACCCGACCGGCGTCGATCCCCGTCGCCTGACAGGGCGGGAGCGGCGTCAGCGGAAGCCGAGGACGGCGGTGAACGCCGTCAGGAGGCCGAGCCCGGGCCAGACGAGGGCGGCGAGGAGGCACCAGCTCCGGACCGACTCCGAGGCCCGGCGCGCCTCGACGAGCCGGCCCTGCGCCCATCTGGCGTTGACGGAGCTCGCCTTGACGAGCGCGACGATGCCGAAGGGCATGAAGCAGAACACGGTGCAGAAGATCGCGAGCCCGAGCCGGTTCGGCGGGGGTGGGCTGTAGAGCGGCGCGCCCGCGGGAGCCGGCATGGGCGCGGGCCGCGACGACCCGGCATACCAGCTCGTCGGTGTGGCAGGGGGAGGCGGCAGGTGCGGCAGCGACGGCGGAGCGTGAGGGGCATCGGGCGCAGGCGACGGGGCCGGCGGGACTGCGGCGTCGGGCGGCGCGGAGGGCTGCGGGAGCGGGGTCGTCGGCGGGTCGAGGCGGGGCAGCCAGGCCGACCACTCGTCGGCCGTCGGGTCCGGCTGGCGCGCGTCGTCGTGCCTGTCGCGGTCGTTCACCGGGTCACCCTCCGTCGGGTCGCGGGTCAGATGATGTTCGGCTCGCCGTCGGCGGCGAGCTGCTTGCCGGCGCGCTGCCACTCGACCATGCCGCCCTCGACGTTGGTGACGTCGTAGCCCTGCTGGACGAGCCACTGCACGGCGCGCGCCGAGCGGCCGCCCATGCGGCACACGACGGCGACGGTGTCATCGGTCTCGGGCAGCTCGTCGATGCGGGAGGGCAGCTCGCCGAGGGGGATGTGGATGGCGTTCGGGGCGTGGCCCGCAGCCCACTCGTCGGCCTCGCGGACGTCGACGAGGACGGCGTCGTCGGGCAGCTCGGACACGGTCGTCGTGGGGATCGCGTTCATGCGATCCATCCTGACACGGCGATGTCGATCGACGGTCCTCGCCGTCTCAGACCGGTTCAGGACGGTCCTCGCCGTCTCAGGCCGGTCCAGGCCTAGGTGCGGGCGGCGAGCGTGTTGAGGACCGCGGCGGCCTCGTCGGCGTCGTCGACGGTCACGACGACGTCCGGCTCGCCGACCCGGTGCACGACGAGCGCCTCGCCCGCGCGGGTGATGTAGCCGCGACGCCCGTCCATCGCGAGGCGCCAGCCCCAGCCGCCGAACTCGCGCAGGGGCGACACCGTGCACGTCGTCGCCGACGTCACGCGCTCGAGCGGGACCCGGGACCACGTGAACCCGGCGCTCGAGACGCGCAGCCCGGCGCTGTCGACGACCACCCGGGCCGACAGCGTGACGGCGAGCAGGGCGCCGAGGGCGAGCGCCAGCAGCCACACCCACGGCAGGCCGGCGAGGGCCACCCACACGAGCGGCAGCGCGACGACGACGGCGAGCGCGAGTGCGGGCCCGGTCGGCAGGCTGGCCCGCCCGGTCCACGCGAGCCGCGTCGTCGGTGCGACGTCGAGGCGTGCGGCGTCGGCGGGGAGCGGCCCGCGCGGGCCCGTGACCTCCGGGGGCGTGATCCGGCCCCAGCGCCACAGACCGACGCCGACGAGCACGGCCAGCACGAGGGACGGCACCGCCCACTGCGGCGGGAAGGCCTGAGGCGGCTGGCCCGGACGCTGCGCGAGCAGACCGCCGAAGAGCAGCCCGCCCAGAGCGACGGAGAGACCTCCGGCGATGGCGGCGACCGGCCCGCGGGCCGAGCGGTGCATGAGTGCCCCGAGCCCGATGATCGCGAGCGGGACGGCGACCGTGAGGGCGGCTGCCGTCACGACCGCACCGGTGAAGGAGCTGTAGCGGTCGGGCGCCCCGTCCACGCCCCAGTGCACGGCCAGCCGGTCGGGCAGACGGTCGCGGACGGCATACGCCGTCGCCGTGCCGGTGACCGCGACGCCGAGGGGGACGACGGCGCTCGCGACGAGGGCGCGGGTGGGGCGACGGTCGGTGGTCATCGCTGGAACTCGCTCTCGATGAGTCGGGTGAGGTCGGTGGGGGTGGTGCCGGTGAGGCGGGCCTCGGCGACGAGCTCGGCGACGAGCGATCGCAGGCGGGCGTCCCCGGCAGGATCGGTGGCGGTGACGATGGCACCCCGGCCGCGGCGCAGGTCGATGAGGCCCTCGTCGCGCAGCGCCTGGTAGGCGCGCAGCACGGTGTGGAGGTTGACGTCGAGGACGCCGGCGACCTCCTTGGCCGACGGGAGGCGGTCCCCGCGGGCGAGGCGACCCGAGGCCATCTCGCGACGGACGCAGGCCGCGACCTGGGCGTGGAGCGGGGTGCTCGAGGTGGGGTCGACCTGCCACAGCATAGTTCTATTATGACTAGAACTATTTAGGGTATGCAAGCGGCTAGGGTGGGCGCGTGAAGATCCTGTCGATCCAGTCCCACGTCGCCTACGGTCACGCCGGCAACTCGGCCGCGGTCTTCCCGCTCCAGCGGCTCGGGCACGAGGTCTATCCCGTCCTCACGGTGACGTTCTCCAACCACACGGGCTACGGCTCGACCCGCGGCCCTCTCATCGCGCCCGCCGACGTGGCTGCCGTCATCGACGGTGTCGAGGAGCGCGGCGCCTTCCCGACGATCGATGCGGTGCTCTCGGGCTACCAGGGCGCCGAGGCCGTCGGAGAGGTCGTGCTCGACGCGGTCGCGCGCGTCAAGGCGGCCAACCCCGCCGCGGTCTACTGCTGCGACCCGGTGATGGGCGACGTCGGCCGCGGCTTCTTCGTGCGCGAGGGCATCCCGGAGTACCTCCGTGACCACGTCGTGCCGCGGGCCGACATCGTGACGCCGAACCAGTTCGAGCTCGAGTACCTCGTCGGGCGCGAGGTCGCCACGCAGGCCGACCTCGTGGCCGCTGCGCGCGAGCTCGTCGCGCGCGGGCCGAAGGTCGTGCTCGTGACGTCGGCACTGACGTCCGACACCCCGGCCGACTCGATCCAGATGGCCTGCATCACCGCCGACGACGCGTGGGTCGTCACGACCCCCATGCTGCCGATGACCGTCCGCGGGGGCGGCGACGTCACCGCCGCGGTCTTCCTCGCGCACTACCTGACCGACGGGGCCGAGGTGGCCCTGCGACGTACGGCGGCCACGATGTATGCCGTCCTCGAGCGCACGCACGCGAGCGGCTCCGACGAGATGCTCCTCGTGGCGGAGCAGGACGCCATCGCGCACCCGAACGAGATTTTTGAAATCTTGTCGGTCGCTTGACCGTTTCGCCCAAAACCGCGTTATAGTCGCAACGCGCCGTTCCGCATGACCACCCCTGACCGTGCGGAACGGCGCTTTTTCTTGCCCGAATTCAGTGGAATCCGAATCAAGTCACTTCGGATTCCGTCGAGTTGCTCCGTGTGACGGCAACCCCGCGACTCGCCGATGGCGCTGTCTGCGGATGTCTCAGGTTTGCCGTAGAGACGCGTATAGCCTCCGAGCGTGGACCCGATCACGAACCCGTACGCCCCGGGCGCGGGCCAGCGCCCGCCCGAGCTCGCCGGGCGCGACGAGCAGCTGCGCACCTTCGACGTCGTCCTCGAGCGGATCGCCCGCGGACGCGCCGAACGCTCGATCGTGCTGACCGGCCTGCGCGGCGTCGGAAAGACGGTGCTGCTCAACGCTCTTCGCTCGTCAGCCGTCCGGGCCGACTGGGGCACAGGCAAGTTCGAGGCGCGCCCCGACCAGCGCCTGCGCCGGCCGCTCGCCGCCGCCGCCCACCAGGCGGTGCGCGAGCTCGGCCACCCGCGTGGCGACGACGTCGACCAGGTGCTGGGGAGCATCAAGGCGTTCGCGCTGCGCGACGCCCCGACCGGGGCCAAGCTGCGTGAGAGGTGGCACCCCGGCATCGACGTGCCCGCAGTGACGGGCCGCGCCGACTCGGGCGACGTCGAGATCGACCTCGTCGAACTGCTCACCGACATCGGGGGCCTGGCGGCCGACGTCGGCAAGGGCGTCGCCTTCTTCATCGACGAGATGCAGGACCTCGACCCCGAGGACGTCTCCGCCCTGTGCGCGGCCTGCCACGAGATCTCGCAGTCGGGCCTGCCCGTCATCGTCGTCGGGGCCGGGCTGCCGCACCTGCCGGCCGTGCTGTCGGCCTCGAAGTCCTACTCCGAGAGGCTCTTTCGCTATTCCCGCATCGATCGGTTGCCGCGCGAGGCCGCCGACCGGGCGCTCGTCGGCCCGGCCGCCGAGGAGGCGTGCGAGTTCACCCCCGAGGCCCTCGACGAGATGTATGCCGTGACGGCCGGCTATCCCTACTTCATCCAGGCGTACGGCAAGGTCGTCTGGGACGTCGCGCCGAGCTCACCGGTGACGGCGGAGGACATCCGCGTGGCGGTGCCCGAGGCAGAGTCCGAGCTCGCCGTGGGCTTCTTCGGATCGCGGTTCGAGCGTGCGACCCCGGCGGAGCGCGAGTACCTCCGGGCGATGGCAGACGCAGCACTCGTGAACCCGTCTGTGGCACAGGCGGACTCGGGAGGCCTGGACGACGCTGAGGGCGACGTCGCGGCATACGTGCGCGATGGGGTGACCGAGCGGGAGGCCGTGCCGACCTCGGCCGTGGCGGACGTGCTCGGGCGCAAGCCGCAGTCGCTGTCGCCCGCCCGCGACGCCCTCATCAAGAAGGGCCTCATCTACTCCGGTGAGCGCGGCCTCATCGCCTTCACCGTGCCCCACTTCGGGCGCTACCTGCGCACCCAGTCCTGATCGGAGTGCTGCCGTGTCGACCGTGAGCAGCACTGAGCTCCGCGTCATCGGTGCTGACGACTGGGAGGACTTCCGGGCCGTTCGGCTCGAAGCACTGGCCGACGCGCCCGATGCGTTCGGGGCGACCCTGGCGGAGGCCTCCGCGCAGCCTCCCGAGGTGTGGCGCGAACGGGCCGCCGGCCCGGGTCCCGTGGTGCTGGCGTTCGCCGACCACGGACCGGTCGCCATGGGTGGCCTGTTCGTGCCGGACGCCTCGGACGACGCGTTCGTCTGGGGGATGTGGGTCCGTCCGACGTTCCGCGGTGACGGTGTGGCCGCGCGCATCCTCGAGAGACTGCTCGAGCATGCCGACCGGGTCGGCCGACCGGTCGTCCTGCACGTCAGCCAGGGCAACGACTCCGCCCGCCGGTTGTACGAGCGGCACGGGTTCGTGACGACGGGTGAGGTGCAGCCGCTGCGCGAGGGCTCGCCGGTCCTCATCGACACCATGCGGAGGCGGTGACGCTCCGGCAGACGGCTTCGGCCCACCAGCCGGCGTCTATCGAGCGGTGTCCAGCGCCTCGACGATCTGGGCAGCCGTCTGTGCCGGGGTCAGGTCGTCCGTGTCGATGACCGTCCCCGCACGCGACGTCGTGGTGACCGCGGCGTTGCCCAGCTGCTGAGTCAACCGAACCTGGGACGCGAGACGGCGCATATCGACAGGTCCGGGCCGCGCGGGGACGTTCGGTTCCCCGCCGGGCCGTGAGGCGCTGCCCGGCGGTCAGGGCCGGTAGTACGCGGCATACATCTCGAGTGCGGACTCCAGCAGCGGGCTGGGCTCCTCGGTGCCGGGGTCGTTGGCGGCGTGGAGACTGATGACCCCCGCCGTCAACGCCACGAGCAGCTGCACGCCCTCCGGCGTGGCAGCCTCCGCCCTCAGCTCGCCGGCCGCCACGGCATCCGCGACGGAGTCCGAGACCATCTGCCTCACGTCGACACTCGGGGCATAGGCCTCTGCGGAAGGCTCGAACCCCGGCACGGGCCGGGTGAACAGCAGTTGCCCGAGCACCGGGTTCGCAGCGGAGAACCGGGCGGTTGCCTCCGCGACGCCACGGACCGTCGCCCAGCCGCCGGCGCCCTCTGCCAGTGCCGCTGCCACTGCCGCTCGGTGCTCACGCATCCCGTGGGCGAACAGCGCGTCGTACAGGGCAAGCCGGGACGGGAAGTAGCGGAACAGCGAGGGTTGGCGCAGTCCGACCTCCCGTGCGACCTGGCTGAGGTTCAACGCGGCGACCCCCTCGCGGCCCATCTGGGCGAGCGCCGCGGCGAGGATCTCCGCCTCGGTCGCGGCTCGCTGCCGTGCCCGCGGTGTGGCGCGACCGACGTCCTGTTCCGCCTTCGTCACGATTACATATTACACATGCAATACCCTATTGCGGAGGTGGCTGCTGCGGTCGCATAATCAGGGGTAGCACCCCAGGAGAACCCATGAACCCTTTGACCGCGGACAGAGTCACCCGGCTCGTAGACACCGACCCGGCGACCGTGTACGGCATCGTCGCCGACGTCACCCGGACACCCGAGTGGAGCCCCGAGGTCGTGGCCGTCCGGTGGGAGACCCCGCCCGGCAGCGTCGGTGGTGCCGGTGTCGGAGCGCGTTTCGCGGCGACCAACCGCCGTCGGTGGATGAGGTGGACCAACCATCCCGTCGTCACGGCTGCCGAGCCCGGACGAGTCTTCTCGTTCTCGCGCACCGAGCGCGGGGGTGGAACCCTGCGATGGACGTACGAGATGGAGCGGGCCGGCGGGGAGCAGTGCAGGGTGAGCCTCGCCTACGAGGTGGTCGACCGGGTCCCCACCGCCTTGCAGGTGATCCTCAAGCTCCTCTTCGGCGTCGATGACCTGGAGGCTGACCTGCACCAGCACATGGAACTGAGCCTCGAACGCCTTGCCGTCCTCGCGGCCGAGGCGTCCACCGGCCACCTGCCGTCCACTGCGCACGGTGGCCAGAACGACTGAACAGGAGTGACTGCCATGCCCAGACCTGAAGGCGCGGCCGTACCGGTCCGTTTCGTCGAGGAGGTGCTCAACGGGCACAACCTCGACGTCATCCCCGACCTCGTCTCCGACGACTTCGTCGAGGAGAACCCTCCACCGGGTCAGGGCCCTGGTCGCGACGGCCTCCGCGACTTTCTCGGACAGCTCTTCACGGCCTTCCCGGATCTCGAGTGGACCGTCGAGCAGATGGTGGCGGACGGCGAGGCGGTCATGGCCTGGAGCACGTGGAAGGGCACCCACCGAGACGCCTTCCTCGGCATCCCGCCGACGGGAACCCGCGTCACCGTGGAGGCGTGGACGAGGGACGTCGTCCACGACGGGAGGATCGTCTCGAGCCGGATCCTCATGGACAACCTGGCCCTGCTCCAGCAGCTCGGAGCCATACCGGCGGTTGCCTCGTGACAGCCGCGGGCCCCGATGCCGTCCTGCCAGTCACCCGAACGGCGGCCGCTTCGTCGCACGAACGGAGAGTCGAAGGAGATGGGCCATGGCCGATACGTGGACGATGAGCGACTGGTCGATCGGCGACGCCGACCCAGAGGCCTTCCTCGCGGCCTTCCGCCGGTTCGCGGACGCGGCGACGGCCCGCGGCGGGGCTCGCGAGGGGATGATCCTGCAGGACGCGCACGACCCGGCGCACTTCGTGGTCGTGCGGCGCTGGGAGAGCGGCGAGGCCGTCGCAGCCTGGGCCGGGGAGCAGGCGCGGCACTCGGGTGAGCTGATGGAGCTGGTGCCGGCCGGCGGCAGCGCCACCGTCTTCCTCGAGGTGGCCGAGCTCGCACCCGAAGGCGCGGCAACGGTCTAGGCCGGCCGCCGTGGGGCAGCCCGGTCGCGGCGGCGGTAGTCGCGGCGGCTTCTCTGGTATCTCTGGCTCATGCCGAGCACCCTGATCGAGGTCCGCAGGTCCTACACGCCGGACGAGGAGGTCGCGATCATCGACGCCGTGCACGGCGCGCTCGTCGCCGCGTTCCGGATCCCCGTGGAGGACCGCTACGTCCGGCTCGCGGTCTTCGAGCCGGGCTTCGACGTCAACGTCTGATCCCTCGAGCGTGCGGTGGACGAGGAGTCAGCCCGGCACGAGCGACCGCACCGTCCGCCAGGTCGTGTGGAGCGCGGGGCCGATGACGTCGACGCCGCCGGCCAGCGTCACGACGAGCCACGCGGCCGCGAGCGTGAGGGCGGGCCCGACGACCCAGCGCTCGACGGCGTGGTCGGTGCTGAGCGCGAGGTAGTTGTAGCGGTGGCGGTGCACCGGCCAGAACAACGGGCAGCCCTGGACCGTGGCCATGTCGCCGAGCAGGTGCACCGTCACGCCGGTCGCGACGGCCCACGGCACGACCTCGACCGGGAACGAGTCGAGCACCGCACCACGCACGAGCATCGCGCCCATGACGAGGCACAGCAGCGTGTGTCCGACGGTGGCCCGGACCATGTTGACGCGCAGGGCTGCTGCCGCGATGGCGAAGAGGAACGACAGGAAGAGGCCGAGGGGCAGTCCGCCGACCTGCGTCAGCCAGAACGACAGGCCGGTGAAGGCGGCCAGACCGACGAACGAGTGCGTGCCGTTGCGGTGTCCGCCGCTGAGCTTGCCGACGCACCAGGCGAGTCCGGCCGAGACGGGGCCGAGTGAGCGCGCTGGAGTGGCATGGGCGTGGTCGACGTCAGGCAGGATCGCGGCCCCTGCCGCGGTGACCGCCGCCACCGGGACCGCCCAGGCGTCGACCGTGACGCCGTGAGCCCGCAGCACGGGGGTGAGGGCCAGCACGGCCACCGCACCGGACAGGGCATGCGTCCTACCGAGCACTTCCTGCCACCCTTCTCACGACGGCAGACTCTAGCCAGCCCTGCCGACACCGCCGCCGGCACCCCTACGTCCGACCCCGACTCCGGCGCGCCGCGGCAGACGTGAATTCGACTGTGTGGCAATGTCTCTCCTCGTGCCCACGACCCTCGCGCCCCGTCCCCGCCCTGCGCGACCGCTCGTCAGCAGGGGTCTGCCCGGTCTGACCGGACTGCTCGTCGCCGGCCTGCTCACCGCCTGCGGCCTGCCGCTCGCCTCCCCGGGTGCCGGAGCCGACGCGCACCACGCCTCGACGCGGGTCGAGCCGGCGGCCTCCGGCAGCAGCACGACCATCACCACCACGACGACCCCGGCGCGCACCTGGTCGCTCAGCCCTTCGCAGCTGCAGGATGCGGCGGCGGCGCTCGCCACCCTCCCGGTCAAGGGCCGGGCACCGAAGACCGGCTACTCCAGGGCCGCGTTCGGGATCGCCTGGTCCGACGACGTCGACGTCGCACTCGGCCACAACGGCTGCGACACCCGCAACGACATCCTCCGGCGCGACCTCACGGCCGTGCGCCTCAAGCCGGGGACGCACGGCTGTGTCGTGCTGGCCGGCGCGCTCGCCGACCCCTACACGGCCCGGACGATCACGTTCGCGCGCGGACGCGCGACGTCCTCGCGCGTGCAGATCGACCACGTCGTGGCGCTCGGTGACGCCTGGGTCAAGGGCGCCCAGCAGCTGACCGCCACCCAACGGGCCGCCCTCGCCAACGACCCGCTCAACCTGCTCGCCGTCGACGGCCCCACCAACAGCTCCAAGCGTGATGCGGACGCCGCCTCGTGGCTGCCGCCGAACCAGGCCTTCCGGTGCGCCTACGTCGCGCGGCAGGTCGCCGTGAAGCAGCGCTACCACCTCTGGGTCACGGCCGCGGAGCGCGCACAGATCGCGCGAGTGCTCGCCGGCTGCCGCCACTGACGCAGCCTGCCGGGCCGCGACGGCCGGACATGGCGGAAGGGCCGGACCCCACCTGACTGCCAAGCCGTGAGGGAGGGGTGGTGTGGCAGTCAATCCCGGCCCTTCCAGAAGGACAGGTTACGGGACCGGACGCTCGTGGTGGGCTGGAAAGCCCCGACGATTCGCAGCCGCCACACAGCTGTCACGCAGCCGTCATGCGGGGCGGCAGGTCGCCCCCGCGAGCGTGCCCGCCCAGCCGCCACGTGCTCGTCGAACTCGACGCGCCACGTGCCGGTTTCGTGACACCGGGTCGGGGAGGGCATGCTCGTCGCATGCCATCGCTCGTCGCCCTCGTCCTCGCGGCGGCGCTGCTCGTCCTCTTCGTGCTCACGGCGCGCGCCGCGCCCCGGCGATGGCTGACCGGCGTCCTGCTCACCGGCGCCCTGTGGGCCGCGACGACGGCAACCGCCGCACCGTCCGCCGGCGCCAGGTCCCTGCTCCTGCTGCCGCTCGTCGGCGCAGCCGTGCTGGGCCTGCTCTTCGTCGGCAACGGCCTGCGGCTGCTCGGTCCCGCGGGTCGCAGCCGCACCAACGCAGTCGCCCTCGTCCTGGGCCTCGCCATCCTCGCCGCGAGTGCCCTGGCCGTCGGTGTTCTCCCGGCCGGGACGAGCCGGTCGGCGGTGGTCGCCGTCGTCGTTCTCCTGCTGCCCGGCTACCCGGGCCTCGTGCTCGTCTCGTACGCGCTCTTCTGCCTCGCCTACCTGCGCCGGCGGGCCCGCGTGGCGCCGGCCGCGATCGTCGTCCTGGGCTCAGGACTCGTCAACGGCACCGTCCCGACCCTGCTGGCCAACCGTCTCGACGCGGCCGCCGACGCGTGGCGCGACGAGCAGGCGCTCGGTCACGACCCGATCGTCGTCCCGAGCGGCGGCCAGGGCGACGACGAGCCGATGCCCGAGGGAGTGGCCATGACGGCATACCTCGTCGCCCACGGCGTCCCCCCGGACGTGCTTGCGACAGAGGACCGCTCGACCACCACGGAGGAGAACCTCCTGCTCTCGCGCGAGATCCTGCGCGCCCGGGGACTCGACGGGGCCGGGCACCTCCGGGTCGTGACGAGCGGCTACCACGTGGGCCGGGCGGCGCTGCTGACGCGGCGCCTGCAGCTCGACGCCGACGTCACGGGTGCCCCGACGGCCTGGCACTTCCTGCCGAGCGCCTTCCTCCGCGAGTTCCTCGCCGCGCTGACGCTCCACCCCCGGGTCAACCTCGCCGGCCTCGGCGTGTGGGTCGCCGGCACCGCCTTCCTCGCGTATGCCGTGTCGCCGCGGTGACGGCTGCGGCCGCGGTCAGGACGTGGCGGGGCGTTCGGCGAGGTCGTCGCGCAGCACCCGCTTGAGCAGCTTGCCGCTCTGGTTGCGGGGGAGCTCGTCGACGAAGTGGATCGCCTTGGGCAGCTTGAACGGTGCGAGTGTCGACCGCGCGTGGTCGACGAGCTCGGTCTCGGTGACGGACTGCCCGGGACGCAGCACGACGACGGCCGTGACGGCCTCGACCCACCGCTCGTGCGGGGTCGCGATGACGGCGACCTCCGCCACCGCGGGGTGGGTGTAGAGCGCGTCCTCGACCTCGC
Organism: Terrabacter aerolatus; assembly: GCF_007991735.1. GTDB lineage: Bacteria > Actinomycetota > Actinomycetes > Actinomycetales > Dermatophilaceae > Terrabacter > Terrabacter aerolatus. Next base: position 416,521 of record NZ_BJYX01000001.1, on the reverse strand, counting down.
GGGAGGCGACCATGACGCCGCCGGTGTTGATGACGTCCTTGATGCGGTCGACGACGGTGAGGTAGCCGCCCTCGTCGCGCGTCACGAGGTCGCCGGAGTGGAACCAGCCGTCGCGGAAGGCCTCGTCCGTCGCGTCGGGCTTGTTCCAGTAGCCGGCGCACAGCTGCGGGGAGCGGTAGAGCAGCTCTCCCGGCTCGCCGGCCGGGACGTCCTCACCCTCGGGGTCGACGACACGCGCCTCGACGAAGAGCACCGTCCGGCCGCACGCCTCCGGTCGCTCGGCGTGCTCCTCGGGACAAAGCACCGTGGCGAGCGGCCCGATCTCGGACTGGCCGAAGCAGTTCCAGAAGCCGAGCCCGGGCAGCCGCTGCTGGAGGCGGTCGCGCACCGGCAACGGCATGATCGAGGCGCCGTAGTAGGCCTTGCGCAACGCGCTGAGGTCGGCCGTGTCGAGGTCCGGGTGGTTCGACAGCGGCACCCACACGGTCGGGGCGAGGAAGAGCGAGCCGATGCCGTCGGCCTGCACGTGCTCGAGGATCGCGGCGACGTCGGGCCGGGTCAGCAGGTGGTTCGTCGCACCGACCGCGAGGTAGGGCAGCAGGAAGACGTGCATCTGTGCCGAGTGGTAGAGCGGCATCGAGTGCAACGGCGCGTCGTCCTCGCGCAGGTCGAGCCCGACGATGCTCGAGACGTACTCGTGCACGAGGGCGCGGTGCGTCATCATCGCGCCCTTCGGCTGTGACGTCGTGCCGGACGTGTAGAGCAGCTGCACGAGGTCGGTGTCGGCGGTCCTGACCTCGACCACGGGCACGTCGCCCTCGCTCCAGCCGGGCAGCACCGCGTCGTCGCCGCCGTGCAGGAGCAGCACCCGCTCGAGGGCGGTGTCGGCCCGGACCGACTCGACCGAGTCGCGCAGGGCGACGTCGACGAGCGCCACTCGTGCGCCGGAGTCGCCGAGCAGGTAGGTCAGCTCGGGCCCGGTCAGGGCGTAGTTGACGGGCACGTGGACGAGCCCGGCGCGCGCGCAGCCGAGGAACGCGAGCAGGTAGGCATCGGAGTTGACCCCGACCGTCGCGACCCGGTCGCCGGCGACGAGCCCGAGACCCAGTAGGTGCGCGGCCGCGCGGGACACGGCGTCGTCGAGGGCGGCATACGTCCACGTGCGGTCCTCGAAGACGAGCGCCACCCGGTCCGGGTGGCGCGTCGCGCTGCGACGGACGATGTCGTCGACCCTGCTCGACGTGATGCTCGACGTGATGCTCGACGTGATGCTCGAGGTGACGTTCGACGTGGTGGCGCTCATGGGGAGTCTCCGTTGCTCGGTCGGGCAGGGGCTGGGGTCGCGAAGGCGGTGAGGAGCGCCTCCGCCTCGGCGGTCGCCGACAGGCGCGCGATGGTCGCGGCCTCGTCGGCGAGCTGCGCGGCATACGCCCTCTCACCGGACCGGCGCAGCAGCCGGGCCGCCTCGCCCACGGCTCGTCGCGGCAGGGCGGCCATCGCGGCGACGACCTCACCCGCGCGGGCCTCGAGGGTCTCGGCGGGGCACACCTCGGAGACGAGGCCCCAGTCGAGCGCCGTGGCCGCGTCGACCGGGGCGCCGGTCAGCAGGAAGAGCGCGGCCCGTCTGGCACCGACCACGGCCGGTAGCAGCGCGCTGACCCCGCAGTCGGGCGAGAGACCCACCGACGGGTACGCCGCCACGAAGCTCGCGTGGTCGGCGGCCAGCACGACGTCGGCCGCGAGCACGAGGCCCACGCCCGCCCCCGCCGCCGCGCCCTGGACGACGGCGACGACGGGCACCGGCAGGGCGCGCAGCTCGGTCAGCGCTTCGTGGAGCACGCCCGCGAGCTCGGCGACGAACGCCGGGCGGTCCGCGGCCGCGGCCATGGCCCGCACGTCACCGCCCGCGCAGAAGAGCCGGCCCTCCGCCCGCAGCACGACGACGTGGACCCGGTCGACCGCCTCCGCGACCTCGCGGACGGTGTCGCGGAACGCGAGCGCGCCGGGCAGGTCGAGGGCGTTGCCGGCGTCGGGACGGGCGAGCCGGATCGTGGCCACACCGTCCGACGCCGACAGCGACACGGGCGGCATCGTCGTCGGCACGGGCTCATCCTGCCCCGCGGGCGCCCCGAGCGGGAGGTCCCCGCCGGGACCGCCCACGTCGTGGACGTTCCGCCGGGGCCCGGCCGCCCCTAGAGTCAGGGGGCATGGACTTCGTCACGCGAGGTTTCCAGGGTCGACCGCGCGGCCGCGACGACCGGCTGCCCCCGGGCCAGTACCTCACCGCCGACTTCCCGGTGCTGTCGGCGGGGCCGACCCCCGGCGTCGATCACGACGACTGGGAGCTGTGGGTCGCCACCGAGGACGGCACCAGGCACACGTGGTCGTGGGCGGAGCTCATGGAGCTGCCGAGCGACACGGTGACGGTCGACATCCACTGCGTCACGAGCTGGTCCAAGCTCGACACGGAGTGGCGGGGGGTCTCGCTCGACACGGTGCTCGCCGACGTCGAGACCGCCGCCGACTTCGCGCTCGTGCACAGCTACGGGGGCTACACGACCAACCTGCCGCTCGAGGACCTCCTCGACGGGCAGGCCTGGGTCGCGTTCGAGTTCGACGGCGACGACCTGAGGCCCGAGCACGGCGGCCCCGCCAGGCTGCTCGTGCCCCACCTCTACTTCTGGAAGTCCGCGAAGTGGGTCCGCGGCATCGAGCTGCTGCTCGAGGACTCGCCCGGATTCTGGGAGCAGCTCGGCTACCACGACTACGGCGACCCATGGCGCGAGCAGCGGTACCAGGGGGACTGAGTGCCCCCAGGGCCTGGCGCGAAGCCAGACTCCTCGAGCGCCGGCCCGAGACCGACAGCGCCGTGACCCTCGTGCTCGACGTCCCGGACTGGCCGGGGCACCTGCCGGGTCAGCACGTCGACGTCCGGCTCACCGCCCCCGACGGCTACACCGCGACGCGCAGCTACTCCGTCTCGGCGCCGGCGCGCGGGGACCACGTAGAGCTGACGGTGCAGCGCGTCCCCGACGGCGAGGTCTCGAGCTTCCTCGCCGACGGCCTCGCGGTGGGCGATGCCGTGCGGCTGCGAGGTCCCGTCGGGGGCTGGTTCGTCTGGCGCGCAGCCCAGCCCGAGCCGGTGCTCCTCGTCGCCGGAGGCTCCGGGGTGGTGCCGCTCATGTCGATGCTCAGGGCGCGCACCGAACAGGACCCGGACGCTTCGCCTCCCTTCCGCCTCGTCTACTCGGTGCGCGAGCCCGACGACGTCATCTACCGGGACGAGCTGGTGGCGCTCGCCGCACTCCCGTCCGGCGCCGGGGTGCGGCTCCACCTCGTGCACACCCGTCGGGCGCCCGACGGCGACGTGCGCCCGGCCGGACGGCTGCGCGAGGACGACCTCGTCGCGCCCGGGTGGGAGGCAGCCGACGCGCCCACCTGCTACGTCTGCGGACCGACGGGTTTCGTCGAGAGCGCCGCCGACCTGCTCGTCGGGCTCGGCCACGCCGCCGAGCACATCAGGACAGAGAGATTCGGGCCGAGCGGCCCGTGAGGAGGCGCATCACCATGACCACGCCCGACTGGGACGGCAACCTCATGGCCGGCCCCCTCTCCGAGCTCTTCGCCCTCGACGTCACCGCGGCCGTCGTCCGCTGCCGCGGCTGCGGCTCGGCCACCGAGGTCGCCACGCTTCGGGTCTACGGACCGGACCCCGGCCTCGTCGGGCGCTGCCCGGGGTGCGACGACGTGCTGCTGCGGGTCGTGCGCACCCCCGACGCCGTGTGGCTCGACCTCGGCGGCGTCACCTCGCTGCGGGTCCCGGCGGAGCTGCCGGGGCCGTCGGCCTGACGCGTCAGCGCAGCAGGGCGGCGATGCCGACGGCGGCGAAGACACCGACGGTGAGGACGATCGCGACGATGCCGACGATGAGTCCGCCCTTCTGCTCGCCGTTCATCGCCTCCTTCCAGCCCAGCTCGTCGGCGGCGCGCCGGACGATGCCCCGGCCCTCGCCGGCGCGGAACGTGTAGTCGACGACCTTGCCGACCTCCCCGGTGCGGGCGTCGACCCCGAGCTCGACCCGGCGCTGGTAGCCGTAGACCCGTCCGCGCCTGATCGAGCGGGCGGCCGTGAGCGACGCGCCGCCGGCGCCGTAGCTCACCGTGTGCTCGACGTCGGTGATGCCGTAGCGGCCGGGCCCCTTGACGTGGACCTCGTGCGTGAAGACCTTCGTCAGGCCGTGCGCCGCCGTGAGGTCGACCCACCGTGCGTCGGCGACGTCGATCGTGAGGTCGAAGCCGTACGGCCGCTCGACGACGGCGTAGGGCGTGCCCCGCGCCCCGTCACGGACGCGGTCCATCAGCTCGTGTGCATCCTGCATGAGTTCCCCTGTGGTGTGTCGTGGTCGGTCCCGGCTGGGTGGTCGGGCGTATGCCGTGAGCCGGCCACACGGCATACGCCCTCTTCGTCGTCGGCGGAGGTCAGCCCTGCAGGCCGGCCTCGATGGCGGCGATGATGCGCGGTCGCATGTCGTGCGCCTCGATGACGGCGTCGACCGAACCGACCGACACGGCGCGGTGGATGCTGTGCACCGCGTCGAACTCCGAGGCGACCTGGCCGAGCTTCTCGGCGCGCACCGAGGTGCGCAGCTCCGCGAGCTCGGTCGCGAGGCGGGCGCGCTCGACCCCGGAGGCCGAGGCGAGGCGACCCTCGAGCTCGGCGACGCGGGAGTCGGCCGCCGTGCGGGCGTCGACGTCGCGCGAGAAGACGACGGCGGCCGCCGGGGCGCCACCGAGCACCGACGCGAAGGAACCCTCGACCGCCAGCACCGTCATGCGCGGGTTGAGCGTCTTGGAGAAGACGACGAACGCGCCACCGTGGTAGCGGGAGACGACGGTGAAGACGATCGGGCCGTCGAAGTTGACGATGGCCCGGCCGATCTCGGCGCCGTACTCGAGCTGGAGGCTGCGCATCGACTCGGGCGACCCGTCGAAGCCCGACAGGTTGGCGAGCACGACGACGGGACGGTTGCCGCTGGCCGCGTTGATGGCGCGCGCCACCTTCTTGCTCGACCGCGGGAACAGCGTGCCGGCCGTGTAGGTGTCGGGACCGTCGGTGGGCGGGAAGCCGCGGCGCGGCACCGACTTGCTCTCGATGCCGATGAGGCACACGGGGACGCCCCCGAGGTGGGCGTCCTGCACGACGGCCGTCTCGGCGTCGGCCATGCCGGCCCATCGCTCGAGCGGCTCGTGGTCCTGGTCGCTGACGGCCCGCATGACGGTGCGGATGTCGAACGGCTTCTTGCGGTCGGGGTTGGTGAGCGAGCTGAAGATCTCGCCGACCGTCGCGAAGTCCGAGCCGGGCGCGTCGTGCGGGTAGAGCGTCACGTCGCGGTGCGACGGGTCGCTCGTCGTGACGCGGCGGGGGCCGGACTCGCCCGGGCTGACGTAGGCGTGCTCGTAGTGCGCCATGAGGATGTCGCGCGCGCCGGCGAGGTCCTTGGCCCAGTACTGCGCCTGCCCGTTGGGGCCCATGACGCGGTCGTAGCCGCCGATGCCGAAGTTGTCCTCGGCCGAGACACCGCCGGAGAAGTCGAGGCTCTGCTTGCCGGTGAGGACCATGGCGCTGTCGGGCGTCATGACGAGGATGCCCTTGGTGTGCATGAGCATCGTCGCCTCGGCGTTCCAGTAGGGCTGGGCGCCGACGTTGATGCCGGCGACGACGATGTTGATCTCGCCGCCCGCCTGGGTGAACTCGATGATGCGCTTGAGGGCGCGGGCGACCCAGTCCATGTTCTCGGTGCCGGAGTCCATCGAGATGCGCGCCCCGGCCGAGAGGGAGTACCACTCGAGCGGCACCTTCATCTGCTCCGCGAGGTCGATCGCCGCGATGACCCGGGCGCACTCGGCCTCGGCGACCGACCCGAGCGAGCGCAGCGGGTCGCCCGACAGCACGACGCGCGTGACCCCCTCGGGGTGGCGCACCGTCGGCGAGCTGACGACGGCGACGATGATGCCGGCCTTGTTGAGGCCCTGGGGCCGGTCGACCGGCACGAGCGCGCCGGTGTCGTCGAGGTCGTGCTCGACGACGGAGCCGCCGTCTCCGGCGATCATCGACTGGAGCTCGTAGGGGTAGACGAGGCCGCGGCGGCGGGCTCGGACCACCTTGGAGGCGTAGTCGTCGAGCGGCTTGAGCGGCTCGGTGGGAGGCGCCCCGAGCGACGCGGTGACGCCGGAACCGGGCTGGTAGAAGAACCGGCCGGCGATCGGCAGAGGCGCCTCGCCGGGAGCGCCCGCGACCTTGGCCTGCACGAGGACCTCCTCTATGCCGGCACCTGCGGTCACGGGGGCGATCTTGCTCTGGAGCGCGGTCAGCTGGCTGAGGTCGGCCTCGATGGTCGGCCAGATCTGCACCCACACGTGGTTCATGTCGAGCCGGGAACCCTTGGCACCACGGCTCGCCCGGAGCCGGCGGATCGCCTCGAGACAGTTGGCGATGGCCCGCTCGACGTGCGGCAGGCCCGACACCTGTCCGGCCTCGTCGCGCACGACGACGACCTGGCGCACCTGCGCCAGGGCGACGAGACGTCGGTCCTCGGGGTTGTCCTTGGCCACGCACTCGTAGAGCAGCACGTCCTCGGGAGCCGCGAGGCGGGTCACGTCGAACGCCGTGAGGCGCCACAGGTTGAGCCGGCGCCCCACCATGGGGTGCACGCCGCGGACGAGGCGGTCCTCGACGAGCGTGCCCTCGACCGGGCGGAAGGTGAAGTAGTCGACCGGGCGCCCCTGGCCGGCGCTGACGGCGACCGCCACGCGGCGGACGTCCTGCGCGAAGGGCAGCTGCTGCAGCAGCGTCGCGAGCTCGTCGCTCGCGGCGTCGGGGGACTCCGGCTCCTGCGGCCAGCGCAGGTAGAGGTCGACGACGGAGTGCAGGCCCGTCGCGCGCGACCACACGTCGTTGGACACGGCCGCGTCGAGCGGGCCGCCCGGGACGAGCTCGTCGACGCCGCCGATCGTCGACGTCAGGTGCGTCGGACGGTCGTCGAGCGTGTAGTCGGCGACGGCGAAGGGCCGGCCACCCTCGGAGAACGTGCGCAGGCCGTGGAGCTCGTGCTCGCGGTAGTGCCGCTTGATGAGCACCTCGAGCATCGGCTCGTGCTCGGGCAGGCGCTCCGGCGCCTCCTCGTGCAGTCGCTCGGTGAGGAACCGGACGATCTGCTCGGGGATGGCGGCCAGCTCGTCGATGCGGGCCGTGTGGTCGGGGGCGTCGGGCTCGGCCGCGAGCGACGCCAGCTCGTCGCGGACCCCGGCGAGGACGCTCTGGCGCTCCTCGTCGACGAGCGGCTGGTCGAACCAGCGGAACCGGACGCTGCGGGCGAGGTCGCCGATGACGGGGAAGCGCAGCTGGGTCGCGACGACGAGCCGGTCGAGCGCTTCGCGGGCGGCGGCGTCGAGCGGCGCTGCCGGGATGGGCTCGGCGAGCCAGCGCTGCAGGATCGAGGTCGCGACCTGCACCTCGGGGGCCGAGCGCTGCTGGGCCAGGAAGATGCGGAAGACCGCCTCCTCGAGGTCGGGCGTGCGCTCGAACTCGGTGACGCCGTAGTGGCGCAGCACGCGGGCGAGCTTGTCGCGGAAGTCCGCCGACAGTCCGGAGCGCTCGACGTCGAGGCTCTGGAGGTAGGAGTGGAAGTGCTCGCGCGGGCTGTGCACGAGCAGCTCGGTGTGGCGCTCCTCGGCGGCCGGGCGGTTGCGGCTCAGCTCGGCGAAGTCGGTGAGCAGCTCGAGGACGGCGATCTCCTCGCCGAGCGGGATCGTGCCGCTCGCGGCCAGCTCGTCGCGGGCCGTGAGGTAGCCCTCGAGCATCCGGCGGTCACCGCTCGGGTCGCCGTCGAAGCCGAGGACGCTCGCGGACAGGTCCTCGATGCCGCGGTCGACGCGCTCGCGCACGCTGGCGTGGCCGGCGCTCGAGTCGGGCAGGTCGAGGTCGACCGTCTCGGTGGCCGCCGCCTCGGCGACCTCCTCCTCGTCGCCGGTCGGCTCGAGCCGCACGAGCGGTGCGCCGGTCTCGACCTGGCTGCCGACGCTGACGAGCAGCTCGCGCACGCGCGCCGCGAAGGGGGCCGGGAGCACCGTCTCCATCTTCATCGACTCGAGGACGAGCACCGGTGCGCCGGCCGCGACCTCGTCGCCGACGGCGGCCGGGGTCGCGACGACGAGCGCGGGGGCGGGGGAGCGCACGACGCCGCCCTCGTCACGCGAGACGCGGTGGGTCACGCCGTCGACCTCGACGAGGTGGACGGGGCCGTGGGTGGCGGTGACGAGGCGGTGCGCGCGGCCCTCGACGACGATGCGGCCGGCATACTCGTCGATGCGGTCGAGCGTGGCGTCGACGACGTGCTCGTCGCCGCCGTTCGTGATGGAGACGCGGTAGCGGTGCGACGCGGTGCGCAGCACCATGACCTTGTATGCCGTGCCGCGCAGCTTGAGGTCGATGGCGCGGCCGACCGTGTGCTGGACCTGGGGACGACCGCCCCGGGCCGACTCGAGCAGGCGGGCCCGCTCGATGGCCTCGGCATCCTCGTAGGCCTCGATGCCGGCGGCGACGAGCGCGACGCCGGAGTGACGGTGCGACACGAGCCGGCCCTCGGCGCGGACGCGGTCGATCCAGCCGGTGTCGGCCGAGCCGTCGATGATCTCGGGCTGGTCGAGCAGGTCGAGGATGAAGCTCTTGTTCGTCGAGCCGCCGTCGATGACGACGGTCGTCTCGGCCATGGCGCGGCGGAGGCGGGCGAGCGCCTCGTCGCGGTCGCGGCCGTACGCGATGATCTTGGCGATCATCGAGTCGAAGTCGGCGGGGATCGAGTCGCCTTCTCCCACCCCGGTGTCGACGCGGATGCCGGGCCCGGCGGGGAACTGGAGCAGGCTGATGTGGCCGGGGCTCGGCGCGAAGTCGCGGTCGGGGTCCTCCGCGTTGAGGCGCGCCTCGACGGCGTGGCCGCGCTGGGTCGGGCGGCCGCCGGGAAGATCGTCGAGACGTCCGCCGTTCGCGACGTGGATCTGGAGCTTGACGAGGTCGGTGTCGGTGACGACCTCGGTGATCGGGTGCTCGACCTGCAGGCGCGTGTTGACCTCGAGGAACGCGAAGAACCTCTCACCCGGGTGGTAGAGGAACTCGACGGTGCCGGCACCGGCGTAGCCGACGGCGACGGCGAGCCGCTCGGCGCTCGTGCGGACCTCGTCCTCCTGCTCGCGGCTCAGCACCGGTGAGGCGGACTCCTCGATGACCTTCTGGTTGCGTCGCTGGACCGAGCAGTCGCGCACACCGACGGCCCACGCCGAGCCCTGGCCGTCGGCGATGACCTGCACCTCGATGTGGCGGGCCCCGGTGACGAGCTTCTCGAGGAAGACGACGCCGGAGCCGAACGCGCGCTCGGCCTCGTCGCGGGTGCGCTCGTAGGCGTCGGTGAGGTCGGCGTCGGAGTCGACGCGGCGGATGCCGCGGCCACCGCCGCCGGCGGTCGCCTTGAGCATGAGGGGGTAGCCGATGCGCGCTGCTGCGGCCTTGGCGTCCTCGAGGGTGTCGACGCCGCCACGGCTCCACGGCGCGACGGGCACGCCGACCTCCTCGGCGATGAGCTTGCTGCCGATCTTGTCGCCGAGCTTGACCATCGCCTCCGCGCTCGGGCCGATGAAGGTGACACCGATGCGGTCGCACAGCTCGGCGAAGGCCGGATGCTCGGCGACGAAGCCCCAGCCCACCCACGCGGCGTCGGCGCCCGTCTCGAGGAGGGCGCGCTCGAGGACGGCGTAGTCGAGGTAGGGGCGGGCCGAGGCCGGCCCGAGGTCGTAGGCGTGGTCGCTCTCGCGCACGAACATCGCTCGTCGCTCGCCCTCGGTGTGCAGCGCGATCGTCTCGATGCGGTGCCCGTCGCGTCCTGCTGCGGCGTTGAGGTCCCGCACCGCGTGGATGAGCCGCATGGCGGCCTCGCCGCGGTTCACGATGGCGATGCGCGAGATCATGCGTGCTCCTTCAGACGGGGGTGGTGTCGCACCCTGCAGCCTTCCACGCCATCGCGGTGACCGGCGAGTAGACAGGCACGCAGACAGGCGCGGAGTCGCCGCTCAGGTCAGCTCGGCGACGACGGCGCGGACCATCCGGCGCCCGTGCTCGGCCATCCGCGGGAACGTGTGCCGGTAGTAGTCGATCCCGGTCAGGGACGGCGCCAGGGCCCACCCGCACGCGCGCAGCCACGTCGCGTCGTCGGGGCAGACGGCCTCGCGGTAGACCTGCCGGGCCTCGCCGGTGAAGGTCCAGAGCGCGGCGGCGACGTCCGGAGCGGGGTCTCCGACGCCGAGGGCGCCCCAGTCGATGACGGCGGCGAGACGACCGCCGTCGACGACGAGGTTGCCGGGCTGGAGGTCGCCGTGGAGCCACACCGGGTCACCGTCCCAGTCGGCGGCGCGGACGCACCGCTCCCAGGCGTGCTCGGCGGCGTCGAGGTCGAGACCGTCGTCGTGGGCGCGCAGGCGCTCGAGACCTGCCCGAGCGGCGTCGTCGACGTGCACGAGCGGGGTCCCGCGCGAGCCCGGCGGCTTGGTGGGACCTCGCGCGGTGTCGATCTCTCGCAGCTGCAGGGCGAAGGCGGCGAGGTCTCGGGCGAGCCGCACGTCGTCGACCCCGAGCCGCGGCGGCGTCGAGCCCTCGACCCACGGCACGACGGACCACGCCCACGGGTAGCCGTGCGAGGGGCGGCCGAGGTGGACCGGGACGGGCACCCCCGCGGGCAGGTGCGGCGCCAGACGCGGCAGCCAGCGGGCGTCCGACTCGGCCTGGCCCTGGGCCCACTCGATCTTCGGCATGCGGACGACGAGCGCGTCGCCGAGGCGGAAGAGCACGTTGTCGGTGCCCTCGAGGTCGTCGGGCAGCGTGGTGACCGGCAGGTGCGCCCACTGCGGGCACTGCTCGGCGACGAGCCGTCCGACGAGCTCGGGTGTGGCGCGGACCTCGTCCTCGTGCATCGGCATCCCGGCCACGCTAGGGGGCGACGCGGTCCGGGGCGAGGGGTTTTCGGACTGACACCGGTGGCCGATAGCGTTCTCGCCCGTGACCACGATCGACGACGTCAGGCAGGCCGTCCGCACCGCGTCAGGGGTGTCGCTCGACGTCGTCCTCGGCCCGATGAAGTCGGGCAAGAGCCTGGCCCTCATCTCGACGCTGTCCCCGCTGCAGTTCACCCGGGTGCGCCACCGCGTCTATCAGTCCGAGCGGCACGTGCGCGACACCGGCGTCACCTCCCGCAGCGGCGGTGAGCTCGCGACGACGAAGGTCGCGTCCCTGAGCGCGGCGCTCGACGAGCAGCTCGACGTCGTGGGTGTCGACGAGGTGCACATGTTCGACCTCGCCGACGTGGCCGTCGTCGCCGAGCTGCTGCGTCGGGGCACGCGCGTCGTCGTGGCGGGCATCGACCTCGACCACCGCGGCGAGCTCTTCGCGCCCGTGCGGGCGCTGCTCGAGCTCGGCCCCGACACGGTCAGCTACCGACGCGCCGTGTGCGACCAGTGCCGCGACTTCAGCGCCACCCACACCCAGGTGCTCCGGTCGGGGGAGCCGTTCCTCGACCATCTCGGCGGGTCGGAGGCCCTGCCCGACGACGGCACCTTCACCTACGAGGCGCGCTGCCGCTCCTGCTTCGTCCGGCCCGCGAGGACCTGACGCGCTATCGCCCGGGTGGGACCGCTGACACACCTTTTGCACCTTTTGCGGACTCAGGGAACGGACGAGCGACCTACCGCACCCGTCGTCGTCCAACCGGTCGTCTCCCGAGACGTCCTTCCGGTCGCCCATCCCGCCCCGCTCAACCGGACCACGAGGTCGGCGCGCTCCCACGGGCGGTCGGCGGCGAGGAACGGCTCCTCGGCCGACATCCACTCGTCCCAGAAGCGCTCCGCCTCCTCGGGCGTGCGCCCGAGCTCCACGTCGCGGCGCAGTCCGCGCTCGCGTGCCTCGTCACGGTCGGCCTGCACCCAGGCGACCGCGTCGGCCTGGGCGGCCAGCGACGCGCGACCGGCACCGACCCCCTCGAGGACGAGCAGGCCGGCGTCCGCGGATGCCGTCACCGAGCCGTCGCGGCCCGTGGCGACCCAGCCCGGCGGGCGGTAGCCGACGTCCTCACCGCGCCGCCACGGCTCGATGACGTGCGCCAGCGCGAGGTCGTCCCACGCGGTCGCGTCGTGCTGCCACGCGAGGTCGTCGGTGTGCACGACGGCACCTCCGACGAGGGCGGCCGCATGCTCGGCGAAGGTCGTCTTGCCGCCGCCGGAGCGTCCGTCGACGAGCAGCACACCCCGACCTGCAGGCAGGAGTCCTGCCAGCAGCGTCGCGAGCTCGTCGTCGCCGACGGGGTGCCACGGGCCGGCCTCGGGCTCCTCGGGGTGCAGTCGCATGCGGTGAGTATGCCGTCCGGCCGGCTCAGGGTGACGGCTCCGGCTCGTGGGTGGTGACGATGTCGTTGGAGGCGGCCCAGGCGGTGATGTCGCGCTTCTCGATGGCCGTGGCCATGAGGTCGGGGAAGCGGTCGGGGGTGCACGCGAACGCCGGGACCCCGACAGCAGCCAGGGCGGCGGCGTGGTCGGCGTCGAAGCTCGGCCGGCCCGAGTCGCTGAGCGCGAGCAGGGCGACCATGGTGGCCCCGGACGCGACGACCGACGACGCGCGGCGCACCATCTCCTCGGCGATGCCGCCCTCGTACAGGTCGCTGATGAGCACGAGGATCGTCTCGCCCGGCTGCTCGATGAGGCTCTCGCAGTAGGCGAGGGCCTGGTTGATGTCGGTGCCTCCGCCGAGCTGGACGCCGAAGAGCACGTCGACGGGGTCGTCGAGCTCGTCCGTGAGGTCGACGACGGCGGTGTCGAAGACGACGAGCCGCGTCTCGACCGACCGCAGCGAGGCGAGGACGGCGCCGAAGACGCTCGAGTAGACGACGGACTCGGCCATCGACCCGGACTGGTCGATGCAGAGGATGATCCGTCGCTCGACCCGGTGCGCCCGGCGCGCGTGCCCGACGAGCCGCTCGGGCACCACGCTGCCGTGCTCGGGCTGGTAGTGCCTGAGGTTGGCGGCGATGGTGCGGTTCCAGTCGATGTCGGAGGCCCGGGGCCGGCGCGTGCGCGCGGCGCGGTTGAGCGCCCCCGTCACGGCTTGGACGGTCTCGGCCCGCAACCGCTCCTCGAGCTCGTCGGTGACGACGCGGACGACGGCGCGGGCGGTGGCGCGGGACCGCTCCGGGATGACGCGGTTCAGGCCGACGAGCGTCGCGACGAGGTTGACGTCCGGCTGGACCGCCTCCATCAGCTCGGGCTCGAGGAGCAGCTGGGTCAGGCCGAGACGGTCCATCGCGTCGTGCTGCATGACCTGCACGACCGACGACGGGAAGTAGCCGCGGATGTCGCCGAGCCAGCGGGCGACCCGCGGGGCGGAGGCGCCGAGGCCGCTGCGGCGCTCGCCGTCGTAGAGCTCATGCAGGGCCTCGTCGCGCTTGAGGTCGTCGGCGTCGAGGACCGCCGACTCGCCGATCCCGTCGGACTGCTCGCCGCCGAGGACGAGCCGCCACCGGGTCAGCCGGTCGCGCCTCCGCTCCTGCTCGGCGCTGCCGTGTGCCGTCTCGTCCGTCATGACGCCACCTCCAGTCCCAGCAGGCGGGCCACCGCGGCGATCGCGGGGGCGGCGCGCTCGAGGTCGAGCGAGTCCGTCGTGGGGGTCGGCGAACGCGTGCCGCTCGCGAGCTGGCGCAGGTGCGTCCCGATGAGCCGCCGCTCCGCCGACTGGTAGCGCGAGAAGGTCCTGCGCACGAGGGGCAGGAGGTCCTCGAAGCCCTCCTCGGTCGCGCCGACGAGCCACTCGTCGATGATCGAGAGCAGGTCGTCGCCGTGGATGAGCAGCAGCGCCTCGCCGGCGAGGAAGCCGTCGAGCCACGCCGCCGCGGCGGGTGCCGGTGTGCCGGGGGAGAGGCGGCGACCCAGGCGAGCGGCCGCCTCCGCGTGGGTGAGGTGTCCGCCGTCGAGCAGGAGCCGGTTGACCCGACCGGAGACGGCGCCGTGGATGGCCTCGTCGCGTCCGACGCCGACGAGCGCCTCGGCCCACGGCTCGCGCAGGTCGTCGCGATCGACGAGGGCGATGCCCCGGTGGGCCGCCTCGACGGCCGCGCGCATGGCGGTCGCGCCGTCGTCGTCGAGGCTCGAGCAGGCCGCTCGGAGCCCGACCGCCGAGCGCACGACGACCGTCTGGAGCACGTGGGCGACGTCCGCGACGTCGACACCGCGCACGTCGCCGTAGCGGCACGTGCGGGCGAGCGGCTCGACCGTCTCGAGCAGGGCCCGGGTGTCGTGCTGTCGTGCCGTGCGCTCGGCGAGGGCGGCGACGACGGCCCGCAGCCCCTCGGGCAGGTCGGCCAGGAGACACTCCTCGATGAGTCGTCCGAGCACCCCGAGGTCGGCCGCGTCGCGCGCCTGCTCGGTGATGCGCGCCTCGGCCGCGCTGCGCACGGTCGTGCCGTAGAGGCTCGCCTCGATGACGGCCACGGCCAGCTCGGGCGTCCACTCGAGTGCCCACGCCTCCTTGAAGGTGCCCGTCGTGCGGCCGGCCTCCACCGGCGTGCCCCACGGCACGTCGAGCACCGACAGGCGGTGCAGCAGGACCGACCGGGCGAGCTGGGACTCGCGGCGCAGGTCGAGCTGCACGACGGTCGAGGTGGCCGACGCCTTGAGCCGCAACGACTTCTGCTGCCTCGTCAGGTCACCGGCGAGCGGCACCATCGGCGTCGACTCGGGGACCCGGCCCAGCTCCTCGCCGATGACGAGGGTGCGGTCGACGAGGCGAAGCGGGAGGTCGGCCCCGTCGGTGAGCACGGCGCGCGCGGCGTCGGTGAGCTCGGCCAGCCCGACCGACGGGCGCCCGCGCACCGCCGCCAGGGCGCCGGCGAGGCGGGTCGCCTCGACGACGGACGCCGTCGAGGCGTCGAGGTTCTCGCCGCGCAGGGCGCGGGCCACCCGCACGAACCACGACGGCACGACCTCGTCGTCGGGGGTGACGAAGAGGTGGTGGTACCACCCCGGCGAGCGCACCCCGGCGCCGTAGCCACTGGCATACGACAGCCTCTCGGAGCTCCAGGGAGCCCACGTCGCGGCGACCTTGATCTTCGGCAGCCGGCTCGTCAGCGCGTTGTCGCGGCTGGCCGGCGAGAACGACTCCGGGTCGAGCACCGGCGCGTGGAAGGCGCCGCAGACCACGGCGACGCGCTCGCGGCCGTTGCGCATCTCGGCGCGGATCACCTTGCGCATGAAGGCCTCCCGCAGGCCGTCGTCGTCGACCTCGAGGTCGCCGCGCACTCCTCGCATGGCTTCCCGCAGGTGGGCGAAGTGCGTGAGCGACGACGTGCGCCGGTGCTCGACGGCGTCCTCCCACCAGCGCTCCGGGTCGTCGTAGCCCGCAGCCGAGGCCAGGGCGCAGATGGGGTCTATGCGCCGGACCTGACGTCGCGGGCCGGCCTCGGGGTCGCCCTCCGGGGTCTCCGCCGCGTCGGCGAGGTGGTGGGTGGCGGGCAGGTCGGCGAAGCGCGCGTCGACGCCGTGCCCGAGGGCCCAGCGCAGGGCCACCCACTCGGGCGAGAAGACGGCGAACGGGTAGAAGGCCGCCCGCCTCGGCTCGTCGACGGCATAGACGAGCCCGGCCACCGGGGGCACGAGGTCGGGGTCGGCGGCGAGCGGGATCAGGGCGTCGAGCTCCGGCGGGCCCTCTATGACGACGACGTCGGGCTGCAGCTCGTCGAGGGCGCGCGCGACGGACCGCGCCGACCCCGGACCGTGGTGCCGGACGCCCAGCACCTCCACCCGGGTCATCTCAGCCCAGCTCGCGGCAGGCGCGGTAGAGGTCGGTCCACTCGGTGCGGTCCTTGACGACGGTCTCGAGGTACTCCTGCCAGACGATCCGGTCCTGGACGGGGTCCTTGACGACCGCGCCGACGAGGCCGGCTGCGACGTCGTCGGCCCGCACGACGCCGTCGCCGAAGTGGGCGGCCAGCGACAGGCCGTTGGCCATGACCGAGATCGCCTCGGCCGTCGAGAGGGTGGCCGACGGCGACTTGACCGTGGTGCGCTGGTCGGCGGTGACGCCCGACCTGAGCTCGCGGAAGATCGTGACGACCCGCTCGATCTCGGCGAGCGACTCGAGCCCGGGCGGCAGCTCGAGCGAGCGGCCGAGGGAGTCGACACGGGTGCGGACGATCTCGACCTCCTGGGCGAGGGTGTCGGGCAGCGGCAGCACGAGGGTGTTGAAGCGGCGCCTGAGCGCCGACGACAGGTCGTTGACGCCCTTGTCGCGGTTGTTGGCGGTCGCGATGACGTTGAAGCCCTGCTGCGCCTGCACCTCGGAGTCGAGCTCGGGGATCGGCAGGTGCTTCTCGGACAGGATCGTGATGAGGGCGTCCTGCACGTCGGCGGGGATGCGGGTCAGCTCCTCGATGCGCACGAGCGAGCCCGCCTCCATGGCGCGCATGACGGGGCTCGGCACGAGGGCTGCGCGGGTGGGCCCCTCGGCGAGCAGCCGGGCGTAGTTCCAGCCGTAGCGCAGCGACTCCTCCGGCGTGCCGGCCGTCCCCTGGACGACGAGCGTCGACGAACCGCTGACTGCGGCCGCGAGGTGTTCGCTGACCCACGTCTTGGCCGTGCCCGGCACGCCGAGCAGCAGGAGCGCGCGGTCGGTGGCGAGCGAGGCCACCGCGACCTCCATGAGGCGGCGCGACCCGAGGTACTTGGGCGTGATCTCGGTGCCGTCGTCGAGCGTGCCGCCGAGGAGGTAGGTCGTGACGGCCCAGGGCGACAGCCTCCACCTCGGTGGGCGTGGACGGTCGTCGGCGGCGGCGAGAGCCGTGAGCTCGTCGGCGTACGCGTCTTCGGCGTGGGCCCGCAGGACCGTGGTGGCAGAGGGGGATTCGCTCATCTGAAGGCCTCGGTGATCGATCGCTTGACGGAGTGGAACTGGACCAGGTTGCGCAGGTTGGTCGTGAGGGTCTGGTCGCCGCCGCCGTGCTCGATCCACCGCTCGACGGGGTCGAGCGCGGCGGGGTGGAGGCCGACGAGCAGGTCGGGCATCGTCGCGAGCACCATCGCCGAGCCCACTCTGGACGCGCGGAGGCGGGACACGAGCGCCACGCTGAAGTCCGCGGACCACGGTGGGTCGACCGCGCCGACGACGGCGCCGATCTCGTGCACGCGGTCGGTCGTGGCGTCGATGCGCGTCAGCACGACCCGCTCACGGCGTTCGCGGGGCAGCGCGGCGACGAGCGTCGCGTCCCAGCCCCGCTCGAGCAGTGCGGCCGCCCACTCGGGGTCGCGGCGCGCCCGCACGGCCCTGCGGATGCCGGCCAGCGCGTCCGTCGCCTGCGCGTCGGCCAGGCGCTTGACCGTGGCGGACGGGTCGGCGCCGGTCAGCTCGGCCCAGACCTCGAGCGGCGCGCCCGCACAGATCTGTTCGAGCAACCACCCGCGGGCCGAGCGGCGCGGCGGGGGCGTGCCGAGTCCGTCGCGCACCCCGGCCGGGTCGGGCTCGTCGGGCAGGAGCACCTCGAGGCCGCGGCCGAGCATGCCGGTGCGGCGCACGAGGGGTCGGAGCCGGTCGGCCAGACGTGCGGCACGGGACGAGCCAGGCAGGGCGTCGAGCAGCTCGGTCGAGATCTCGCGGACGGTGCCGGCGCGGTCGTCGAGGGCGCTCTCGAGGAGGGCCTCGTCGTCGGGGCCCAGGCCGATGCGCAGCGCCTCGAGGTGCGCGCGGCGGTCCCGCGCCGAGTCGGTGGTCCACGTGGAGCGCACGAGTCCCCGGGCCGCCTCGGGGTCGTGGGCGCGCACGCCGGCCAGCACGACGACGCGGTCGGCGGAGGGGAGCCGCGCCCACTCGTCCGCGTCAGGGGCGGTGCCCTCGGTGCGCGAGGCCGTGCGCGCGCCGACGCCCGCGGCGGCATCGGTCGCCCACGACCACTCGTGGCGCAGGCCCGCGAGCCACCGCCCGCGCTCGTCGAGCACCGCCGCCGTGGGCCTGCGCAGCTCGCGCGATCCCGTGGCGAGCGCGAGCAGGGTCGGCAGCAGCACGTGGGGGACGCGACAGCCGGCGTCGTCGGCCGCGAGCAGCCAGTGGACGAGCAGGCCGCCGCGCTGTGCGGCTCCGGCGGGCGGCTGCGTCATGACGAGCTCGAGCAGCTGCACGGCCCGCCGCGGAGCCTCCGGCCGGCGGTCGTCGGGTGCCGCCGCTGGAGGCTCGGAGCGCTCCAGTCGACGGCCGGCGCGCAGGGCCGCCCCGCCGAGGGCCGCGGAGTCGAGAAGCGCCTCCTCGCGCCGTGCCTCGACCGCACGCGGGCGCACGCCCGCGGCGCCGAGGTCGGGCAGCGGTGGCACGGGTCGGCGGGCGGTGCCCACGAGGGCGACGTTGCCCACGTCGCGCCACCACGTGTCGAGGTCGCTCACAGGCCCACGACCTCGTCGTCGACCACGGCGGTGAGCGGCCGCAACCGTGCGTCCTCGAGCTCGCCGAAGACGCGTGCCGGACGCCCCCCGGTCAGGGCGAGCAGCGACCAGACGTCGGCGTCATCGGTGAGCGCCATGCTCGCGCCGTCGGCGTCGACGACCCGGTCGACGCCGACGCGGACGTCCGCCAGGACCACGGGCACCCTTCGCGCCCAGGGGTTGTGTCCCCATGCCTGCGCTGCCGCGGCGCGAGCGTCCTCGAGGGAGGCACCGGACGGCATACGCTCGCTGTCGCCTGCCACCGCGGGCTCGTCGACGAAGAGGGCGCGGCGCACGGCGGCGCCCGGGTAGCGCGCGAGGGTCGCGTCGAGGCTCGAGCCGACGACGCGCGCGACCGGCAGCACCTGGCCACCGGCGGCGAAGTCGAGCACCTGCACGGTCTCGCCGGTCGCGCTCCCGCGCAGCCACGTGCGCTGCTGCTGGAGGCGCCCGTCGTCGCTGCGGTGGGCGCCGAGGACGAGCCAGCGGTCGGTCACGGCGTCACCACGGCGCACCGACTCGGTGCTCGTCGACCAGCCGAGGTAGGCGCGCAGGTCGCCGAGCTGTGCGGGCTCGAGCGCGTCACGCGCCGCCCACGCGCGGGTCGCCGTCCACCAGCGGCCGATCGCGACGAGGAGCCGCTCGGGCCAGTCGGGGCGGCCGCTCACCGCCCCGCCGACCGACCGCACGTCGTCGGCGAGGCCGGGCAGCTGGGCGTCGACGAGTCGCGCTGCCGTGCCGTCCCACCACGCGTAGGACTGCTGCCGCGCGGACGCCGTGCCGCCGCGGGCGAGGTCGGTGAGCCATCGGGCGAAGTCGTCCATGCCGCCGTCCATGAGGGCGAGCCGCTCCTCGAGGCGCCTGGCCGCCGCCGCGGGATCGGGGGTCCGTGCCGGGCGGGCCGCGTCGCCGGCCGCCCTGGCCTCGGCACGGGCCGAGCGCTCGGCCGCCCACTCCTGCGCGAATCCGGCCGCCTCGTCGGTGTCGGCCACCGAGCCCGACCCGTCGACCCAGAGCAGGAGCAGCGCGAGGCCGTGCTTGCACGGGAACTTGCGGCTCGGGCACGTGCAGCGGAACGCCGGACCGACGAGGTCGATGCTCACCTGGTAGGGCGTCTTGCCCGAGCCCTGGCACTTGCCCCACAGCAGCGTCTCGGTGGATCCGGTGTCGGACCACGGCCCCGGCCGCGCCAGCTTGCGGGCAGCCGTGAGCGACGAGGCGTCGGGGGCCAGTCCGGCCACCTGCTGGGCAGTCCATCGCGTCATGACTCGCACATCATGACCGACACCTCCCACAACCGCGGGCGGACGGGCGTATGCCGCGTCGCTCAGTCCTCGACGTAGGGGTCCGTCAGGGGGCGGAGGGCGAGGAGCGCCTCGAGGAGGGCGCGCGACCGACGCTCACCCAGGTGCTCGCGCCACTCGTCCTCGACGGCGTCCTGCACCTGGCGGGCGAGGGCGATGACCTCGTGCCCCTTCGGTGTGAAGCGGATGAGTCGGGCGCGGGCGTCGCGGGGGTCGGCGACGCGTTCGACGTAACCGTCGCGCTCGAGCTGGTCGACGAGGTAGCCGGCGGTCGGTTTGGTGACCTGTGCGGACTCGGCGAGCCGTGTCAGCCGTGAGCCGTCGTCGTCGATGCGCTGTGCCATCCGGGCCTGGGCCAGGGTCAGGGGGTGGCCGGCCGCGTGCACGGCCGCGAGGACGCGCTGCTCGAGGTGGCGGTAGGGGATCAAGAGCAGGACGCCGAGGCTGGGATCTGTCACGCGAAACCCCCTTGCGACGTCCGTGGTGAGGGTGGGAATGTAGTAAGAACTTCTTACCATATTCGGGGAGACTCCCATGGACGAGACGTTGTGGTCCGCGCTCGAGCACGAGCGCCTGAGCCTGGCCGACATGCTCGACGAGCTGACGCCCGAGCAGTGGGGGGCGCCCTCGCTCTGTGACCGCTGGCGCGTGCGTGACGTCGCGGCACACGTGGCGATGACACCGACCGCGCCGTCCCTGCCCACCCTCGTCAACCGGCTCGTCCGGGCCCGGGGCGACCTCTGGGCGGCCGGCGCGCAGATCGCCGTCGACCACGCCCGCCGGCCCACCGCGCAGATCGTGGAGGAGCTTCGGCGTGACGCCGCCGCCCGCACCATGCCTCTCGTCACGAGCGCCGACAACCTCCTCATGGACGCGCTCGTCCACGGCCAGGACATCGCGGTCCCGCTCGGCCTGCCCCGCCCCATGCCGCGGGCCGCAGCCCTGGCGGCCTTCGCCCGGGTGTGGGGGATGGGTTGGCCCTTCCACGCGAAGCGGCGCCTCGCGGGGGTGCGCCTCGTCGCCACCGACGCCGATCTCGACGTCGGGCAGGGGCCGGTGCTCGAGGGCGAGCTGCGGATCCTGCTGCTGCTCGTCACCGGCCGCACGTCGGCTGCGGTGCCGCACCTCAGCGGCGCCGGGCTGGCGCGGGTGCCGCGATGACTCCCGCCGAGGAGGTCGCCCGGGCCCGCTTCGTGCTGCTCGCCACCTTCCGCGCCTCGGGCGAGGCGGTCTCCACGCCGGTGTGGATCGTCCGCGACGACGACCGGCTCGCGATCCTCACGGACCTCGACTCCGGGAAGGTGCGACGGCTCGCGCGCGACTCCACCGTCACGCTGGTGCCGTGCACCCCGGGTGGAGAGCCGACGGTGGCGACCCCGCCCGTGCGCGGACGTGCGCTGGTCGTGACCGACCCGGACGTCGTCCGGCACGTGTGGTCGCTGGTCCGGCGCAAGTACGTCGTCGAGCACGCCGTCATCCGCGTGCTCGGACGGTTCCGGCCGTCCTGGCGTCGCTGGACCGGGCCGCAGGCGGTGCTGCGGCTGGAGCTGGACGACGTGGACGCGTAGGTGCGCGTCAGTCGTCAGCGTGGGCGAGGCGCACGCGGTCGTCGTCGCCCTCGCGTGCCAAGCGCTCCAGGTGTGCGACGACGCAGCTGCGATCGAACCGGCGGTGGCCGCCCGGGGTGCAGGTGAAGGGCAGCAGCCCGACCCTGGCCCAGCGGGTGATGGTGCCGGGCGAGACCCGGAAGATCCGGGCCACCTCGTGCGGGGCCATCAGGTCGTCGTGCTGCCGCGTGGACGGATGCGTCTGTGTCATGGTGCTCTCCCCCGAGAATCCGCGCCCCCTTGACGCTGCTGCTCCAGTCTTACCCAACTCGACCCCCTGTGGGCCTCGGAGGACCCCACGGATTTTGCGAACCTTCCGACGCCGGCCGGACCGGGTGATGATGACCTCGTGACCGACCTCGCTGCAGCCCACGTCCTCGTCCTCGGCGCGACCGGTGGTCTGGGGTCGGCGATCGCTAGACGGCTCGTGGCGTCGGGCGCCCGGGTCGCCCTCTCGGGCAGGGACGAGGCCCGGTTGCAGGCTCTCGCCGACGAGCTCGGCGCCGCGGTCGTCACGACGGCGGTCGCCGACCTGACGATGCCGGGCGGACCGGCCTCCGTGGTCGCGGCAGCCAGTGCGGCAGCGCCGCTGACCGGGGTCGTCAACGCCGCGGGGGTCGTCGCCTTCGGCGCGGTGGAGGACCTCGACGACGACACCCTCGACGAGGTGCTGCTCCTCGACCTCGTCGCGCCGATCCGCCTGGCCCGGGCCGCTCTCGGCGTCATCCCGGAGGGCGGCTTCCTCGCGCAGGTCAGCGCCGTGGTCGCCGAGAAGGCGATGCCCGGGATGGCGGCCTACAGCGCCGCCAAAGCCGGCCTGACGGCCTTCGACGTGGCGCTCGCGACGGAGCTGCGCCGGCGCCGCATCCGCGTCCTCGACGTGCGCCCGCCGCACACCGAGACGGGCCTCGCCTCGCGGCCCGTCGCCGGAGAGGCGCCGCGCCTGCCCCGGGGACTCGATCCCGAGGCCGTGGCCGACCGGGTCGTGCGCGCGCTCGCCGACGACGAGCGCGACCTGCCTTCGACAGCGTTCACGAGCTGACGTCGGGCGTCCTGAGCGCATGGGCGGGGCTGGCGGGCTGGCGTCGTACGAGCAGTGCAGGGCGCGAACTCACCGCTGCGCACGGTCTCGGCATCTGCGTCCCGCGCACCTCGATCTCGCCCCGCTGGGACCTGTCACGACCCGCAGGCCCTGGATGTCCGCCCTACGTGGTCCCCCCACCGGACCGTCGCTCATGCGGGACAGCATGCACCGCGTCGGCGGTCGTCGGAGGCGTAACGCCGGCACGAGCGGGGGACCGTCCGGGCAGGACGACGACGGCGATGCCGGCGGCCAGCGCGGCCAGTGCCACGACCGCCCCGACGACGGCCCCCCAGCCGGGGCCGGACCAGGCGTAGCCGAGCAGCCAGCCGACGAGCGCGGACCCGCTGTAGTAGAGGACGTTGTAGAGCGCCGTCGCCTGCGCGCGGCCGGTCGTCGCGCGAGCCCCGACCCAGGCGGAGGCGGTCGCGTGGGCGGCGAAGAAGCCGGCCGTGAGCACGAGCAGCCCGACGACGACGACGGCCAGCGAGGACGACAGCGTGAGCAGCGCGCCCAGGGCCATGGTCAGGGTCCCGCCGACGAGCACGCGGCGCCTCCCGAGAAGCGGCACCCACCGACCGGTCAGGCGCGAGCTGACGGTGCCCGCGGCATACGCGGCGAAGATGAGCGACCCGACGGTCGCCGGGAGGCCGAACTCCGCCCCCTCCAGCCGGAAGGCGAGGTAGTTGTAGACCCCGACGAAGCCGCCCATGAGCAGGGCACCCTGCGCGTAGAGCGCGAGCAGGGCCGGGTCGCGCAGGCTCGTGCGGATGCCGTCGGTGACGGTGCGCACCGAGGCCCCGGTGGGCCGGTAGCCCCGCGGGCGCGGCATGAGGCGCAGGAACACGACGGAGGCGACCGCGCAGACGGCGGCCACGGTGAGCAGGGCGGGGCGCCAGCCGACGAGTCCGGCGAGCGGGCCGGCGATGAGTCGCCCGGCCGCGCCTCCGATCGTCGTCCCCGAGATGTAGGCGGCCGCCGCGGCGGCGGTGTGGCGCGCATGGACTTCGTCGTGGAGGTAGGTCACGGCGAGGGCGGGCAGGCCGCCGAGGGCCATGCCCTCGACGAGCCGGAGGGCGAGAAGGGCCTCGATGTCGGGGGCGAGGGCGACGAGGACCCCGAGCACCGTCGAGGCGACGATCGCGACCTGCATGGCGCGCAGCCGTCCCACCCGGTCGGCGACCCACGACCACGGCAGGACGGCGAGCGCGACGCCCAGGGTGGCGAGCGAGACCGACAGTGCGGCCTCGGCCGGGCTCACCTCGAGACCTCGCGCGAGGGTCGGCAGCAGGCCCTGCGGGGAGTAGAGCTGGGCGAAGGTGGCGACGCCGGCCGCCCCGAGACCCACGAGGATGCGGCGGTACTCGCGGCTCGCGGGGAGGTGTCCGGCCCAGGTCATGCGCTCGACGCTAGGCGGCGCAGATCCAGAGCACCAATGCATGTCAATCGAGTCACTCATACGATCGAGGCATGAGACCTGCCGAGTTCCGGGCCGTCGTGCGGCTGCTGCCCGTCTTCGTCGTCGTCGCCGAGGTCGGCCAGGTGACGACCGCCGCCGCCGTCCTCGGCATGCCGCAGCCCACGGTGAGTCGGGCCCTGGCCCGGCTCGGCGAGCTCCTGGGCACGCCGGTCGTCGAGCGGGACGGGCGCGGCATCGCCCTCACGGCGGCCGGCCGGGCGCTGCTGCCCTTCGCGCAGGAGGGTGTCGGCGCCCTCGAGCGCGGCGTCGACGTCGTGACGCGGTCGAGGGTCGTCGGCCACGGCACCGTCTCCCTGTCGTTCCAGACGCTGCTGGGAGAGACCGTCGTGCCGGCCCTCATCCGGCGCTTCCGCGACCGGTTCCCGGGGGTGCGGTTCGAGCTGGCGCAGGGCTCGCGGCAGAAGGCGCTCGACGACTTCGAGGCCGGCCGCTGCGCCGTGGCGCTCGTCGCGTCGCCGCCGTCACTGCCCGGTGCGTCGACGACCGTGCTCTACGACGAGCCCCTCGTCGTCGCCGTGCACCGCTCCCACCCCGTCGCCGGCGCGGGCTCGGTCTCGGTGGAGCGGCTTGCCGCCGTGGCGAGCGACGAGCTCATCGTGCTCAAGACCGGCTTCGGCCTGCGCGGCCGGGTCGAGGAGATCTACGCCGATGCCGGTGTGCCGTTGCGGGTCGGCTTCGAGGCCGAGGACGTCCACACCGCAAGGGGACTCGTCGGTGCCGGCCTCGGGGTGGCCATCCTCCCGGCCTTCACGCCCGAGGGCGACGTGGTGCCGGTCGGGCTCGACCATCCCCAGGCCCTGCGGACGATCGGTGCCCTCGTGCGCCACCCCGCGCACGACCCCACCGTCGCGGCGTTCGAGGAGTTCGTGACGCGCTCGGGTCGGTCGGTCGCGCTCGCCGCGCTCAGCCGGCCATCCCGATGACGAGGGCGATGAGGCCACCGACGAGCAGCGCGGCGCCGGCGATGCCCGCGATGACGAGGCCGAGGCGGGCGTCGCGACCCTTGTGCCCGGCGCCTCCCATGAGCCCCGTCCCGAGCGGCTCGACCGGCTCTGCGCCCTCGGCACTCCCCACCAGCTCCACCTGCTCCACCGGCTCCACCTGCTCGACGGGCTCGAGGGGATGCTGCTGTCCGGTCGGTCCTGCGGTCATGTGAGCTCCCTCGGTCGGTGCTGCGCGTCACGGTGCCTGGGCACGGCAAACGAGCCTATCGCCGTGGGGGTCACGGACGTCGCCCGCACCTCAGACGGCGGTGCTCTCGCTCGCGTCCGGCTCGGACCGGCCGAGGGCCTCGTGCAGGCCGCGGGCCGCCCACACCGGGTCGCCCTCGAGGAGGGTCGCGCCGCACAGGGTGGCCATCTCGTCGGTGGCTCCCCGAGCCGCGAGGTGCACGGTCGTCGACGCGGCGAGCCGGCGCAGCGCGGGGGCGTGGGCGGCGAAGGCGGTGGCCCGCTGCGCCGTGACGACGACGGCCACGGGCTGGAGGGACCGGCAGGCGTGGACGAGCTCGGCGGTCGGCGTGCTGGCGCCGAGGTAGGCGATGCGCCACCCGAGGCGCGAGAGCACGACGGCCGTGGCCATGAGCCCGAACTCGTGGCGCTCGCCCGGCATGCACGCGAGCACCGCGAGCGGGCCCTCCGTGCGCTCCGTGGCCCCCATGAGGAGCGAGAGCCGGGACCGCAGGACGTTGCTCGCGCAGTGCTCCTGGGCCACGCCGATCGACCCGGCGGACCAGCGCTCGCCGACGTCGTGGAGGTAGGGCAGCACGACCTGCGAGAGCGCGTCCTCGACGCCGAGCTCGTCGAAGACCTGGCTGAGGACCCGGTGGCCACCGGTCTCGTCGAAGGACTCGAGGGTCTGCTGGAGCGCGTCCCGCCAGTCGCTGGGCGTCGCGGGGTGCGGCGTGGTCATGGGCATGCTCCTCACGGCCGGGTGGGGACCGCGAGGGTCCCGGGTCGGAACTGACGCGTCGTACCCGTTCCCCGGGAGGAGGTCACGGCCGTGACCGAATCGTGCCCTCGGCGGCCGAACCGGGTTGGCGTCGCGGCGCCGCGCGCAGAGGATGAGGTATGCCGTCCGCCGCGCCCGCGCGCTCCGCCGTCCTCCTCGAGGTGGCGTGCGACGAGTCGGGCTCGGAGGGCGAGAAGCTCGTCCACGGGAGCACTGACACGTTCGCCCACGCGAGCGTCGACGTCACGACGGCCGCGGCGCTGGCGACGATCGAGCGGGTGCGCGTCGAGGCGCGCTCACCGGCGACCGAGGTCAAGGCCAGCGTCGTCCTGCGTCCGCAGAACCGGCGGCTGCTCGAGTGGCTCCTCGGTGAGGACGGGCCGCTCCTGGGCCATGCCCACGTGCACCTCACCGACAAGGCACTGCACCTCACCGGGCGTCTCGTCGCGCTGCTCGGGGACGGCGAGACGTCGGCCCACGACGTGGCCGGCCGCTCGGCGTCGGTGCACCGGACGGCGTCGCGACGCCTCGGTCGGGCCGGGTGGGAGGCGGTGCTCGCGGACTTCAACGACGTGGTGCGGGCCCGCTCCCTCGACGACGCCGTGACGGCCGCGGGATCGCTGCGCCGGGGGCTCGACCAGGTGGCGCACCTCGATCCGGGCCTGGTGCCGGACCTCGTGTCCGCGGTGCCCCGCGATCCG
Organism: Terrabacter aerolatus; assembly: GCF_007991735.1. Lineage (GTDB taxonomy): Bacteria > Actinomycetota > Actinomycetes > Actinomycetales > Dermatophilaceae > Terrabacter > Terrabacter aerolatus. The sequence continues at coordinate 389,853 of NZ_BJYX01000001.1, read as the reverse complement.
GAGGGGCTGCTCGCCCTCGTGGCGCGTGGCCGGGGCGCCCTGGACCCGATCGTTCCGGCACTCGCCGAGGTGCTCCACCACTGGGGTGCCACAGGTCGTCCGCTCTGGGTGGTCCACGACGTGCAGGCCGCCCTGACCGACGCCGCCATCCGCACCGCCGTGGGGGCCAGCGCCGACGGGTCCGCGGAGTGGCTCGAGGGGATCCGGTTCGTCGACTCGCAGGACGACGCTCGCGTGCAGCTGGCCGACTTCCTCGCCGGTGCGGCGCGCCGCATCGCCTCGAACGTCCTTGCCGGGCAGTCCGATCCGGGGCTCGTGGCGCTCGTCGCGCCCTACGTCAGTTCCCGCTCGACCTGGCTCGACGCCTGGCCCGGGTGACCCCGCGTGATCCCGGGCGCACCGGCGAGGCGGGTCGTCCTCAGCGGCGAGGGTCGTGCGGCGTGACGTCGACGATCTCCACGTCGACCACGGCCTCGCGCGACACGCCGTCGGGAGGCGGCCCCAGCACGTCGGAGAGGGTGTCGAGCGTGAGGCGCCGGGCCCGGTCGGCGGCGGCGTGGAGATCGACGTCGAAGGCGGCGACGAGGCCGACCCGCGCGCCCCGGCAGCGGACGGCGCCGGACGGCTCCTCCTCGACGACCAGGTCGACGGCGCTCGGCTGGCACTGTGGGACCGAGACGAGGGCGCGGCGCAGGGCGTCGACGACGACGAGGTCGCTGACACGGAGCCGGTCCCCGGTCGCGGATCCGTGGGTCGGCTCGGGCCAGGCGGCGTCGATCTCGATGCTGCGGCGGGCGGCGGAGCGGACCGCCCCGGTCACCCGCTGGGCGACGTCGAACCAGCCGGGGGCGGCCTCGGAGCGCATCGTCTCCGCCCCCTCCCGCAGGAGGCGCTCGGCCCGACGGAGCTCGTCCGGCGTCGGGGTCTCGGCAGCCTCACCGGTCTCGCGAGGTGTCCCGTTCACCGCCATCTCGCCATCCTCTCGGTCAGGTTGCGCCGCGCGCGGAAGATCGTGCCGCGAACCGCGTCGGGGCTCATCTCGAGCACCGACGCCACCTCGGCCTGGCTCAGTCCCTCGACCTCGATGAGGACCCAGCAGGCGCGCTGGTTGTAGGGCAGCTCGTCGAGGGCGGCCTCCAGAGCCTGGAGGAGCTCCCGCTCACGGGCGTGGTCGTCGGGCCCGGCGTCCCCCGACGCCACGGGTTCGAGCAGCTGGTCGTCGATGGGCACCGCGCGCCGCTTCCGGCTCGCGTCGGCGACCTTACGCGCCGCGATGGCGAAGAGCCACGTCTTGACGCTGGCGCGCCCGTCCCAGCGGTTCAGGCCGCGCCACGCGGCGACGAACGTCTCCTGCACGACGTCCTCCGCGTCCGCGGGCGTCGCGCAGGTGCGGAGCGCGTACCGGTGCAGCGCCGGACCGTGACGGTGGAGCAGCACCTCGAAGGCGAGCCGGTCCCCGAGGGCGGCGTCGCGGGCCAGGCTCGCGTCACTGCGGTCGACGACCTCGCTCACCTTCCGGCCCTCCCGTGGTGCCCCCGGCCCGGGCGCGTGTGCCAGGGCTCCTGCCCACAGGACGTACCCGGTTCGCCGAGAGGGCTTCGCCGGTGGCCGGGCCCGGTGCGCGTCGGTGTGACCCAGGTCACGTCGATCAGGGCGTGCGGTTTCGCGAGGTCGAAGCGACTACACCTCTGACAGACCGAACGACACGAAAGGCATCCAGCCATGGCTGACACGAACGCCACCAAGGTCCAGACCACCCAGACCGGCGACGCAGGCTCCTCGAACCAGCAGGGCCGCACGATCATCTCCGACACCGTCGTGTCCAAGATCGCGGGCATCGCCACCCGTGAGGTGTCCGGCGTGCACGACCTCGGCGGTGGCGCGGCGCGCGCCGTCGGTGCCCTCCGCGAGCGCATCCCCGGCGGCCGCGTCAACCAGAGCCAGGGCGTCGGCGTCGAGGTCGGCGAGACCCAGGCCGCCGTCGACATCGACATCGTCGCCGAGTACGGCGTCGCCATCGCCGACCTCGCGGCCGACATCCGCCGCAACGTCATCTCGTCCGTCGAGCGCATGACCGGTCTCGACGTCGTCGAGGTCAACGTCACCGTCCACGACGTCTACCTCGACGAGGGCGACGACGCACCCGCCGAGGCACCGCGGGTGCAGTGACCGACATGGATGGTGGACCTGCCGTCGACCCCACGGACCCCGGCCTGCAGCCCGAGTCGGTCGATTCGACCGACTCGACCGGGTCGACTGATTCGACCGGGTCGACCGAGCTCGTCGAGCGGCTGCAGGCGGCCGTGCTCGCCGTGCCCGGCGTGAGCGGGCTGCACGGCGGTCCGTACGGCGCGCTCGCCACCTACCTCCCCGGTCGTCGCGTCGTCGGCATCCGACGACGCGACGACCACACGGAGGTCCACGTCACCGTGGCGGCCGGGCGTCCCGTGCGGCAGGTCGCGGACGACGTCCGCCGGGTCGTGCGCGACATCGTCGACCAGCCCGTACGCGTCACCGTCGAGGACATCGCCTGAGAGCGCACGCCCACGTCGGTGCCCCGACCCGACATCCCTTCTGTTCGAACCGTATGACCTGGAGATGAGACACATGACCACTTCGACCGTCGGCCTCCTCGCCGGCCTCCTGCTCGGAGTCGCCGGCGCCGCAGGCGGATTCGCCGGATTCCTTCTCGCCCTCGTGCTCGGCGGCGTCGGCTTCGCCCTCGGCGGCCAGCGCGACGGCGAGTTCGACCTCGGCCGCGTGCTGCGCGGACGCGGACGTGAATGAGACCGTCGCCCCCGACACCGGTGTGACCGATCCGGGGGAGCGGGGGTCCCTGCACCTGCGAGACCGTGCCGTCGAGCGGATCGTCGAGGCCGCCGTGCTCGAGGTGGACGGCGTGCTGCGTCACGCCGACACCCTCGACCGGGTCACCGGCCGCCAGCTGCCTCGCGTCGAGGTCGTGGTCGCGGGCAGCCGCGTCCGGGCCTCCGTCGAGGTCGCGACCCGGTGGCCGACGCCGCTGGCAGACCTGGCCGCGCGGACGCGGGCGAGCGTCACCCGCGCCCTCGAGCGCCTGGCCGGTCTCACCGTCGACGCCGTCGACGTGCACGTCGCCCACCTCAGCACCGACGCTCCCGAGAGGAGGCGGGTCCAGTGACCCAGACGCAGCACGAACCACAGCCGACGCCGTCGGCTCCCACGTCCGCTCCTGGCCCATCGTCCACGTCAGCGCAGCCGCACGCGATCACGCCGTCGGGTGCACCGGCCCCGACCGGTGCCGCGCCGGCGTCCACGTGGGCCGTCGTCCTCGGGATCGTCGTCGCCGCAGCCGGGCTGCTCCTGCTCCGCGACGCCGCGGTCGCCGTCGGGCTGCTCGGCGGGACCCCCGTCACGACGCCGCTCGTCGACCGGCTCCGCAGCGTCGGACCGCAGGCCTGGTACGTCCCCGTCGGTGTCGTCGTGGCTCTCGTCGGCCTCTGGCTCGTCGCGGCCGCGCTGCGCCGCCGGCCGCGCCGAGACCTCGCCGTCGGCGACTCGTCGCTCGTCTGGCTCACGCCGTCGGCCGCTGCAGCCATCGCCCGCGCGAGCGCTGCCGGTGTCGACGGAGTCGTCGAGGCCCGAGCCACCGCCGGACGCCGGAGCGTCCGCGTCACGGCGCGCACGACCACCCGCGACCCCGAGGTGGGCTCGCGCATCACGAGTGCCGTCGAGCAGTCGCTCCGCGGACTCGCCCCGGTCCCGAAGGTCCGGGTCACCACCCGAGCGATGGGAGACGCCGCATGACCCGCCGCACCCTCGCCGTCGACCGCGTCCTCGTCCTCCTCGCGGGGCTCGTCCTCGTCGCCGTCGGAGCCGGCGCCGCGCTCTGGCAGCTGCGCTGGGTGTCCGGCACCCCCGGCCGGCTCGTCCTGGCCCCGGCGGTCGCGGACGCACCCCGCCAGGGCTGGTGGACGGCAGCGCTCGCGCTCGCCGGACTGCTCCTGCTCGGCCTCGCGCTCTGGTGGCTGCTCTCCCACCTGACCCGGTCGCGGCCGACCCGGCTGGGCCTGGCGGGCAGCTCCACCGACGGTCGGCTCGGCTACGACGTCTCGGCCGTGGCCGACGCCGCAGCCCGCTCGCTCGCCGCCCGGCCGGACGTGACGAGCGTGCGGTCGAGCACGGCATACGCCGGCGGGCAGCCGGTCGTCGAGCTCAGGGCCACGACGTCCTCACGGACCGACGTCACGAGCATCGAGCGGGCCGTCGCCGACGTCGCCCGCGAGCTCGCCACAGCCACCGACGACAGCGTGCGCCTCCGGGTCCGCGTCGTCGTCGGACGCCGCGCCCCGGCACCCCGCCGGGTCGCCTGACCACCACAGACCCCGGCTGCCACCGCGGCCGGCGCACCGAGAGAAGGAACATCATGGGTATCGCTGACAAGGCCAAGAACGCCGCTCAGGACCTCGCCGGCAAGGCGAAGGAAGCCATCGGCGACGCGACCGACAACGAGCGTCTCGAGGCCGAGGGCAAGAAGGACCAGACGGAGGCCGCCGCGCGCAAGGCCGGCGAGAACGTCAAGGACGCCTTCAAGAAGTGACCTGACGGTCACGCGAGACAGACGCAGGTATGCCGCCGGGCCGGGCCCGGCGGCATACCTGCGTTCGCGTCCTGCCCGACGAGGTCAGCGGAAGAGGTCGAGCTTCCCGTGCTTCTCGGCCAGCAGGTAGTAGACGGTGACGCGGTTCTTCGTGCGGTCGCCCTTGAGCGTCTGGCCCACCTCGGCCAACGATGCGTCGAGCTCGGCGTCGGAGCCGGTCAGGCCCAGCTTCTTCTTCATGAAACCGTCACGCACGCGGTCGGTCTCGCTCTTGTCGCTGAACGACACGAGTGACGAGTCCCGCTTCTGGAGTGCGATGCCGCAGTGTCGGACGATGCCCTTGATCGCGGCGTCGTCGGCGTCGGGGGAGTACTTCTTGACGTCTGCTGCCCAGTCTTCTGCCATGTGCCGTGCCCCTCTTCGTTGATTGGCTGGAACAGGAGCGACGCTAAACCCGTGAGCGGCCCATGAGAAGGGGCTCAGGGCGAATGTTCACCCCCGGCGACCGGGGCCTTCGTGCTCGACGCTCTGAGTGGGAGGGCCGCCGGGGCCGCGATGCTGAAGCGGGCCGCGCGACGTCGCACGAAGCGCTGGCCGAGGTCGGTGGGACCGACGGGGGGCTGTGCCCCGGCGGCGCGGTAGAACCACCGCTTGCCGACCTCGACGAGCACGAGGTAGGCGACGACCATGACGCCGAGGGCGGCGAAGAACCCGCCGGGCAGCGGCGCGAAACCGAGCGCGGCCGCCAGGGGCGTCGCGGGCAGGACGGCACCGACGAGGACGACGCCGAGGGCGGCGAGTGTCAGCGGCAGGCTCGGGTGGCTGCGGAAGAACGGCACGGTGCGGGTCCGGATCGCGAAGATGACGAGCGTCTGCGTCGCGAGCGACTCGACGAACCACCCGGACCGGAAGAGGTCGGGTCCGGCATGGAAGGCCCAGAGCATGACGCCGAAGGTGAGGAAGTCGAAGAGCGAGCTGAGCGGGCCGAAGAGGAGCATGAAGCGCCGGATGAAGGCGATGTCCCAGTGCGAGGGCCGGCGCAGCTGGTCCGCGTCGACGTTGTCGGTGGGGATCGCGAGCTGCCCCGTGTCGTAGAGCAGGTTGCCCAGCAGGATCTGCGACGGGAGCATCGGCAGGAACGGCAGGAAGAGCGAGGCCCCTGCGGCGGAGGCCATGTTGCCGAAGTTGCTCGACGTGCCCATGAGGACGTACTTCAACGTGTTGGCGAAGATGCGCCGGCCCTCGACGACGCCGTCGGCGAGCACGTCGAGACTCTTCTCGAGCAGGATGACGTCGGCGGCGTCCTTGGCCACGTCGGTGCCGGAGTCGACGGAGATGCCGACGTCGGCGGCGTGGAGGGCGAGGGCGTCGTTGACCCCGTCGCCGAGGAACGCGACGCCGCCCCCGCCGTGCCGGTGGGCCCGCACGAGGCGGGCCTTGTGCTCGGGGCTGACCCGGGCGAAGACCGTGGTGGCCGTGACGGCGTCGATGAGGTGCTCGTCGTCGAGGGCGTCGAGGTCGACCCCGGTGAGCACGGCATCGCCCGGTAGGCCGAGGTCGCTGCACACCTTGGCCGCCACGACGGCGTTGTCGCCCGTGACCACCTTGACGCGGATGCCGAGCCGGGCGAGCCGACCGAGGGCCACGGCCGCATCGGGCTTGGGCGGGTCGAGGAAGACGAGGAGACCGAGCAGCTGCAGGTCGTGCTCGTCCGCCGGCTCGGGAGCACGGGAGGCCGAGACGGGTCGGCTGGCGACGGCGACGACGCGGTTGCCGGCCGCGAACTCCGCGTCCAGGGCGGCGCGGGTCTCCGGCGCGACGTCGGTGCACCGCTCGAGGACCGTCTCGGGCGCGCCCTTGGTGACGAGGTGCACGGCGCCGTCCCCGTCGCGGACCGTGACCGACAGCATGCGTCGCTCGTGGTCGAAGGGCAGGACGCCGAGCACCGCGTGACCGGTCAGCGCCTCGCGCACGGCCGCGGTGGCCGGCGACTCCCACAGGGCCTGGTCGAGCGGGTTGGTCCCGACGGCCGCCGCGGCGCCGGGGACGTTCTCGGTGCACAACAGGCCCCAGCGCAGCACGTCGTCGGAGCGCTGCCCCTCGACGGGGACCGCTCTCGCGTAGTCGATGCGGCCGGCGGTCAGGGTGCCCGTCTTGTCGGTGAAGAGCAGGTCGATGTCCCCGAGGTCCTCGATGCAGACGAGCCGCTTGACGAGGACCTTGCGGCGGCTCATCTGGCGCGAGCCTGCGGCCAGGCTCGTCGAGACGACGGCCGGCAGCAGCTGGGGCGTGATGCCGACGGCGATGGCGAGCGAGAAGAGTAGGGCGTCGAGGAACGGCTTGTGCAGCAGCACGTTGACGACGAAGACCGAGCCCGTCAGCGCCCCGGCGACCTTGACGAGCAGCATCGAGAACCGGCGCAGCCCGAGCTGGAACTCCGTGTCGAGCTGGTGGGTGCTGAGGCCGGTGGCGATGGCCCCGAACTCGGTGCGCGAGCCGGTGGCGACGACGACGCCGCGCGCGCTGCCGGCGTGGACGACCGTCCCCATGAGCGCGCAGCCGTCGAGGTCGGCGAGCGTCGCCGTCCCCTCCACGGCATCCGTCGTCTTCTCGACCGGCTGCGACTCTCCCGTCAGCACCGACTCGTCGCACTCGAGCCGCACGACGGAGAGGAGGCGGATGTCTGCGGGCACGATCTCGCCCAGGGTGAGCTCGACGACGTCACCGGGCACGAGGGAGGTCACGTCGACCCGGCCCGAGACGCCGTCGCGCAGGACGACCGCCTCGTGGCTGACCTGCGAGTGCAGCGAGGCGGCGGCCTTCTCGGCGCGGTACTCGTTGACGAACCCGAGTCCCACGGAGACGACGACGATGAGCCCGATGATGACGGCGTCGCTCTTCTCCCCGACGAAGTAGGACGCCGTCGCGGCGACGAGGAGCAGGCCGAGCAGGGGTGAGTTCAGCTGGTGCCAGAGCACGGTGAGGACGCGCGCGTGGTGGGTCGCGATGGCGTTGGGGCCGAAGGTGACCCGGCGACACTCGACCTCGTCGTGCGCGAGTCCCGTGGCGGCATCCACCCCGAGCGACTGCAGCACCGCGGGTGCGGACCGGCCCGCGGCGGCGCGGATCGAGGCCGTCGCGCTGCTGGGTGCCAGCACCCCGGAGGTCACCTCTTCATGGTGCGCCTCGGACCCGTGTCGCGAGGCGCTTCCCGGCACACCGAGGTCGAGGTCACGTCGACGGCCGCACCGCGGGACTCGTCACTGGCGGACGAGACCTCGCCGACGTGCGACAGCGGCCGCCTCGGTGCGCCCGGAGGCCCCGAGCTTGGCGAGCAGGTTGGACACGTGGACGCTGACCGTCTTGGTGCTGATGTAGAGCTGCTTGCCGATCTGGCCGTTGGTCAGGCCCTCGGCGAGCAGCGCGAGCACCTCGAGCTCGCGCGGCGTCAGCTCGGGAGTGCCGCCGTGGTCCGCGCCGGACGGGCGGCTGCCGGTCGGGCGTGTGCCGGACGGGACCGGGCGGGCCTCGCCGAGCTCGGCGAGCAGCGGTTCGGCCCCGAGGCGCACGGCGACCGCCCGGGCCTGCTCGGCGACCTCGCGCGAGGCCACGGCGTCGCCGCCCGCCCGTAGCGCCGCGGCCAGACGGGCCTGCGACCGCGCGGTCTCGAAGACGTGGCCGTAGCGCTCGAAGGCCGCCACGCTCTCGCGCCAGGCCGCGACGAGCTCGTCCACGGGTGGCGGTTCGTCGGCGCCGGCGACCCGCTGCAGGCGCAGCGCCTCGGCCTCGAGCCGCGCCGTCCAGGCCCAGGTCTCGCGGCTCGTGTCCTCGAGCGGTTCGGCGGCCGCGCGCTCGAAGGTCGGCCGACTCGGCCTCTCGAGCGCGGGGCGGGGCTCGCCGATGCGACGGGCGCGGTCGGTGAGCTCGTCGACGAGGGCCACCGCCCGGGCCCGCAGGTCGGCGTCGGCGTGCGGCACGAGCGCCGCAGCCTGTCCCGCGACGAGCGCGCCGAGCCGAGCGACGGCGTGGTAGTCGCCCCAGGCCGCGTCGAGCACCCGCACGGCGGCCTCGGCCACCTCGAGCACCCCGGCGAGGTCACCGGACTGCCCGAGCACGTCGACCGCCGGCATGACCGTCAGCACGACGCAGAGTCCGTCGACGTGCCACCACTCGCGCAGCCCCGCGACGAGGTCGGGGTCGACCCGCTCCCCGCGACCGGCGTGCACCGACAGGGCCGCGGCCGTGAAGATCGCCCGTCCCGGCTGCGGAGAGGGCCGACCGGCCAGGTCGAGGCGACGGACCGCGCCGTCCCAGTCGCCGAGCTCGTAGGCCGTCAGGCCGCCGAGGAGTCGGCACTCCTGCCCCCAGGGCGCCCACTCGCGGTGCATCCGCCGGGCCACCTCGGCGCCGCGGTCGTAGAGGGCGAGCGAGCCGGGCAGGTCACCACGGCGGTGCGCGACCGAGGCGAGCTGGTGCACGGCGCGGAGCAGGAGCGGGTCCTCGGCCGGGATGTCGGCGACGACCGACCGCAGGTGGGCCTCGACCGACTCGAGGTTCTCCTGGGCCTCGAGCACCCGCGCCAGGATCGTGCGCACCTCGGCCAGCGCGACGCCCATCCCGAGGCGCTCGGCGAGCAGCGACACCTCGTTGCCGACGACGGCCGCCTCGACGAACGACCCCGTGTCGACGAGGGCCTGCACCCGCGCGACGAGCACGCGGACGCGCCGCTCGTCGGCCTCCTCGCCGATGAGCGAGAGCGCCTCGTCGGTCAGCGCGACCGAGTCCACGGGAAGGTCGAGCACGCGCGAGCGGATGACGAGCGTCGCGAGCAGGTCGGCCCGCGTGCCCGGCTCCTGCGCGCTGCCGGGGTGGTCGAGTCGGTCGCGCAGCAGGTCGACGGCCCGGATCGGCTCACCGGCGACCATCGCGGCGCGCGAGGCCCGGAGGGTCACCTCGTCGCGCTCGGGGTCGTCCTCGTCGAGCCACGACAGGGCTCGCTCGAGGTGCAGCAGCGCCTCCTGCGGGCCGCCCACGGCCATGGCCGACTCGGCCGCCGCGCGGCTGGCCCGCACCGCGGTCGGCAGGTCGCCCACGGCGGCGGCGTGGCGGGCGAGCTCGGACGCCGGAGCCAGCTCGGGGCGCTCGGCCAGCGCGGCGGCATACGCCCGGTGCAGCCGCAGCCGCTCGCCCGGCAGCAGGCCGTCGGCGACGGTCTCGCCGAGCAGGGCGTGGCGAAAGGTGTAGGCCGGCGGCCAGCGGGCCTCGAGCACATGGTGCTCGACGGCGGCCGCCAGCGCCGCCTCGAGCGTCTCGTCGGGGAGAGCGACGACGCGGGAGAGGAGCTCGTGACCGATGAACTGGCCGCCCTTGAGCGCGATCGCCCGCAGCACGCGCTGCGCCGTGTCGTCGAGCTGCTCGACCCGGGCGCGCAGCACGCGGCTCAGTCCACCGCTGAGGGACTGGCCGGCCGCGGCGCTCGCGACGAGCTCCTCGGCGAAGAACGGGTTGCCCTCGGCCCGACGGGCGATCTCGGCGTTGGTCCCGGCGTCGGTGGGCGCCCCCTCAACGCCGGAGACGAGCTCACGGACGGCGTCATCGGTGAGCGGGGCGAGATCGACGTGCTCGAGCCCCGCGATGCGCGCCCACACGGCCAGGGTGTCGTGGAGGGGGTGGCGGCGATGGAGGTCGTCGGAGCGGTACGTCACGACGAGGCCGACGGCCCTGGTGAAGCCGCGCGTCAGCAGCAGGGTGATGAGGTCGCGCGAGGAGTGGTCGGCCCAGTGGACGTCCTCGACGACGACGAGGGAGGGCTGCGCGTCGCCCAGCGCGGACAGCAGCGCGTGGACGGCCTCGGCGACCTGGCCGGGGTCGGTGGGGCTCCCGGCCCGTTCGACGGCCGTGCCGTCGTGAGCGGCGGCGCGTCCGGGCAGGAGGTGTCCGAGGCTGGGGTGCGTGTCGAGCACGCGCTCGACGACGTCGGGGTGGCCGGCGTCGACCGTGGCGACGAGCTCGACGAAGGGGAGGTAGGCGAGACTGGCGCCGGCCTGCCCGACGCAGTGGCCGAGCGCGGTGAACCACCCCGCAGCGGTGGCGTCGTCGACGAGCTGCCGGACGAGACGTGACTTGCCGATCCCGGCGTCACCCGACAGCACGACGACGCCACCGGGCTGCGCGCCCGGTGAGGGGCGCAGCCCGATGGCGTCGGCGAGACGGGACAGGTCGGTGTCCCGGCCGATGAGTGGGCCCGTGCGCAGCGGCATACGGGGCATCATCGCGTACTCCGCGGACAGCGGCGGGGCAGCGGGGGACACGGACCCCGTGGTCACCGTCACCGGCGGCGGTCCGCGCCGTTCTCCTCCCGGAAGGTGCGCGCCATCGTGCGCCGGATGACCTCCAGCGACGAGTCGCGACGCGCGCGACGACGCTGGGGGTAGCGGGCCCGGATCTCGGCCTGGACCGCTCGGAGGTCGCTGTAGTGCTCGATCATGGTCTTTCCTCTGCTGGTGCCGTTCTGGACTCCTCCAGACTCGGCGGCTGAGGTAGGGCCCCACATCGGGCGACCTCCCTATCCCGGCGTCCCGGCTACCTCAGATCGGATGGCGTATGCCGTCCCCCTCGCCCTGAGGTAGCCCCGCGGTGCCGCGTCAGGCGGGCGGGAAGGCCCGAGCGATCCGGGCGCGGACGGTAGCCACGTCGACGACTTGGGTCCCGGCTGGGAGGTCGGCGCCGCACTCACGGCAGCGGCCGGCATACCGAAGCCTCATGCGCTTGTCGTCAGCGATGTCGGCGGCGTCCCCTGTGCTCACGCAGCCGAGGGTAGGTGGGGTCGGGGGAGCGCGTCGGGCCAACGCGAGAACTCAGCCGAGCAGCAGGGTGATGGCGATGGTGAACATGACGAGGGCGATTGCGACGTCGAGCACGCGCCACGTGGCCGGGCGGGCGAAGAGGGGTGCGAGGAGCCGGGCGCCGTAGCCGAGTGCCGTGAACCAGGCGATGCTCGCGATCGCTGCCCCGCCCGCGAACCACCACCGCCCGTCGGGGCCGTGCTGGTTGGCGAGCGAGCCGACGAGCAGCACCGTGTCGAGGTAGACGTGCGGGTTGAGCCAGGTGAGGGCGACGACGGTGGCCAGCACGCCGGTGCGGCTCGGTGCGGTGCCGTCGGTCGCGAGGGCCTTGGGGTGGCGCGCGTTCCGCAGGCAGAGCACTCCGTAGCCGACGAGGTAGGCCGCCCCGACCCAGCGAACGACCGTGAGTAGTCCCGGGTGGGCCGTGACGAGCCCACCGACGCCGAGCACGCCTGCCGCGACGAGGACCGCGTCGCTGAGCGCGCACACCGCGACGACGAGCCCGACGTGCTGGCGCGCGAGGCCGGTGCGGAGCACGTAGGCGTTCTGCGCGCCGATGGCCACGATGAGGGAGGCCATGGTGAGGAAGCCGGGCAGCAGGGAGGTCACGCGTCGACGCTACGAGCCGGGGCTGCTTCAGTGAAGCGAAGGTTTCTTTAGCATCATTAGCATGGCTTCATGCGGCTCCAGCCGGAACACCTCGCGACCCTCCTCGCCATCGTCGACACGGGGACCTTCGACGCGGCAGCGCGGCGCCTGCACGTCACGCCGTCGGCGGTCAGCCAGAGGGTCAAGGCGCTCGAGGCGGAGGTCGGCCAGGTCGTCGTCGTGCGCACGGCGCCGTGTCGTGCCACGCGCGCCGGGGAGGCCCTGGTCCGGCTCGCACGTCAGCAGAGCCTGCTCGAGTCCGAGGCGCTCGCCGGCCTCGCCACCGGCGACCGCGCGCGGGTGGACCTGCCGATCGTCGTCAACGCCGACTCGATGTCGACGTGGTTCGGCAGGGTGCTCGCGGCCGCCTCGGCGTGGGACGACGTCGCGCTCCGGGTCCGGGTGGAGGACCAGGACCACTCCGCTCGCCTGCTGCGCTCGGGCGAGGTGCTCGGCGCGGTGACCTCCGACCCGACACCCGTCCAGGGCTGTTCGACGGAGCCGCTCGTGACGATGCGCTACCTGCCGTGTGCGACACCGCAGCTGCTCGACCGGCATCGCGCGGGTCGTGGGTTCGACTGGGCTGCAGCGCCGCTCGTGCGCTTCAACGTCAAGGACGACATCCAGCAGCGCATCCTCGACCGACACGGAGTGTCAGCCACGCCCCCGACCCACGAGGTGCCCGACGGTGGCGGATTCGTGACCGCGGTGCGATCCGGTCTCGGCTGGGGTGCTCTGCTGGCGACACATGTCGCCTCGCTGCTCGAGACCGGCGAGCTCGTCCGCCTCGGGTCGCGCGACCACGTCGACGTCCAGCTCTACTGGCAGCGTTGGCGGCTGCCCTCCGCGCACCTCGACCGGCTGAGCGCGGCCCTCAGGTCGTCGTCGGCGGCGGCGGTGGTTCCGCGCCTTCCGCGCCCGCCGCGCCCGCCGCGCGCGACGGTGCGTCGCCCCTGAGGGTGCGCCACGCGGCATACCCCCCGATGACGTCGGTGGCGCGGTGGATCCCCAGCTCCTGCAAGGCTGCCGCCGCGAGACTCGAGGTGTAGCCCTCCTGGCAGAGGACCACCACTTGGAGGTCGTGGCTCGCGATCGGCAGGGAAGCGTCGCTGGCTGGGTCGAGGCGCCACTCGAGCACGTTGCGCTCGATCGGCGTCGCGAACGACAGCTCGCCCTCGGCAGCACGCTGGGCCGCGGGACGGATGTCGACGACGAACGCGCCGTCCGCGCAGACCCGCTCGGCCTCTGCCGGGGTGAGGCGACGCAGTCGGCTGCGGGCGTCGGCGAGCACCTCGTCGATGGTGCGCGGGCGGCCGGTGGGTGTCGTCACCAGTCGACCCCGACCTCGGCCTGCTCCTCGACCTCGAGCAGGCCTTCGACAGCGCGGTAGTTCGTCATGGAGGTCAGTCTGGGGGCGTAGACGTGCAGGCTGACGGCGGGGTCCGGCCCCGCGTTCGTCACCCGGTGCAGGTGCCGGCTGCCGAAGGTGCGCTGGTCGCCCGGCGTGAGCAGGACGCCCGGACCGGTGACGCGCCGCACGCTGTCGAGGTCGACGGCGGTGCGGTATCCGGCCACCTCCTCGGTGAGGGCGCCCTGGAGCACGACGAACGAGCCGGCGCTGCCGCCGTGGTCGTGCCAGGGGGTGCCTTGGCCGGGCAGCCAGGTGAGCAGCCACGCCTCGTGGTCGTGGTCGGCGAGAAGGCGTGCGTAGTAGCGGGTGATGGGGTCGAAGTCGACGAGGCCCTGCCAGAGGGTGCGCTGGCGGGACAGGCGTCGGGCGGTGTCGGCGAGGTCGACGGAGGTGCGCTGGGCGCCGCGGGACATGGTCGTGCCTTTCGAGGTCGGTGTGCGGGGTGGGCGGGGCGCTCGGGAGGGGCCGCGCTCAGTGCGCTGCGTCCGTCCCGAGCGGCTGACACCTTCCGTCAACCCGGACATAACCATGCATTGCCATAATGCAAACGTTAACTTATACATGTCGGGTGTCACAAGCGTGATCGGCCGTGGCGGGATCTCGGGGGCATCTGACCGGATACCGGGCGGCGCGCTGTCGGTGTCGCCCCCTACGGTCTGTGGGTGACCGTCGACTCCCGCACTGCCTCCGAGACCCCGTCGGGCGCCCGGCGCGCCAACCTGCTCGTGCTCGCCGCCGTGGCGGTGACCCTCCTGCTGTGGGCGTCCGCCTTCGTCGCGATCCGCCACCTCGGCCGCGACGTGCCGCCCGGTGCCCTGTCTCTCGGTCGTCTGCTCGTCGCGTCCGTGGCTCTGGGCGTGCTCGTCTTCCGCCGCCCGCGCACGTGGCCGGCCAGGCGCGACTGGCCGTTGCTCCTGCTCTGCGGTGTCGGCTGGTTCGGCGTCTACAACCTCGCCCTCAACGAGGCCGAGCGACGCATCGACGCCGGCACGTCGGCTCTCATCGTGCAGATCGGGCCGATCATCGTGGCCCTGCTCGCCACCGTCTTCCTCGGGGAGCGGATGAACCGCTGGCTCCTCATCGGCATGGCCGTCGGGTTCGCCGGTGTCGTCGTCATCGCCCGCGGGTTCTCCTCCGGGGGCTCGGGCGACATGGTGGGCGTGTGGCTCGCCGTCCTCGCAGCGATCACGTATGCCGTGGGCGTCCTCGCACAGAAGCCGCTCCTCGGGCGCCTGCCCGGCCCCGAGGTGACGTGGCTCGCCTGCATCATCGGCGCCGTGGTCTGCCTGCCGTGGACCGGCGAGCTCGTCACCGTCGTGCGTGACAGCGACGCGAGCACGCTGTGGTGGATCGCCTACCTCGGCGTCTTCCCGACGGCCATCGCCTTCTCGACCTCGGCCTACGTGCTGGCTCGCACCGACGCCGGCAAGCTCACCCTGACGACGTTCCTCGTGCCCTTCATCGCGACCCTCATCGCCTGGGCGCTCCTCTCGGAGGTGCCGCCCGCGCTGACGTTCGTCGGTGGCGCCCTGTGCATCGCGGGAGTGCTGCTGACGCGCCGCCGCCCGCGGGACCGGGTGGAGCCCAAGGCCTGAGAGCGCCGGATCTCGCTGCGCCGCAGGCGGATCGATGAGATCTGGCTGGGGACAACCCTTCCCCTTCGTTCGAACATGTGTTCTACTTGAGGAGTCGGCGACCCGGGTGGGAGGAGTGAGTTCGTGCCATTCCTCGACACCGGGCGCCCGACGCCTGACGCGGACTCGCACGGGAGTGGGCTCAACGCTCGGATCGCCCACGTGCTCCGGGTCACCGAGGCGCCGCCCGGCCCGAAGGAGCGTCCCGGCCGGTCCCTCCTCGACGAGGCCGACGCGAGGCTGTCGCAGATCGAGCGTCTCGAGGTCCAGAAGTGTCGGCTCGAGGCGCGCATCGTCGACGCGTACGCCGCCCTGCACTCGGTCGAGGAGGAGCAGCTCGCGCGGATGGTGACCAGCTCACCGGTGCCGCTCACCGCAGACCAGGTCGCCGCGCAGGAGATCTCCTGCGCCACCGGTGTCGGTGTGGCCGAGGTCGCGCGCCGACTCGAGCTCGCCACGGCTCCGCGGCGTCACCGGGTGCTCCGCGCGCGGCTCCGGGCCGGTGGCGTGAGTCTGCACCGGGCGCTCCGGATCGTCGTCGAGACGCGCATGCTCGACGACGATGCCCTGCCCGACCTCGAGGCAGCGGTGCTCTCGCCGTCCCGGGACGGCGGGATCTCCTCCCACCGGCTCTTCGGGGAACGGCTTCGCCGCTGCGTGCGAGCGGCTGACCCTCGCGGTCAGGAGGAGCGGCGGCGTGCGGCGACTGCGCGGCGCACGGTGTTCGGTCGGCTGGTCGAGGACGGCATGGGGACCTTCACCGTCGTGGCCCCTGCCGAGCGCGTCGTCGGCGTCCTCGACCGGGTCGAGGCCATGGCTCGGTCGGCGCGTGCCTCCGGTGACGCGCGCTCCCTCGACCAGCTGCGCAGCGACCTGCTCTGTGACCTCGTGCTCTTCGGGGTGGTCCCCGACGCCTCCAGCTCGGCGCGAGCTGGAGGCCCCGCCGGCCCGGCCTGCCCTGGTGGGCCAGGCGGACCTGCCGGGGCGGGCGGACCTGCCGGGACGGGCGGACCGAGCTGGTCGGGCCTGTCGGATGCCCCTCCGGCCGCCGTGCGCATCGTCGTTCCCTTCGAGGTCGCGACTGGCCTGTCGGACGCCGCGTGCGAGCTGACCGGACACGGCTGGGTCACGGCCCCCCATGCCCGCCAGATCATCACCGCGCCGGGCTCCGTCTGGCAGCGCCTCGCCGCCGACGTCGACACCGGCCGGGCCCTCGAGCTCTCGACGGAGCGCTATGCGCCGACGCCCGAGATGGTGGCCCACGTCAAGGCGGTCGACGGTGTCTGCCGCGGCCCCGGGTGCCAGGTTCCAGCCGATCGCTGCGACGTCGACCACCTCGAACCATGGCCGACCGGCCGGACCCACGTCTCCAACCTCGACGCCCTGAGTCGCGGGTGCCACAACGGCAAGACCGCGCGGGTCTGGACGGTCCGTCGCGTCGACGACGACGGGATCTCGTGGACCTCGCTCGCCGGCCGGGAGTACGTCACCTATCCCAAGGACTGGCGCGAGTCCCTTCGCGACCCCGGATCGGGGCCACCCGCCACGCAGGCCCGACCATCCGTCGCGCAGGAGCGGCCACCCGGCCTGTCGGCCCGGTCCCGACCCCATGACCCGCCGCCGTTCTGAGTGACGTCGGTGAGTCGGCGGTGACCTTCGTCAGTGGCCGGTGACGTGTCGGTCGCCGGTGAGGTGTCGGTCGCCGGTGATGTGTCGGGCGCCGGGGAGCATCGTCAGTCGCCGGTGACGGTGGTCAGGCAGAAGGGGTGCCCGACCGGGTCGAGCAGCACTCGCCAGGCCGACGGAGCCGGCTGGTGGGCGGCCTCGGTGGCTCCGAGGGCGATCGACCGCGTCACCGCGTCGTCGAGGTCGGTGACGAGGATGTCGAGGTGCAGCTGCTGCTGCTGGCCCGGCTCCGGCCAGGTGGGTGGGACGTGGTCGGCCGCCCGCATCATCGTGACGGCCATGCCGCCGTCGGACAGTGACACGACACCCCCGTCCGGGCTCTCGTAGGCACGCGGCAGGCCGAGCAGCGCGCCGTAGAAGTCGGCGAGCGTGGAGGGGTCGGGACAGTCGAGGGACACGGAGGCGAGTCGGCCGACGGCCGGTGCGGGTGAAGTCGTCATGCGTCGAGCCTTCCATCCCGGTCCGACGTCCCGGTCGCGCCCCGGTCGAGACTCAGTGGGCGACGCGCGTGTCGTGGGCGAGCGGTGCGTCGTGGAGCACGCGGTCGATGTCGCGGTCGAGCTCGGCGTCGGCCCCGAACGGGGCTCGCGGCAGTGAGAAGGTGCGCCGGTGGTGGCGCCCCAGGGCTGCGACGAGAGCGGCGAACAGGGCCATGAAGAAGATGATGTCCATGGCAGAAAGCCTGCGCCCATCTCGATCCCGCCACGAGTGGCAGAACTGTCGCTCATCGACAAGATCCTGCCAGCGGTGTCATGCTGATCCGATGCTGCGCACCATCGCCGTCGTCGCCCAGGAGCCCGTCGCCATGTTCGAGCTCGGCGTGTTGTGCGAGGTCTTCGGCATCGACCGCACCGACGACGGCGTCCCGGCCTTCGACTTCCGGGTCTGCTCGGCGCGTCCGGGCGAGGCGCTGCGCACGACGAGTGGCCTGGGCATCGTCGCCCCCTTCCCGTTGGAGGCCGCCCGAAGCGTCGATCTCGTCGCCATCCCGGGTGGGGCGGTCGACGGACCGTACGACCCGGTCGTCCTCGACATCCTCCGTGACAACGCCGCGAACGGCGGCCGCGTGCTCTCCGTCTGCTCCGGCGCCTTCCAGCTCGCTGCCGCCGGCCTGCTCGACGGACGAGAGTGCACGACGCACTGGAGGTATGCCGCGCGGCTGGCCGACGAGCATCCGCGCGCCTGCGTCGACCTCGACGTCCTCTACGTCGAGGACGGCCCGGTGCTGACGAGCGCCGGCACGGCTGCCGGGATCGACGCCTGCCTCCATCTCGTGCGCACCGAGCTCGGCTCGGAGGTCGCGACCCGCATCGCGCGCCGGATGGTCGTCCCGCCGCACCGTTCCGGCGGCCAGCGCCAGTTCGTCGAGACGCCCGTCCCGACCGAGCCGTGCGAGGGTCTGCAGGACGTCATGGAGTGGGTCTCCGAGCATCTCGACGAGGAGCACTCGATCCCGTCACTGGCCAGGCGTGCCGCGATGTCCGAGCGCACCTTCGCGCGACGGTTCACGGCCGAGGTGGGCACCACCCCGCACCGGTGGCTCACGAGCCAGCGGGTCCTGCGCGCGCGCCACCTGCTCGAGTCGACCGACCTCGACGTCGAGCGCATCGCCCGGGAGAGCGGGTTCGCCACGGCGGCCGTCCTGCGTCACCACTTCCAGCGCGAGATCGGCATCCCGCCCGTGTCCTACCGCCGCGCCTTCTCGAAGCAGCTCGTCAGCACCTGAGCCCGCGCGGCGCGTTCCGCCGTGGCCAGCCCCCCTGAGCCGCCCGGCCCCCCCAGAGCCGCCCGGCCGCCGCGTGCCGTATGGCGCTGCCATCGACGTCTGCCGACGCTCGCGAGTGCTGTCTTTCGTCGTATCGGACGGACGCTAGATAACTCGATACACCCTGATCGGGAGGGGGTCAGCGGTTGCGGCGCGCGATCGCGGTCGAGAGGGCGGTCGCGAATCCGCACCACACGGCATACGGCGAGAGGGCGATGCCGGCCCCCTTGCTGACGGTGCCGGCGCGCCGGGCGAGGTCGGCCGAGCTCGCCGTCAGCAGCGCCGCCTCGGCGGCGGCCACCCACGGCTTGCGCGACCGCCAGAAGACGACGCTCCACGCCGTGTTGAGGGCGAGGTTGGTCCCGAACGCCTTGAGGTAGGCGTTGCGGCCCGCCGTGTCGCCCGCCTTGTCGTAGGCGTTGAGGACCGTGGCCGAGCTCGCGGCGATGTCGGCGTAGAGCGCGGTCCACACGACGGGGAAGGCGAGGGTCGGCGGCTGCCACTCGGGGAGGTCGAGCGACCGGTACCACCGCGAGTCGGGCTGGGTCGCGAGCGACCCCACGACGGCGCTCGCCACGGTCACTGCACTCGTCAGGGCGAGGTTGCGCATGGCGGTGTCGGGCTTGGCGGTGCGCATCGCGGACCGCACAGCCGTGTCGAAGTCGATGAAGCCGCCCGGCACGTCGACGTGGTCCAGCAGGTCGTTCTCCTTGGCGACGACCTCGTGGACGAGGCTGCCGACGAGCGGCTTGGCGAGGCCGGCCGAGATCGGCGTGACGAGCCCGACCCAGTGGCTCGCCAGGCGCGGTGTCAGCACGGGCACGGTGACGACCACCGGACGGCGCTTGCCCGTCGCGTCGGAGAAGCGCCCGATCATCTCGCGGTAGGTCAGGACCTCGGGGCCGCCGATGTCGAACGTGCGGTTGACCTCCGGCGGCAGGGTGCCGGCGCCGACGAGCAGCGTGACGACGTCGTCGATGGCGATGGGCTGGATCTTGTTGTCGAGCCACTTCGGGGCGACCATCGCCGGGAGGCGGGTCGTGAGGTAGCGCAGCATGTCGAACGACGCCGACCCGTCGCCGAGCACGACGGCCGCCTGCAGCACGGCGGTGGGCACGCCCGAGTCGAGTAGGATGCGGCCGACCTCCACGCGCGAGGCGAGGTGCGGCGAGAGCACCTCGTCGTCGGGGTGCAGGCCGCCGAGGTAGACGATGCGCGAGACACCGGACGCCTTGGCCGCCTCGGAGAAGATCGTCGCGGCCTCGCCGTCGCGCTCGGCGAAGTCCGGCTTGTCGTCCATCGAGTGCACGAGGTACCAGGCGGCGTCGACGCCCTCGAGCGCGCGGCGCATGTCGTCGGCCGAGCTGACGTCGCCCTCGGCCACCTCGACGCGGTCGACCCACGGCTTGCTGTCCAGCGAGCTGTGGTGGCGGGTCAGCACGCGCACGGTCCAGCCCTCGTCGAGCAGCCGCGGCACGACCTGGCCGCCGATGTAGCCGGAGGCGCCGGTCACGAGGGCGGTGCGGTTGGAGGTCATCGGATCACCTGGTCAGTTCGAGGGCGGGCGGAAGGAGGATGAGCATCCCGGTCGACCACACGACGTGCGTGATGATCGGCCCGAGGAAGCCACCGGTGACGCGGCGCTGCAGCGCCGTGACGAGCCCGATCACGGCGGCCGCCAGCACGAGCAGCGGGATGCCGCTGCCGACGGTGGTCAGCGCGTAGAGCAACGTCGTCAGGGTGACCTGGTGGCGAGGCAGTGCGGCGTAGAGGGCGCCCCGGAAGTAGAGCTCCTCGACGACGCCGTTGACGAACGTGATGGCGAGCACCGCCGCGAAGGCCCCGAACCGCGCGTGGTCGAGCAGCTGGTCCACCGGCTGGCGCAGCACCGGGATGCGGGCCACGACGAGCGCGCCGACGAGGAAGACGAGCAGGAGCAGCACCCCGAGCACGAGCGACTGCACGATGGGACGAGCCGGCTCGCCGCGGCGGGTGTGGCCCCAGCCGGCGTGCAGCGGCCCGGAGAGCAGGGCGCCGACGAGCCAGACGGCGGCCAGCGCCAGCGTCGCGACGTAGAAGCGCGGGTCCCCGGGCGTGATCCGCAGCGCCCAGGCCAGCACCGCCGAGCCCACGACGAAGGTGACCGCCACGACGACCTGGCGGCGCCGGAAGACGTCGTCGGGATCGTGGTGGTCACGGTCCACCTTCTCGATGAGCGCTGCGTTGACGAACGCACGCAGCTCGGCCACGGGGCCCCGCATCTCTCGTCTCCTCGGCTCGTCGGACGGCTAGCGTCGGGCGCGCTCGTAGCGGGCCAGGGTCTCCTTGCGCTCGTCGTCGTGGTCGACGACGCGCTGGGGATACTCCTGGTCGTACCCGTTGTCGTGCTTCCAGGGTTCGTGGGCCGCGCCACCTGCCAGGTGGCGCAGCTCGGGGACCCACCGCCGGACGTAGTCGCCGTCCGGGTCGAACTTCCGGCCCTGCGTGACCGGGTTGAAGACGCGGAAGTAGGGCGAGGCGTCGGTGCCGGTGCCGGCGACCCACTGCCAGCCGTGGTTGTTCGAGGCGATGTCGCCGTCGACGAGGTGGTCGAGGAAGTGCTGCGCCCCGACCGGCCACCACACGTGGAGGTCCTTGGTGAGGAAGCTGGCGGTGATCATCCGGACGCGGTTGTGCATCCAGCCCTCCTCGAGCAGCTGGCGCATCCCGGCGTCGACGATCGGGTAGCCGGTGCGCCCCTCGCGCCACGCGTCGACGAGCCGGTCGGTCTCGGTGCCGGAGTCGTAGGGCAGCTTGGCGAGCTCGCCGCGCAGGTCGTGCCAGGCCGAGCCGGGCTGGTGCCACAGCACGTCGGCGTAGAACTCGCGCCAGATCAGCTCGGTGACGTAGGTGGTCGCGGCCTGCGACCTCCCCGCCGAGTGGGCGGCGATGTCGGCGAGGATCGTGCGGGGGTGGATCTCGCCGTACTTCAGGGGCGCCGAGAGCCGGCTCGTCGTGTCGAGGTCGGGTCGGTCGCGCTCCTTGTCGTATGCCGTCAGCCCGTCGCGAAGGAAGCTCTCCCACCGCTTGAGCGCGGCCGCCTCGCCGGCCTCGAGTCCCGCAGGGGCGTCGGGCAGCGGGTCGCTGTGGACGTCGTCGCGCAGCCACGGGATGCGCTTCGGTCGGGCGGCGGGCGCCGGCCGTCCGTGCTGGTGCCAGGCCTTGGAGAACGGCGTGAAGACCTTGTAGGGCGAGCCGGACTGGTTGACGATGCGACCCGGCCCCACGGCATACGGCGTCCCCGTGGCGACGAGCTCACGCCCGTCGTCGGCGAGCGCCTTCTCGACGGCCTCGTCGCGGCGCCGGCCGTAAGGCGTCGTCTCGCGCGAGACGTGCACCTGCGTCGCACCGACCTGCTTCGCGAGTCGGGGGATGACGTCGACGGGGTCACCGCGGCGGACGACGAGCGCGCCGCGAGTGTCCTTGGACAGCGCCGCGACCGAGGCGAGCAGCCGCCGGGTGCGGGGCGTGTCGCTCTCGAGCAGCCTCGGGTCGAGGACGAAGACGGGCAGCACGTGGCTCGCGGCGTCGACCGCCGCGAGCAGCGCCGGGTGGTCGTTCAGCCGCAGGTCGCGGCGGAACCACAGGATCGACGTCGTCGAGGGAGCCATCACGAAGCCGCGACCGCGGCGCCCTCCCGTTCGAAGCGCACCTGGGCCACGTCGAGGTAGCCCGTGGCGAAACCGGCCTCGCAGTAGGCGAGGTAGAACTCCCACTTGCGGCGGAACGTCTCGTCGAAGCCGAGCGCGTTGACCTCGGGCCAGCGGGCCAGGAAGGTCTCGCGCCAGCGGCGCAGCGTCTCGGCGTAGTCGGCGCCGAAGGCCTCGACGGCCGACATGCGCAGGGTCGTCGCCGCGTCGGTCGTCTCGCTCATCGCCTGCAGGCTCGGGATGAGGCCGCCGGGGAAGATGTGCTTCTGGATCCAGCCGTACGAGTGCTTCGTGGCCACGAGCCGCTCGTGCGACATGAGGATCGCCTGGACGGCCGCGACGCCTCCGGGGGCGAGTCGCTCGTCGATGGTGCGGAAGTAGGTCTCCCAGTACTCCTCGCCGACGGCCTCGATCATCTCCACGCTGACGACGGCGTCGTAGACGCCCTCGACCTCGCGGTAGTCCTGGATGCGGATGTCGACGGTGTCGGTGAACCCGGCGTCGGCCACGCGCTGCCGGGCCAGGGCCGCCTGCTCCTTGGACAGCGTGACGCTCGTGACCGTGGCGCCGCGGCGGGCGGCCTCGAGCGCGAGCGTGCCCCAACCGGTGCCGATCTCGAGGACGCGGGTGTCCTGGCCGACCTTGGCCATGTCGAGGATCGCGTGCACCTTGCGCAGCTGCGCCTCCTCGAACGACTGCGTGCGCAGCGGCTGGTCCTCGTCGAAGAGCGCCGAGCTGTAGCTCATCGTCTCGTCGAGGAAGGTCGCGAAGAGGTCGTTGGACAGGTCGTAGTGCGCCTCGATGTTGCGGCGCGAGCCGAGGAGCGAGTTGTTCTGGATGCTCGGGATCCGGCGGTCGACGAAGCCGCGCATCCGCAGCCAGCCCGCGGGCACGGCCGTCGTCATGCGCTCGGCGAACGGCATGAGCAGCTCGGCCAGGTCGGTGCCGTCGGCGGCCTTCCAGTCGCCGGCCATGTAGGCCTCGCCGATCCCGATCTTCGGGTGGTGCGCGAGGCGCTCGAAGAGGGCGGTCGGGCGCACGACCTCCAGGCCCGGGCGGTCGGTGCGTCGGGTGCCGCCGCCGAGGAGCGACCCGTCGGGCATGACGACGTCGACGGGCACGCGCTTGGCCACCTGCGCCAGGATGCTGCGGGCCAGCCGGGCGCGCACGCACAGCACCCGCAGGCTGGGTCGGCGCAGGCAGATGGGCTGCGCCATCGACAGGGTCGGTGAGACGGGTGTCTGGGTGGACTGGGCGGTCATCGGACGGCCTCCTTCGGGTGGTGGGGGCGGGGCATCACAGGCAGGCGACGCAACCACAGTCGTATGCCGTGTACCCGGATCAGGGCCGTCACCCTCTGGGTCATGAGGCCGTGACGGCGGACGAGTCGGAGCAGGGTGCGGGTCGTGGCGGGTTCGGGGGTGCCGCGGGTCACGGCGGTCATGATGCGCTCGCCACCGCGGTCGAGACCCACCGTCACGGCGACGGTGTCGGGGGAGAGGACGAGGCGGACCGCGTACTCCCCGCTCGTGTCGTTGAACGGCGAGACGTAGAAGGCCTTGGCGACCGTCGCCGTGCCGTCGTCCTCGACGTCGAGCAGGTAGGCGTGGCGCTCGGCGTAGGTGTTGTGCACCTCGAAGACGACGGCGAGCAGGGACCCGTCGGGCCGCAGGCACCAGAAGACGCTCAGCGGGTCGAAGGTGTGCCCGAGCACGCGGGCGTTGGCGAGCATGAGCACCCGGTCGTCGCGGCCGAGCGTCACCCCACGCGCCGCCAGGAAACGCTCGACGTCACCGCGCAGGCCGCCGCCGAGCGATCCGCCGTCGAGGTGGTCGCGGGCGTCGAACCGCGCGAGCAGCCTTGTCGGCCAGCGAAGTCGGGGTAGATCGTCGATGTCGACGAGCCACTGGTAGTGGCCGTAGGTGAACGAGTGGTGCAGCGGCGTGCGGCGCGAGTGCGCCACCGTGCCGTCGACGAGGGCCGGCACGTGCGGAGGCCTCAGGACGACTGTCACCAGTGCACCCCGAAGGACTCGGCGGCTTCCACGCCGGAGCGGCACCCGTCCTCGTGGAAGCCCCAGCCGAGGTGGGCGCCGGCGAACGCGAGCCGGTCGCCACCCGCACCGCGCAGGCGCCCGGCCGCCTCGACGGCCTCCTGGGTGAAGATCGGGTGGTCGTAGGACATCCGCGCCGTCACGAGCGACTCGTCGACGGTGCCGGCGGGGTTGAGCGACACGACGTGGTCGTCGCCGTCGGTGATGCCGTGCAGCCGGTTCATCCAGTAGCTGACGGTGACGTCGGGAGCGGGGGCGTCGCACGCGTGCATGCGGTAGTTCCAGGAGGCCTTGGCCTCCCGCGGCTCCGGCAGGACGGAGGAGTCGCGGTGGAGCCACGTCTCGTTGCGCGAGTAGCGGATCGCGGACAGGTCGCGCTTCTCGTCGGGCGTCGCGTCGGCGAGCAGGTCGAGTGCCGAGTCGGCGTGCGTGGCGATGACGGCGCGGTCGAAGGTGGCGGTCTGGCCGTCGCGCACGAGCACGTCGACGCCGTCGTCGTGCCTCGTCACGGCGGTCACCGGGCTCTCCTTGCGCACGTCGGGCAGTCGCGCGACGAGCCGGTCGACGTACGTGGCCGACCCGCCGGTGACGGTGCGCCAGGTCGGCGAACCCGTCACGGTCAGCATGCCGTGGTGGTCGAGGAACCGGAAGAGATGGCGCGCCGGGTAGCTCGTCGCGTCGAGGTCGCCGCAGGACCACACGCAGGCGACGAGCGGGATGGCGAAGTGGCGCACGAAGTAGGTGGAGAAACCCTGTGCGGCAAGGAACTCGCCCCAGGTCGGGTTCTGCGACTCGTCGGCGAGCAGGGCCTGAGCGGCCTTGTGGAAGCGCGGGACGTCGCTGAGCATGCGGATGAAACGCGGGTCCGCGAGGCGCCGCTTCTGGGCGAACATGCCCTTGGCGCCCCGCCCGCCGGCATACGACAGGCCGCAACCCTCACACGTGATGCTCATGCTCATCTCGGTGGGCTGGGTCGGCACGTCGAGCTCGCGGAAGAGACGGAGCAGGTTCGGGTACGTCTTCTCGTTGTGGACGATGAAGCCGCTGTCGATGCGCAGGCTGCCGTCGCGGCCGGCGACGTCATGGGTGTGGGCGTGGCCGCCGAAGCGGCTGTCGCTCTCGAAGAGCGTCACGTCGTGGGTCGCGCTCAGCACGTGGGCTGCGGTCAGACCGGACACTCCGGCGCCGATGACGGCGGCGGTGGGTCGGATGCTGTCGTTGTGGTTCGGTCGAGTCACCGAGGCCTCCTGGCTGATGTGGTCCCGTGTGGTTCGGCGCGGTGCTCCGACCGGATTGCAGGAGGACAGTATGCGTGGTGCTCGTTGTCCATCCTTCGTCCACACCGTAGAGTGGCTGTTCAAGGTCTGTCAAAGGTTGGAGAAGGCATGGACATCGAGCGCAGCGTCACCGTGGCACAGCCCGTCGAGCGCGTCTTCGCCTACCTCAGCGACTTCACCACCACGACGGACTGGGATCCGGGCACGGTGCGCACCGAACGCGTCTCCGGGGACGGCGGCCTCGGCACGCGCTACCACAACGTGTCGAAGTTCCTCGGGCGCGAGACCGAGCTCGACTACCTCGTCGTCGAGCACGTGCCGGGCGAGCGCTTCGCGCTCCGCGGCGAGAACGCCACGGTCGTCGCGCAGGACACGATGACCTTCGTGCGCACCATGACGGGCACCGGTGACGGGTCGAGCGAGGGCACGACGGTCACCTACCGCGCCGACTTCGAGTTCAAGGGCGTCGTCAAGCTCGTCGCCCCGCTCCTCGCGCCGGCGTTCAAGAAGCTCGGCGACGAGGCCGAGCAGGGCATGCGAGACGCCTTGAGCAGGTTGGGGTAGCCGATGTACACCATCAAACGGGCCGCGGAGCTGACCGGCATCAGCGTCGCCACCCTCCGCGCCTGGGAGCGCCGCTACGGCGTCGTCAGCCCCCAGCGTTCCGACGGCGGCTACCGCCTCTACGGCCCCGAGGACGTCCGCGCCCTCGCCATCATGAACTCCCTCGTCAACGAGGGCTGGTCCGCGCGCGAGGCCGCCGCCGAGACGACGCGCCGGCTCTCGAGCCGCGACGCCGCCGGTCGCGACAACGGGTCCGGTCGCGCCGAGCGGGAGGGGCGCGGTGCCCGCGTCGCCCCGCTGCGCCCCGGCGGTCGCTACCAGTCCGAGGACGCCGAGGCCTTCGTGCGCGCCGCCGAGCGCCTCGACTCCGCGTCGGCGACCGCCGTCCTCGACGCCCGGTTCGCCCTCGGCACTTTCGAGCACGTCGTCGACGACTGGCTCATGCCGACCCTCAAGCTCGTCGGCGAGGAGTGGGCCCACGGACGACTGACGGTCGCCGGCGAGCACCTCGTGTCGTATGCCGTGCAGCGCCGTCTCGCGGCCGCCTACGAGGCCGCGTCGGTCCGCGTCGACGGCCCCACCCTGCTCATCGGCCTGCCCCCGGGGGCCCGTCACGAGCTCGGTCTGCTCGCCTTCGCCGTGGCGGCACGCCGCGCCGGCTTCGCCACCGTCTACGTCGGGGCCGACCTGCCCGCCGACGAGTGGGTGCGCGCCATCGAGGCACGGCACGCGGCCGGCATGGTCATGGCCGTCCCGCGCAACATCGACATCGCCGCGGCGCAGGAGATCGTCGACACCGTCGGTCGCACCCACCCCGAGGTCGTCGTGGGGCTCGGTGGCAGCCAGCAGAACGAGATCAGCGGTCCCTGCGTGCACCTCGGGCACTCGATCACCGTCGCCGTCGGCGAGATGACGCGCCGCCTGCGCATCCCCGCCTGAGCGTGCGGGTCCTCGTCCTCGGGGGCACGGGGGAGGCCCGTGACCTCGCGGCGCGCCTCGTCGGCCGCGGTGACGAGGTCGTGTCGAGCCTCGCGGGCCGCGTCAGCGCCCCGGCCCTGCCCGTGGGCGACGTCCGGACCGGTGGCTTCGGAGGGGTCGACGGCCTGGCCGCCTACCTCGCCGACGGCTCCTTCGACCACGTCGTCGACGCGACCCACCCCTTCGCCGCCCGCATCACCGACCATGCCGTGCAGGCCTGTCGGCACGTCGGGTTGCCGCTCGTACGGCTCCAGCGGCCCGGCTGGTCGCGCCATCCGCTCGCGTCCGGCTTCACGTGGGTCGACGACGTCGAGGGCGCCCGGACCGCCGCGGAGGATCTCGGTGTGCGGCCGTTCCTCACGACGGGGCGCCAGCAGCTCGAGACCTTCGCCACGTGGGAGGACCGCTTCGTCCTCGCCCGCGTCGTCGACCCACCCGACTGGGACGTGCCCGCCTCGTGGGAGGTGCTCCGCGCCCGCGGGCCCTACCCCTACGCCGCCGAGCGCGAGCTGATCGAGAGCCGCCGTGTCGACGTGCTCCTGACCAAGGACTCGGGCGGGGCGCTCACCGAGGCCAAGCTCGCGGCGGCGAACGACCTCGGCGTGCCCGTCGTCGTCGTCCGCCGGCCGCCGGTGCCCGACGGCGTGCCCGTCGTCGAGTCGGTGGACGACGTCCTGCGGGCGTTGACCTCGAAACGGGCCTGACGGCATACGTCCTCGCGTACGTTCGTCGCGTGACGGCGGGGCCGGCGGTGGGGCAGGAGCGGGCGCGGTGGGAGCGACTGCTCCCCGGCATCGCGGTGCTGCGTCGCTACGACCGGGTCTGGCTGCGCGGCGACGTGCTCGGCGGCATCACGGTGGCCGCGTACCTCGTGCCGCAGGTGCTCGCCTACGCCGAGGTGGCGGGTCTGCCGGCCGTCACCGGGCTCTGGGCCGTCGGGCCGGGACTGCTCGTCTACGCCGTCCTCGGGTCGTCGCGGCAGCTGTCGGTCGGGCCCGAGTCGACGACCGCCCTCATGACGGCGGCCGGGGTCGGGGCGCTCGCGACCGCCGCAGGTGGCCTGGCGATGCGGCAGGAGATGGCCGCGCTCCTCGCCATCGCCGTCGGGCTCCTCTGCGTCGTCGGCTTCGTCACGCGACTCGGCTTCCTGTCCGACCTGCTCTCCAAGCCGGTGCTCGTCGGCTACATGGCCGGCATCGCGGCCCTCATGGTCGTCAGCCAGATCGGCAAGGTGACCGGGATCGCCGTCGCGGGCGACTCGTTCGTCCAGGAGCTGAGGTATGCCGTCACGCACCTCGGCGACACCCACCTGCCGACGCTGTGGCTCTCCCTCGGCGTGCTCGTCGCGCTGTTCGCGTTCCAGCGGTTCGCGCCCCGCTGGCCGGGACCGCTCATCGCCATGCTCGGGGCGACCGTCGTCGTGGCGGTGACCGGCCTCGTCGACCGGGCCGGGGTGCACGTCGTCGGGCCGGTTCCGCAGGGCCTGCCCGCCGTGCGCCTGCCGAACGTCGCCGACGTCGACGTCTGGGCCCTGCTCCCGGCGGCCCTCGGGGTCGCGGTCGTCGCCTACTCCGACAACGTGCTCACCGGACGCGCGTTCGGGGCGCGGCACCGGGAGAGCATCGACAGCAACCAGGAGTTCCTCGCGCTCGGCGGGGCCAACGTCGCCAGTGGCCTGCTCCAGGGCTTTCCGATCAGCTCCAGCGGCAGCCGCACCGTCATCGCGGACGCCATGGGCTCGCGCACGCAGCTGCATTCCCTGGTCTCCCTCGTCATCGTCGTCGCGACCCTGCTCTGGCTGGGCCCCGTCATCGGCGCCTTCCCGACCGCGGCGCTCGGGGCGGTCGTCGTCTTCGCGGCCGTCCGGCTCGTCGACGTGGCCGAGATGCGCAGGATCGCGGCCTTCCGGCGCAGCGAGCTCGTGCTGGCGCTCGCGACGACGGCCGCGGTGCTCCTCTTCGGCGTGCTGCCGGGGATCGGGGCGGCCGTCGCCCTGTCGGTGCTCGACCTGCTGCGCCGCATCGTCCACCCCCACGACGGCGTGCTCGGCTACGTGCCCGACGTCGCCGGCATGCACGACATCGACGACCACCCGGATGCCGTCCAGGTGCCGGGGCTCGTCGTCTACCGCTACGACTCCCCGCTCTTCTTCGCCAACTCCGACGACTTCGTCAGGCGGGCGCTCGCGGTCGTCGAGGCGGCGTCCCGGCTCGGGCACGTCGAGTGGTTCCTGCTCAACGCCGAGGCCAACACCGAGGTCGACCTGACGGCCGTCGACGCGCTCGAGACACTGCGCTCGACGCTGGCGTCGCGCGGGATCCGCTTCGCGATGGCGCGGGTCAAGGAGGACATGCGGATCTCCCTCGAGGCCGGCGGGTTCGTCGACGAGGTGGGGGCCGACCTCATCTTCCCGACCCTGCCGACCGCCGTCGCCGCGTATGCCGCGTGGTACGAGCGCGAGCACGGCTCGGCGCCGCCGGGGCTGCGCATCCCACCGGTGCCCGCCCAGCCCGAGAGCACGCAGCCACGGCCGGACGCCTAGCCTTGCCCGCATGGACACCGACGACAGCGCGCCGACCGTGGTGGCGATCCACGTCGCCAAGGGCCGGCGGCTGCCGACCCGCTCGGTGCCGGCCGTCGAGGCGGAGGCGGGCGCCGGACTCGTCGGCGACCGCTACCACGGCAGTCGGCACCGGCACGTGACGATCCAGGCGCTGCCCGACCTCGAGGCGGCGGCTGCCGACCTCGGGCGTCCCGTCGACCCGGCGCTGACCCGGCGCAACCTCACGCTGTCGGGCGGCGCGATCCCGACCCGGCCGGGTGAGCGGATCCGGATCGGCGACGTCGAGCTCGAGGTCGTGCGCATCGCGGCGCCGTGCCGGCTGCTCGACGACAACCTCGGGCCCGGGGCGGCCCGGGCGCTGCACGCGCGGGCGGGGACGGTCTTCCGGCTGCTGACGTCCGGCACGATCAGCGTCGGCGACGAGGTCGACCTCGCCCCCTGAGCGCCCCTCCCCCAGCGACGAGGACGGCGACGCCGAGCGAGCCGACGGACACCTGATGTGCCAGGCGCGCGGCCGGGGCGATGTCGTGGGTTGTCGCCGCCGGGCCGGTGCCGAGCGTGCCGCGGTCCTCGCTCCGGCCCTCGTAGGTGTTGGACCCGCCGAGCCTGACACCGAGCACCCCTGCGAAGGCGGCCTCGACGACGCCGCCGTTCGGGCTCGGGTGGGCCGGGGCGTCGCGACGGATCGCCGACCACGCGTGCGCGACACCGGTGCGCGAGCCGCTGCTCGCGGCGGCCAGGGCGGCGGCGACCCGGGCCGGGCCCCAGTTGGCGACGTCGTCGAGCCGGGCTGCGGCCCAGCCGAACTCGAGATAACGGTCGCTGCGGTGGCCCACCATGGCGTCGAGCGTGTTGACGGCGCGGTAGCCGAGCAGGCCCGGGACGCCGAGCAGGCCACCCCAGAGCAGCGGGGCGACGACGGCGTCCGACGTGTTCTCGGCGAGAGATTCGATGCAGGCGCGCGCGATCTCGTCGGCGTCGAGGCCGGACGTCTCGCGCCCGACGAGGTTGCGCACCTGGGTGCGCGCCGCGTCGAGGTCGCCCCGGCGCAGCTGCCCGTCGATGGTCGAGGCCTCCCGCGACAGGGAGTGCCCGCCGAGGACGGTCCACGTCGCAGCAGCGGTCACGAGCATGTGGGCGACCCGATGGCGTCGGGTCGCGCGCTCGGCCACGACGCCGAGGCCGGCCGTGGCGCCCACGAGCAGCGCGACGTGGGCGACCCCGTGGGCGCGCCGGGCGGCATACGTCCGCTCCTCGACCGTTGCCGCGACGGAGCCGAACCCGGCCACCGGGTGCCAGCGGCGCGGGTCGCCGATTGCCCGGTCCAGCGCCCAGCCCAGGGCCAGGCCGAGGGGACGGCTCACCGGAGGACGTCGAGGGCGGCGACCTCGCCGATGACGACGACGGCCGGGGCGCCGAGCCCCTCCCGTCGCGCGACGACGTCGATGTCGGTGAGGGTCGCCCGTGCGGTCCGCATGCTCGGCAGGCCGGCGTCGGCGACGACCGCCGCCGGCGTCGTGCCGGGCAGGCCCTCGGCGACGAGCGTCTCGGCGATGGCTCCCAGCGTGGCGATGCCCATGAGGACGACGACCGTCGTGCGGCTGCGGGCGATGGCGCCCCAGTCGAGCGTGCTCCGGGGGTCGCCCGGCGGCACGTGACCGCTGACGACGGTGAAGCCCTGGACGAGGGCGCGGTGCGTGACCGGGATGCCGGCGAGAGCAGGTGCCGCGATGCTCGACGAGATGCCCGGGATGACGACGACCGGGATGGCGTGGGCCGCGCACGCCTCGGCCTCCTCCCCGCCACGACCGAAGACGAAGTTGTCACCGCCCTTGAGGCGCAGCACGTTCCGGCCGGCGAGCGCGTGCTCGACGAGCAGCTCGTTGATGCGCTCCTGCGGGGTGAAGTCGCCGCGCGGGATCTTGCCGACGTCGACGACGTGCACGTCGTCGCGGGCGTGCCGCAGCGCGCTCAGGGGCGCGAGCCGGTCGTGGACGATGACGTCGGCCACGCGGATCGCCTCGATGCCCGCCACGGTCAGCAGCCCGGGGTCACCGAGGCCGCCGCCGAGGAGGGTCACCGTCCCGGTCCTCGGGCGTTCCTCCGGCACCCCGGATCCGGGCTTCACCGCGGCCGCTGTCGTCGGGTCACCACGCAGGACGACGTCATGGGCGGCCGGGTCGGCGCCCGGGTCGAGGGACACGAGTCCCCGCTCCGCGAGGTCGCGCAGCGACGTCGGCAGGTCCTCGAGGGTCGCGGCCACGGTCACGCGGGCGCCGTCGCCGAGCAGCGCGTGCACCGTCGCGACCGTGTGTGGACGGACCCGCGCGACGAGGACGGACAGGCCGGCGAAGCTCAGCTCAGGCGACACGGCGCGGTCTCCTCAGGTCGGCGAGCGCCGTGGCGACGGCGCGGGAGGTCTCGGGGTCGCGCACGGCGAGACGGATCCACGACGGCCCGAGCCCGGGAAAGGTCTCGCCCCGGCGGACGGCGAAACCGAGGCGGGCGAGGTCCTCGCGGACCGACGCCGCACCGAGCGGGCTCGTGTCGACGAGCACGAAGGGTGCGGTCGAGGGAGCTGTGCCCAGACCGACGGCCGCGAGCTCGCCGACGAGGACCGCGCGGTCGGCGGCCCCGGACACGGCCGCCGCGTCGGCCTCCGCGAGGGCGCGGTGCGACAGGCACGCCACCGTCGCGGCCACGGCCGGGGTCGACACCGACCACGGCGGCTGGACGGCGCGCAGGGCGGCGACGAGGCGCGGGTCCCCGACGACGTAGCCGGCCCGGAGCCCGGCCAGGCCCCACGTCTTCGTCAGGGACCGGACGACGAGCAGCCCCTCGAGGTCCGGGCCGATGAGGGACTCCGGCTCGCCGGGCACGGCGTCCATGAAGGCCTCGTCGACGACGACGACGCGTCCGGGCCGCCGGAGCGCGAGCACGTCCTCGGCGGGGTGCAGGACCCCCGTCGGGTTGGTCGGGTTGCCGACGACGACGAGATCGGCGTCGGCATGCTCACCGTCCGGTCCGAAGGCCGACGGGTCGAGACGGAAGGCCTCCCCGTGCCGCAGCACGCAGCGGCCGACCGGGCGACCGGCCGCGACGAGCGCGGCCTCGGGCTCGGTGAACTGGGGGTGCACGACGACCGGTCGGCTGCCGGCGACGGCCCGGGCGACCAGGGTGAAGGCCTCCGCCCCTCCGGCGGTCGGCAGCACGCACTCCGCGTCGACCCCGTGCCGAGCGGCGACGGCTGCCGTCGCCGGCGACGGGTCGGGGTAGCGGCCGAGGTCGCGCAACGACTCCGCGACGACGTCGGCGAGCCAGGGCGGCGGTGCCGGCAGCCGCACGTTGACGGCCAGGTCGACGAGGCCGGGGGCGACGTCCCGGTCACCGTGGTGGTGCAGGTCGATGCTCACGACGCCCGCCTCTGCGAGCCGGCGGGGACGGAGGAGACGTGCGAGAGCGTCGAGCCGGCATACGCGTGGACGGCGTCGGCGAAGCGCCCGGCGAGGTGGGGGTGCCCGGCCCAGTGCGTGTGCAGGTACGACGCGTGCACGGTGGCGCGACCGGTGCCCGCGGGGTCGAGGGCGACGCCGTCGGGGGTGCCGTCGAGCAGCCACGCCGCCGGGCCCGGGTGCTGGGTGCCGCTCACCGTCGTGCGGTGGAACTCGTGCCCGGTGACGCGGGTGCCCGCGACGCCGAGCACCGAGCTCGCAGGGGCGATCGCGGTGCGGTAGCCCAGCGTCAGGCGAGGTCCCATCGTCCCGACCATTGGGACCGCTCCGACCATCTCGTGGCCGTCGACCGACTCGCAGAGGTAGAGCAGGCCCGCGCACTCGGCGACGGTCGGCAGGCCGGCGCGGACGGCCTCCCGGATGTCGTGACGCAGGCCGGCGTTCGCCGACAGGTCCTCGGCGTGCACCTCCGGGAAGCCGCCGCCGAGGTAGAGCCCGGCGGTGCCGGCGGGCAGCGACCTGGCGTGCAGCGGGTCGAAGACGACCGGTTCGAGCCCGGCCGCACGCAGCAGCTCGTCGGTCTCGGCGTAGCGGAAGGTGAAGGCGCGGCCGCCGGCCACGGCGACGACGGGTCGCGGCGCACCCGAGGTGAGGGGACGAGCCGCCTCGCCGAGAGCCGCGGTCGGGTCCCAGGCGGCGTCGGCCAGGTCCGGCGCCGACCGCGCGATCGACAGCACCGCGTCGAGGTCGACGTGCTCGGTGACGCGCTCGGCGAGCAGCCGCACCGACCGTGCGGCCTCCTCGCGTTCGGCGGCCGGCACGAGACCGAGGTGACGCGACGGCGCCTCGATGCCGGAGTCGCGCGGCAGCACGCCGAGCACCGGCACCCCGGTGGCCTCGAGGGCCGACCACACCTCTCGGGTGTGCCGGCCCGACGCGGCCTTGTTGAGCACGACGCCGGCGACCCGGACCCCCGGCTCGAAGGTCGCGAGGCCGTGGACGACCGCCGCGGCCGTACGGGTCATGTGGCTCACGTCGAGGGCGAGCACGACGGGGGTCCGCGTCAGCGTGGCGAGGTGCGCGGTCGACGCGTAGCCGTCCCCACCGATACGTCCGTCGAAGAGGCCCATGACGCCCTCGACGACGGCGACGTCGGTCACCCCGTTCGCGGCCGCCCCGTGAACGAGGAGCGGCGCCACCCGGTCCTCGCCGCAGAGGAAGGGGTCGAGGTTGCGCCCGGGGCGGCCGGTCGCGAGCGAGTGGTAGCCGGGGTCGATGAAGTCGGGGCCGGCCTTGAAGCCCGAGACCCCGAGCCCGCGGGCGCGCAGGGCCGCCATGAGCCCGGTCGCCACGGTCGTCTTGCCGTGGCCCGAGCCGGGGGCGGCGACGACGACGCGCGGCAGGTGGGTGGTCACCACTCGATCCCCCTCTGGCCCTTCTGCCCGGCGTCGAACGGGTGCTTGACCTTCGTCATCTCCGTCACGAGGTCGGCGAGGTCGAGCACGGCCTCGGGGCAGCGGCGCCCGGTGATGACGACGTGCTGGTGGCCGGGGCGGTCGCGCAGGGTCGCCACGACGTCGTCGACGTCGATCCAGCCCCACGCCATCGGGTAGGTGAACTCGTCGAGCACGTAGACCCCGTGCGTCTCGGCAGCGAGCCGGCGCTTGATCTCGGCCCAGCCCTCACGGGCCGCCTCGGCGTGGTCGTCCTCGGTGCCCTCCTTGCGCGTCCACGACCAGCCGGCACCCATCTTGTGCCACTCCATGGGGCCGCCCGCGCCGGTCTCGCGGTGCAGCTCGCCGAGGGTCTCGACGGCGGTCTGCTCGCCGATGCGCCACTTGGCGCTCTTGACGAACTGGAACACCCCGACCGACCAGCCCTGGTTCCACCCGCGCAGCGCGAGTCCGAAGGCGGCCGTCGACTTCCCCTTGCCGTCGCCCGTGTGCACGATGACGAGCGGCCGGTTGCGGCGCTGGCGGGTCGTGAGGCCGTCCTCGGGGACGGCTGTCGGCTGCCCACGCATCAGGCCGCCCGTCCCGTCGTGGCTCGGGCCGCGCGCGCCGCGCCGACGATGGCCGAGGCGGCGAGCTCGCCGACGGGCAGGTGCTCGGCGCCGAGGTGGTCGGCGAGCTGCGCGGCCAGCCCCATCCGGAAGCGCCCCGACTCGCAGTCGAGCACGACGCCCTCGACGCCCTCGTGCCGCAGCTGCGCCGCGACCCGGGCAGCGCGCTGGAGCGCGTCGGGCCCGCTGGTCGCGCGCCCGTCGGTGACGACGACGAGCAGCGCTCGCCGGTTCGGGTCGCGCAGTCGCTCGACGCGCAGGGTCTCGTATGCCGTCTCCAGTCCTTCGGCGAGCGGCGTCCGGCCGCCGTGGGGCAGGTCGCGCAGCCGGCGGGCCGCGATCTCGACCGAGCCGGTCGGCGGGAGGGTGAGCTCGGCGCCCGCGCCGCGGAAGGTCACGAGTGCCACCTTGTCGCGCCGCTGGTAGGCGTCGAGCAGCAGCGAGAGCACGGCGGACTTCACCGCCTCCATGCGCCTCCGGGCGGCCATCGACCCCGAGGCGTCGACGCAGAGCAGCACGAGGTTGGACTCGCGGCCCTGCAGCACCGAGCGGCGCACGTCGCCCGGCAGCACGCGGAGGCGTGGCGGTCGGTCACCGCGCGAGACGTCCCCCGTCGAACCGTGGGAGGCTGCTGCGCGGATCGTCGCGGGCACGTGGACCGGTCCGGTGCGGGCGCTCGTGGAGCCGACCCGGCGCCCGGTGCTCGTCACGGCGCTCGACCGGCGGCCGGGGTCTCCCGTGCCGAGACCGGTGGCGCGCAGCAGCCGGGCGCGGTACGGCTCGTCGGCCGTGCTGACGCCGGAGGCGGCGGGTGCACCGGCCGGTGCCTGCCCGGTCTCCGTCCCGCCGTCGTCCGGATCGTGCTCCGCCCGCTGCGGCTCGGGCCGGCGTTCGGCGGGCTCCGCGTCGAGCTCCCCGTCGCGCTCCGGACGCTGACCCATCGACGTGCTCGGCGGCGCCTCGCCGTCGCCGTCGCCGTGCAGGTCTTGGTCGTGGCGGGCGTCCGGCTCGGGCTCGCCGCCGTCCCCGGGGTCCGGCTCGTCGTCGCCGAGGAGTCGGTCGAGCAGGTCCTCGTCGAGGCCGGGGGAGTCGAACGGGTTGCGCCGCCGGCGGTGGGGCAGGGCGAGGCGCGCCGCGGCACGCACGTCGGCGACCGTGACCGTCGCGCGTCCCGACCAGGCCGCGTGGGCCACGGCGGCACGGGCCGTGACGATGTCGGCGCGCAGGCCGTCCACCTCGAACGCCGCGCAGACGGTCGCGATCTTCGTCAGCATCGCGTCGGTCAGCGAGACTGCGCCGAGGGCCGACCGCGCGTCCGCGATGCGCCGCCTCAGCGCCTCCTGGTCCGCCTCGAACCGCGCGACGAACGCGGCCGGGTCGGCGTCGAAGGCCAGCCGACGGCGTACGACCTCGGCGCGCAGCGTCGGCTCCCGGGGGGCCGCCACCTCGACGGTGAGGCCGAACCGGTCGAGCAGCTGCGGGCGCAGCTCGCCCTCCTCGGGGTTCATGGTGCCGACGAGGACGATGCGGGCCGCGTGCGAGACCGAGACACCGTCGCGCTCGACGGTGTTGCGGCCCATCGCGGCCGCGTCGAGGAGCAGGTCGACGAGGTGGTCGTGGAGCAGGTTCACCTCGTCGACGTAGAGGATGCCGCGGTTCGCGGCCGCGAGCAGGCCGGGCTGGTATGCCGTCTCGCCGCGTCCCAGCGCGCGCTCGAGGTCCAGCGACCCGACCACGCGGTCCTCGGTCGCGCCGATGGGCAGCTCGACGAGCCGCGCGGCGCGGGAGGCGGCCGGGGTCGCGGGGTCGTGCGGGCCGTCCGGGCACGTGGCCCGGTCGGTCGGTGCGCACCCGAACCGGCAGTCGACGACGACCTGCTGGTGTGGGAGGACGGCAGCGAGGCCGCGCACCATCGTCGACTTCGCGGTGCCCTTCTCGCCGCGCACGAGCACTCCGCCGACGTCGGGGGACACCGCGGTCAGGACCAGCGCGAGGGCCAGGTCGTCCGAACCGACGACCGCGGAGAACGGGAAGGTGTCAGGTGGGACCGCCTGCTGGACAGGGGTTTTCGAGTCGTTCGAGCCATCGCGCATAGGATTGCGAGCCTCCTGCGGGTGCCTCGCCCGCGTCGGTGGACCGGACGCGCCCGGACGGGCGCGACCAGCGACGGGAGATGCCCTGGCTTCCCCCGACCGGGTGGGTCGGGAGTTCACAGTGGCGGGACCGCTCCGGATTTGCACCGGATTCCTCTCCAGTCGCCACCGCGCAGTCTGCCAGAACCCGGACGGCTCGGCGCGGCGGTCTCAGCTCCCTCGGTGATCGGTGCTCTCGTGCGCCGAGTCGTCGGCCGCATCGGCACCGAGGTCGGCGTCCGACGGCAGGATGCTCGAGAGCAGGAACCACACGTCGGTCGGCGTGGTCGGCACGAGCGAGAGGCGGTCAGCCCCGGGCGGGCCCGAGGCCTCGAGCGCGAGCATGCCGGCCGTCGTGTCGAGCACGGAGACGCGGCGGCTGACGAGGTCGGCGTCGGAGCGCACCGACCGGCCGGGCGGTGCCCACGAGACGACGGCGGACCAGAAGCACCACGCGCCGTCGCGGACGAGCCCCGCGGCTTCGGCGAAGTCCGACGCGAGCGCGGTGCCGAGCGCGTCGGCAGCACGGGCACGTCGACCGTCGTCCGGGTCGAGGAGGCCGTCCAGCAGGTCCGGTGTCACGGTCACGCTCCCGGCGCCGAGCCGGGTCCGGGGACGCAACCTGACGAGGCGCGCGATCGTGGTCGGCACGAACTCCGTTGCCACGCCTGCGAAGTCATAGCTGCCGTCGCCGACGTCGGCGAGGACGGCCGACAGGAGCGACAGCCAACCCTGGTGCACGAGCAGCTGGTGGCGGGAGGCCACGACCGTCTCGAGCCGCGCCAGGGGTCGGGCCACCGCTGCGAGGGCCGGCGCCAGCACCTCAGTCGGGTGACCGTCGACGAGGACGCCCGTCGCGGTCAGGTCGTCCGTGGCGCGAGCGTCGGCGGGGGCCTGCGTCCGGGCGTCGGGGTGGGCGTCGGGGTGGGCGTCGGTGGCGAGGTCGACCAGGGTGTCGAAGGTGGCGGGGTCGAGCCGGACCCGGCCCACGGCGGCGTCGAACTGCACGGTCACGCGGACCCCCTCCCGGCGGCGGGGTCGACGACGAGGCTGCCGAAGACGTGAGCGAGCAGCTCGCCCTGCGCGGCCCAGGCGAGGGTGCTCGTCGTCGCGGTGAGGGTCACGCCCCTGCCGTCGACGACGGTGGCCCGCTGCTCCACGGTGACCGACCGGTTGTCGTCCGTGGCATACGTCGCGAGCCGTCTCAGTCCGGGCAGACCACCCACGGCGAGGCGCTCGGCGTCGAGGGGGACGTAGTCGGCGAGGTGTGCGGCGAGGTAGGACTCGGTGCCGACCTGCCAGTCGCGCAGCGACATCTCGACCGGCGTGACCGTGAGCACGAGGTTGGCCCGGAAGAGGCCCTCCTGCTCCGGTTCGACGACGACGAGCTCGACCCCGCCGTGCGGGTGGTGGACGGTCTCCCACGCGTCGGGCACGAGCAGCGTGACGGCTCCGTCGGCGACGACCTCGCGACGAGGGTCACCGGGGAGGGGGAGGCTCATCGCCGCTTCTTGCGGTCGGACCGACGGCGGTCGCCGATGATGCGGACCTGCAGGTGCGGCGCCCGCGCCTCCCGCGACCACCGCGGCACGTACCAGCGCGGCGCCGGGAGGAAGAGGCCTCCCCAGAGGCTGACGACGAGGCCGACGAGCAGGAGCGGGACGAAGGCCAGGGCTCCCTGGTGGGCGCCGTCGTCGTAGCCCCGGAGTCCTGCCGTCGCGCCCAGCACGAGGGCGATCCCCGGCAGCCAGAAGAGGATCGCCGACTCCTGGAAGCGGTCACCCACCCACCAGCGTGCGCCCTCGCTGCGGCCCAGGCGCGACCAGACGACGAAACCGAGCAGGGCGACGGCGACGACGACGAGGAGGACGGACACGGCCACGACTCTACCCACGCCGGCCGGTGCCGGCCCGTCGGCGGGAACGGCGCGATGCGCGGGGGAGAAAGGGGTGGCTCATCAGTCGAACAGCCCGCCGATGAAGCTGCCGGCGGCCTTGAAGCCGTCGCCGATCTTGTCGCCCGCCCACGCGGCGGCGTCCCCGACCGGACCGACCACCTGGTCGCTCACCCAGCCTCCGACGACGCCGCCGAGGCCGCCGCCGACGAAGCCACCGATGGCCCCGCCGATGACGGCGCCGACGGGACCGCCGACGGCCGCGCCGATGAGGGCGCCTCCCTGCGCTCCGGCCCAGGCCCCGGCCCACGAGCCGGCGGCCGTGACCGCACCCGCCGTGGCCGACCGGGTGACCCGCTCGGTCGTTCCCATCGTCGGGTCGGACGAGTCCTTGTTCCACTGGCCGAACGCCGACGTCGCGAACGATGTCACCGTGCCGGCCCGGCCGGCCCACTTCGACGCCGTGCCCCACCTCGCCACCGTGGTTGCGCGGTAGGGGTTGGCCTGCCAGTTGCGGGCCTGGTTCATCGACCACGCGGATGCCCAGCGGCCGGTGGGACGTGGGAGGTACCCGTAGCGTCCGTTGGCCAGGTAGCCCCGCGGCTGCCACCGCCCGAACTGGTTGCGTTGCAGGTAGGACGCGAGGGCGCTGGTGCCGAACATCGTGTTGGCCGTGATGAGGCCCGGCCAGGCGAGGAACGAGGCGGAGTCGTCGGGGGCGAGGTTGGACTGCTTGAGCAGCGAGTCCCAGAACGAGTCCCCGGCCTTGCCGCCGCCGCCCGGACCGCTCGTGGGCATCGACGCGGTCAGGAAGGCGGCCGAGGAGATCGCCCCGCCGTCGCCGCTGGCGCCTCGCTGGGCCTGCGCGTTGCGGGAGAGCCGGTCGCCGAGCCGCCCCAGCTCGGTGCCGAAGGTGTCGATCTGGGCCTCCAGGGCCGGCCACTGGGAGATCAGTGACTGGAGGTTCTCGCCGCCCCAGTTGCCCTTGAGGGAGCCGAGGACGCCGGTGACCGCCTGTCGCGACGCGGCCGCCTCACGCGCGTAGCCGGCGAGCAGCTCCGCGGACCGGTCGAGCGCGTCCGGGTCGGCGCCCTTGCGATAGATGGCCATCGCTCCCCCTGTCGTCTGGTCGGCGCTGCAGAGCCTACGGAGGCAGGCACGTCTCCGCGATGGGGAGCGCTCCCCGTCGCCTCAGGCGGAGGGTCGCACCGGGGGAGGGACCGGGTCGACGGGCAGGGCGTGCACGAGGCTCTGCCAGATGCTGCCCGTCGTGGTGCCGGTCAGGATCGCGCCGTCCGGCTCGTCGTCGACCCGGAGCACCCCGGCGGGAGTGTCGACCCAGACGACCTGGGCGGTCGCGGTGCTTCCCGTCCGGCTGTCCGCTACGTCGACGGCACTCAGGCGCCACGCGGCCGTCCGGAGACACTCGGCCACCTCCGGCCACGGGGCAGCAGCCGCCGCCAGGTCTGCCGCGGACGCGGCGCCGAACGGGGCGGCCGGGCTCAGGAGGGCACCCACGCCGACGAGGTCGACGACCCCGCCGCGTCCGTGCAGG
This sequence comes from Terrabacter aerolatus, assembly GCF_007991735.1. Classification (GTDB taxonomy): domain Bacteria; phylum Actinomycetota; class Actinomycetes; order Actinomycetales; family Dermatophilaceae; genus Terrabacter; species Terrabacter aerolatus. The sequence goes on along the minus strand of NZ_BJYX01000001.1, from coordinate 349,066 downwards.
CGCGGACGCGGCTGGAGCATCGTCAGGTGCGCGATCGTCGCCGGGAGGAACGCGATGTCGACCTCGACGAGGTCGGCCCCCTCGTCTCCCTGGTCGACGACGAGCGCGCTCGTGCGGTCGACCCAGCCGTGGTGCAACCTGGGCGAGCTCTGGTTTCCCGTCGAGATCTCCAGCCTGGCGTAGGGGTCGGCAACCGCCTCCAGGCCGGCGCGCAGTCCCAGATGAGGTCGTCCGTCGACGAGAATCCCTGCGTCAGAGAGAGATTCGCGCTGCGCGGCGTCGATCGTCGTCGCATCCCCGAGATGGAGGTCAGCCAGCGCCAGCACGGACGGCACGTCGGCGCGAAGTCGCGCCGTGGACGCGTCGAAGTGCGGTGCGCGCCGTGATCGCGCAGCCGTGGTCCACCAGTTCCTGTGCATGCTGCCTGGTCCCGTCCCCCCGGGAGATCTGTCATCGGGCCTGCCCCGTGCCCGGCCCGGAGCCCATCATGGGGCACGGCCGCAGGCTTGGGTGCGGAATGGGACGACCAGTTCCGTCGACCGTCCGGCGGGGGGTGCCAGCCGTCGCCCGGTTAGGGTCACCGTCGTGGTGATGACGGGACAGGCGGACGGCAGCGGCGCGACGGACGGGGCATCGCGCCCCGAGGGCGTCGACGTGGTCGGCGTGGGCGCGTGCGGGCTCCCCTCGCTCGGACCCGAGACCCTTCGGCTCGTGGAGGAGGCCGACGTGGTCATCGGCGGGGAACGTCATCTCGCGATGATCGAGCGCCGGCCGGGGCAGCTACTCGTGCCGTGGCCGTCCCCGTTGCTGCCCCGGCTCCGGACTCTTCTCGAGGAGGTCGGCGCCGGTCGGCTCGTGGTGCTGGCGAGCGGCGACCCCCTCGTGTCGGGCATCGGCACGACGCTGGTCCGCGAGCTCGGAGCCGACGCCGTGCGCGTGCACCCGGCCGTCTCCTCCGTCGCGCTGGCCCGAGCCCGCATGGGGTGGTCGGCCGAGGGGTCCGACGTCGTCACCCTCGTGGGGCGGGACGTCGACCGCCTGCGCCGCGACCTGGCGCCTCGCGCCCGGATCGTCGTGCTCACCTCTGGCGACGACGCCCCCACCCGCATCGCCTCCCTGCTCGTCGACGAGGGGTATGCCGCCAGCCGCCTCACCGTGCTCGGTGACCTCGGCACCCCGGTCGAGTCGCGCACCGACGGGTTGGCCGCATCGTGGGACGGGCGTCCCGCTCCCCGGCTGCACCTCGTCTGCATCGAGTGTGCGTCGCCCCCCGACCGCAGCGCGAGGTCGCTCGTGCCGGGACTGGGCGACACGGCATACGAAAACGACGGGCAGCTGACCAAGCGCATCGTGCGGGCGGCAGCCCTGGCTCATCTGGCGCCCCAGCCGGGTGACGTGATGTGGGACCTCGGCGCCGGGGCCGGGTCGGTCGGGATCGAGTTCGCTCGGCAGCACCCGCGCAACGAGGTGCACTCGGTCGAGCGCGACCCCGAGCGGGCCGCGAGGATCCACCGGAACGCCAGGGCCCTGGGGGTGCCGGGCCTCGAGGTCGTCGAGGCGTCGTCGCTCGACGCCGTGGGGTCACTGCCGCGGCCCGATGCCGTCTTCATCGGCGGAGGCGCCGGCGCCGAGCTCATCGACGCCTGCTGGTCGGCACTCCGTCCCGGCGGGCGGCTCGTCGTGCACGGCGTCACCGTCGAGACCGAGGTCCTGCTCCACGAGGCGCGTGGACGCCTCGGCGGTTCGATGAGCCGCCTCGCCGTCGAGGACCTCGACACCATCGGCTCGCTCCACGGCTGGAAGCCTGCCCGAGCCATCGTGCAATGGTCGGTGGAGAAGCCTGTGACACAGACGAGTTCGAGTTCGGAGACGCACGTATGACGGTCCACTTCATCGGTGCCGGCCCCGGCGCGGCAGACCTGCTGACGCTGCGCGCGGTGCGGCTCGTCGGCGAGGCGCAGGTCTGCCTCTATGCCGGCACGTACATCGGGGCCGAGGTGCTCTCCCACTGCCGTGAGGGGGCCGAGCTCGTCGACACCCAGCACCTCGACCTCGATGCCATCACCGAGCACTGCGTCCGCGCCCACGAGGCGGGCAACGACGTCGCGCGGCTGTGCTCCGGCGATCCCTCGCTCTACTCCGCCATCGCCGAGCAGACCCGACGGCTCGACCGGGCCGGAGTGCCGTGGGACGTCACACCGGGCGTGCCCGCCTACGCCGCGGCCGCCGCCCTCGTCGGCCGGGAGCTGACGGTGCCCGAGGTCGCGCAGTCGGTCGTCCTCACCCGGGCGCACCGCGACTCGACGCAGATGCCCGAGAGCGAGTCGCTCGACCACTTCGCGCGGTCCGGGGCCACGCTCGTGCTGCACCTCGCGATCCGCCGCACGCGTGAGCTGATGGCTTCGCTCGTCGTCCACTACGGCGATGACTGCCCCGTGGTCGTCGTCGCGAACGCCGAGCAGCCCGACCAGCTCGTCCTCCGCGGGACGCTCGCCGACATCGCCGACCAGGTCGAGGCTGCGGGACTGCGCCAGGCCGCGGTCATCCTCGTCGGCCACGCGCTGGCGGCCCGCGAGTCCGACGACTTCGTCGAGTCGCACCTCTACGGCACCCGGATCACTCGAAGCAGGCGGAACACGCCCGGCGCCTAGGGTCCCCGTGGCGTGTCCGGCAGGCCTGTGTCAGGATGCGAGTGCCGCAGTGCACGGGAAGTCGGTGTGATTCCGACGTGGTCCTCGCCACTGTGACCAGGGAGCAAGTCCCCATCGTTCGCCACTGGCAACCGCGGGTCGACACGTCGTCGACGCGAAGTCGCCGGGAAGGCTGGGGAGGCGTGACGATCTGGAAGCCAGGAGACCGGCTGCGGCGATGATCTGTCCACGAGGCATGGAAAGAAAGGGTCACTTCGCCATGACCACAGTTGCATCGGCTTCCGCCGTCCCGTCCGACACCGCCGTCAGCGTCCCCGTCTGGGCGTGGGCCCTGCTCGCGTTCGCGGTCTTCGCGCTCTACTTCGTATCGCAGGAGAACGGGGCGCTGCTGAGCGCCCCCGCCGCGCAGATGCTCCACGAGCTGACGCACGACGCGCGTCACGCCCTCGGCGTCCCCTGCCACTGAGGTGGGCCTGAGCTTCGGCTCCGTGCTGCGGCGCGGGGTCCTGGCCGGCATGCTCGCGGGCCTCGCGGCCGCGGTCATGATCTGGCTCGTCGTCGAGCCCGTCATCCGACGGGCGCTCGTCATCGAGGACCTCCGCTCGATGCACGGAGGTCAAGCAGCGCCACCGGGATTCGCCGCCCACGGGGGCGGTGAGCCACTCGTCTCGCGCACGGCCCAGGTCGTCGGGGGAGCCGTCACCTCGGTCGTCGTGGGGATCGCCGTCGGGGTCATCTTCGCGGTCGTCTTCGCCCGGGTGCGCGAGCGGCTGCCCGGCCGCGGCGACTTCGGTCGCTCCATGGTGCTCGCAGCGATCGGCTTCGCGGCCGTGAGTCTCCTTCCAGCGCTGAAGATCCCGTCGAACCCGCCTGCAGTCGGTGACCCGTCGACCGTCGGGAGGCGCACGATGCTGTATGCCGTCGTGCTCCTCCTCGGCGTGGCCGTCGCGGTCGTCGTGCCGACGATGGACCGCCGCCTCGCCCTTCGTGGCGTCGTGGCCTCGACGCGGTGGGCCCTCGACGTCGCGGCCGTCGTCGTGCTCCTCGCGCTCGTCCTCCTCCTCGTGCCGGGGAGCCCTGACCAGGTGCCTGCCGACGTGCCGGCCGACCTCGTCTGGGACTTCCGGCTCGCGTCGCTGGCGCAGCTCGCCACGATGTGGCTCGCGCTGGGTCTGGCCTTCGGGCTGCTGATGGAGCGGATCGCCGCACGCTCGCGGGCCCTCCGTCCCGTCGCGTCGTGACGGCGCACGGGAACGCCTCTGCTGACAGCGGTTCCGCGCGCACGTGCATCGTGCGGGCGTGCCGTGACTGCTGTTGTGGCACGGAGCGCAAGCACCCCGGGGTCGACCATGACGGCCTCCTGGACCGCCTGCAGGCCGGCACCCGGGGCAGCGCGCGCGTGCTGAGGAGCGCCTGCCTGCTCGCGTGCGAGGAGTCCAACGTCGTCGTCGTGACGCCGTCGACCGAGGGGAGGCAGGCCGGAGGGCGGCCCGTGTGGGTGCGTGGCGTGCTCGACGACGCGTCCGTCGACGCCGTCACCGGGTGGGTCACGGAGGGTGGTCCCGGCGTGGCGCCCCTCCCGTCGGAGCTCGACGACCGCGTCTTCGCCCCGAGTGGGCTCTCGCTCACGTGGACGCGGGTCTGAGACGACCCGCCGGAGCCGGCGTCAGACGAAGGCCTCGAGGTCGTCGCGCATCCGACTCAGCTCGGGCTGCTCGCCGTAGAAGGACTCGAGCGCTGCCAGCGCGCGCAGCACCATGGCGCGTCCCTCGTCGTCGATCTGCCCGGTGAGGCGCAGCAGCGTGAAGCCGGCCGCGACGACGATCGTGGCCGCGTCGACGCCGTCCTCGTCGTCGAGCCCGGCGAACATGCCGTCGACGTCGGACGGCTCGTCGAAACCGTCGGCGAGCAGGTCGCGGACGGTCGTCGTCGCCTCGAGCTCGTCGCGGCGTGCGGCCCACTCGGCGAGCAGGTCCGCGCCCTCGTCCGTGCCGAAGGGTGCGAACTCGCCCGCAGGGTCGTCGTAGACGGGGCTCGTGAAGTGGTCGGTGAAGGCGTCGTCCGCCGGCGCGTCGATGCCCGGTCGGGTCTCGTCGTGGGTGGTGTCATCCATGGCATCCAGCATGCCGCGTCACGGATCGGCGCGGACGTCCAGCCCCACCTCGACGGTGTCGCCCTCCTCGACGTCCTCGGCCCGGCGGACGGCCTGCTTGAGCGGCACGACGTAGCCGCCGTCCTTGGGCCACAGGGACGTCGTCCACTCCGTGCGGCCGATGCGAGCGGTGACGGGGATCATGCCCCAGCCGTAGCTGACGTGGGCCACGTCGTGCAGCGCCTGCGACTCGTCCTCGGGCACCGTGACGAAGTAGTACGGCGCCGGGCCACGCCACTGCCAGACGTCACCGTTGAACTCGAGCTCCATGGGCTCAGGATGTCAGTCCACCGGCGTCGGAGGCGTTGCCGTCACGGGCACGCGGTCGAGGGCCGCGAGGTAGCGCCTCGCCATCCTCTTCTGGACGAGCCGCGAGACGGGCCCGCCGAGCCGGGCCAGGAACGACGCGGGTCTCGAGACTGCCGTCACGGTGAACCGCAGGGCGCCGTCGGCAGCCCGGTCGAGGACGAAGCGCTCCTCGCCGGACTCGGGGTGGCCGGGCAGCGTGCCGTAGACGAAGCCGCGACGGTTCGGTTCGTCGATGACCTCGACCACGCGACACGGGATCCGCAGCGACCACCGACCCACACCCAGACGCAGGAGCACGACCGCGTCGAGGACGTCGGCCGCATCGGACGCCTGGGCGCGTAGCCCCGCCCCCTCGTGCACGCGCCAGCCGAACAGGTCGCGCGCCGCGGCATCGAGGTCGCGGCGCCGCAGGCGGGTGGAGACGTCGAGCCTCCGGTAGCCGGGTGGTGCGAGGCCCGGTTCGAGCACGCCCTGCGGGTAGGTGAGCTCGGCCGCACGCAAGGCGACCGCGTCCTCGTGACCCAGCGGCTGCGGCATACGACCATCATCGTCGATGTCGTGCTGGTGCCACCGTCACCTGACGAAACGCGGCGTCCAGACCTGGCCGTCCCGGGTGACGCGGGTGCCCGAGGTGCCGACGATGACGAGGCACAGCATGTCGATCGTGGCCGGGTCGAGGCGCTCGAGGGTGGTCACCGTCAACGACTCCTCCGTGCGACCCACGTCGCGCCCCACGACGACCACGGTGTCGGCGTCGCGTTCCTCGAGGAAGACCTCACGGGCCCGGGCGATCTGCTCGGTGCGCGAGCGTGAGGCCGGGTTGTAGAGCGCGACGACGAGATCGGCACGGGCCGCGGCCCGGAGCCGCCGCTCGATGACGGCCCACGGCTTGAGCCGGTCCGAGAGCGACAGGACCGCGAAGTCGCCACCGAGGGGCGCGCCCGCACGGGCCGCCACGGCCTGCGCTGCGGTGAGGCCCGGGAGCACCCGGACGGCCACGTCGGAGTAGCCGTGGGTGTCGGCGGCCTCGAAGACCGCGGACGCCATGCCGAAGACGCCGGCGTCACCACCGGAGACGACGGCGACCCGTTCACCCGTGCGGGCCAGCTCCAGGGCATCCCGGGCCCGGTCGACCTCGACGGTGTTGCCCGAGGCGTGACGGGTCAGGCCCTCGCGCTGCGGCACCCGGGCCACGTAGGGGGCGTAGCCGACGACGTGCCCGACCTCGGCGAGGGCGGCCGACGCCTCGGGGGTGAGCCAGCGGTCCGGACCGGGGCCCAGACCGATGACGACGACCTCGCCGGACGGCCCGGCCGGCGGCTGGGGCGACGGGGCCGGCGCCGTCGCAGGGTCGGAGGAGCGCGCACGGCCCGCGGCGTCGGCGCGGAGGTCCTTGCCGGGCACGACGACCATCGACATGTAGGGCACGCTCGCGGCGTCGACCTCGGCGACCGGCAGCACCCGCTCGTCGGCCGAGCTCGCCCGCTCGACGTAGCGCGCCTCGTCGAGGCGCCCGGCCTGACGCAGGGCCTCCCGGACGTTCTCGAAGGTGCGGCCGAGCTTCATGACGACGGCGGCCTCCGTGTCGGCGAGCCGGCGCGCGAGCTCGGGGACCGGCAGGGTCCCGGGCAGGATCGTCAGCACGTCCTCGTGCCGGCACAGACCGGTCGCGACCGCCGCGGCCGACCCGCTGACCGACGTCACGCCCGGCACGACCGCGGTGTCGTAGCGGTCGGCGAGGCGGTCGTGCAGGTACATGTACGTCCCGTAGAAGAGCGGGTCGCCCTCGGCCAGCACGACGACGTTGCGGCCCGAGTCCAGATGTGCGGCAAGCCGATTCGCGGACTCGTCGTAGAAGTCGGCCATGAGACCGTGGTAGCCGAGGTGATGGTCGGTGGCGCCCGTCGTCACGGGGTAGACGAGCAGCTCCTCGACGACCCCGTGGGGGAGGTAGGACGCGGCGATGCGACGGGCGATCGAGTCGCGCCGCGGCCCGCTGTGGAAGGCGACGACGTCCGCGTCGCCGATGAGGCGCGCCGCCTTGACCGTGACGAGCTCCGGGTCGCCCGGGCCGACCCCGACCCCACGCAGCCAGCCGGTCACAGCTCCTCCTCGCGGGCCAGGGCGTTGACGGCCGAGGCGGCCAGGGCCGAGCCGCCACGACGACCGTGGACGACGAGCCACGGGATGTCGAACGGGTTCTCGGCGAGGGCGACCTTGGACTCCGCCGAACCGATGAAGCCGACGGGGATGCCGACGATGGCGGCCGGCCGGGGGCCGCCGTCGGCGACGGTCTCGAGCAGGTGGAAGAGGGCGGTCGGGGCGTTGCCGATCGCGACGACCGCGCCCTCGACCCGGTCGCCCCACAGGGACACCGCAGCCGCGGATCGCGTGGTGCCCCAGGCCTTTGCGAGCGGCGGCACGCGTTCGTCGCGGAGGGTGCAGAGCACCTCGTTGTCGCGCGGCAGTCGCGCCCGTGTGATGCCCGAGGCGATCATGTGCGCGTCCGTGAGGATCGGTGCGCCGGCCTGCAGGGCGGTCCGTGCCGCCGTGACGAGCCCGGGGTGCACGGCGATGTGCTCGGTCAGGTCGACGTCGCCGCTCGCGTGCACCATGCGGACGGCCACGACGCGGGCGTCCTCGGGCAGGTGGGCGAGGCGAGCCTCCGCACGGATGGTCGCGAACGACCGGCGGTAGATCTCCGCACCGTCCGTCACGTAGTCGTAGCGGCGGGTCGGCGCGCGGCGTGTCTCGGTGGTCACGTCCATGGGGGCTCCTGCTCGGCGATGGTGGACAAGGCGTCCGCGGTGGACCGTGGGGCGAGCACGTCGACGTATGCCGTCGCGGGCGTCCCGCAGCGCCGCTCGCACCCGCTGACGTGCACGGGGAGGGTTCCGGCGGGGAGGGACGGGGCGAGGTCGCGGGCCAGGGCGCGGGTGTCGAGCGCGGACCTCGTGCACCCCGGCAGGCCGGTGCAGGCGTGCAGCCGGGTCCAGGGCGATCCGGCATGGGTCACGAGGCCCGCGGCCTCGAGCGGCGGGAGGGCGCGGGCGCCGTCCTCGACCACGAGCGAGCGCCACGGCGTCACGATGACCCGGTCCGTGACCTGCGTGAGCGCGGCGACGTGCTCGGGCCGCAGCAGGCCCAGCGGCACGGCCACGACGGCATGGTCGCCGACCCGTCCGAGGGGGCGCTCGGGCGCGCTGCGAAGCGTGATCGCCGTGGCCGGCTCGGGGCCGATGGGCGGAGCGAGCTCCTTGACGTGCCAGACGGATTCGTCACCGGCGGATCGGCTCACGAACTCTCGGGCCAGGGAGAGGATCAGGGGCACGGCATCGTCGAGTGGTGCCTCCCAACCGCGGGTCAGGCCACCTGCGAGGACGAGGCAGCGACCGGGCTCCGTCGCAAAGAGCCCGAGGTCGAACGACTCGCGGATGACGTCCCCGCGCCCGTCGTCGAGCACGAAGAGGAAGCGGCCGCCCAGCTGGGCGAGCCCGGGGTCGGCGCAGAGGGCGGCGTCGAGGTCACGGACGACGGGACGCAGGTCGCACTGCCCGGCGTCGTCGAGACCGGAGAGCGGCGAGGCGACGACGTTGCGCACGAGCTCGTGGGTCGCCGAGGGGACGAGCCCCGTCGCGCGGATCGCGTCACGGATCCACGGCGTCAGCGGGTCCGGGAGGCCACGCAGCTGCAGCGCGGCGCGCGACGTCAGCTGAATCGACGGATCCGGCTGTGCCGCAACGACATCCATGAGCCCCGACAGGGCGGCCACGTGCACCGGCCCGCCGGCAGGACGGAGGCGCACGATCGAGCCGTCGACCGCGACGAAGGGTCGGCTGACACCGGGGCAGGCATCGCCTGCCCGTCGCGCTCGGCTCGTCGGGGCGGTCACGCGGCACAGGATAGGCCCGGCCCTTGCGTCGTCAAGGCAGCCGTCTCGGGCTATGGTGGGCCCAGCGTCGTCGACCCAGGAACCCGGTGAGAATCCGGGACGGTCCCGCCACTGTGAGTCGCCACCCGTGAGGGAGGCGGCGAGTCAGGAACTGCCGACAGCGCTTCATTTCCTTACGACCGCGGGGCGTGGACACCCCGCCGAGGAGTTCCAGTGACGCGCATCGCGCTGCTCTCGACGTCTGACACCGACCTGCTGTGTGCCCGCGGGAGCGGTGCCGACTACCTGCTCGCCAACCCGTCGCGGCCCGGCCACACCTCGATGGCCGGGGCCATCGAGGCCGCCGACGTCGTCGTGGCGCGCATCCTCGGCGGGCCCCAGGACCTCTGCGAGGGCTTCCGCCGCATCCGGGGCATCGGCAAGCCGATGGTCGTCCTCGGCGGCGAGCAGACACCGCACGCCGCGCTCATGGACCTGTCGACGGTCGCGCCCGGCGTCGTCGCGGAGGCCCACCGCTACCTCGCCGAGGGCGGCGCCGCCAACCTCCGCGAGCTGCACGCCTTCCTCGGGGACACCCTTCTCATGACCGGCGAGGGCTTCGAGCCACCCGTGGCTCTACCGACGTGGGGCGTCCTCGACCGGCCCGAGCCGGAGCCGGCCGCCCACGGGGAGCACCGGCCCCGCGTCGGGATCCTCTTCTACCGGGCCCAGTTCGCCGCCGAGAACGTCGCCTACGTCCAGGCCCTCGCCGACGCGGTCGACGCGGCCGGCGGCGTCGGCGTGCCCGTGCACGTGTCGTCGCTGCGCGACGCCCCGGCCGACCTGCTCGAGCACCTCACGGCATACGACGTCCTCGTCACGACCGTGCTGGCGGCCGGCGGCACGAAACCCGGCACCGCGAGCGCGGGCGAGGACGACGAGGCCTGGGACGTGCAGGCCCTCGCCGCGCTCGACGTCCCGATCATCCAGGGGCTGTGCCTCACGTGGAGCCGCGACCAGTGGGACGCCAGCGACGACGGCATGAGTCCGCTCGACGTCGCGACGCAGGTCGCCGTGCCCGAGTTCGACGGCCGCATCATCGGAGGCGTCTTCTCCTTCAAGGAGACCGACGCCGACGGTCTGCCGCACTACGTGCCGGACCCGGAGCGGTGCGCCCGTCTCGCCACGCTCGCCGTCAACCACGCCCGCCTGCGCCACACTCCGCCGGCCGAGCGCCGCATCGCGATCGTCCTGTCGGCCTACCCGTCGAAGCACTCGCGCATCGGCAACGCCGTCGGTCTCGACACCCCGGTCTCGATCATCCGGCTGCTGCGCGCCATGCGCGACGCCGGCTACGACCTCGGAGCGCCCGGGGAGATCCCCGGCACCGGTCCGCTCGAGCCCGTCGACGGCGAGACGCCCGACACGACCGCGGGCAACGCCCTCATCCACGCGCTCATCGAGGCCGGCGGCCAGGACGAGGACTGGCTGACCCAGGAGCAGCTGACCGGGCAGCCGGTCCGCATTCCCGCCGCGCGCTACCGCGAGCACTTCGACACCCTGCCCGACGAGCTGCGCGACGCCGTGACGAAGCACTGGGGCGAGGCGCCCGGCGAGGTGTTCGTCGACCGCCACACCGACGCCGACGGCGAGCTCGTCGCCGCGAGCCTGCGCGCCGGCAACGTCGTCGTCCTCGTCCAGCCGCCTCGCGGCTTCGGCGAGAACCCCATCGCGATCTACCACGATCCCGACCTGCCGCCGACGCACCACTACCTCGCCGTCTACGACTGGCTCGCCAGGGACTTCGGTGCCCACGCGATCGTGCACATGGGCAAGCACGGCAACCTGGAGTGGCTGCCCGGCAAGACCCTGGCGCTCTCGGCCGCCTGCGGACCCGATGCGACGATCGGCTCGATCCCGCTCGTCTACCCCTTCCTCGTCAACGACCCCGGCGAGGGCAGCCAGGCCAAGCGGCGTGCCCACGCGACGATCGTCGACCACCTCGTGCCGCCGATGGCGCGTGCCGAGTCCTACGGCGACATCGCCCGCCTCGAGCAGCTGCTCGACGAGTACGGCAACGTCTCGGTCATGGACCCGGCCAAGGCACCGGCCCTGCGCGCCGAGATCTGGACCCTCATCCAGGCCGCGCAGCTGCACCACGACCTCGGCCTGACCGACCGTCCCGACGACGAGGCCTTCGACGAGTTCGTCATGCACGTCGACGGCTGGCTCTGCGAGGTCAAGGACGTCCAGATCCGCGACGGGCTGCACGTCCTCGGCGAGGCCCCCGCAGGGGAGGGCCTGGCCAACCTCGTGCTCGCGATCCTGCGAGCCAACCAGGTCTTCGCCGGTGCGGTCGGCGCCGTGCCGGGCCTGCGCACGGCGCTCGGCCTGAGCGAAGGGCGCTCGGAGCGGACGTCCGTCGACGACGCCGAAGTGCAGGCGAGCGCGCTCGTCGCCGCGCTCGCCGAGGCCGACTGGGACGAGTCGGCCGTGCCGGGGATCGTGCGCGAGCAGCTGGGCGACGTCGCCGTCGACACCGAGGGCGTATGCCGTTCGCTGGCCTTCGCGTGTCGCGAGGTCGTCCCGCGCCTGCGCGCCACGACGGGCGAGATCGACGCCGTGCTCCACGCGCTCGACGGCGGGTACGTCCCGGCCGGTCCGTCGGGCTCGCCGTTGCGCGGCCTCGTCAACGTGCTGCCGACGGGCCGCAACTTCTACTCGGTCGACCCCAAGGCGATCCCGAGCCGGCTCGCGTGGGAGACCGGACAGCGACTGGCCGACGGCCTGCTCGCCCGGCACCGCACCGACACCGGGGAGTGGCCCCGCTCGGTCGGCCTGTCGGTCTGGGGCACCTCCGCCATGCGCACCTCCGGCGACGACATCGCCGAGGTCCTCTCGCTCATCGGCGTCCGGCCCCGCTGGGACGAGATGTCCCGCCGTGTCGTCGGTCTCGACGTGGTGCCGCTCGCCGAGCTGGGCCACCCCCGCATCGACGTCACGGTCCGGATCTCCGGCTTCTTCCGCGACGCCTTCCCGCACGTCATCGCGATGCTCGACGACGCCGTCCGTCTCGTCGCCGATCTCGACGAGGGCCCCGACGAGAACTACGTCCGGGCCCACGTCACCGACGACCTGGCCGACCACGGCGACGCCCGCCGTGCGACGACCCGCATCTTCGGCAGCAAGCCCGGCTCCTACGGCGCCGGCATCCTCCCGCTCGTCGAGTCGGGCAACTGGCGGACCGATGCCGACCTCGCGGAGGTCTACGCCACGTGGGGCGGCTTCGCCTACGGGCGCGAGCTGGACGGCATGCCTGCTCGGGCCGACATGGAGCGCACCTATGCGCGGATGGACGTGGCGGCGAAGAACATCGACACGCGCGAGCACGACATCGCCGACAGCGACGACTACTTCCAGTACCACGGTGGCATGGTCGCGACGGTCCGCGCCCTGACCGGGCGCGAGCCCAAGGCGTACGTCGGCGACTCGACGACCCCCGACGCGGTGCGCACCCGCACGCTCACCGAGGAGACGGCCCGCGTCTTCCGCGCCCGCGTCGTCAACCCGCGCTGGATCGCGGCGATGCGCCGGCACGGCTACAAGGGCGCCTTCGAGCTCGCCGCGACCGTCGACTACCTCTTCGGGTTCGACGCGACGGCCGGCGTCGTGACCGACTGGATGTACGAGCAGCTCGCCCAGACGTACGTCCTCGACAAGGAGAACCGCGACTTCATCCAGCACGCGAACCCCTGGGCGTTGCACGGGATGATCGAGCGGCTCCACGAGGCCGTCGACCGCGGCCTGTGGGAGGAGCCCGACCCGCAGCTGCTCGCCGACCTCCAGCAGGTCTACCTCGACGTCGAGGGCGACCTCGAGGACTGAGGCCGCCCGTCGTCGCCCGGTCACGCTCTCGAGCATCGGGTCAGAACTGCAGCCCGCGCATGTCGTGATCCACGACGTCGACGTCGCCGCACCGCTTGCAGGTCAGGATCGTGCGTCCCCTCAGCTTCTGCCGCCTGTAGCGGTGGCCGAGGACCAGGCACCAGAGGTTTCGTCGCGCCATCGTCCGAGTCTCCTCCGGTGGCGCCGTCACGGCAGCGAATCGCGCCAGCTGAGGATGCCGATGCGCTTGCCCACGCCCCCGTTGATCATGCTGCCGACTCCCGGCAGGAAGAACGACTCGAGCACGGAGAGGTCGGCGCTCTTCGGTGCGACCCGGCATCCCAGCAGGGCCGTGGACTCACGAGCCAGGCCTAGATTGTTCGATGATCAGCATGGTGTCCATCGAGCACAGGAGCAAGCATGGCCGACGTCCTCCTCCTCCACCACGCCCAGGGCCAGACCCCGGGCTTCCTCGCCTTCGCCGATGCCCTCCGAGCCGCGGGGCACACCGTGCACACCCCGGACCTCTACGGAGGCGAGAGCTTCGCGACCCTCGACGAGGGGATGGCCAAGGCCCGCTCGATCGGCTTCGGCACCCTTCTCGAGCAGGGCGTCGCGGCGGCCGACGGCCTGCCGGCCGAGACGGTGTATGCCGGCTTCTCCCTCGGCGTCATGGCGGCCCAGCGCCTCGCCCAGACCCGACCGGGCGCTCGCGGCGCCGTCCTGATCGACTCCGCGATCCCGCTCGGCGAGTTCGCCGACGAGTGGCCGGCCGGTGTCCCCGTGCAGGTCCACGGTGGGGAGGGCGACGAGTTCTTCATGGACGAGGGCGACGTCGACGCGGCCCGCGCCGTCGTCACGGCTGCCGCCGACGGCGAGCTCTTCACGTATGCCGGGTGCGGCCACCTCTTCGCCGACGCCAGCACGACGGCATACGACCCGGAGGCCGCCGCGCTCGTGCAGCGGCGCGTGCTCGCCTTCCTCGACCGGGTCTAGGTGTACTGACCTGACAGGTTGGTCAAGCGGGTGATGGGTGGCTTGTTCCCGCAGGCGGTGTGGGGTCGGTGGTGGTTGTACTCGTGCAGCCATGCTGGCAGAGCTGCTCGGCGCTCGTCTTCTGAGGCGTAGCAGCGGGCGTAGCCCCACCCGTCGGCGAGGGTGCGGTGGAAGCGTTCGATCTTGCCGTTGGTCTGCGGCCGGTAGGGCCTGGTGCGGGTGTGCTTGATCGCGAGTTCGGCGCACAGATCACGCCACACGTGCGAGCGGTAGGCCGGGCCGTTGTCGGACAGGACCCTCTGGGTGGGGATTCCACGGGCGGCGAACCAGGCCACGGCCCGTCTTAGGACTGCGGTCGCGGTGGCGGCGGTCTCGTCGTCGTGGACCTCGGCGTAGGCGACGCGGGAGTGGTCATCGATGACGGTGTGCACGAACGCGTGACCCATCTTCGGGTTGTAGTGCACGTTCTTGGGCTTTCCCGGTGTCGACTGCCGGTTGTGCCGTCCTTGGCGGCGTCCGACGTAGCGCCAGCCGCCGCCATCGGGGATGTTGCCCAGCTTCTTGACGTCCACGTGCAGCATTGCCCCGGGGTGCGGGTGCTCGTAGCGGCGCACCGGCTCGCCGGTGGCCCGGTCCACGTGGGACAGCCGGTTCAGGCGGCACCGCACCAGCACCCGGTGCGCGGTCGAGGGCGCGACCCCGGTCAGGGCGGCGAGCTGGACCGGGCCCAGGCGCTTGCGTAGCCGCAGCGCCACGATCCGCTTCGTCGTCGCCGGGCAGGTCTTGGCCGGCATCGAGTGTGGCCGGCTGGACCGGTCGGTCATCGCCTGGCCGGCGGCGTACCGGGCGGCCCAGCGTTTGACCGTGGGCCACGAGCATTGGAACCGGGCTGCGACCTCGACGATCGGGACGTGTTGGTCGACGACGAGCTGGGCCACCCGGAGCCGGGCGCGTGGGGTCAGGGCGGCGTTAGCGTGGGACATGAGGGCCTCCTGTTTGGCGAAGTGAACCTTGAGCAGTTCCACTCCACCGCGGGAGGCCCTCCCATGTCAGCAGCTCACAGCGATGAGTCGCATTCCCTCAACCAACGTGCCCGGTCAGTACATCTAGGCGTCCACGCCGGACTCGTGGGCCACGACTTCCGCACCTCGGGTCATTCTCAGCACCGTCACGAACCACAGGGCGAACGTGACCACAGCGGTGGCCGCGAGCAGCCAGGCCGCGCGGCCCGTGGGGGTGTCGACGTCAGAGCTGGGCGCCCACAGTCGCGGCATGGTCAGGGGAACGAAGAGTGCGGCCCAGGCGTAGACGACCCAGGACCCCCGTGCCGAAGGTCGCCCGCTCCAGCCGCGAGATCCGCACGGCCGGTAGGACCCAGGAGACGAAGGGAAGGGCCCACATGACCCACAGGCCTGCGTCCGGTACGACCTTCGTGAGCCTGCCGCTGCGCGCCAGCAGCCACTGGAGGCGCACGAGCCAGACACAGGCGGGAATCCCGCCCCCGACTAGTCCCCTGTCGTCCACGGCGGCACCCTGGCCGCCTCGAGGACTCAGTCTCGGGTCTCCGGCGAGAACGTCCCGCGCGTCAGGGCGTAGTAGACCTCGTCGGACCGGCTGCCGTCGGGGTTGGGCAGACGCTCGCGCAGCAGTCCCTCCGCCGTGAAGCCCGCCCTGGCGGCGGCCTTGCCCGAGGCGACGTTCTCCGCCTTGTGACCGAGCTCGAGCCGGTCGAGACCGGCCACGTCGAAGGCCCACCGCGAGACGAGACGCAGGGCGCGCGTGGTGAAGCCGCGCCCGCGGAACTCGGGCACGACGCCGTAGCCGACGAGCCCGAGGCCGGGCGGCCCCAACCTCCTGACGCTGATGACGCCTGCGCCGAGCCCCGTGGCTGCGTCGACCATGACGAATCGAGCAGCCCGGCCGAGGCGCCATTCCCGCCGGGCCCGCGCGGCGCTCGTCCTGGCCTCGTCGTCGGTGTGGGGCCGTCCGAAGAAGTCCCAGCGCAGCGACTCCTCGTTGTTGTGCTCGTCGCGCACGACCTGCCAGTCGCCCGCCTCGAGCGGTCGCACGGTGACGACACCGTCGGTCAGGGGCTCGGTGTCCGGGAACCCGCTCGGGCCGGTGTCGCCGAGGGTCCCGGGCGACGGCCGCAGCAGGTAGGTGTCCATGACCCAGCCGTGGCGCTCGCGGGCCTCGGCGCGCACCCGGCGCACCTCGTCGAGGACCTGGGCGAGGGGCCCTCGCACGAGCAGCTCGTCGGGCGTGCCGAGGTAGGCGCCCCAGTAGAGCTCGACCTCCGGGAAGGCGTCTGCGAGCTCTGCGCAGGCGAGGTGCCCGTCGAGCATGACGACGACGTCGCCGAGCGTCGGGTCGTACTCGTCGACGAGCCGCCGTCCGGTGGTGATGTGGATCGGGGCGCCGATGCGGTTGAGCGGGATGCGGTGCCGCGCGGCAAGCAGCTGCGGCGCGCTGATCCCGGCGATGACGTCGTGCTCGACGGTGAGTCCCCTTGCGCCCCAACGCTCGACGAGCGCATCGACGACCCGGATGGTCGAGTCGTAGAACGCCGGGTCACCCCACACGAGGAAGCCGACCGTCCGCTCGCCGTCGTCGAGCCCGCCGATGACGTCGGCGTAGGCGTCCACGCGCGCCGCGTGCCAGTCGCGCACCCCTCGGTCGTATGCCGTGTCGTCGCGTTCGCCGTCCGGACCGCGTCTCGGGTCGGGGACCTCGAGGACCCGGTAGGCGTGCTCCGCCGGGATGAGCGCGTCGCAGACCGCCTGGCGAGCAGCGACGAGGTCCGATGCCGCCTCACCCTTGTCGGCGACGAGGAAGACGTCGACCGTGGCGAGGGCGCGGGCGGCCTCGCCGGTGACCTGGAGGGGGTCTCCCATCCCGATGCCGATGACGCGGATCCGCTCGATCATGCGTGGTCTCCGATCCGGGTCAGGGCGAGGAGGGCGTCGATGTCGACGTGCTCCTCGAGGGCGTCGGCGAGCGTGTCGAGCATCCGCTCGCGGCGTTCGGCGAAGCCTGCGGCGTCCGGGTGCGGCTGCCACTCGGACCCGGCCTTGGCCGCGACCTGGGACAGCCAGGCCCGGCGGAAGCCGTCGCTCTCGAACGCGCCGTGCCACATCGTCCCCCAGACGGCGCCCACGCTAAGGCCGTCCAGGAAGCGTTGCGCCTCAGCGGGATCCGCGTCCTGACCGGTGTCGACCTCGAGGGGTCGGGCGATCCCGTGGTGGATCTCGTAGGCCGTGTCGACGGCGTGGTCCGCCCACGACCCGACCGGACGCGCGAGCACCTTGGCCGCACCGAACTCGGTGCGCACGGGCAGGTGGCCGAGGCCCGGCACGACCCCGACCCGTCCCTCGACGTCGTCCTCGATCTCGTGCCCGAGCATCTGGTAGCCACCGCACACGCCGAGCACCGGTCGTCCGGCGGCGACCCGTCGGGCGACGACCTCGGCCAGGCCGCGCTCGCGCAGCCACTCGAGATCGCTTGCGGTCGAACGTGACCCGGGCAGCACGAGCAGGTCGGCAGACTCCGCCACGGCAGCGTCGACCGTCACGAGGACGTCGACCCCGGGCTCGGCCGCGAGGGCGTCGACGTCGGTCGCGTTCGAGATCCGGGGCAGCCGGACGACGGCCACCTTGAGCCGGTCGCGCGAGGTCGCGGACAGCGCCGTGGAGGCCCGCCAGTGGCCGACCTCGAGGGTGTCCTCGCTGTCGAGCCAGACGTCGAGCAGCCACGGGATGACGCCGTGGAACGGCACGCCGGTCCGGTCGGTGATCGTGTCCAGACCCGGTTCGAGCACCGACACGTCCCCGCGGAACTTGTTGATGACGAAGGACTTCAGCAGGGCCCGGTCGTCCCCCTCGAGCAGGGCCCACGTGCCGTAGAGGGAGGCGAGGATGCCGCCCCGGTCGATGTCGCCGACCACGACGACCGGCAGCCCGAACTGCCGCGCCAGACCCATGTTGACGTAGTCGCCCGAGCGCAGGTTGATCTCGGCGGGGGAGCCGGCCCCTTCGCAGACGACGAGCTCGTAGGCGTCGGCGAGCTCCCGGTAGGCGGCGAAGGCGGCATCGGCCAGATGCGCCCGCCCGGCCGCATACTCGCCGGCCTCGAGGGTGCCCGCGGGCTCGCCGCGCACGACGACGAACGAGCGTCGGTCGGTGCCGGGCTTGAGCAGCACCGGGTTCATCGCCGTCGTCGGCTCGAGCCGGGCCGCCTGCGCCTGGAGGTACTGAGCCCGGCCGATCTCGCCGCCGTCGAGGCAGACCATCGAGTTGTTCGACATGTTCTGCGCCTTGAACGGCGCCACCCGGATCCCGCGGCGCGCGAGGGCGCGGCACAGCCCCGCGACGACGACGGACTTGCCGGCGTCGGACGACGTGCCGGCGACGAGGAGGCCCGACGGGCCCGGTGGCTGACGGGGCGCGGACGTGGACACCGGGCCATCCTGCCCGACACCTCGTGCGACGTGGTCGCCGGTTCTACGCTGCAGACATGCGACTGCGCCGCATCGACGAGGCGAACCCTGTCCAGCGCGCCCTGCGGGGGCTCGTGGCCTCACGGCCGGGGGCCTGGGTCTCCAGACGGCTCCTGCACCGGCTCGACGGGCTCGGCCACCGACTGGCCCCGCGCCGGACCCTCCCCAGCCAGTGGCTCGCCGCCGTCCCGGTCGGGATGCTGACGACGACCGGAGCCCGCTCGGGGCAGCCTCGCACGGTGCCGCTCATGCTCGCCCCGCTCGACGAGGGCTGGGGTGTCATCGCCTCGAGCTACGGTTCCGAGCGCCCGCCGGCGTGGTACTTCAACCTCCGCGCCCACCCGCAGGCCGTGCTCGAGGTCGACGGCGTGACGCACCGCGTGCGCGCCGTCCAGGTCCAGGGGACCGAGAGGGAGCGCGTTCGCGAGGCGGCGCTCGCCTACTACCGCGGCTACACGGCATACGAGGAGCGCGCCGGCGGGCGTGACCTCGGCTTCTTCGTGCTGCACCCCGAGCGCGACTGAACGCGCTCGGGGTGCAGGGGGTGCGGAGGGCCGGCTCGTCCTACTCCGGGTCACCGTCGGCGAGCAAGCGGTAGAGCTTGCGCCGGGTCTCCGTGAGGATCTCCGCCGCCTCGGCGCGCTGCTGCGACGTGCCGGTCGTGACGACCTGCCACATGCCGCCCATGACCTGGCCGACGAGGGGCATGAGGTCGTTGGCTCCGCCCGAGGGGCGGGGGGCCTCCTCCTCGGTCGCCTCCTCGAAGGGCCGCCACGTGGCAGCCATCTCCTCGGCGTTCTCCTCGACGTAGGCGCGACCCGCGTCGGTGAGGCGCAGCAGGCGCCGGCCCTCGACGTCGCGACCCTCGACGAGTCCCTCGTCCTCGAGCTGCTGGACGGTCGGGTAGACCGAGCCGGGGCTCGGCTTCCACGCGCCGCCGGTGCGCTCGGAGATCTGCTGGATGAGCTGGTAGCCGTTCATCTCGTCGCCCGCGAGGACGTCGAGGATGGCGGCGCGGACGTCGCCGCGGCGGGCCCTCGGCCCGCGGCGACCGCCGAACTCGGGACCGAAGCCGGGGCCGCCGAAGTGGCGGACGAGGTCGGCGACCCACGGGGGAGGGCCGGGGCGACCGCGGCCGCCGGGGCCGCCGGGACCGCCCCAGGGGCCGCGACCGGGTCCGAAGCCGGGGCCGTTGCCCGGGCCGTTGCCCTGGCCGCCCCAGCCGCCGCCCCAGCTGCCGTCCCAGCCGGACTCGTGCCGGGTGTGGTGATGGTGGTGTCCGTGCATGGTGTTCTCCTTCTACGAACGCGACTCACGAACAGTCGCGATAGGTCGACGATATATCGCGACTGTTCTGAAGGCAAGGCTCTGCGTGGATCGGCCGTCAGTGGGTACGCCCGACCCGACAGGGACGGTGTCGCCGTTCCCCGTCGATCAGGACGTCTCAGGCTCTCTAGTCGTTGGGATAGAGAGCCGAATAGTGAGAGATCCGCAGGTCAGCGCCTCGGGAAAAACTCACAGTTCATTGAGGTCCGGCGCAGGTTTGGTTAGCGTTCGTCGACAGGGGAAAGCGATTCGCCCGTGAGAGGACGTGACGTGGCGAGCACACAGGGGAGCGGCTCGAGGTCCAGCGCAGGGGTTGGACCTCACCGAGCCGACGCGATCGCAAGGAGATCCATGAGCACCGTCCCGACCGCGCCCCTGGGCGACAAGCGCACGGTGCGCATCCAGTGGGCTCCGTCGGCGGCTCCACGCATCCGCAAGGCGCTCGTCGAGGACCTCGTGTCCCGTGAGGTGCTGCCGCAGGTGATCGACGAGGCCGAGATCGTCGTCAGCGAGCTCGTCGCCAACGCCATCCGCCACGCCAAGCCGCTCTCCGACGGGGCCATCCGCATCCACTGGAAGGTCAAGAACGACGTCGTCGAGGTCGAGGTCTCCGACGGCGGCGGCCCGACCGTCCCGCGCCCCGCGCCGCCGACGACGTGGGCCCCCGGGGGTCGCGGCCTGCGCATCGTGCGGTCCCTCGCCCACGAGTGGGGCGTCATCGAGGACCCGAACGGCCGCACGGTCTGGGCCTCCCTGGGCGGCCCGTCGCGCCGCCGCTCGCACTGAGCCGCGCGGTCCGAGACCGCGGTGCCCCTCCCCGACCCGGCCCTCGTCGTCCTCGTCGGCGCCTCCGGATCGGGCAAGTCGACGTGGGCGTCCCGTCACTACCGCGCAGCCGAGATCGTCTCCTCCGACCAGCTGCGTGGTGTCGTCGGCAGCGGTGAGCACGACCTCGACGCCTCCACCGATGCCTTCGCGCTGCTCGAGCAGGTCGTCGCCGCCCGCCTCGGCCGCCGCCTGACGACCGTCGTAGACACGCTCGGCACCGACGCGCCGCGCCGCCGCCGCTGGCTCGCCGCGGCCCGGGGAGCGGGCCTTCCCGGGGTCGCCGTCGTGCTCGACACCCCCGCCGGCGTATGCCGTTCGCGCAACGCCGCCCGCGACAGACCCGTCCCGGCCCGCGCGCTCGAGCGCCAGCTCGCGTCCGTCGCCGCGACCACCGACCTGCTCGCCGGCGAGGGCTGGGACGCCGTCCTCGTCCTCACTCCCGACGACCTCCCCACCTACCTCCCCACCGCCGGCCCCCGCAACACACCGAGCAGGCGTCGGTCGGGCACGGTTGCAACCGACGGGACCTCACCACCACCCGGTGTGTTGCGGGAGGGTGGGGGCGGGCTGCGTGGTGTCGTGCTCCACCTGTCGCGGTTCCCCGCCGAGGTCGACCTCCTCGAGTGGCTGCGCGACATGGCGGCCGCCGCCGAAGCGGCCGGGCTCGCCGGGATCGCGCTCATGGACCACCTCATCCAGATCCCCCAGGTCGGCCGCGCCTGGGACCCCGTTCCGGAGCCCTGGGTGGCCCTGGGTGCGCTCGCCGCATCGACGACACGGCTCCGGCTCGGCACGCTCGTGACGCCGGTGACCTTCCGCGCACCGGGCATCACGGCCAAGGCCGGGGCGACGCTCTCGGCCCTGACGGGCGGCAGGGCCTTCGTCGGTGTCGGCGCGGGCTGGTGGGAACGCGAGCACGCGGCATACGGCCTCGGGTTCCCCACTCCGAGAGAGCGGCTCGACGCCCTCGAGCAGGGCATCGAGACGATGAAGGCGCTCTGGTCGCCGGGGACCAAGCCGTATGCCGGACAGCGGGTCTCGCTGCCCGAGACGACCTCCTACCCGCGGCCGGTCGGCGAGCTGCCCGTCATCGTCGGGGGCGGCGGCGACCGCACCCTCCGCGTCGCCGCCCGTCTCGGCGACGGGTGCAACGTCCCGTCCGACGAGGTGGGCCTCGCCAAGGTGGCCCGCTACCTCGCCCTCGTGGCAGAGGCCGGCCGCGACCCGTCGACGGTCCACGCGACGGTGCTCGACCTGCCGCTCGTCGGCAGGGACCGCGACGACGTCTGGTCGCGGGTCGAGCGGCACCGTGGGCGCACCGCCGCGGCGAGCTTCGCCGCGCGGCACCACGCCGGCACCCCCGACGAGCACACCCGACGCCTCGCCGGGCTCGCCGGGCGCGGGGTCACGACCGCCTTCGTCGCACCCGTCGGGCTCGACGGACCGGACGACGTGCTGGCCCTCGCGCCGCTCGCGACCGCGTTCGGCTGACCCCCTGCCCGGCCACTAGGGTGGCGCGCATGGGTAAGGCATCACGTCGACCGCGCAGCGAGCGCGCAGACCGTTCCGCACGTCCGCTTCCGGCCCCGTTCGTGGCGCGCCCCTTCGAGGGACTGCCGAACGAGACCGACTGGGTCGCCATGCGCGAGATCGTCCCGGCCGCGACCGCGACGGTCCGCTTCGCCGCAGGCAAGGCGCCTGAGGGCGCCCCCGACGAGGTGACGATCGCGACGGTGCTCCCGCTCGCCTGGCCGGGCCTGCACCGCGAGGGCGGCGAGGTCGTCGTCGGCATCCAGTCCGGCACCGGCAGCGGCGACACGAGCCGCGACATCGCGCAGGCCATCGCCCTCGCCGCCGTGGCCGAGGCCGGCTCGCCCGTCGCGACACTGCCGGTGTCGATGGCCGACACCCCGCGCCTGCAGGACATCCTCGACACCGACGCACCCTTCGAGATGCAGCTGCACGAGGGCTTCGACTTCTGGGTCGCCGACGCCGACCTCGACGCCGACGGCAAGGAGTCCCTCGAGCGTGCCAACGAGTCGGCCATCCCGACCGTCAAGCTCGACGCCGCCCCGTCGGCCTTCTGGTGCCGCATCGGCGAGCGCACCTACGTCCGTTGGGTGCTGCCGTTCGCCGAGGACGACGCCACCAACGCCCTCGCCCGACTGCACGCGGCCGGCGACAGCCACCTCGGCGAGAACGGCCGCCTGCTCGGCTGCTTCCGCTCGAGTGGCCTGCTCATCCCGGTGTGGGAGGTCGACCCCGCCTCGGCTGCCGCCGACTTCGAGGACGCCGTCGCGACCATGAAGACGAAGATCGACGCCGCGGCCGCCTCGACCGAGCCGCTCACCGCGGCCGAGCGTGGCGCCAGGGCCGGCCTGACCAACCGCCAGGTCACCCTCCGCTGAGCCGGCGGCCGACGATGACGACCTCGCCGATGCCCGTCGCCGTCGTCATCCCGGCCAAGGACGAGGCGGCCCGGATCGCCGAGACGATCCGCGGCGTCCGGGCCATCCCGGGCGTCCGGGCGGTCGTCGTCGTCGACGACGGCTCGACCGACGGCACCGCCACCATCGCGGCGCGCGAGGGCGCCGAGGTGGTGCGCCACCCGCGCAACCACGGCAAGGCCGACGCCATGATGAGCGGCCTCGGCCGGGTCAGCGGGCTGCGCCGCGTCGGGCGCCTCGACGAGAGGGCCGCCGTGCTCTTCGTCGACGCCGACCTCGAGGCCTCGGCCCAGGCGGTCGGTGCGCTCGTCGGCCCGGTGGCCCGGGGGGAGGCCGACCTCACCATCGCGACGCTGCCGCAGCAGAAGGGCAGCGCCGGCGGCCACGGCCTCGTCGTCGGCCTGGCCCGGCGCGGCATCGAGGAGCTGACCGGCTGGTCACCCGAGCAGCCGCTCTCGGGCATGCGCTGCCTGTCGCCGGCCGCCATCACCGCAGCGACCCCGTTCGCCCGGGGCTGGGGCGTCGAGGTCGGCATGACCGTGGACGTGCTCGACGCCGGCCTCACCATCCTCGAGGTGCCCTGCGACCTGCAGCACCGGGTCACCGGCACCGACTGGCGCTCCCAGGTGCACCGGGCCGCGCAGTACCGCGACGTCGCCGTCGCCCTCGGAGTGCGTCGGCTGCGACGCCGCCTCGGCCCCGGCTGACGCCCCCGGCTGACGCCCCCGGCTCAGGCCGTCCTGGCGCGGTCGAGGTCGGCCCGGGTCAGCACCGACCGGGTCTGCAGGCCGAGCTCGTGCAGCCGGTTGGCCCCCGGCTCGCTGCGGTCGATCGTGCACACGACCACCTCGACGGTGGCGCCCTGCTCGCGGAGCACGGCCGTCGCGTCCCGCACCGCCCCGCCCGTCGTGACGATGTCCTCGACGAGCGTGATCCGGCGCCCGTCCACGTCGGCGCCCTCGGCGAGCCGGCGGGTGCCGTACGCCTTGGGGGCCTTGCGGACGAAGAGCGCGGGCAGTCCGGTCAGGCTGCTCATCATCGTCGCGATGGGCACCCCACCGAGCTCGAGGCCGCCGAGCAGGTCGGTGTCGTCGGGCACGAGCCGCACCATGGCCTCGGCCACGCGGCGCAGCAGGACCGGGTCGGACTCGAAGAGGTACTTGTCGAAGTACTCCGGGACGACGGCGCCGGACCGGACGACGAACTCGCCCTCGAGGCGGCAGACCCGGTCGATGTCACGGGCCAGCTCGGCCAGCACGGCCGGCTCGGTCAGCACGGCCGGCTCGTCGGGGACGTCGGGCTGCTGGTCCGTCACGGGTCGCTCCTCAGATGTGGTGGCGGTCGCGGCGGCGGCGGACCGGGGCGTTGCGGGCCTCGATGGACAGGAAGTGCATGACGGCCGACGCGACGAGCGGCACCGTGAAGATGGCCGCGACCGGCGGGATGGCGGCCCCCGAGTCGTTGGTGAGGAAGCCGATGACGGCCATGACGATGACCGAGAGCAGCCCTCGACGCATGATCGGGGCCTCCTCGAGGAGGCGCCGCAGCGGCTCGGTGCCGAGGATCCCCGGCCGCAGCACGATCATGACGGCGACGACCATGAGCACCGTCACGACGACGAGCAGCACCGGCATCTGGATCGCGAGCTCGACGTTGGCCCAGAGCTTGCGGGACAGCACGTCCCACGCCCCACCGTCGATGACCGTCTGGAAGAACCGGCCCGGGTGCGAGCGCTCGGCCTCGGGCCGTCGCCAGTCGAGGTAGGAGACGAGCCCGACGACGAGGGCAGCGACGACGAGCACGACCCCGACGTTGCGCACCGACGTGCGCCAGCCCAGGACCCCGAGGAGGAGGTAGCCCAGCGCCGGCACGAGCGCGATCGGACCGCCGAAGTCGGCGCCCCAGGCGGGGAGCACGTCGACGGCGAGAGCCACGCCACCGACGACGACGACGGCGAAGACGGCCAGGCGCGGTGCTCCGCGCCGGACCAGCGCGTGCGCGAGGGCGGCGCAGAGCATGAGGACGGCGGCGGCATACAACGCGAAGGCGACGTTGCCCATGCCGTAGAACCGACCACCGACGAGGGGCTGGAGGCCGAAGATCGAGGAGATCTGCAGGCGCGACCCGGTGAGCAGGTCGACGCCGATGACGCCGGCGGTGATGGCCGACATCGCCGCCAGCGGCCCGAGCGCCGAGCTGCTCCACGGGCCCCGGAGGCAGACGAGGGTGAGCAGCGCGCTGATGACGAGCACGAGGACGAGCAGCACCGGGACGAGCACGAGGGAGCTGGTCGACCACCGCCACCACGGGACGAGGTTGGCGAGGAAGGTCGCGGCCGGCATCGCGGCCGAGGCGAGGCCGACGAGCCTGACGAGGCGCAGCACGCGGGCGCGGGTGAAGCGACGGTTCCACGGGCGCGCCCTGCGGATGACGAGCCACAGCACGAGCATGGGCAGGGCCGTGCCGACGAGCCAGATGGTGAGGAAGGGCGCGACGATGCGGTGCATCGCGTCGGCCTTGGTGTCGATGTCGGTCAGGACGACGAGCTTGCTCGCCGCCGTGGACTCGCTGTTGTTGGCCGACGGCACGACGCTGAGGGCCCGGCCCCCGATGGCCTCCTTGGGCTCGACCCCGCCACGCTGGAGGATCGTCGCGGTGATGTCGGACAGCTGGGCGACGCCCGTCAGCCGCGTCGACGCCGACGCCAGGAGTCCGGGGCCGTAGTGCGGGCCGCTCGCCGTCAGCAGCCGGAGCCGCTCCTGCTGGTCGCGGTCGGCGAGGCCGGCCACGACGAGGTCGGCCCCGTTGGGCATCGCGTCCATGACGAGCCCGATGCGCCGCTCGATGCCGTTGATGAGCTCGAGGTGCCGGGTCGGGTTCGGGTCGGTCCGGTCGATCCCGCCGACGTCGACGATGGTCACCGGGCACTGGGCGAGGTCCGAGACGAGGGTGGTCGCCTGGAAGGGGGAGTACTTCGCGACCTTGCCGTCGGACGTGGCGGCGGCGAGCCCCGCGCCCGGCCCGATGGCCTGGATGCACGTCTTGTCGGCCGCGAAGCTGTCACCGAGCAGGCCGAGCTGCGCCCGGAACTCCGCCTCGCGCGACGCGGTCGCGAGCGCGTCGAAGCCGATGACGCGGAAGCCCGAGGTCGCGCTGCCGGCGATCGAGGGCAGCGGCGAGCACTGCGGCCGGGCCTCGGGGGTGTCGGGGCCGGCCGCCTCGCCGGCCGAGACGGTGGCCCAGCCATCGGTGGGGCACGTCGTCAGGCGCAGGGTCTTGACCGACACCGAGGCGGCCGAGCCGTCGCGGAGCAGCCCCCAGAGCGTCGGGGTGTCCTCGGCGGAGACGTCGTCCCACGACAGACCGCCGAGCCCGATGACGACGAGCGACTCGCCGGGCTTGGGCTGCGTGGTGGGCGGGACGGGGACGGTGGTGCGCCCCACGTAGGCGAGCGTGAGCGCAGCCACCATCACCAGGAGCAGGACGACGAGCGTCTTGACGGGGTGGCGGCGGATCACGGGGGACAGACTACAAACCGGGCCTGTACCCCGGTGGTGAGGTCACGGGCTGGAATCGTCGGGACGGCCCCGGCGGCCCCGGCTACCCTTGCCGATCGTGGACGCCTCGACGCTGACGACCCTGGCCATCGCGGCCGTCGTCGTCGCGCTGCTCGCCCTGGCCCTCGCCGTCGGCGCCCAGCTCCGGCTCGCCGGCGTGCGCCGCGACTTCGCCGCCCTCGGCGGCGACGGCCAGACCGACATCGCCCGCGTGGCCGCCACCCAGAACCACCGCATCGAGCGGCTCACGGCCGAGCTGACCCGCCTGCGCGAGCACGTCGCGAGCGCCGAGGAGGACGTGCGCCAGAGCCTGCGCAACGTCGCCGTCGTGCGCTACGACGCCTTCGGCGACATGGGCGGTCGCCTGTCCTTCTCGGCCGCCATCGTCGACGACCTCGGCGACGGCATCGTGCTCAGCTCGATCCACGCCCGCGGCGAGTCCCGCACCTATGCCAAGGGCATCGTCGGTGGCCGCTCGAGCATCACCCTGACGCCCGAGGAGCAGCAGGCGCTGGCCTCGGCGACCCGCCTCCCCGACCGCACGGAGGACGCGTCGTGACGCCACCCCGCACGCCCGACCAGCTGCACCGCTTCGGCTACCTCGGTCCCCGTGGCACGTTCACTCAGATGGCGCTCGACGCGTGGGACGCCGCCGAGGGTCGCGAGCACCTGCCGTTCGGGTCGGTCGACGCCGCGCTGTCGGCCCTGCGCGCCGGCGACATCGACGCCGCCATGGTGCCCATCGAGAACTCCGTCGAGGGGGGTGTCTCCGCGACCCTCGACTCGCTGGCGACGGGCGAGCCGCTCGTCGTCATCGGGGAGGTGCTCGTCCCCATCACCTTCGTGCTCTGCGCCCGACCCGGTATGCCGCTCGCGGAGGTGCGCACGGTCGGCACCCACTCGCACGCCTGGGCCCAGGTGCGCGGCTGGATGGGGCGCCACCTCCCGGACGCGGCCTACGTCCCCACGCTGTCGACGGCCGCGAGCGCGGCCGCCCTCGCCCAGCCGGGCGAGGTGATGTTCGACGCCGGCGTGTGCGCACCCGTCGCGGCGAGCAACGAGGGGCTCGAGGTCCTCGCCGAGGACATCGGCGACAACGCGTCGGCGGTGACGCGCTTCGTCCTCGTCGCGCGCCCGGGCACGCTGCCCGAGCCGACCGGCGCCGACAAGACGACCATCGTGCTCTTCCAGCGCGAGGACCACGCGGG
Source organism: Terrabacter aerolatus (assembly GCF_007991735.1). Lineage (GTDB taxonomy): Bacteria > Actinomycetota > Actinomycetes > Actinomycetales > Dermatophilaceae > Terrabacter > Terrabacter aerolatus. The sequence continues at coordinate 321,341 of NZ_BJYX01000001.1, read as the reverse complement.
TGGCCTGCTCGAGCTGCTCGAGCAGTTCGCGGTGCGCGGCGTCAACATGACCAGGCTCGAGTCGCGACCCACCGGGGCGGCCATGGGCTCGTACTGCTTCTCCATCGACTTCGAGGGCCACGTCCTCGACGCCCGGGTCGGTGAGACCCTCATGGGCCTCCGGCGGGTCTGCGCCGAGGTGCGCTTCCTCGGGTCCTATCCGCGCGCCGACAGGGGCCGGCCGGACACCAGGCCCGGCACGACCGACGCGGACTTCGACCACGCGCGGGCCTGGCTCGAGGACCTGCGGGCCTGAGGCCGACCCGGGGTCGGTCGACGGTCAGCCGATCGTCGCGCCCATCTTGAGCAGGAAGAGCGTGTCCTGGCCGACGACGCCGTCGGCACCGACGCGGTTGGCCTGCTGGAAGCGCTGCACGACCTTCTTCGTCTGCTCGCCGAAGGTGCCGTCGACGGTGAGGGTGCCACCGGCCGCGCGCAGGGCGCGCTGGAGCGTCACGACCTCGGCGCCCTTCGACCCGGACTTGAGAGTCTGGTCGCCGAGCGTGCGCGAGATGAGCAGCACCCACGTGCCGGCGTCGATGCGGCCGGGCTTGGGTGGCGGCCCCTCGAAGCCGGCCTCGACCTTCCGGACGGCAGCGCGGGTCTGGGCGCCGTAGACGCCGTCGACGGCGACCGGCCCGTAGTCCGCGTCGTTGAGGAAGCACTGCAGGGCCCGCACGGCCGGCCCGGTCGCCCCCGGCTGGAGCACGGGGTAGGCGGGCAGCGTCCGCCCGCACGAGCCCGCCACGCTCCCCGGGTCGGTCGGCGCCACCGTCGTCGTGGGCGCGCTGCTCGGGGTGCTCGGGGTGCTCGGCGCGCTGCTGGGCGTGCTCGCGCTCGGGGTCGGCTTCGTCGGGGTCAGCGGGTCGGCGGTCACCGTCGGGAGCGGGCCGGTGGGTTCGGTCGAGCCCACGTCGACCGCACCGTCCGCGGTCGTGGTCGTCGTGCCGACGGTGGGGGACTCGACGGCGGAGGTCGTCCCGGGCGAGGTGGCGGTGCACGCCGAGAGCGTGAGGGCCAGGACGGCGGCCGTTGCCGCAGAGGCGAACCCGGCCCCCCGCCTGCCACCGTTGCGAACGACTGCGCTGACCTGCATCTGTCTCCCCTGAGCTCACGTGGCAGGCCCTGACGTCCGCCACGTCCGTGAAGTATGCGCCGACCCGGGCGAGCGCGCGAGCGCGACGCGCGGCACGGCATACGCCCCGCTTGTACCGCTATGTCACGATCCGCCCTCATGGGCAGGGGGAGGGGGCGCCGGTGCTGCCAGGCCCGACGCCCCACGGACGGGACTGCCCCCTGGAAGTCCCGATCCCCTGCGAGGTCACCGGGCCTGCTGCCCCTCCGCAGCGCCCCGAAGCAGCCCGGTGACCGTTCCCCCTGACCACCCAGAGTGCGGGGGCGAGCGCCTGATACCTGCCCGGGCGAACATTTTCGGAGGAACTTTCCGAAGGCCCCGATGAGGGCCGATGTATCAGGAAACCGAGCACGCGCACTCAGTCGGGTGTAAGGGTCTTTCCAAGACCATCCGCCCTCGGACCAACCAGCAGGAGTCGTCGATGTCAGAGTCGGGTCCCGACGCCCCCCGGGGCGCGAACGGCGACGGTGCGAGCGACGGCTCCCGTCGGCCGGAGCGTCCTCCCGTCCGCGCCCTCGACCCCGCCACGGCGATGCGCCTCACCGACGGCCGCGCACCGCTGCCGGCCCTCTACCTCTCGGACCGTCTCCTCGTGCGCGCCGCCCCGGGAGGCGGGGCCACCCGCGGTCTCGGCGACCTGCGCGCGGCGCTCGCCAAGCTCGAGCTCGACTTCCGGGTGACGCCACGTCCCGACGGCGAGGCGCGCGACCTCCAGGGGGACTCGTGGGGCACGAGCATCACGCTGACGCCGGCTCGGGCGATCGACTCCGTCGACGCGTGGAGGGTGCTCCAGCAGCTGCGCCAGTCCGCCGAGCCGGTGGCCGAGCTGCTGAGCCTCGAGCACGTGCTCCGGCCGGCCGACGGCTACTGGGGCGGGGTCGGCGGCTACTGGGGTGGCGTCGGGGGTTACTGGGGCGGGGTCGGCGGCTACTGGGGTGGGGTCGGAGGATCCGCGCTCGAGGAGTACTCCGTGCCCGGTCGCGGGGGTCGTATGCCGGTGGCCCTGGCCCTGCCCGACCCGCGGCTGCGCGCGAGGCCGGTCGACCGCAGCCCGGTCGTCGTCGTCCCCGACACCGCGATCGCGGGTCACCCGTGGTTCAAGCGCGACTCGGGCGTGCTCCGGATGGTGCTCGAGAACGGCCGTCTCGTGCCGCTGCTGACCGGGCCGGGCGACCCGTCCGCCACCCCGTCCGCCACCCCGCCCATCACGGTGCCAGCGCCGTCCGAGCCCGTCGGGCTGCTCCAGGGGCACGCCACCTTCATCGCCGGTCTGGTCCGCCAGGGCTGCCCGGAGGCGACGATCCTGTCGATCCCGGTCATGGGCGACGACGGCATCGTCGACGAGAGCGTCATGCTCGACGTCCTGCAGGCCCTGCTCGACCGGCACGTGCACGGGCAGGACAACGACGACCCGTCCGAGGTCGTCGACGTGCTGTCCCTCTCGCTCGGCTACTACGCCGAGGACAGCAGCTACACCTCCGGCCCGGTCGCCGACCTGCTCGACCGGTTCGCCGAGCACGGCATCCTCGTCGTGGCGGGCGTCGGCAACGACGGCACCTCCAGCCCGTTCGTGCCGGCCGCGCTCGCCGCGGCACCGCCGCAGCGCGTCACGAAGAAGTCGGTGCCGCCGCTCGCCAGCGTCGGCGCGACCAACCCCGACGGCACGACCGTCGCGCTCTTCTCCAACACCCTGACGGTGGTCAGCGCCGTGCGCTCCGGAGTCTCCGTCGTCAGCACCCTGCCGCTCACCAACGGCATGGGCCAGCCCTCCTCGCAGGTCTCCGCCGACGGCACGGTGCGCTGCACGGTGGACCCCGACGACTACACCGGGGGGTTCGGGGTGTGGAGCGGCACGTCGTTCGCGACCCCGGTCTTCGCCGCCGAGCTCGCGGCCGCCCTCATCGACGAGGGCGGCCTGACCGACGTCTCGGCGCCCGCCATGCGCAAGCGGGGCATCCGCGCGCTGCGCACCTGCATCGGAAGGACGCGGTCATGACCCCGACCCCCACCGCCCCCGACGGACTCGGGACCCTCGCGGGCAAGGCGTTCGCCGCCTACCGGGCGGGGGAGCGCGAGCGGCTCTCGGAGCTCGTCGACCTCGTGACGCCGGTGCTGTGGAGCGCGGCACGGTCCCAGGGCGGGGTGCCCGCCGCGTGCGAGGACGCCATCCAGACGGCCTTCCTCCAGCTCGTCGACCGGGCCGACTCGATCAACGAGCCGGCCGCGGTGCTCGGCTGGCTCGTCGTCGTCGTCAAGCGCGAGGTCTGGCGCCTGGCGCGGGGGGCCCGGCGCGAGTTCGGGGTCGAGGAGGTGCCGGAGGCTCCGGCGCAGCAGCTCGACCCCGAGGCGCAGTCGATCCTCTCCGAGCGCCAGCGCGTGCTGTGGAAGCACGTCTCGACCCTCTCCCCGCGATGCCAGGAGCTCCTCCGGGTCATCGCGTTCGCCGACCGCCCCGACTACGCGGCCATCGCGGAGTCCCTGGGCATGCCCGTCGGCAGCATCGGCCCGACCCGCGGCCGCTGCCTCCAGAAGCTGAGGACCACCCTCGGCAGCGACCCCGGATGGGCGGTCTGACATGACATCGCACACGGACGCCATCGATGCCCGCGACATCGCCAACCTCGCCCACGTGCGCGACCTGTTCGCCCACGCCGACCCCGTGCCGAGCGACCTCGCCGAGCGGATCAAGTTCGCCATCACGGTGCACGCCCTCCACGCCGAGGTCGCCGAGCTCATCGACTCGGCCCTGCTGACGACCCGGGGCGCCGAGGCGGCGGTCGAGCCGACGCCGACCGAGTCCGTGACCTTCACGGCCGCCTCGATGAGCCTCATGGTCTCGTCGGGTCCCATGGACTCCGACGACTCGGAGGACCGCGTGCGCGTCGACGGCTGGGTCACCACGCCCGGCGCCAAGGTCGAGGCGGTGACGAGCGAAGGGAGCAGCTCGGCGATTTCGGATGCGAACGGGCGGTTCGTTCTGGATGATCTACCCCATGGGCCGGTGCACTTCGTCGTGACCGACCCGGGCAACGACGACACGCGGCCGGTCATCACACCGACGATCCAGATCTGACGATCCCGACATTTTGGTGACCGGCCCTCAGCGAGAGGCCGGGCGGGAGCCATCGATCTGCTCGAGAGTGCACGGATCCTGCGCGAGCGCGGCGCCGCCGACAACGTCGCCGGACGCCCGGTCGACGCGGCACGCTCGCTGACGGCCGCACTCGACGAGATCGACCGCGCCGCCGGTGCGGCGCCCTCACGGGACCGTCTCGAGCTGCGCTGCAAGACGCTCATCACGCTCGCCCTCACGGAGTTCATGCTGTCCGGCGTCGAGTCGGCGTCGGCGCGGCTCGCCGAGGCCGAGGACGTCGTCGACGAGCTCGGTGACGACGCGCTCCGGGCCCGTCTGGACTACCAGCGGGCCAACATCCACGGCCGCGTCGGTGACCTCGCCTCGGCCTGGGACGGCATCGAGGGTGCCGTGCGCCGCCTCGACGCCTTCACCGAGCAGGAGCAGTGCTCCGTGCACCTGAGCCGGGGCATGCTCGCCTTCGAGCTGCTGCGTCCGCAGGAGGCGCTCGAGTCGTTCGCCGAGGCCGCGAGGCTCGCGCACGACCTCGGTGGCGCCGAGCAGGAGTTCATGGCCCGTCACAACGAGGGGTATGCCGCCTACCTCCTCGGCGACATCCCGCGCTCGCTCGCCGGCATGGCCCGGGCCGAGGAGCTCGAGTCCGACGTCTTCACCGGCCCTGCGCGTCTCGACCGGGCGCAGGTGCTCCTCGAGGCCGGCCTCGTCAAGGAGGCCGTCGAGGCACTGCACGCGGGGCTCGAGTCCCTCGACGGCGACGGGCACGACCAGATGAGGGCCGAGTTCGAGCTGGCCCTGGCGCGGGCACACCGGCTGCTCGGGCACCTCGACCCCGCCGCGGCGGCCGCGGAGTCGGCCCGGGAGACGTACGGCCGCATCGGTGCCACGGCGTGGGCCGCCAAGGCCAGGCTCGTCGGGCTGCTCGTGGACCTCGACCGGCAGCGACGGACGCGGCGCGGGCGCGACGACCTGCCGGTCTCGGACGTCGTCGGGAGGCTCGTGGGCGTGGGTGACGCGGCGGTGGCGCTCGCGGCCGCCGCGACGGCCGACGAGCTCACCGAGACGGCGACGGAGCTCGGGGACCCGGAACTGGCCGACAGCGCTCGCGTCGTGGCGGCACAGGCGCTGCTGCTCGCCGGTGACGCGGCAGCCGCGAACACGCGCCTGCTCAGCCTCGAGCGGGTGTCGTCGGGTTCGTTGTCCGACGAGCTCGACGCCGCCGTCGTCACGGCGACGACGCTCGTCGCCACGGGTGACGTGGCGCCGGCCAGACGCATCCTCGTCCGGGCCTCGCGCCGGTTGGCGGCAGGGCAGCAGGGCAGCGCCAGCCTCGACCTGCGCACCGCCCGCGCGGTCCACGGTGCCCGCCTCGCCGAGCTCGACCTGGAACTGGCGGTGCCGCGGGGCAGCGCCTCGGTGCTCGAGGCCCTCGAGCGGTGGCGGAGCGCGACGGACCGGCTGCCGTCGCTGGGACGACCCGACGACGAGCAGCTCGCCTCGCTCACCGAGCAGCTGCGCGCGGTGCGCGGTCACCTGCGGGGTGAGAGCGATCCCGCTCAGATCCGTGACCTGCACGACCACGCCTCGCGCCTCGAGCGGCAGATCCGTGACCGCGACTGGGCCCTGAGCCGTGACGGCGGGTCCGGGCGGACCGCCCCCGTCCGGGTGCGCGAGGCGCGGGAGCACCTCGGGCGCGTCGACCGCGACCTCGTCTGGTTCTTCCGACACCGCGGCCGCATCGGAGCGGTCGGCGTCGTCGGCGGTCGGGCTGTCCTGCGTGACCTCATGCCGGCCGACCGCGCGACCGAGCTCGCCCAGCGGGTCCGTGTCGACCTGCGGGCCGCGGCCACCCACCACCTCGGGCCGCTGGCGGGGGCGGTCTGGTCGTCGCTGCGGTCGAGCGCGGCCGAGCTCGACGACGGGCTGCTGCGGCCGTGGCGCTCCGACCGGGGTCTCGTCGTCGTGACCTGCCCGGAGCTCTCGGCGCTGCCGTGGGCGCTGCTGCCGTCGATGGCGGGGCGTCCGTTCACCGTCGCGCTGTCGTTGACGTCGTTCGCACGGCGGGCCGCGTCGAGCGACGAGGGGGCCGGTGTCCCGGACGTGCACGTCAGTGTCGGGCCGTCGGTCCCGCGTGCGTCCAGGGAGGGTCGCACGATCGTCGACACGTGGGGCGCGGGAGCCCGCCTCGCCGAGCCCTCCCGGCGGGAGGAGCTCGTCGGTGCCCTGGCCCGCCCCGGCGTCGTGCACGTCGCGGCCCACGGCACGCACCAGCACGAGTCGCCGCTCTTCTCCTCCCTCGTGCTCCACGACGGCCCGGTCTTCGCGCACGAGCTGCAGCCGACGGGCGTGCGCGCCGACCACGTCGTGCTCTCGGCGTGCGAGGTCGGCCTGGCCTCGGCCCGTCCCGGCCACGAGTCCCTCGGGCTCGCCCTCTCGCTGCTCTCGCTCGGTGCCCGGTCGGTCGTCGCCGCCGTGTCACCGGTGCCCGACGACGTCGCCGCGACGACGATGACGCGCCACCACGAGCTGCTCGTCTCGGGCCTGCCGAGCGACGAGGCACTCGCGCGGGCCGTCGCCGAGACCGACGACGTCGCGGCAGCGTTCCTCAACCTCGGCGGCCAGCACCACCCCTGACCGGGCTTCCGGCACCGGACCCTCCGTCGCCCATCGGAACCTGCTCCCGAAAGCGGAGCAGGTTCCGATAGGGGTGCACCGGGACCGACCTCGCCGCGACTCGGAACCTGCTCCCGAAAGGGGAGCAGCTCCCGATAGGGCCGCACCGGGACCGACCTTGCCGCGACTCGCGAGCTGCTCCCGAAAGGGGAGCAGGTTCCGATTGGGGTGTACCGGGACCGACCTCGCGGCGACTCGGGAGCTGCTCCCGAAAGGGGAGCAGGTCCCGAGCGCCGGGGTGTGGCGCGGGGGCTCAGGCAGCCGTGCGGCGGCGGAGGGCCTTGATCTCGCGGCGCTTGGTCATCGCCATGGAGAGGGCGATCTTGCGGGCATCGATCGACAGCTCGCGGAGCATGCCGGAGATCGGGTTCGTGTAGCCGGTGAACCACAGCCCCTTGGCGCCGCGGGCGGTGCGGCCGCCACGCTCGACGGGCCGACCCTTCTCGTCGAGCACGCCCAGGTGACCGATGAGGGGCTCGAGCCCCTGGCTGTAGCCGGTGGCGAGCACGACGAGGTCGGGTTGCAGGCGGGTGCCGTCCGCGAGGACGACGGTGTCACCGTCGAACTCGCGCAGCGCCACCACCGGCTCGACCGCGCCGGAGCGGATCGCGTCGATGATGCCGACGTCCTGTACCGGGATGGCGTTGTCGCGCTCGACGCGGGTCAGCAGGCCGGTGGACGGTCGGGGGAGGCCCCGCGCCGACAGGTCCGGCGTCTGGATGCGCTCGACGACCGGGGCCACGCGATCGACGAGAGAGGTCGGCAGGTGCCGCACGGCGATGCCGGTGTACTGCGCGGCATACGGGCCCGTGTTGCGGCGCAGGATGTGCGGGACGGTGCGCACCGCGAGGCGAACGCGCGCAGCGCCGTGCTCGACGAGGTCGACCGCGAGCTCCGTCCCGGTGTTGCCCGTGCCGACGACGAGGACGTCCTTGCCGGCGTGGGTCGAGCCGTTGCGGTAGTCGCGCGCCAGGATCACGTCGCCCGAATAGTTCTGCAGGCCGGGCACATCCGGCTCGCGAGGCGTGTGGTTGAAGCCCGTGGCGACCACGGCGTACGGCGCGGTGAGCGTCGTCCCGTCGCTGAGGGTCAGGGTCCACGCGTCGCCGGTGGCGGAGCGGTCGACACGAGCCACCTCGGTGCCGAGGCGCACGTCGAGCCGGTGGTGGGCGGCATACAGCTCGAGGTAGCGCACGACGTCGTCGCGCGAGACCCACCGCCCCATCTCCTTGGGGATCGCGAAGCCGGGCAGTCCGGACAGCTCCCGCGGCGTGTGCAGGTGCAGCCGGTCGTAGTGTCCGCGCCACGACGTGCCGACCCCGGTGCTGCGCTCGAGGACGACGCCGTGCAGGCCGCGGGCCTTGAGGGCGGCTGCGGTGGCCAGCCCGCCGGGGCCGGCACCGATGATGTACGCGTCGACCGGGACGCTGCGCTGGGTCACCGGGACAACGTAGCCGCCCACCCCGGACAGTTCTCGCCAAACCGTGCGGTGACGGGACGCCGGACCGCATGCTGGAGGCGTGACCCCCCAGTCGGTCGCGACGCCCTCCGGGGAGTCGGGAGCCGCTCCCGACATGTTCACCCGGGAGCGGATCGGTGAGGGCGGCGCGGCGCGCGTCGCCACCCTCGTCGCGCTCCTCGACGCGCAGGAGCAGCAACCGGCCGTGCGGCGGCTCCGGACGTGGGCGTTCGAGGCCGTCGCGCCCCAGCCGGGGGAGTCGGTCGTGGACGTCGGGGCGGGGACGGGCACGGAGCTGCGTCGTCTCGCCGACGCCGTCGCCCCCAACGGCCGTGCGGTCGGCATCGAGCCGAACCCGGGCCTGCGCGAGGTGGCCGCGCAGCGCGCAGCCCTGATGGGCTCGACCGGGACCTTCATCGACGGCGACGCGGCCGACCTGCCCTTCGCGGACGGCGCCGTCCACGTGCTGCGCTGCGAGCGCGTCTTCCAGCACCTGCGCGACCCGCAGGCCGCGGCCCACGAGTTCGCGCGCGTCCTCGCGCCGGGCGGTCGGGTCGCGGTCCTCGACAGCGACTGGGGCACCGTCATCAGCCACCCCGGCGACCCGGACGTCGTGCGCCGCTACACCGAAGCCGCCAGGGCCCGCATGCCCAACCCGTTCGCCGCCCGCCACCTGCCGCACCAGCTGAGGACCGCTGGCCTGCTCGTGGACCACGACATCGGCTCGGCCGCGCTGGTCATGCCACCGCGCGCCCTGCTCGGCAGCGGCGTGGTCCACCGGAACGCCGACGCCGCGGTCGAGGACGGTGCGCTGACCCGGGAGGAGGCGGACCGACTGCTCGCCGACGCGATGGCCGCCGCGAGATCAGGAACGGCCTTCTACTCCGTCACGATGTTCGGCGTCGTCGGCCGCAAGCCCGGGTGACCGGACGACCGGGGCTCACCGTCGAGGAGCGACGGTCTCCGCCCCGACGTGCTCCTCGAGCCAGTCGGTGAGTGGCCGAACGGCCCGCCACGTGTCGCGCACGACGGTGAGGGCGCGGCGCGTCGACAGCCACGCCGGAGCGCCGAGGTCGCGGGAGACCATGAGCTCCTTGTGACGCAGCACGGCGATGCGGGGGTGGTCGACGGCATACCCCCGCGGTGCCGTCCTGACCTGCTCGCCCATGAGCTCGAAGTCCTTGCCGCGCAACGTCTCGAGGACGGCCTCGAGCTCCAGGCCGCTCGAGGGCGCGTCTACCGCCGCCCGGAAGCGGGCGGTCTGCGCCGGGCTCACCGCGCGGAAGCCGCCGCCGGCACGCAGCCCGTCCGCGCTGAGCTGGACGTAGTAGCCCAGGACCGTTCCCGATCCGACGAGGGCGCCCTGGTGGGTCTTGTAGGGCGACTTGTCGGCGCTGAACCGGACGTCACGGTTGGGTCGGAAGAGCTTCGCCTCGCCGAACTCGTCCTCGAGGCCGTCGAGCAGGGCGAGCATCGGCTCGCGGACGTCCCGGTCGTAGACGTCCTTGTGGGCGAGCCACCAGTCGCGCGAGTTCTGGTCCTCGAGCTCGGCGTAGAAGGCCAGGGCCGCGGGTGGGAAGCCGGAGAAGGCGGCTGGTGCGCTCATGTGTCGACTCTGACACCCCGACGGACTTGTTAGGCAAGCCTTGCCTGTGCTTTCCTGAATTCAGTCACGAGGGTGTGGCGTAATTCCTGTAGTCGACGTGAGAGAAGGCACCCGTGCTCGCGAGCAATGCGCTCATCGGACTCCGAGAGGGGCTCGAGGCCGCCCTCGTCGTCGTCATCCTCGTCGCCTTCCTCGTCAAGACCGACCGCCGGTGGGCGCTGCGGTACGTGTGGGCCGGTGTGGGCGTCGCCGTCGTCCTGTCCGTGGGCCTCGGGGCCCTGCTCACCTACGGCACCCGCCAGCTGACGTTCGAGGCGCAGGAGACCATCGGCGGCACCGCCTCGATCATCGCCGTCGTCTTCGTGACCTTCATGGTCTTCTGGATGAAGTCCGCCTCGCGCACCATCTCCGGCGAGCTCAAGGGCAAGCTCGACCGGGCCCTCGACATGGGGCCCCTCGCCATCGCCCTCGTCGCCTTCCTCGGCATCGGCCGCGAGGGACTCGAGACCGCGATCTTCTTCTACGCCACCACCCAGGCCGCGGGCCAGGGCAACAGCCAACCCCTCATCGGCTGGGTCATCGGCCTCGGCGCGGCGGTCCTGCTCGGCTGGCTCATCTACCGCGGCGCCGTGAAGATCAACCTCGCGAGGTTCTTCCGCTGGACCGGCATCCTGCTCGTGCTCGTCGCGGGCGGCATCCTCGCCTACGGCCTCCACGACCTCCAGGAGGCCGGTGTCCTCCCCGGACTCACGACGCTGGCCTTCGACGTCAGCGCCACGGTCGACCCCGGCAGCTGGTACGCCACGCTGCTCAAGGGCATCTTCAACTTCACGCCGTCCACGACCCTGCTCCAGGCCGTCGCGTGGGTGCTCTACGTCGGTGTCGTCCTCACGCTCTTCCTGCGCCCTGCCCGGCCCGCGCCGCAGTCCCCGGCCGTGACGTCGGCGACCGACACGCGTCCCACCGTCGCCGCCTGACCCGCTCGCCGCCCGACCCTCCTCAGTCGCCGAACCTCCCCAGGAGAACCCGTGCCCCGCCCTGCCCTCCGTGCCGTCGTGCCCGTCGCCCTGTCGCTCGCCGCGGCCCTCGCCCTCGCCGGCTGTGCCGAGGCGCCCGGCGCCTCCGGGGGCTCGACCGGGGCCGGGGCCTCCGGCGCGATCACCGTCGATGCGAACGACACCGCGTGCACGCTGAGCGCCACGACCGCCAAGGCCGGCACGTTGACCTTCCAGGTCACGAACTCGGGCAGCAAGGTCAACGAGTTCTACCTCTACGCCGAGGGCGACCGCATCGTCTCCGAGATCGAGAACATCACGCCCGGCCTCAGCCGTGAGCTCAAGGTCGAGATCTCCGAGCCCGGCACCTTCACGACCTCGTGCAAGCCCGGCATGGTCGGCGACGGCATCCGCGGCACGTTCACCGTGACCGGCACCGCCGCCAAGGGCAGCGCTGACTCCAAGGTCGCCTCGGCGATCGCCGACTACCGGAAGTTCGTCGCCTCCGAGGCAGACGAGTTCGTCGGCGCCACCAAGGAGTTCGTCGCTGCGGTCAAGTCCGGCGACGTCGCCAGGGCGAAGTCGCTCTACGCCCAGGCCCGTCACCCGTGGGAGGCGATCGAGCCGGTCGCCGAGAGCTTCGGCGACCTCGACCCCAGGATCGACGGCCGTGAGGACGTCATCGCCGACGGCATGGCCTTCACCGGCTACCACCGCCTCGAGAAGGACCTCTGGAAGGACGGCCTCCAGAAGGACTCCGGCGCCATCGCCGACCGGCTGCTCGCCGACGTCACCGAGATCGCGGCCAGGAGCAAGACCGTCGAGCCGACCGCCCTGTCCATCGCCAACGGCGCCAAGGCGCTGCTCGACGAGGTCGCGACCGGCAAGATCACCGGCGAGGAGGAGCGCTACTCGCACACCGACCTCTGGGACTTCGACGGCAACCTCGAGGGCTCGCGCCAGGCGCTCGCCGCGCTGCGGCCGGTCATCGCCGAGCGCGACCCGGCCCTGCAGAAGGCCCTCGACGCCCGCTTCACCGAGCTGTCCGCGCTGCTCGCCAAGCACAAGACCGGCGCCGACTACGTGCCCTACACCGCCCTGACCGCCGCCGACATCAAGGAGCTGACCGTCTCGCTCGACGCGCTCTCCGAGCAGGTGTCGAAGGTCCCCGGAGTCGTGGCGGCGAGGTGAGCGACGAGGGCCTCAGCCGGCGACGCCTCCTCGGCGCCTCCGGAACGGCGGCCGTCGCCGGCGTCGTGGCCGGCGCGGTCGGGGGGTATGCCGTGTCGCGCGGTGACGACGACGCCGCGGCAGGTGCCCCGTCGTCCACGGCGGCGGCCGCCCTCGCGCTCGACGCGGCGATCCCGTTCCGCGGCGAGCACCAGGCCGGCATCATCACGCCGGCCCAGGACCGTCTGCACTTCGTCGCGCTCGACGTCGTGACGACGGACCGCGAGCAGCTGCGACAGCTCCTCGAGGACTGGACCCGGGCGGCCGAGCGCATGACGGCCGGGGCCGAGGCTGCTCCGGGCGGCCTGGTCGGCGGGGGCCCGAACCGGGCACCCGAGGACACCGGCGAGGCCTACGGCCTGCCGGCATCGGGCCTGACGATCACGATCGGCTACGGCCCCTCCCTCTTCGACGACCGGTTCGGGCTCGCGTCGAGGCGCCCGGCCGCGCTGCAGGACCTCCCCGCCTTCACCGGTGACCAGCTCGACCCGCGCCGGACCGGCGGCGACCTCTGCATCCAGGCCTGCGCCAACGACCCGCAGGTCGCGGTCCACGCCGTGCGCAACCTCGTGCGGCTCGGCTTCGGCGTCGTCGCGGTCCGTTGGTCGCAGCTCGGCTTCGGCCGCACGTCCTCGACGTCGACGGCGCAGGCCACGCCGCGCAACCTGTTCGGCTTCAAGGACGGCACGGCCAACGTCAAGGCCGAGGAGGCTGCGGGTCTCGCCGAGCACGTGTGGGTGGCACCCGACGACGAGAGCGGCGGTGGGGCCTGGATGGCCGGCGGCTCCTACCTCGTCGCGCGCCGGATCCGCATGCACATCGAGATCTGGGACCGGACGAGCCTGCAGGAGCAGGAGGACGTCATCGGCCGCGACAAGAAGGAGGGCGCGCCCCTGGGGCGGTCCAAGGAGTTCGACCCGCTCGACTTCGCTCGCAAGGGCCCGGACGGGAGGCCCGCGATCCCCGTCGACGCCCACGTGCGGCTCGCCCACGAGAGCAACCTCGGCGGCATCCGCATCCTGCGCCGGGGCTACAACTTCACCGACGGCTCCGACGGGGTCGGCCACCTCGACGCAGGACTCTTCTTCCTCGCCTACATGCGCCACCCCGGTCGGCAGTTCGTCCCGATGCAGCGGGCGCTCGCCAAGGCCGACGGGCTCAACGAGTACATCGAGCACAACGGGTCGGCCGTCTTCGCCTGCCCACCCGGCCTCAAGGACGGGGAGCACTGGGGACAGGCGCTGTTCGCCTGACCATGCAGAGCGCGGCTACTGGCTGACGCGCACCGTGAGGCAGCCGGGGCGCACGGTCGCGCTGACCTCGCTGGCCTCCCCGATGACGTCGCCGTCGATCTGAACGGGCACCGGTCGGTCGGTGCGCACCCGGATCTCCTTGCACACCTTGTGGTCCAGGGTGGGGTGGCCCTTGCGCCGGCGGGTGGCGACCCGGGTCGCCACCGGAACCCAGCCGACGACACCGCGCGGTGACGCGATGACCGTGTCGAGCTGCCCGTCGTCGACGCGGGCGTTCGGCATGAGCACGAGACCACCGAGCAGGCGGCCGCAGTTGCCGATGACGACCATCCTGGCGCGGCGGCGGAACTCGAGCTCGTCGTCGACCTTGACGGCGATGCGGAACTCGGGCGAGACGAGGTGCTTGAGGCCCGAGACCATGTAGGCCGGCCAGCCCACCTTCGCCTTGAGGTTCTCGTTGGTGCCGGCCATGATCTGCGCGTCCATGCCGACGCCGCTCATGACGAGGAAGTAGTGCGTCTCGGAGGCGCCCGACTCGTCGGGGAGCTCGTCCGTCGGGGCGGCGCCGACGACGAGCTCCCCGACGTCGATACGCCGGTTGCGTCCGGTCAGCGCGACCGCGACGGCGGCCTCGAGCGCGACGGGCAGGTCGAGGTTGCGGGCCAGCAGGTTGCCGGTTCCGGCGGGGAGGATCCCGAGGGCGGTCTCGGTGCCCACGAGCGCGCCGGCGACGTTGCGCACCGTGCCGTCGCCGCCCAGGGTGCAGACGATGTCGACGCCGTCGCGGACGGCCTGGGCGGCCTGGCCCTGGCCGGGGTCCTCGACGGTGGTCTCGTAGAAGAGCGGCTCGCCCCAGCCGTTGGCGAGACAGGCGGCCGTGATGCGCTCGCGCGCGGTCGGCAGGTCGGTGAGCTTCGTCGGGTTGATGACGATGCCGGCGCGACGCAGCGGCGCGGGCACCTCGTCACCGGTCCGGAAGTGGTCCCGGGGAGGGCGCGGGCGGCGACGTCGCGTCGCCGCCACCTCCGGCACGACGCGGGTCAGGACCAGGCCACCGATCACCAGCGCCAGCACGACGAGGCCGGCGATGATCCACGGCAAATAGTCCTTGAGCACGAAGACATACGGTATCCCGCGCTCGCCGCAGCCCCGAATTGCCGTCACCGCACGGGTGGTCCCGCCCTAGGCTGGGCCGCATGAGCGAGCCCGTCACCGATCCCCCGACCGATCCCGGGCCGTCGACGCCGGACGGGGCCGACTGGACGTGGGTCCTGCGCCGCCCGTGTCCCGACTGCGGCTTCGACGCCGCCGCCATCGAGCCGTCCGAGGTCCCCACGTTCCTGCGTGACGCCGCGAGGTCGTATGCCGTGTCGCTCGGTCGCGACGACGTGCGCGCCCGCCCGGCCGAGGGGGTCTGGTCGCCGCTGGAGTACGCCTGCCACGTCCGCGACGTCTGCGACGTCATGCGGGGACGCCTCGAGCAGATCCTCGCCGGCAGAGGCTCCGTCGTGCAGTTCGCCAACTGGGACCAGGACGAGACCGCCCGCGAGGCGCAGTACTGGCGCGCGGACCCGGACGTCGTGGCGCGCGAGGTCACGGCGGCGTTCGAGAGAGCGGCGACGGCATACGCCCTCCCTTCGGGTACGCAGTGGGAGTGGCCCGCCCTGCGCAGCAACGGCTCGCAGTTCACGGCCCGCACCCTCGCGCTCTACTTCGTCCACGACGTCCGCCACCACCTGTGGGACCTCGGCGCCGTGACCGCTTGACGCCAGCGACATCCACCTCTACCTCCGGGACGTGACTGCATGACCCTGCCCATCGACGTGCCCCTCCAGCTGCCCGAGCCGCGCACGCCCGACCCCCACGACGCCCCGGCCATCCGGTGGGGCATCCTCGCGCCCGGCGGCATCGCCCACGCGTTCGCCGAGGCCGTGGCCGTCGGCACGTCCTCGTCGGTCGTGGCCGTCGGCTCGCGCAGCCGCGACCGCGCCCAGGACTTCGCCGACGAGTTCGCGATCCCGCGGGCGCACGGCTCCTACGAGGACCTCGTGGCCGACCCCGACGTCGACGCGATCTACGTCGCGTCGCCGCACTCGGAGCACCGCGACCACGCCCTGCTCGCCCTGCGGGCCGGCAAGCCGGTGCTCGTGGAGAAGGCCTTCACCCGCAGCGCCGCCGAGGCGCGTGAGGTCCTCGCGGCTGCCGACGAGCAGGGCCTGCTCGTCGTCGAGGCGATGTGGAGCCGTTTCCTGCCGCACTACGACGTCGTGCGGCACGTCGTCGAGACGGGGCTCATCGGTGAGCTCGTCGCCGTCTTCGCCGACCACGGCCAGCGCCTCTACCCCGGCGGGCCGGCCCGGCTGTCCCAGCCCGAGCTCGCCGGAGGTGCGCTCCTCGACCTCGGCGTCTACCCCGTCTCGTTCGCCGACATGGTGCTCGGCGAGCCGACCTCCGTCTCGGCCCACGGCACGCTGACCGACCTCGGCGTGGACGCGACGACGACCATCACCGTGACCGGCGCCGGGGGCGCGCACGGCGTGCTGTCGTGCACCATGGCCGGCGTCACGCCGTGCAGCGCCGTCGTCGCCGGCACCGAGGCGCGACTCGAGCTGTCCGGCACCTTCTACGCCGGTGGCTCGACGATCCGGCTCATCGACCGCAACAACGAGGTCATCGACGAGCGCGCCGGGGGACTCACCGACGACGTGCGCGGCTTCTCCTACGAGGCGGCCGAGTTCGCCCGGTGCCTCGTCGCCGGCGAGACCGAGTCGCCCCTGCTGCCGCACGCGACGACGCTGCGCGTCATGGAGACCATGGATGCCGTGCGCCGGCAGATCGGGGTCGTCTACCCGGGCGAGTGACCGGTGGCGCCGGGTGTCTTCGGCGGGCATCACCCGGTGGGGCATCACCCCGGCGAGGTGATGCCCCGGCCGCCGCTGAGGGCGAGGATCGAGTGCCATGACGACGACATCGCTGACCGCGCCGCAGGCCGACCTCGTCCGTGAGACCGAGCCCGCCCGGCTCGCGGAGCTGACCGAGGACGAGCTCATCGAGCTGCACCAGAGGGTGCGTCGAGCCCGCAACAAGCACGTCGGCCTCTACCGCCGCCAGGCCAGCGCCCGCGTGCCGGCCAAGGGGGCGCGCGGCGCCGCGCGCCCCGCCAACCGGCTCAACGCCGACCGCGCCGAGGTCTTCGAGCTGGCCCTCGCCCGCGTCAGCGCGCGCCTCGGCGTCGTCGCGCGGGCGGCGGCCACCGAGCTCAAGGCCGAGCGGCTCGCGGCCGCCCGAGAGGTCAAGGCCGGCACGGGCCCCGGGTCCGTCGCATCCTTCGTTGGGTCGGCGTCGGTGCCGTCGGTGCCGTCGGCCCGGCGGCGTGCGACGAAGACCACCGGCGGACTCAAGCGTGACGCGTCGTCGCAGTCGCAGGGCGCGCGGCGCCAGGCCCGGGCCGACGCCCGCTGACGCGAGGACACCCGGGGCGTATGCCGTCGGGCGCGGTCAGGCGGGTACGCGACGGTGCACGCGGGCGAGCTCGTCGACGACGAACTGCGCGAAGGCCTCGCCGAGCGGCATGTCCGACATGCCCTCGACGAAGAGGAACTGCCCCTGGGGGTTGACCTCGAGGAAGACGGGCTCGCCGTCGGGCCGCAGCTTGACGTCGAAGACGCCCATCCGCAGCCCGAGGCGGACGGTCACCCGGCGCAGCCGGTCGGCGAGGCGCTCGTCGATGGCGACGGGCTCGACCTCCATGTCGCCCGCGAGGCGCCAGTCCAGCTCGCCGCTGCGGATGCGGGCCGCGTGGACGGCATCGCCGAAGACCATGACGCGCAGGTGGTCGGTGCCAGGGACCTCCTCCTGGTAGACCGTGGCCGACACCGTGATCTCGTCGTCGTCGCGCAACGACTCCAGCGTCACCCGCCCGGCCTCGAGCGACGTGCCGAGCAGGCCGGTCATCGTCTTGGCGATGACCGTGCCGCCGTGGGCGCGGGCGAAGTCCCGCACCGCGGCCGGATCGGTGCTGACGAGCGTGCGCGGCACGGTCAGGCCGAGGCGTCGGGCCACGCTGAGCTGCAGGATCTTGTTCTGGGCGCGCTCGGTCGCGTACGGGTCGCTGATCCACGTGCCGGTGAAGCCGGCCAGGAGCAGGCCACGCAGACCGGCTCGGTTGTCCTTGACGACGAGCTTGCGCATCTGGGGGTCGGTGACGGCGTCGGGCACCGTCGGTCGTCCGTGGCAGCGACGCCACCAGACGAGGTCGAGGTCGGCGACGTCGAGCACACCGCCGTCCTCGGTGGGCAGGGTCGGTGCCGGCCCTGCGACGTTGGACCAGGTGAGACCCCCGGCGGCCGAGAGGGTGTCGGAGGCCACGACAGCCACCTCGACGCCGTGCACCTCCTGCAGCTGCCTGCGGATGACGCGTGCGTGCAGGTCGCCTGCGAGGGTGATGATCGCGACGGTGCTCATGGTGTTCTCCTGTCTCTGGTGGTCGCCGGGGGTCTCGGGGTCACTCGTCGCAGTCGTCCCAGCCGTCGTCCGAGCCGGAGATCGAGCCACCGGGCCAGCGCATTGCCTCGGCCTCCGGGCCCATGACGGCCTTCTCCCAGGCGTCGAGCTTGGCGGGGTGCTGGTAGCCCTGGTGGCTGCGCGTGAACCGTGCCGCCATGGGTGCGAGGTGCTTCATGGTGCTTCCCTTCGATCGACGGGCCGGACGCGTGTCACCCGGCCCGCACGGTCAGGGGCGCACCGTCACCGGCTGATACCGCGGTCGCGCCCATTTGGTGTCGCGTACTCAGACCGGGCGCCCGACCGGGTGCTGTCGGTGAGGAGCGGGTACGTCACAGGTCCGAGCACCTCCGAGCGTCCGCACGGGCGCCACCGCACCTGCAGCAGGGACCCGGCATGACGGCATACAGCACCATCGTTCGCGCCATCCACCTCACGACGAACGCAGCGTGGTTCGGCGGCTCGCTGGCGGGCGCGGTGGCGCTCGACCCGCCCTCGAGCCCGAGGCGTCGGTCGTGACGCGCGAGTTCGAGTTCGACTTCGAGGACCGCTACCGCCTGCCTGCCCGCCTGTTCGGGATCACACCGGGCACGGCGCGGGTCGCCGTCACCGACGACGAGCTCCTCGTGCGGTTCGGGCCCTGGCGGCTGCGCACGCCGCTCTCCAACGTCGCGGGCACGCAGGAGAGCGGGGACTACGCCTTCCACCGCACGGCCGGCCCGGCCCACCTCTCGCTCGTCGACCGCGGCGTCACGTTCGCGACGAGCTCCCGGCGGGGACTGTGCGTGTCGTTCGTCCAGCCGGTCCGGGCCATCGAGCCGACCGGCCTCCTGCGTCACCCCGGGATGACGGTGACCGTCACCGACCCGGAGGCGCTGGCGCAGGCCATCGCTCCGACGGTCTAGGCGTGGTGGTCGGCGACCTCCTTCTCGGCAGGACCGTGACCGCCCACCCGGTGCGATGATCCAGTCGTGAAGCTCAAGCTGGACCTGCACGACATCTACAACCGGGGCGACGAGATCGAGCGGGCGCTCCGGGCGATCATCGACGAGGCGGTGCAGAAGAAGGCGCCGCTCGTGGAGATCATCCCCGGCAAGGGCTCCGGTCAGCTCAAGAAGCGGGTCCTGCGCTTCCTCGACCGCAAGGACGTCAAGGCCCTCTACCACCGGGTCGAGAAGGACTCCGACAACTTCGGCCGGGTCTTCGTCCACTTCCGGTGGAAGTAGCCGCGACGGGCGCCTCGCGACCGGGGGCACCTCATGCACCAGGGCACCCGCTACAAGGGCTTCACCCGCCAGCGGTCGGTGGACGGGCCGCGCTGACCCGCCTCACGGCATACGCCCCCGGTGACGTTCAGGCACCCATGGCGTTGGGGTCGCGCCAGCGGCGCTCGAACGGCAGTCGCCACGTGAACGGCGCGACGAGCTGGTGGATCTGGTTGGGACCCCACGTGCCGACGTCGTAGGGGCGCACGATCGGCGGGTTGTCGAGGAGCGGCTGGCTGATCTCCCACAGCCGCTCGATGCCCTCGGCCGAGGTGAAGAGGGTGCGGTCGCCGCGGGCCGCGTCGTAGATGAGCCGTTCGTAGGCCTCGAGCACGGCACCGGCCCAGTGCGTCTCCTGCATCGAGAACTGCATGGAGAGCTTGTCGAGCTTCATGCCGGGACCAGGCCGCTTCCCGTAGAACGACAACGACATCCGCGCCTTGTCGGCGAGGTCGAAGGTCAGGTGGTCGGGACCGTTGTCGCCGACGCCGGACCCCGCGGGGAACATCGAGCGCGGCGGCTCCTTGAAGGCGATGGAGATGATGCGGGCGCCCTCGGCGAGCCGCTTGCCGGTGCGCAGGTAGAAGGGGACGCCGGCCCACCGCCAGTTGTCGACGAAGCACTTGAGCGCCACGAACGTCTCGGTCTGGCTCTCGGCCCTGACGCCCGGTTCGTCGCGGTAGCCGACGTACTGGCCGCGCACGACGTCGTGCGGCTCGATGGGCGACATCGACCGGAAGACCTTGTTCTTCTCCTCGCTGATGGCTGCGGGCTCGAGCGCGGTCGGCGGCTCCATCGCGGTGAACGCGAGCACCTGGAAGAGGTGCGTCACGACCATGTCGCGGTAGGCGCCGGTGCTCTCGTAGAAGTCGGCCCGCTGCGCGAGACCGAGGGTCTCGGGCACGTCGATCTGGATGTGGTCGATGTGGTTTCGGTGCCAGATCGGCTCGAACAGCCCGTTGGCGAAGCGGAACGCGAGGATGTTCTGCGCCGCCTCCTTGCCGAGGAAGTGGTCGATGCGGAAGATCTGCTCCTCGTCGAAGACGCCGTGCAGCTCGGCGTTGAGCGCGCGGGCGCTCGCGAGGTCGGTGCCGAAGGGCTTCTCCATGATGATCCGGCTGCGCTCGACGAGCCCGGCCTCGGCGAGCTGGTGCACGACGGCGAGCGCGGCCTTGGGTGGCACCGAGAGGTAGTGCAGCCGCCACGCGTCCGGTCCGAGGATCGCCTCGGACTCGTCGACAGCGGCCCGGATCCCTGGTGGCCCAGCGCTGCCCGGGACCCAGTGGATGCGGTCCGCGAACTCGCGCAGGTCGTCGTCGGTGACGTCGTGGCTCGAGTGCTCGCGGATCGAGGCGAAGACGAGGTCGAGGAACTCGTCGCGGCTCAGCTCGTCGAGCGACGTCGCGACGACCCGCAGGCCCTCGAGCAGCTGCGACTCGTGCAGGTGCAGCATGCCCGGGAGGAGCTTGCGCTTCGCGAGGTCTCCGGTGGCGCCGAAGAGGACGACCGTGGTGGCTGGCATGGCTCCAGCGTGGCGCAGATCGGGCGCCAGCGGGAGGTGTGGTGCCGGTGACGTCGGATCGGCCACCGGCCCGGGCGGCCGTGTGGGAACCTCGGTCATGGCACCCGAGGACCCCACCTCCGGCCGGCTGGCCCGGTTGCGGTCGCGGGGCGAGGAGCGAGCCAACCGGTATGCTGCCCGCTACGCCGAGCTCGCCCGCCGGGTCCCGCTGCTGCGCGTCCCCCTAGAGATGGCGACGCTCTACGTGGCGCGCCAGGGGATGCTGCTGGCCAGCGCGGTCGCCTTCCGTGCCTTCCTGTGGTGGCGCCCCTGGCGCTGCTCACGGCCGGGGTGCTGGCGGGCGTCGGAGCCGCATCGCCGGCAGCGACCCCCGACGTCCTCGCCGCGACCGGCGTGACGGGCACCCTGCGCGACCAGGTCACGGCCGCCCTCGTCGAGTCGCGCGGCTCGTGGTGGGTCGCCGTCCTCGTCGGCCTCGCCCTGACGCTCTGGACGACCCGGACCCTGCTGCGCAACCTCGTCATCCTCAACGCCCACGTGTGGGACGCGCCCGTCCCGCGGCGGTCGCAGCGGCAGGTGCTGCGCGGCACGCTCGTCTTCGGGGCGGCCTGGGTCGCCATCTTCGCCGGCGCGGCCATCGTCTCGGGCCTCGACCGGTTGTTCCCCGGCGCCATCGTGCTGTCCTTCGTCTGCCAGGCGGCGATCTCCGCCGCGGGATGGCTGCTCATCACGGCCCACCTTCCCGACCGGCGCACCACGTGGACCGACCTCGCTCCCGGCGCGACCCTGTTCGGCGTGGGGCTGGCCACGCTGCACGTCGTGAGTCGCGTCTACCTCCCGGCGCGCATCGAGCACTCGCTGGCGCTCTACGGCTCGCTCGGGGTCGCCGGCGCGGTCCTCGTCTGGCTCCTCGTCGCCGGCCAGCTCATCGTCGGCTGCGCGGTGCTCAACCGGGTGATGCTGCGCCACCGCGACCCGACCTTCGACGCCGGGGTCGAGACCGGCCTCGACTCCCGCCTCGACTCCCGCCTCGACTCCCGCCTCGACTCCCGCCTCGACTCCCGGTCCGCGGACGACCCTGGCGATTCCGCCGACACCCGGGACTGAGGTCCCGCAGCGTCCTATGCTCGGCCCATGCTCATCATCGGCATGATCCTCTTCGGCATGCTCGTCGGCGCCGCCGCCCAGCTCATCCTGGGCCGCGAGGGCAAGAGCATCGACTGGACGATGGCGATCGTCGCGGGCCTCGTCGGGTCGTTCGTGGGCGGTCTGCTCGCGAGCCTCCTCGCGGGCGACGGCATCGCGCTGCGCCCCAGCGGCATCGTCGGCTCCATCGTCGGGGCCGTGATCGTCACCGCGGTGTGGCGTTGGAGCCGCACCCGCAGCGTCAGCCGCTGACGCCGACCACGTCGAGGCGGATGGCCTCGAGCGCCTGGCTGAGGGGCTCCGCGCCCACGGCGAGGTTGTAGGGCAGGCAGATTCCCTCGTCCCCGACGACCCCAGGGGCGTAGAGGCGCGAGCGGCGGCCACCCGCGCTCCGGCGCTGCGCGGCCCACGCGTCGACGGTCGACGGGTCGACGAGGATCGTCGCCACGAGGTGGCTCTTGTCCAAGGCGTTGCCCTGGAGGGTGGTGCCGAAGCCCGAGATGACCGACCACGGGACGCACTTGCCCTGAACGTGCACGCCCTCGGCGTCAGCGACCACAGGCGTGTCGGTCGGACGTGCCTGGCCGATGCCGAGGCCGAGGATGAAGAGGCCGACGAGGGCGAAGATCGCGCCCGGTACGGCGCTGCCGTCTGCCGTGCCGGTGCCGGGTGAGACGACGCCCACCGCCATCCCGATGAGCGCGAGGCCGCAGACCAGCAGCATCACCCCCAGTGCGAGGTAGACGCCGACCATGCCCCGGCTGAACTTCACCTCCGTGCGGCCCTCGCGCCGGAAGGTCTCCACGAGACGACGGACCTGGGCTCCCCTGTGTGCACTCACCGGCGTGATTGTGCCGTACGGCGGCTCGCCCCGAGTCAGAGGGCTTCGACCCGGATGCGTCCACGCGCGACCGCCCACCGATGGGTCAGGCGTATGCCGTCGAGCAGGCTCTCGTCGTGGCTGACGACGAGCACCGTCCCCCCGAAGGCCGCCACGGCGGCCTCGAGCTGCTCGATCGCGTCGACATCGAGGTGGTTGGTCGGCTCGTCGAGCACGAGGACGTTGACCTCGCGGCCCTGGAAGAGCGCCATGAGCGTCCGGGTGCGCTCGCCCATCGACAGGCTCCGGGCCGGTCGTGACACGTGCTCCGAGCCGAGGCCGAACTTGGCGAGGAGGGTGCGCACCTCGGCGACCGGCCACTCGCTGCCCGACCCCGGACGGGTGCCGAGCTCGCGCCGCACGACGTCGAGGACCGTCGCGTCGTCGTCGAGCAACTGCCGCCGCTGGTCGATGACACCGACGGCCACCCGCGTGCCCAGGCTCTGGCGACCTGACGCGAGCGGAAGGTCCCCGAGCAGGGCGCCGAGCAGCGTCGTCTTGCCCGAGCCGTTCTCGCCGACGAGGGCGATGCGGTCGCCGCGACCGACGGCGAGGCTGACCGGTCCGAGCCGGAAGCCGTGCCGTTCCACCACGGCGTCGGACAGGGTGGCCACGACGTCGGCGGACGGTCGCCCCTCGGTGATGGCGTAGCGCAGCTGCCACTCCTTGCGTGGCTGCTCCACCGCGTCGAGCCGATCGGCCGCGCGCTCGAGCCGCCCGCCCTTGGCGGCCTGGCGGTCGGCGCGGGCCTTGTACTTCTCCCGGATGTGCTTGTCGGGCTCCTTCCCCAGGGCGACGCTGCGCCGACCCTTCTCGGCCCAGTCGTGGCGCTGCCGGGACTGGGCGAGCAGCGCGTCCCGCGTCGCGGCATACCCCTCGTAGGCCTCCCACGCGTGGGCGCGCGCGAGCTCCCGCTGCGCGACGAAGCTGCTCCAGCCACCGGTGTAGTGGCCGATGCGCTGCTGCTTGACGTCGAGCTCGACGACGCTCGTCGCGACGGCGTCGAGGAAGGCCCGGTCGTGGCTCGCGATGAGGATCGGTCCCTCGTGGGCGGCGACGAAGTCGGCCATGAGGGTGAGACCACGGGCGTCGAGGTCGTTGGTCGGCTCGTCGAGGAGCAGCACGTCGTACTGGCTCAGCAGGACGGCGACGAGGCAGGCCCGGGCGGCCTGCCCGCCCGACAGGGTGCCGAGCGGACGCTCCGGCGCGACGGTCAGGCCCACCCGGGCGGCCACCTCGGGCAGGCGCTCGTCGAGGTCGGCGGCTCCGAGCGCGAGCCAGCGCTCGAGCGCTGCGGCGTAGCGCTCCTCGCTGCCATCGTCACCGGCGGCGATGGCAGCCGATGCCGCCTCGAGCTCGGTGTCGGCGGCCTCGACGCCCGTGCGTCGTCGCGCATACGTCAGCAGGGTCTCCGACGGGTCGGGGACGACCTGCGGGAGCCAGCCGATGGTCGCCTCGCGCGGTGCCAGGCGGATCGAGCCGCCCTCGACGGGCAGCTCGCCCACGACGGTGCGCATCAGCGTCGACTTGCCCGACCCGTTGGGGCCGACGACCGCGGTCACGTCGCCGTCGGTGAGCGTCAGGTCGAGGCCGGAGAAGAGGGTGCGTGCCCCGAAGGCGACGTCGAGTCCGGTGATGGTGAGGGTGGAAGACATGAGAGGTCCTGGATGGTCGGCAGGGCCCCGCTGCTGACGTCGGACGGTCGTCGACAGGTCAGCGCGGGCGGGCTCGAGGCATCAGGAGATCCACACGAGAGAGAAGGTAGGCGGCGCGAACGGCCGGCGTCCACCGCTTTTCCCGGCCGGTATCGGGCCACTCCTCGACCCCGCCCGGGCGGGGTTGTGGTGGCCGCCTGGGTGTCCGGGGCGCCTCAGGTCCGCCGGGGCGGGGTTGTGGTGGCCGCGTGGGTGTCCGGGGCGCGTCTGGTCCGCCCGGGCGGGGTTGTGGTGGCGTGGCTCAGGGGAGGGCGGCATCGTGGACGACGATGGCGATCTGGACCCGGTTGTCGGCGCCGAGCTTGTCGAGCACGCGCGAGACGTGCGCCTTGACGGTCGGCACCGACAGGTACAGCTCGCGCGAGATGTCGGCGTTGGACAGGCCCCGCCCGATGGCGAGGGCCACCTCGCGCTCGCGGTCGGTCAGCATCGCGAGCCGGCTCTCGGCGTCGGTCCGGCGCCGGTCTGCGGGGTCGACGCCCCCACCCGTGGCGACGTGCGCCATGAGCGTGGCGGTGACGCTGGGGGAGAGGATCGGCTCGCCCGCGGCGACGAGCCGCACGGCCTCGACGAGCCGGTGCGGCTCGGTGTCCTTGAGCAGGAAGCCGTGCGCCCCGGCCCGGAGCGCCTGCACGACCATGTCGTCGGCGTCGAACGTCGTCAGGACGATGACCTTGAGGTCACCGCCGCGAGCGCCGCGGTCGGCCCGCGCCCCTTGGGACAGCAGCGATCTCGTCGTCTCGAGGCCGTCGCGGCGGGGCATGCGGATGTCCATGAGCACGACGTCGGGACGGTGCTCCTCGACGGCCCGCTCGGCCTCGACCCCGTCACCGGCCTCGGCCACGACCTCGAGG
This sequence comes from Terrabacter aerolatus, assembly GCF_007991735.1. GTDB lineage: Bacteria > Actinomycetota > Actinomycetes > Actinomycetales > Dermatophilaceae > Terrabacter > Terrabacter aerolatus. The sequence goes on along the minus strand of NZ_BJYX01000001.1, from coordinate 295,975 downwards.
TCGCTCGCGCCGCCGAGGATCATCCTCAGCCCGGCGCGCACCAGGGCGTCGTCGTCGACGATGGCCACCCGCGTGCGCCCCTGCTCCCCGGTCACCGGGACCACGGTAGCCGAGCCGTCAGCACGAAGTCGCCGGCCCGGTCGGGCCCGTAGGTCAGCTCACCCCCGGCGAGGACGGCGCGCTCCGTGAGCCCGAGCAGTCCCAGCCCGGATCCGACCGTGACGTCGGGGCGTATGCCGTCCGCTGCGTCGGTGCGCGGGCGGGGGACGGTGTTGCGCAGCGTGATCCGGACCGCCTCGTCGTCGAGGCCGCCGTCGGCCGATGTCGCCACGGTGACGTGGACGGACGCTCCGGGGGCGTGCTTGCGAGCGTTGGTCAGGCCCTCCTGGACGATGCGGTAGGCGCTGCGCGACACCTGCTCGGGCACGGCCTCGAGGACGCCGGAGCGGTCGAGCGAGACGGTCGTGTCTGCCGACCGTGCCTCGTCCACGAGAGCGTCGAGGTCGCCCAGCGTCGGCTGCGGCGGCTCGGGCGAGCCGTCCGCGGGGGCGTCGACGCCGGGCACGTCGCGGAGCACCCCGAGCACGGCCCGCAGCTCGGTGAGGGCGTGGTTGGCGCTCTCGCGGACGACCTCGGCCGTCTCGGAGACCTGCTCCGGGGTGAGGTCGGTGCGATAGGCGAGAGCGCCGGAGTGCATGGCCACCAAGGAGATCCGGTGGGCCAGCACGTCGTGCATCTCGCGGGCGATGCGGGCCCGCTCGGCCACCTGCGCCTGCACGACGCGCATGGCCTGCTCGCGCTCGGCCGTGAGGGCCCGCTCGTGGAGCGAGGCGACGAAGGCGCGGCGTTCGCCGATGGCCCAGCCGACGGCGACGCTGACGGCGAGGCTGAGCAGGCCGATGATGACGTTGGGCAGCGTGATCGCCTGGTCCTCGGTGGGATAGACGAGCGCGTGTCCCCAGCCGGCGAGCATCCACGGCACGGCGACGACGGCGATCTCTCTCCACCGCCGCCTCGTCGAGAGGGACACCAGGGCGAGCACGGACGCGCCGACGGCGACCGACGACAGGCCCGAGAGCAGCGCCGTCGCGAGAGCCACGGCGAGCGGCCAGCGGCGCCGCCACAGCAGCAGCACGGCCCCGCCGACACCGACGGCGAGGTCGACGAGCAGCCAGTCCTTGCCGAACGTCGGGTCCAGGTGTCGCTGGTCGAGCTGTGCCTGCACGGCGCCCCAGATCGCGAGCCCGAACAGGAAGGACAGCCCGAGCCGCCAGCTCTCGCCCCACACGTGGCCGCTCCGGGTGCGGGCGACACGCGGCAGGGGCACCCGGTCAGCCTAGGCGCGGACGGGGCGGGACGGCATACGACCAAGGTCTGCTCCCGCACCGTCCTCGGGGCCGACCCTGAGCACGGACCCTGAGCACGGACCCTGACTGCGGTCAGGGTCGTCTACGACCTAGGTAGGGGTCGGAATCAGGCTTGTGACGGATGTGCGGCCCCACCTGGCTCCGGGAGGGTGGAGCCCATGATCACAGTGGAACGACTCACCAAGCGCTACGGCCCGTTCACGGCCGTCGACGACGTCTCGTTCGAGGTCAAGCCCGGCCTCGTCACCGGCTTCCTCGGGCCGAACGGTGCCGGCAAGACGACCGCGATGCGCGTCATGGCCGGCCTGACCCCCGCCACGTCGGGGCGCGCCACGGTGCTCGGCAAGCCGTATGCCGCCCTGCCGAACCCGGGTCGCCACGTCGGCCTGCTCCTCGACGCCTCCGCGCAGCACGCCGGCCGCACCGGCCGCGAGGTGCTGACCCTCGGCGCCATCCTCATGGGCGTCGGCAAGCACCGCGTCGACGAGATGGTCGAGCTCGTGGGCCTCACCGAGAAGGAGGCGAACCGGCGGGTGCGCAACTACTCCCTCGGCATGCGCCAGCGCCTCGGCATCGCCCACGCGCTGCTCGGTGACCCCGAGGTGCTCATCCTCGACGAGCCGGCCAACGGACTCGACCCCGCGGGCATCCGCTGGATGCGCGACCTGTTGCGCGGCTACGCCAACGAGGGCGGCACGGTGCTGCTCAGCTCGCACCTGCTGGGCGAGATCGAGCGCGTCGCCGACGAGATCATCGTCATCGGCCACGGCACGATCGTCGCCCAGGGCACGAAGGACGAGCTCCTCGCCGGGGCCGGCACCTACGCGCGCTCCACCGACGACGACGCCCTCCTGGCGGCGCTCGCCGAGGCCTCGATCGTCGCGCAGCGCACCCCGACCGGCGGCCTGCAGGTCGAGGCCGAGCCGATCGTCGTCGGCCGCGTCGCCGTCGCCCACCAGATCGTCCTGACCGAGCTGCGCGGCGCCGACAGCCGGGGCCTCGAGGAGATGTTCCTCGACCTCACGGCCGACGCCGCACGAGAGGAGGTGGCGGCATGACCGCCACGACCACGACACCGCTTCCCGCCGGGGCGCCCGTCTCCAAGAACGCCGAGTCGGCCCTGCCGACCCATGCCAAGGTGCCGAGCCGGATCGACGGACCGCGCCCCACGACGGGCGTGCCCTTCGGGAGGCTCGTCCACGTCGAGCTGCGCAAGATGCTCGACACCCGTGCCGGTCGCTGGCTCCTCATCGGCATCGGCGCCATCATCGCGATCGCGCTGACGATCATGTTCTTCAACCGGGGCGGCCAGCACGCGTTCGGCGAGTACCTCCAGGCGACGACCATGCCGATGGCGCTCATCCTCCCGGTCGTCGGCATCCTCGCCGTGACCTCCGAGTGGAGCCAGCGCACCGGACTCGTCACCTTCGGGCTCGAGCCGCGCCGCATGCGCATCGCCTGGGCCAAGCTGCTCTCGGCGCTCGTCGTCGGCGTCTGCGCCTTCGCGCTGTCCCTCGTGCTCGCCGCCCTGGCCCACCAGGCCGCGATCACCTTCCGCGGCATCGACGGTGACTGGTCGACGGAGGCCCTCGTGCTCCTCGGCGCCGGCGGCTACGTGCTGCTCGGCATCGCCCAGGGCGTCGGCTTCGGCATGCTCTTCAAGAACACCCCGGCCGCGGTCGTCGTCTTCTTCGTCCTGCCGACCGCGTGGTCGATCCTCTCCTCGATGGTCTCGTGGCTGGGCGACGCCGCGACGTGGCTCGACATGAACCAGACGATGCAGCCGCTCTTCTCCGGCTCGCTGACCGGTGAGCAGTGGGCGCACCTCGGCACCTCGGTCGCGGTCTGGGTCGTCGCGCCTCTCGCCGTCGGCATCTGGCGGCTCACCCGCGCCGAGGTGAAGTAGCCGCACCACGAACGAGAGGTATGCCGTGTGCCTGACGGGGGCACACGGCATACCTCTTCGTGGTGCTGGGGCGAAGAGCCCGCTCAGCTGGCGGCGTTCGTCCTCGACTCGACGATCGGCTCCGTGACGACCTTGGCGTCGTCGGCGTCGCCGCCGGGGTTCGCGCCGCCGAGGCCGGCGCGGACGAGCTCCTCGATCTGCTTGCCCGTCTCGGCGTCGACGCTCTTCCAGTAGTCGAAGGCGCGCTCGAGCACCGGCGACCTCACGCCGCCGAGCAGGTGGCCTGCGACGGTCTCGGTGAACGCCTCTCGCTGCGCGTCGTCCCAGACCTCCCGAACGAGCAGGCCCGCCTGGCTGAAGTCGTCGTCGTCCTCGCGCAGCGTGTAGGCCTGGCGCACCATGGCGCCGTCGGTCTCCCAGCCCTCCTCGACCTCACCGACGGTGTCGGCGTAGCCGCGGCCCTCGCTGTTCGGTGCGTAGACGGGCTGGTCGCCGTGGTGGTCGTAGGCCATCGGGCCGTCCTGCGTGTAGGTGTTGAGGCCCTCGACGCGGGGACGGTTGACCGGCAGCTGGAGGTAGTTCGGGCCGATGCGGTAGCGGTGCGTGTCGCTGTAGGCGAAGACACGGCCGAGCAGCATCTTGTCCGGTGAGAAGCCGATGCCCGGCACCGTGGCCGACGGCTCGAAGGCCGCCTGCTCGATCTGGGCGAAGAAGTTGTCGGGGTTGCGGTTCAAGGTCATCGTGCCGACCGGGATGAGGGGGTAGTCGCTGTGCGGCCACACCTTCGTCAGGTCGAACGGGTTGAGGTGGTAGGTCTTCGCGTCCTCGTAGGGCATCGCCTGGATCGACAGCGTCCAGCTCGGGAAGTCGCCCGCCTCGATGGCGTCGTGGAGGTCACGGCGGTGGTGGTCGGCGTCCTGCCCGGCGATGCGCTCGGCCTCGGCGCCGGTCAGGCCCTCGACGCCCTGGTTGCTGTGGAAGTGGTACTTCACCCAGTGCTTCTCGCCGGCCTCGTTGATCCAGAGGAAGGTGTGGCTGCCGTAGCCGTTCATGTGGCGGAAGGTCTTCGGGATGCCGCGGTCACCCATGAGGTAGGTGACCTGGTGCGCCGACTCGGGGTTGAGGCTCCAGAAGTCCCACTGCATGTGGTTGTCCCGCAGGCCCGAGCCGCCACGACGCTTCTGGCTGCGGATGAAGTGCGGGAACTTCATCGTGTCGCGGATGAAGAAGACGGGCGTGTTGTTGCCGACGAGGTCGTAGTTGCCCTCGGTCGTGTAGAACTTCAGCGCGAAGCCGCGGGGGTCGCGCCACGTGTCGGGGCTGCCCTGCTCGCCGGCGACGGTCGAGAAGCGCGCGAGCATCTCGGTGCTGACGCCCTTCTGGAAGAGCGCGGCCTTGGTGTAGGCCGACACGTCCTCGGTCGTCTCGAACGTGCCGAAGGCGCCCGAGCCCTTGGCGTGGACGTTGCGCTCCGGGATGCGCTCCCGGTTGAAGTGCGCCATCTGGTTGAGGAAGTGGTGGTCGTGCAGCAGGATCGGGCCGTCCGGGCCGACCGTCAGCGAGTTGCGGTCGCTCGGTGCCGGGGCCCCGGTCTCGGTGTGGGAGCCGAGCTCGGCCTCCGGGCTCGGTGCGGTCTCGATCGACTGGCGGGACTGCGTGCTGTCGCTCATCTGGTGCTCCTTCGACGTCTGTACCGGGGCCATACCCACTCGACCGCCATCGGCTGGGAACACGCCTAGAGTCGGCATGTGCGAAGCATCCGTGGCGTGGTCGTGGCGCTGCTCGTGCTCGTCCCGGGGTCGGTCGTGGCCGGGTGCACGAGCGGCGGCGCCGAGCCCGTCGCGCCCACGGGCGCCGGGTCGGCCCTGAGCGCCACCCCCGACGTCTCCCTCACCCCTGTCGACCCCGGGCCGCCGCCCGTCGTCCGGGTGCCGGCGCCGATCGCCGGCGAGGTGGCCCGGGTCGTCGTCACGAGGCAGGGTGCGGGCAAGGCGTTCCGCAACGTGGCGGGCGTGCCGGTGGTCGAGGGCCGCACCTACACCGTCGAGGTGGCGTGCGCGGCCGGTCGCCCGACGGACGGCACGAGCTATGCCGTCTACGACGCGGCGCCGGGCACGTGGGGTCACGGCGAGCCGCTCTACTCCCGGCCGTTCCCCTGCGACGGGGCGGTCCAGCGCACCGTCCACCTCGGCCTGCCGGCCGGGCGGGTCCAGATCGACGTCCGTGGCCTCCCCGAGGACGCCGTGACGGCATACGCCCTCATCCGCCCCGAGTGAACCGGGCGGGCCGGACCCCGTGGCCCGGCCGTCACGGCGGATCTCGGTCGTGGGGCGCAGGGCCGCGCGGATAGGCTGGCCCGCGTGATCGACATCAAGCTCGTGCGCGACGAACCCGACCGGGTCCGCGCCTCGCAACAGGCCCGTGGTGAGGACCCGGGGATCGTGGACGCGATCCTCGCTGCCGACGAGCGCCGTCGATCGTCCCTCGGCGAGTTCGAGAAGCTGCGCGCCGAGCAGAAGACCATCAGCAAGTCGGTCGGTGCCGCCATGGGCGCCTTCCAGAAGGCGAAGAAGTCGGGCGCGCCCGATGCCGACCACCTCGAGAAGGTGGCGCACGAGGCTCGGGTGCACGCCGGCACGCTGAGCGAGCAGGTCAAGGCACTCGAGAGCGACGCCGACGAGGCGGGGGCCGAGCTCGGCCGGCTGCTGCGCCGGGTCGGCAACGTCATCATCAACGGCGTCCCGGTCGGTGGTGAGGACGACTACGTCGTGCTCGAGACCGTCGGCACGCCGCGCGACTTCGCGGCCGAGGGCTTCGAGCCGCTCGACCACCTCGCGCTCGGCGAGAAGCTCGGCGCGATCGACATGGAGCGTGGCGCCAAGGTCGGCGGTGCACGCTTCTACTACCTCACCGGCGTGGGCGCGATGCTCGAGCTGGCGCTGCTCAACATGGCGATGGCCCAGGCCACCGCAGCCGGCTTCACGCCGATGATCACCCCGACGCTCGCGCGCCCGGAGATCATGGTCGGCGCCGGCTTCATGGACGCGCACGCCGACGAGGTCTACCGCCTCGAGGCCGACGACCTCTACCTCACCGGCACCTCGGAGGTCGCCCTCGCCGGCTACCACTCGGACGAGATCATCGACCTCACGGCCGGACCGAAGAGGTATGCCGGGTGGTCGGCCTGCTACCGCCGTGAGGCCGGGTCGCACGGCAAGGACACCCGCGGCATCATCCGCGTGCACCAGTTCCACAAGGTCGAGATGTTCAGCTACTGCCGTCCCGAGGACGCCGAGGCCGAGCACCAGCGGCTGCTGGCGTGGGAGCGCGAGATGCTCGCCAAGATCGAGGTGCCCTACCGCATCATCGACACGGCGGCCGGTGACCTCGGTGGTCCCGCGGCCCGAAAGTTCGACTGCGAGGCGTGGGTGCCGACGCAGGGCAAGTTCCGCGAGCTGACCTCGACGTCGAACTGCACGACGTACCAGGCCCGCCGGCTGAACACGCGTGAGCGCGACCCGAACGGCTCGGGCACCCGCGCCGTCGCCACGCTCAACGGCACGCTCGGCACGACGCGTTGGCTCGTCGCGATCCTCGAGAACCACCAGCAGGCGGACGGCTCGGTCCGTGTGCCCGAGGCGCTGCGCCCCTTCCTCGGCAAGGACGTCCTGACCCCCGTCGCCTGACCGTCGGGTGCGCCCGTCGCCACCCCCGCTCCCTCACCTCCACCACGTCGAGTGGGCACTTCGTCGCAGTCTGTGCACAGCCGGCGGTCAACAACCCGCAGCACCGTGCCCACTCGACGTGTTGGGGGTGGGGGCCGGGGTCGGGGCGTAGGTGACGCCGAGCTGGCGGGTGACCTCGTCGAGGGCGGCGAGGTTGGTCCGGGCCGCCGCGGCGGGGTGCAGCGGGGACTCGAGCAGGCCCTCGCCGACGCAGTGGGCGACCTCGAGCGCGGAGTGGAAGAGGGCGCCGTGGCCGATGGGCTCGGGGTCGGTCCACGTCACCGAGCGTGATCCGTCGGCCGAGGTGACGACGACGTCGCCGGGCACGAAGAACGGACCGGGCAGGGTCAGCGTGGCCGCCGTGCCCGCGATCGTGGCAGCCGTGGGCGTACGCGTGAGCAGCGTCGAGTGGAGCACGCTCGTCGCGTCGCCGGCGTGGGTCAGCACCATCGCGGCCTGGCCGTTGACGCCGGTGCCGGTCATCTCGCCCGTCGCCTGCACCGTGGTCGCCGGTCCGAGGGCCCAGGTCGCGAGCGTCGTGACGTAGGTGCCGAGGTCGAGGAGCGAGCCCCCGGCCAGGGCCGGGTCGAGGATCCGGTGCGGCCACTCGAAGTGCTCACCGTGGTCGGCCAGGACGGTGCGCACGTCGCCGAGCAGCCCGGCGTCGAGCACCTGCCGCACGACGTCGAAGCGCGGCAGGAGGAGCGTCCACATCGCCTCCATGCAGAAGACGCCTGCGCGTGCGGCCGCGTCCGAGATCGCCTGCGCCTCAGCGGCGTTCAGGCCCAGCGGCTTCTCGACGAGCACGTGCTTGCCGGCTCCCACCGCGAGCAGCGCCCCCGCCAGATGGAGGTGGTGGGGCGTCGCGACGTAGACGACGTCGACCTCCGCGTCCGCCACGAGCGCCTCGGCGGAGGCATGGGCGCGCGCGATGCCGAGCGACGCCGCGAACGCGTCGGCCGAGGCCTGGGTCCGAGACCCGACGGCCACGACCTGCTGCGTCGTCGAGGCCTGCAACGACGCGACGAAGCGAGAGGCGATCCAGCCGGTGCCGAGCACGCCCCAGCGCAGGCTCGGCACGGACGAGGGCCGTGGACGGCGCGGCCCGGGAAGGGCGTCGGGCAGCGAAGGGATCGACACGGCATACCTTCTCGGGTCGGGAGGGGTCAGCGCTCGTCGAGCATGACCTCGATGGAGTAGTCCTGGGCGCGGTAGCAGTGGTCGCCGTACTCGACGGGCCCACCGACGGAGTCGAACGCGGTGCGCGACATCGTCAGGACCGGCTGCGACGGGGTGAGGTTCAGGTGCTTGCGCTCGGCCGCCGACGGAGGACGGGCCCCGATGCGCTGGTGCGCGACGACCGGCTTGCCGCCCCGCGCTCGCAGCAGCGCGTAGAGGCCGTCGCGCTCGAGGTCCTCGCGGCTGATGTCGGAGTAGGCGGGCGGCAGCCAGTTGCGCAGGATCGCGAGCGGCCGGTCGCCGTCGAGGCGGAGGCGGACGAGCTTGAGCAGGGGGGTGTCGGCCGGCAGCCCCAGGGCCGCCGCCGCCACCTCGTCACACGTCACCTCGTGCGTCAGCACCTGGGTGCGGGGATCTCCCGACCCCTCGCGCCTCAGGTCGTCGTAGAGGCTCGTCAGCTCGGCGCGCCGGTGGATCTGGCGCCCCGCGACGGTCGTGCCGAGACCGCGCCGCCGCAGCAGCAGCCCCTGGCCGACGAGCTCCTGGATGGCCCGCCGCACCGTCGGCCGGGACAGCCCGAGCCGGTCGGCCATGGCGACCTCGTTCTCGAAGGCGTCACCCGGCTGGAGCTGCCCGCTCGCGATCGCCGCGCTCAGCTGCTGCGCGAGCTGGTGGTAGAGCGGGACCGGCGTCTCGCGGTCGATGCGGACGTCAACGGGGTTGGGCATGACGGCACACTATCGAGACGAGTTGGTCATGACCGAATGTGTTCATGTCAGCACACCATGGCGTCGTCACCGGGGGCTCTTGACCACCAGGATCGGCACGTCGGCGTCGAGGATGATGTTCTGCGCCACGCTCCCGAGGAAGGCCTTCCCCACGGGAGACCGGCGCCGGGCCCCGATGACGAGCACGTCCGGACCGAGGTCGCGCACCGTCGACAGGATGGCCTCCGAGACGTCCGCGATGTCCCGGCCCCCGGGGACGAGGCGCACGTCCCACTGGAGGTCGGGCAGGCACACCGCGTCGAGGGCGTTCTCGACGGCGTCGGAGATCCCTGCCTTGTTGGCCTCGGCGATGTCGTTGTCGAGCGACTCGACGACGTGGATGACGACGAGGTGGGTCCCGCGGTATGCCGCCTGGCGGGCTCCCTCCTGCAGGGCCAGCGCGCTCGAGCTGCGGGTGTGGTGGGCGACGGCGACGCTCATGACGCCACCCCGTTCACTTCTGCAGCTCGTGCGAGAGCTCGGTGAGCTCGTCACCGCCGGCCATCTGGCGGGTGAGCTCGTCGAGACCGACGTCGGCACGCTTCTTGTCGAGCACGGCCTGGCCGAGCTTGAGGATGACGAAGTGGTTGCCGACGAGGTAGGCGTGGTGCGGGTTGTGGGTGATGAAGACGACGCCGAGACCGGCGTCGCGGGCGGCGGCCGTGTACTTGAGCACGACGCCGGACTGCTTGACGCCGAGGGCCGCGGTCGGCTCGTCGAGGATGAGCACGCGCGCGCCGAAGTAGACGGCCCGGGCGATCGCGACGCACTGTCGCTGGCCGCCCGAGAGCGTGCCGATGGGCTGGTTGATGTCCTTGACGACGACGCCCATCTTGCGCAGCTCCTCGTCGGCGATGCGCTTCATGTCGGCGATCCGGAGGGTGGCGAACGGACCCTTGCCGCTCGTCAGCTCGGACCCGAGGAAGAAGTTGCGCCACACCTCCATGAGCGAGACGACGGCGAGGTCCTGGTAGACCGTGGCGATGCCGTGGTCGAGCGACTCGCGCGGAGACCCGAACGAGACCTCCTTGCCGTCGACCTTCATGGTCCCCTCGTTGTGCGGGTGCAGGCCGGCCATGATCTTGATGAGGGTCGACTTGCCGGCGCCGTTGTCGCCGAGCACGCACGTCACCTCTCCGGCACGCACCGTGAGGTTGATGCCCTTGAGGGCGCGGATGGCACCGTAGGTCTTGCCGACGTCCTTCATCTCGATGAGCGGCTCGCCCGAGTGGAGACCCGGGTCCGCGTGCTCGGACAGGGTGTCAGTCATGTCAGCCCACCTTTCGGGCGGTCGAGAGTCGCTTGACGTAGAGGTTGACCATCACGGCGAGCAGGAGCATGACGCCGAGGAAGGCCCGGAACCAGTTGGGGTCCCAACCGGCATACACGATGCAGAGGCTCGTCATGCCGAAGATGAAGGCGCCGATGGCGACACCGATGGCGTTGCCGAAGCCCCCCGTGAGCAGCGTGCCGCCCACGACCGCGGCGATGATGTAGAGGAACTCGTTGCCGATGCCGTTGCCGGCCTGGAGCGTGTCGAACTTGTAGAGCGTGTGCATGCCGATGAACCAGCCGAGGAACGAGACGGTCATGAAGAGGCCGATCTTGACGGCCTTGACCGGGACGCCGACGGCGCGGGCGGAGTCGGCGTTGCCGCCGACCGCGTAGATCCAGTTGCCGATGCGGGTGCGCTGGAGGATGAACGCGGACAGCGCGACGAAGAGGAACCACCAGATGACGGTGATCTCGACGGTGACGCTGCCGATCTTGAAGCTCGAGGCGAAGATCGCGTCGAGCGTCCCGTAGCCGGCCATCTGGTTGATGTTCGGGGTCGAGACCGAGCCCGTGACGAGCTTGGTCACGCCGAGGTTGGCGCCCTGCAGCACGAAGAACGTGCCCAGGGTGATGAGGAAGCTCGGGATGCCGGTCCTCACCACCAGGTAGCCGTTGAGGAAGCCGATGAGCAGGCTGAAGACGAGCGAGAGCACGGCGCCGACGATGAGGTTGATGCCGAGCTGGTAGCAGAACATCGCGTTGACGAGTCCGGCCGTGGTGACGATGACGCCGGCGGAGAGGTCGAACTCGCCGCCGATCATGAGCATCCCCACGGCCACCGCGACGATGCCGATGGTGGAGGACTGGTAGAGCACCGTGAAGAACGACGCGGGCGACCGGAAGGCCGGCGCGACGACGAGGAAGAAGATGAAGATGACGATCGCTGCGACGAGGGCCCCGACCTCGGGCCGGGCCAGCAGGCGGTTCGACCAGCCGAGCGTGACCCGGTTCGACGCCTCTGCCGGCGCCGAGGGGGGCGTCGTGGTGGTTTGACTCATGGACCTCTCCGATCCGTTGACGAGCGTGCAGTGGAGTGCGGGAAGGGCGACCGGCCCGGGGTCCGGGCCGGTCGCCCCGGTGGGTCAGCGCGTGTTGTTCTTGGCGAACGGGAGGATCTGGTCGATGTTGCTCGAGTCGACGAACGACGGGCCGGTCAGGACGGCCTTGCCGCCACCGATGTCGTTGCCGTTCTTCTTGTTGAGGTAGAGCGCCTGGATGGCGAGGTAGCCCTGGACGTAGGGCTGCTGGTCGATCGAGAACTCGATCTTCTTGTCCTTGATGGCCTGCGCGGCGTCGACGTTGAGGTCGAAGGTGACGAGCTTGGCCTTGCTGCTGGCCGCGTCCATCGCCTTGAGGGCGTCGAGGGCGATCGGTGCGCCGAGGGTCACGATGTAGTCGATCGAGCTGTCCTGGGCGAGCTTGGCCTGCAGGGCCGAGACCACGGAGGGGTCGTCGGCGCCGTTGACCTGGATGTTCTCGGTGGCCGGGAGACCGGCCTTGACGCCGGCACAGCGCGCCTCGAGGGCGACCGAGCCGGACGCCTGGATGACGCAGAGCGCCTTCTTGCCGCCGGCGGCGGCGATCCGCTTGCCGGCCGTCGTGCCGGCGAGGGTCTCGTCGGAGCCGAAGTACATCTTGGCGCCGACCTTCTGGTACTGGTCGATGCCGGAGTTGAAGGCGACGACGGGGATGCCCGCGTCGTTGGCCGACTTGACCGCGCCCGCGAGGGCGTCTGGCGTGGCCAGCGTCGTGGCGATCCCGTCGACCTTGGAGTCGACCGCGTTCTGGATGAGGGTGGCCTGCTTGGCGGGGTCGGGGTCGTTGGAGTACTTGAGGGTGATCCCGTTGTTCTTCGCCGCCTGCTGAGCGCCGGCCTTGATCTTGTCCCAGAAGGTGTCGCCGGGGGTCTCGTGCGTGACCATGGCGAAGGTGTAGCCGGAGTTGTCTCCGGCGCCGCCGCCTCCGCCACCACCGGTGGAGCTGGTGGCAGGCGCTCCGCCGCCGCTGCACGCGGCGAGGGCGAGGGCCGCGGCCGTGGCCAGGCCGGCTACGACAGTCAGGCTCCTGCGAGTCCGAGTCGGAGTCATCGTCGATTCCTTTCGTTGCGTCGCGGTGGCCCGGTCGCCGGTGTGGCGCGACGTTCTGCGACGGTCGTTCCGTCGCTCAAGGTGGTGCCCGTCTGCCGTGTGCCGCCTGGCACGTGGGGTGCGGGCTGAAGGGGTGTGCCGGGTCGAGGTGGTCGCCCGAGAAGTGCGCGGTGATCTCAGCGGGCCCCGGCGACGTCGTGGGTCACCGTGCTCGCACTGGCTCCTGCGTCGGGGCGGACATCGGAGTCGATGTCTGCCGGTCCCGGCGTCGGTGCCAGCGATTGGAGGATGCGCCACTCCCGACCGTCATGTCAAGAGGTTGATCAAACATCAGAATGTCCTAACATTTGCTTGACACGACGAGGTCCCCGGCACGACGATCGTCATCGGAAGGCCGACGTCGCCCTGGCGCTCGTCGACCGAACCCCGCGGCGACCACCCCCCGGACCGCCGCCCACCGCGATCACCCAACGGAGTGCACATGCGTATCGGACTGGCCGGAGTCGGCCGCATCGGGGCGTTCCACGCCGAGACCCTCCGCGACCTGTCCGACGTCGACGAGGTCGTCGTCGCGGACCTCGACGCGGACGCGGCCCGCGCCGTCGCCGACAAGCTCGAGGTCGGGTATGCCGCGTCGCCGGCCGAGCTGCTCGCCTCCGGTGTCGACGGCTTCGTCATCGCGACGGCGACGCCGGGGCACGCGCCCCTCATCCGCCTCGGTCTCGAGGCCGGCGTCCCGACCTTCTGCGAGAAGCCCGTCGCTGCGACGCTCGACGAGACCCTCGCCCTCGCCCAGCTCGTCCGCACGACGAGCACTCCGGTCCACATCGGCTTCCAGCGCCGCTTCGACCGCGGCTACCAGCGGGCCCAGCAGGCCGTGTCCGGCGGCGAGCTCGGCTTCCTCCACAGCATCCGCGCCCAGACGCACGACCAGGCCCCGCCGCACGCGGCCTACATCCCGACGAGCGGTGGCCTCTTCCGCGACTGCTCGATCCACGACTTCGACATCATCCGCTTCGTCACCGGTCGCGAGTTCGCGTCGGTCTACGCCACCGGCGCCAACAAGGGTGCCGCCTTCTTCTCCGAGGCCGGCGACGTGGACACCGCCGCGGCCGTCCTCACCCTCGACGACGGCACGCTCGTCAACCTCTCCGCGACCCGCTACAACGGTGGCGGCCACGACGTGCGCATGGAGGTCCTCGGCAGCGACGGCACCCTCGGGGTCGGCTACGACGACTCCCTCGCCGTCACCTCCGCCGAGCCCGGCGCGACCTACCCCTCGGGACCCCGGCACTGGTCGTTCATGGAGCGCTTCCTGCCGGCCTACCGCGCCGAGCTGACGGCCTTCGCCGCCGTCGCCCGCGGCGCCCTCGCCTCGCCGTGCACCGTGGACGACGCCCTCCAGGCCTTCCGGGTCGCCGAGGCCTGCGAGCTCTCCCGCCGCGAGAACCGCCCGGTCGAGCTCACCGAGATCCCCGGTCTGTGAAGGACGTGCCGACGATGACCACCCCCACCACGGCGACCGGCGACCCGGCACACGACGGCTCGTACGACGTCGTCGCCATCGGGCGCACGGGTGTCGACATCTACCCGCTCCAGCACGGTGTCGGCCTCGAGAAGGTGGAGACCTTCCAGAAGTTCCTCGGCGGCAGCGCGACCAACGTCAGCGTCGCGGCCGCCCGCCACGGGCACCGGGTCGCCCTCGTCACGCGAACCGGACAGGACGCCTTCGGCCGCTACGTCCACGAGGCGCTGCGCGGCTTCGGCGTCGACGACTCCTTCGTCTCGGCCGTGCCCGGCCCGCCGACGCCCGTCACCTTCTGCGAGGTCTTCCCGCCCGACGACTTCCCGCTCTGGTTCTACCGCTACCCGACCGCCCCGGACCTCATGATCGAGCCGGACGAGCTGCCCCTCGAGGCGATCCGTGACGCCGGCGTCTACTGGGCGACCGTCACGGGGCTGTCGCAGGAGCCGAGCCGGGCGGCGCACTTCCGCGCCTGGGAGACCCGCGGCCGGCGCGCGCACACCGTGCTCGACCTCGACTACCGGCCGATGTTCTGGGCCGACCCGGCGGGGGCGAGCGAGCAGGTCGGGCGTGCGCTCGCCCACGTCACGGTCGCCGTCGGCAACCGCGAGGAGTGCGAGGTCGCGGTCGGCGAGACCGACCCGCAGCGGGCGGCCGACGCGCTGCTCGAGCGCGGCGTCGAGCTCGCCGTCGTCAAGCAGGGCCCCAAGGGGGTGCTCGCCGCCACCCGTGGCCAGCGCGTCGAGGTGCCCCCCTTCCCCGTCGAGGTCGTCAACGGCCTCGGTGCGGGGGACGCGTTCGGCGGAGCCCTCTGCCACGGGCTGCTCGAGGGCTGGGACCTGCGGCGCATCCTCGAGTTCGCCAACGTCGCCGGTGCCATCGTCGCGAGCAAGCTCGAGTGCTCGACCGCGATGCCCACCTCCGCCGAGGTCGAGGAGCGACTGGCCACCCGTGACCGGCCCGCTGCCCCGTTCGCCACCATCGCCGAGGAGGCACGATGACCACCACCCAGGACACTCCCGCCACGCAGCCCGAGAGCGCTCGCGTGACCGTCGCCGACCTGACCGAGATCCGCGTGCGCGAGCCCGGGCGCATCGCCGCGGCGTGGGCCGCGCGCCGGCGCCGCCCGCTCGTCCGCGAGGACGGCCGCATGCTCCTCGTCGCCGCCGACCACCCGGCCCGCGGAGCCCTCGGGGTGCGCGGCGCGGGGAGCGCGATGGCGAGCCGCAGCGACCTGCTCGACCGCCTCGTCACCGCCCTCCAGCGCCCGGGCGTCGACGGCGTGCTCGGGACCCCGGACATCCTCGACGACCTGCTCCTGCTCGGCGCGCTCGACGACAAGGTGGCCATCGGCTCGATGAACCGCGGGGGCCTGCAGGGCGCGAGCTTCGAGCTGGACGACCGCTTCACCGCCTACACCGCGTCCGAGATCGCGGTGCGCGGCATCGATGGCGGCAAGATGCTGACGCGGATCTGCCTCGACGACCCGGGCACCGTGGCGACGCTCGAGGCGAGCGCCCGCGCCGTCACCGAGCTCGCCGAGCACCAGGTCATGGCCATGGTCGAGCCGTTCCTGTCGACCCGCGAGGGCGGCCGGGTCGTCAACCAGCTCGACCCCGACTCCACGATCAAGTCGGTCCACATCGCCGCCGGCCTCGGTGCGTCGAGCGCCTACACGTGGCTCAAGCTCCCCGTCGTCGACGAGCTCGACCGGGTCATGGACGCGACGACCCTGCCCACCCTGCTCCTCGGCGGGGACCCGCAGGGCGACCCGCACGACACGTACGCCTCGTGGGGACACGCGCTGGACCTGCCGGCCGTGCGCGGTCTCGTCGTCGGCCGCGCGCTGCTCTTCCCGCCCGACGGGGACGTCGCCGCGGCGGTCGACATCGCGGCCGGCCTCGTCCACGGGAGCGGGGCCACGGCGTGAGCGACAACGAGCGCTGGGTGCGCCCGCTGGGCAGCGCCAGCACGACGGAGTGGTCCGTCGCCGTCGACGACGGCGTCGACGGCTGGTCGCACACCCGGTTGTATGCCGTGGGGCTGGCTGCCGGTGAGACCCGCACCATCGCGCCGGGCGAGTGGGAGCATGTCGTCGTGCCGCTCTCGGGGTCGGTGTCCGTCACCGCCGTCGACGCCGACGGGGGCGCGCACGAGGCGCGCCTGGCCGGCCGTGCCTCGGTCTTCTCCGGACCCACCGACGTCGCCTACGCCGGTCGCGACTGCGCCCTCACGGTGACCGCAGAGGGCGGGCCGGCCTCGGTCGCGGTGTGCGGCGCCCGCGCGGCGGAGCGGCACACGCCGCCGTTCCGCCACGTGGACGTCGCCGACGTGCCCGTCGAGCTGCGCGGGGCCGGCGTGGCCTCACGGGAGGTGCGCAACTTCGGCACTCCGGGAGTGCTCGACGCCGACTCGATCATCGCCTGCGAGGTCGTCACCCCCGGTGGCAACTGGAGCTCCTACCCACCGCACAAGCACGACGAGGATCGGCCGGGCGTCGAGACCGAGCTCGAGGAGATCTATTACTTCGAGGTCGCGCCGTCGGCCGGTGCGCCCGAGGCAGCGGGCGCGAGCCCGGTCGGCTACCAGCGGGTCTACGGCACCGACGAGCGGCCGATCGACGTGCTCGCCGAGGTGCGCACGGGCGACGTCGTCCTCGTGCCGCACGGCTGGCACGGCCCGGCGATGGCCGCCCCCGGCTACGACCTCTACTACCTCAACGTCATGGCCGGACCCGGCACCGAGCGGGCCTGGCTCATCTGTGACGACCCGGCCCACGGCTGGGTCCGCGACACGTGGTCGGACCAGCCGGTCGACCCCCGACTTCCCCTTGGAGGTGCTCGATGACGAGCGACACCCGCGCGGCCGGGACGGTGCGCCTGACCGTGGCCCAGGCCGTGGTGCGCTTTCTCGCCAACCAGTGGAGCGAGCGGGACGGGGAGCGGCAGAAGCTCTTCGCCGGCTGCTTCGGGATCTTCGGCCACGGCAACGTCGCCGGGATCGGCCAGGCGCTGCTGCAGAACGAGCTGGCCGACGGTCAGGAGCACCTGCCCTACGTCCTGGCCCGCAACGAGCAGGCGATGGTTCACACGTCCGTCGCCTACGCGCGCCAGAAGGACCGCCTCCAGACGTGGGCGTGCACGGCCTCCGTCGGGCCCGGTTCGACGAACATGCTGACCGGGGCGGCGCTGGCGACGATCAACCGGATCCCCGTGCTGCTGCTGCCGTCCGGCACCTTCGCGACCCGGGTCAGCTCACCCGTGCTCCAGGAGCTCGAGCTGCCGTACGCCGCCGACGTGACGGTCAACGACGCCTTCCGCCCGCTGTCGAGGTTCTTCGACCGGGTCAGCCGTCCGGAGCAGCTTCCGTCGGCGCTGCTCGGCGCGATGCGGGTGCTCACCGACCCCGTCGAGACGGGCGCCGTGACGATCTCGCTGCCGCAGGACGTGCAGGCGGAGGCCCACGACTGGCCCGTCGAGCTCTTCGCGCCGCGCACCTGGCGCGTCGCGCGTCCGCTGCCCGAGGCCGTCGACGTCGCCGACGCCGCAGCGGTCATCCGCTCGGCGAGGCGGCCGCTCGTCGTCGCCGGTGGCGGCGTGCACTACTCGGGCGCCGAGGAGGCGCTGCGCGCGTTCTGCGAGGCGACCGGCATCCCCGTCGGCGAGTCGCAGGCCGGCAAGGGCTCGCTCCCGCACGGACACCCGCAGGAGATGGGCGCCGTCGGCTCGACCGGCACGACGGCCGCCAACGCGCTCGCCGCCGAGGCCGACGTCGTCATCGGCATCGGCACGCGGTGGAGCGACTTCACCACGGCCTCGCGGACGGCGTTCCAGGACAGCGGGGTCCGCTTCGTCAACGTCAACGTGGCGCGCTTCGACGCGGGCAAGCACTCGGGCCTGTCGGTCGTCGCCGACGCCCGCGAGGCGCTGACCGCGCTCACGGCGGCCCTGCAGGGGTATGCCGTCGACGACGCCTACCGGGCCCGCCAGGCCGCGCTGTGGGCCGCGTGGGACACCTCCGTCGAGGCCGCCTTCCACCCGTCCCCGGAGGTCACCGACCGCCTGGCCGCCGGCCTGCTGACCCAGGGCCAGGTGCTCGGCGCCGTCAACGAGCTGAGCGACCCCCGCGACGTCGTGCTCTGCGCGGCGGGGTCGATGCCCGGCGACCTCCACAAGCTGTGGCGGGTGCGCGACCGCAAGGCGTACCACGTGGAGTACGGCTACTCCTGCATGGGCTACGAGGTCCCGGCCTCGATCGGCATCCGGCTCGCCGACGAGTCCCGCGACGTGTTCGCCATGGTCGGCGACGGCGGCTACCTCATGATGCCGACCGAGCTCGTCACCGCGGTGCAGGAGCGGGTCAAGGTGATCGTCGTCCTCGTGCAGAACCACGGCTTCCACTCCATCGGCTCGCTGTCGGAGTCGCTCGGCTCGCAGCGGTTCGGCACGAGCTACCGCTTCCGCGGGGAGGACTCGGGTCGACTCGACGGGGACGTGCTGCCCGTCGACCTCGCCGCCAACGCGCGGTCCCTCGGTGCCCACGTCATCGAGGTGCACTCCCTCGATGAGCTGCACCAGGCGATCAAGGAGGCCAAGGCCGCCCCCGCCGACGGTGGACCCGTCGTCATCCACGTCGAGACCGACCCGCTCGTCCACGCGCCCGAGAGTGCGTCGTGGTGGGACGTGCCGGTCTCGGAGGTCAGCGACCTCGACACGACGCGGACGGCATACGCGGAGTACGTCGACCACAAGGCCACCCAGCGTCCGCTCATCGCTCCCGTCGGCACCAACCCCCACCCGGAGTCCCTGACATGAAGCTCGCCCTCGACCCCTACATGTTCCGTGAGACGCCACTGCTCGAGCTCCCCTCTCTCGTGGCCGAGCTCGGCTACGAGTGGATCGAGCTGTCGCCGCGCGACGACTTCATCCCCTTCTTCAACCACCCGCGTGTCGACGACGCCGGCGTTGCGGCCTTCCGCACGGCCCTGCGATCGGCCGGGGTCGGGGTGTCGTCGGTGCTGCCCCTCTTCCGGTGGAGCGGTCCCGACGAGGAGGACCGTCGGGCCGCCGTGCGCTACTGGACGCGCGCCATCCAGATCGCCTCGCTGCTCGGGGTCGACACGATGAACTCCGAGTTCAACGGCAACCCGCGCGAGGCGGCGACGTGCGAGCGGATGTTCTGGCGCTCGATGGAGGAGCTGCTGCCCGTCTTCGAGCAGGAGGGGATCCGGCTCGTGCTCGAGCCGCACCCCGACGACTGGGAGGAGGACGGCAAGCGCGCCGTCGACATCATCAGGGGGATCAACAGCCCGAACGTCAGCTTCCTCTACTGCGCGCCGCACACCTTCCACCAGGGCAACGACCCCGACGGGATCATGGACAAGGCCGGCGACCTGCTGACGATGGTCCACGTGGCCGACGCCTACGACCACACCGCGTCGTCGGGGCTGCGCTACATCGTCAACCCGCCGGGCTCGCAGGTCACGGTGCACCAGCACCTCGACATCGGCCAGGGCGAGGTCGACTTCGGCCAGTTCTTCGCCGGCCTCGAGCGCATCGGGTTCGACGGGATCGTCACCGCCTGCGTCTTCGCCTGGGAGGACCGGGCCCGCGAGTCGAGCACCTACATGCGGGACACCATCCGCTCCTACCTCGACACGTGGTCGACCCCGCCGACAGCCGTCTCCCCGTACCGCCGCTGAGCGGGCGCACCTCTCCCCGCCATCCGGCATACCCCTGAACCAGTTTGCAAGAGAAGGAAACTCCCATGAGCACGCCCACCCGCATCACCCACCTCATCGACGGACAGCCCTGGACCGGCACGGCCGAGCGCACGTCGCCCGTCTTCAACCCCGCGACCGGGGAGCAGACCGGCGTGCTCGACCTCGCCTCGGCCTCCCTCGTCGACGAGGTCGTCAGGTCCGCCGTCTCCGCCTGGGAGGAGTGGGGCGACGCGTCGCTCGCCAAGCGCTCGGGCGTGCTCTTCGCCTTCCGCGAGCTTCTCAACGACCGCAAGGAGGACATCGCCGCGCTCATCACGGCCGAGCACGGCAAGGTGCTCTCCGACGCGCTCGGCGAGGTGACCCGGGGCCTCGAGGTCGCCGAGTTCGCTTGCGGCATCCCGA
The DNA here is from genome assembly GCF_007991735.1 of Terrabacter aerolatus. Taxonomy (GTDB): domain Bacteria; phylum Actinomycetota; class Actinomycetes; order Actinomycetales; family Dermatophilaceae; genus Terrabacter; species Terrabacter aerolatus. The sequence continues at coordinate 275,960 of NZ_BJYX01000001.1, read as the reverse complement.
CGCTCATGCGCGGCGGCTTCTCGGAGAACGCCTCGACGAACGTCGACGTCTACTCGATCCGGCAGCCGCTCGGTGTCGTCGCCGTCATCTCGCCGTTCAACTTCCCGGCCATGGTGCCGATGTGGTTCATCCCCGTCGCCATCGCCTGCGGCAACGCCGTCGTGCTCAAGCCGTCGGAGAAGGACCCCTCGGCGGCTCTCGCGGTCGCGGCGCTCTGGAAGGAGGCGGGGCTGCCCGACGGCGTCATGCAGGTCGTCAACGGTGACAAGGAGGCCGTGGACGCGCTCCTGACCCACCCCGACATCAAGTCGGTCTCTTTCGTCGGCTCCACCCCGATCGCGAAGTACGTCTACGAGACGGGCACCGCCGCGGGCAAGCGGGTGCAGGCCCTCGGCGGTGCGAAGAACCACATGCTCGTCCTGCCCGACGCCGACCTCGACCTCGCTGCCGACGCCGCCGTCAACGCGGGCTTCGGCTCGGCGGGAGAGCGGTGCATGGCGATCTCGGCCCTCGTCGCCGTGGAGCCCATCGCCGACGAGCTGATCTCCAAGATCAAGGACCGGATGGGCAAGCTCGTCACCGGTGACGGGACGCGCGGCTGCGACATGGGCCCGCTCGTCACCTCGCAGCACCGCGACAAGGTGACCTCCTACCTCGACGCCGGGGTGTCGGAGGGTGCGACCCTCGTCGTCGACGGGCGCCAGGACTCCTACGACTCCGACGGCGAGGGCTACTTCCTCGCGCCGACCCTCTTCGACCACGTCGAGCCGGGCATGTCGCTCTACGACGACGAGATCTTCGGGCCGGTGCTGTCGGTCGTGCGGGTCGGCTCCTACGACGAGGGGCTGAAGCTCATCAACAGCAACCCCTACGGCAACGGCACGGCGATCTTCACCAACGACGGCGGCGCCGCCCGGAAGTTCCAGCGCAACGTCGAGGTCGGCATGGTCGGCGTCAACGTGCCGATCCCCGTGCCGGTCTCGTACTACTCCTTCGGCGGCTGGAAGAACTCACTCTTCGGCGACACGCACGCCCACGGCATGGAGGGCGTGCACTTCTTCACCCGCGGCAAGGTCGTCACCTCGCGCTGGCTCGACCCGAGCCACGGCGGCCTCAACCTCGGCTTCCCCCAGAACGACTGACCCGCACCACTTCTCGAGAGGAACGATCGACCATGGCCGAGTCCAAGGCCCGCAACACCGACGACCGCTACAGCAAGCTGACCATCGGTGTCTGTCCCGACCAGTGGGGTGTCTGGTTCCCCGAGGACGAGAAGCAGATCCACTGGGAGACCGCGCTCGACGAGATGGCCGAGGCCGGCTTCTCCGTCATGGAGACGGGGCCGTTCGGCTACTTCCCGAAGGATCCGAAGCGGCTGCAGGAGGAGATGGACAAGCGCGGCTTCCAGGTCGTCGCCGGCACCGGCTGGGGCATCCTGCACAAGCCCGAGGCCTGGGCCGACACGGAGAAGACCTTCCGCGAGATCGCCGAGACGCACGCTGCCGTCGGGGCCGAGTACATCGTGCACCTGCCCCCGATGTTCCGCGACGAGAAGACGTGGGCCTACACCGACGACCGCGTGCTGTCGACGGAGGCGTGGAACGCCTACATCTCGAATGCCGACAGGCTCGGTCGCATCATGAAGGAGGACTACGGCCTCCAGATGGTGCTCCACCCGCACGGCGACAGCCACATCGAGACGCCCGAGGACATCGACCGCGTCTTTCAGGCGACCGACCCCGACTACGTCGGCTTCTGCCTCGACACCGGGCACATCGTCTACGGCGGCGGCGACCCGATGGAGCTCTGCCGCAGGTACCCCGAGCGCATCTCCTACGTCCACATCAAGGCGATGGACGAGGGGCTCGTCAAGCAGGCCCACGACGAGGACTGGCCGTTCGGCCTCGCCGTCGCCAAGGGCTGCTCGGTCGCTCCGCCCGCCGGGGCGCCCGACATGCCGGCCTTCGTCGAGGCCCTCGCCGACCTCGACAAGGAGCTCTACGTCGTGTGCGAGCAGGACATGTACCCGTGCGACCCGTCCGTGCCGCTGCCCAACGCCATCCAGACCCGCGAGTACCTCGCCTCCATCGGCCTCGGCCTCCGCTGAGCCGCTGCACCCCATGACGAAGGAGTCACACCAATGACCGTACGCATCGGCATGATCGGCCCCGGCGGCATGGGCCAGGCGCACATCGACCGCATCCACACCGTCATCGCCGGCGGTCGGGTCGTCGCCGTGAGCGACGTCGACCCGACCCGAGCGGCCGAGGTGGCCGCGCGGATCGAGGGGACGGCATACGCCACCTCCGCCGAGCTCATCGCGGCCGACGAGGTCGAGGCCGTCATGATCTGCAGCTACGGCCCGGCCCACGAGGTCGACGTCCTGGCGGCGATCGCGGCCGGCAAGCCCGTCTTCTGCGAGAAGCCGCTGACGCCGACGGCCGAGGCCGCGCTGCGGATCATGGAGGCCGAGCAGGCGGCCGGACGGCGCCTGGTGACCGTCGGGTTCATGCGGCGCTTCGACCGGAGCTACCGCGAGATGAAGGCACTGCTCGACTCGGGCGACCTCGGCGAGACGCTCATGGTCCACTGCGCGCACCGCAACCCGACGGTGCCCGAGCACTACACGTGGGACATGGCGATCAACGACACGGCGATCCACGAGGTCGACACGATGCGCTGGCTGCTCGGCGAGGAGTTCGTCTCGGCGCGCGTCGACAAGCCGAAGAAGACGTCGCTGCGCTTCGAGCACCTCCAGGACCCGCTCGTGCTCATCCTCGAGACCGAGTCGGGCGTGCGGGTCGACGACGAGATCTTCGTCAACTGCCAGTTCGGCTACGACATCCGCTGCGAGGCCGTCGCCGAGAAGGGGACCGTGAGCCTCGGGGACCAGAACGCCATCGTCGTACGCGACGGCGTCGGGGTGCGCAACGCGATCGCCCGCGACCACAACGACCGCTTCTGGGGGGCGTTCGTCACCGAGGTCCAGGAGTGGATCTCGGCCGTGGCCCACGGCGAGCACACGGGGTCGACGTCGTGGGACGGGTATGCCGCGGCCTGCGTCTGCGATGCCGGCGTGCGTGCGCTCACCGACGAGGGCGTCGTCAAGATCGAGATGATCGCCAAGCCCGACTTCTACGCCTGACCGTCTCCGAATCCGGCTAAATCGGACGACAGGCAGCGTCCGGACGCGGAGAATCCTCGGGTGACCCTCGACGCCGCGCTCCGCCACGCCCGCCCGCCGTCGCCCCTGGCGGGGCGGCTCTCCGCGCAGTCGCTGCTCTTCGCCCTGGGCGAGGGCACGTTCATGACGGGCTCGGCGGTCTTCTTCACCCAGATCGTCGGGCTGTCGGCCGCGCAGGTCGGCCTCGGACTGACGATCGCCGGTGTCGCGGCCTTCCTCGCGGCGCTGCCGATGGGCCGGCTCGTCGACCGCTTCGGGCCGCGGAAGATGTGGGCGGTCAGCGCGGCCGGCCAGGCTGCGATGTTCGCGTTCTGGCCGTTCATCACCGGTTTCCAGGGCTACGTCTCGATGGCGGTCGGCATGGAGGTCATCGGGGCGCTCGGCGGTGCCGCCTACGGGGCGTACACCATCGACGTCCTTCCCCCGGAGGAGCGCGTGCGGTCGCGGGCCTACATGTACTCCGCGCTCAACCTCGGCTTCACGCTGGGCTCGGTCGTCGGTGGCATCGCGCTGGCGTTCCACTCCAACGACGTCCTGCACGCGCTGCCGTGGTTCACGGCGCTCGCCTTCCTCGTCAACGCCGCCGCCATCCTGCGCCTGCCCAACGCCTCGCACGACGAGCGGACGCCCGAGGAGCGGGAGGTCCGCGTCCCCGGGCCGGGCCCGTTGCGCAACCTCGGCTGGCTGCTGACGACGTTCTTCACCGGCGTCTTCTGGACCAACCAGGTGCTGCTCAACGTCGTCATCCCGTTGTGGCTCGTGCAGAAGACCGATGCCCCTCGGGTACTGCTCGCGTTCCTCTTCGGCACCAACACGGTGATGTGCATCTTCCTGCCGATGATCACCTCGCGCGGCGTCAAGGACGTCCCCACCGCGCTGCGCGCCATCCGGATCTCGGCGGCCCTCTTCGTCGTGTCGTGCCTCATCACCCTGGCCACGCACGACACCCTCGGCTGGCTGACGATCGCGCTCGTCTGGCTCGGGCACGTCACGGTGACCGGCGCCGAGCTGTACGTGTCGGCTGCCAGCTGGTCCTTCGAGGCGGAGCTGATGGACCCGCGCCAGCGCGGCTCCTACCAGGGTGCGGCCCAGCTGAGCATGACCCTCGGGAAGGTCTGGGCGCCGGCCGTGTTCACGTTCCTCGCCCTGGACTGGGGGCCGGTCGGCTGGCTCGTCATCGCCGCGATCATCGTCGCGGCCACCATCGGCATCCACCCCTCGACGCGTCTGGCGCGACGGTTCCTCGAGCGGCACGTGCCGGCCGACGTGCTCGCCGACGCCAGGGCGTCCGCGCCCACCGCGGAGGATGAGCTGGTCGTCGGGCCGCCGTCACTCATCGACGCGGACGAGCCCGTCCCCGATCCCGACCCGATCCGCTGACGCCCTCATGACGTATGCCGGGTCGTCAGCCTCGCGTGGAGGGTGGCCACCCGGCGTGCCGTCGGCGAGGTCAGCTCGTGATGTCCTTGCCCGCGAAACGGGCCCACGCGAGCAGGCCGAAGACCACGGCATACGCGAGGTCGACCCGCAGGCCCTGGGCGATGTTGTCCCAGAAGGGTGGGTCGCGGAGCAGGTCGCCGAAGGCCATCCACTGGTCGACGAGCAGCCACGGGTGCAGCCACGAGATCTGCGGCACCGAGTCGGCGATCCACGACAGGATCGTGAAGATCATGAGGGCGACCGTCGCGGCAAGCGGCTGCTCGGTGAGCGTCGAGATGAACAGCCCCACGGCGGCCAGTGCGGCAAGCCCTACGGCGACGTAGAGGCCGACCAGCACCACGCGCCAGACGGCTGAGCCGAACGAGATCTCGGTGCCCGAGAGCGTCAGCATCGGCCCGGTGCCGAACAGGGCGACCCCCGCTGCGGCGCCGGCGAGCACGACGACGGCGACCCCCCAGAGGGCACCGATCACGAGCGAGGCGTACTTCGTGACGAGCAGCCGCGTGCGTCCGACCGGCACGGTGAGCAGGTAGCGCAGCGTGCCGAGGTTGGCCTCCCCGGCCACGGCGTCGCCCGCGAGCATCGCGATGGCGAGGGGGAGGAAGAGCCCCAGCTCGACGCTGAGGGCCGCGAGCGGCACGAAGAGGCCGTTGGAGGTGATCGAGGACACGAAGTCCGGTCCCCGACCCTGGCGCGGCGACGAGATCCGGACCGCGACCGCGATGAGCACCGGCACGGCGGCGAGCACGAGCAGGCCCATCTGGTTGCGCCGGCGACCGGCGATGAGGCGCAGCTCCGACCGCAGCAGCCGTGAGGACGGGCGCCGCGAGATCGGTGCCGAGTCACGGCGTGCGGCTGTCCCGCGGTCGTCGGCCAGAGTCGGTTCAGCCGCTGACATCGAAGCCCTCCCCGGTGAGCGAGACGAACAGGTCCTCGAGGCTGGGGCTCGACACGGTGAACTCCTTGACGCCGACGCCGGACTCGACGAGCGCCGCGACGATCTTCTCCGGGGCGATGCCGTCCGGTGTGCCGCGGACGCCGCCGGGCACGGCCTCGACGCCGACGAGCCCGAGCTCGGTCAGGATCCTCGCAGCGACGGTGGGCTGCTCCGTGAGGATCCTCGCCACCGGAGCCGCACCACCACGGACCTCCGTGCTCGACCCCTGGGCGACGAGCCTCCCGTCGCTCATGACGCCGAGGTGGGTGCACATCTGCTCCACCTCCGAGAGCAGGTGGCTCGAGACGAAGACCGTCGTCCCGTCCGACGCGAGCGAGGCGACGAGGTGGCGCACCTCGCGAGTCCCCTGCGGGTCGAGGCCGTTGGTCGGCTCGTCGAGCACGAGCAGCTCCCTCGGGACGAGCAGCGCGGCGGCGATGGCGAGACGTTGGCGCATCCCGAGGGAGTAGGCGCGGTACCTCTTCCCCGCTGTCGCGAGGAGGCCGACCCGGTCGAGTGCCGCGTCGATGCGCTGTCTCGAGTCACGCGCGTCCGCGGTGAGGTCGGCAGCGTCGAGCCGCTGCAGGTTGGCCCGACCCGACAGGTACGGGTGGAACGCCGGACCCTCGACGAGGCTCCCCACGCGGGGCAGCACGAGCTGGGCGCCCTGCGGAACCGGTTGCCCCAGGAGCGTGCTCGTGCCGGCGGAGGGTCGGACGAGGCCGAGCAGCATCCGGATCGTCGTCGTCTTGCCCGAGCCGTTCGGACCGAGGAAGCCGTAGACCGACCCGCGAGGCACGAGCAGGTCGAGTCCGTCGACCGCGGCCCGTGCGCCGAAGCGCTTCGTCAGCCCCCGGGTCGCGATCGCGAGGTCGCTCCCGGGGGCCGGCGACGGCTGTGGCTCGACTGGTCGGGTCACTTCGTCGCCAGGGCGGCGTAGAGCAGGTCCGCCGGGACGGCTCCGACCGCGACGCGACCATCGTCGGTCAGCACGACGGAGAAGAGCGTGCCCTGCAGGACGTGCCCGCTGCCCCACGTCCCCGAGGCGGTCGGAAGGGCCTTGAGGAGGCCGGTCAGCTGGGCCGCGCTGCCAGCCGCCGTGCCGCTGCCGGACGTCGGCTTGGGGAGGGTGAACGGCGCGACGACGACCGTGCTCCATCCCGACCCGGTCACCTTCGGCGCTCCGGGCATCGTCGGCAGGGAGGGTGCCGAGGGCTCGCCGGGGGCCGGGTTGGTGCCGGCGCCGCCCTTGGGCGCGGTCGGCCGGTCGGACTCGGTGACCGTCGTGCCGGCCGGCGGGGTGAAGGCGAACTGCCGCACATCCGGCGTGGCGAAGTCGACGGCCGTGAACCCGACCTCGAACGCGGGGTTCGTAAGCTTCGTGGAGTAGACCTGCACGCGCAGCGGCACGTGCTCCTGGCTGTCGATGGCGATCCGCACCGCCCCGACGAGAGTGCTGCGGTCCTTCGGGGTCAGGACCAGCTCGTACGCCGAGCGGCCCGCGATCGAGGCCGTGCCCGAGGTCGTGACCGAGGTGTCCTTGCCCATCAGGGCCAGGGCTGCGGCCGCTGCCTCGTCCGGCGTCCGGGGCGCCCCGGACGGCAGCGCGCCCGGCACTCCGGACGGCAGCTTCGTGCCCGTCGACCCCGCGCGAGCGCCGGTGGTGTCCTGTCGGTGGTGGACCGCGGTCTTGTCGGCGCTGGACCACAGCCAGATGTCCGAGCCGTTGTGGATGACGTCGGACTCGCCGTTGGCGCCGATGAGGGCGAGGCGCTGACGGGTGGGACCGTCGAGCCAGATCCGCCAGGTGTGGGTCCCGGAGACGAGGGAGGTCAGCGAGCTGCTGGCCGAGCCCAGCGCGCCGCTGCCGCCGATTCCCGGCAGGTCGGGCAGCCCGAGGTCCGAGGTCTGCACGACCGTCCCGGAGAGGCTGGAGACGTTCGCCGAACGCACGTCGGCGAGCAGCTGGGCGGCGGTGCGGGCCGGGAGGCCGCTGTCCGCGCTGGCCGCCTGGTTGACGGTGAGGGCGGTGGCCCCGATGACACCGACCGCCGCCACGGGCAGGACCCAGCGGGACCTGGGGTGGTCGCTGAAGAAGCTCATGCGACCATGGTGCGCCGCGGGTGCTGAGAGGCGCCTGAGACCGCTCCGTCGCACAGCGCGGCGCCGGGCCCGGTGCCGTGACATCGTGGCGGTGTGCGGGTGCTGCTGGTGGAGGACGAGGCCCGGATGGCAGCCGCCGTCGTGCGCGGGCTGACCGCCGAGGGCTTCGTCGTCGACCACGTCGGGGACGGTGAGGCAGGTCTGGAGGCCGCTCGTTTCGGGGCCTACGACGTCGTCGTCCTCGACATCATGCTGCCCCGCACGTCCGGCTACACCGTCGTGAAGACCCTTCGGGCCGAGGAGAACTGGGTGCCCGTGCTCCTCCTCACGGCCAAGGACGGGGAGTACGACGAGGCCGACGGGCTCGACTACGGCGCGGACGACTACCTGACGAAGCCGTTCTCCTTCGTCGTGCTCGTGGCCCGGCTGCGCGCCCTGCTGCGCAGGGATCCTGTTCCGCGTCCAGCCGTGCTCGAGGCCGCCGGGGTGACGCTCGAGCCAGCCGCCCACCATGTCGAGGTCGAGGGCTCGCCCGTCTCCCTCGCCCCCGCGAGTTCCTCCTGCTCGAGCACCTCCTGCGCGCGCACCCCGCCGCCGTCCACAAGGAGGTCCTCCTCGAGAAGGTGTGGGGCGACCTCGACGACGCCAACGTCGTCGAGGTCTACGTCGGCTACCTTCGTCGCAAGCTGGGCCGGGCGCGGATCGAGACGGTGCGAGGCGTCGGCTACCGGATGTCGTCGTGACCGACCACGCGCGCAGCCGCACGGTGCGACACCGGCTCGCGAGGCTCAGCATCCGCGCCCGCTTGATGCTCGTCGGACTCGCGGGTGTCGCCGGGGCGCTCGTCATCGGCGGCGTGCTGCTCTATGCCGTCCTCACCGCCTCGCTGGGCCGTTCCCTCGAGGGCACCGCTCGCGCCAGCGCCCAGCAGGTGGCCCTGCTCGTCGACTCGGGCCGGATGCCGGACCCGGTCCCGGTGTCGGGCTCGCAGGTGGTCCAGGTCATCGATGCCGCGGGACGGGTGGTGACCGGGTCCGTGACGGCCGACCGGCTGACCGCCCTCGTCACGCCCGACGAGCTGCGCCGTGCCCTGGCCGGGCTCCAGGTGATCGTCCCCGGAAGCCGGTCGGGACTGTCGGGCCGCCTCCAGGTCGTGGCCGTCCCGGCCGGCCCGGCGGCCCGCGCGTACTCCGTCGTGGCCGCGGCACCCACGGCCGACGTCGAGCAGAGCACGAGGACGCTGCGCACCCTGCTGCTGTGGATCTTCCCGCTGCTCCTGGCGGTGCTGGCGCTCATCGCCTGGCGGGTCATCGGCGCGGCGCTCGCCCCGGTCGAGGCACTCCGTCGGGGCGCCGCGCGCATCGACGAGTCGTCCTCGGAGAGCGAGCGGCTGCCCGTGCCGCCGACGAGTGACGAGGTCAGCGCCCTGGCGACGACTCTCAACGCCATGCTCGACCGCATCACGGTCGCCCGGCGCAAGCAGCGCGCCTTCGTCGCCGACGCGGCCCACGAGCTGCGCAGCCCGCTCGCCAGCATGCGCACCCAGCTCGAGGTGGCACAACGGCTCGGCGAGGGAGGCGACCTGCCGGCGGACCTGCTCGGCGACGTCGACCGCCTGACGACCCTCGTGGACGACCTGCTCCTGCTCGCGCGTGCCGACGACGCCGCGACGAACCGCCAGTCGTCCGCGGTCGACGTGGCCGAGCTGCTCTCGGAGGTCGAGGGTCGCTATCGGGGCGCCCGGGTGCCGGTACGCGTCGCGCCCGGCATCGTGGGACGCGACATGCAGACCTGGGCGCGCCGGGGCGAGCTGGTCCGGGCCCTGACCAACCTCGTCGACAACGCCGTCCGGCACGCGCGCACCGGTGTCGTCCTCGACGCCGTCGCGGTGGGCCACCAGGTCGAGGTCATGGTCAGCGACGACGGCCATGGCATCAGAGCGGAGGACCGTGAACGGGTCTTCGACCGGTTCACCAGGCTCGACGAGGCTCGCGACCGGGACACTGGCGGCAGCGGCCTCGGACTCCCGATCACGCGAGCGCTCCTGCGGCGCAACGGGGGTGACGTGCGCCTCGAGGACGCCGCTCCGGGGCTGCGCGCCGTCGTGCGCCTGCTGACGGAGGGTTGAGCGGCGACCGTCCGGCGCACCGCGCCCGAAGGTGACGAGCCGGCCGGCGCCCGTGTGGCGCCGACCGGCTCGTCGTTCCGCAGCGTGCCTCCGAGGAGCCACGCCGCGTCTCGTCAGTCCGCGACGTGCAGGGCCTTGACCTCGTCGCGCGCGGCGACGACGGCGGCGTGCTGGCGGGCGACGACCTCACGGAAGCCCGCGCTGAGGTCGGCCTTCTCGGCCTTCTCGTACTCGGAGACCGCGTGGTCCTCGCCCTTGACGGCGGCACCGAGGACCCCGCCGGCGTCGTCACCGGTGAGAGCGTCCTTGAGCGAGATCCAGCCGCGGTGCAGGGCGGCTGCCGCCGAACCGCTCTCGTCGACGTCGTCGCCGTACTCGTGGCCCATCTCGACGATCTCGCGGCGGAAACCCGCGCGCTGCTCGGCGAGGCGCTGGAGGGTGGTGGCCCACTCGGCGCGGTCACTGTCACGCAGCTTCTCGGCGGCGGAGGTGAAGCCCTTCTCGCCGTCCTTCAGGGTCTCCACGAGGTCCTTGGCGACCTTGGCGTCGTCCGACATGTGCGCTCCTTCGTTCGGGGTGCTGTACCCCCGGGACCTACCCGCCCCACCGACCGCCCAACCGTCGCCGGGGCAGATGCGCAGGCAGCTCACAGCCTCGGGCGACCGACCGCACGTCAGTCGTCCATGGCCTCGATGCCGAGCTCGGCCAGCTCGACCATCCGCTCGCGCATCCGCGCGATCATCTCGGCCGGCGGCCGTTCCCAGCCCGTGACCTCCTCCACGACCCGGAGCGGCTCGGTCGTGCGGTACGAGCGGGTCGGGTTGCCCGGGAAGCGCTTGTCGGTGACGTTGGGGTCGTCCTCGATCGTGCCGAGAGGCTCGACCCGGTAGACGCGGCCCGGTCCGTCGCCGAGCGCGAGCTCGGCCGCCAGGGGTGCGCCCTCGCGGCTCGCCGTGAGGTAGATGTGGTTGGACCGGCGCCCCGACCCGTAGTTCGTCCGCCACCCGGGAGTCAGCAGGTCGCCGGGACGCACGTCGGCCCTCGTGCCGTGGAAGAACGGCCCGGCGTCGTCGACGACCCGTGGAGTCGGGGGAGGGTCTCGCAGCAGACCGTCGAGGCGCGTCATGAGTGCCGCGATCCGGCTGCGCCCCTGGGGTGCCCGCGGGTACCGGCTCAGCACCTCGAGGACCACCGGGTCTGCCCGCCTGGCGGCGGCCGTGACGACGTACTCCGCGACCACCGGGTCGTCGCCGCGCGCGAGCTCGGCCGCTCGCGCGGCATGCGTCGCCGCCCCGAGGATGTGGCGCACCTGCGTCGCCTTCGCGAGGGGGTGGAGGTATGCCGCAGCCGCCGCGTCGCCCGCAGCGGCGGCCGCGTGGCGGGCGGGCTCGGTGGACGCGTCGCGGGCCGCGCGGTGGGCGTCGACCGCGGCGGTCCTCTGGAGACGGGAACGTGGTGCGCCCTCGTCGAAGACCCGAGCGGCGTCGAGAGCGGCGGCGGGCCGAGGGTCGTCGGGGTGCGCCCGCCGGAAGATCACGAGGGCGGGCTCGGCGCACGCGACGGCATACGCCACGACTGCTCGTAGCTCGTCGGTCGTCAGCGCGAAGTCCCCCGAGCGTGTCTGCATCGCATCGAGTTTCGCACAACGGCAGGTCGTGCAGGTGACTTCGCGGGCCGGCGGTGGCCGGGCGTATCAGCGGGGAGCCCGTGCACCTCTGCCCAGCATGACTCTCTCCACAGTCGGTACCACCACGCACTACCGGATCAGCTACGACACCTCGCTGTCGAATGCAGACGGTCTCCAGCGGGCCCAAGCCCTGATGAACGTGTGCGAGGCGGACTACCAGATCATGTCCGATTGGTTCGGCGGCATCGCGCTGCCCTACTCACTGCCCATCGAGGTCGACATCGTGCCCGGAGGCTACGCCGGCGCCTCGTGGGGACCACCCATCTCGCTCCGGCCCGGCAACGGCTCCGGGCTCGACGTCGTGCGCTACCTCCTGGTCGCCGAGGTCGTCGAGATGCTCATGCTCGCCCAGAACCGCGGCTGGTTCGCCAGCGACGGCAGCAACGAGGGGTCCGCGGGGGAGGGGCTCTCGCGCGTGCTCTCGGCCGAGTTCCTCAGACGAACAGGCTTGGGGTTCAACGAGCCCGGCTTCGACACGGCCCGCTTCTGGATCAACAGCGACCGGATCGACTACGTGAACACCATCGACGAGCACGACCACGCCCCGGACGAGAAGAGCGGGTGCGCGACCCTCTTCATCAACTACCTGAGCTACCAGCTCGGCTACGACATCAAACGGGTCATCGCCGCCGCGGCACCGACGCTCGCCGGCGTCTACCGCAACCTCACCGGCCGGACCGACGACCCGTTCCCCGCCTTCAAGGCACTGCTCGACGCGCACTTCCCGCGCACGAACCCCGATGGCTCCGTGCACGACTGGACCCTGCCGGGTCCCAACCCCGACAACCCCTTCCCGCTCGACTTCTACGAAGGAGCAGTACCGATGACCATCCGCATCTACTGGAGGATGAACCCGGGCCGCAACGTGGTGAACCTCAACTGGGGCGCCCTCAGCGCGGACTCCGTCGTCGCCGTCTCGGCGAGCGAGTACGTCACCGGCGGCCAGAAGCTCGCCGACAACAGCGCGCAGCGCTTCGTCGGGGCCGCGTCGATCACCGTCGACAACGTGACGCCGCACGGCCCGCCCTTCGACCCGAACCACGGAGTGACGTTCGTCGTCACCGTCGGCTGGGGCTCACCGCTCAACATCTGCACCGACATCTCGCTCATCCAGAACCAGCCCCAGCAGGTCATCTACGTCGGCTCCCAGACGCAGTCCGGTTCGGAGGCGACCCCGGGCCGGGCGCTCGACGGGGTGTCGTCGGACGCCACCAGCGGCGACCCACGCACGTCGTCGTCGGAGCCGATCACATGGCACAGCGCCACGGTGTCGAGCGACGGCGAGCTGAGCCGGCAGTCGTCGACGAGCGAGCGCGTCGTGCGTACCGAGGTCGAGGCCAGCTGACCCGCCCCGCCCCGGGCGCCTTCCGTCCGGGATCGGTGCGACCACGCCGGCATGACGACCTCGACCACGACCTCGACCGAGGCGACGGTCACGTGGCCGCAGGCGCTGGCCTGGCGGATGGAGCGACACCTGCTCGATCCGACCGGGCCGGCGTCGGCGGCCGACGGCGCGTGGACCCTCATGAAGCCGCTCCCGTGGCCGGGTGACCAGAGCCTCGGCCCACCTCACCCCCAGAAGCCGGCGAGCGACGCAGCCAGGGCGCGTCCCTGGGCGTGGCCTCCGCGCGCGGCGGGCAGCCGCGTAGACGGGTCCAGCGCGTTGGCACCGAAGACGTCGCCCGCCCCGGCGTCGGGGAAGACGGTCTCGACCGTGCTGCCACCGGACCGCAGCTCGGCGACCTGCGTGGCCAGGTCCATGCCCCACGCGAGAGGCATGCGCGTCCGGCCGCCGAAGGGGGAGAGCACGAGCACGCGTCCGAATCCCGCTGCCAGGTCGGCGTTCTCGCTGCGCCGGTAGCCACCGTTGAGGAAGAGGCGGTCCCCGATGGGATAGGGCGTCACCGCCGACGTGCTGGCCGCGACGGCGTCGACGAGATCGACCCCGCTGTGGCGGTCGAAGACCACGGGCTCTCCGGTCCGGGCATCGACGGCCGGGATGAGCACCGCACGGCTCGGCCAGTGCCTGCTCGGGAGGCGGGACGCGACGACGTCGCGCCAGCGTGCCTGCGGAGAGGCCTCCGAGGCGGCTCGCTCGAGCGCCGCCGTGCCCATCCGGCGACGCATGTCGGCCGGGTCGGCCGCCGCCGCGATGACGGCGTCCGACCACTCGAGGTAGCTCTGGCCAGAAGCCCCTGGAGCCTGCCCACCCGTCGCCGTGGGGCGGCCGGCAGCAGGTGGGGGCACCTCGGCGAGGATGGCGGCATACAGCTCGGACGGCGCTGTGCCACTGGTGATCTGGGCGGCCACCGTGGACCCGGCCGACGTGCCGATGACCAGGTCGGCCTCGGTGAGGTCGACCCCGTCCTCGAGGAGGCCGGCGACGAGGCCGAGCTCCCAGGCGTTGCCCGCCGCGCCGGCGCCGGCGAGCACCAGGGCGCGCCGGCCCGCGTCACCCGAGGGGTGAGGCACGCCCGAGACGGTCGTCGGGGGGTGGAGCTGGAAGGGTGTGGTGTTCATGGGAGTCACCTCTCGGACGGTGTGGTTCGAGGCTCCCGGTGGCGACTAGGCCAGACGCGCGATCGTGGACGGCGGGGGAGCACCCGGTGCGGACGCTGCAGACACGGGTCTCACCTCCTGCCGATGGTCACGATCAGTCGAAGGCTACCAACCCGGCCGCATCCAGCGCCCGGCTCTAGTGCGCCTACCATCACGAGTCAGGACGGGCAGGTCCACGGCCCGCGGGACGCTGGAGGCGGCCATGAGGTTGAGCCGGGCCGAGGCTCGCGCACGGTTGGACGCCCAGGTGCACGGGGTCCTGTGCACCCTGCACGCCGAACGCGGTCCCGACCCGGTACCCGTGGTGTATGCCGTGAGCGGCGACGGTCACGTCGGCGTGCCGATCGACACGGTCAAGCCCAAGACGTCCTCGCGCCTGGGCCGGGAGGCCAACCTCGAGGACGACCCCCGGGGGTCACTCCTCGTCGAGCACTGGGAGACGGAGGACTGGTCGAGGCTGTGGTGGGTGCGCGTCGAGCTGGAGCACGTACCCGACCCCGGGACGGCCCTCACCGACGAGCTGGGCGGCCGTCTGGCCCGCGCCGTCCCGCAGTACGCCGACCGGCCCTTCCACCACGTGCTCGTGTGCCGCATCGTCGGGATCACGGGGTGGGCGGCCACCGAGGACGAGACGACCGGGGGCCGGCCGGGCTGACGCCGTCCGACCCCTCGCCGTTCAGGCCGCGACGGTGGAGATCTCCGCGAGGTCCTCGTCGGTCAGCTCGAGGTCGGCGACGGCCATGTTCTCCTCCAGGTGCGCGACCGACGACGTGCCGGGGATGAGGAGCACGTTGTCGGCGCGGGCGAGCAGCCAGGTCAGGCCGACCCGGGCCGCGGGGACGCCGCGGCGAGCGGCGACGGCCTGCACGGCGGGCTGGTCGACGACCTTGGGCAGGTGGGGGAACGCCGAGCCCAGCGGGAAGTAGGGCACGTAGGCGATGCCCGCCGCGGCGCACACGTCGAGGACGTCGGCGTCCTTCTGGTCGACGAGGCTGAACGGGTTCTGCACGCAGACGATGTCCGTGATCGCCCGCGCGGCAGCAAGATCCGCGGCGGACACCGTCGAGAGGCCGACGCCCGCGATCTTGCCCTCGTCGCGCAGCGCAGCCATCTCCGCCACCTGGTCCTCGAGCGGCACGTCCCCGGCGCCCGGGGCGCCCTCGTCCATCCGCCGCAGGTTGACCGCCGTCAGGTGGTCGACCCCGAGCGAGCGGAGGTTCGCCTCCACGTCGGCGCGCAGGTCCTCGGGTCGCTGCGCCGGCAGCCACGCACCGGCGGCGTCGCGTCGTGCGCCCACCTTGGAGACGAGGGCGAGGTCGTCGGCATACGGGTGAAGGGCCTCGCGGATGAGCTCGTTGCTCACGTCGGGTCCGTAGAACTGGGCCGTGTCGATGTGGTCGACGCCGAGCTCGACGGCGCGGCGCAGCACGCGCAGGGCCTCGTCCCGGTCGCGCGGCGGACCCATGACTCCGGGTCCGGGGAGCTGCATGGCGCCGAAGCCCACGCGTCGGACGGTGCGGTCTGCCAGGGGGAAGGTGTCGGTCATCCCACCGACGCTAGGTGTTGGAGTGCGCTCCAACGCAAGTGTCGTCGGATCGGGTCGAGGTGGGTGTGCCGCAGAACCTGCGGTGGGGGAACACCTCACACCGGGGAGCGGCTCACTGCAGCGCGACGAGGACAATGCCGCCGACGGCCACGATCGCCCCGAGCACCATCGGGACGAAGCCCGAGCGGGCCCCCTCGCGCACCGCACGACGGCCGTAGACGACGGCGCCCGCGCAGGGCAGGAAGAGGATGAGCAGGGCCGGCACTCCGGCGACGAGGTCGGCCCACAGCGGCGGTGTGGCACCGGCGCTCGGGTCGTAGCCCGTCAGGGCGTAGATGCCCTGCGCTGCCGCGAAGGCGACGAGGAAGAAGACGGGGACGAGTGCCACGGAGATCCAGGCGCGGGTCAGCGGCCTCGGCTCGCGAGGGGCCTCACCGGCTGACGGGACGCCGGGTGGGGTGGCGGGGCCTGACGTGTCGACCATGGAGCGCCTCCTGTCTCCAGCATCCCGCGAGGCGGCACCGACGGAGAGGGCCGAAGGTCCCGGTCGAGGTATGCCGGCGGCGAGTCCCACGGCGCGGTCACCTCAACCGGGTGGAGCCGCCGCCCCCGCTCAGCGCAGGTTGTAGTACTCGCGGTGCACGTTGGCCGGTTTCACACCGGCTCGCACGAGGTCGCGCTGGAGCGCGCTGACCATCCGTTCGGGTCCGCAGAGGAACGCCGAGAGCCGGCGGGGCTCGGTCCCGACGGCCTCGAGGACCCGCTCGGTCGTCAGTCGCGGGTCGCTCTCGGTGTCGACGAGGTGCAGGTGCATCTCGTCGTGGTGGTCCGCGAGGTGCGCGACCTCGTCGGCGAGGGGCGCCGGCCCTCGGGCGGTGTAGAAGAAGTCGACGCGTGACGGCAGCTCGCCCGGCCCGGCGGACCGCAGCCAGCTCAGCATCGGCGCGACACCGATGCCGCCGGCGATCCACACCTGGTGCTCCGTGCCCCGCGCGAAGTCGAAGTGCCCCTGCGGGCTGCTGATCACGGCCGGCATACCGGGCTCGACGAGGTCGCCGATGCTCGAGGTGAAGTCGCCGAGCGCCCGCACGGTGATGCGGACCTGCTGCTCCTGCGGCGCGCTCGCGATGGTGAAGGGGTGGCGGTGCCAGCCGTCGCGGGCCTCGAGGTTGACGAGGGCGAACTGGCCCGGCCGGAAGGCGAAACGGTCCCCGAGCGGCCGGAGCCAGATCTCGTACGACGCGTCGTCGATCGGCGCCACCGACGACACCTCGTAGTCGTGGGTCCGGGCGACGTGCCGGGCCAGCAGCTCGCGGTAGACGTAGAAGGCGAGACCGATGCCGCCGATCGCGACGTAGGACCAGCGCAGCAGCGGGGACCCGAAGAGCGTGGCGTCCATGAGGCCGTGCGCGAAGCCGAAGGCGAGAAAGACCCCGGTCAGGCGGTGGAACCCGCGCCACAGGCCGTAGCCACCGACCCACCGCCCGACGAGCCGGACAGGCCCCGTCTCCATGACCCGCTCGACCGACGGACGCAGCGGGTGCGGCGTGATGGAGCGCCAGCGCGGGGCGACGGCCCACACGGTGAGGGCCGCCAGGCCGACGATGCCGATGGTGCCGAGGGTCGGTCCCAGCCGGCTGGGGTGACGGTTGCCGGTCGTGGCGATGTGCACGCCGACGAGGATCGTGCCGGCCAGGGCGACCCGGCGGTGCCAGACGGCGGCCTTGTCGACCCCGTCGAAGAACCGGTCGACCCAGCGCAGCGTGCTGATGAGCACGAGCCCGACGGACAGGAGCAGCACGCCCTCGGCGCCGATGAGCTGGCCGACGAGCTGGCCGGGGTCGCCCAGGGGTCGCGCGAGCAGCCACAGCAGGGCGAAGGCGACGACGAGGGCCCCGATCGTGAGGGGACCGACGAGCCGGGTGATGAGGTGCGACCCGCGGTAGGGCCGTCGGTGTCGCACCGCCGTGTCGATCGCCATGGCGGACACGTACCCTCCCGGCTCGGTCCACGGTGAGGCCCACCCGGTCGAGGTACCCCTGTCGCCGACGCTGCGGCGCGCCCACCACGACCGGGTGGCGGCGGGCGTGGCGTCAGATGCCCTTCTCCGCCTCGATGAGCGTGGTGGCCGCGAAGCGCAGTCCCTCGAGCTGGTCGAGCTCCTGGTCCTCGTGCTCGATGTTGACCGGCATGTCGGGGTCGACCTGGTGCAGGGCGCGCAGGAACTCGGTCCAGTAGGCCGTATCGTGCCCGCGACCCACCGCGACGAAGTCCCACGACGGCGTCGCCGGCCAGCCGCTCAGCGTCGTGCCGCCGCCGAGCGGCAGGTAGCCGGGCTCGCCGTCGGCCACCCGGCGGAAGCTGTCGTCGATGACGCCGTTGACCTTGGCGGCGTCGTTGATGCGGGTGTCCTTGGCCGCGGCGACGTAGACGAGCTCGCCGAGGTCGGCGACCGCGAGGACCGGGTCGATGCCCTGCCAGAAGAGGTGGCTCGGGTCCATCTCGGCGCCGATGTGCGTCGCGCCCGTCTCCTCGACGAGGCGGTGGAGGGTGCGCGGGTTGAAGACGATGTTGCCAGGGTGCATCTCGATGGCGATGCGGACGTCCGCCGCGGCGGCCCGGGCCTGGACGTCCTTCCAGTAGGGCACGGCGACGCTCCACTGGTGGTCCTGCACGTCGAGGAACGGACTCCACCAGGGGAGCGGGTTCCACACGGGGACAGACGTTCCCGGCTCGCTGCCCGGGGTGCCCGACATGGTGATCACGCGCTTGACGCCGAGCAGTGCGGCGAGCTCGATCGAGTCGATGAGGTCATGCGAGTGCGGGAAGCCGGCTGCGGGGTGCAGGGGGTTGCCGTTGCAGTTGAGGGCCGTCAGGGTGAGCCCGCGCGAGCTGAACTCGCCGAGGTAGTCCTGCCGAGCCTGCTCGCTCGCGCGGAGGTCGTCGACGGGCAGGTGGATGGGCGGCAGGAAGCCGCCGGAGTTGACCTCGACACTCGTCAGGCCGAGGCCCTTGACGAGGTCGAGGGCCTCGGGGAGTGTCTTGTCCGCGAGGCAGGCGTTGTAGGCACCGAGCTGCATGGGTCGTTCCTTCTTCTTCCGGAAGTGCTTGGGGTGGTGGGGGACTCAGCCGACGGAGATCGTGGCGCCGCCGGCAGCGGCCGACCGCGTGACGGCGTCGAGGACGGTGAGGTCGCGCACGCCGTCGTCGAAGGCGGCGACCTCCGGCAGGCCTCCCTCGATGCCGGCGACCTGCTCGAGGAAGGCCCGCGCCTGGTAGCCGAAGAGGTCGCCGACGCCGTAGGAGCAGCCGGGGAAGTCCATCGGCAGCCCGCCCTTGACGTAGGGGTGCGCCGGGCCGGCGAGCACCTGGTTGTAGCCGTCCAGGCCGTCACCGCGCAGCTGCCGGATGACGGAGAGCTCGGCGGGGCGGTCCATGTCCCACTTGGCGGCGCCGTGCTCGGCCATGAGGTCGAAGGCGAGCGAGTTCGCGTGGCCGGGTGCGATGCGCGAGATCGAGAAGGTGCCGACGGCCCCGGACTCGAAGTGCGCCGTGAAGGTGGCGACGTCGTCGTTCTCGACGGGCTCCCGCACGTCGGACAGCTCGGCCTTGGCGTGGCCGTACGTCGTGCCCAGGGGCACGGCCCGCTCGGTGACCTTCGTCGTGAAGGCGCCGCCGCTCACGGAGGTCATCGGGCCACAGACGAACTCGGCGAGGTCGATGAGGTGGCTGCCGATGTCGGCCAGGGCCCCCGTCCCGGGACCGCCCTTGTAGCGCCAGGCCATCGGGGTCTCGGCGCTCCGGGCGTAGTCGCACCAGTAGCGGCCGTTGAAGTGGGAGACCTCGCCGAGCTCGCCGACGACGAGGTCCCGGATGGCCGCCACGGCGGGCTGTCGCCGGTAGACGAAGCCGACGCCGCTCACGAGGTCGGGGTGCGCCGCGGCGGCGGCCACCATCGCCCGGGCGTCCTCGAGGCTAGCGGCGAGGGGTTTCTCGCAGAGCACGTGCTTGCCGGCGTCGAGGAGGGCCTCGACGATCTCGCGGTGCAGGTGGTTGGCGACGACGACGCTGACGACCTGGACGTCGTCGGCGTCGAGCAGCTCGCGCCAGTCGGTGCCGTGCCGCGCGTAGCCGTAGCGGCCCGCCGCGTCCTTGGCCACGGCCTCGTTCGCGTCGACGACGGCGGCATACCGGATCGGTGGCAGCGGTGGGTCGAAGAGCGTGGGGGCGGTGCGATAGCCGGCGCAGTGCGCCCGGCCCGCCATACCGGCGCCGATGACGGCGACGCCGATGGGTGAGTGCGTCATGGGATGTGCCTCTCTGGACATCTCGGTGGATTCGTCAATGTGTTTAAAGCGCTTTAAGACTACGATGGCTCCAGTGTGCGGAGCGTGTGCCGCGCGTGTCAACACTTTGTTCTGACAAAGTGGCCCGAGCTCGACCCCGGCCTTGCCGGCCACAGCCACCAAGGAGTCGTATGCCGTCGCGTCCCCCCCGTCCCCGCCTCGAGGACGTCGCTGCGCGGGCTCAGGTCAGCACGGCCTCGGTGTCCCTCGTCCTGCGTGGACGCCCCGGCCCGAGCGCGGCGACGCGGGAGGCGGTGCTCGAGGCGGCACGCGACCTCGGCTACCGGGCCGACCGCACCGCGAGCCTGCTCGCCCGGAGGCGCACCCAGCTGCTCGGCGTGACGATGGACGTCCGGAGCACCTTCCACGCCGAGCTCCTCGAGGACCTCCAGGCCGCCGCCGACGAGCGGGGCTACGACATCGTCGTCAGCCCGCTGACGCGCACCCGCGACGAGCGCCGGGCCGTCGAGTCGCTCCTCGACTTCCGCTGCGAGGCCCTCCTGCTGCTCGGCCCACGGCTGCCCGACGCCGAGCTCGCGGCGCTCGCCGAGGAGCACCACGTCGTGGCCATCGGCCGACGAGCACGCGCGGCCGGGGTCGACGTCGTGCGAGCGGCCGACGACGTCGGTGTCGGGCTCGCCGTCGAGCACCTCGCCGGTCTGGGGCACCGCGACATCACCTTCGTCGACGGCCCGCGCGGCCCCATCGCCACGGTACGTCGGCAGGGCTACCGCCGGGCCATGAAGCGCCTCGGGCTCGCGGACTCGTCGCTCGTCGTCGACGGCGGCGGGGACGAGGAGTCGGGCGCCCGCGCGGCGACAGCCCTCGTTGCCCGCGCCCCCCGTCCGTCGACCGGCCGCGTCCTGCCCCCTCCGCCCGGTCGAGAGGCCACGCGCGGCCGCCCACGTATGCCGTCCGCCGTCGTCGCGTTCAACGACCGGGCCGCGCTCGGCCTCCTCGACCGGCTCCGGCGCGACGGCGTGGACGTCCCGGGTGAGATCTCCGTCGTCGGCTACGACGACAGTCCGATCGCCCGGCTGGCGACGGTCGACCTCACGAGCGTCAGCCAGATCCCCGAGGCCATGGCGACCGCCGCGGTCGAGGCGGCCACCCAGCGTCTCGACGACGGGCGCACCGAGCCGGTCGAGCTCGTCCTCGAGCCGCAGCTCGTGGTCCGCGGCACGACGGCCCGGCGGGAGTCCCCGTGACCCGGCCTGACGGCATACGCCCGCACTGACCGGCCTGCTCGGTCGGTGCGGCGGGCTACGGTCGGTCCATGGCCGACAAGCTCTCCCGCCAGGCGGCGTCCGACGCCCTGCCCGAGTGGCGGTTCCTGCTCCAGCGCATGCACCTGACCGTGCGGGCCCCCGACGCGGCGGCAGCCTTCGCCCTCGTCGCGCGGATCGGCGAGGTGGCGGCGGCGCACGGCCGCGCCCCCGACGTCGACGTGCGCGGCGACGTCGTCCACCTCGCGGTGTCCACCGAGCCCGCTGGTGGCGTCACCGCGGAGGACGTCACGCTGGGCCGTGCGGTCGACGCGGTCGTGGCCGAGCTGGGGCTGCCGTCCGAGCCCACGACGCTCACCGTCGTCGAGGTCGCCATCGACGCGATGGACATCGACGCGGTGCGGCCGTTCTGGGACGCGGTGCTCGGCTGGGACGTCATCGCCCGCAACGACGTGCAGGACCCGCTGCGCCTCGGACCGGCCGTCTGGTTCCAGCAGATGGACGAGCCGCGGCCGCAACGCAACCGGATCCACCTCGACGTCACGGTCGCCCACGACGAGGCGGCCGGTCGCATCGAACGCGCTCTCGCAGCCGGTGGGCGCCTCGTGTCCGACGCCGAGGCCCCCGCCTTCTGGATCCTCGCCGACCCCGAGGGCAACGAGGCGTGCATCTGCACGTGGCAGGGACGCGACCCCGTGCCGGCCGGTTGAGGCGGTCGGACGTCAGCCGCTCACGTCGGCGGCGGCCAGCGCGACGAGGCCGGCGATCTCGTCGGGGTGCGTGAAGAGGTTGTTGTGCGACCCGCCGAGCAGCGACGTGCGCACGCTCGGAGCGCGGCGGGCCGACCCCGCGAGCCGGTCGAGCCACGAGACCGGGGCGAAGGCGTCGTGCACCCCGGCGGTGACCGTGACGGGCACGGGCAGGTGGGCGATGCGCTCCTCGGGAGCGTCGTGGAGGCCCGACTGGAGCATGGCCACGATGCCGGTACGACCCCGCCAGACCTCCATCGGGTCGATCTGGTCGAGACGGTCGTCGCGGTAGGCGAAGGGGGTCGCCCGGGCCAGGCGGTGCAGTCGGCGCTGCTCGGGCGCAAAGGTCGTCCCGGCGAGCACGAGCGAGAAGTCGCGGCGGCGGGCACTGAGGGCCAGTGCCGCGGTCAGGGCGGCCTGGCCTCCCGTCGAGTGCCCGAGCACGACGACCGGGTGCCCGGCGGCCTGTGCGTCGATCCAGCGCGCTGCCAGGAGGCCCGCGGCGTGGATGGACGGGCTCGTCGGACGCGGCAGGTTGGAGCCGAACCCCGGTAGGTCGAGCACGGTGCAGGCCAGCCCCCGTGCGACGAGGGACCTCGCGGTCGGGATCGTGTAGAAGGGCAGGCCGAGACCGGGCAGGACGACGACGAGCGGGGTGGTCCGGGGTCGGTCGCCGCCGAGCGCGAGCGACCGCACGACCTTCCCGCCCAGACTGGTGAACTGCACCTGCACGTCGGGCCCGACGTCTCGGCCGAGCACGTCGCCCGGCATCACGAGGACGCACCACGGGATGCCGGCGGCGCCGTGCTGGCCCGCACCACGAGTGAGGGCTCGACGACGACGGGCTCGACGACGACGGGCGGGGGCGACGCCGGTCCCGCCGGCCCGCGGTCGAGTCGGTCGGCGAGGGTGCGCACCGTCTCCGAGCCGAGACGCTCGGCGTCCTGGTGCACCGTCGTCAGAGACACGTGGGGGTAGCCGGCCTCGGTGATGTCGTCGAAGCCGACGACCGACACGTCGCGGGGAACGCGGAGCCCCGCCTGCCGCACGACGTCGACGAAGCCGATCGCGCAGCGGTCGTTGAAGGCAGCGACGGCGGTCGGCCGGCCGCGTGCGCCGAGCGCGAGGAAGCTGCGCGCCGCGTCGGCGCCCTCGAGCTCGCTGACGCCACCGGGCAGGACCATCTCGGTCAGGGCCGGCGAGCGGCGCATCGCCGTGCGGTAGCCGCGTCGCCGCTCGGCCGCACCGGCGGTGCGGCCGCCGTCGAGGAGGGCGATGCGCCGGTGGCCCAGGCCGCGCAGGTGCTCGACCGAGAGCCTCAGCCCTGCGGCGTCGTCGGTGCGCACGACGCCGACCCCACCGCCCGGCACGGGCCGCAGCACGCTCACGACGGGAACGCGCGCGGCGAGGCTCTCGATCCGGCCCGCGCCCTGGCTGCTGCCGAGCAGGACGATGCCCTCGCACCGCTCGGCGAGCAGGGTCTCCACCGCAGCCTCCTCGGAGCGCGACGGGGTGACGCCGCTCAGCACGAGCTCGTAGCCCGCCCCGTCGGCATGCGTGTAGAGGCTCTCGAGGAGGTCGCCGTGGAAGGCGTGCCCGACGCTGAAGGCCACACCGAGCGTGCGCGTACGGCTGCTGCCGAGACGGCTCGCGCGGGTGTCGGGCCGGTAGTCGAGCTCGCGTGCGGCGGCGAGGACGCGCTCACGGGTGGCCTCGGAGGCGCCGGCGACGCCGCGGAAGACGATCGACACGAGGGCGCGGGAGACACCGGCACGCGCGGCGACGTGCTCCATCGTGACCCTCTCGCCGGGCCTCGTGCTGACCATGCCCCGACTCTAGAGCGCTCCATCGACGTGGACCAGCCCTTGACCGGCGCGGCGGTGTCGCGCTTCACTGTTCTCACTACTAGAGCGCTCTAGTCACATCTGCGAAGGAGCAGCAATGACGCGCATCGACCCGGTCCGCTTCGGTCTCATCGGGGCCGGCCGCATCGGCACCCACCACGCCACCACGTTGGCCCGGCGGCTCGGCGAGGCCGAGCTCGTCGCCGTCGCCGACCCCCGGGTTGCCGCAGCCGAGCGCCTCGGGGAGGAGCTCGGCGCCGAGTGGCTCGCCGACCCCCAGGACCTCATCGACGACCCACGCATCGAGGCCGTCGCCATCACCTGCGCCAGTACGGCGCACGCGGACCTCGTCGTCGCAGCAGCCGCGGCCGGCAAGGCCGTCTTCGTCGAGAAGCCGATGGCGATGACCCTCTCCGACGCGGACCGCGCCATCGACGCGGCCCGAGGTGCCGGCATACCCCTGCAGGTCGGCTTCAACCGGCGCTTCGCCCGCGACTTCGTCGCCGCCCGCGACACGGTGGCCGCAGGTGGCATCGGGACGCCCCAGCTGCTGCGCTCCGTGACGCGTGATCCGGGACTCGCCGACCCGGCGGCCGTGCCGCCGTGGACGATCTTCACCCAGACGCTCATCCACGACTTCGACGCGCTCAACTGGTTCAACGCCGGCGCGACGGCCGTCGAGGTCTCGGTCATGGCCGACGCGCTCGTCGCGCCCGACTTCAAGGCCGCCGGGCTGCTCGACACCGCCGTCGTCACGATCCGCTACGACAACGGCGCGATCGCGGTCGCCGAGGCGAGCTTCTCGGCCGCCTACGGCTACGACGTGCGCGCCGAGGTCTTCGGCTCGGCCGGCATGGTGACGGCGGGCGGCCCGGCCCACCTCATCACGAGCCACTGGAGCGCGGCCGGGGTCACCAGTCCCACGGCCCGCACCGACACCGACCTCTTCGCCGACGCGTATGCCGCCGAGCTCGCGGCCTTCTGCCGGGCTGTTCGTGAGGGCACCCCGACGCAGGTCGGCGGTGAGGACGCCCGTGCGGCGCTGCGGATCGCGCTCGCCTGCATCGAGGCCGTCGAGACGGGAGGCACCGTGACGATCCGCGACGCCGACCGCGTGGCGGCCGGGGCGGGTGCCTGATGGCGGGCCCGTTCTCGCTCGCGGTGAGCGCCGAGATGGTCTTCGTCGACCTGCCCTTCGCCGAGCGGGTGCGCCGCATCCATGCGCTCGGCTTCCAGGTGGAGATCTGGGACTGGACGCGCCACGACGTCGACGAGCTCGTCGCCCTGCGTGACGAGGGCGTCGTCTACTCGTCGATGACGGGCTACGTCCGCGGCCGGCTGGGCGACGAGGAGGGCGCCGACGAGCTGCTCGCGACAGCGGCGGAGTCGGTGCCGGTGGCCCACCGCCTCGGCATCCCGCGGCTCAACCTCCACGGGACCGGGCTCGACGACCGGGGCCTGCCGGTGCGGCCCGAGCCGGTCGCGACCGGGCCGATGTGGCTCACGGCGCAGCGCACGCTCGGCCGCATCGCCGAGCTCGGCGAGCGCGCAGGGGTCACGTTCGTCCTCGAGAACCTCAACACGGCGGTCGACCACCCGGGCGTCCCGTTCGCGACCGCCGCCGACTGCCTGGCCCTCGTCGAAGCCGTCGACAGCCCGCACCTGCGGCTGATGCTCGACCTCTACCACGCCCAGATCGGCGAGGGGAACCTCATCGAGCTCTGCCGCCGGGCCCTGCCGCACCTCGGCGAGATCCAGGTCGCCGACGTGCCCGGGCGCTGCGAGCCCGGCACCGGCGAGATCGCCTACCCGGCGGTCGCGCAGGCGCTCGCCGACATGGGGTATGCCGGGCCGGTCGGGCTGGAGGGATGGGCGTCGGGCGACGACGAGCTGGCTCTCGAGCGCTTCCGCGCGGCCTTCACGCTCTGACACCGGTCCGAGGTGATCCCGACACCGTCCCAGGTGCCGACACCACCTCGAACCGGCGAGGGACGACGGCGATCGGCCGGCTACCCGCGCGAGCTGATCCAGCCGGGCAGGATGCCGCTGCCGAGCGCCGCGGTGCGCAACGGCGCCGCCAGCTCGGCGACCCGGCGCGTGCCCTCGAGGCCGAGGTGCGCCCAGCCCTCGAGGGCCATCCGGTCGGTCTCGCGCTCGAGGTCCTTGCGGAAGGCGAGCCCCTCCTCGGTCAGCGAGTCGCCGTCGACGAGGCCACGCTCGGTGAGCCGGGACGTCGCGGCGGCCCACTCCTCGTCGGACCAGCCGCGGCTCGACCGCATGAAGTCGGTGTTGCGCGAGAAGATCCCGCCGACGACGATCGACTCGACCGGGTCGAGGCCCGCCCGCAGCAGCGCCGCCACGTGCCCGTCCCCGCGGTGCTCGCGGACGAGGGTGGTCGCGTGCCAGAGGGCGAGGCGCGGCTCGTCGGGCCACGCGAGGCCGGCGTGGGCGGCATACAACGGACGACCGTGCGACGTCAGACCCGCGCACACGGTGCGGACGAGGTCGAGCAGCTCGGAGACGTCGGTGTCGCCGACGACGCGGTCGAGCACGACCGACATGGCGTCACGTCGCGCCTGCTGCACCCGGTCGGGGGTCGCGACCGCCCAGGAGGCGGGCAGCGCCTTGGCGTGCAGCCACGGCGCGAAGACGTAGAAGGTGGCGGTCGGCACCTCCGGCCCGACGGCCCCGAAGGCGGCCGAGCGGGCGGCGAAGTAGCTGAGGCGCGGGTGCAGCCCGAGGGCGACGTAGGCCTCACGCACCTCGTCGGCGAAGTAGCCGAGCACGTGCACCGTCTCGAGCGCGCCCCAGGCCTGGCGGGAGGCACGGATCAGCTCGAGGTCGTCGGCGGGAAGCGTCATGCCAAGCACCCTAGGCGCTCCCGGCCGGGTGTCAGCGGACGACGAGGGCCAGCGCGGAGACGACGGTGGCGACGAGCACGGCCTGGTCGAAGCGGGTCTGGCTGAGGCGGCGTGCGGTGTGCAGCCCGATCCACGTCCCGACGAGCACGAGCGGTGCGAGCAGGGCCGTGCGCCACAGGGTCTGGGCCCCGAAGAGCCCCAGGCCGACGCTGAAGGGCACCTTGCACAGGTTGACGCCGAAGAAGAAGAGGGCGCTCGTGCCGAGGAAGCGGCGCTTCTCGACCCCCTGCGCGACGAGGTAGAGCGTCATGACGGGACCGGCCGCGTTCGCCGTCATCGTCGCGAAGCCCGCCGCGGCGCCCGTCCCGACCGCCGCGACCCTGGACGAGCCGACGCGCGTCGTGTCGGGCGAGCGCCACGTGAGGACGAGCTGGAGCGCCGCGAGCACGAGCAGCAGGCCGCCGATGGACCGGCGCAGCGTCGTGTCGTCGACCCAGGCGAGGAAGAGTGCGCCGAGCGCGAGACCGGGCAGGACGGCGGGGATGAGACGCCTCAGCAGCCCGAGGTCGGCGTCCCGGCGGTAGTGCCACACCGCGACGACGTCACCGATGAGCAGCAGGAGCAGGATCGCGGCCGTCGACTCCTTCGTCGGCAGGACGAGGGCGAAGATCGCGACGGCGACGCTGCCCATGCCGCCGATGGCCGTCTTGGCGAAGCCGACGAGCAGCGCTGCCACGCCGAGCAGCACCAGCGTCGTCACGGTCATGGGATCGCAGCGTAGGCCCTGCGCCCCGTCGGCCTCCCGGGCCGCTCACGCCACGTTCACGCCCACGTTCACGCCCAGTTCACGGCCACGCTCGCGCCCCGGCCGGCGGCCCGGCGCCCCCGGCGCGAGCGGGAGCGCCGCTACGGCCGTCGACTCACTTGACGCAGGGGATCCCGCCTCCGGACAGGTCGGTCAGCGCGGTGGGCGGCGGCCCGGCGCGTCCACCGCCCACGGCCGAGACCGCGGTGGCGGGAGGGGGCGTCGGAGCCGCGGTGGGAGAGCCCGTCCGTGCTGCCGCCGCCGCTGCGGCGGGCAGGGTGAAGCCGTTGCCGACGCGCACGATGAGCGAGCCCGACGGCGTCGAGGCCCGCTCGCGGATCTGGATGCCGCCGAGGAAGTCCGCGAGGGACTGCGCCGCGGCGGAGTCCCCGGGGGCGTAGTCGACGACGGACGTCACGCGGCGCACCCCGGTGGAGGTGAGTCCCGGGCGGTAGCCCGTGCCGACGGCCGCGTCGAGCACGAGCCGCGCCTGGCCGGCCACGCCCGACTCGTTGATGACGTCGACCTTGCGGTCGGGAGTCGTGCTGGCGCTCGTCGTGGTCGAGGGGTGCGGCGTCGCGGAGGCCGTCGGCGCGTTGCCGGTGGTCAGGATCGCGTGCACGGTGCTGCGGATGACGGGGACGTCGACGAAGTTGACCGACTGTCCGAGCGGGTCGAAGCCGAAGCGCTGGACGGGCAGCGTGAAGAAGTGCAGGTTGCCGCCCGAGATCGCCGAGGCGTCACGCGCGAGACCGATCGGGTCGAGCCCGGCGTCGATCGCCGTGTTCTGCTTTGCGACGTTGATCAGGCTCGAGATGGTCGCCGGGTTGATGAAGGTGTTCGCCTGCTTCAGCTGGTGGAAGAGGGAGGCGATGAACGCCTGCTGCCGACGGGACCGGTCGAGGTCGGTGAACTGGAGGTCCGGGTGCACGGTGTCGCGCCGCTGTCGCACGAAGGCCACCGCCTGCGAGGCGTTGATCTCCTGCAGGCCGGCGTGGAACTTGGCCCCCGAGAAGCTGTCCTGGGTGTTCTCCTTGACGCAGACCTGGATCGGCTGGACGTTCTGGGCGATCTGGTAGAAGGCCGCCATCGTCACCTCGACGAAGTGGTCGATCGGCACGCCGCCGAGGAACTGGCGCACCGTGGCGATCTCGGTCCTGCGCCCCGCCTCGCGCGCCTGCTGGTTCGCGGCGTGGCCCTTGACGCCCTGCTTGGCCAGACGACGCTGCTCCTGGTCGTAGGCGAGTCCGTAGGCCTCCTTGATCTTCCCCTTGCACTCGCCGTCGGGGCAGCCGACGAAGTCGACGTAGTCGTCGCGGGGGATCGAGATGGCGGTCGCCCGGCTCCCGTCCCCGGGGATGTGCACGAGCATGAGCACATTGGCGTTGAGGCCGCCGTGGCTCGCGTCCCCGGTGTGGAGGGCCGCGTACATCGCCTGGGGCAGCGGGTCGCCGTTCTCGTCGAGCCGGCTGTCGAGGCCCATGACGAGCAGGTTCGTGTCGCCGTGCGTCGACTGCGCGGCGCCGGCCAACGCGGACGAGCGTCGGATCCCGGCATCGAGCGAGTAGTACTGGAACACCCCGTAGCCTGCGAGGGCGACGACGAGCGCCGCCACGATGCCGAGGATCCACCACCGCTTGCGGCGGCGCGGGCGTGCCGAGCCCTCGGTGGGCTCGGTCCCGCGGGTGGGCTGGCCGGGCTGGCCGGGCTGCCCGGACGCGTCGGGGTGCTCAGTGCCCTCGGGGGCGTCGAGTCCTTCGGGGCCCGGTCGGCCGTCGGGGCTGCTGGTCACTGCTCGTCCTCCACTGTCGTTCGCGTTCGGGGCCTGCATTCCTCGGTCGTCCCCACGCGACCACATACAAAAGCACGAGGTTCGCAGCCCATCCTGAGGGTTTGCTCGGAGTTCGCTGGCCGCCGTCACGGGGGCGCCCCTTTCCACCGGGGCGCCGACCAGACAGGCTGTCGACATGGCAACCGACTCCGACCACACGTTCGACGTCATCGTCATCGGGCTCGGCCCAGGCGGTGAGCACGTCGCCGGCAGCCTCGCCGAGCGCGGCCTGCGCGTCCTCGGGGTCGACCGCGGGCTCGTCGGCGGCGAGTGCCCGTACTGGGGCTGCATCCCGTCGAAGATGATGATCCGCGCGGCCGACGCGCTCGCCGAGGCGCGACGCGTCGACGGGCTGGCCGGCACCGTCGGCGAGGTCACCCCCGACTGGTCGGTCGTGGCCAGGCGCATCCGTGAGGAGGCCACCGACAACTGGGACGACAAGGTCGCCGTCGACCGGCTCGTCGGCACGGGCGCGACCTTCGTGCGCGGATCCGGTCGCATCTCGGGGCCCGGACGCGTCGACGTCGACGGCACCGCCTACACGGCGACGAAGGGCATCGTCGTCAACACCGGCACGACGGCCGCCATCCCTCCGGTCGAGGGCCTGCGCGACACGCCCTACTGGACCAACCACGAGATCGTCGAGGCCACGGAGCTGCCCGCCTCCATCGTCGTGCTGGGCGGCGGCGCCATCGGCTGCGAGCTGAGCCAGGTCA
Organism: Terrabacter aerolatus; assembly: GCF_007991735.1. Taxonomy (GTDB): domain Bacteria; phylum Actinomycetota; class Actinomycetes; order Actinomycetales; family Dermatophilaceae; genus Terrabacter; species Terrabacter aerolatus. Next base: position 245,998 of record NZ_BJYX01000001.1, on the reverse strand, counting down.
TGGCGCGCTTCGGCGTCGCCGTGACGATCGTCGAGGCGGCAGACCGCATCCTCTCCCTCGAGGAGCCGGAGGCGTCCGAGAAGCTCAGGGCCGCCCTGGAGGCCGACGGGGTGACCGTGCACCAGGGAGTCGGTGCCGAGAAGGTGACCCACGACGGGTCCACCTTCACGGTCACCCTCGCCGACGGCACCTCGCTGACGGCCGAGAAGCTCCTCGTCGCAGCGGGCCGTCGCGCCGACCCGGCCGCCGTCGGGCTGGACGCCGTCGGCGTCGCGAAGGACTCGCGCACCGCACCCGTCGACGACCGCTGCCGCGTCACGGACGGCGTGTGGGCGGTCGGCGACATCACCGGCAAGGGCGCCTTCACGCACGTCTCGATGTACCAGGCCGGGGTCGTCATCCGCGACGTCCTCGGCGACGACGGCCCGCCGGCGGAGTATGCCGCCCTCCCGCGCGTCACGTTCACCGATCCCGAGGTCGGTGCGGTCGGGATGACCGAGGCCCAGGCGCGGGAGAAGCTCGCCCACGTGCAGGTGGGACTGACGCCGCTCGGCGAGACGACCCGCGGCTGGATCGCGAAGTCCGACGGCCTGATCAAGGTCGTCGTCGACGCGGACCGGGGGGTGGTCGTCGGGGCCACGACGATGGGCCCCGCCGGGGGAGAGGTGCTCGGGGCGCTCGCCGTCGCCGTCCACGGCGAGGTTCCCGTCGACCGGCTTCGGTCGATGATCTACGCCTACCCGACCCTGCACCGCGGCATCGAGGACGCCCTGGGTCGCCTCGCCTGAGACCGGGTGTCGCCCGCCGACGACCGTTGGTCACCGACAACCGGCAGCGGCGGCGCGTCGTGCGGCGTGTCGGCACGCTCCGTGGAGCAAGGGTCGTCCGCCGGACGGCGCTCAGGTGACCCCCGGGTGGAGGTGCAGCGAAGCGACGGTGACGAGTCTCCGGTGGTGTGAGGGCTCGGCGGGGCGGGAGATACGGTGAGCGCATGGCTCAGCGACTGCTCGCCCTCGACCTCGACGGCACGACCCTCAACCACATGGGCGAGCTCTCCGACCGCGTCCGCGACGCCGTGCAGGCCCTGCCGGACGACGTCGCCGTCGTCATCGCGACCGGCCGATCGATCATCGCGACGACACCGATCCTCGAGGCCCTCGGGCTGCGGGAGGGCTACGCCATCTGCTCCAACGGCGCCCTGACGCTCCGCCTCGACCCGGCCGCGGCAGAGGGCTACTCCATCATCGACATGGTGACCTTCGACCCCCGCGCGGTGCTCGAGAAGATGCGCGTCGCCCTGCCCGACGCCCTCATCGCCGTCGAGGAGCCGGGCGTCGGCTTCAAGGTGAGCAGGCACTTCCCCGACGGCGAGCTCATGGGCCAGTCCCGCGAGGTCGAGTGGGAGGAGCTCATCGCCCACCCCGTCACCCGCGTCACCCTCCGCCAGCCCGAGGCCACGGCCGAGGAGTTCATGGAGCTCGTCGAGCGCGCCGGCCTGCACGGGGTGTCGTATGCCGTCGGCTGGTCCGCGTGGCTCGACATCAACCCTGAGGGCGTGTCCAAGGCGAGCGCCCTGGAGCTCGTGCGCCGCCAGCTGCGCGTCGAGCCGATCCACACCGTGGCCTGCGGCGACCAGCGCAACGACCTCGAGATGCTGCACTGGGCCGCGTGGGGCGTCGCCATGGGCAACGCACCCGACCAGGTCAAGGCCGTCGCCGACGAGGTCGCGGGTCACGTCGACGACGACGGGCTGGCGCCGGTCCTCGAGGCCGTGGCCCGGGCTGCGCGCGACGGCGTTCCGTTCCGTGAGGGTGTCGAGTCGGCGGCGACGGTGCGGCTCGAGCTCTGAGCCTCCCGAAAGGCCGGGCGTCCGTGTCGAGAAGGTCTCCTACCGTTCGACGTGTGGATGAAGCGGGGCGTCCGGCCTCGCGCTGACACACGAGGAGACCGTCATGCGCTTCATGATCATCGTCCCGGCCAGCCCCGGGACCGAGCAGGGCCAGACCGGGACGCAGCAGCAGTTCGCCGACATGCAGGCCTACAACGAGCAGATGCTCAAGGCCGGGGTCTTCGTCGACGGGCAGGGGCTGCACCCGAGCGCCAGGGGCGCCCGCCTGACGTGGGAGGACGGTGACTGGGTCGTCACCGACGGTCCCTTCGCCGAGGCCAAGGAGCTCGTCGCCGGCTTCACCATCATCGACGTCAGCTCTCGCGCGGAGGCGATCGAGTGGCTGCGGAGGTGGCCGACGTCGTGCGCGCCGGAGCCCGGTCTGGCGCTCGAGCTGCGGCAGGTCTTCGCACCCGAGGACTTCGGCGACGGGCTCACGCCCGAGCTGCGCGAGCGCGAGGAGCAGATGCGCGCGGAGGCCGCCCGCAACGCCGCCCGCGGGTGAGGGCGTCCTGACACCGGTTCGTGCCAGAGTGTCGGGGTGTCGATGACCGCGCACCCCGGCCGCACCACCGATGACGTCCGGCGCACCCTCGAGGCCGTCTGGCGCATGGAGGCTGCCAAGGTGACGGCCGTCGTCGCCCGTGTCGTGGGCGACGTCGGCCTCGCGGAGGACCTCGCCCAGGACGCCTTCGTCCAGGCCCTCGAGCAGTGGCCCCGCGACGGCATCCCGGACAAGCCCGGTGCCTGGCTCACGTCGACCGCGCGGCGCCGCGCCATCGACCGCATCCGTCGCGACGTCAACCTCGCGAGCAAGCTGCAGCAGGTCGGACACCAGGAGGAGCTGAGAGTGGCCGAGCTGGCCGAGGGCGACTTCGACGCGGCGCTGGAGGACATCGACGACGACGTCCTCGGCCTCGTCTTCGCCGCGTGCCATCCCGCCCTGACGGCGCAGGCCCGGATCTCCTTGACGCTGAGGATGATCGGTGGCCTCACCACGCGCGAGATCGCCCGGGCCTTCCTCACGACGGAGTCGACGGTCGCCCAACGGATCTCGCGCGCCAAGCGGACCCTGAGCCAGGACGGCATCACCATCGAGATCCCGTCCGGCGCCGAGCTGGCGCCGCGCCTCGCCTCGGTCCTCGAGGTCGTCTACCTCATCTTCAACGAGGGGTATGCCGCGACGTCCGGTCGCGACTGGGTCCGGGGCGACCTCATGGAGGAGGCCATCAGGCTCGGCCGCGTCCTGTCCGCGCTCGCGCCGGCCGAGCCCGAGGTGCACGGGCTGCTCGCGCTCATGGAGGTCCAGGCCTCCCGCACCCGGGCCCGCATCGGTCGCGACGGCGAGCCGGTGCTCCTCCTCGAGCAGGACCGCACACGCTGGGACTGGGCGCTCATCCGGCACGCGCTCGGGGCCCTCGACCGGGCCCTCACCCTCGTCGAGCACGGGCAGGGACCCGCCGGTCCGTACGTGCTGCAGGCGGCGATCGCCGCCTGCCACGCCCGCGCGCACACCGCCGAGGCGACCGACTGGGGGCGCATCGTCGCGCTCTACTCCCAGCTCGGGGCGATCCGGCCGTCCCCGGTCATCGACCTCAACCGGGCCGTCGCGCTGTCCTACGCCGAGGGTCCGGCCGCTGCGCTCGCGGTCGTCGACGCCCTCGTCGACGCGGGCGCCCTGGCCGGGTACCACCTGCTGCCGAGCGTGCGCGGTGACCTGCTCGCGCGGCTCGGCCGCGACGACGAGGCGCGTGCCGAGTTCGCCCGTGCCGCCGGCATGACCGAGAACGACGCCGAGAAGGCGCTGCTGCTGCGGCGGGCCGCCGGCGAGGACTGACGTTCCGCCGATGCTTCGGATGTATCAGGACTACCGTCGAGACGCCCTGCACTGACAACGGCGCTCGATCGGGTGGAGGTCTGCCATGGCCGTGGTGCACCAGAGCTGCGCGGGCTACGCCGCAGAGCCCTTCGCGTCCCTCGTCGCGGCCTATCCCGGCGACGACGTCTACCCGTCGGCGGACTTCCGCACCGAGTGGGGTCCGATCTTCCACCGCGGCCGACTCGACGGCAGCGCCCGGCTGCTCGTGCTCGGGCAGGATCCCGCGACGCACGAGGCGATCTCACGTCGCATCCTCGTCGGCGAGGCGGGCCAGCGCGTCCAGGGGCTGCTCGCCAAGGTCGGTGTCGACACGGCATACGTCATGGTCAACGTCTACCTCTACAGCGTGTTCGGGCAGTCGGCCGGCAACCGCCACGTCAAGGACGACGCCATCGCCGCGTACCGCAACCGGTGGCTCGACGCGTTGCTCGTGGGCACCGGGGTCACGGCGGTCCTGACGCTCGGCGACCTCGCGGCGACGGCCTACGGCCTGTGGGTCCGGACGCTCCCGGCAGGGGCGCCGTCTCCGCACCTCGTCGCGGTCCGGCACCCCACCTACCCGGAGGGATCCGCGCGCGCGACCGGCAAGCCGCTCTCCGAGACGACCGCGGCCCTGCTGGCCGACTGGAACGAGCACCTCCCCGACCTCGCCGCGCACGTGGCTCCCGAGGGACCGACCGACCTGACGCCGTATGCCGCCACGTGGGGTCCCACGGACCTGGCGCCGATCCCGGAGGGCGACCTTCCCGCCGGCGCACCGGCCTGGTGGCGAGGGGTCGACGCCTGGGCCGTGCGCGACGGCGCCGACGCGCAGACGAAGCGCGCGACGATCGACGTCGTCGTCCCGGAGGGAGCGCGGACGTGGCCGGCACTGTGACGCACCCTGACCCCGGTCTCTTCGAGAGGGCCTACGCCCGAGGGATCACCGAGGAGCTGCCGGAGCCGACGCGTCGGCCGCGGGCCCTGCCCCCGGCGCCCTTCGCGCTGCACGGCGCCGTCATCACCCCGGACGGGGCGTGGTCGAGCGGCTACGTCACCGTGGCGGGCGGCCTCATCGACCGCATCTCGCAGCAGTCGCCGACGGACGTCGAGGTGCTCGAGACCGACGGCGTCATCCTGCCCGGACTGCTCGACCTGCACGGGCACCCGGAGTTCAACGTCTTCGCCGCATGGGAGCCGCCGAAGCTCTACGACAACCGCTACGCGTGGAGACGGTCCAAGCCCTACCAGGCACTCGTGCGCGACCCGCAGAACCTCCTGCTCACCGAGGTCCCGCCCCAGACGCAGACCCGCTACGCCGAGGTGCGGGCCCTCGTCGGCGGCGTCACCGGCATCCAGGGCGCGTCCGGCGCGAGCAGCGCGTCGTCCGAGCCCCTGGTGCGCAACCTCGACCAGTGGGCCTTCGGCGCCCACCGCGCCCGCTCGATGATCGACCTGCCCTCGGGCTCGTTCGGGCTGCCGAGCTTCCAGGCCGTCATGGCGCGCATCGCGGCCGGTGACGTCAACGCGTTCTACCTCCACCTGAGCGAGGGTCGCAGCGGAGATGCCCTGAGCGCCAAGGAGTTCCAGCACTTCCTCGACCTCGGAGGCGCCACTGCGGCCACGAACGTCATCCACGGGACCGCACTCACCGCCGACGACCTGCACACCGTGGCCGAGCTCGGGTGCCGCCTCGTCTGGTCTCCCCAGTCCAACCTTCGGCTCTACGGCGAGACGACGGCGGCCGGCGAGGCGATGGCAGCGGGGATGCCGGTCGCCCTCGGCGCCGACTGGCTGCCGTCCGGGTCGACGAGCCTGCTGGCGGAGATGAAGGTGGCCCGCCGCGAGCTCGCCCAGCAGGGCCACCCCGTCGCCGCCGCCGACCTCGTCGCCATGGTCACCTCGGTCGCGGCGCGGATCGCCGGTCTCGACGACCACCTCGGATCCCTCGCCGAGGGGCGGCCGGCGGATCTCGTCGTGCTCGAACGCCACCACGTCGACCCCTACGAGAACGTCTGCCTCGCCGACCCGTCGTGGGTCGACCTCGTGTGCATCGGCGGCGACGTCACGTACGGCCGTGCCGACTGGTTCGGGCAGCTCTCCGCGGCCGCGACGGGTCCGACGATCGAGGACCTCATCGCCTGGGGCAAGCCGATGCGGCTCGACACCGGCTTCCAGGGCGGCACCGAGGTGCCCTCCCTGTCGGCCGTGCGCTCAGCGCTCACCACCGCCTACCCCGCCGTGGGCCCGATCTTCGCCTGACGGCATATGACCCGGAAAAGCAAGGGGGTTCGGTCAGGGCCGTGCACCACACTGGCCGGTGTGACCCAGGTCGAGGCGGTGGTGGCGCACCGGGAGCGCGCGACGCTCCGGGTCGGCGACGTCTTCCTCAAGGTCGACGGCGACGAGGAGCGGCTCGCACGCGAGGTCGAGGCGATGGCGGCAGCCCCGGTCCCGACCGCCGAGCGGCTGTGGCACCGGCCGCCGGTCCTCGCCCTCGCCGCCCTGCCGGGGACCTCGCTCGGACGTCTCGGCAGCCCCTCGACCGCATCCGCCCAGGCCTGGGTCGCGGCCGGCTCCGTCGTGCGCCGGCTCCACGAGGCACTGGTCCCGACGTGGCCCGGTGCGAGCCTCGAGGACACCGTGGCCGAGCTCGATGCGGAGTGCGCCTGGCTGCTGGCCGAACGCGTGATCCCGACCGAGCTCGTCACCCGCAACCGAGAGGTGGCGCAGGCCGCGCTCCGGCCGTGGACCCCGGTCTTCGTGCACGGTGACCTGCAGGTCGCGCACGTCTTCGTCGACGGCGAGACCGTGACCGGAGTTCTCGACTGGTCCGAGGCGGGCGCGGGCGACGCGATGTACGACCTCGCCACCCTGACGCTCGGTCACCCCGAACACCTCGACCACGTGGTCTCGGGCTACGGCGACGGCGTCGACCTCGACGTCATCCGCGGGTGGTGGTCGCTGCGCAGCCTGACGGCCGTTCGCTGGCTCGTCGAGCACGGGTTCGACCCCGCCGCGCCCGGCTGCGAGATCGACGTGCTCAAGGCACAGCTGCGGCACCCGACCTGACCGCAGCGGCCACGCCCGAACATGATCCGAACACGACCCGGACCCGGGCTTCACCTGCGTACGCGAGCGTAGGGGTCATGAACACCGACACCCGCCGGACGACCGGCCTCAAGCGCACCTCGACCGCCCTCGGCGGCGCCGTCCTGCTCCTCGGGACCTTCGCTCTCGGCGCCTGCTCCAAGACCGACTCCACCGGCGTCGCGTCCAGCGCCATCGGCGCACAGTCCCAGCAGGCCGCCGCCGACACCGACACCGTCGACCTCGTCGACGCCGCCCTGACGACGCCGGCCGCGGCCACCTCACCGGGCACGACGGCAGGTACCGCCGCCGGCCAAGGCACGAAGGACGACCGCAAGGGCCTGCGCGCCCGGATGCTCCGGGCCCTGCACGGCACGTGGGTCACCGAGGGCAAGAGCGGCCCGGTCACCCACCAGGCGATCCGCGGCGAGGTCACGGCCGTCACCGCCACCTCGATCACGGTCAAGGCCAAGGACGGCTTCTCGCTCACCTACACCGTCGGTGCCGACACGAAGGTGCGCGAGCGGTCCCAGGGCAAGGGCACCGACTCGAGCATCGGCGCCGTCAAGGTCGGCGCCAAGGCCCTCGTCACGGGCGTCGGCGCGACGAACCCGACGGCCCGGCTCGTCGTCGTCAAGGTCATGGCGTCCCAGCCCGCCGCGTCCCCCTCCCCGAGCGCGACGAGCTGAGGCACCGCCCGACCGGAGACGGGCCGGGAGGGCGGCACGCGAGGGAGGCGCCCCGCGCGCAGCGGAGCGCCTCCCTCCCGACGTGGGCACCCGGCATACGACGAGGTATGCCGCGAGGTATGCCGTGTGGCCGGCTCGTCAGCCCCGCGGCACCGACGACTGCTCGTCCTCCGGCTCGCCGGCAGGCCGGGAGCCGGCCGCGCGCTCGGCGCGACGGTTGCTGAGGACGCTCGTCACGGTGACGACGGCCAGGACGCCGAGGATGACGCCCAGCGAGAGCAGCGTCGGGATCTCCGGGACGGCCGGCCAGACGCCGTGGGCCCAGTGCAGCACGAGCTTGACGCCGATGAACGCGAGGATCAGCGACAGGCCGTGACCGAGGTGGACGAGCTTGGCCAGGGCGCCCTCGAGCACGAAGTACAGCGCCCGCAGGCCGAGCAGGGCGAACGCGTTCGTCGCGAAGACGAGGTAGGGGTCACCGGTGATGCCGTAGACCGCGGGCACCGAGTCGATGGCGAAGACGATGTCGGTGCCGAGGATCGCGACGGCGACGAGGGCGAGCGGCGTCAGGGCCCGACGACCGTCACGTCGCACGGTGAGGTTGGTGCCGGCATACGCGTCGGTGACGGGGTAGAACCGGCGGATCAGCTTCACGCTGCGCAGCTCGTCGACGTCGATGCTGTGGTCGGCGTCCGAGAGGGCGTCCCGCCCGACCTTGACCGCGGTCGCGAGCAGGATGGCGCCGAACAGCAGGAAGGTCCAGGCGAAACTCGCGATCATCTGGGCACCGAGCGCGATGAAGATGCCGCGCAGGACCATGGCGCCGCCGACGCCGATGAGCAGCACCCGCTGGCGCAGCTCGCGCGGCACGGCGAAGGCCGACAGCAGGATGATGAAGACGAAGAGGTTGTCGACCGAGAGCGACTTCTCGACGAGGTAGCCCGTGTAGTACTCGATGCCCTGCTGCGAGCCGTACTGCCACCACAGCCAGCCGCCGAAGACGACGGGGATCGCGATGTAGAAGGCCGACCAGCCGATGGCCTCGCGCATGCTCGGGTCGTGCGGCCGGCGGGTGATGAGGAAGTCGATGACGAAGAGGGCGGCGATGCCGGCGATCGTCGCGACCCAGAGCGTCGGCGAGCCGACCGACTCGGTGGCCGACGGGGCCAACGGGGGCGCCGGGGTGGCGGCGGACAGGGCAGTGAGCATGGGTCTCCTCAGAACGCGATGTCTGAGGTCTCCTTCACCGACTGCCGTCGGCCGCGGACCGGGGCGGTCGTGGGACCGCCGTACTGACCGGAGCGCGCGAGGAAGTACTCCCCTCGCTGCCTAGTGTAGGTGCGCTCCGGCCAGTGCCCAAATGCCCGGTGGAGAGCAGGCGGTCAGACCTCGCGGGTGGCCTGCGCCGCGAGGCCGGCGAGCTCGTCGCTGCCCACCCGCCGTGCGCCGGCCGTCCAGTCGCTCGTGTCCTTGGCGTAGGGCGTGCCGTAGGCCGGCTGGCCCGGCTGGGTGCGCCAGCCCTCGGCGAGCCGGCCGAGGTCGAGCGTGTCGTAGCCGAGGGCGTCGAGCGCCTGGCGCACGGTCTGCTTGGCGTCCGCGTCGTCCCCGGCGATCGCGAGGACGCTGCGCTCCTCCGAGCCGGACGGGGCTGCGGGGTGGGCGAGGTCGCGCAGGTGCTGGAAGAAGATGTTGTTGAAGCCCTTGACGACGTGCGACTGCGGCAGGTGGGCCTGCAGCAGCTCCGAGCTCGTCGTGGAGCCGTCGTCGAGGCCCTCGAACCGGCCGTCTCGCTCCGGGTAGTAGTTCATGGTGTCGACGACGACCTTGCCGGCCAGTGCGTCGACGGGGACGTCCCGGTAGGCCTTGAGCGGGATCGTCACGACGACGACGTCGCCGGCGCTCGCCGCCTCCGGCGCCGTCGCGGCCCGGGCGTGCGGCCCGAGCTCGCCGACGAGGTCTGCGAGGGTCTCGGGACCCCTGCTGTTGCTGAGCACGACGTCGTGTCCGGCCGCGATCGCGAGCCGGGCGACGGTGCTGCCGATGTTGCCGCTTCCGATGAATCCCCAGGTGGTCATGGCGTGGTCAACCGCTCGCGTGCCCGACCCATTCCGCGGGGACGGATGAACCTGCACATGGTGCTGCATCCGCTGGGGCCCTGACCCCACCGGATGCAGCACCACGTGCCGTTCGATGCGCCGCGCGCTCCGGGGCGGCAGCCACCGAGGGCGTATGCCGTCCGGCGGGGTCGTGGCCGGGACGGACCGTCAGGGCGGGGTGACGTGGGGGAGGCGCAGGGTGAAACGGGCCCCGCCCTCCGGTGCGTGACCGGCCTCGACCGTCCCGCCGAGCACGTGCGCCAGGCGCCCCACGATGGCCAGGCCCAGACCGGTGCCGACGGGGCGGATGCCGCGGTAGCGCTCGTGCAGGACCGAGGGCTCGAAGGCGACGCCGAGGTCGTCGTCGGTGAGGCCCGGGCCGCCGTCGCGCACCTCGACGACGTCGGCGCCGGGCTCGCGACGCACCTCGACGACGATCGGGCGACCCGACGGCGTGACGCGCAGGGCGTTCTCGAGCAGCCCGTCGACGAGCTGGCGCACCCGCGCAGGGTCGGTCACCGTCCAGACGTCGGCGGCGGCCGGGGCGTACGTGAACGGGACTCCGACTGCTGCGCACCGCCTCGACCAGACGGACTCGACGCCCCGGCCGAGGGCGACGAGGTCGGTGCGCTCCGGGGCGACGCTCGGTCGGTCGGCGCCGAGCCGGGCGAGGTCGAGCAGGTCGCCGACGAGGCGCTCGAGACGCTTGGCCTCGGTGAGGACGACCCCGCCCACCCGAGCGGTCTCCGCGGGCGGCACGACACCGCTCGCGAGCGACTCGGCGTAGCCGCTGATGCCGGTGAGGGGAGTGCGCAGGTCGTGCGACACCGACAGGAGGAAGTCGCGCTGGCGTCCCTCGGACCGGGTCAGGGACCCCGACAGGGAGTTGAGGGCGCTCGCGACCTCCGCGACCTCGTCCGGGCCCTCGACGGGCACGTGGACGTCGCGCCGACCGGCGGCGAGCGCGTGCGCGGCGTCGGCGGTGCGGCGGAGCGGCCGCGCCAGGCGTCGGGCCACGGCGACGCTGACGACGACGGCCACGACTGCAGCGAGGAGCAGCGCGAGGAGCACCCGGCGCACGAGCCGGTCCGAGTCCGCCGTCGCGTCCGACCGGCGCTGGACGAGGACGATGCCGCCGGCGTCGGTCGGGCGTCCTTCGATGAGCACGAGCGTGCCGTCGACGTCGTCGCGGGCCGAGACGACGCCCCCGGTGAGCAGGGTGCGTTGGCGCGCCGGGGTCAGCGCGTCCCGGGCCAGGGGGCTCGTGGACGTGACGGCGCCGCCCCGGCCGACGCTCGCGGACTCGATGCCGAGGGCGCCCAGCGTGCGCACGGCACGGTTCTGCGCGACACGGGCGGCGACACCGGTGTCGGCCCGCTCGGCTGCGGCGTCGGCGATCCGCGCGAGGGTGGTGCGCGCGGCGTCGTCGACGGAGGTCCGCGTCAGGCCGACGGCGAGCAGCCCGGCGAGGAGAGCGGTCAGCACCGCGATGCCGACGGCCAGCAGCACGATCCGGCGCGAGAGCGACCCGCGGGAGGCCGTCACGACGGTCGTCCGGGGTCGCCCGCGGGACGGTCACGCGGACCGCGCTCGGCGGCATACCCGACCGACCGCACGGTGCGGATCGGGCTCGCGTCGCCGAGCTTGGCGCGGACCTGGGCGACGTGGACGTCGACGGTGCGCCCGCCGGCGGTCGCGGCATACCCCCAGACGTCGCTGAGCAGCTGCTCGCGCGTGAAGACGACTCCCGGTCGCCGCAGCAGGTGACTGAGCAGGTCGAACTCGGTTGCGGTCAGGGCGATCTCGCGGCCGGCGATCCGCACCTCGTGGCTCGTCAGGTCCAGGGTGAGCTCGCCGTAGTGCAGCACCTCGGGGGCGTGCGTCTCCCCGCGCGTGCGCCGCAGCACGCCCCCGAGACGTGCCACGAGCTCGCGCGGGGAGAAGGGCTTGGTGACGTAGTCGTCCGCGCCGAGCTCGAGGCCGACGATGCGGTCGACCTCGTCGTCGCGGGCCGTCACGAAGAGGACGGGTGTCCAGTCGCCGCGACCGCGCAGGCGGCGGCAGACCTCGATGCCGTCGAGGACCGGCAGGCCGATGTCGAGCACGATGGCACTGGGCCGCAGGTCGCGGGCCGCGTCGAGCGCGCTCGCCCCGTCGCCGACGACTTCGACGCCGTAGCCCGCGGCACGCAGGTTGAGCCGCAGCACGTCGGCGATGGCCGGCTCGTCCTCGACGACGAGCACGAGGCCGCGACCGTGCTCTGGGGGCTCGGCGACACCCGGGGGTCGGTCGGCGCTGGTGCCGGGCTGGGAGGACACGTTCGAAGCGTAGTGAGCGCCGGCCGCGTCCGCGTCACGCTCGTGTTCGGGTCGTGTCAGGGGCCCGGGTGCTCACGCGACGAGGAGACAGAACGGGTGGCCGGCCGGGTCGGCGAGGACGACGAGCGGCTCGTCACCGGACCGGCAGCGCAGCCGCCGCCCCACCGCACCGCCCCCACCCGCAACACACCGAGCACCTGCCAACTCCGCCGGTTGCAACCGCAGGAGTCGGCAGGTGCTCGGTGTGTTGCGGGGTCTGGGGCGGATGGGATGCTGGGCGGGCCATGACGAACGCGCCCCAGCACTCCCGCGAGCTGACCATCACGTCCGCCGCCAACCCTCGCCTCAAGGCGCTGCTCGGCCTGCGCCGCCGCCGCACCCGCGAGGAGACGGGCCAGACGCTCGTCGAGGGCTACGAGGAGATCGGCCTCGCCCTGTCCGCCGGCGTGCGGCCCGGCACGGTCTACGTCTGCGAGGAGCTCTTCAGCCCGGCCGGTCGCGCCGGCAGCCAGGACATCGGCCACCAGGACGACCTGCTCGCCCGCCTGCGCGACGACCGGGTCGAGGTGGTCCACCTGAGCCGCAGCGCCTTCGAGAAGGTCAGCTACCGCGAGGGACCTGACGGCCTCATCGCCGTCGTCGACCGCATCGGCGTCTCCCTCGCCGACCTGCGCGTCGACGGTCCCGACCACCTGACCCTGCTCAGCCAGGGCGTCGAGAAGCCGGGCAACCTCGGCGCCATGCTCCGCACCGCCGACGCCGCCGGGGTCGACGCGGTCGTGGCGGCCGACCCCGTCACCGACTGGGGCAACCCCAACGTCGTGCGCGCGAGCAAGGGCACCGTCTTCGCCGTGCCCGCCGCGAGCGCGACGACCGCCGAGGCCCTCGAGTGGATCCGGGCCAACGACATCCGCCTCGTCGTCACGACCCCCGAGACCGACCTGCTCCACACCGACGTCGACTACACCGGCCGCGTCGCCATCGCCGTCGGCAGCGAGAAGCACGGGGCGGACCGCACTCTCCTCGACGCCGCGACGCACCGGGTGCGCATTCCCATGCGCGGCAAGGCGAACAGCCTCAACGTCGCCGCCTCCGCCGCCATCGTGCTCTACGAGGCGGTTCGCCAACGGGACGACCGCTGACCCGGCGCTGACCCGGCGGGCCGCTGGGACGGTCGTGACGGCATACGACATGACGTTCAGGTTTCATCCATGTGACGCGTGTGGCGAGCCCCGCAAGAGGTGGGGAGGGGTGGTCAAGAGCACCCCTTCGCGTGTGTCACGATGTTCTGTATGCGAGTTGACCACGTCTCCTATGCAGCAGAGGCCGGTGGCCTCAAGGCCACGGCCGCCCGGCTGTCCGACCTCATCGGCGTCGCGCCGGTCGACGGCGGGGTGCATCCCCGGTTCGGCACGCGCAACGTGATCTTCCCCCTGGCCAAGGACCACTACCTCGAGGTCGTCGAGGTGCTGGACCACCCGGCCTCCGACAAGGCTCCCTTCGGCCAGGCCGTCCGCGCCGCCTCCGAGGCCGGCGGCGGCTGGCTCGGCTGGGTCGTCGCCGTCGACGACATCGCCAAGGTCGAGCAGCGCCTCGGCCGCGAGTCGGTCCCGGGCAACCGGCACCGTCCCGACGGCACCGAGCTCAAGTGGCGCCAGCTCGGCATCAAGGGCCTCATGGCCGACCCGCAGGTCCCCTACTTCATCCAGTGGGACGACATGACGGTGCACCCCTCCGCGGGCGCCGACACGTCGGTCTCCATCGACAACCTCCAGATCGCCGGTGACCCCAAGCGCGTGCGCGAGTGGCTCGGCCCGGAGGACACGTTCGACAAGGGCGGCATCGACTTCACCTTCGTCGCCCCGCACGGCACCCCGGGTCTGCTGTCGGTCACCTTCGACACCCCGGCCGGCAAGGTCACCATCTGACCGAGTCACCAACTCGCACGCGAACGGCGGTCACCCTCGGCGTGGCCGCCGTTTCGTCGTCCCGATGACGTATGCCGTGTCGCGGGCCGGCCACCGGTCGGGGTGTTCGCGCCGTACGAGGCGCGGCGTGCACACCTCGGACCGCGGCGGTGATCAGCGGCCCCAGCGCTTGAGGCGCAGGGAGTTGCTGACGACGAGCACCGACGACAGGGCCATCGTCGCGCCGGCGATCATCGGGTTGAGCAGGCCGAAGGCGGCGAGCGGGATGGCCGCGGTGTTGTAGCCGAACGCCCAGGCGAGGTTCTGCTTGATGATCCGCAGCGTCTCGCGGGACAGGCCGATCGCGTCGCCGACGGCGTCGAGATCGGGCCGCACGAGGACGATGTCGGCGGAGTCCATCGCGACGTCGGTGCCCGAGCCCATGGCCAGACCGAGGTCGGCCTGGGCGAGGGCGGCGGCGTCGTTGACCCCGTCGCCGACCATGGCGACGACGCGGCCGGACTCCTGGAGCTCGGTGACGACGGCGTGCTTCTGGGCGGGCAGCACGTCTGACCGGACGTGGGACGGGTCGATACCGACCTGCTCCGCGACGCTGCGGGCGTTGGACGCGCTGTCGCCGGTGAGCAGGTAGGGCGTCAGGCCCAGTGCCCGCAGTCGCTCGATGGCCGCCTTGGACGACTCGCGCACCGTGTCCTCGACGGTGAGGGCGGCCTGGGCGATGCCGTCCCAGCCGACGAAGACCGTGGTGCCGGCGCTGACGCGTGCGTGCGCGAGCAGCTCGGGGTCGACGCGCTCGAAGAGCACGGCCTTGCCGACCGTGACCTCGGTGTCCCTGATGCGTGCGGTCGCGCCCTCGCCGGGGTTGGCCTCGAAGTCGTGGATGCGGGGCAGCTCCAGCCGGGCCAGGCGGGCGCCGGCGACGACGGCCTGGGCGATGGGGTGCTCGCTGCCGAGCTCGACGGCGGCGGCGGCGGTCAGAGCGGCCTTCTTCGACAGCCTGCCGCGCACGGCGATGCTCCGCAGGCGCAGCTCGCCCGTGGTGACGGTGCCCGTCTTGTCGAGCACGACGGTGTCGACGCGGCGGGTGTCCTCGAGCACCTGCGGGCCCTTGATGAGCGTGCCGAGCTGGGCGCCGCGACCGGTGCCGACGAGCAGCGCGGTCGGCGTCGCGAGCCCGAGCGCACAGGGGCAGGCGATGATGAGGACCGTGACCGCGACGGCCAACGCGGTGCCGAGGTCGTGGCCGCTGACGAGCCAGCCGACGAAGGTCACGAGCGCGATGACGAGGACGACCGGCACGAAGATCGCCGAGACGCGGTCGGCGAGGCGCTGCACGTCGGCCTTGCCGGTCTGGGCGGTCTCGACGAGCCGCTGGATGCCGGCGAGCATCGTGTCGGCGCCGACCTTGCGGGCCTCGACGACGAGGCGCCCGGTCGTGTTGATCGAGCCGCCGGTGACGCCGTCGCCGGCGGAGACGTCGACCGGGGTGGACTCTCCGGTGACGAGGCTCGCGTCGACCGCGCTGGACCCGTCGAGCACGACGCCGTCGGTCGCGACCTTCTCACCCGGACGCACGACGAACTGGTCGCCGACGACGAGCTGGCCCACCGGGATGCGCTGCTCGCTCGTGATCCGGGACTGAGGGTCGATGCGCAGCACCGACACGTCCTTGGCCCCGAGGTCGAGCAGCGAACGGAGGGCGTCCTTGCCGGAGTCCTTGGCGCGTGCCTCGAGGAAGCGGCCGACGAGCAGGAACGTCGTGACGACCGACGCGACCTCGAAGTACAGGTGCCTGCCGTCGGCCGGGGAGGCGAGGAGCTCGACGACGGAGTAGCCCCACGCCGCCAGCACGCCGAGCGAGACGAGAGTGTCCATCGTCGAGGCGAGGTGACGGGCGTTGACGGCCGCGGCGCGGTGGAAGGGCCACGCGCACCAGAAGACGACGGGCGTCGCGAGGACCAGCTCGAGCCACGGGCCCGCCGCGAAGGTCGGCAGCACCATGGCGAGCAGCAGCACGGGGATCGTCAGACCGATCGCGACGAGGAGCCGCGGCTTGAGCACGTCCTGCGCCGGGGTGTGGTCGAGGTGGTTCTCGCCCGAGGCGTCGTGAGCCCCCTGACCCGCGTGACCGGCATGACCGGCGTGACCGGCGTGACCGGCGTGACCGGCGTGACCGGCGTGACTCGGGTCGCCGTGGGCTGCGGGGTGAGCGGGCGCGGGACGGGCCACGGCCCCCGGCGCCGAGTCCCGGACCTTCTGCCGGGCCAGCTCCTGGGCCCGGAGCTTGTCGAGCAGGGCCCCGGCGGCGGGCTTGGCCGCCTCGCCCTCCGCGGAGCCGGCGGGGGCGCGGTCGGGCGACACGGCATCCGTGCTCGGGGTGGTCGACGGGTGCGTCGGGCGCGCGCCGTCGATGACGGTGGCGCCGTAGCCGGTCTTCTTGACCTCGGCGAGGATCTGCTCGACCGTGACGGGGGCGGTGAACGCGACCCGCGCCTTCTCCGTCGCGAGGTTGACGGTCGCGGACTCGACGCCGGGCACCTTGGAGAGCTTGCGCTCGATGCGGGCCGAGCACGAGGCGCAGGTCATGCCGGTGATGGCGAGGCGCACCTCGTCGGGAGTCCGCTCGGTCGTCGTCACCGGTGCCTGGCCCTCGCTCATCGGAGGCTGTAACCGGCCTCGGCGACGGCGTCGGCGACGACGGCCGGGTCGAGGGGGGCCTCGCTCGTGATGGTGACGGGGGAGTCCTCGCCGGGGTGCAGGTCGACCGCGACCGCGACGACGCCGGGCAGGGCCGAGAGCTCGCTGCTCACGGCGGCGGTGCAGTGGCCGCACGTCATGCCCGCGACGGTGATCTCGGTCTGGGTGGTGGTGCTCATCGGGTGCCTCCTCGGGCAGTGGGTCGGTGGGGTCGGTGCGCGCTCAGCTGCGCACGAGCCGGGCGATGGCCTCGGCGGCCTCGCGCACCTTCTCGGCGGCGGCCTCGTCGGACTCGCGGGCGGCGTCGACGACGCAGTGCGCCACGTGGTCCTCGAGCAGGCCGAGGCTCACGGCCTGCAGGGCCTTGGTGATGGCGCTGACCTGGGTCAGGATGTCGATGCAGTAGGTGTCGGCGTCGACCATCTTCTGCACGCCGCGCACCTGGCCCTCGATGCGGCGCAGCCGCTTCAGGTAGTCGTCCTTGCTGCCGGTGTAGACAGCCATGGCACCTCCTCGCTCTCCTCAACACCATACCCCTGTGGGGTATTCCGACTACGGATCGAGACCGTCGAGGTAGTCCTTCGCCAGCCGCCCGGGTGCCCGGACGAGCCACGCGTCGGTCACGACCTCCCGGACCTCCTCGGGGCTGAGCCGGCCGAGGTCGCGCTCGAGCAGGAGCACGGCGTTGTAGCCGTTCCAGTGCGGCGTCGTGAACCACGGCGAGCCGGGGTCGCCGACCAGCGCCTCCTTGTCCTCGGCCGTGCACCGGAAGACGAGCACGACCTCGTAGGGCGCGCCCGTCCGCGGGTCGACGGCGTCCTTGCGAGGTCCGCGGGAGAAGACGAACGTCGCGCCCCGCACGAGGTAGCCCGGGCGGCCGCCGCTCTCGGGATCGCGCGTCACCTCGGGCAGCGCGAGGGCGGCCTCGTCGACGTCGCGGAGCGTGGCGGCGCGCGGTCGGGACATGCCTCCAGACGCTAGCCCGCGACCCGGCATACCTGAAGGGGACGCGACGGGGGCGGGCCGACGGACGGCCGTCGGCCGCCGGAGAAGTCCGACGTGGGTGGGTTCGTGCCGCCCCCTCGTCGCCGTCGGCCCCTGGCGGCCGCCCCGTCGCGAGCCGAGGGCGTATGCCGTCAGGCGAGGTAGTCGTCGACCAGCCGGCTCGCGAGGGCGGTGTAGGTCTGCGGCGTCAGCGCGACGAAGCGGGCCTCGACGTCGGCGGGCAGCCCCAGCCCGCGGACGAACTCGCGCAGGTCGTCGCCGTCGATGCGGCGGCCACGGGTCAGCTCCTTGAGCCGCTCGTAGGGCTCCTCCATGCCGGCGACGCCCTGGGCGCCCAGGGCCCGCATCGCGGACTGGATCGGCTCTCCGAGCACCTCCCAGTTGGCCTCGAGGTCGGCGGCCATGCGCTCGGGCACGGCGTCGAGACCGGCGAGGCCGCGGGCGACGTTGTCGAGCGCGAGCACCGAGTGGCCGAAGGCCGTGCCGATGTTGCGCTGCATGCTCGAGTCGGTGAGGTCGCGCTGGAGCCGGCTCTGCACGAGCGTCCCGCCGAGCACGTCGAGCAGGGCGTTGCTCACCTCGAGGTTGGCCTCGGCGTTCTCGAAGCGGATCGGGTTGACCTTGTGCGGCATCGTCGACGAACCGACCGTGCCCTGGCCGCGCACCTGGGCGAAGTACCCCATCGAGATGTAGGTCCACACGTCGGTGCAGAGGTTGTGCAGGATGCGGTTGAAGCGCGCGACGTCGGCGTAGAGCTCCGCCTGCCAGTCATGGCTCTCGATCTGCGTCGTCAACGGGTTCCACGTCAGGCCGAGCCCCTCGACGAACGCGCGCGACACGGCGGGCCAGTCGACGTCCGGCAGCGCGAGGGCGTGGGCGCCGAACGTGCCGGTGGCGCCGTTGAACTTGCCGAGGTACTCCTGCCGCTCGATGCGGCGCAGCTGCCGGCCGAGGCGGTGCGCGAGGACGGCGAGCTCCTTGCCCATCGTCGTCGGCGTCGCGGGCTGCCCGTGCGTGTGCGCGAGCAGCGGCACGTCCTTGAGCTCGCGCGCCAGGTCGGCGACCTGCGCGACGAGGGCCTGTGCCCTGGGCAGCCAGACCTGCTCGACCGCGCCCTGGACCATGAGGGCGTAGGAGAGGTTGTTGATGTCCTCGCTCGTGCAGCCGAAGTGGATGAGCTCGGCCAGGCCCCCGTCCTCGTCGGCCGGCGCGATCGCCGTGAGGCGCTTCTTGAGGAAGTACTCGACGGCCTTGACGTCGTGGACGGTGACCCGCTCGATCTCGCCGAGCTCGGCGACCTCGGCGGTGCCGAAGTCGTCGACGACCGCTCGCAGCGCGGCGACCTCGTCGTCCGTGAGCTGCCGCACGCCGGGCACGACGCCGTGGCTCGTCTGGTGGATGAGCCACTCGATCTCGACGTGCACCCGCTGCCGGTTGAGCGCCGCCTCGGAGAGGTGGTCGACGAGCGGCGCGACGGCGCCGCGGTAGCGGCCGTCGAGCGCCCCGAGCGCGATGGGCGGGGTTGCGTCAGCAAGCGAAACCATGCGCCCATCCTCCCAGAGCGCGGGGAGTGGTTCGTATGCCGTCCGCCGCGCTCGGGAGCCCGTGCGCGGTCTTGGGCACACGGCATACGCCGTGGGTGTGCCGAGCCGGCGGGAACGGTCAGTCGAGGTCGGGCACGAGGAGGGAGAAGACCTCTCCCTCGGGACCGCTCAGCACCGCGCCGACGCCGTAGGGGCCGTCGAACGGGCCCTGCAGCAGGCGGGCGCCGAGGTCGAGCGCGCGCGCCACGCCCGCCACGACGTTGCGCGTCGCGAACGAGGCGACCCAGTGCGGCGGGATCTCCTGCGGCCACTCGTCGTCGATCTCGGCGAGCCCGAAGGCGGGGTTGCCGTCGCCGGTGTGGGCGGTGGCCCAGCGCGGGCCGCCCGGCTCCGTCTCGTCGGTGAACTCGTGGCCGAAGACGGCCAGCGCGAAGCCCTGCACCCGGTCGTAGTCGCGGGTCAGCAGCTCGTTCCAGGTGAGCGACCCCGGCTCGTCGAGGACGCCGCTGCCCGGCAGGTCGCCCGGCTCCCACACGCCGAAGTACGTGCCGCCCGGGTCGACGGCGATGAGGGTGCGCGACAGGGCGCCGATGGCGACGGGCCGGCCGAGCGTGCGACCGCCGTAGGCGTTGATGGCGAGCGCTGCGACCTCGAGGTCACCGACGCGCAGGTAGGTCGTCCACTGGCTCGGGACCGGGGCACTGTCCGGCTTGCGGCTGATGCCGGCGACGGGATGGCCGTCGAGCAGCGCCATCGTGTAGCCGCCGGTCGACGGGTCTCCGCTCAGCCACTGCCAGCCGAAGAGGTCGCCGTAGAAGGCCTTGGCGCGCGGGACGTCGGCGACGAGGAGGTCGACCCAGCACGGGGAGCCATAGGGGTAGTCGGGCACGGTCAGGTTCAGGTCTCGCATCGGGTCAGGGCTGCCCCGGGTCCGTGTGCCGGTCGCGGTCGGCCCCGCGGCTGCCCACGGGAGTCTCCACCTGGTCGACGAACCGACCGTCGACCTGGGCCCGGACGTGGTGCAGGATGCCCCGGCAGGCGGCCTCGACCTCGGCGAAGCACCGCGCGAAGTGCTCCCGGTCGCCGTACCAGGGGTCGCCCGTCTCGAGGGTGCCGGCCGCGACGGCCTCGGGGTCGAACTCGCGCACGAGCCGGATCTTGCCGCGGTTGCCGGGGGTGCGCGCGAGCCGCGTCAGGGTGCGCACGTGTCCCTCGTCGGAGGCGAGGACGAGGTCGATGTCGTCGAACTCGTCGGGGTCGAACTCCCGGGCCCGGTGCCGCGAGCCGTCGTAGCCGTGCCGCGCCAGCACCTCGACGGTGCGCGGGTCGGCGTGCTCGCCGACGTGCCAGTCACCCGTGCCGCTCGAGCTGACGCGGACGTGGTCGGTGAGCCCGGCGTCGTCGACCATGTGCTGGAGGATCACGTGACCCATGGGAGACCTGCAGATGTTGCCGCTGCACACGAAGGTGACGTGGAGTGGGCGAGACGACATGGTGCCCATTGAACACCGCGAAACCGGCACGGAGGCCCGAAGCGAGGGGACTCCTCGTGTCCGATCTCGCCCGATACCCGGGACGGGCGCCGGTGGGGTTGCCGGTGGGGTACGTGGGGTGACGGGTGGGGTTGCCGGGGCCGGGTAGCAGGGCGGGACCGGCCGGGTGGTGTCGACCGGGTGGTGTCGGTGGCGGGTGACACGGTGTGCCCATGACGACGACCGCGCACCCGACCGGTCCGGGAGCCGACGCCCCCGAGGCTCTCGAGCCCGCCCTCGCCGCGTGCGTGGCCGCGGGTGACCTCGACGCCCTGGTGGGGCTGTATGCCGCCGACGCCGTCGTGAGCCTGCCCCGCGGTCGCGAGGCGGCCGGGTCCGACGCCATCCGCGCGGCCTTCGCGGCGGCGCTCGCGGCAGGAGCGCTCGGCGACGAGGACACCGCCGTGGGCTCGCGCGCGGTCGTCAGCGGTGACCTGGCCATGACGACCTCGACCACCGCGGACGGCAGGGTGCGCACGCAGGTGGCCCGCCGCTCCGCGGACGGCCGGTGGGTGTGGGTGCGCGACGGTTCGCGGCTGCGTGAGGTCGAGGCGTGCCTGCCCGCGCTGCGGGGCGCGCTGGCCGTGGCGTAGTTTCACTCCGTGACAGACGCACCTCCCGGCCCCGAGGCGGCCGCGCCGACCGAGAGCCCGCGTCGTTCGCACTTCGTCGACCTGACGCCGCTGCGGGTCAGCCCGCCCTTCGCCCGGCTCTGGTTCGGCAACACCCTCGCCGGTATCGGCACCTTCGTCACCAACACGGCCGTCGGGCTGCACATCTACGACCTGACGCGGTCGACCTTCATGGTCTCGCTCGTCGCGTGGTTCTCGCTGCTGCCGATGATCGTCGCCGGTCTCTACGGCGGGGCGATCGCCGACCGCTTCGACCGGCGCACGGTGGCCCTGTCGGCCTCGACCGTCGCCTGGGCCTCGACGGTGGTCCTCGCGACCATCGCGTGGCTCGGCGCCACCCACGTCTGGATGTTCTACGTCATCACCACCGTCAACGCGGTCGCGGCCACCATCGCCTCGGCGACCCGGCAGGCGATCACGCCGCGACTGCTGACCCGCGACATGCTGCCCAAGGCCGCGGCCCTGCTCGGCATCTCGGCCGGGGTCATGGTGACGGTCGGTCCCGGCATCGCCGGGGTGCTCGTGGCCAGGGCCGGGTACGCCTGGACCTACACCGTCGACGTCGAGCTCTTCTTCGCCGGCTTCTTCGGGCTCTGGACCCTGCCCCGGATCCGGCCCGAGAGCGAGCACGCGGCCGTCGGCGGGTTCCGTTCCGTCGTCGACGGCCTGGCCCACCTGCGCCGCGCCCCCAACGTCCGGATGAGCTTCATCGTCGACATCATCGCGATGACCTTCGGCCAGCCCATGGTGCTCTTCCCGGCGGTCGGGGCCATCGTCATCGGCGGGGGATCGGTGACGGCCGGCATCCTGCTCGCGTCGTTCGCCGTCGGTGGCATCGTGTCCAGCCTCGGCTCGGGGCGCGTGACCGGGCTGCGCTGGCAGGGCCGGGCGATCCGCGACTCGATCGTCGCGTACGGCCTCGGCGTCCTCGGCTTCGGCGTCGTGCTGGCGGTGACGACCCTCGGCGGCTTCGCCGTCACCTCGATGGACTTCGGCGACGTCAACCGCTGGGCGCTGGCGGGCGCGGCGCTGTGCCTCGCGGTCTCCGGAGGTGCCGACAACATCAGCGCGATCTTCCGCCAGTCGATCCTCCAGTCGGCGGTGCCGGACCACCTGCGCGGTCGCACCCAGGGGGTCTTCACCGTCGTCGTCACCGGTGGACCGCGACTCGGCCAGATGTTCGCCGGCACGCTGGCGACCCTGACCGCCACGTGGGTGCCGTCGGTGGTCGGCGGCGCGCTCGTCGTGGTCCTCGTCGTCGTCACGGTCGCGCGGGTGACATCGTTCCGCGACTACGACGCCCTCCACCCCCAGCCCTGAGCCCCCGCCCCGCGAGCCCGCCCCCAACTCGACGGGGGGCGTAGGGGGCCGTAGGGGTGCGGGTGCGGGCGGGACGGGTCAGGCGTCGGGGTAGCCCTGCGGGTTGGCCTGCTGCCAGCGCCACGTGTCGACGCACATGTCGTCGATGGTGCGGGTCGCGCGCCAGCCGAGCTCGGCGTTGGCCTTGGCGGGGTCGGCGTAGGACACCGCGACGTCACCCGCCCGCCGGCCGACGACGCGGTAGGGCAGCTCCCGGCCGACGGCCCGCTCGAAGGCGTGCAGCATCTCGAGCACGGTCGTGCCGTGGCCGGTGCCGAGGTTCCACACCCCGACCGGCTCGTCCATGGAGCCGAGCCTCGTCAGCGCGGCGAGGTGCCCAGCGGCGAGGTCCTCGACGTGGATGTAGTCGCGGGCGCCGGTGCCGTCGGCGGTCGGGTAGTCGTCGCCGTAGACCTGGAGGTACTCGCGGCGGCCGACGGCGACCTGGGAGATGTAGGGCACGAGGTTGTTCGGGATGCCCTGGGGGTCCTCACCCATGGTGCCGCTGACGTGCGCACCGACCGGGTTGAAGTAGCGCAGCAGGGCGAAGCGCATGTCCGGGTGGGCCACGGCGACGTCGCGCAGGATCTGCTCCTGCATGACCTTGGTCCAGCCGTAGGGGTTGGTCGCGAAGGTCGTGCGGTCCTCGGTGGCAGCCTCCTGGTCGGTGCCGTAGACCGTGGCGGAGGAGCTGAAGACGAGCTTGTCGACCCCGTGGCGGCGCATGGCCCGCACGAGGGAGAAGGTCGACCCGAGGTTGTTCTCGTAGTACTCGAGGGGCAGCTCGACGCTCTCGCCGACGGCCTTGAGGCCCGCGAAGTGGATGACGGCGTCGATCTTCTCGCTGGCGAAGAGGTGCTCGGTCTTGTCGTGGTCGGTCAGGTCGAAGGAGTGCACCGGCAGGTGCGTCCCGGTCAGCGCCTCGAGGCGGTTGACCACCGTCGGCTTGCTGTTGGCGAAGTTGTCGACGATCAGGACGTCGTGCCCTGCCGCGACGAGCTGGACCACGGTGTGCGAGCCGATGTAGCCGGCGCCGCCGCTGACGAGTACGCGCATGGCGCCACCCTACCGAGCCACGTGCCCGCCCCGAGGGCGGTCAGGGTCGCTCGTGACGGCGACTCAGACGAGCGTCAGCTCGGCCATCGCGGCGGAGTAGAGCGCGAGGGGCGCGGCCACGAGGAGGACCGACACGGCATACATCCCCGCGGCCACGACGGGCAGCGGCAGCCCGCCGATCCGCTCGGCGTCGAGCAGGCCGATCCGCGCGGTGGCGACGCGGGTGCTGTCGGCCATCGCCATGGCGCCCGCGGGCTTGGGGCCGCCGGCCATGGCGACGATGGCGCGCCCCGTGCTGACCGGCCCGGCGTGGCGCACCGCGGCGCGGTCGGCGAGCACCTCGATGAGCAGGTGCACCTCGCGGAGCGCCGCGTCGCAGCGCAGGAAGCCGGGCATCGCCTCGTGGACGACGGTGAAGAACTCCATGACGAGGTCGTGCCGCGCGCTGAGGTGGGCCCGCTCGTGCGCCAGGACCGCCGACAGCTCGCGGGGGCCCAGACGGTCGAGGGTGCCCTGCGTCAGCACGACGCGGCGGCGCACGCCGGGCACGCAGTAGGCCGTCGGTGTCGTGTGCTCGAGCACGCGCATGTGCCGGTCGGCACCCTCGCCCGGGACCCCGAGCAGGTCGACGAGGTCACGGTGGCGGCGACGCGCGGCCCTGAGGTTGCGCCCGACCCGGTCTCCCGACAGCAGCAGCCGTACGGCGACGACCCCGCTCGTCGCCGCGGCGACGACGAGCACGACCCAGTGCTCCGAGAGCCGCACCTGCCGCCCGACGAGGAGCGGGATCGCGGCCGGGGCGGCGAGCAGGGCGGCCAGCACGGCCGCGACGGCCGTCGACTGCCAGAGCACGAGGGCGGCTCGGGGAGCGCGTCGCAGCGCCGTCGCCCGGGCGAGGGCTCGCGGGACCGGCCACGCGAGCAGGATCGCGAGGACGACGAGGGCCGCGACGAGGAGCACGGGTCCGGTGCGGAGGCTCGTGGCCCGGGTCAGCCGGCCAGGTCGGGGCGCCGGGCCTCGAGCTCGGCGAGAGCGGCCTTGAGCTCGTCGATCTCCTCGGGCGTCGACTCGTCGAGGAAGTGCAGCAGCGCGGTGCGGCGCTTGTCGCCGGCGAGCTCGCCGAGGGTGTGGTGGAGCGACTCGGACGTCAGCTCGGCGCGGGTCGAGGCGGCGGTGTAGCGCCAGGCGCGGCCGTCGCGCTCACGGCGGACGAGATCCTTCTTGGCCATCCGGTCGAGGACGGTCATGAGGGTCGTGTAGGCGAGTCCGCGGTCGACCCCGATGACGTCGTGGACCTCACGCACGGTGCGCCCCTCGGGGTGGGCGTCGGCGGTGGTCCAGAGCTCCTCCATGACGACGCGCTCGAGGTCACCGAGGCGGTTGCGGGGAGTGGTGGGCATGGTGCGTCCAATCTACCGACGTGGCTGGTCGGGTTCGTGCTGGTGGTCGTCCGGGTGGGGGCCCGGGGCTGTCTGGTGTGGTGCGGTGCCGGGGGACATCGTCCCCGACGGGGGGCGGCGCACCTCGACGACACGGTCGAACAGGTCGGCGCCGTCGTCGCGGTGGGTCACCATGATGATCGTCTGACCGGGCAGGTCGGTGCCCGTCACACGGTTCGTACCCGGTGCGGCCGTGCGTCGTGTCAGGTCCTCGACGACCGCCCTCGCCGTCGGCGGGTCGAGGTGGGCGACGGGCTCGTCGAGCAGCACGACGGGGCGCCCGCTGACGTGGGCGCGCGCGATGCCGAGCCGGGCCCGCTCGCCACCGGACAGGCCGCGGCCGGACGGCCCCAGCGGGGTGTCGAGACCGTCGGGGAGCTCGCCGAGGAGCGCGCTGAGGCCCGCGGCGCGGAGGGCGTCCTCGACGGCGTCGTCGTCGGCGTCGGGCCGCGCGAGCACGAGGTTGCCCCTCAACGTGGTCGCGAAGACGTGCGTCTCGTCGTCGACGACGGCGATCCGGGCCCGCGTCCGCTCGAGTGGCTGGTCGAGGGCGTCGCTGCCACCGAGCCGGTAGGTGCCGCCGCTCGGGTCGAGGTGACGGGCGAGGACGGCGAGGAGCGTCGACTTGCCGCTGCCGTTGGGCCCGGTGACCGCGATCCGGCTGCCGGCGGGCACGTCGAGGTCGGTGGCGGTCAGGTCGGTGTGCGTCCCCGTCCACGAGGCGGTGAGCCCTCGCGTCTCGAGGTCACAGCCGGCGTATGCCGGGTGCCCGGGTCGGGCGCCCGACGTCTCGTCGTCGACATGGCCGGCGGGGTCGGCCATGGCGGTGCGGCCGGCAGGGTCGGCACGCGGGACGGTGACGGCCGGGGCCAGGTCGAGGAGGGCCTCGATGCGGCGCTCGCTGCCGCGGGCCCTGGCGAGCGCCCGCATGGCGTCGACGAGGGGCGTGATCGCCTCGGAGACCGCGACGGGTGTCAGCACGAGCAGTGCCTTGACGGGGGTCGAGACGGGCAGGCCCTGCGCGATGACCGCGGTGACGGCGACGGCGGCGCCCACCGCCACGAGGAAGAGCGAGGCCGCGGTCGCCCGGCCGGTGCTGATGCGTCGGGTGACCCGGTCGAGCGAGGCGTGGGCGTGCTCGAGCCAGCCGAGCGCGGTCGCCCAGCCGCCGACGGCGCGCAGCTCGCCGGCCTGGCTCGCCATGAGCTCGCTGATGCGGGTCACCTCGGCTCGGGCGGCGAGCAGCTCCGGGAGGGAGCGGGACTCGAGGTGGACGGCCAGGCCGCTGACGAGGCACACGACGACCCCGAGAGCGAGCAGCACGAGACCGACCGGCAGCGCGAGCACCAGGGTCAGGGCGATGACGATGCCGCCGGCGACCGCCGTCGAGATGACGGGGACGGTGACCCGCACCTGGGCGTCGACGACGTCGGTGAGGTCGTCGACGACCCCCGTCAGCACGTCGGCGCGGCGCCGTCGGCCGAGCCGGGCCGGCGTCAACGGGATGAGCGCCTCGTAGGCGGTCGTGCGCCGCTCCGCGAGCAGTCGCAGGGCCGCGTCGTGGCTCGTGAGCCGCTCCCAGTAGCGGAAGGCCGGTCGTGCCATGCCGAAGGCCCGGACCGCGACGATGGCGGTGAGGAGGGTGAGGATGACGGGCCGCTCGGAGGCGCGGACGATGAGCCAGCCGGAGGTGGCGGTCAGGGCCATGCCCGAGGCCGTGGCGATGCCGCCGAGCAGGCCGCCGCGGAGGGTGCCGGCCGAGGGCCACCAGACGCGCCGGTTCGGCGCGGCGGTCCGACGTGACGTCGGCGGCGTCGGCTCCGGGACCACGGCGACCGGGGTGCGGCCAGGGGTGTCGGCTGGGGATCCGGAAGGGGTGGCTGCGGTGCTCATCGGTCGAGCTCCTCTCCGGCGGCGTCCCGTGCCGCGGTTCGAGGTGATGCCGGCGGGGTCCCGGGCACCGGCACCACCTCGGACCGGGCGTCGCCGAGGACGAGGTGGTGGTCGGCGTGGGCGAGCAGCTCGTCGCGGTGGGTCACGGCGACGACGACCCGACGCTCGGCGAGCTCGGCGACGACGGCCGCCACGTGCTCGGCGCCCTCGGGGTCGAGGTGGGCGGTGGGCTCGTCGAGCAGGAGCAGCGTCTCGGGCGCCAGCCAGGCGCGGGCCAGGGCCAGGCGCTGTCGCTGGCCGGCGGACAGTCCGAAGCCGTCGTCGCCCAGGTCGGCGGACAGGCCGCCCGGCAGGGCGGCGACGACGCCGTCGACCTCGACCGCCCGGAGCGCCTCCCACAGCTGGTCGTCGGTGGCGGGGTGGCCGATCGTCAGGGCCGAGCGCACGGAGCCGGTCGCGAGGAAGGGGCGCTGCGTCACGTAGTGCGAAGCGGGGGCCTCGATGGTGCCGGTCACCGGCCGCCGCAGACCGGCGACGAGGTCGAGGAGCGTCGACTTGCCGACCCCCGAGGGGCCGGTCACGACGGTGAGCCCGGGCCCGGCCACGAGGTCGAGGTCACGGATGACCGGGACGGGCGACCCGGCATACGCGTACGTCACGCCGCTGAGCCGAACGCGCCCGACCTCGCCCCGTTCCGCCGCACGTCCTCCTCGCGAGGCGGCGTCCCCTGCGGGGGAGGAGCTCGGGGCTCGGGTCGGGGTCGGCTCCAGCTGGGCGAGGATCGCGTCGAGGGCCACGGCGCCGTCGGCGGCCGCGTGGTACTCCGCGCCCACCCGGCGGACGGGCCAGTAGGCCTCGGGCGCGAGCAGGATGGCGACGAGCGCGGGCCCGAGGGCCATCGAGCCGGTCGAGAGGCGCAGGCCCACCGTGACGGCGACGATCGCCACGGAGATCGTGGCGAGCAGCTCGAGCGCCGCGGACGACAGGAACGCGATGCGCAGCGTCTCCATCGTCGCGCGCCGGTGCCGGTCGCTGACCTCGCGCACGGTGGTCACCTGACGGCGTGCCCGGCCGTAGGTGACGAGGGTCGGCAGACCGCGGACGACGTCGAGGAAGTGGCCCGACAGCGCCGCGAGCGCCACCCACCGGCGCTCGGTCGACTCGGCCGTCGCCGTGCCGATGAGAGCGGCGAAGACGGGCAGGAGCGGCAGCGTCAGCACGACGACGAGCGCACTCGGCCAGTCGACGACGACGAGCGTCGCGATGGC
Source organism: Terrabacter aerolatus (assembly GCF_007991735.1). Classification (GTDB taxonomy): domain Bacteria; phylum Actinomycetota; class Actinomycetes; order Actinomycetales; family Dermatophilaceae; genus Terrabacter; species Terrabacter aerolatus. The sequence goes on along the minus strand of NZ_BJYX01000001.1, from coordinate 217,706 downwards.
GAGCACCGGCACGACGGCGGCGGTGACGAGCGTCGGGAGGAAGCGGGCGGCATACGGCTCGACGGCTGCCGTGCCGGCGGTGGCGAGCGACACGGCAGCGCCCGGCTCGAGGCGCGCGTCGGCGTCGACCGAGCCCCACCGCCGCAGGAGCGTCGCCCGCAGGGCCGACGACACCGAGACGCCGGCCCACGCGGCCACCCACTCCGTCACGGCCGCGAGCACGGCCCGCACCGCGAAGAGGGCGAGCAGCCGGACGAGGGGAGCGGTGAGGTCGTGCCCCTCGACGACCGCCACGACGACGGCCGACAGGGCGAACGCCGTCGCGATCGTCGTCAGGCCGGCGGCGATGCCGGTGCCGGCGAGGACGGCGACGGGCCTCCTGGCGGCGGGGACCGCCCGGAGGAGTCGCGGGTCGAAGGGCTTCACGAGGGTCGGTGCTCCCTGCTGGGTCGGCGGTGTCCGGGCCTGGGACGTGACGTCAGTGCGGCACCTTCTCGAGGGGCACGTCCTCGGGAATGTGCTTGACGGTGAGGCGCTTCCGGAAGACCCAGTACGTCCAGCCCTGGTAGAGCAGCACGATCGGCGTGAAGACCAGGGCCACGATCGTCATGACCTTGAGCGTGTAGTCGGTGCTCGAGGCGTTGGCGATCGTGAGGCTCCAGGCCGGGTTCGTCGAGCTCGGCATGACGTCGGGGAAGAGCACGAGGAAGTACGTCGCCACGGCCATGGCGATGGTGACGGCCGTTCCGATGAACGCCCAGCCCTCGCGACCGGCTCGGTTGGCCGCGAGGCCTCCGAGGAGGGCGACGGCGGCCACGACGGTCGTGATCCACGAGGCGACCTTGCCGTCGGTGAAGCCGATCCAGAGCAGCAGCGCCACGGCGAGCACCGCCGCGACCACCCCGACGCGCTCGGCGATCTGGCGCGCCTCGTGGCGGATCGTCCCGTCGGTCTTGAGCGCCACGAAGATGGCGCCGTGCGTGAGGAAGAGCGTCACGAAGACGAGGCCACCGAGCAGGCCCGCCGGGTTGAGCAGGGTGAAGAGGTTGCCCGTGAACTCCTTGTCGGCGTCGATCGGCACACCGCGCACGATGTTCGTCAGGGCCACGCCCCAGAGCAGCGCGGGCACGAGCGAGCCCCAGAAGATCGCTTGGTCCCAGCGCGCCTTCCACCGGGCTTCGGCGCGCTTGTGCCGGTACTCGAAGCCGAGGTTGCGCACGATGAGCGCCACGAGGATGAGCAGGAGCGGCAGGTAGAAACCGCTGAACAGCGTTGCGTACCAGTGCGGGAAGGCCGCGAAGGTGGCACCGCCGGCGGTGAGCACCCATACCTCGTTGCCGTCCCAGACCGGGCCGATGGTGTTGAGCAGGACGCGGCGGCGCTTCTCCGCGTCGGCGTCGTGGGAGGCGTAGCGCCTGCCGCCGAGGACCGGCAGCAGCATGCCGACGCCGAAGTCGAAGCCCTCGAGGACGAGGTATCCCGTCCAGAGGACGCCGAGGACGATGAACCAGAAGGTGGCGAGATCCATGGCAGCTCAGCCCTTCTCAGTAGGCGAAGACGAGAGGTGCGTCCTCGTCCCGGTCGGCGGGGTCCTGTGGCTCCTCGAAGGGCTCGGCCCCCTTGCGGACGTAGTGCAGGAAGAGCTTGACCTCGACGACGGCCAGCGCCCCGTAGAGGAGCGTGAAGACGACCATCGAGGTGATGACCTCGCCCATCGAGACGCTCGGCGAGACACCGTGGGCCGTCGTCATGAGGCCGAAGACGAGCCAGGGCTGCCGGCCCACCTCGGTGAAGATCCAGCCGAAGCTGTTGGCGAAGACGGGAAGGAGCGGAGCGGCCACGGCGGCATACGCCAGCCACCTCGACGTCGGGGTGCGCCCCCTGCGGGTCAGCCACAGGACGGCGAGCGCGATGCCCACCGTCGCCATGCCGAGCCCGATCATGAGACGGAACGACCAGTAGGTGGTCGGGATGTTGGGGACGAAGGCCGTGGCCACGTCGGCGACGCGCGGGTTGCCGCTGGCGCCGTAGGTCTGGGCGTACTCGGCCTTGAGGTCGTTGATGCCCTTGACGGCGCCCTTGAAGTCACCCGTCGCGAGGAAGCTGAGCAGGCCGGGGACCTCGATGAGGGCGTTGGCGTGCGACCCGTCGAGCGAGCCGATCGTCAGCACGGAGAAGGGTGCTCCCTGCCCGGCGGGGACCGAGTCGTAGAGCGCCTCGGCCGCGGCCATCTTCATCGGCTGCACCTCGGTCATGATCTTGCCCTGCATGTCGCCGGAGACGATGACGCCGACGGCCGCGACGAGGGCGAAGACCGCGCCGATGCGCGTGGCCCGGCGGTACATCGGGGCGTCGGTGCGGCCGACGTCCTGCGCGTCGTCGAGGGCGCGCCTGGCCTCGCGGCGCATGAGCCAGAGGCCGACGCCCATGACGACACCGGCGCCGGCCATGTAGGCCGAGAGCACGACGTGGGGGAACGTGACGAGCTGGACCTTGTTGGTCAGCACCGCGAAGAAGTCGGTCAGCTCGGCGCGGCCGCTCACCGGGTTGAACCGGTAGCCGACGGGGTGCTGCATGAAGGAGTTGGCGGTGAGGATGAAGTAGGCCGAGAGCACGGTGCCGATGTGCACGAGCCACATCGTCGTCGCGTGCAGCTTCTCGGGGAGCCGACCCCAGCCGAAGATCCACAGGCCGAGGAAGGTCGACTCGAGGAAGAAGGCGAGCAGCGCCTCGATGGCGAGCGGGGCGCCGAAGATGTCACCGACGAAGCGCGAGTAGTCGCTCCAGTTCATCCCGAACTGGAACTCCTGCACGATGCCGGTGACGAGTCCCAGCGCGAAGTTGATGAGGAAGAGCTTGCCGAAGAACTTGGCCAGCCTCATCCACTCCGGGTTGTGCGTGCGCACCCAGGCGGTGTGGAAGACGGCGACGATGAGGGACATGCCGATCGTGATCGGCACGAAGAGGAAGTGGTACACGGTGGTGATGGCGAACTGCCACCGTGCCAGGTCCGTTGCATCCATGGGGGCTCCGCGAGGGTCGCACCAAAACTACATGACGTAGTAGATGCTAGCGGGTGGTCCCGGAGTCGACGACCGAGCTGTCGAGGGATGGGCGTGATGCCGCTCACGCGACGGGCGACGTTGACACGGGGACGTCCCGCTGCCTTACTCACCGGGTGACCCAACTGGACGTCGCCGTCGACCCCGCCTCCCACGAGCCGCCCTTCGAGCAGGTGCGCGCGCAGGTCGAGGCGCTTGTCCGCTCGGGACGCCTCGTCCCCGGCGACCGGCTGCCCACCGTCCGGGGGCTCGCCACCGGGCTCGGCCTGGCGGCCAACACCGTCGCGCGCGCGTACAAGGAGCTCGAGGCCGCAGGGCTCGTCGAGACCCGTGGCCGAGCCGGCACCGTCGTGGCCTCGGGTGCCCATGCCGCCGAGGCGGCGCTCGCGGCGCTGGCGTCGCGCTTCGTCGTGGCCGCCCGTGAGGCGGGTGTCGCCGACGCGGCGGCGGTCGAGATCGTGCGCCGCGCCCAGAGCGACCGCTGACGCGGGCGTATGCCGTGTGCCCCGGTCAGGCGTGCCGGGCGGGCGAGCCGGCGAGCGGGCTCTGGGCGTCCTCGCGCACGGGTGTGACGGCCCGGTGCAGCGGGTGCAGGAGCCGGGCGGGAGCCAGTCGCGGCGACCGGTCGCGCCGACGCGGACGGGTCCCGGTCACGGCCGGCTGCGGCGAGGGCTCCGTGGTCGGCCCTGCGGTCGGCCGTGTGGCCGACTGCGGGACCGGCTGCGGGGCCGGCTGCGCGTCGATCTGTGCGGTCCTCGTGGCCCAGGCTCCGGCGAGGCGTGCGGCGTGCGGAGGGATGCCCATGACGTGCTCCTCAGGTCGGGCGGGGCGGTGGTGAGGGCGGGCTGCTCTCACGTCTCAGAGCCCCGACCGCTGTCGCTGATACCGCTCTGACGGCTCGCCGTCCCGGCCGCGGGCGGCCCCGCGGCGGTACCGTGCTGCCACCGGGCGCCGGGGCCCGGGATCGGGACGAGGGGCGATGCACATGACGTTGACGAGCTGGGGGATCGAACCGCGACGGATCGTCGCGCTGGTCGCAGCGATGGTCATCGCCGGCGTGGCGGGAGCCTGCACGAGCGACACGGGCGAGGCCCCACGCCCGACGGCCGAGCAGCCGAGCATGACCCCGGTCCCCGACGGAGGCGGCACCTCCGAGGTCTTGAGGCCGCCGGAGGTCACGAAGGACGAGCTGTCGCGCATCGTGGTCCGCAACGCGGAGGGCCTGTTCTGGGACGGGTCGAAGGACACGCGCTCCGTCACGCGCGCGGGGCAGCGTCACCGGTTGACCGGACGCTGCCTGTCGCTGACGGCCGGAGGCGCCCTCGTCGTCGAGGTCCTCGGTCCCGGGACCGCTGGAGCCGTCGAGGGCGCGCCGTCGCAGCCGGCACCCGGTGAGCCCGTCGCCAGCTTCACCGTGCCCTGCGACGGCACGGAGGCCTCGCTCGACCTGCCCGCCCTGACGCCCTCCTCGGGGGAGCTCACCGTCGCCGAGGCGACCAGCCAGGTGGCGCAGGGCTGGGTCGTGCTCTCGCGCGTCGCCTGACGACGCCGCGCCGCACGCGCTCGACGCGGCGCCGCGCCGCTCGCCGTTCGACACGGCACCGCGCGCCGCTCGGCGCTCGGCGCTCGGTGGAGTCAGGTCGTCGGCGTGAGGCGCGCGACGGCGATCGTGCGGTGAGCCTTCGTCTCGTAGTCGGCGAAGAACGGGTGCCGCGCGACGACGACCTCGTTCCAGGCCGTGTCCCGGTCGGCGCCCCGAAGCACCTCGACCGCGACCGACCGGCGCTCCCGCCCGACCTCGATCGTCGCCCCCGTCGCAGCGCGGAGGTTGCGGATCCACTGGGGCTCCTTGGGCCGGCCCCCGGCGGACGCGGCGAGGTAGTAGCTGCCGTCGTGCATCACGTAGCCGACGGGCACGGTGTGCGGGCGTCCGGACGAGCGGCCCGGCACGGTGAGGAGGAGCACCGGGCAGCCCTTGGCCGTGCCGCCGACCTTCCCGCCCGTGCGCCGATAGACCCAGACCGCAACCGTGTTCGCCGTCTTCCAGAGACGGCTCGCCATCGATGCCATCGTCGTGCCCCACTCGTTCGGAGGATCCTGTGATCCCGAGTCAAGCACCGGGTGAGCGCACCGGGGCGCGAAACGGCGCGAGACGGCATACGCGAGTTCACCGGGGGCGGGCGCGGCGATCAGCCCCGCGGGCGCTCGTCGACGATGCGGCGCGCCTTGCCGATGGACCGCTCGATCGAGCCGGGTGCCCGGACCTCGACGCGGCAGGTCGTCCCGATGTGCGTCTTGATCGCGTGCTGGAGGGTGCGGGCGATCTCGCCGGCGGCGTCGTCGTCGAGCCGGGACAGCGGTTCGACGAGCACGGTCAGCTCGACCATCCGGCCCGGCTGGGTCAGCACGCACTGGAAGTAGGGCGACAACCGCGGCTCGGCGAGCACGTGCTCCTCGATCTGCGTCGGGAAGACGTTGACGCCCCGGATGATCATCATGTCGTCGGTGCGGCCGGTGATCTTCTCCATCCGCCGCATCGTCGGGACGGCCGTGCCGGGCAGCAGTCGCGTGAGATCCCTCGTGCGATAACGGATCACGGGCATCGCCTGCTTCGTCAGCGACGTGAAGACGAGCTCTCCGACCTCGCCGTCGGGGAGGACCTCCTCGGTGACCGGGTCGATGACCTCAGGGTAGAAGTGGTCCTCCCAGATGTGCAGCCCGTCCTTGGTCGACGCCGCCTCCTGCGCGACGCCCGGTCCCATGACCTCCGACAGGCCGTAGATGTCGACGGCGTCCATGCCGGTGCGGCGCTCGATCTCCTGGCGCATCGACTCGGTCCACGGCTCCGCGCCGAAGATCCCGACCTGCAGGCTCGTCGCGGCCGGGTCGATGCCCTCGCTCTCCATCTGGTCGAGCAGGCTGAGGAAGTAGCTCGGCGTCACCATGATGACGCGGGGCTCGAAGTCCCGGATGAGCTGCACCTGCCGCTCGGTCATGCCGCCGCTGACCGGCACCACGGTGGCGCCGAGGCGTTCGACGCCGTAGTGCGCTCCGAGACCGCCGGTGAAGAGGCCGTAGCCGTAGGCGACGTGGACGATGTCGCCCGGGCGGCCGCCGGCCAGCCGGATCGAGCGCGCCATGAGGTCGGCCCACGTGTCGATGTCGGCCTTGGTGTAGCCCACCACCGTGGGACGTCCGGTCGTCCCGGAGCTCGCGTGCACGCGTACGACCTGCTCCCGCGGGACGGCGAACATCCCGAAGGGGTAGTTGGCGCGCAGGTCCGCCTTGGTCGTGAACGGCATACGGCTCACGTCGTCGAGCGACGTCAGGTCATCGGGGTGGAATCCCTTGGCGTCGAACGCTTCCCGGTAGTGCGGGACGTTGTCGTATGCCGTTCGCACCGTCCGCCGGAGACGCTCGAGCTGGGTGCCCCGCAGCTCCTCGACCGTCATGGTCGGGATCCCGTGGTCCGGCAGGTCCGGCAGGTCCGGCAGGCCCGGCAGACCCGATTCGGTGGGCTGGTCGGCTGGGCGGGTGGCGGCTGACTCCGTCGTCATGGCCCCCATTGTGCCCGCGCCCCTCCCCGCAACACACCGAGCAGACGCCAACGCCTGCGGTTGTAGCCGCAGGCGTTGGCAGTTGCCCGGTGTGTTGCCGAAGAGGGGCGGGTGGGAGTCGGTCAGGTCCCGGCGGCGTCGGCGCGCGCCTCGTCGTGCTCGGACCGCATGCGGCGCAGGAAGCTGCGCGTACGGTCCTGCTGCGGGTTGCCGATGACGTCCTTCGGAGCGCCCTGCTCGCAGACGACGCCCGCATCCATGAAGACGACGTGGTCGGCGACCTCTCGCGCAAACCCCATCTCGTGCGTCACGACGATCATCGTCATGCCCGCGGAGGCGAGGTCCCGCATGACGCGAAGCACCTCGCCGACGAGCTCCGGGTCGAGCGCGGACGTCGGCTCGTCGAAGAGCATGAGCTTCGGGTCCATCGCCAGCGCCCGGGCGATGGCCACGCGCTGCTGCTGGCCACCGGAGAGGGCGCCGGGGTAGGCGGCGGCCTTGTCCGCGAGCCCGACCTGGGCGAGCAGCTCCTCGGCGTGCTGGCGCGCAGCCTTCTTGTCGACGCCCTTGACCTGGACCGGCGCCTCCATGACGTTCTCGATGGCCGTCTTGTGCGGGAAGAGGTTGAACCGCTGGAAGACCATCCCGATGTTGCGGCGCTGGGCCGCGACCTGCTTGTCGGTCAGGTGGTGCAGGTGCTCGCCCTCGGCGCGGTAGCCGACGAGGTCGCCGTCGACCCAGATGCGTCCGCCGTCGATCGACTCGAGCTGGTTGATGCAGCGCAGGAAGGTGGTCTTGCCCGACCCGGACGGGCCGAGCAGGCAGACGACCTCGCCGCGGTGCACCTCGAGGTCGATGCCCTTGAGCACCTCGTTGCCGTGGAAGCTCTTCATGACGTTGAGCGCGCGGACGAGCGGCTGCTCGCTGCCGGCGCGCGGTCGTGCCGACGTCGACGGTGTGGTCTCGGTCATCAGGCTCCTCCCGCCCCGGCAGGGCGCGCGAAGCGCCTGGTCTTGGGGCGCTGCTGTCCGAACCCTCGACCGAAGTAGCGCTCCAGGTAGAACTGCCCGACCATGAGGATCGAGCAGATGATGAGGTACCACGCGGTCGAGGCGACGAGGCCGGGCATGATCTTGAAGATCCGGTTGGCGATCGCGCCGGTCTGGTAGTTGAGCTCGGCGATGACGGGAATCGCGATGAGCAGCGAGGTGTCCTTGACCATGGCGATCGTCTCGTTGCCGGTGGGCGGCACGATGACGCGCATGGCCTGGGGCAGCACGATGCGCCGCATCAGCTTGCCGTTGCTCATGCCGAGCGCCTGCGCGGCCTCGCGCTGTCCGGGATCGACCGAGAGGATCCCGGACCGGGCGATCTCGGCCATGTAGGCGGCCTCGGACAGGCCCAGACCGATGATGCCGCCGACGATCGAGCCGGTGATGCCGTTGACGTTGAGCGACCCGATGGTGAGGTCGCTGCTCAGCCCGAGCAGGCTGGCGATCTGCTGGCCGAAGGGAACCCCGATGTCGAGCGTGTTGTAGAGGTAGCCGATGCCGCTGCCGATGATCACGAGCAGCACGTAGCGGGGGATCGCCCGGAAGAACCACGTGTAGACGAAGGACACCCCGCGCAGCACCGGGTTGCTCGAGATGCGCATCACCGCGATGACGATGCCCAGCACGACGCCGATGACCATCGATCCCACGGTGCCCAGGATGGTGCCCTTGAGCAGGCCGTCGATGACCGGCTGCTGGATCATGATCTGGCCCGCGAGGCTGAAGTCCCACCGGTCGTTCGTCAGGAACGAGCTGATGATCATCGCGATCATGACGAGGATGACGGCAACCGCCACCCACCGCCACGGGTGCCGGACCGGCCGGGCGTCGATGAGCCCCGGCCGCTCCGTCGTCGACTGGTCGGTCACGTGGGTCACCGTCACGGGTTGACGGCGAAGTCGTGGATGGCGCCGTCCTGGACGTTCCACTTGGTGAGGATCTTCGTGTAGTCGCCCGAGGTGTCGAGGGCCTTGAGCGCGTCGACCATGGCCGCGGCGAAGTCACTCTCGCTCTTGGGCACGACGTAGCCGTAGGGCGCGGTGTCGTAGGGCTTGCCGACCGTCTCGACGGCGCCGTTGGTCTGCTTCACGGCGTAGGCCGTGACCGGGGAGTCCGCTGCCATGGCGTCGACCTTGCCGCTGGCGAGGTCGGCGTTGACCTTCACCTGGAGGTCCTCGACGATCTGGTTGATCGCGGGCTTGCCCGCGGCGGTGCACTTCTTGCTCCGGGCGGTGAGGTCGTCGACCTGGGTCGTGCCCTTCTGCACGCCGACGTTGAGGCCGCAGGCGTTGTCGGGGTCGACCTTCTTGGGGTTGCCCTTGGGCACGCCCCACAGCGTGCCGGCCGAGTAGTAGCTGACCATGTCGACCTGCTTCTTGCGGTCGGGGTTGATCGTGAAGCTCGAGACGCCGACGTCGTACTTGCCGCTGCTGACGCCGAGGATGATCGAGTCGAAGGACGCGGTCTGGAACTCCGCCTGCACGCCGAACTTGCGCGCCACTGCCTGGAAGAGGTCGATGTCCATGCCCTCGGCGGTCTTGCCGTCGGTGCCGAGGAACTCGTTGGGCGGGTAGCTCGTGTCGACGCCGACGATGATCTTGCCCGCGGACTTGATCTTGGCGGGGAGCTTGCCCATGAGAGCTGCGTCGGAGGTCTGGTTGGTCGGAGCGGCGGCGGTGCCGGCCGGGGAGCCGCCACCCGACAGGGAGTTGGAGCCGCAGGCCGAGAGGGCCAGACCGGCGGCGACGAGGCCGGTGACGGTGAAGAGGGACGTGCGACGCATCAAAAGGGTCCTTCCGGGGCAAGCAGGTCGTCCATGGAACAGGCGCGGCGGTGCGGCTCCTGATGCGCAGATCCTGCCACCTTTCCCTGCGAGTTCCCACGGATGCGACCGAACCGTTAGCGGGCACACAGCGACGCCCCGGGCGGCCTCGCCCGGGGCGTCCGCCGTCCTCAGAGTCGGTAGCGGGTGATGCTGCCGGGTGCGTTGACGACCGGCCCGCTCGGGCCGAACGACACGTCGGCCAGGGTGCCGACGTAGAGCGACCGGCCCTTGACCTCCACCGAGAGCGGCCGTTCGGTCGTGACGACGGTCGAGGTCCGGCCGTGCTTCAGCCGGGTGACCTTGCCGGCGAACAGCTCTGCGACGTAGACCGAGCCGTCGTCACCCACGGCGAGGTCGGTCGCGCCGAGGAAGCCGGTCGCCACGCGGTTGACCGAGTGCTTCCAGGGGTTGACGGTGTAGACCGAGCCTCGCGCGCCGAGGCTCGGGTCCTCGGGGCCGCCGGGGAGCGTCGAGACCCACAGCCGGCCGTCCTCGCCTCGCTCGACGTCGGTGGGCACCGCCTCGAAGTTGTAGGTGGCGCCGGCCAGGCAGGACGGTGCGCCCAGTCCGGCGACCTGTGCCGCCGAGAGGGTGACGGGCTGCGGGGGCAGCACGGCGATCGTCGACACGTGGCCGTGACGGTCGACGCGCAGGACGTCGTTGCCTCCGGCGTCAGCGACGGCCCACGACCCGTCACCGAGGTAGGCGACGGCATACGGGTGCGAGTCGACGTGGCCGCGGTAGGTCGCGGGCAGCTGGAAGGCGTTCTGGAAGAAGGCATCGAGCTCACCGGGCGCGCAGGACGTCCCACCCGAGACGACGCCATAGGTGGCGCCGCCGTCGGGGTTCGCCCGGCTCTCGTAGCCGCTGAGGTCGGCGACGACGTCCGGACGGCCCTGGGTGCGGATCGTCAGCGTCGTGGCGCTGTGGTCGTCGTTCGACGACGTGAAGGCGAAGGTCCTCCCTCCCTGGATGACGTCGATGCCGGCGACCTCGGACTGCGGTCCGGTGGTGACGACGGTGTCCTTCCCCTTCGAGATCTTGTTGACGGTTCCGACGAATCCGTCGGTGTACCAGACGTCCTGGCCCGAGACGGACATGCCGAAAGGCGCAATGACCTTGCTGTTCAAGACTTTCGGCGAGTGACCCGGGGCGGACCCGAGAGGGTGGGCGGAGGCGTCGGCCGCTGTGACGGCGGCCAGCGCGGTGGCTGTCGTGCACGCGGCGACGGCAGCAGTGATGGCACGGATGGTGATCGTCATGGTGTTGTCCCCTTGTCATCCTCGAGAGCGGGAGATCCCTGCGCTCTCGCGGCGTCCCAACGACGTCGTGCCATCGACGGTAGGGAACGGCTGTGGCGTGCGTCATAGGTTTTTGAGGATCGGCGCAGGGCTTTGCGCCGGTCTGTCCCAAAGGTGCCGAAGATCCATCGACCTCGCCCCCGTGCAGGGCATCGGGAGCTCTCGGGTACCATGGGATGCAGCGGCCCGCCCAGTTCTGCCTCGGGCCGTTTCTTCTTGGCCTGGCGGAGTGTCGCCGGCCCCGTCGATTCGCTCTTGCGCCGCGACACCTCACAGACGAGGACGTCGCGCCGGGCAGAACGACCGCTTCCACTTTTTGGAGTACCCACCTGTGTCCACTGACACGAACTTCGCCGTCCTCGGCGTGCCCGCCGACCTCGTCACGATCCTCGACGGTCTCGGCATCACGACACCGACCCCCATCCAGGCCGCGACGCTGCCCGACTCCCTCGCCGGGCGCGACGTCCTCGGCCGTGGCCGCACCGGCTCCGGCAAGACGTACGCGTTCCTGCTGCCGCTGCTGACCCGGCTGTCGCAGTCGCGTCGGAGCCGGCTGGCCCGCCGACCGCGCGCCCTCATCCTCGCTCCGACGCGTGAGCTCGTCACGCAGATCGACACCGCGATGGCCCCGCTCGCCAAGGCGCTCGGCCTCAACTCGCAGACGATCTTCGGCGGCGTCGGCCAGAACCCGCAGGTCCAGGGCCTGCGGGGCGGCGTCGACGTCATCGTCGCCTGCCCGGGTCGCCTCGAGGACCTCATGCAGCAGGGCCACGTCATCCTCGACAGCGTCGAGGTCACGATCCTCGACGAGGCCGACCACATGGCCGACCTCGGCTTCCTCCCCGGCGTGCGCCGGATCATGGAGAAGACGCCCCGCGACGGCCAGCGACTCCTCTTCTCGGCGACGCTCGACGGTGCGATCAACGTCATCGTCAACAAGTTCCTCCACCAGCCGGTGACGCACGAGGCCGACTCGGCGCAGTCGCCCGTCTCGACGATGAGCCACCACGTGCTCCACGTCGACAACGGCTCGCACCTGCCCGTCATCCTCGACCTCACCGCGGCGCCGGGCCGCAAGGTCGTCTTCACCCGCACCAAGCACCGGGCCAAGAAGCTCGCCAAGCAGCTCAACGCCTCGGGAGTTCCGGCCGTCGAGCTGCACGGCAACCTCAGCCAGGGTGCCCGCACGCGCAACATGGACGACTTCCACTCGGGCCGCGCGCAGACGCTCGTCGCGACCGACATCGCCGCCCGCGGCATCCACGTCGACGACGTCTCGCTCGTCATCCACGCCGACCCGCCCGTCGAGCACAAGGCCTACCTGCACCGTTCGGGTCGCACGGCCCGCGCCGGCAACGACGGCATCGTCGTCACGATGATGCTCGACGAGCAGGTGCGCGACGTCCGTGACCTGACCCGCAAGGCCGGCATCAAGCCGACGACGACGCGCGTCCAGCTCGGCCACCCGCTCCTGACCGAGCTCGCCCCTGGCGAGCGGTCGTATGCCGGCGGCCTCGTCCGCGAGGACGCCCCGGCCCGCTCGGGCTCGAGCTCGAACTCGGCGTCCGGGGGCTCCGGTCGTGCCCGCGGTCGTGGCCGTGGCACCGGCGGTGCCCCGGCCGCTGGTCGTGGGGCCGGCTCCGGTCGCCCGGCGGCCGAGCGTCCGAGCGAGGGTGGGCGCGGCCGAGGCCGTGGCGACCAGGGCTCGGACGCGCAGGGCGGCGGCGCCCGCGGCGCCGGTCGCACCGGCGGTCGGGGTGCCGGCGCAGGCCGTGGCCGCGGAGGTCAGGGTGAGGGCCAGACCGGTGGTCGCCGTCAGGGCGGCGCCGGCAACGGTGGCGGCTCGGGCCGTCGCGGTGGCTCCCCGACGGTCTACTCGACGAGCAGCAGCGGCAGCGCCGCGTCGTTCTCCGCCGGCACCCGTGCCGGCAGCCGCCGCGCCCGCTGACCCACCTCGACACACGCTCCTCAACCGTCGAGAGGCCACCGTTCGTGACGAACGGTGGCCTCTCGACGATGAGGGTCAGGGGCGCTTGAGGCTGCGGCTGCGGCCGCGGAACTCGGCGATGATCTGCCCGTCGGACTCCCGCCTGACCGTCACGTCGGTGATCCCGCTGCGCCCGAACGCCGAGCGCACGTGGCCCTCGGCGACGAGCACGTCCCCGAGCCGTCCCGGCGCGGTGAAGGAGATGTCGGCCCCGGCCGCCACCGTGAGGCGCCCCCGCGAGTTGCAGGCGAGCGCGAAGCACGAGTCGGCCAGGGTGAAGATGTAGCCGCCATGGCAGATGGCGTGACCGTTGACCATGTCGTCGCGGATCCCCATCCGCACGACGGCGTGGTCCTGCTCGACGACGACCGCCTCCATCCCGAGCCGGCGCGAGGCCTCGTCGTCGGCCCACATCTGCCGGGCGAAGGCCACGCCCGCCTCCGGGTCGGACCCGTCGACGCCGTCTCCGCCGCCGGGGGGCAGCTGGGTCTCGCTCACGAGAGGCTCCCGTCGGTCAGGGCCGGGCTCGGCCGGTAGCGCCCGCCCGGATGGACCTCGTCGAGCTCGGCGACCTGTCGGGCGACGACGTCGAAGCCGATCTCCCGGCCCCACTGGATCGGTCCCTTCGGGTAGCGGGTGCCGAGCCGCATGGCCGTGTCGACGTCGGCGGCGTCAGCCTCGCCGCGGGCGACGAGGTCGACGGCCTCGTTGACGAGCATCGCGAGGGTGCGGGCGAGCGGGTCCGTGGCGACCGGTCCGCCGACGAGGCGTTCGGCGAGCTCGACGTCGGGCTCGCCGCCCTCCACCGAACGGTCGATCGAGCCGTCGGCGGCATACGGGTACACCCCTCGACCCGACTTGCGTCCGAGCCGGCCGGCCTCGACGAGCCCCTGCTGGAGCGCCGTCGGCGCGTAGCGCTCGTCCCGGCCGGTCTGCTCCCAGACCGACGTCCCGACGGCGAGGTTGACGTCCTGCCCGATGAAGTCGGTGAGCTCGAAGGGACCCATCGGGAAGCCGCCCTTCTCGCGCAGCACCCAGTCGACGGTCGCGGCATCGGCGATGCCCTCCTCGACGATGCGCTGGGCCTCGCCGTAGAAGGGACGTGCGACGCGGTTGACGATGAAGCCCGGGGTCGAGCTGCACCGCACCGGCGTCTTGCCCCAGGCCGTCATGAGCGCCGTCGCGTGCTCGACGAAGGCCTGGGCGGTCCGGTCCCCGTGCACGACCTCGACGAGCTGCATGACGGGCGGCGGGTTGAAGAAGTGCAGCCCGAGCACGCGCTCGGGGTCGACGACCTCGGCGGCGATGTCGTCGATGTCGATGCTCGAGGTGTTGGTGGCGAGCAGCGTCGTCGAGGGCTGGCGGTCGGCGAGCTCGGCGAAGATGCGCCGCTTGAGCTCGAGGTCCTCGGGCACGGCCTCGATGACGAGCCCGCAGTTGGGCAGCTCGTCGAGGCCCTCGGCCGGGGTGATCCGCTCCAGCACCGCTCTCGCGTCGTCGGTCGAGAGGCGTCCCTTGTCGACGAGGCGGGACAGGGCCGCGCTGATCTTCTCGACGGCGCCCGCCGCGGCACCCGGCGCGGCGTCGACGAGCGTGACGGCGTGGCCGGCGGTCGCGGCGACCTGGGCGATGCCCGCTCCCATGGCGCCGGCGCCGATGACCCCGACCGGGCCGAACGGCGACGCGTCGTCGGCGGTCTCGGGGCGTGGGTGGTCGGGCTCGGTGACGTCCGTGTCCATGCCCGCCATCCTGCCCGCTACCGGGCCGCGCGTGCGCGTCGGGAGGCGTCGCGGCGCGGCCTGACGGCATACGACCCCGAGGAACGCCGGGGCTAGCATCGACCCGTGACTGCACCGGCAACGACGCCCACCCACCCCCTGCTCGACGCGCACGCGGGAGTCCTCGACGAGATCCGTCAGGCCCTCGCGAGCCGCGGCTGGTACTCCCGCTACCCCGAGTCGCCGAGCCCGCGCGTGTACGGCGAGTCCGCCGCCGCCGACGGGCTGGCCGCGCACGAGGCGCACCTGAACACCGCGTATGCCGTCCTGTCGACCCAGCCGACCGACGGCTCGGTCGTCGGCAGCGAGGTCTCGCCCTACGGGCCGACGCTCGGGGTCACCTACCCGGCCCTCGACGTCGATGCCGGTCTCGCGGCCGCGCGCGCGGCGATGCCGGCCTGGCGTGACGCGGGGCCCCAGGTGCGGGCGGCGGTGTGCGTCGAGATCGTCGACCGCATCAACCGGCGCAGCTTCGAGATCGCCAACGCCGTCATGCACACGTCGGGACAGCCGTTCGTCATGTCGTTCCAGGCGGGCGGCCCGCACGCGCAGGACCGCGCGATCGAGGCCATCGCGGCGGGGCTCGTCGAGCAGGAGCGCGTGCCCACGTCGGTCGTCTGGGAGAAGCCGGGGCGCGACCGCGAGGGCAACCCCGCGCCGACGAGGATGCAGAAGGACTACCGCCTCGTCCCGCGCGGCGTCGCGCTCGTCATCGGCTGCAACACCTTCCCGACGTGGAACGCCTACCCCGGCATCTTCGCCTCGCTCGTCACGGGCAACGCGGTCGTCGTCAAGCCGCACCCGCGCGCGGTGCTGCCGCTCGCGATCTCCGTCGAGGTCGCGCGCGAGGTGCTCGTCGAGGCCGGCTTCGACGCGGCCCTCGTGCAGCTCGCGCCCGAGGCCGACGGGCAGGGCCTGGCCAGGACGCTCGCCGAGCGCGACGAGGTCGCCATCATCGACTACACCGGCGGCCCGACCTTCGGTGCGTGGCTGGAGGAGTCGGCGGCCGCCCACGGCACGCTCGTCTACACCGAGAAGGCCGGCCTCAACTCGATCGTCGTCGACTCGACCGACGACCTGCGGGGGATGCTCGGCAACCTCGCCTTCAGCCTCACCCTCTACTCGGGCCAGATGTGCACGGCGCCGCAGAACGTCTACGTCCCCGAGGGCGGCATCGACACCGACGAGGGGCACCTGGGCTTCGACGAGCTCGGCGACCGTCTCGCCGCGGCCGTCGGCCGGCTCACGGGCGACGACGCCAAGGCGGTCGAGCTGCTCGGCGCCACCGTCAACGACCAGGTGCGCTCCAACGCCGACTCCCTCGCCTCGATCGCCGAGGATGCTGGTGGTCGCGTCGTCCTCGACTCGCGCCGCGTCCCGCACCCGGCGTGGCCCGACGCCGTCGTGCGCGCGCCCGGCCTCGTCGCCGTCGACGTCGCCCGCGAGGACGTCTACACCCAGGAGTGCTTCGGCCCGGTCGGCTTCCTCATCCGCACCGCCTCGACGGAGCAGTCGCTCGCCCAGCTCGCCGACACGGTGCGCGAGCACGGCGCGATGACGGCCGCGGTCTACTCGACGAGCGAGGCGGTCCTCGACGCGGCTCGCGATGCCGCTGCAGAGGGCGGTGTCGCCCTGTCCGAGAACCTCACCGGCCAGATCTTCGTCAACCAGACGGCGGCCTTCTCCGACTTCCACGGCACCGGGGCCAACCCGGCGGCGAACGCCGCCTACACCGACGCGGCCTTCGTCGCGAACCGCTTCCGCGTCATCACCTCACGTCGCCACGTCTGAGCGACCGGTGGTCCTCGCTCCAGCTCAGCTCGACCGGGCGGCCCTGCAGCGCAGGGTCGTCCGGACGCTCGTCGGTTCGCAGATCCTCAGCGGCGTCGGCATGGCGTGCGGCATCGCCGTCGGCGCCCTCCTCGCCGAGGACCTCAGCGGCACCGAGGCCCTAGCCGGAGTCGGCACGACGGCACAGGTGCTCGGCACCGCGCTGCTGACGATCCCCGTCGCGCGCGCGACGGCGGCCCGGGGGCGGCGGGTGGGGCTGCGCTGGGGGCTGGCCGTGGCGTTCCTCGGCGCCTCGCTCGTGCTCGTCGCCGCGGTCGTGCGGTCGTTCCCGCTCTTCGTCGCCGGCATGTTCCTCTTCGGTGGCGGCACGACCGCCAACAACCAGACGAGGTATGCCGCCGCCGACCTCGCCGCCCCCGCGCGCCGTGGGCGTGACCTGTCGATCGTCGTGTGGGCCACGACCATCGGCTCCGTCGCCGGTCCGAACCTCGTCGGCCCGGGCAAGGCGCTGGCGCACACCCTGGGGCTTCCGGAGCTGTCGGGGACGTTCGTCTTCTCGCTCGTCGGCTTCGTGCTCGCGTGGCTCGTCGTCGACCGGCTGCTGCGACCCGACCCGTTGCTCACCGCGCGAGCCCTCGACGCCGCCGACCGTGACGAGCGGAGCGCGGTGTCGGCCGACGTCGTCGCCGACCCGACGTCCGGAGGGGTCGCCGCCGTCCCGAACCACGACGTCCCGGACCACGACGTGCCGAACCACGACGGGTCGATGCGGCGGGGCCTGGCCGTCGTGCGCCGCAACCCGCGGGCCCTCCAGGCGATGCTCGTCATGGCCCTGGGCCACCTCGTCATGGTCAGCGTCATGGTCATGACGCCGATCCACATGCAGCACGGGCATGCCGAGCTCGAGGTCATCGGCTTCGTCATCTCGGTGCACATCCTCGGCATGTTCGCCCTGTCCCCGCTCGTCGGGGCCGCGGTCGACCGGTGGGGAGCCCCTCCCGTCGCGATGGCCGGCGGGGTCGTCCTCACCCTCGCCTCGCTGCTCGCGTCCCGCTCCCAGGCCGGCTGGTCGGGGCTGCTGCTCGTCGCCCTCTTTCTGCTCGGGGTGGGCTGGTCGTGCACGCTCGTGTCGGGTTCGACGCTGCTGACGTCGGTCGTCGCGACGGACGAGCGCCCCGCGACGCAGGGTCTCGCGGACGTGCTCATGGGACTGGCCGGCGCCGGGGGAGGCGTCGCCGCCGGGGTCGTCGTCGGGTCGCTCGGCTACTCGGCGCTCGCGTCGGGGTCGGCGGCGGTGGGGGTCGTCATCCTCGTCGTCGGCGCGGCCCGGGTGCGGCAGGCCGGGGCCGACGTCAGCTGAGCAGCGTCAGCACGAAGCCGACGAGCGGCAGCGTTCCCTGCGTCAGCGCCGCGCGCAGGTAGCTGCGGCCGGTCGTGACGAGCACGGCCGCCGCGGCGACCATCGAACCGGTGCAGAAGAGGGCGAGCGTGCGTCCGGCAGTGTCGTGACCGGCCCACCAGAGCACGAGGCCGAGGGCGGCGCCGAGACCCAGGAAGAGGTTGTAGAAGCCCTGGTTGTAGGCCATCGACCGGGTCACGTCGGCCGCGCTCTGGTCGGCGACACCGAAGCGCTTCCACACCTCGGGCCGGGTCCAGCCGACGCTCTCCATCCAGAAGATGTAGGCGTGCAGCAGTGCGGCCATCCCGATGAACACGCTCGCGGCGATCCTCATGCTCGGATCGTAGGCGCTGGGTGGGGTCAGGCGGTGATGCGCAGGGTGCTCGTGCGGTCGGGCTTGACGAGCACCTCGATGCGGTCGGCGACCCGGGACTTCAGCTCGGTGACGTGGCTGACGATGCCGACGGTGCGGCCGCCCTCGCGCAGCCCCTCGAGCGTGTGCATGACGTCGTCGAGCACGTCGGGGTCGAGGGTGCCGAAGCCCTCGTCGACGAAGAGCGTCCCGAGGTCGACGCCGCCGGACTCGGCGCGCACGACCTCGGCCAGGGCGAGCGCGAGCGACAGCGAGACGTAGAAGGTCTCTCCGCCGGACAGCGTGCCGACCTCGCGCACCTGGTTGGTGTGCATGTCGTGCACCCGCACGCCGAGACCCGACTTGGCGTTGCCCTTCTTCGCGTCGGTGTGCTCGAGGGTGTAGCGGCCGCCGGAGAAGCGTCCGAGCTCGGTGTTGGCCGCCGAGAGCACCTCGGTGAAGCGGCGGATGAGGACGTACTTGGCGAGGTCGAGGTTGAGCTGGTTGTCGCCGTTGCCGGCGACGAGCTGGCCGACGCGCACGGCATCGGCGGTCCGGGCGATGACGGCGGCGTTGCCGGTCATCGCCTCCCGGACGTCGGCGACGCGGCGCTTCGTGCGCTTGACCTGGTCCCGGAGGCTGCCGTGCTCGTTGGTCGCAGCCTCCAGCTCCTTCTTGGCGGCGGCCGCGAGGGCCTCGAGCTGCTCGATGTCGTCGAAGAGGGCGTCGAGCTGCACGTCGGCGAGCTCGGGTCCGGTGAGCCCGGCGCGGACCTGCGTGCAGGCGCGTTCGAACTCGGCGATCTCACGGGTGCGCGCGTTGATCCACTCGGCCCCGCGGTTGGCGCTCATCCACTCCGCGACGTCGGCGAAGCCGAACTGGGCGAGGTCGGCGTCGCGCGCCGCGGTGTCCTCGGCCACCGCGGCCGCGGCGACGTCCCGCTGGCCGAGCGCATCGATGAGGGCGTCGATGCGGGCCGCTCCGGCGACGAGGTCGTCGCGGCGGGCGGTGACGCTGGGGTGGCCGTCCCGGGCGGCGCTGACGACCGAGGTCTCCTCGGTGGTGCGGGCCTCGAGGTCGGCGACGGACTGCTCGGTGCGGGCGAGGTCGGCGCCGAGCCGGCTCGCCTGCGCGGAGAGGGTGTCGACACGGTCGCGCAGCTCGGCGACCCGGGCTGAGCCGGCCTCGACGTCGGAGGCGGCGCGGACGGACGCCGCGAGGTCGTCGGCTGCAGCGACGGCGCGTGCTCGGGCCGTCACGACGTCGAGACCCTCGCAGCGGACCGCGAGCTCGCGCACCTCGGACCGGAGGGCCCCGAGCGCCTCGGTGGCCCGGGTGGCCTGCTCGCGCAGCCGCACGACGCGAGCCTCCTCGGCCTCGATCTGCTCGGGTGTCACGGCGTCGAGGGTGGGGTGCGCAGGTGAGGGGTGCTCGACGGAACCACAGACCGGGCACGGGTCGCCGTCGACGAGCGAGAGCCCGAGCTCACCGGCGATGCCCTCGATGCGGGCCAGGCGCAGGGCGGCGAGCGCGGTCTCGGCCGCCGCGACGACCGACAGCGCCTCGGTGGCCGCCGACTCGGACCGCGGCACCCGCGCCGTCGCCGCCTCGTGGGCCGTCGCGGCCTCGAGGCGCTCCTTGGCGCGCTCGCCCTCGACCGTGCGGCCGTCGAGGAGCGCGGCGACCCGGCGCGCCTCGGTCAGGGCCTGCTCGTGCGTGGCGATCGTCGCGGGAAGCGCCTCGAGCTCGGTCGTCACCGTGGTCACCGACCGGCGTATGCCGTCCAGCCGCTCACGCAGCTGCGCCAGCTCCCGGACGCGGCCAGGGAGGGCGTCCTCGAGCGCGATCGCGCCGGTGAGCGACCCGACGACCTCGCGGGCGTGGGCGGCAGCCTCGCGCAGGCCCGCCGGCTCGCGGTCGCGCAGTGTCGGGTCGACGACGTCACGGGCGCGTCGCAGCCGGGCCTCTGCGGCGCGGAGGTGGCCCTCCGACAGGGCGAGCGTGCGCACGGCGCCGGCGACGGGCTGCGCCTCCTGGGCGCGGTCGACCTCGGTGCGCAGCTCGGCGAAGCGCACCGCCTGCTTGCCGAGGTCGTGCTCCTGCCGCTGGAGCTCGAGGAGCCGCTCGCGACGCTGCATGCGCAGCCGGGCGTCGCCCACCATGTCGGCCATCTGCTTGTGGGTCTCGATCGCCTCGCGGCTCGCCTTGCCGGCATGGCGCTCCCGCGTGGTCAGCTCGTCGACGACCTGGGCGAGCTCGGACTCGAGCGCCTCGGGGTCGGTGCGGCTCAGGGCCTCGAGGACGTCGCGCCGTTCGGTCTCGAGGCCCGCCGAGACGGCCAGCGCGTGCACCGCGAGGCGGATCTCGTCGACGGCGGACTGGCGCAGGGCCTGCGCAGCGCGGCCGGCCTCGACGATCTCGTCCTGGACCCGCCGGAAGAACGCGGTGCCGAAGACCTTCTCGAGGAGCTTGCCCTTGTCCTCGGACCGGGCTCGCAGGAACGTCGCGAACTCGCCCTGGGGCAGGATCACGGTCTGCACGAACTGGTCCCGCGTCAGCCCGACGGCGCGGGTGATCTCGTCGTCGCAGTCACCGATGTTGGTGGAGAGCAGCTCGCCGCCGTCGAGGTCGTCCGGCGTCTGCAGCCGCCACAGCTTGATCGTCGGCTGCTGCACCGTGCTGCCCTCGCCGCGCGACTTGGGCCGTTCGAAGCGGGGGGTGCGCTGCACGCGGTAGAGCCCCGACTGGGTCTCGAAGACGAGGACGACGACCGGCACCGTGCGCGGGTCGGCGTGGTGGGAGTGGATGCGCTCGACGTCCGCGGACGCCTGGGCGACCTTGCCGTAGAGGGCGAAGGTGATGGCGTCGATGATCGTCGACTTGCCCGAACCGGTCGGGCCCTCGAGCAGGAAGAGGCCGGCGCGCCCGACGGTGGTGAAGTCGATGACCTCGGTGCCGGCATACGGACCGATGGCCGTCATGGACAGGTGGTGCAGCTGCACGTCAGCCCACCTCCTGCGCCTCGGCCCGGTGCTGGGCCCTGACCGCGGCCTCGAAGCCGGCCTCGAAGACGTCGACCTCGCTGCTGCTCGCCTCGGTCTTGGTGACGTAGGCGATGAAGTCGGAGCCGAGCTCGCGCGGGTCGCGCTCGCTGACGACGGTCGTGCCCGACCGGCCGCGGTCGATGGCGCCCTCGGGCTCGTGGAAGACCTGGAGCGCGTGCGGGAAGCGGGACTTGAGGCGGTCCATGAGCGAGTCGGGGCGCACCCGGTCGGTGACGGTGACCCGCACCCACGCGTCCTCGACCCCGGTGAACGCGGGGGAGTCGAGCAGGTCGTCGAGTCGCCCCCGCAGGGTGGCCATGGCGCGCGGCTGCGCGACCTCGACCGGGGTCACGCGCGCCGGCCCCGCGGCGTCGAGGTCGACGAGCAGGACGACCTTCTGCTGGTCCTGCTCGGAGAAGGAGTAGCGCAGCGGCGAGCCGGAGTAGCGCACGACCGAGTCCCCGGCGCTCTCGGGCGCCTGCGGACCGTGCAGGTGACCCAGGGCGGCGTAGTCGACGCCGTGGAAGGCCGTGCCGGCCACCCGGTCGACGCCACCGACCATGATCGACCGCTCGGAGTCGCTCGGTTCGGCGCCGGCGACGAACGCGTGCGCGAGCACGACCGAGCGCACCCCGGGGCGGTCGGCGAGGTCGGCGCGGATGCGGTCGCACGCCGCCCCGACGACGGCCTGGTGGGAGCGCGGCAGCGGCGCCCCGCCACCGGCCAGCGCAACTCGCGCGTGGTCGGGGTCGAGGTAGGGGATGCCGTAGACCGCGGCCCGCACGCCGTCGCCGCCCTCGAGGAGCAGGGGCAGGTCGAGCTGCCCGAGGTCGGTGACCATGCGGATGCTGTCGCGGAAGAGGCCGGCGCCGTAGCCGAGCCGGATCGCCGAGTCGTGGTTGCCCGAGGTGACGACGACGGTCGTGACCGCCGACAGGCGCGAGAGCGTCCACTCGAAGAGCTGGACCGACTCGACGGGGGGCACGCCACGGTCGTAGACGTCACCCGGGACGAGGACCGCGTCGACGGGGATGCCGTCGGGCGGGTCCTCGACGAGCTCGCAGATGCGCTCGAGCACGGCCGTCTGCGCCTCGTGGAGGTTCACGCCGTGGAGCGTGCGCCCGAGGTGCCAGTCGGAGGTGTGGAGCAACCGCATGCCACGACGGTAGGACCCCCCGCCGACACCCTCCCAGCCGACACCCCGGTGCCGCGCTCGGCCCTCGGCGAACGGTCGCTCCGGCGCAGGGCCGACGCCGCTCGGAGCCGGTGTGCCGTGAGCCCGCCTCCCCGAGGGGAAGCGGGCTCACGGACGAGCGACCGACCGGACCTCAGTCGGTCTTGAGGAAGCTGAGGATCATCGACACGAAGGTGACGATGAGCGCCCCGAAGACGGCGTCCCAGAAGAAGTGGTCGACGTGGAAGGCGAGGTTGAGCTTGCCCGCCAGCCACGACGTCAGCTCGAGCATCAGCGCGTTGACGATGAAGACGAACAGTCCCAGCGTCAGGATGATGAACGGCAGCGAGATCAGCTTGAGGATCGGCTTGATGAAGGCGTTCACGATGCCGAAGATCAGGGCCACGATGACGACCGTCTTGACGACCTGTCCCGTGGAGTCGCCACCGAAGGTGATGCCCGGGATCGCCCAGGCTGCCACCCAGAGGGCGACGGCGTTGATGACCGTCTGCAGCGCGAAGTTGAGGAGCATGCGCTCAGTGTTCCACGGGGGTGGGCGCGTCGGCGGGAAGTCCGGGGTGCTCGTCTCCGGGGATGCGCGGCTGGAACATCGCGTTGAGGCGCAGCAGGTCGGCGTCGACCATCTTGAGCGAGCCGATGGCCTCGGCGACCGGCACGCGCTCGATCCGGCCCTTCTGCAGCGCCACCATCTGGCCCCACGCGCCGTCGAGCGCGGCCTCGACCGCGGCCACCCCGAAGCGGGTGCCGAGCACCCGGTCGAACGCCACGGGCGAGCCGCCGCGCTGGATGTGGCCGAGCGCCGTCATCCGGCTCTCGATGCCGGTGCGACCCTGGATCTCGCGGGCGAGGATCGAGCCGATGCCGCCGAGGATCTTGTGGCCGTACTTGTCGACCTCGGGGGCGGGGATCTCCATCGTGCCCGTCTTGGGCAGGGCCCCCTCGGCGACGACGACGATGGTGGCGAAGCGGCCCTTCTTGTGGCGGTGGACGATCCGCTCGCAGACCTCGTCGATGTCGAAGGGCTCCTCCGGCACGATGGTGATCGCGGCGCCGCCGGCGAGCCCGGACCAGATCGCGATGTGCCCGACGTGGCGGCCCATCACCTCGACGACGAGGACGCGGTGGTGGCTCTCGGCCGTCGTGTGGAGGCGGTCGATGGCGTCGGTGCAGATCTGGACCGCCGTCTGGAAGCCGAACGTCATCTCCGTCAGCGAGATGTCGTTGTCGATCGTCTTGGGCACGCCGATGACGGGGAAACCGTTCTCGTGCAGGCGGTTGACGACCCCCATGGAGCCCTCGCCGCCGATGCCGATGATGGCGTCGAGGCCGTGTCGGTCGTAGGCCTTGCGCACGCGCTTGAGGCCGTCCTCGTGGGCGAAGGGCTGGTCACGGCTCGTGCCGAGGATCGTGCCGCCGAGGGGCAGGATGCCGCGGCAGCGGTCGACGTCGAGGATCTCGTAGTCGTTGTCCATGACTCCGCGCCACGCGTTGCGGAAGCCGATGACGGTGCTGTCGTACGTGACCTCGGCGGCGCGGGTCGCGCCCCGGATGACGGCGTTGAGGCCGGGACAGTCCCCGCCCCCGGTGAGGATGCCGATGCGCATGGGATGACTTTCGGAGAGAGGGCATGAAGAAGGTGTCGAGGCGGCGGTGACGCGACGGTGTGAGCCTAGCCACACACCGGGGCCGACGTCAGGGGAGCGTCCATGGGCCGGTCGCTCCCGTGGACACTGCCTCTACAGTTCGGGTATGAGCGAGAGCACCGAGCACGCCGGCGTGTCCGTCGGCGAGAGCGTGACCGAGGACGCCACCCCGCAGGAGGCGTATGCCGGGTCGCCGGACTCGGCGACCCCCGTCCGCCTGCGCGGGGTGCTCGCACAGATGCCCGACTACAAGCCCGGGAAGCCCGCTGCGGCACCTGCGGGCGTCACGGCATACAAGCTCTCCTCGAACGAGAACCCGTACGGACCGCTCCCGTCGGTGCTCGCCGCGATCGACGACGCGGCGGCCACGGTGAACCGCTATCCCGACATGGCCGTCACGGCGCTGACCGCCCGGCTCGCCAGGGCGCTCGACGTGCCGGCCGAGTGCATCGCCACCGGCACGGGCTCGGTCGCCGTCCTCACGCAGATCGTCAATGCCGCCTGCGACGCCGGTGACGAGGTCGTCTTCGCGTGGCGCTCCTTCGAGGCCTACCCCATCGTCACCCAGCTCGCCGGCGCGAAGCCGGTCATGGTCGGGCTCGACGAGCAGGCCCGCCACCGCCTCGACGCGATGTTCGCGGCGATCACCGACCGCACCCGCGTCGTCCTCGTGTGCACGCCCAACAACCCGACCGGCCCGTGCGTCCACCAGGCCGAGCTCGAGGCGTTCCTCGACAAGGTGCCGAGCGACGTCGTCGTCGTCGTCGACGAGGCCTACGTCGAGTTCGTCCGCGACCCCGACGCGGTGCGCGGGCTCGATGTGTGGCGCCACCGTCCCAACGTCGTCGTGCTGCGCACCTTCTCCAAGGCGTACGGACTCGCCGGGCTTCGCGTGGGGTATGCCGTCGCGCACCCTCCCGTCGCCGCCGCCCTGCGCAAGACGGCCACGCCGTTCGGCGTCAACTCGGTCGCCCAGGTGGCCGCGATCGCCTCGCTCGACGCCTTCGACGAGCTGAACGCGCGCGTCGAGTCGCTCGTCGCCGAGCGCGACCGGGTCGTGCAGGCTCTGGCCGACCAGGGCTGGACGCTGCCGCGGTCCGACGCGAACTTCGTCTGGTTCCCGCTCGGCGCCGAGTCGTCGGCCTTCTCGGCGGCCTGCGCCGACGCCGGTCTGACGGTGCGGCAGTACGGCGACGACGGGGTGCGCGTCACGATCGGTGAGACCGAGGCCAACTCGCGGCTCGTCGAGGTGGCGGCGCGCTTCGGCGCGCGCTGACAATGGGGGTGCCGCGCGACGTCGCGCGGCACGGGAGGACTCATGGGGCTGCAGCGTGAGCGGGTGCCGGCCGGCGCGGCCGTCATCCTCGGCGTCCTCCTGGCGCTGCCCACCGTCGTGTCGCCCACGTGGCGGCTCACGACGCTCGACAGCCAGAGCGGGGTCGTCCTCTTCGACCAGCAGGACTGGAGCTGGGGCCGGACCCGGCTCCTCGGTGCCGGCGGCGCCGTCACGCAGGACGTGTGGAACCCGCTCGGTCTCGCTGTCCTCGTCGTCCTCCTCGCGCTCGCAGCGGTGGGTGCCGCCGCGTGGTTGGTCTCGAGCGCCCCGTGGGTCAGGGTCGCCGCGCCCCTGGCGACGGCCGCCCTGCTGGGACAGCTGCTCGCATTCGCCGCGGCGCGTCTGGGACGGCCCGTCCGGGACGACGTGCACGGGCTGGCCGCCTCCGGTGCCTCGACGTCCGTGGGGATGCTGGAGACCGGGGCGGTCGTGGTGCTCCTCGTCGCCGTCGCGCTCCTGGCGCTGTCCTCGGCGGGCGGGCGTATGCCGTCGGCCTGGGTGGCGCGGGCCCGCGCCCTGGGCGGTCCGGTCGACGACGACGGTGCGCGCCCCTCGGGAGCCAGAGCGGGCGGCAGGCCGGTCCGGGTCGTCTCACGACCGGCCGGTGAGCATCTCGCCGGTCCACCGGTCGGGCTCCGGGACTCGGGCTCGGACTCGGGCACGGGCACGGGCTCGGACTCGGGCTCGGACGGTGACCGGCGCCGGTCGCGACCATGAGGTGGGGCTGGGCCGGCTATCGCGGCGCGACGTCCGGGCAGGCGGACGACCGCCCACGGCGTGTGCTCGGGGCGGTGCTCGGCGGGGTCGGCGTGCTGCTGGCGGCGTCCACCACCGTGTGGCCGACGAGCGTGCTCGCCGTGCGGGTGCCCGAGGTCGGGGACTTCACCAAGGGCTACGAGCAGCGCATCTGGTCGTGGGGCCGCCAGGTCGTCTACTCCTCCGACGGGGTCGTGCTCGACGCCTTCGCCGGGCCGGACCCGGTGGCCCGGCTCGTCCTGCTCGTCGTCGTGCTGCTGCTGGCCGCGGCCGGCACCGTCGGGTGGCTCGTCGTGCCGGGCCGGAGCGGCGAGCTCGGTGCCGCCGTGGGGCTGTCGCTCGCGCTCGCCTGCGTGACGGCGTCGGTCGTGGAGCGGGTCTCGTTCGACGACCGGTCCATCGGCCTGCAGCCGGGGCTCGTCGAGGTGACGACGGTCGCCGGGTGGCTCGAGGTCGCGGCGGTCGCCGTGCTGGGCCTGGCGCTCGTCGTCGTGGCCGTGCCGGTGCTGCTCCCGAGGCCGACGGCGGCTCTCGAGGTGCGGGCCGTCGCCCTGCTGTCGCGCGTCTCGCCTGCTTCCGGTGCTTCCGGTGCTCCGCAGCAGCCTTCGGGGCGTGCCTCGGCCGCGCACGTCGCGAGCCTGCGCGACGCCGCCGCCCCGGGCAACACGCACACGCCCCCCGGTCGGCTTCAGCGACGACGAACCGCGCGACGGCCGTCCCGGCTGACGGGCCGCGGTGCTCTGGCCTACCGTCGGGGCATGGACACGAGTGCCGCCGACCACCTCGATCCGGGGCGCTGAGGTGCGGCGCCCGGTCTGCCTGCTGCTGACCACCGGAGCCCTCCTGCTCGTCGCGGGTCTCGTCTGGCCCACCGACCGCCTCGTCGTCGAGTCTCCCGGCGGTGCCGTGGAGCCCCTGGTCGACATCTGGGTGTGGGGTCGGGTCCGCCCACGGTCGGAGTCGATGTCGGTGAGTGCCGACGGGTCGTACGTCGCGCCGACGCTCCTCGTGGTGTCGACGCTGGTGGCCGTGGCCGCGGCCGCTCTCTGGTTCGGGTGGCGTCGCGGCGGCGACACCGGACGGCGCCGTCCCGGCGTCCTGGCGGCGCTCGGGGTGGGGGTCGCGCTCGCGACCGCCGTCGTCGGGCTCGGCAGCGGCGACGCCGCCTTCGGCTGGGTCTCCATGGGCGGTGAGCCGGTCCCCGTCCGGACCGTCGCCGTCTTCCCGCTGGCGGCGCTCGCGCTCTGGGCCGTGGCCCTGGTGGTCATGGTGGTGGCGATGCTCCGCCGAGGCGGTCGTCCCACCGGCGACGAGGCCGTCCCGGTCGGCCCCGCTCCGGCCTGACCGACCGGGCCCGCTCCGGTCTGACCGACCGGCTCCGTGCCGTCCCCGGCGCGTCGACCCGGCTCTGTCACGGACGGGGCTCTGTCGGACCCCCGGCCTACCGTCGCGACATGCTCACCGCCGTCGCCGTGTCCGGCTACCGCTCGCTGCGCGACGTCGTCGTGCCGCTCCACGGGCTCGACGTCGTCACCGGCGCCAACGGCAGCGGCAAGTCCAGCCTCTACCGGTCGCTGCGCCTGCTGGCGGGGTGCGGCCGCGGCGACGTCGTCGGCACCCTGGCGCGCGAGGGCGGCCTGCAGTCGGCGCTGTGGGCCGGCCCCGCGACGCTCGGGGGAGCACGCGACCGGGGGCACGCCGTGCAGGGCACCCGGCGCAGGGGTCCCATCAGCCTGCAGCTCGGCTTCGCCTCCGACGACTTCGGCTACCTCGTCGACCTCGGCCTGCCGCAGCAGTCGACCGGCAGCGAGGCCGGCACCCCGTCGGCCTTCCTGCGTGACCCCGAGATCAAGCGCGAGGTCGTCTGGTCCGGGCCGGTCATGAGACCGGGATCGGTGCTCGTGCGCCGCTGGTGGGGCGTCGTCGAGACGCGGACCTCCGGCGGGGGCGACGACGGCTGGGACTCGCGGTGGGGCGGTGACGACGAGGCCGACGGGTCGGAGTGGGAGTCCGACCCCGTCGAGCAACCCGGCTCGCGGACGGGCTCGAGGGTCGCCGCCTACAAGACGTCCGGCCCGTCAGGTGCCCGGGCCGGTGGCCGATCGGCCCGTCCCGGGTGGACCGAGCTGACCCGGTCGCTGCGGCCGTGGGAGAGCATGCTGACCGAGCTCGCCGACCCGGAGCGGGCGCCCGAGCTGCTCCGGGTGCGCCGGATGATCCGCGGCTGGCGCTTCTACGACGGCTTCCGGGCCGACGCCGGGGCCCCGGCCCGCACGCCCCAGGTGGGCACCCGCACCCCGGTGCTCGCCGACGACGGACGCGACCTCGCCGCGGCGCTCCAGACGATCCGCGAGAACGGCCGGACCGAGCTCGAGCGCTCCGTGGCCGACGCCTTCGACGGAGCCATCCTCGACGTCACGGTCGATGGAGGGCGCTTCGACGTGGCGCTCCACCAGCCCGGCATGCTGCGCCCCCTCGCCGGCGCTGAGCTGTCCGACGGGACCCTGCGCTACCTGCTCCTCGTCGCCGCCCTGCTGACGCCCGACCCGCCGCCGCTCATGGTGCTCAACGAGCCCGAGACCTCGCTGCACCCGAGCTTGGTGGCGCCTCTGGCGCGGCTCATCCGGTCCGCGGCCGAGCGCAGCCAGGTCATGGTCGTCTCCCACTCTGACGCGCTCATCCGCGAGCTCGGTGTCGTCGAGCCCGATGACGACGAGGCGCCTGTGGGGCTCGGCTCACCCGCCCGCGGCATCACGCTCGTCAAGGACCTCGGCGAGACCCTGGTGCAGGGCCAGGGCCTGCTGACGACGCCGCCCTGGACGTGGGGCACCCGCCGCTGACCTCCGCGAGCCGGATGCCGAAGGGCGGCACGCCGCCGACCGCGCGGGCGGCGGGAGCGGGGGCACACGGCATACGCCCTCGTCGGCCTGCGACGTCTGCGCAGGTCAGCGACCTCGAAGCGATGCGCGGCCGTCCCGCATTGTGAGATTCGCAGGCCTCTCCGGTAAGTTCCGGTTCGAGGACCAAGCACGTGTCCGTCGTCACGAACGGCGGCCCTGCGCCCCCAGAAGCCGACGAGCGGGTGACCCCCGTTTGCGGGCCGAACGAGTAGGCCGGTCTCACCGGCGAAGGAGCCCCAGTGAGCGACAAGGTTGTCGCCGAGCTGCAGGAGCCGACCCCCGCGGTCGGCGACGGTGGCCCGGACATGATCCAGCTGCTGACCCCCGAGGGTCAGCGTGTGTCCCACCCCGACTACGACAAGTACGTCGCGGACCTGACACCCGAGGACCTGCGGAGCTTCTACCGCGACCTCGTCCTCATCCGCCGACTCGACGCCGAGGGCTACGCCCTGCAGCGTCAGGGCGAGCTCGGCCTGTGGCCCAGCCTGCTCGGCCAGGAGGCCGCCCAGGTCGGCTCCGGTCGTGCCCTGCGGCCCCACGACTTCGTCTTCCCGACCTACCGCGAGCACGGCGTCGGCTTCGTGCGCGGCATGGACCCGCAGAGCTCGCTGCAGCTCTTCCGCGGCGTCAGCCAGGGCGGCTGGGACCCGCAGGAGAACAACTTCCACCTCTACACGATCGTCATCGGGGCCCAGGCGCTGCACGCCACCGGCTACGCGATGGGCGTGCGCATGGACGGCAACGTCGGCACCGGCGACCCCGACCGCGACACCGCGGTCATCTGCTACTTCGGTGACGGCGCCTCCTCGCAGGGCGACGTCAACGAGGCCTTTGTCTACGCGGCGAGCTTCGACGCGCCCGTCGTCTTCTTCTGCCAGAACAACCAGTGGGCCATCTCCGAGCCCGTCGAGAAGCAGACCCGCATCCCGCTCTTCCAGCGTGCCCGCGGCTTCGGCTTCCCGGGTGTCCGCGTCGACGGCAACGACATCCTTGCGACGTATGCCGTGACGCAGCACTGCCTGGACGAGGCGCGCAACGGCAACGGCCCGCTGCTCATCGAGGCCTACACCTACCGCATGGGTGCGCACACGACCGCTGACGACCCGACGAAGTACCGCGTCTCGGCCGAGGTCGAGGAGTGGAAGTTCCGCGACCCGATCCTGCGCCTCAAGACGCTCCTCGCCCATGAGGGGATGGCCGACGAGGCCTTCTTCACGCAGATCGACGAGGAGGCCGACCAGTTCGCGGCCGAGCTGCGCGAGGGCTGCGTCACGATGGCGACGATGCCCGGCGAGACGATGTGGGACCACGTCTACGCCGAGGACCACCCCGTCATGGAGGCGGAGCGTGCCGCCTACCTCGCCTACAAGGCGAGCTTCGAGGAGGCGAACTGATGGCCGGTCAGCAGCTCGAGAAGGTCACCCTCGGCAAGAGCATCACCAACGGCCTGCGCAAGGCCATGGAGGCCGACCCGAAGGTCGTGCTCATCGGTGAGGACATCGGCAAGCTCGGTGGCGTCTTCCGCATCACCGAGGGCCTCCAGAAGGACTTCGGCGAGGACCGCGTCATCGACAGCCCGCTCGCCGAGTCCGGCATCGTCGGTACGGCGGTCGGCATGGCGCTGCGCGGCTACCGCCCCGTCTGCGAGATCCAGTTCGACGGGTTCGTCTATCCGGCCTTCGACCAGATCGTCAGCCAGGTCGCCAAGATGCACGCTCGTGCTCTCGGCGCCGTCAAGATCCCGATGGTCATCCGCATCCCGTTCGGCGGTGGCATCGGCAGCCCGGAGCACCACTCCGAGAGCCCCGAGGCCTACTTCGCCCACACCGCGGGCCTGCGCGTCGTCGCGTGCAGCAACCCCGAGGACGCTCACTGGATGATCCAGCAGGCCGTCGCGTGCGACGACCCGGTGATCTTCTTCGAGCCCAAGCGTCGCTACCACGACCGCGCCGAGTACGACACGGCCGCGTCGTCGTCGCCGCGGGGGCTCTTCGAGGCCAACGTGATCCGTCAGGGCACCGACGTCACGCTCGTCGGCTACGGGCCCGTCGTCAAGACGATGCTCGAGTCGGCCGCCGCCGCCGAGGCGGAGGGCACGAGCATCGAGGTCATCGACCTCCGCTCGCTCTCGCCGCTGCCCATCGACACCATCGTCGCGTCGGTGCGCAAGACCGGCCGGCTCGTCGTCGTCCACGAGGCGAGCAGCTTCCTCGGCATGGCGTCGGAGATCTCCGCGCAGGTCACCGAGCAGTGCTTCTACGAGCTCGAGGCGCCGGTCATCCGCGTGGGCGGCGCCAACATCCCGTATCCGCCGAGTCGGATGGAGGAGGAGTTCCTCCCCGACCTCGACCGCATCCTCGACGGCGTCGACCGCGCGCTCGCGTACTGAGAAGGGCTGCGACACATGGCAATCAAGACGTTCAACCTGCCCGACCCCGGTGAGGGTCTCGTCGAGGCCGAGATCGTGGAGTGGAAGGTCTCGCCCGGCGACACCGTCAAGGTCAACGACATGGTCCTCGAGATCGAGACCGCCAAGTCGCTCGTCGAGCTGCCCATCCCGTGGGCCGGCACCGTCAAGGAGCTGCTCGTCGAGGTCGGCCAGACCATCGACGTCGGCACGCCGATCATCTCGATCGACGACGGCCTCGGCGGCGACGACGCACCTGCGGCCGCCCCGTCGATCCCGGGCGAGAAGGCCGCTCCGTCCGAGGGTGCCTCCGAGGCGATCCTCGTCGGCTACGGCGCCAAGGCCGGCGCCACCGCGCGTCGGGCCCGCAAGGGCATGGCCTCCGCTCCCGTGGCTGCCGCCCCGACCGAGACCGAGCAGGTCGCTGCTGCCGCTCCGGTCGTCGAGCCGTCGGCTCCGGCCGCCCGCGTCGAGTCCCCGACAGCCGTCGCGCCCTCCACCGGAGCGGTCGGCGGGCGACCCAAGGCGAAGCCTCCCGTGCGCAAGCTGGCCAAGGATCTCGGCATCGACCTCGCCGCGGTCACCGCGTCCGGCGCCGACGGCATCATCACCCGCGACGACGTCACCAACCACGCCACCGGGTCGGCCGTGAACGGCGCTGCAGTGCAAGGCGACTCGGCCGGCATCACGACGCCCACGGCATACCGCACGCCGTTCGGGGCGGGGGAGCGCGAAGAGCGCATCCCGATCAAGGGCGTCCGCAAGATGACGGCGCAGGCGATGGTCGGCTCGGCCTTCACGGCGCCGCACGTCACCGAGTGGATCACCATCGACGTCACGAAGACCATGGAGCTCGTCGACCGCCTCAAGGGCAGCCGCGAGTTCACGGACGTCAAGGTCACGCCGCTGCTCGTGCTCGCCAAGGCGCTCGTCCTCGCGGTCCGGCGCAACCCGGGCATGAACGCGACGTGGGACGAGGCCAACCAGGAGATCGTCCAGAAGAACTACGTCAACCTCGGCATCGCCGCGGCGACCCCGCGTGGCCTGATCGTCCCGAACATCAAGGACGCCCACGCCATGACGATGCTCGAGCTGGCGCAGGCCATCGGAGCGCTGACGGCGACGGCTCGTGAGGGCCGCACCCAGCCCGCCGAGATGTCGGGCGGCACGATGACGATCACCAACGTCGGCGTCTTCGGCGTCGACAGCGGCACCCCGATCATCAACCCGGGTGAGTCGGCGATCGTCTGCTTCGGTGCGATCCGCAAGCAGCCGTGGGTCGTCACCGACGCCGACGGCAACGACGAGATCGCGATCCGCCACGTCACGCAGCTCGCGGTCAGCTTCGACCACCGGCTCATCGACGGCGAGCTCGGCAGCCGCTTCCTGTCCGACCTGGCCGCGATCCTGGCCGACCCGGCCCAGGCCCTCGTCTGGGGCTGACCCCGCCCCCACACCGTCGAGAGGCCACGTTCGGCCTCGTGACCACCCGTCGAAAGGCCGGCCCTCGTCCGGAGGGCTGGCCTTTCGACGGTCGAGGCACGGCCAGACGTGGCCTCTCGACGGTGCAGGTCGGTGGGTCAGGTGACGAGGAGGATGCCGCCGAGCGAGACCGCCGCCACCCAGACGGTCGTCAGGGCGGCGAGCGCGAAGGGCCGACCGCCCACCCGTCGGAGCGCTCCGACCCGGACGCCGGTGCCGAGGGCGAACATGGCGACGGTCAGCAGCGCGGTCTCGGCGACCTTGGCCAGCGAGAGGGCTGCGCTCGGCACCAGCCCGGAGCTGCGCACGAGCATGAGCGCGACGAAGCCGAGCACGAAGAGCGGCACGAGCGGCGGACGCCCTCCGCGGCGCTCCACGTGTGCACCGTCACGATCGGTGCCGTCGTCCGAGCGGGTCGCACGGGTCGCGCCGGTCGTGCGGCGTCGCTCAGCGAGGCTGACGAGGGCCAGCACGGGGGCGAGCATCAGGACCCGGCCGAGCTTGACGACGACGGCCACCGCGAGGGCGCCGCTGCCGATGACGCCCGAGGCCGCCACGACCTGGGCCACCTCGTGGATCGACGCGCCGGCCCACATCCCGGCCTGTGCCGGCGCGAGCCCGATCCAGCCGGCGAGCAGCGGCAGGAGCGGGATCATGGCCGTCCCGAAGAGCACGACGAGGGCGACCGACGTCACGAGCTCGTCGTCGTCCGACTCGATGACGCCGTCGACCGCCGCAGCGGCGGCCGCGCCGCAGATCGAGAAGCCGCCGGCGATGAGCAGGCTCTGCGACCGGCTCAGGCCGAGCCGGCGCCCCATGAACAGGCCGCCGGCGATCCCGAACGCGACGACCGCCACGACCACGCAGATGACGCCCCATCCGAGCCGGAGCACGTCGCTCAGCGCCAGCTGGAGCCCGAGCAGCGCGACGCCGATGCGGAGCAGCCGTCTCGACGCGACGGCGAGGCCCGGCTCGAGGCGCGGGCTCAGCCGACCGGTGTTGGCGACCGCGGCGCCGGCGACGATGGCGACGAGCAGCGGGCTGGCCGTCGGGATCCACGCGTTGAGGCCGAGCGCTGCTGCGGCGACCACCGCGCCGACCGCGAGGCCGGGCACGGCGCGCGCCGCCACGGCCCGCCGAGTCGGGGTGTCGGACAGCAGGGGGCTGACGGAGTTCGACATGGTGACCAGCCTCGCGTTGCCACCACTCTCCCGGTAGCCGCTGATCCTGCATGATTCCATATCTCGCTGATATGGGTATGCCATCGCTCATATGCTCAGGGCATGTCTCGTTCGTGGCCGGACCTCGCCGTGCTGGCCCTCCTCGTCGGTGTCGACGACCTCGGCAGTCTCGGTGCGGCCGCGCGTCGCGAGTGCATGGCCCAGCCCAACGCGAGCCGCGCCGTGCGCCGGCTCGAGGGTGAGCTCGGGGTGACGTTGCTGCGGCGGGGAGCACGCGGCTCGGTGCTCACGCCCCAGGGCACCGTGCTCGTCCACTGGGCGCGGGAGGTGCTCGCCGACGCCGGACGCCTGCTCGATGCCGCGGAGGCCCTCAGGGGCGCGCGCCGGGACGAGCTGGCGGTCAGTGCGAGCATGACGGTGGCCGAGCACCTCGTGCCGGCCTGGCTCGGTGAGCTGCGGCGCCACCGCCCGGGCCTGCGCATCCACCTGCTCGTGCACAACTCCACGACCGTCTTCGAGCAGGTGGAGACCGGAGCGTGCGACGTCGGCTTCGTCGAGTCGCCCTCGGTGCCGCGGGGCCTGCACAGCTGCACCGTGGGTCAGGACCGCCTCGTCGTCGTCGTGACCCCCGCCCATCCCTGGGCCCGGCGCCGCCGCCCCCTGCGTCCGGACGAGCTGGCCGCGACGCCGCTCGTCGTCCGTGAGAGCGGGTCCGGCACCCGCACGACGCTCGACGACGCGCTCCGTGACCTCCCGCGGGCCGAGCCCCTGCTCGAGCTGGCGAGCGGCGCGGCGGTGCGTGCGAGCGTGCTCGCAGGCGTCGGTCCCGCCGTCGTCAGCGTCCTCGCGGTGCGCGAGCAGGTCGCGGCCGGCACCCTCCGGGTCGTCGAGGTGGAGGGGCTCGCCCTGACGCGACGCCTGAGAGCGGTGTGGCGCGAACCGCGTCGCCTCACCGGCCCGGCCGCCGAGCTCGTCGCGACGGCTCGACGCCTCGATACCTCGGTCAGCCCTTGAAGGCCTGGTGGATGAGCAGGTCCATGGCTCGGTCCGGCAGGATCTTGCGGGCCGTGACGATGGCCCGGGCTCCCTTGCCAGCGGGGTAGCGGGCCGCCGGGTTGGCGGACTCGAGGGCCTTGAGGACCTTCTCGGCGACGGCCTCCGGCCCTGAGCTCATCCGGGGCGTGTCCACGCGCTCGAACATCACGGCCATTCGGCGGGCCAGGTGCTCGTAGGCGGTCCCGACCGACCGCTCGACCATGCTCTCGCGGGCGATGGTGTTCCACTCGGAGATGATCGGACCGGGCTCGACGATGACGACCTCGATGCCGAACGGCGCCAGCTCGATGCGCAGGCTGTCGCTCAGGCCCTCGACCGCGAACTTCGTGGCGTGGTACCACGCGCCCAGCGGTTCGTAGATCTTGCCGCCGATGCTGGAGATGTTGACGATCCGTCCGCGGCGTCGGGTGCGCATGTGCGGCGTGACGAGCTGGGTGAGCCGCGCCAGGCCGAACACGTTGACCTCGAACTGCCGGCGCGCCTCGTCGATCGGCACGTGCTCCACGGGTCCGTAGGAGCCGTAGCCGGCGTTGTTGACGAGGGCGTCGATCTGGCCCTGCTCGGTGATGATGCGGTCGATGCCGGCGACCATCGACGCGTCGTCGGTGACGTCCATGGCGAACGGGATGACGCCCCGGGCCTCGAGCGCGGCCATGCGCTCGACCCGGCGGGCCACGGCATACACCGTCCACCCGGACTCGACGAGGTGGGCGGCGATGGACTCGCCGATGCCGGAGGACGCGCCGGTGACGAGGGCTACTTTGGTCATCCCACCACCGTATGCCGGGTGGCTGGGATCCCCCGCACCGACCGTCCCGGCGGGGCCCCGGCTGGGCCGGGGCCGGGGAGCGCGGGACGGGGTCGGTCGAACGGCGGGATGCGGTCAGCGCACGGCGGCCTCGGCCTGCTCGGCGACCCGGGCGTTCTGCCGGTCGACGATGTAGGCGGCGGTGAGGTCGTCCCCGACCGTGGAGAGCAGGCGGACGTCGACCGCCTCGTGGCGCTCGGCGACCGTGGGCTCGCGCGTCGTCATGACGGTGGCCGCGTCGCGCTCGGCCACAGCCGTGGCGAGCTCGCGCTTGAGGGTCTCGTCGAGGATGCCGCCGGGCACCGTGGCCCGCGCCGCGACCTCGACGGCGAACCGCTCGGTCTCGGCCACGAGCGCCGGGTCCTCGGAGGTGAGCATCCGGGAGGTGCGGTGCAGCAGCGCCGCGCCGGCGTCGAGGTCGCCCTCGCCGAGCCGGGTCACGGCCCGGGTCAGCAGCGGTCGGTCGCCGCGCAGGGCCGAGTCGGCGAGCAGGCCGAGACGCAGGCCGAGCAGGCGCTCGTGCGTCCGGGTGTTGCCGGCCTCGCGGCCGAGCGGCACCTTGAGCTCGTCGTCGGGAGCCGACTGCGACATCGTGTCGAGCAGCTCGATGCCGGCCTCGTCGGGCGTGTGCACGGTGTCGCGCAGTGGCACCTCCTTGATGAAGAGGGCTGCGAGGAGGGCGAGTGCGAAGGGCAGCAGGCCCCAGACGAAGACGTTGTGGAGCGAGTCGGCCAGACCCTGCTGCACGCCGGTGGCGACCTGCGGCGGCAGCGTGGCGAGGGCGGACGGGTCGAGCACCGAGCCGGCGCTGATCTCCTGGCCGGAGGCCTGCATCTGCTTGACGACCGAGGCCGGCAGGTGCGAGGCGATGTTGCCGGCCAGGCCGCTCGTCATGATCGTGCCGAAGACGGCGGTGCCGACGGTCGAGCCGACGTTGCGGAAGAACTGCGTCGACGCCGTGGCGACCCCGAGGTCCTTGCGCTGCGAGGAGTTCTGGATGATGAGGGTGAAGACCTGCAGCGCCATGCCGAGACCGACGCCGAAGACGATCATCGAGAGCGTCAGGTCGAGCTGGCTCGAGCCGTAGTGCAGCTGGGTGAGCAGCCAGAAGCCGACGCCCATGATGAGGATGCCCGCGATGGTCTGGAGCTTGTAGCGGCCGGTCTTGGTGATGACGAGGCCGGAGATGATCGACAGGCCGATCATGGCGACCGACATCGGCATGAGGATGAGGCCGGAGTTGGTGGCCGAGGCCCCGAGAACGCCCTGGGCGTAGACCGGGAGGTAGATCATCGCGCCGAACATCATGACCGACACCATGAAGGCCGCGATGTTCGAGAGCGTGAACAGGGGGCTGCGGAAGAGCCGCAGGGGCAGCACCGGCTCGACGGCCCGGCGCTCGATCGCGACGAAGACGCCGAGCATGACGACGCCCGCGGCATACATCCCGATGATGGCGGGTGAGCCCCAGTCGAGCGTCGTGCCGCCGAGCGAGGTGGGCACGAGGAGCAGGACGAGGGTCATCGAGAGCGCGGCGATGCCGGCCTTGTCGACGACCGTCTCGCGGGGCGTGTGGTCGAGGTGCAGGAAGCGGCTGATGCCGAAGAAGGCGAAGACGCCGACGGGCAGCGTGATGAAGAAGAGGTAGCGCCAGCCCCAGTTGTCGGTGACGAAGCCGCCGACGAGCGGACCGAGGATCGAGGCGAGGCCGAAGACGCCACCCATGAGGCCCTGGTACTTGCCGCGCTGACGCGGCGGGATGATGTCGCCGATGATCGTCTGCGACAGCGGCATCAGCGTGCCCATGCCGGCGCCCTGGACGGCGCGGGCGGCGATGAGCCACCAGAAGTTCTGGGCGAAGCCGGAGAGGATCGAGCCGGCCATGAAGACGACGAGCCCACCGAGGTAGAAGCCGCGCCGACCGTAGAGGTCGCTCATCTTGCCGACGATCGGCACGGTGATCGCGCTGACGAGCATCGCGGCGGTGGCGAGCCACGAGTAGTGGTCGATGCCGCCGAGCTCGGCGACGATGCGCGGCATGGCCGGTCCGACGATCGTCTGGCTGATCGAGGCCACGAGCATGCCGAGCATGAGCGCGATGAAGATGTTGCGGGTCGAGCGGTCGAGTCCGGGTGCCTTGACGGTGGTCGTCGTCGAGCTGGCTGTGCCGGTCGCGGCGTCCGTGGCTACCCCCTGGGTCTGGTCTGGCATGTCCTCCACGGTACGCCGATTGTGCAGTGACTGCAAAATTGCAGTTCATGCATCGAAAGTGCGACCATGGGGGCATGAGCACGGACCAGCTGACCGACGAGGCGTGCGGCCTGCGTGAGCGCAAGAAGCGGGAGACCCGGCGCGCCCTCAACCTCGCCGCCCTCGACCTCGTCGAGGAGAAGAGCTACGCCGCCGTGACGACCGAGGAGATCGCCGCCCGGGCCGGCGTCAGCGCCCGCACCTTCTTCAACTACTTCCCCTCGAAGGAGGCCGCCGTCATCGGCACGACGGCCGAGGAGCTCGAGGCGTATGCCGCGTCGCTGGAGGCGCCCGTCGAGGGCGAGTCGCCGCTCGCGTCCCTCCGGCGGATCCTCGCCGGCATGCTCGCGCCCACCTCGGTCGACCGCGACCTGCGCGCCAAGCGCCGGCGCATCCTGCTCGGCGAGCCCTCGCTCGCGCCCGCCCTCGTCGGCAACAACATCCGCATCGAGAACGCCCTGACGGCGGCCCTCGAGCGCCGTCTCGGCGTGCTGCCCGGGGCCTCGCTGGAGCCGCGCCTCACGGTGGCCCTCGCCATCGCGGCCGTGCGCGCGTGCATCGAGCACCAGCAGAACGGCGGCGCCGGTCGCCTCGAGCGCAACATCGACCAGGCCTTCGACCGGATCGCAGCCGGACTGAGCTGAGCGCTCAGGGGCGAGCCGCCGGCCGGCCGGCCGCGCGCCTCCTCAGCGGCGCAGGGCCGCCCCCGCGTGGTCGATGCAGGTCCGAGCCGTCGGTCGGGCCCGCAGCCGGTCCTCGGGGATGTCCTCGCCGCACACCTCGCACCGGCCGTAGACCCCTTCCGCGATGCGCTGGAGGGCGGCGTCGATCTCGGCGAGGTGTCGCTCGGCCTGCTCGATGAGCGCGCCGATCTGGGTGCGTTCGTAGGCGATCGTCGAACCCTCGGGGTCGTGCTCGTCGTCGGCGATGTTGGCCTCCGAGGCCTCGACGACGTCGGCGAACTCCCGACGCAGACCAGCGATCCGCTCCACCTCGTTGGCGCGGTCCGATGCCAGCTCTGCCGCCTGGGCGGCCGTCTTGGTTCTCATGTCCCCATCGTCCTCCGGTTCGATCCGGACGGCGTGGTGCAGTGGCGCACCACACCCGGGTCGGGCTCGAGGGCGCCACCGTCGACGTCCCGCGGTGACCCGCAGAGCCGCCACGACCCGGCAGGATGGGCGCATGAGCGACCCCCGCGGAGTGGTCTTCCCACTCGACCCGACGTCCGGACGCCGCAGCACGACCGCCACGGGGCGGGCCGTCGTCGCCGACGCGCTGCGTGCGGTCGACCCGGTCGGCGCGGCCTCGGCGGGGCGGGAGACGAACTGGCGCCAGGGCTACCTGCCGCACTTCCGCCGGCTCGTCGAGGCCGGCCTCACTTCGCCCGGGGCGTCGCTCGCGATCGCCCGCAACGGGCTGGAGTCCCTGCACGGGCGCATGGCCTGGGCCGACGCGGACGGCGACCATCCCCTCGACGCCGCCTTCGCGGGCCACGAGGGTGGCTCGCCGCTCGGCTCCGAGACCGTCCGCGGCGACGGCACCCCCGACCGGGTCCTCTCGGTGCCGTATGCCGGGGAGCGCCTCTCAGGGGACGCGCTGCGCCGTCGTCTCGACCTCTGGGTCGAGGCCGGCACCGTCGAGCCGACGTGCGCCGAGGCCGTGGGCCGGGTCATCGACAACCCCGACTGGCTCGACCTGTCCGACCGCACGGTCGTCGTGCTCGGCGCAGCCGCCGAGATGGGGCCGCTCCGGTCCCTGCTCAGGTGGGGCGCCGACGTCGCTGCCGTGGACCTCCCGCGAAAAGACCTGTGGGACAGGTTGATCGGCGACACGCGGCGACTCGCGGGATCCGTCACCGTACCGGTTCGTGCCGGTGACGAGCCTCTCGCCGCGCGAGCCGGCGGCGACCTCCTCCACGACCTCGGCGCCGTGACGCTCTGGGTGACCGACCTCGACGGGCCGATCGCGATCGGCAACTACGTCTACGCCGACGGGGAGACGAACGTCCGGGTCTCGATGGCCGTCGACGCCCTGACCCGGCAGGTCACCGCGTCCCGGGGCCACGAGGACGTGGCCCTCGCCTTCCTCGCCACGCCGACCGACGTCTTCGCCGTGCCGGGCGCAGCCGTCGAGCGGTCCGTCGACAGCTATGCCCACCGGCGCACCTCGAAGGTCCTCCGCGTCCCGCTGCGCACCGTCAGCGGCGGCCGTCTCCTGCGCCGCAACTACGTCCCCGGCCAGGACCCCGGCATCAACGACAGCGTCGTGCTCCAGCAGGGACCCAACTACCTGCTCGCCAAGCGGCTCCAGCGGTGGCGGGCGACGGCCTACCGCGCCGACGGCGGCCTCGTGTCGTTCAAGGTCGCCCCGCCCACGCGCACCCGCTCCGTCGTCAAGAACCGCGCGCTCGCCGCCGCCTACGCCGGCGCGCACCGCTTCGGCATCGAGGTCTTCGAGCCCGGCACGGCCAACACGCTCATGGCGGCCCTCCTCGTCCACGACCTGCGCACCGGCGCGCCCGCGCAGCCCAGTGCCTGGCAGGACGAGGCGTACGCCGCCGTGCACGGCGGGCTGTGGACCTCCGCCTACGACCCGCGCAGCGCGCTGGGCATCGCCGCCCTGCTCGGGATCGCCGGAGCCCGCTGAGCCGGGCGCGACCACCCCGACCGGGGGAGGATCAGGCGGAGACGGAGGGAGATCCGGACGGGAGTTGGCGCGCGCGCCCGGGAGGCTCGATGCTGTCCCCCATGGGTGAGCGAGTGGCGCAGCCGCCGCGCGTGGACGACCGGTCGCCGGACCGAGGTCTCGGCGGGACCCTGGGCGCGCCCCGCACCCTCGTGCCGGCGCTGCTCGCGGCGATCGCCTACGTCGACCCCGGCAACTTCGGCGTCAACATCACGTCCGGCGCCCAGCACGGCTACGCGCTCGTCTGGGTCGTCGTCTTCGCGAGCTGCTCGGCCATGGTGATCCAGTACCTCGCGGCCAAGCTCGGCATGGCGACGGGCAAGAGCCTCGCCGAGCACAGCTCGCAGCGCTTCCCCGGCGCCGGCCGCCTGCTCCTGTGGGCGCAGGCCGAGCTCGTCGTCGTCATGACCGACCTCGCCGAGATCGTCGGCGGCGCGATCGCCCTCAAGCTGCTCTTCGGGATGCCCCTCATGGCGGGCGCCGTGTGCGTGACCCTCTTCAGCCTCGTCGTGCTCGCGCTCAAGGTGCGCGGCCGCAGCCACTTCGACTCCGTCGTCCTCGTGCTGCTCGTCGTCATCATCGCCTCGCTCGTCTGGCAGGTGCTCGTCGCCGACGTCGACCGGGTCGCCCTGCTGCGGTCGGTGCTGCCCAGACCGCTCGACTCGTCGGCGGCGCTGCTCGCAGTGGGCATCGTCGGGGCCACCGTCATGCCGCACGCGCTGCACTTCCACTCGGCGGCGTCGCGGGGCCACGACGACGGCTCGCCCGCGGTCGGGCAGGCCGAGCGCCTGCGGGCGGGACGGCGGACGGTGCGCAGCGTCGTCATCGCGATGAGCGTGGCCGGGGTCGCCAACGTCAGCCTCGTCGTCTTCTCGGCCGCCCTTCCCGCCGCGGCCGGGACCAGCATCGAGACGGCGTATGCCGCGCTGTCGGCCAGTGCGGGCCAGGTGGTCGCGACCATGCTGGCCGTCGCGCTGCTCGCCTCCGGGCTCGCCTCGACGCTCGTCGGGGTCCAGACCGGTGACGTCGTCATGCAGGGCTTCGGGCGCCGGCCCATCCCGCCGCTGCCGCGCCGCCTGCTCTCCGTCGTGCCGGCGCTCGTCATCCTCGGGCTGGGCATCGAGGCCACCGACGCCCTCGTGTGGAGCCAGGTCGTGCTGTCCTTCGCGCTGCCGGGCACGCTCGTGCCGCTCCTGCTCTTCACGCGCGACCGCGACCTCATGGGCGTCCTCGTCAACCACCGCGCCACGACGGCCGTGGCGGCCCTCATCACGACGGTCGTCGTCGGCCTCTGCGGCTATCTCGTCGCGACCGGCCTCTGAGCCACGCAGCCCGCCCACCGCGCCATGCGGACGGGGGCGCGGCTCGGGTGGGGCGACCACACGGCATACGGCCTCGGTCGGCGCGAAGGACCGTGTGGGAGAGTGGCGCACGAACCGCTGCGACGTCGCATGAGGAAGGTGAGGATGTCGGCCCGTCTCGTCCCTCCGGGTGCCCGGGAGCTGCCCGCGCTGACCGACCTGCGCCTCGAGGTGCGCGCGTTCCTCGCCGACCAGGTCGCGGCCGGCGCGTTCGTGCCGCACGTCGACACGTGGCTGACCCGCTGGGACCGCGACTTCACCCGTGAGCTCGGCCGCCGCGGCTGGCTGGGCATGGTCATCCCGACCGAGTACGGCGGCCAGGGCCGCACCTACCTCGAGCGGTTCGTCGTCACCGAGGAGCTGCTCGTCGTCGGGGCCCCGGTCGCGGCGCACTGGATCGCCGAGCGGCAGATCGGGCCGTCGCTGCTGCGCTACGGCACCGAGGAGCAGAAGCAGGCCTTCCTGCCCGGGATCAGCCGGGGCGAGGTCGTCTTCGGCATCGGCATGAGCGAGCCCGACTCCGGTTCCGACCTCGCGAGCGTCCGCACCCGCGCCGAACGCGTCGACGGCGGCTGGCGCCTGACCGGCACGAAGGTCTGGACGTCCGGCGCGCACGAGGCCGACGCGTTCTTCGCCCTGGCCCGCTCGGCGCCGCTCGACCCGGCGCACCGGCACGAGGGGCTCAGCCAGTTCATCGTCGACCTGCGTGCCCCCGGCGTCACGATCCGCCCGATCATCTCCATGGGCGGCGACCACCACTTCAACGAGGTGCACCTCGACGGCGTGCTCATCCCCGACGAGCGGGTGCTGGGCGAGGTGGGGCAGGGCTGGTCGCAGGTGAGCTCCGAGCTCGCCTACGAGCGCAGCGGGCCCGAGCGCGTCCTGTCCACCTTCCAGCTCCTCGCGGCGGCCGCGCAGGCCATGGACGACGGCCGCCTGCCCACCGACCCCGGTCTGGGACGCCACGTCGCGCGCGTCGCGGCCCTGCACCACATGTCGTTCGCCGTCTCCACCGCGCTCGAGCACCACGAGGACGCCGACACCGCGGCCGCCGTCGTCAAGGTGCTCGGCACGACGGGGGAGGGCGACATCGCCGACTACGTCGACACGCTGACGGCGTCCGGCTGGGCCCTCGACGAGGAGCTCGACACGCTGCTGCACGCGGCGATCCTGCAGCGCCCCGGCTTCACGCTGCGTGGCGGCACCAACGAGATCCTGCGCGGCGTCATCGCTCGCGGGCTGGGGATGCGCTGATGACCGACCTCCGCGACCTCGCCGAGCCGACGACGCCCGATCCGGACCTCGTGGGCGTCCTCACCGACCTCTTCGCCGACTACCGCGCCACGCGCGCCACCCCGACCGCGGTCGTCGACCTCGACCGTGACCTGTGGCAGCGCCTCGAGCAGCTCGGGATGACGCGCCTGACGGGCCGCGAGTCGTCGGGCGGCAGCGGCGGCGGATGGGTCGATGCCGCAGCGCTGCTCGGGCTCGCCGCCGCGGCGGCCGCGCCCGTGCCGCTCGCCGAGCACGACCTCCTCGGCGGCTGGCTCCT
Source organism: Terrabacter aerolatus (assembly GCF_007991735.1). Lineage (GTDB taxonomy): Bacteria > Actinomycetota > Actinomycetes > Actinomycetales > Dermatophilaceae > Terrabacter > Terrabacter aerolatus. The sequence goes on along the minus strand of NZ_BJYX01000001.1, from coordinate 173,946 downwards.
CGAGGCGGCCGGGCTTCCCAACGACGGGGGACTGCGGACCGTGTGCCGTCCCGACCCGTCCGGGGTCGCCCTCAACGTCACGTGGGCCCGCGACGCCAGCCGGATCGTGGCCCTCTGGGAGGACCGGGACCAGTGGCGCGTCGCCGACGTCCCCATCGACCGTGTCGCCATCGAGGAACGCCGCAACCTCGCCGGGGAGCCCAGTGACACGGTCGAGTTCGACCTCGACGACCTCGAGAACGGCACGGTCGTCGCCCACGAGATCGGCGAGCAGTTCCACCTGCGCGGCGCGCTGGCCCGCTCGGCGCAGGTCGTCGGGGCCATGGAGCGGGTCGTCGAGGTCGTCCTCGCCCACGTGCGCGAACGCGAGCAGTTCGGGCGCCCCATCGGCCGCTTCCAGGCCGTGCAGCACCTCGTCGCCGACATCGCCTCCGAGACGGCGCTCGCCCGAGCCGCCACCGACGCGGCCGTGGCGCGCGCGGCGGCGTCGGAGTGGCGCGACCCCGGCATGCTCTTCGCCGTCGGCGTCGCCAAGTCGTGCGTCGGGCACGCGGCGTCGGTCGTCGTCCGCGGCGCGCACCAGGCGCTCGGGGCCATCGGCACGACGCTCGAGCACGAGCTGCACACGCTGACCCGTCCGATCCTCGCGCGGCGCAGCGAGTACGGCTCGCTCCAGGACTGGGACGAGACCCTCACGGCGCTCGCCTCGTCGGCGGGTCACGACCGGCTCTGGACCCTCATCACGACCGGCCGCGCCAAACCGTCGAGCGGACAGCGTCCCCCGCACGACAACGCCTGACCGGGGCCACCGGAGCGACGACGTGGCACGAGGTGCCCACTCGACCAAGGAGATCCGCTGCATGACCGAGATCCGCTACGACGTGACCGACGGCGTCGCCCTCATCACCCTCGACGCCCCCGAGCGTCGCAACGCGCTGTCGGTCGAGATGTCGCGCGAGCTCATCGACGCCGCGCGCACCGCGGAGTCCGACGACGCGGTCGGCGCCGTCGTCGTCACGGGTGGGGCGCACTTCTGCGCCGGTGCGGTCCGCAGCGTCCTCGCCGACACCGGGCGGGACCCCGTCGAGGACGAGGCCTACCGCAACCTCGAGACGGTCTACGCCGCCTTCACGACCATCGGCTCGATCGCCGTGCCGACCGTCGCCGCCGTCCGCGGGGCCGCCGTGGGCGCCGGCCTCAACCTGGCGCTCGCCACCGACCTGCGCATCGTCTCGCGCACGGCCCGGTTGCTCCCGGGCTTCGCGCAGATCGGGATCCACCCCGGGGGTGGGCACTTCACGCTCATCAACCGGGTCGCCGGCCGCGAGGCCGCCGCCGCCCTCGGCCTCTTCGGTGACGAGGTCGACGGCGACCGCGCCGTGGCTCTGGGACTGGCCTGGGCGGCCCACGACGACGACGCCGTGCAGGACGAGGCGCTGGCGATCGCCGCCCGCGTCGCCAGGGACCCCGCCCTCGCCCGCCGGATGGTCGCGAGCTTCCGCCGCGAGACCGCCCCGGGAGGCCTCCCGTGGGACGTCTCCGTCGAGCTCGAGCGCTCGCCGCAGATGTGGTCGCTGCGCCGCAAGCACGGGGCGTGAGGCGCGCCTCACCACGAATCCGGCATTTCGGCCTCCCCGGGGTCGTGATGCGAGGATGGGGAGGTTGACCGTCCCCGACCCCTGAAGGAGCACCTGTGCTGGCGTCCTACCGACCTCTCTTCGAGGTGCCGGGGGCACGCGTCTTCATCGCCGGGGGGATGATCGCCCGCTCGGCAGGCTCGATGTTCGCCGTGTCCGTCGTCGCGATGGTCTCGGCACGCACCGGCTCCTACGCGCTCGCCGGCGCGGTAGTCGCCGTCGGCATGGTCTCGCTGGCGCTCTTCGCCCCGTTCCTCGGGAGGCTCGTCGACCGCCACGGACAGCGCCGGATCGCGATCCCGTTCTTCCTGTGGTCCGGCTTCTGGGTCGTCATGACCCTGCTCGTGTCGATGCGTGGCTGGCCGTCGTGGCTGCTCTTCATCACCTTCCCGCTGTGCGGCGCCATCCCCAACCTCGGCACGATGGCCCGCGCCCGGTGGTCGCACATCTTCGCCCACGACCCGAAGAACCTGCACGCGGCGATGTCGTTCGAGCAGGTCATGGAGGAGCTGACCTTCGTCATCGGCCCGGTCCTCGCGATCTGGCTGTCGACGACGCTCTTCCCCGAGGCCGGCTTCCTCTTCGCCGCCCTGGCCTACACCGTCGGGGTGCTCGTCTTCGTCTCGGCGCGGTCCACCGAGCCGCCCGTCGTGCCGCACCACGAGCGGCCGACGGAGCACGCCCACACGGTGCCCGGGCTCATCCCGCTCGCCTTCATCATGGTCATGACGGGAGCGATCTTCGGGGTCAACGAGGTCGTCACGCTCGCCGTCTCCAAGGACCTCGGCGCCCCGAGCGCTGCCGGCGCGATCCTCGCGTTGTATGCCGTGGGGTCGGCCATCGCAGGACTCGTCTTCGGCCACCTGTCCCACGGGCGCAGCCTCGTCAAGCTCCTCATCGCGGGCACGCTCGGCATGGCGGTGCTCGAGATCCCGGTGCTCTTCGCCGGCAACCTGTGGATCCTCGCCGGGCTCATGCTCGTGGCCGGCATGGCGACCGCGCCGACCCTCATCACGACGATGAACCTCATCGAGCGGATCGTGCCCAAGGCGCAGCTCAACGAGGGCATGACGATCGTGCTGACCGGCATCATCATCGGGGTCGCGGCCGGGTCGGCCGTCTCGGGCGTCGTCGTCGACCACGTCGGCTCGCAGCACGGCTACTGGGTGGCGATCCTCGCCGGTGGCTTCGCCTTCGTCATGGCCCTCGGCACGCGCGCCTTCCTCACCCGGCGCGAGCTGCACACCCTGCGCTGACGACCCGCGCTACTGACACCCGGCGCCGGCCCAGCACTGGCCCGGCGTGCGCGTGATCGTGCGCTCGATGGTCCTGCATCCGGTGGTGCCAGGACCCCACCGGACGCCCGACGATCGCGCACACGACGGCCGGCCACCCGGCATACGCCCCCTCGCGTGCACCGTCGGGAGGCCACGTTCGGCCCCGTCGTCCACGTCGTCCACGTCGAGAGGCCACTTCCTGCAGGTGCCGCTACGACGAAAGGCCACCTCTCGTGACGAGAAGTGGCCTTTCGACCGGAGGTCACCGCACAGGGTGGCCTCTCGACGGTGCAGCCGGGTCAGTGACCGGCGGGGATGGCGACGGCTTCCTCGTCGTCCTTGGCGGCCGCGGCGCCCGGCTTGGGGCCGAGGTCGACGTGCGGCAGGAAGAGCGTGGCGATGAAGGCGAAGACGAGCACGCCCGCGGCCACGAGGAAGACGACCGACATCGCGTCGGAGAAGCCGATGAGGAACGGCTTGGCCAGACGCGGGTCCAGCTGGTTGATGAAGGAGCTGTCGGACAGGGCCGAACCGCCCACGCCCCCACCGGCGTTGCCGGACTGCTGGGCGGCCTGGAGCTGCTGGACGAAGGCCTTGTTCGTGGCCGGGTCGCCGCCGCTCGGGTTGCGCACCGCAGCCTGGAAGGCGGGCGTCGGCGCGATGCTCGCGAAGGCGTCCGAGATCTTCGTGCCGGCCTGCGAGAAGAGGATCGACAGGAAGACGGCGGTGCCGAGCGTGCCACCGATCTGGCGGGTGAACGTCGCGGAGGAGGTGGCCACCCCCATGTCGCGGCGGTCGACGGCGTTCTGCACGGCGAGGGTCAGCGGCTGGAAGTTGAAGCCGAGGCCGATGCCGAAGAAGAACATCCCGATCATCGTCTTCCAGAGCGGGGTGTCCGCGCCGACGAAGTGGAAGCCGTAGAGCGAGAGCACGAGGATCGCGGCACCCATGATCGGGAAGTGCCGGTAGCGACCGGTGCGCGAGATGAGCTGACCCGAGATGATCGAGCCGGACATGATCCCGAGCGTCATCGGCAGCAGCTGGAGGCCGGCCTCGGTCGGCGTCGAGCCCTTGACGATCTGCAGGTAGAGCGGGATCGCGGCGAGACCGCCGAACATGCCCATGCCGATGAAGACCGAGGCGATCGACGACGAGGCGACCGTGCGGTTGGTGAAGAGACGCAGCGGGATGAGCGCCTCCTCTCCCATGGCGCGCTCGAAGAGGAAGAAGGCGACGAGGCCCGCCGCACCGATGGCGTAGCAGGTGATCGCGGTCGCGGAGCTCCAGCCCCACTCGCGGCCCTGCTCGGCGACGATGAGCAGCGGCACGAGGGCGACGGCGAGGCTGAGGGCGCCCCAGTAGTCGATGCGGTGGTCGAGGCGACGGTGCTTGAGGTGCAGGGTGCGCGTGACGACGATGAGGGCCGCGACGGCGATCGGCACGTTGACGAGGAACACCCAGCGCCAGCCGGTGACGCCGAAGATGGCGGTCTGGCCGGCGAAGAAGCCGCCGATGACCGGGCCGAGGACGCTCGAGGTGCCGAAGACGGCGAGGAAGTAGCCCTGGTACTTCGCGCGCTCACGCGGCGGCACGATGTCGCCGATGATCGCGAGGGCCAGCGAGAAGAGGCCGCCGGCGCCGATGCCCTGGACGGCACGGAAGGCCGCGAGGGACGGGATCGACCAGGCGAGCGTGCACAGCATCGAGCCGATCGTGAAGATCGAGATGGCGAAGATGAAGAGCTTCTTGCGCCCGTAGATGTCACCGAGCTTGCCGTAGAGCGGCGTCGCGATGGTGCTCGTGATGAGGTATGCCGTCGTGACCCAGGCCTGGCCGGCGAGGTCGTTGAGGTCGTCGGCGATGACACGCATCGCGCTCGCGACGATGGTCTGGTCGAGCGCGGCGAGGAACATCCCCATCATGAGCCCGACGAGGATCGTGAGGATCTCCTTGTGGGAGAGCACGGGTCGTCCGTCGACCTCGGGGACGGACACGCCCGCCGCGGTGGCCGGTGCGCCCGGGCGGGCGTCTGCCCGCGACGGTTCGGCGGTGGTGTCGGACATGTCAGTCCTCTTTCTGCTGCTGGATTCTGGAGTCGAAGGGCATGGGGGGCGTCGTTGCACCCCGGTCCCGGAGGTTGGTGTCGAGCGCGTCACCGAGCTCGCGCAGCCGCGTGACGAACTCGGTGGTGTCCGGGCCGTCCCAGTCGGTGAGGAGGCTCTGGAACCACGCGGCGCGGCTGGCCTGGATGCGGACGACGGCGTCGTGGCCGCGGTCGGTGAGGGAGACGACCCAGGCGCGTCCGTCGCTGGGGTCGGCGCTCTTCTCGAGCAGACCGCTCGTGACGAGCGAGCTGACCTGGCGGCTCACCGTCGACACGTCGTTGTGCACGGTCGTGGCGAGCTCGGAGATGCGCACGGTGCCCGCGCCCGCGACGACGAAGAGCACGGGGTATGCCGTGACGTCGATGCCGTCCTCGAGGCGAGGAGCGCTGTGCTTGGCCGCGACGAGGAGCTTCTGGACGCGCAGCATCCCGAGGAACACGGCGTTCGCCTCGTCCTCCGTCACTGCCATGGGGTGCTCCTCGATCGCGGATAGTTGCTTGCAGCACGCAAGTATCTGCCTCGATGGCCTCGGCGTCAATTCATATGTCCAGCCTTTGTACAACCATGAGACGATCTCGCCACGGGGGCGGCTCGTGTGGTTGTCTGTGGTCTCGCGCCTCGGGGGAGGTGCGAGGATGACTGATGCGTCCAGACCGTCCAGCAACGTGCGGGGCCGGGGCGCCGGGATGCAGGAGTGCAGGGAGTGCCATGACGAGCGACGTTCCGATCGACCCGACGGTCAACGACGCCTTCCGACAGATGTCCGCGCTGATCTATGCCGGTGCGGACTCGGGCTCGATCCACCAGTCCCTGGTCGACGCCGCCCTGCGGCTCGTCGAGGGCTGCGACCGTGCGTCTCTCCTTGTGCGCACCCGGGACCGCTACGTCACGGCCGCCAGCACCGACGACATCGCCCGCCGGATCGACCAGATCGAGCTCGAGGTCGGCGAGGGGCCCTGTGTCGACGCCATCATCTCCGAGGCCTACCAGCACGACGCCGACCTCACCGACGCGAAGACGCCCTGGCCGCGGTTCACCGAGCGCATCGTGGCCGAGACGCCCGTGCGCTCGGCCATCGGCTACCGGCTGCTCCTCGACGGCGACAAGGTCGGGGCCCTCAACCTCTTCTCCGACACCCCGGGCGGCCTGACGTCCAAGTCGGCCGACGTCGGCGCCGTCATCGCCTCGTTCGCCTCGGTCGCCCTCATGGCGATCCGGGCCCGTGAGGAGGCCGCGACGCTGCGCCAGGGGCTCCAGAGCAACCGCGAGATCGGCAAGGCGGTGGGCCTGCTCATGGCCGCGCACCACATCAGCGGCCAGCAGGCCTTCGAGCTGCTGCGGAGCACGTCGCAGGAGCTCAACATGAAGCTCGCCCAGGTCGCCTCGCAGGTCATCGAGGGCCAGGAGTCGCAGTACGCCCCGGGCGTCGACACGCGTCAGGACTCGGGCACCGGCGCGGGCAGCAACGCGGCGAGCTCCACCGTCTGACCCCGTTCTCGGGTTCTCGGCCTCGCGTCCGCCGCTTACGTCTGCGGCTGCTCCACCACGGCGGGCCGACGGGCCGACGGGCCGACATCCCGGGAGACGACGAGTGGCCCCGACCCGCCTTGCGGGCGTCGGGACCACTCGGATCAACGATGGTGGGTCAGGCCGAGGCCATGCCCTCCGCGGACAGCTGCCGTCGCAGCTCGTCGAGGGTGCGTCGCAGCAGGCGACTCACCTGCATCGCGCTGAGGCCCATGGACTCGGCGATCTCCGCCTGGGTCATGTCGCCGCCGAAGCGCAGCTGCACGAGCCGCTGGTCCCGAGCGGGGAGCCGCTCGAGGGCCGTGCGCACGACGATGCCCTCGTCCAGTGCCGGGTCCGAGCCCGGGTCGCCACGCGCGTCGAGCAGGTCGAGCACGGGTCGGCTGCCGTCGGCCGTCGTCGAGTCGAGCGAGGCAGGGCGGAGGTTGGTCGAGGCCACCTGCGCCTCCCGGACCGACTCGAGGGAGATGTCGAGCTCGGTGGCGAGCTCGCCGGCGTCCGGATCGTGGCCGAGCCGCTGCTCGAGCCGTGACCGGGTGTCGGTGACGAGCTGCCGGCGCTCCTGCAGCTCCCGCGGGGGCCGCACGAGCCAGCCGTGGTCACGGAAGTGACGACGCAGCTCTCCGGTGATGGTGGGTGTGGCGTAGGCGCCGAACTCGGTCGGCTTGGACAGGTCGAACCGCTTGACGGCCTTGAGCAGGGCCAGGAAGGCCACCTGCTCGAGGTCCTCGCGGTCGAGGCCCTTGCCCGAGTAGCGATGCGCAAGAGAACGGGCGAGCGGCATGTGCAGCACCGTCACGGTCTCGAGAGCGGTGGCGCGGTCGGACTCGGAGTCCGACGTGCGAAGGGTATGGATGAGCTCTCTGGTTCGCGCGTCCTTGCGCGGACCCACGGATGGGTCGGTCATTTCAACTCCGATGGATCGGATCCCCGATGCGGCGCTGGCTTGACCGACTACTCATGACGCTAGGCCGTTGGGCACATATACACAAGGTGGCGGCGCGCCCCGTCAGAGGCCGTTCGGGTGTATACGCGGGCGCGTCTCCGCCCCTGCGCAGGACTGCCGGGATTCGGGGATCCCGGCGCGCGGCCGACTCAGTTACTGACTCAGTGACTGACGACGACGAGCGCTTCGAGGAGTCGACGGGCGATGTCGTCGTCGCCGGTCACGGTGAAGTGGATCTCGTCGACCGGACGACGTCCGGCGGCCCTGCGGGTCAGGGCGTCGGTGGTGAGGTGGATCGACGTGACGTCGAGCTGCTCCTCACCGTCAGGACGGTCGTTGCCGCTGAAAAGTGCTTCCCCGTAAGGGCGCCCGTCCTCGCCGGTGACGATGCGGACGCCGCCACGGGCGACCACCGGGCCGCTGACGTCGAGGACGACGGCGTGCCCCGCACCGATGCCGGCGACCCGGGAGGCGATGCGGGGGAGCGCGTCGAGGATGTCGGCGGTGAAGACCGCGGCGCTCGCGGAGTCGAGGTTGCCGGGGCGGTCGAGGGCGGCGCGGAGGTCCTGCTCGTGCACCCAGGCGTCGACGATCCGACGGTGCAGGTGCTCGCCGAACGTCGTCTCCGGTCCGAAGAAACCACCGATGACCGTGTCGATGTCGGTGTCGGACTCGCGCAGCTCGGCCACCCGCAGCGGGTGGAACTCGGCCAGCTCGGCCACGACGTCGCGTCCGCTGAGGCCCCGGCGGGCCTCGACGTCGACCTCGACGAACCGCGCGAAGTCGCTGTGGACGTGGGGGTAGTCGGGCACCTCGACCTGCGGTCGCGGGAGACCGGCGAAGGACTTCTCCGCGCCGACGACGTGGGCGATCTGGTCCTTGACGGTCCACCCCGGGCACTCGGTCTGGAGCTCGAAGTCCTCGTCCCGGCAGGAGTACCCGAGGTCGATGATCGACTGCACGGAGTGGTCGAACGCGTCGATCAGTCCGGTGCGGTCGTCAGGGGCGGCCGGGTGCATGGGCATGTCATCAGAGTACTTACCCTTGAGGCATGCCAAGCCTCGAGCGAGACGGTCTGACGGGTGCGCGGACCGGTGCGGACCCCTCGCGCGGGTTCGGCGCCTCGGCGGTGGTGGCCGGTGTCGTCGCCGTCGGCCTCGTGTCGAGCGTGCTCGCTGCCCGCTTCAGCGGGGCGGCCGAGGCGCTCCCGGGCGGCCTCACCGACGCGGGGCCGGTCGTGCGGTGGTCGCTCCCGCTCGTCCGGGTCGTCCACGACGTCGCGGCCTCGCTGACCATCGGGTCGCTGCTGCTCGCCGCGACGATGATCCCGGGCCGGACCCGTGCCGAGAGCTCGGCCCTCGACGAGCCCCGCCGCGCTGCCGCCTACCGGGTCGCCACCGCGTCGGCCTTCGTGTGGGCGGTCGCAGGCGCCGTCGGAGTCGTGTTCACCTTCGCCGACGCGGCAGGGCTGTCGGTCGCGAACCCCGACTTCGGCAACCAGCTGATGGGCTCGGTCTGGTCGATCGAGACCCTGCGGGTGGGCCTCCTCAGCACCGTCGCGGCCTTCGTCGTCGCCTCGGTGGCCGCGGTGTCCCGCTCCCGGGCCGTGGCGGTGGCGCTCACCGCCCTGGCGACGCTCGGCCTGCTCGTCCTGGGTCTCGCCGGTCACGCCGGCGGGTCGGCCGACCACGAGACGGCCGTCAACGCCATCGCCGCGCACCTGTTGAGCGCCGCGATCTGGGTCGGGGGGCTCATCGCGCTCATCGTGCTGCGCCGTCCCCTCGGGGACGCGCTCGGCGTCGTGGCCCGGCGCTACTCGACCGTCGCGCTCTGGTGCTTCGTCACCCTCGGCGTCTCGGGCGTGATGTCGGCGACGACCCGTCTCGGCTCGTGGTCCGACCTCGGCACGCCCTACGGGGTGCTCGTCCTCGTCAAGGTCCTGGCCTTCACCGCCCTCGGCGTCGCGGGGGTCTGGCACCGACGCGTCACGCTCGACCGCATCGACGGTGTCGTCGAATCGCGGTCGACGTCCGCTCTCGCGCGGGGCGCCGAGTCCGCCCGCGGTCGGCTCTTCGTGCGCCTCGCCGTCGTCGAGACGCTCGTCATGGCGCTCGCCTTCGGGGTCGCGACCGCCCTGGCTCGCAGCGAGCCGCCGGTGCCCGAGACGGTCTCCGACCCGAGCGCTGCGCTGTCACTGACCGGCTACCCCGCGCCGTCGGCCCCGACGGCCCTGTCCTGGCTCACGGCGTGGCGGGTCGAGTGGCTCTTCCTCGCGACAGGACTGCTCGCCATCGGTCTCTACGTCGCCGGGGTCCTGCGCCTGCGGCGGCGCGGCGACTCCTGGTCGGTGCTGCGGCTGCTCAGCTGGGTCGTCGGCTGGCTGCTCTTCCTCTACGCCACCAACGGCGTGCTCGGCATCTACGGCCGGGTGGCCTTCTCCTGGCACATGACGCTGCACATGGTCGAGGCCATGGTCGTCCCGATCTTCCTCGTCCTCGGCGCGCCGGTGACGCTTGCGCTGCGGTCGGTGCGGGCCCGCACCGACGGCACGCTCGGGCCGCGCGAGATGCTGCTCGCGCTGGTCCACTCCCGCTTCCTCGCCGTCGTCGGCAACCCGATCTTCGCCGGCGCGTTCTTCTTCATGAGCCTCGTCGTCTTCTACTGGACGGGCCTGTTCCAGCTGGCCCTGCAGACGCACACCGGGCACCTGCTCATGACGGCCCACTTCGTCCTCGCCGGCTACCTCTTCGCCTGGGTGCTCGTGGGTGTCGACCCCGGCCCCAAGCGGTGGAGTCCGGCGCTCCGGCTCGTCGTGCTGTTCGCGACGATCTCCTTCCACGCGTTCTTCGGTGTCGCGATGATCAGTGGCACGACCCTGCTCGGCGGCGACTTCTTCCCGACCGTCGCCATGCCGTGGGTCACCGACCCCCTCGCCGACCAGCGCTTCGGCGGCGGGGTCGCGTGGGCGATCGGCGAGCTGCCCAGCCTCGTGCTCGCGCTCACGGTCGCCATGCAGTGGTTCCGCACCGACAGTGCGGAGTCGGTGCGCAAGGACCGCCGTGCCGACCGCGACGGTGACGCCGAGCTCACGGCATACAACGAGCAGCTCGCGGCCCTGGCGAAGCGTGAGGCCCGCCCCCGGCGGTGACCGACCCAAATACTACTCGTTGTAGTATTGGTGGCGGAGGAGGGGACATGCCCGAGCGAACGTCGAACCCCCGGTGCCCGATCCGGATCGGTGAGCCGTGCACGCTGTGCTTCCCCGGGGCGCGCGGTCCGCAGGACTGCGGCCTCGTCTACCTCGTCCAGAGCGACCCGGAGCTGCGGGAGGAGCTCGCGGCCCGGCGTCGCGAGCGTCACCGCACCCGGGTTCGCTGACCCGGGCGCGGACCCACGACCTTTCCCCTGGGGTCGCGGGTCCCGCCCGTGGTCGGCACTCGCCCGGCGAGCACCGTGCGTGTGAGAGTTGGCCCATGAAGGTTGCCCTCATCCAGCTCGCCTACGGCGACGACGAGTCGGTTCTCGACCGCACCGCGCGTGTCGCCCACCTCGTGCGCGCCCAGGCGGGCCACGACCTCGTCGTCCTCCCGGAGCTGTGGCCCGCGGGCGGCTTCGACTACACCGCGTGGGACGAGCGGGCCGAGGCCGTCGACGGACCCGTCGCGCAGGCCCTCGCCGCTGCCGCCCGGGACGCCCGCGTGACCCTCCACGGTGGGTCGATCGTCGAGCGGGCCGAGCCCGTCGAGGCCGACGGCCGGGGCCTGTGGAACACCAGCCTCGTCTTCTCGCCCGACGGCGAGCTCGTCGCGACCTACCGCAAGATCCACCGCTTCGGCTTCGGTGAGGGCGAGCCCAGCCTCATGGACGCCGGTGCGGACCTCGTCGTCCTCGACGTGCCCGTCGCGACCGGCGGCACGGTGTCGGTCGGCCTCTCCACCTGCTACGACCTGCGCTTCCCCGAGCTCTACCGCCGTCTGCTCGACCGTGGCGCCGAGGTCTTCGTCATCCCCGCAGCCTGGCCCCGCAGGCGCGTGGCCCACTGGACGCTGCTCGGCCAGGCCCGCGCCGTCGAGGACCAGTGCGTGGTGATCCAGTGCAACACGGCCGGCACGCACGCCCGCCACGAGATGGGTGGGCACTCGCAGGTCGTCGACGCCACCGGGAAGGTTCTGGCCGCCGCAGGCCTTGACGAAGAGGTGCTGAGTATCGACATCGACACCACGGTGACCCCCGAGTGGCGCCGGACCTTCCCCGTCCTGGCCGACCGGAGGCTCTCGTGAGCACCGACACCGACACTGGCACTGGCACCGACGCCGCCACGCTGCGCTCGCGGGTCAGGGTGCGTGCACCCGAGCTCGTCGGGCGGGGCTGGCTCAACACCGGCGGCCGCTCCCTCTCCCTCGCCGACCTGCGGGGGCGCGTCGTCGTGCTCGACTTCTGGACCTTCTGCTGCGTCAACTGCCTGCACGTCCTCGACGAGCTGCGACCCGTCGAGGCGCAGTTCCCCGACGCTCTGACGATCGTCGGCGTCCACTCGCCGAAGTTCGAGCACGAGGCCGACGCCGACGCCCTGGCCGCCGCCGTCGAGCGGTATGCCGTCCACCACCCCGTGCTCGACGACCCGGAGCTCGTGACGTGGAAGGCGTATGCCGCCCGCGCCTGGCCCACGCTCGTCGTGCTCGACCCGGAGGGCTATGTCGTCGCCTCGATGTCCGGAGAGGGCCACGGCCCCGGACTCGCCGCGCTCGTCACGGAGATCGTCGAGGAGCACCGGGCCAAGGGCACGCTCCAGCCGGGCGACGACCCCTACGTCCCCCCGCCGGCTCCCGACACGGCGTTGCGCTTCCCGGGCAAGGCGCTCGCGCTGCCCGACGCCTCGTTCGTCGTCAGCGACACCGCGAACCACGAGGTCGTGCACCTCGAGGAGGACCTCGTGACCGAGCGTGCGCGCTGGGGCGGGGACGGGGTGCTCAACGAGCCGCAGGGCGTCCTCCTCGCCACGCCGGACGTCGCCCGGAGGCTCGGCGTCGACCTGCTCGTCGCGGACTCGGTCAACCACCAGGTCAAGGGAATCCGCTTGTCCGACGGGTCGGTCCACGTCCTGGCCGGCACGGGCTCGCAGCTGCGCGAGCGCACCGGCGGTGGTCCCGCGCTCGAGCAGGCCCTGTCGACGCCGTGGGACCTCGCCTGGCTCGGCGACCGGCTCATCGTCGCGATGGCCGGCACCCACCAGCTCTGGGCCTGGACGCCCGGAGAGACCCTCGAGGACGGCGTCGTCGAGGTCGTCGCGGGCACCTCCAACGAGGGACTCGTCGACGGTCCGGCGCCCGAGTCGTGGTTCGCCCAGCCCTCCGGTCTCGCGACGTCGGCTGCGGGCGACCGCGTCTGGGTGGCCGACTCCGAGACGTCCGCCCTCCGGTCCGTGACGACCGACGCCGACGGTCACCTCGTCGTCGAGACCCACGTCGGGACCGGCCTGTTCGACTTCGGCCACCGCGACGGCGATGCCGGCGAGGCCCTGTTGCAGCACCCTCTCGGCGTCACCGAGCTGCCGGACGGCTCGGTCGCCGTCAGCGACACCTACAACGGGGCCGTGCGCCGCTACGACCCCGCGACGGGGCAGGTCTCGACCCTGGCCCAGGGCCTCGCCGAGCCGAGCGACGCCGTCGTCGAGCACGATGGCCGGTCGGGGGAGGTGCGCCTCGTCGTCGTCGAGTCGGCGGCCCACCGCCTGACGCGCATCGCGCTGCCCGAAGCCGCCCAGCGCGTCGACGGACCCGCCCACCGCACCCAGCGGCCGCCGACGCCCCTGCCCGCCGGGGAGGTCGCCCTCGAGGTGACCTTCGTCCCCCCGAAGGGGCAGAAGCTCGACCACCGCTGGGGCGACCCCACCCGGCTCGACGTGTCGGCGACCCCCGACGCGCTCCTCGTCTCCGGCGCCGGGCGCGCCGAGGGGCTGACCCGGACGCTCGTGCTGCGCGAGGGTATCGGCTCGGGCACGCTGCACATCTCCGTCCAGGCCGCCGCGTGCGACGGGGACCCCGAGACCGGCGAGGTGCCGGAGCATGCCGCCTGCCACCTCTTCCAGCAGGACTGGGGCATCCCGGTCACCCTCGACCCGAGCGCCGGTGCCACACTGTCTCTCGACCTCAGGGGGGTCAGGGCCGGCGACTAGCCGGACGAACCGGCACGTACCGGCACGAACCAGACGGAACGGACGAGGTGGCTCCCTTGGCACGACAGGCATCCGGTGGCGGCGGACGCTCGGTCCTCTCCGCGATCTGCGGGCTGCTGGCCATCGTCCTGCTGCCGGTCTCCCTCGTCGGCTTCTGGGCCTCGGTGCTGCTGACGCGCACGGACGTCTTCGTCCAGGAGCTCCAGCCCGTCGTCTCGAAGCCGCAGGTGCAGGAGGCCCTCGCCGACGGCATCGTCAAGGGCGTCCTGTCGGCGGTCCGGCTGCAGCCCGCCATCGAGAAGGCGCTCGAGGCACCGATCCGCGCCGAGGCGACCAAGCTCGTCGCGAGCCCGCAGGTGGCCACGGCGTGGACCTCGGCCATCCGGAGCGTCCACACGCAGTTCATCGCGGTCATGCAGGGCCGGGGCAGCACGGAGCTCGACGACCAGGGCCGTGTCGCGATGCGCGTCACGATCCCCATCCCGGCCCTGACGTCCGTGCTCCAGCAGGCCGGTGTCCCCGACGCCGGGTCGATCGCCCCGGTCGTGGCGATCCCTCTCGTCAAGGCCACGGACCTGCAGAAGGCGCAGACGGCATACCGCATCGCCGACGCGTGGGGCCCCTGGGGGCCACTCGTCGTGGCCGCGCTCGCCCTGCTGTCCATCGCGCTCGCCCGGCGCTGGCGCGCAGCGGCGACGCTCGTGGCGCTCGGCTGGATCGTGACGGCGCTCGCGCTCGCCCTCGTCCTCATGGTGTCGCGCGAGCCGCTCATGCGACGCGTGGACCCGGCGGTGGCGCGCACGATCGCCGACGCGGCCTACGGTCTCGCGGCCCGCAACCTCTACTACGAGGTCGCGATCGCCGTGGGCGTCGGGCTCCTCATGCTCGTCGTGTCGGCCGTCAGCCTCGCGTTCGGTCGGCGCCGCAGAAGCTGAGGCTGCCCAGGCGTTCCCGCGGCCAGGGCGGTGACCAGGCGGCGGTCAGGCCGCGGTCCGGCGGCGCTGTGCGCGTTCGGCGCCCCGCGGGTATGTGGTCCGCAGGTGCGCATCCAGGGCGTACCCCCAGCCAAGGAGACCTCATGGGTATCGGACTCGGGATCTTCCTGCTCGTCGTCGGAGCGATCTTCTACTTCACCAACATCGACTCCAGCGTCCTCAACATGAGCAGCAGCACGGGCAACACGATCGGCATCATCTTCATGGTGGCCGGCGCACTCGCGATCATCCTCGCGCTCGTCCTCAACGCTCAGCGCGCCCGCACCCAGCACACCGTCGTGACCGAGCGCCGTGGTGCACCCGACGTCGTCGAGCGCCGCGTCGACGGTGACGAGATCGTCGAGCGCCGCGTCGAGCGTCGCGACGAGACCCTCTAGCTGTACTGACCGGGGACGGGCCCTCGGCCCAGCACCTCGAAAGGCCACGAACCGCAGCCCGGTTCGTGGCCTTTCGGCGGTCGTGCGCACCGGCTGAGCAGCAGAACTCATCTGCGCGGACTGCCGGCCGTGCTTCGATGAGATGTGAGCAGCACGCGTCCTGAAGCGACGCCGCGCACCGCGGCGGAGGTCGCCGCAGCGACGCCGGCCGACCGGGACCGCTGGGTCGACGCCCTGCGTGTCGGCTCGCTCCTCGTCGTCGTCCTGGGCCACTGGCTCATGGTCGCCCTGACGCCTGACGGGCGGATCACCAACGCGCTCGCGGTCGTGCCCTCGCTGCAGCCGCTCACCTGGCTGCTCCAGGTCATGCCGCTCTTCTTCCTCGTCGGGGGCGTCGCGCACGCGCACACCCTCGAGTCGCTCGAGCGCCGCCGGCCGAACCCGCGGGGGAGGTATGCCGCGTTCTTCCGCGCGCGCGCCGCCCGCCTCCTGCGCCCCACCCTCGCCTTCCTCGCCGTGTGGGTGCTGCTCGGGGTCGCGGCGGACCTGTCCGGCCTGACGTCCACCCCCGGCGACACCGGACGGCTGGCCCGCGACGCGCTCGTCATGGTGCCCCAGCTGCTGTGGTTCGTCGGGATCTACCTCGGCGCCTGCGCCTTCGCACCGCTCATGCGTCGGCTGCACCGACGGTGGGGCCTCGGCGTCGTCCTCGTGCTCGTCGCGCTCGCGTGTCTCGTCGACGCGGTGCGCTTCGGCGGCGGCCCCGAGATCGTGGGCAACCTCAACTTCGCACTCGTGTGGCTGGCACTGCACCAGCTTGGATTCGCCTGGCGCGATGGACTGCTCACGACCGCCCGCGGCTGGGTCATGGCGGTCGTGGGATTCGGCGCGATGGGCCTGGCCATCACCGTCGGCCCCTACCCGACGTCGATGGTCGGGCTGCCCGGTGAGGCCGTGTCGAACATGGCGCCACCGACGGCGGCCCTGCTCTCCCAGGGCATCGGCATCTGCGGTCTCGCCGTGGTGCTGCGACCCGCCATGGCACGGGTGCTGGCCGAGCCGCGGGCGTGGCGGGCGGTCGTCGTGGCAGGCCCCTTCGCGATGACGGCCTTCCTCTGGCACCTCACCGCCCTCATGACCGTGCTGCTCGCGCTGCGCGGCTTCGGCGTCGGTCAGCCGCCCGTCGCCTCGTGGGCCTGGTGGCTGACCCGGCCGGTGCTCTTCGCGGTCCTCGCCGTCGTGACCGGCCTGCTCGTCGCGGTGTTCGTCCGGTTCGACCGCGGGCCGCGCGCCGCGACGACGACGGCGGAGGAGCCCCGCCGGTGGGTCGACCCCCTCGCGGCGGTGGCGGCCGGCGTGCTCTTCTTCGGGATCCTCGTCGTCTCGATCGTGGGGGTCGACGTGCTGGGCAACCGACCGGTCTTCTTCCTCGTCGGCGACGTGACGCCCGTCGTCGGCTTCGCCGTCCTGGCGGTGGGCCTGCTCCTGCTCCGCGCGACCAGCCCGCGCCCCACCCGAACCACCCGCCCCTGACCACCCGCCCGCGCCTCACCCGAACCACCCGCCCCTGACCCCTGCCCCGCAACACACCGAGCAGCTGCCAAACCCCGGCGGCTACAACCGGCACGGATGCCCACTGCTCGGTGTGTTGCGGTGGGGGAAAGTCGGTGGCACGGCGGCGGCGCCGGGCCCTACCGTCGAGTGATGGAGACGAGCCTCATCGACGTGCACGACGACCGCACCTGCGCTCGCGCCTACGACGTCATCATCGCCAGCAAGGGCCACGAGCGGCCGTGGAACGAGCCGCCCTCACTGGCAGAGACCCTCGTCGAGTGGCGGCACGTCGACAAGGCCGAGCCGATGGAGATGTGGGGCGTGCACGACGGCGCCGAGCTCGTCGGCGTCGCCACCCTGTGGCTGCCGATGGAGGACAACACCTCGATGGCGTGGTTCGAGGTCCAGGTCGACCCGGCCCACCGCGGCCGCGGCGCCGGCACGGCGCTCCTCGAGCAGCTGCTCGACCGGGTCCGGGAGGCCGGGCGCACCACGATGGTCGTCGACGTCACGGTCCCACCCGACTCCGACGGCCACGCCTACCGCCGGTTCGCCGAGCGCCACGGCTTCCACCTCAGCAACACCGAGATCATCCGTCACCTCGAGCTGCCCGTGGCCGACGACCTGCTCGACCGGCACGCCGAGCACGCCCGTCGGAGGCGGGAGGAGGACTACCGCCTCGAGACCCACGTCGGCGGCGTCCCCCCGCACCTGCAGGACTCGCTCTGCGCCGTCATGAACCAGCTCGCCGTCGACGCCCCCACCGGCGACATCGAGTTCGAGGAGGAGTCCCTGACGCCGGCGCGCTACGAGGACTACCTCGAGCTCTTCCGGCAGCAGGGGCGCGTGCGTCTGACGACGGTCGCGGTGCACCGTTCGACGGGCGAGGTCGTCGCCTACTCCGACCTCATGCTGCCCGAGGGTGCGCCCGGCGTCGCCTGGCAGTGGGGCACGCTCGTGCACCGCGACCACCGCGGTCGTCGTCTCGGCATGGCGGTCAAGGTCGAGAACCTGCGACGCCTGCAGGCCGACCACCCCGAGCGCCGACGGGTCGTCACGGGCAACGACGACACGAACTCGTGGATGGTCTCGATCAACGAGGACCTCGGCTTCCGCGTCGTCGAGCTCTGCCCGGCCTACCAGCGCTCGCTGGCCTGACGGCATACGCCAGCACGGTCCCGGACGACGAGGAGGCGCCCGTCCCCGCGAGGGGAGGGCGCCTCGTCGTGAGGGGTGGCTCAGAAAGCCGACTCGGGCACGTCCATGAGGTCGTTGTCGGTGGCCTCGGCGATGGCGCGCTCGGCCGCGATCTTGGGCAGGACGGTCTTGGCGTAGAACGAGGCCGCCGCGACCTTGCCGCGGTAGAAGTCGGCGTCCTTGCCGGCCGCGCCGGCGTCGAGGGCCCGCTGGGCGACCTCGGCCTGGCGCAGCAGCAGCCAGCCGACGACGAGGTCACCGGCCGACAGGAGCAGACGGGTCGTGTTCTGGCCGACCTTGTAGAGGTTGGCCGCGTCGCCGCCCGTGCGCGGGTCGCTCTTCATGAGGTCGCCGATCATGTGGCCGACGATGCCCTGGATGTCCTCGAGCGCCTTGCCGAGCAGCTCGCGCTCGGTGTCGAGCGAGCCGCCGAGGTCCTTGGCGAACTCCTGGATCTGGCCGGCGACGTGCTGCAGGGCCTGGCCCTTGTCGCGGACGATCTTGCGGAAGAAGAAGTCGAGGCCCTGGATGGCGGTGGTGCCCTCGTAGAGCGTGTCGATCTTGGCGTCGCGGACGTACTGCTCGATCGGGTAGTCCTGCAGGAAGCCCGAACCGCCGAAGGTCTGGAGCGACTCCGTGCCGAGCAGCACCCAGGCGCGTTCCGAGCCGAGGCCCTTGACGAGGGGGAGCATGAGGTCGCTGACCTTGTTGGCCAGGGCCGCGTCGGAGCCCTTCTCGAGCGGCGCCGCCGGGTTGCCGGCCTGCGCCTGGTTGACGACGTCCTGCTGGCTCGCGGTGTAGAGCACGAGCGCGCGCAGGCCCTCGGCGTAGGCCTTCTGGAGCATGAGCGAGCGGCGCACGTCGGGGTGGTGGGTGATGGTGACGCGCGGCGCCGCCTTGTCGGTCATCTGCGTCAGGTCGGCGCCCTGGACGCGCTCCTTGGCGTACTCGAGCGCGTTGAGGTAGCCGGTGGACAGCGTGGCAATGGCCTTGGTGCCGACGAACATCCGCGCGTTCTCGATGACCTTGAACATCTGCGCGATGCCGTCGTGGACGTCGCCGAGGAGAGTGCCGACGGCGGGCTCGTGCTCGCCGAAGGTGACCTCGCACGTCGTGGAGACCTTGAGGCCCATCTTGTGCTCGACGTTGGTGACGTGGGCGCCGTTGCGCTCGCCCAGCTCGCCGGTCTCGAGGTCGACGTGGAACTTCGGGACGATGAAGAGGCTGAGGCCCTTGGTGCCGGGGCCGGCGCCCTCGGGGCGGGCGAGGACGAAGTGGACGACGTTGTCGACCATGTCGGACTCGGCGGAGGTGATGAAGCGCTTGACGCCGGTGATGTGCCACGTGCCGTCGGGCTGCTGGACGGCCTTGGTGCGGCCCGCGCCGACGTCGGAGCCGGCGTCGGGCTCGGTCAGCACCATCGTCGTGTGCCACGCCCGGTCGACGATGTGCTTGGCCAGCTTCTTCTGGTCGTCGTTGCCGAGGTGCCAGAGCAGGTTGGCGAAGGAGTAGCTGGCGGTGAACATGTGCACGGCCGGGTTGGCGCCGCAGACCATCTCGGCGACGGACCAGCGCAGCGACGCCGGGACGACCATCCCGCCCAGCTCGGCCGGGACGTCGAGGTTGCCCCAGTCGCCGTCGACGTAGGCCTTGAACGAGCGCTTGAACGAGTCGGGCATCGTCACGGTCTGGGTCGCCGGGTCGTAGACGGGCGGGGTGCGGTCGCTGTCGAGCAGGCTGTCGGCCAGCTCGTTCTCGGCGAGGCGCGAGACCTCGCGGAGGATGTCCTTGGCCGCGTCGACGTCGACGTCGGCGTAGATGCCCTGCCCGAGGACGTCCTGGCGGCCGAGCACCTCGAAGAGGTTGAACTCGAGGTCACGCACATTGCTCTTGTAGTGGCCCATCCGGGACCCTCCGCGTTCTGTCGCTCGTCGTGCGTCCGCGTCGTCGTCGGCGGGCGCGCCAAGTTACTGGCCGGTCACTTCCATGATGCTACCGACGGGTAACGATGGCAAGAGGGGGAGGTCACAGTTGCGGCACGGCAGGACGGGGTGGCCGTATGCCGGGTGGCGCGGACCGCGCCGACGTGCCGTTCCCGGCCACCCGGCATACGACCGCACGCGTGCGTGGGAACAGCGGAAGGGCCCGGTCACGATGACCGGGCCCTTCCGACTACTGGAGCAGGCGGCACGAATTGCACGTACGTCGTCCTTCTGGAAGAAGGCTGTTCTGCTACTGAACTACGCCTGCGAGGCGACGCCAACCGTAGCAACACCGGGGCGCCGGAGTCCAAACGGACGCGCCGACCGGACCTCAGGGCAGCGGCGCGCGCAGGTCCCAGCCCTCGAGGATCGCCTGGACCGCGCGGCCCTCGCTCTCGTTGACGACGACCGGCGCGGCGAGGTTGACCGAGGTGCCGCTCTCACCGGGGGTGGCGACGACGAGCAGACGCGGCGAGTCACCCGGACCGAGGCCGACCTCGGCGCTCGCGCGCTCCACCTCGGGGGCGTACTCCGGCGCGTAGACCGCCGCCTCGAGGACGAAGAGGCGCACGTCGGGTGCGTCGGACGGGCGCAGGCTGAAGACGCCGTCGGCGCCGTCGACCGCGTCGAGCTCGTAGACCGTGTGCGGGTCGAGACCGGGCATCGGCTGCTCGAAGACGAGGGTGCTCATCGCAGGAACTCCGTGAGGCTGGGCTGGATGACCTTCGCCGTGACGGCGAGGGCCGCTTGGTAGGCGGTCTGCTGCAGCTGCAGGTCGAGCACGGCCTGACCGAGGTCGACGTCCTCGATGGCGCTGCGCCGCGCCGTCAGGGACGTCGTGGTCGTCGTGGCGGACTGGCCGGCGCGGGTGAGCTCGGCGAGCCGCGACCCGACGTCGGAGCGGGTCGCGACGACGCCGGACATCGCGCTGTCGAGGGCGGCGAGGCGGGCGGTTGGGTCGGTGCCGGCGCGCAGGTCGGCGGCGATGCCGTCGAGGAGGGCGAACACCGAGGTCGACCCGTTGCCGAAGGCCGCAGTGCCGTCGACGTCGACCCGCACCGTCTGGTCCGGAGCGACCCGACGGTCGACCGCGCCGGCGGCGCCGTTGAAGGTCGGCGGCGTGCCGTCGGTGAAGGCCGCCTCGGCGTCGGACGTGCCGGCGAAGACGTTGCGTCCGAGCAGGCGTGTGTTGGCCGTGGCGAGGAGGTCCTTGCGCAGGCCGTCGACGACGGAAGCGAGCCCGTCGCGGGCCGACTGGTTGAGGGAGCCGTTGCCGCCCTGCACCACGGCGTCACGCACCTGGCGCAGCAGGCCGGTGGCCCCGTCGAGCGCCGAGTCGAGGGTGCTGAGCCACGTGGTCCCGTCCGCGATGTTGCGCTGGTACTGGCCCTGCGCCGCGAGGTCGGCCCGCACGCGGAGGGCCTCGCCCGTGCCGACGGGGTCGTCGGAGGGGCGGGCGATGCGGGTTCCCGAGGTCGCGGTCTCCTGGGCGGAGGCCAGGCGTGACTGCCGCCCCGCGAGCGCGCGCTGCGCCGCGAGGGACATCGTCTGGTCGGTCACACGGAGCATGGGTCAGCGTCCTACCATTCCGGTCCGGTTGATGAGCGTGTCGAGGGCTTCGTCGACGGCGGTGAGCACCCGGGCCGCGGCCTGGTAGGCGTGCTGGGCCGCCACGAGGTTGACGCTCTCCTCGTCGAGGCTGACCGACGCGCCGGAGAGCTGGGCCTGCCGCGCGCCGGCCGCGGCGGCGTCGGCGATCCCGGACTGCTGGGTCACGGCGCGCGCCGCGCTGCCGGTCGAGGTCACGAAGCCGGCCCAGCGGGCGTCCGCCGACCCCGGGCCCGTGGCGAGGCGGGCGATGGCGTCGGCGGTGGACCCGTCGAGGGCGCCCGCGCCGACCGCTCCTGTGGCGATGCCGGCGGCGCCGGTGGGCACGACGGACAGGCCGCGTGCGGCGGGCTGCGACGGGTCGAGGCGGAAGAAGTCGAGGCCCGTGGCCCCCGAGGTCGTGCTGCCCGCCCGGTGCACGGCGTTCACCGTGGCGGCGAGGGTCTGGGCCACGGCGTCGTAGGAGGCGGCGGCCTCGGCGATCGCGCCGCCGGCGCCGCCGGCGGCGGGGGCGAGGACCGACAGGGCTCCGGCGACGGAGCCGCCCTCGAGTCCGACCTCGTGGCCGGGCTGGTCGGCCCACTCGAGGCGGACCGGTGACGCTGCGGCCCCGGCCATCGTCGCGGCGCCGGTCAGGGTGACCTGCCTGGCGGTTTCGCCGCGCACGAGGGCGTTGCCGCCGAGGTAGACGGTCACGGTCCCGTCCGCCTCGTCGCGGACCGTGGCACCGGAGGCGGCCGAGATGGACTGCGTGAGCCGGGCTCGGGTGTCGATGAGCTCGTTGGCCGAGGAGCCCCGGGCGAGCGCGCCGCGGATCTGGGTGTTGAGGGCGGCCACCTGGGCGGCGGTGTCGTTGAGGGAGGCGACCATGCCGCGGGCGTCGGCGGCGGTGTCGTCCCACTGCGTCTCGAGCGCCGCCCGACCGCTCGACAAGGTCGACACCACGGTCCCGGCTGCGCTCAGCAGCGCGCCGGCCGCGCCCGTGTCGCCGGGCCGGTTGGCCACGTCGTGCCACGCCGACCAGAACGCCTGCAGGCGCGCCGACAGCCCGTCGCTCCCGGGCTCGCGGAGGGTGGCCTCGATGCCGTCGTAGGCCGCCGCGCGCTTCGCGTTGTAGCCCGCGGAGGACGCCGTGCCACGGACCGTCGCGTCGAGGAGGGCGTCACCGAGCCGGGCGATGCGGTCGACCGAGACCCCCTGCCCGACCTGCGGGCCGGTGACGCCGAGACCCATGGGAGCCGGCGCGCCGACCGACGACTGCTCGATGCGCTGCCGGGTGTAGCCGTCGGTCCCGGCGTTGGCGACGTTGTGGCCGGCGAGGTCCATCGCCTGCTGGGCGGCGGAGAGGCCGCGCCACGCGGTGCCGAGGGCGCCGAAGGTGCTCATCGTGACCCTTCCGGTCAGGGGTGGGGGAGGAGGTGGTGACTCAGACGCTGCGGTCGAAGAGGTGGGCGTCGCCCGAGGCGGCCGGCCGGCCGTGCGCGTCGTACGTCGCCGCAGGCGGCTCGGTGCTGGCCAGCGTCTCCTGGGTCGAGCGCGCCGCGGCCCGGAGGAACTGGGAGTTCGCGTCGCGCAGGGCGCGGATGGTGGCCGTCTGGTCGGTCATCGCCGCCAGGTGCGCCGTGAGGATCTCGGCCCAGGCCGCATCGGTGGCCCCGTCGGCGAGGTCGCGCAGGCTCGCGTCGTCCGGCAGGCCCCACTCGTGGGCCACCGTGGCGGCGGCCGCCGCCCGCTCGAGGCCCGCCGCCCGCAGCCGCTCCAGCACCTGCTCGACCTCACGCGTGGCGTGGGAGAGCCAGCGGGTGCGGCCCGCGGTGAGGACGAGCTGCTCCTCCTCGAGCTTGAAGGTCAGCAGGTCGAGCAGCTCGCGCTCGTACCAGAGCCGGGCCGACAGGTCCTGGACCGTCGTGGTGGGCCCGCCCCCGCCGGCCCATCGGTCACCGCCATCCACCTGTGCTTCCCCCATCACGAAGAGCTCGCCACGCGGCGCCAACCGCACCGTCAGTCTCCACTATCGGCAGCCCGAGGTGGCCGATAAGGCGCCCTGCGGTCGCCGGCCGGTGGCCGGGAGCCCGCGACGGGGCGGCCGAGACTGCGTGCAGACCCCGTGCAGACCCCGTGCAGAAGTCGTGTCCGAATTGTCCTAACGCCCCCGCGCGGCCTGCCGACAGTGCGTGCTGAGGGCCCACGGACGGGCCCCCGCACCACCCCACTCATTTCATGGAGGAACTTCCGATGGCTCTGACCGTCAACACCAACCTCTCGGCCATGCAGGCCTACCAGAACCTCAGCCGCACCTCGGCGAGCATGGCCAGCTCGATGGGCAAGCTCTCCAGCGGCCTGCGCATCAACACGGCCGCCGACGACGCCGCCGGTCTCACCGTCTCCGAGGGCCTGCGCTCGCAGGTCAACGGCTACGGCGTCGCCGCTCGCAACGCGCAGGACGGCATCAACATGGTCCAGACCGCCGACGGCGCTCTCGGCGAGGTCCACTCGATCCTGCAGCGCATGCGCGACCTCGCGGTGCAGGGTGCCAACGACACGAACAACACCGACTCGCGCAACGCGATCGCCAAGGAGGCCGGCGACCTCTCGCGCGAGCTCTACCGCATCACCAACGGCACGAACTTCAACAGCATCGACCTGCTCAAGGGTGGCTCGAAGTCGTTCCAGGTCGGTGCCGGTGGCACGTCCAACGACGTCATCGCGGTGACGCTCGCCGACGTCGGCACCTCGACCGGCACGCTCATGTCGGCCGACGGCACCGCCGCCGGTGCGGGCTTCGACGTCAGCACCAACGCGGCGTCGCAGACGACGATCACCTCGATCGACACCGCCATCAAGGCCGTCTCGGGCAACCGTGCCGACCTCGGTGCCGTGCAGAACCGCCTCAACCACGCGATGAACATCGCGAACGTCTCGGCGCAGAACCTCGCGGCGTCGCAGTCGCACATCACCGACACCGACATGGCGGAGGAGATGGTCAACTACACGAAGGCCAACATCCTGTCGCAGGCCGGCACGGCGATGCTCGCCCAGGCGAACCAGTCCGGCCAGGGCATCCTCAAGCTGCTCGGCTGATCGGAACCGGGGGGTCGCTGACGGCGGCCGGGGGGACCCACCCCGGCCGCCGTCGGCCCTTCGCGGTCGACATCCCTCGCACCCGCGTCATCCGCGGCATCCGCGGCATCCAAGGAGGACCTCGTGGCCGTCTCGGTCAACGGGCTCGGCAGCGGGCTCGACATCACCTCGATCGTCAACTCGATCATGGCGGTCGAGGCACTGCCCCAGCAGCAGCTCAAGCAGGCGCAGTCCCAGCAGGAGAGCCTGATGACCGTGCTCCGCGGGCTCAACACCAAGGCGGCGGCCCTCGCCACGCTCGCGGGCAAGGCGGCGGCACCGAACGCGCTCAACCTGCTCACCGCGACCTCGAGCACCCCCGGCGTCACCGCCACGGCCGGCACCTCGGCGACGGCCGGCACGTTCGACGTGACCGTGACCCAGCTGGCCCGGACCCAGGTCGACGTCTCCGCACCGCTCGCCACCTGGCCCACGGCCGGCGGCTCGCCCGCGAGCCTGACCCTCGTCGACGCCTCGGGCGCGAGCAGCGAGGTGACGCCCGCGAGCACGTCGATCGACGACGTCGTCGCCGCCGTCAACGCCTCGGGCGGACCGGCGCGGGCCCTCAAGGTGGCCGCCGGCACCGACGCGACCGGCACCCCTCTCTACCGCCTCCAGCTCACCTCGACCCGGTCCGGCGCGGCCGGCGCCTTCAGCGCCTACCAGGGCAGCGCCGCCGAGGTGGCCGCCGGCACGGCCGCCGACCTCATGGGCACCCCGGGTGCCGCCGTCGTCGCACCCGCCCAGGACGCCAAGGCGCTGCTGTATGCCGGCACGGCCGCCGAGCAGGTCGTCACCTCCGCGACGAGCACCTTCACCGACATCGTGCCGGGCGTCTCCGTCACCGCGACGGCAGCCGGGCTCGGCACCGCGACGTCGATCAGCGTCACCGGCGACAGCGCCGGCATCACCAAGCAGGCGAACGACCTCGTCGCCTCGGTCAACGACCTCCTCGGCGCGATCGGCGCCGGCACGAAGGTGACCACGACGTCGGGCTCCTCGGGTGTGTCGGGCGCGACCGGCGGCCCGCTCACGGGCGACGTGACGGTCCGCGGCATCTCGGCGGCGATCACGGACGCGGCATACCGCCCCACGAGCAACGGACGCTCGCCGTCGCAGATCGGCATCGTCATCCAGCGTGACGGCACCTTCACCTTCGACCAGGACGCGTTCAACGCCGCGCTGACGGCCGACCCCGCCGGCACCCGGGCCGCCCTGGCCGAGATCGCCGGACGGGTCACCACGGCGGCGACGAACGCCTCGGCGCCGGCCAGCGGGACGATCACCCAGCTCATCGCCGGCCGCCAGTCGATGTCGGACGACCTCGGCACGCGCATCGCGACGTGGGACCAGCGCCTCGCCGACCGCCGCACCGCCGTGCTCGCGATGTACAACGCGATGGACACCGCCCTCGGGTCGCTCAAGACGCAGCAGTCGTGGCTCACCAGCCAGATCGCCGGGCTCCCGACCTTCTCGCAGAACACCAAGTAAGGACACGACGCGTGACCAGTGCAGCCGACGCGCGCCAGCAGTACGCCCGGGACGCGATCCTCTCCGCCAGCCCCGCCCGCCTGCTGACGATGCTCTACGACCGACTCCTGCTCGACCTGCGCCGCGGCGAGGCCGCCCAGGAGGCCGCGGACTGGCAGCAGGCCAACGCGCAGCTGCTCCATGCCCAGGAGATCATCGCCGAGCTGTCGGCGACCTTGCGTCCTGACCTCTGGGACGGCGCCGACGGGCTCCTGAGCCTGTACGAGTACGTGCGCATGGCCCTCGTCGCGGCCAACGTCCACCGAGACGTGGCGCGCACCCGCGAGGCCATCACCCTGCTCACCCCTCTGCAGGAGGCGTGGCACGAGGCCGCTTCCCTGCAGGACGCTCCGCTCGCCGGCGCCGCACGGACGGGCTACGCCGTTGGCTGACATGTGGGACACGGTGCTCGACCGTCTCGAGGCCGACCTCGCGGCCGTCGAACGCGGCCTGGGGGAGCACCACCCGCCCTCCGAATCGGCTGTCATGGCGGCCCAGCTCGGCACCTGGGTGCCACCCCGCGGGCTCGGCCCCCTCCCGGCGCACCTGCTCGGACGGGCGCGCGCGCTCGCGGCCGCGCAGGCCCGGGTCGCCGAGCGCGTCGACGCCGTGCGGATCACGACGGGACAGCACCTGGCGGCGCTGCGTGCGGTGCCGCCCCTGCCCGGACAGCCCGCGATCTTCGTCGACGTCGAGGGCTAACGCGACACGGGCACCTGCCGATAGTCCCGGTCGAGCACGGATTGCTCGCCGCGTCAGGCCAGGGATCGGCCGTCTCCCCTTGCGAGTTCCTGCAGGAGAACTGTGCTCGATTCCGTGACGTCCGCTGCGCTCACCAGTGCCCTCGACGGGCTCTCCCGTCGCCAGCGCGCCATCGCCGACAACATCGCCAACGTCAACACGCCGGGCTACCACGCGCAGCGTGTGCAGTTCGAGGAGGCGCTCGCCGCCTCCGTGCAGGAGGGCGACGGGCACGTCGCCGCGACGACGTCGCTGTCCGCCGAACCCACCCGGACCAACGGCAACAACGTCAACCTCGACACCGAGACGCTGTCGAACATCGACACCGTGCTGCGCTTCCAGTTCGCGACGCAGGCGCTCAACACGCAGTTCACCGGGCTGCGCGCCGCACTGAGGACGAGCTGATGACCTTCGACGCGATCGGCATCGCCGGCTCCTCCCTGACGGTGCACCGCAAGTGGCTCGACGCCATCGCGGACAACCTCGCCAACGCCAACACCGCCGCGCCGACGAGCGGACCGGCCTTCCGGGCGCGCTACATCGAGGCGCAGGCCGGGCCCGGCACGTCCGGGGTCTACGTCGCCGGCGTGCGGGAGGGCGACGCCGCCGGGCGCCTCGTCTTCGAGCCGAGCAACCCGCTCGCGGACGCCCAGGGCTACGTGCGCTACCCCGACATCGACATGAGTGAGCAGATGGGGTCGCTCATCATGGCCCAGCGCGGCTACCAGGCCAACGCCCAGGTCGTCGACCGGGCCCGCACCATGTACGAGGCCGCGCTCCAGATCGGCAGGTCGTCATGAGCATCGGTCCCGTCGGTGCCGTCGGACCCGTCGGGCCGCTGCTCGGCGCGGCCACCTCGGCGATCACGTCGGCCGCGTCGGCCGCGTCGGCTGCATCGGCCGTGTCCGGCGCGTCGTCGGCCACGGCGACCTCGGGGGTCACCCGCTCGGGCGGCGACTTCGCGGCCAGCCTCACCGGCGCCGTCGACAACCTCCAGCAGCTGCAGTCGACCTCCAACCAGCTCGCCGTCCAGGCCGTCACCGGCAGCCTCGACGACATCCACGCGGCGACCATCGCGGCCACGCGGGCCCAGGTGACCCTCGAGGTCGCGTCGGCCCTGCGCAACAAGGGGATCGACGCCTTCAACGAGATCATGAGGATGCAGGCCTGATGCCCCCGTTCCTGTCCTCCTCGCTCCAGCGCCTCGTCGCCACGGTCAAGGCCTTCACCGTCGGTCAGCGCACCGTCGCGGTCATCGGTCTCGCCGTGCTCGCCCTCGGCGCCGTCGCCCTCACGACGTGGATCACGAAGCCGAGCTACAGCCCCCTCTTCACGGGGCTCGCCAGCGCCGACGCGAGCGCGGTCGTGCAGCAGCTCGGCAAGGACGGCGTGCCGTACCAGCTCGCCGACGGCGGCGCGACGATCCTCGTCCCCCAGGACAACGTCTACGACGAGCGGCTCAAGGCAGCGGCCGCGGGACTGCCGGCCGCGCCGGCCTCCGGCTACTCGCTCCTCGACAAGATGGGCGTCACGTCGTCGGACTTCCAGCAGAACGTCACCTACAAGCGCGCCATCGAGGGCGAGCTCGCGACGACGATCTCCCACCTCGAGGGCGTCCAGACGGCGTCGGTGCAGCTCGCGATCCCGGAGAAGACGGTCTTCACCGCACAGCAGGGGCAGCCGACGGCATCCGTCTTCGTCCAGGCGCTGCCGGGACAGACGCTGTCGGCCGACAAGGTCGAGGCGATCGTGCACCTGACGTCGGCCGCCGTGCCCAACCTGACGCCGGCCAACGTCTCGGTCGTCGACGCCCAGGGCACCGTGCTCTCGTCCGTCGGCGTCGGGACGGGCGGCTCGGGCGCGAAGCAGACGAGCGAGTACCAGCAGCGCACCGAGGCCTCGGTGCAGGCGGTGCTCGACAAGGTGCTCGGACCCGGCAACGCCACCGTCGCCGTCACCCCCGAGGTCGACACGAACTCCGCGCAGCAGACGTCGGAGACCTACGCGGGCGTCAAGGGCGTGCCGCCGCTCAGCGAGTCGACGAGCACGGAGAAGTACCGCGGCACCGGGACGGGCAACGGCTCGGGCGTCCTCGGCCCCGACAACATCGCGGTGCCCGGCGGCACCGGCGGCAACGGGTCCTACGACTCGACCAAGGACACCCGTGACAACGCGGTCAACAAGGTCACCGAGGAGCGCACCGTCCCGGCGGGCTCCCTGAAGCGCCAGTCGGTCTCGGTCGCGATCAGCGCAGCCGCGGCGCGCAACCTCAACCTCCAGGACCTGCAGAACCTCGTGTCGGCCGCGGCCGGCATCGACGCGCGGCGCGGGGACGTGCTCTCGATGCAGGTCCTGCCGTTCAGCACCGCGGCCGCCGACCAGGCCAAGGCCGCGCTCGCCGCCCAGCAGGCGGCCGACGAGGCCCGCGCGAGCGAGCAGCTGACGACCACGCTCGTCTGGGCCGGCGTCGCGCTCCTCATCGCCATCGCCGTGCTCGTGCTCTGGCTGCGTGCCCGCCGCCGGGCCGTGCGCGAGCCGGTCGAGCTGATCAGGGACCTCGTCGTCGTCGAGGAGGACGACCTCGCCCTGCCGGCCGTGACCGCGGGCGCCGACACCGTCCGACTGCCCGCGGCGCCGGCCGGCCTCGTCCCGGTGCCCGAGCTGCCCGGACCCAGCGAGGACGCCGCATACGCCGAGCTGCGCCGCGCCCAGGTCAGCCGGCTCGGTGCGACCGAGCCGCTCAAGACGGCCGAGCTGCTGCGGGGCCTCATGGACGAGCGGCAGCCGGTATGAGCACGGCGACCCACCTGACCGGCACCCAGAAGGTCGCCATCGTCCTCATGCAGATGGGGCCGGAGAGCGCGGCCGCGGTCATGGGCCACTTCAGCGACTCCGAGGCGGAGGACGTCGCCGCGGAGATCGTGCGCCTCAGCCGCGTCGACCCCGCCGTCTCCGAGGACGTCATCGCCGAGTTCCACGAGATGGCCGTCTCGGGGCGCCGGACCACCCTCGGCGGCCGGGACTTCGCAGCCGGCCTGCTCGAGTCGTCGTTCGGCAGCGACCGTGCCGCCGGCGTCATGGACCGCCTCACCTCGACGATGGCGGGCAAGTCCTACGACTTCCTCGAGAGCGTCGACCCGGCCCAGCTGGTCACGCTCCTCGACGGCGAGCTCCCCGAGACGATCGCGCTCGTGCTCGCCCACCTCCATCCCGAGCAGGCGGCCCAGGTCGTCGCCGGGCTCGGCCCGGCTCGTGCGGCGGACGTCGCGCACGCCTTCGCCACGATGGGGCCTGCGACGCCCGAGGCCGTGCGCATCGTGGCCGACAACCTCAGGGCCCGCACGGGAGCAGCCCTGACCCCGGGCGTGCGCCGGCAGCGGGCCCTCGGCGGCGTGCAGGCGCTCGTCGACATCATCAACCGGTCCGACGTGGCCACCGAGCGGGCGGTCCTCGACGGCCTGGCCGGCACCGACCCGACCCTCGCGGAGGAGGTCCGCAGCAAGATGCTGACCTTCGGCGACATCGTCAAGCTCGAGCGCAAGGACGTGCAGCTCGTCCTGCGCGGGCTCGACGCAGCGGTGCTGGCGCGGGCCATGAAGGGTGCGCCGCCGGCGGTGCACGAGACGATCGTCGGCAACATCTCCGACCGCATCCGCGAGATCCTCGAGTCCGAGCTGGCCTCCCTCGGGCCGGTGCGTGCCTCCGAGGTCGAGGAGGCCAGGGCCGACATCGTGCGTTCGATCCGTGGTCTCGAGGAGGCCGGCACCATCACCCTGCGCCGGGGCGAGGAGGACGACCTTGTCTACTGACACCGCACGGGTCGCCGTCCCCGTCGTCTTCCCCACGATCGACCCGGTCGGTGAGGCCGAGGGCTTCACGCGCGGCCACGCGGCAGGGTATGCCGCCGGGCTGCGTCTCGCCGCCGCCGAGACCGCGGCGGCGGAGGCCGACCGACAGGACCGACTCGCGGCCGCCGTGGCCGCCGACCGGGCGCGCACCGACCGCGCCCTCGTCGCGCTCGACGCGGCCGCACGCGCCCTCGCAGCGCGAACGGCGCCCGTCCTGTCGGCCGTCGACGCCGGGCTCGTCGAGGCCGCGCTCACACTGGCCGAGGCCGTCATCGGCAGGGAGCTCGCCGACGGGCCGTACGGCGCGCGGGCCGCGCTGTCGCGGGCGTTGTCGGGCCCCGACGCCGCTGCCGTCGTGGCCGTGCGCCTGCACCCCGACGACCTCGAGGTCCTCACCGCCGACGACCGCACCGACGCCGAGACCGTGCTCCTCGTGCCGGACGCCGGGCTCGAGCGTGGCGACGCCGTCGCCGACTACCCCGACGGTGAGCTCGACGCCCGGGTGCGCACCGCTCTCCAACGGGCGCGCGCCGCCGTCGGGGAGGCGAACCCATGAGCGCCCTGGCGCAGCTGGTCGACGCCGCTGCCTCGGCGGCCGCGCCGGAGCGGGTCGGGGCGGTGTCGGCCGTCCGAGGTCTGGCCCTCGAGATCGCCGGTCTGCCGTGCGCCGTCGGTGACCACGTCGAGATCGCTGCTGAGACAGGCGTGCCCACGCGTGCCGAGGTCGTCGCGAGCGCCCGGGGCGTACTGACTTGCATGCCGCTCGGCCCGGTGGCGGGCCTCCGGGTCGGACAGCCGGCCCGCGCCGTCCGCGGTGGCCCGCGCGTGCCCACCGGCCGGGCCCTGCTCGGGCGGGTGCTCGACGGCCTCGGGCAGCCGATCGACGGGCGAGGTCCCCTGCTCACGCCGACGGTGCGTCCTGCCGACCGCGCGCCCTCGCCGATGGAGCGGACCCGCATCGACACCCCGCTCGCCACCGGCGTCCGTGCCCTCGACACCCTCGTGACCCTCGGACGTGGCCAGCGTCTCGGGCTCTTCGCCGGATCCGGCGTCGGCAAGTCGTCGCTGCTGTCGATGGTCGCGCGGGGCAGTGATGCAGAGGTGTGCGTCATCGCCCTCGTCGGTGAGCGCGGCCGTGAGGTCCGGGAGTTCCTCGAGGACGACCTCGGTCCCGAGGGACTGGCCCGGTCCGTCGTGGTCGTCGCGACGTCGGACGAGCCGGCCCTCGTGCGCCTCCGGGCCGCCGACACCGCGACGAGCATCGCCGAGTCGTTCCGCGCGACGGGCTCCCACGTGCTGCTCATGATGGACTCGCTGACGCGAGTCGCCATGGCGCAACGCGAGATCGGTCTCTCGGCGGGCGAGTCGCCCGCGACCCGCGGCTACCCGCCGTCCGCCTTCGCCGTGCTCGCGCGGCTGCTCGAACGGGCCGGGACCGACCGCAGCGGCTCGGTCACGGGCATCTACACGGTGCTCGTCGACGGCGACGACCACAACGAGCCCGTCGCCGACACCGCCCGGTCGATCCTCGACGGGCACGTCGTGCTCGACCGCAAGCTCGCCGTCATGCGCCACTACCCGCCGATCGACGTCCTCGGCTCGATCTCTCGCGTCGCGACGAAGGTCAACCCGCCCGAGCGCACCGCTGCCGCCACCTCTTTGCGCCGCGTCCTCGCAGCACGCCGCTCGGCCCAGGACCTCATCGACGTCGGGGCCTACTCGCGCGGGGCCAACCCCCTCGTCGACGCGGCCCTGGACCACGCCGCGCCGATCGAGGCCTTCCTCACCCAGCGCCTCGACGAGCGGACCGCTGCCGTCGACGCGTGGGACCTCCTCGCCCGACTCACGACGACCCTCGGGGGGCCGCGATGACCGTACCGTTCTCCCTCGCAGGCCTGCTGCGCCTCCGCCGGCTCGAGGAGGTGCAGGCAGGAGCCGTCTACGGGGCCGCCACCGCCCGCCACGCCGCGCTGGTCGCCCGCACCGACCGGGCCATCGCCGACGCCGAGGCGATCCGTGCCGAGGTCGACACGATCCACGAGCTCCAGGCCGTGGCGGCCGCGCGCGCGGCGTCGATGGCGATGCTGGCCGAGCTGCACGCACTGACCGCAGGTGCCGCCGACGAGCGGACGAACGCCCAACGCGGCTACTCCGTGGCGCGCGGCCGGACGCTCGGGCTCGAGAAGCTCGAGGACCGCCACGCCGAGGGCGTCCACGCAGCCGAGCTGGCGGCCGAGCAGGTCGTGCTCGACGAGCTCGGGTCGTCGGCGCGCACGCGTTCGGCCCGGCGGGACGCACGGTGAGCTTCACGGAGTCCCTCGGCCGGATCCAGGAGATCCAGGGGACGCTGACGCAGTTCGACCCTGCCGTGGCCGCTCGCACGGCGTCGGCCGCCGCGACCCGGCGCACCTCTGCGGCATCGGCACTCGCCGGGTCCCTGTCGGGTTCTGCTGCCGGGACGGACTTCGCCGGCTCGCTCGCTGCAGCCCTGGGTGCCGGCGGGACCGACGGGGCGACGGACCCCTCGGCGCTCGGCGCGCCGACGGGCCTGTCGGGTCTGTCAGCGCTCTCGGGTCTGTCGGGCCTCTCCGGTCCGGCCGGGGTCTCGGGCGTTTCTGGGGCGTCCGGCTCGACCGTGGTCAGCGGTGACGACGTGGCCGCCGCGGCCAAGCGCTACGTCGGGGTCCCCTACGTCTGGGGCGGCACCGACCCCGCCAAGGGCATGGACTGCTCCGGCTTCGTCCAACGCGTCTTCAAGGACGTCGGCATCGCGCTGCCGCGGGTCGTGTCCCAGCAGATGAGGCTCGGCACTCCCGTGGCCTCCATGGCGCAGGCTCGCGTCGGCGACCTGCTCATCAGTCACGAGAGCGGGCACATCTCGATCTACCTCGGCAACGGTCGGGCCATCGACGCCCCCATGCCGGGCAGGACGATCCAGGTGCGCGACGCCTGGGAGATGCGCGGCAACCTCACCGCGATCCGGCGCATCGTGCCCGAGCCGACGGCGACCGGGATCTCCGTGCCCGCCTCGGTCGCGGCAGCCGGTCCCGCGACCTCGCGCCTGGACCCCTCCCAACGGCGCTACGCCCAGATCATCGTCGACGAGGTGCGCGCTCGCGGCCTGCCGGCCCAGGCCGCGGTCAACGCGGTGTCCACGGCGCTGCAGGAGTCCTCGCTGCGGATGTACTGGAACCCCAAGGTGCCCGGCTCGCGCGAGCTGGCCCCCGCCGGCGCCCCGAGCGGCACCGACGGCTACTCCGTCGGCCTCTTCCAGCAGCAGGTGAACGGCAACCGGTTCTCCTGGGGCACGGTCGCCGACGCGATGGACCCGCGCACGTCGACGCGCATGTTCCTCGACCGACTCACGGCCGTCCCGGGGTGGCAGACGATGCCCGTCTCCGCGGCGGACCAGGCCGTGCAGCGCTCGGCCTACCCGGGCGCCTACGCCAAGTGGGAGAGCACGGCGCGGAGCATCGTCGCCGAGCTCTACGGGACGGGCGCCTGATGCCCATGACCGTGCGAGGGGGAGCGGCACCCCCACCCGTGCCCGCAACCGGCACCGCGCCCGTCGCCCCAGGCACGTCACCGGCAGGCGCGGCCACCTTCATGATCCTGCTCTCGTCGGCACGAGGGCCGGCCGCGGAGCGACCCGCACCACGGGCCGCAGAGGACAGGCCCCCGTCCGCCTCACCCGCCCCGTCGCAGGCCGCCCTGGCCTCGGGCAGCCCAGGACCGTCGAGCAGGACGGCGGTCGACGACACGGCGAGCGGCCCGGACGACGGCACGAGTGCGGTCTCCGCCGACGTCGCAGCCCTCGGTCCGTGGCTCGAGCTCGCCCTCCCTCCCATGGCCCCCGCAGGAGCGTCGTCCGGGGGACCGACGACCGGGCCCAGGGCCGTCGGCACGGCAGCGTCCGGCGCGCCCGGCGTCATCGCCGCGGCGGCGGCGTCCCCGGAGACGGCGCCGGCCGGCCCGGTCCCCTCGGGGCCGGCGGTCGAGCGTGCCGCAGTGTCAGGGGTGGGTGTCGCGGCGGCGGTCTCCGTGGCCTCGGCGGCCTCCGTGGCTGGGGTGGTCTTCCCGGTCGCGGTGGCATCGCCGGGCGCGGTCGTCCCGCAGCCCGGCGGCGTCTCGACCGGCCCTGCAGCGGCCGTGCCGTCCTCGTCCGTCGGGCCGGTGCCCGCGGGACCGCGCCCGACGGCCGGCGACGGCCCCGGCCCCGGCGCGGCAGGGTCCCCGGTGGACGCGCCTGGGTCGGGCGTCCTCACCGCGTCGACGGCACTGCTCGGGACAGGGCGGACGGCCTCGACCGCGACGCCGGCACCTGCGCCCGCGGACCCGACCGCAGCCACCACTGCGGCCACCACTGCTGCCACGTCCGTGACCGACTCCGGGCCGTCGACCCCCGCCACGGCGCCGCCCTCGTCGACCTCGTCGCCGGTGCCGCCGCCGTCGTTCGTGCCCGGTGGTCTCCATGCCTCGCTGCCGACTCCCGTCGTCTCCGGTGCAGGCGTGGCACCGCAGCCGGCCCATGCGCCCGCGGCGCCGTTCGCCGCGCAGCTGTCTCGGCCCCTCGTCGAGCTCACGACGGGCGCACCGGGAGAGCACGTCCTGACCATCCGGGTGTCACCCGAGCACCTCGGCCCGGTCACGGTGAGAGCGCACCTCGGCGCCGACGGCATACGCATCCAGCTGTTCAGCCCCGACGAGGTGAGTCGCGCCGCGGTGCACGCCGTCCTGCCGGACCTGCGCCGGGACCTCGCCGGGACCGGTCTCGGCGCGAGCCTCGACCTGTCCGATCGTCCTGCGCCGCAAGCCAATCCGTCAGCACAGCATGGGAGCTCGCACCAAGCCGGGCAGTCGGGTCACCCCGGCGACGGCGGTCCGGGCACCCGCCGGGACGTTCCGCAACCCGCTGGGCGCCACCCATCCGGCTCGACCTCCCCCGACCCGTCCCCCGGCGCGAACGGCTCGGGTGCCCGCCCGGACCCCGTCGACGCCCCACGCCTCCCGTCGTCCGTCCGGCTCGACGTCATCGCCTGACAGAAGGAGTCCCATGACCACGACCCCGATCGGCCCCGTCGGCTCGACGAGCCTGACGTCCACGACCCCGACCAGGGTCCCGAAGCAGACCATGGACGCCGACGTCTTCATGAACCTGCTCGTGACGCAGCTGAAGAACCAGGACCCGAGCTCGCCGATGGACACCAACGCCATGATCGGGCAGTCGACCCAGCTGGCGATGATGGAGAAGCTGACCCAGCTGGCGACGGACGGCTCCAAGGGCCTGCAGGCCGAGCAGCGCGCGTCGGCGGCCGCCCTGCTCGGGCGCACCGTCAGCTACCTCGGCGCCGACGGCGTCGCGGGCACCGGCCAGGTCTCCTCCGTCGCCTACACCGGGACGACGCCCACCGTGACCATCGGCTCGGCCGTCGTCCCGCTCGACTCGATCACCGGAGTCACCGGAGTCACCGGAGTCTCCGGAGTCACCGGAGTCACCGGCACCCCCAGCACCTGAGCCGGGGCCACCCGTCCTGCCGACGGGTCCCGGTCCCGCCCTCCAGTCCTTCCCACCCCGCCCGAAAGGCAGACACCATGCTCCGCTCGCTCTACTCCGGGATCTCGGGCCTGCGCGCCCACCAGACCATGCTCGACGTCACCGGCAACAACATCGCCAACGTCAACACCACCGGCTTCAAGGGGTCCTCGACGCAGTTCCAGGACACCCTCTCGCAGCTGACGCAGGGCGCCTCCGGACCGCAGGCCCTCACCGGCGGCACCAACCCGGCCCAGATCGGGCTCGGCGTCCGCGTCGCCGCGGTGACGACGAACTTCACCCAGGGCTCGGCCCAGACCACGGGCAAGGCCACCGACATGATGATCTCCGGCGACGGCTTCTTCGTCACGAGCAAGGGCGGCCAGCAGTACTACGCCCGTGCCGGTGCCTTCGACCTCGACGCCTCGGGCCACCTCGTCACGCCCGACGGCGGCATCCTGCAGGGCTGGACCGCGGACGCGTCCGGCCGCATCAACACCGGGGGCCCCACCACCGACCTGCTCCTCACACCGACGACGATGCTGCCCGCTCGCGCCACGACCGGCGTCGACGTCAGCGGCAACCTCCCGTCCGACGCGGCCGTCGGTACGGCGCTGCAGCGCGACATCCAGGTGTTCGACTCGAGCGGCGTCGCCCGCAGCCTGTCCCTCACGTTCACGCGCAGCGCGAGCGGCTGGAACGTCGCCGCTGCCGACGCGTCGGGCGCCGGCGGAAGCGGCTCCCTGTCGTTCACGAACGGCAAGCAGACGACGGCCGGCTCGGTCTCCGTGGGCGGGATCACCGTCAACCTCGGCACGGTCACCGGCTACGCCGGCAGCACGACGGTCGCCGCGACCGGCCAGGACGGCTACAAGGCCGGCAACCTCGAGGCCTTCAGCGTCGGCGCCGACGGCTCTCTCATCGGGTCCTTCAGCAACGGCGTGCGCCAGGCCGTCGGTCGGGTCGCGCTGGCCCGCTTCACCAACCCCTCGGGCCTCGAGAAGGCCGGCGACTCGTCCTACTCGAGCACCGCCAACTCCGGCGTCGCGCAGATCGGGCAGGCCGGCGATGCCGGCTTCGGCTCGCTCGTCGGGGGCGCCCTCGAGATGAGCAACGTCGACCTCTCGCAGGAGTTCACCAACCTCATCGTGGCCCAGCGTGGCTTCCAGGCGAACGCCCGGATCATCACCACCTCGGACCAGGTGCTCCAGGAGCTCGTCGACCTGAAGCGGTGACCTTAACGACGAGGGCGACCTGCCGATAGAGGGGGGCGGAGGTGGGGATGAGCCCCGCCCCCCGAAAGGGCCCCATGATCGCAGTCACCCGTCTCAACGGGTCACGCTTCGCGGTGAACCCCGACCTCATCGAGCGCGTCCAGGAGAACCCGGACACGACGCTCGTCATGGTCGGGGGAGCCACGTACGTCGTGCGCGAGAGCCTGCCCGACGTCATCGCCCTCATCGCGGACTTCCGCGCCCTCGTCATCGCCGCGGCCCAGTCGATGTCGGTGGGCGGCGTGCCGCAGCTCAGCGTCCTCCGCGGCGAGAGCGACGCCCGCGAGAGCGGCTCCCGGTCCGCCACGGGGACCGGCACCGCCGTGACGACCCCGACACCCCTGCGGCCCACCGAGCACTGAGGACACCCCATGGACCCGTCACTCATCATCGGCCTGGTGCTCGCCTTCGGCTCCGTCGTCGCGATCGTGACGCTCGAGGGCTCCCACATCACCTCGCTCCTGCTGCCGCCGCCGATGATCCTCGTCTTCGGTGCGACGATCGCCGTCGGCCTGGCCGGCAACACCGTCAAGGACACCCTGAGGGCCTTCAAGGCCGTACCCCGAGCCTTCCTCGGCAAGCCGCCGAAGCCGCAGGACAGCATCGACGGCCTCATCGCGCTCGCCGAGAAGGCCCGCGCCGAGGGCCTGCTCGCCCTCGAGGCCGAGGCAACCGACGCCGACGACCCGTTCCTGGCGGGCGCCCTCCAGAACATCGCCGACGGCACGGACGCCGAGGAGCTGCGAATCCTCATGGAGGACCAGATCGCGACGAAGGCCCGGGTCGACCACGCCGACTCGAAGTTCTTCGCGGCGCTCGGCGGCTACGCGCCGACCATCGGCATCATCGGCACCGTCGTGTCCCTGACCCACGTCCTCGAGAACCTCTCGTCACCCGAGGCCCTCGGCCCGATGATCGCCAGCGCGTTCGTCGCGACCCTGTGGGGGCTGCTCTCGGCCAACTTCATCTGGCTGCCGATCTCGGCGCGCATCGCGCGGCTCAGCGAGCTCGAGGTCGAGCGGATGAACCTCGTCATGGAGGGGGTGCTCGCGATGCAGGGCGGCGCCCAGCCCCTGCTGCTCGCAGAACGGCTGCGCGCCATGGTGGCCGACACCGGCTCGTCCGACAAGGGCGACAAGGGCAAG
The DNA here is from genome assembly GCF_007991735.1 of Terrabacter aerolatus. GTDB lineage: Bacteria > Actinomycetota > Actinomycetes > Actinomycetales > Dermatophilaceae > Terrabacter > Terrabacter aerolatus. The sequence continues at coordinate 135,375 of NZ_BJYX01000001.1, read as the reverse complement.
GGATCTGCCGACGCGGACCGGGCAGCCGCATGAGCCGCCGTCGCCGGTCGCGCAAGGTCCCCGAGGAGTTCCACGTCGACGAGCGCTGGGCCGTGTCCTACATGGACATGATCACCGTGCTCTTCTGCCTCTTCGTCGTGCTCTACGCGATGTCGACCGTCGACAAGAACCGCTTCGAGAAGTTGCGCAACTCGCTCGCGACCGGCTTCGGCACGACGATCAGCCAGAAGGTCGACACGGCCTCGGGGACCGTCGTCCCGCCCTCGATGGCGAGCAAGGACAAGGAGGGCTTCGCCGACCTCGACCTCGCCGTCAAGGACGTCAAGAAGTTCAGCGCCCTGGCCGAGCAGATGAACAAGCGGCTCGCGGTCGAGGGCCTCCAGAAGGACGTGCAGTTCCACATCGACCAACGGGGACTCACCGTCCGTCTCGTCGGGTCCCAGACCTTCTTCAGCCCGGACAGCACGGTGCTGACCCCACGTGCCTACCGGATCATGCACGCCATCACCCCGGTCATCGTGGGGACCCAGCTGCAGGTCTCGGTCGAGGGCCACGCGGCGAACCTCATCACCTCCTACCCGTCCGTGTGGGAGCTGTCGGCAGAGCGCGCCACCAAGGTCGCGCGGTACATGGTCGAGCAGGGCGGCCTGCCCGGGGCCCGGGTCGGAGCCACGGGCTACGGCTCGTCCCGGCCGGCGAGCAGGGGCACGACCGCCGCCGACTACCGGCAGAACCGTCGCGTCGACATCGTCGTCCTCTCGGACCAGCCCGAACGGGTGCGGGCGCTGATCCCCGACGCGCTCAAGGCGCGTGCGGGACAGACCTGACCCGACGCCGCTGCACCCCGGCGCGCCCCTCCGAGCGCACCTCGTCGAGCACCTCGTCAAGCACCTCCGCGAGCACCTCGGCGCGGGCGTCCGGACACCCTTACGTGACCGGCCGCCCTGCCGATAGTGCCGTTCGTGACTGTGCACGACGTCGGGGCGACCGCGGAGCTCGCCGTGGAGGCGTACGACTTCCGGCGTCCCACGACGCTCGCCCGCGAGCACAGCCGCATCCTCGAGGCCGCCTTCGACTCGTTCGCCCGCCAGTGGGGCACCCAGCTGACCGCGAAGGTGCGCACCAAGTCGACCGCCACGACCGAGTCGGTCATCGTCCAGACCTACGACGAGTACGTCGCGTCGCTGCCGACCGTGACCTGCATGGTGCGCTGCGTCCTCGGTGACACGCCCGCGAAGATGGTCGTCCAGTTCCCGACGCCGGCGGCCCTCGGCTGGGTGGCGCGCATGCTCGGCGGCAGCTCCGACAAGGTGGGGCTCGAGCGCAAGCTGACGCCGATCGAGCACGCCCTCGTCAAGGCCCTCGTCGAGGAGGCCCTCGACGTGCTCGCCTACTCCCTGGGGCCGCTCCTGCCGGCGGAGCCGAGCGTCGAGTCGATCCAGCACAACTCGCAGTTCGCGCAGGCCGCTGCCACCTCAGACCTCATGGTCGTCGTGACGTGCGCCCTCCAGGTCGGGGAGACAGCCTCGTCGGTGACCTTCGCCATCCCCGCCGACACGCTCCTGCCGCAGCTCGGCGCCGTCAACCCGGTCGCCAGCAGCGACAACGCCGCCCAGCTGACCCGCGAGCAGGTGGCGCAGGTGCCCATGGAGGTGGCCGTTCGCCTGGCGCCCGTCGCGGTGACCCCCGATCAGGTGCTGTCGCTCGCCGTCGGCGACACGCTGACCCTGCCGCACCACGCCCACGACCCGTTCGTCGTCACGGTCGGCGGCGAGGACCTCGCCCGGGCGATGGTCGTGCGCACCGGCACGCGTGCCGCGGCCCGCATCGTCTCGCTCGTCCCGCCGGCGCGGGGCGCGGACCCGGCTCCGGTCACCCCCGACGCCCCCGCACCGACCCAGGAGAACCGTCCGTGAGCACCGCAAACCTCAGCTCCGTCGCCGAGCGCCTCGTCGCGTCGCTGCCCGTCCCCGGTCTGGCCGTCGCCGGTCAGGTCGCCCAGGTCGGGCCGGAGGCCCTCGCGGACGCAGGTGGTCCCGCCGCACCTGCCGTCGTGTCGGCCTCGCTCGTCGGGCCGCGTCCGGCCGAGCTCGTGCTCGTCGTCCTCGACACCACGTTCGTCGCGGTCGCCGGTGGCGGACCGGCGGCGTCCGTCCCCGCCGTGCTGCGCCCCGCGTTCGAGGCTGCGGCCGTCGCTCTGGGCGAGGGGGTCCTGTCCGAGCTCGTGTCGGGCGACCCGGGCGGCCTGCTCGCCGACCCCGAGGTGAGCGCGGTCTTCGAGATCTCCGGCGGTGGGGCTCCGTTCGGCTGGCTCGCGATCCGTCACGGCGCGCCGGCCACGTCCGCGGCGCCGGCCGGTGGCGAGACCGCCTTCGACGGACGCCTTCGCCGGATCCAGGACGTCGAGATGGCCCTGACCGTCGAGATCGGCCGGACGCGGATGAGCGTGCGCGACGCGCTGTCGATGGAGCCGGGCACCGTCGTCGAGCTCGACCGGTCGGCCGGTGCTCCGGTCGACATCCTGCTCAACGGACGCCGGATCGCGCTCGGCGAGGTCGTCGTCGTCGACCAGGACTACGCCGTCCGGATCTCACGGATCCTCGACACCGCCGAGGCCCGGCCCTGAATGGACTCGCTCGTCCTGGGCCTGCGGGTCATCGTCTCGCTCGGCGCGGTGTTCGGCCTCATGTGGCTGCTCCAGCGCCGGCTGCGGGCCGGCAACCCCGGCCTGCGGGCGCGGGTGCTGAGTGTCGTCGCCCGGCAGAACGTCGGGCCCAAGGCGTCCGTCGTGGTCGTCGACACCGACGGCCGGCGCTTCCTGCTCGGGGTGACCGAGCACGGCATCAGCGTGCTGCACACGTCCGAGGCCCCGACGCCCGAGGTGCCGGCCGCCCCGTCGGTGACGCCCGCGCGGACGAGTGCCGCTGACCTCGTTGGGCTGGCTGTCCCCGAGCCGGACCCGACCCACGACGCCGTCGCGGACGACACGGAGCCCACCCTCGCGCCCAGCGGTGCGGGGGAGGAGGGTGCTCCCGCGACCCGGGCGGCCGCCCGTCAGGCGTCGTTCGAGGCGGAGCTGCGCCGGGAGACCGCGCAGCAGGCGACGGCCCAGCCGGCCGGGTCCGTCCTCGAGCCCGCCACGTGGCGCCTCGCGGCCCAGGCCCTGAGGTCCGGTCGACGGTCGTGACCTCCCCGCTCATCGCGTCCCCCGAGGGCACCGTCGTGGGGCACGCCCCCTTCCGTATGCGTCGAGTGCTGTGCCTCGCCGCCCTGGCCTGGGTCGTGGCCTGCGTCCTGCTCACGGTCGTGGCGTCGCCGGGCCACGCAGCAGAACCGGCCGGCTCGATGCGGGCAGCCGTGTCGGTGGGCTCGGTGGGCTCGGTGGGCTCGGTGGGCTCGGTGGGCTCGGTTCGCCCGATGCTGCCGGCCGAGCCGACGCCGAGCCCGAACCCCTCGACCGGCGTGAAGAAGCCGGGCGCGTCGAGCTCCGGGATCGACCTGCAGATCAACACCCCCGACAAGGCGCCGTCGTCGGCGGTCGTGACGCTCATCGGCATCGGGCTGCTGTCCGTGGCGCCGGCCCTGCTGCTCATGATGACGTCGTTCACGAAGATCTTCGTCGTCCTCGCCATGACGCGGAACGCCCTGGGGCTCGGGTCCGTCCCGCCGAACCAGGTGCTCGCCGGCCTGACCCTCTTCCTGACGCTCTTCATCATGTGGCCGGTGCTGACCCAGGTGAACGTGCACGCGGTGCAGCCCTACCTCGCCGGGCACCTCGACTTCGGCGCGGCTGTCACCGCGGGCGCCAAGCCGCTGTCGACCTTCATGCTCGCGCACACGCGCCAGGAGGACATCGCCCTGATGACGCGGGCCGCCGGCATCGCCAACCCGGCGACGCCGGCGTCGACGCCCCTGCAGACGCTCGTGCCGGCCTTCATGATCTCCGAGCTGCGGGCGGCCTTCATCATCGGCTTCGTCATCTTCATCCCGTTCCTCGTCATCGACATCGTCGTGTCGTCGGCGCTGATGTCGATGGGCATGATGATGCTGCCGCCGGTCATGGTGTCGCTGCCGTTCAAGGTGCTGCTCTTCATCCTCGTCGACGGCTGGGGCCTCATCATCACGGCGCTCGTCCAGAGCTACGGCGGGGTGACGTGAACGCCTCCGCCGTGCTCGACATCTGCGTCCAGGCCCTGGCAGCCGCCGCGAAGCTGTCGGCGCCCGTCCTCATCACGGCTCTCGTCGTCGGCCTCGCCGTCTCGCTCGTGCAGTCCATCACCCAGCTGCAGGAGGTGACCCTCTCGTTCGTGCCCAAGGCCGTCGCGGTCGCCATCGCGCTGGCCGTCTCGGGCCACTGGATGATCGCCGAGATGGTGTCGTTCACGCAGGACCTCTTCGCCCGGATCCCGAGCCTGCTCGGCGTGGCCTGACCCCGATGACGATCCCCATCGACCAGGCCTGGGCCGAGGCCACGCTGCTCGCGATCGTGCGGATGACGGCATTCCTCTTCGTCGCACCGCCCTTCTCGCACAACGCGTTCCCGGCCCGCATCAAGGCGATGCTCGGGGTCGGTCTCGGCGTCGCGGTCTCGAGCCGGGCGGGCGCGTCGTGGACGGGCCACGGCGACGCCGCCTTCGTGACGGGTCTCGTCCTCGAGCTGCTGACCGGTCTGGCGCTCGGCTTCCTCGTCTACCTCGTCTTCGCGGCGGTGCAGTCGGCGGGCTCGCTCATCGACCTCTCCGGGGGCTTCCAGCTCGCCCAGGCCTACGACCCGCAGAGCATGGTCAACGGGGCGCAGTTCACGCGCCTGACCCAGATGGCGGCCCTCGCCCTGCTCTTCAGCACGGACGGCTACCAGCTCGTCATCAGCGGCCTCACCGGGACGGTGGGACCGCTCCCGCTCGGCGGCGGGATCGACCTGTCGCGCCCGGTGGAGGTGATGGTCTCCGGCGTCAGCGGCATGTTCGTCGCAGCGGTCCAGATCGCCGGGCCGCTCATGGCGGTCCTCTTCCTCGCGGACGTCGGCCTCGGGCTGCTGACGCGGGTCGCCCCGGCCCTCAACGCCTTCCAGCTCGGTTTCCCGCTCAAGATCCTCATCACCCTCGGTCTGTCCGGCTTCATGTTCCTCGCCCTGCCCCGCGTCGTGTCGGCCCTGGCCCACGACGCGGCCCGGCTGCTGCTGGGGGTGGCCTGATGTCAGATGCCGGCGAGCGCACCGAGCAGGCCACCGACAAGCGGATGAAGGAGGTCCGCTCCAAGGGCCAGCTGTCGAAGTCGCAGGACCTCACCGCGTGGCTCGCGGTCGGTCTGGGGGCGGTCATGATCCCGGTGACGATCTCGCGGGGGGCCGACGCGAGCGCGAGCCAGCTCATGACGCTGCGGTCGGTGACCGCGGACCCGGACCCGGGCCGTGCCGTCGCCGCCCTCGGGGAGGGGCTGGGGTCGATCGGGTGGACGCTGCTGCCGCTCGTGTCGGCCGTCTTCGTCGGTGTCGTCGGTGGGTCGGTGCTGCAGGGCGGCCTGCACGTGAAGCGCTTCGCCCCGTCCTTCGAGCACTTCGACCTCGTCAAGGGCGTCGGGCGGGTGTTCGGCAAGCAGGCGCTCTGGGGCGGCGTCAAGGCGCTGGTCAAGACGGCGGTGGTCGGGGTCGTGCTGTGGATGGTCGTCCAGGACCTCGTGCCGGTGCTCCTGTCGGCGGGTGGGCTGCCGGTGTCGGGTCTCATCGCCGAGACCGGAGACGGCGCCGCCTCGCTGCTGCGCTTCGCCGTCGCCGCGGGCGTCGTCCTCGCCGTGGCCGACGTCGCGGTCGTCATGCGCCGCAACCGTGGTCGCACCCGCATGACCAAGCGCGAGGTCAAGGACGAGCACAAGACGAGCGAGGGCGACCCGCTGCTGCGCCAGCACCGCCGCTCGCGCCAGCTGTCGATGTCGCGCAACCGGATGATCTCGGCCGTAGCCGGTGCGGACGTCGTCCTCGTCAACCCGACCCACGTCGCAGTCGCGCTGACGTACGAGCCCGGCAAGGCCGCCCCGCGGGTCGTGGCCAAGGGCGCCGGCACCATCGCCACCCGCATCCGCGCCGAGGCCGAGGACAAGGGGGTCCCGATGGTCCGCGACGTGCCGCTGGCCCGGGCGCTGCACGCGGGCTGCGAGATCGGCCAGGAGATCCCGGTCGACCTCTACACGCCCGTGGCGGGCGTGCTCGCCTTCGTCATGGCGCTGCGGGCCCGGGGGTCTGCGGCCGGTGTGCACACCGTCCCCCAGCGGCCGGCCCGGGGCGCCGCCTCCTCGTCCCCGTCACCCGTGTCATCACCCACGTCGTCATCCACGTCCCACCCAGGAGGGTCCTCGTGAACCGTGACCTCGCCCGTCTGGCCGTGCCGCACGGCATCGTCGGCATCGTCCTGCTGCTCGTCGTCCCGGTGCCGGCGGCGCTGCTCGACGTGCTCATCGTCTGCAACATCGCGCTGGCCCTCGTCATCCTGCTGACGGCGATGTTCGTGACGAGACCGCTCGACTTCTCGGTCTTCCCGTCGTTGCTGCTCGTCGCGACGCTCTTCCGACTCGGCCTCAACGTCGCCTCGACGCGCCTGGTCCTCGGCCAGGGCTTCGCCGGCCACGTCATCGAGGCCTTCGGCACGGTGACGGTCGGTGGCTCGCTCATCATCGGCGCCGTCGTCTTCGTGATCCTCGTCGTCATCCAGTTCGTCGTCGTCACCAAGGGCGCCGAGCGGGTCGCCGAGGTGGGAGCGCGGTTCACGCTCGACGCCATGCCGGGCAAGCAGATGGCCATCGACGCCGACCTCAACGCCGGGCTCATCACCGACGTCGTCGCGCGCGAGCGCCGTGCCGACGTGGCGGCCGAGGCGGACTTCTACGGCGCCATGGACGGCGCGTCGAAGTTCGTCAAGGGCGACGCGATCGCTGGCATCGTCATCATCCTCGTCAACGTCGTCGGCGGCATCGCGGTCGGGATGGTGCAGCGCGGCCTGTCGCTGACCGACGCCGTCAACACGTACACGCTCCTCACCGTGGGTGACGGTCTCGTGACGCAGATCCCGGCGCTGCTCATGGCGGTCTCGACGGGCATGATCGTCACCCGCTCCAACGCCGAGGCCGACCTCGGTCGCACCGCGTCGGTCCAGCTCTCCCAGTCGAGGACGGCCCTGCTCGTGGCCGGGTGCGCGTCCATCGTCATGGCTCTGCTGCCCGGTATGCCGGCGCTGCCCTTCCTCGGGGTCGGTGGCCTCCTCGTGCTCGCCTCCCGACGGGTCCGGCCGGCGGCCGCGGCGGGCGCGTCCGCCGGTGGCGAGGGCGTCGACGCCGAGGGCGCTCCCGTCGACCCGAACGAGGCGATCATCGAGAAGATGCGCGTCCAGCCGCTCGAGATCCTGCTCGCCGCAGACCTCGTCGACCTCGTCGGGGGGTCGCCGGACGACCTCCTCGGCCGCGTCAAGGCGCTGCGCCACACCGTGGCCATGGACCTCGGCATCGTCATCCCGCCGGTCCGCACCCGGGACAGCGTCGACCTCCCACCGTCGACGTATGCCGTCCGCGTCGCGGGCGTGGAGGCCGGCCGCGGCATGGCGCCGCCCGGGCGCCTCCTCGCGCTCGGGGAGTCGCTCGACGCGCTGCCGGGTGCTGCCGTCATCGAGCCCGTCTTCGGGCTCGCGGGCAAGTGGATCCCGGCGGAGCTGCGCCACAGCGCCGAGCTGACGGGCGCGACCCTCATCGACCGGGTGAGCGTGCTCGTCACGCACCTGTCGTCGGTGGTGAGCGCCAACGCGTCCCGGCTCCTGTCCCGCGAGGACGTGCGGGTGCTGACCGAGGGGGTCCGCGCCGTCAGCCCCGCGACGGTCGACGAGCTGACGCCGTCGCTGCTCTCGCTCGCCGAGGTGCACCGGGTGCTCCAGGGCCTGCTCGCCGAGCAGGTCCCCATCAACGACCTGACCCGGATCTACGAGGCGCTGACGTTGCGGGCCAAGGCCGGGGCGGACGCCGAGTCGCTCGTCGAGGCGGCGCGCGCCGGGCTGGGGCCGGCGCTCGTGGCGAGGTTCGCCGACCACGGCCACCTCGCCGTCATCACGATCGAGCCGACCCTGGAGCAGGGGCTCGTCCAGGACCTGCGCCCCGCCGAGGGCGGCACCCAGCTCGTCGTGGACCCGACGCGTCTGGACGCCGTCATGACCTCGCTCAGCTCGGCCGTCGCGGCGGCCGAGGCCTCGGGCCGGTCGGCGGTCCTCGTGTGCGCCCCGGTGCTCCGGCCGGCCCTGCGCAAGCTCGTGCCGGCGCCGCCGCGCGGGGTCCCGGTCCTGTCGTACTCCGAGGTGACGTCGGCCGAGGTCACCATCGAGACCGTCGGGGTGGTGCGTGTCGGTGCAGCAGTACCTGCTTGAGGGGCGCAGCCTCGACGAGCTGGCCCGGGAGGCGACCGCCCTCTACGGGGCCGGTGCACGCATCGTGCGCGCCGAGCGGGTCCTCGACCCCGGTGTCGCGGGCTTCCTCGGTCGTCGCCACCTCGAGGTCATGGTGGAGGTGCCCGACACGTACGTGCCCGTCACGACGCGCCGACCGGGCGTGCACGTGCTCGGTGACCGGACGGGGCTGCTCGCGCTGCTGGACAGTGCCGACCGTGCCGAGGACGACGTCAACGCCACCTCGGCCGAGCCGGGTGCGATCCCGTCCGCCCCCATCGGCGCCGTCGCCACGGTCTCCACCGAGTCGGACAGCCTGTCCGAGCTGCTGTCCCGGCTCGGTGTCGACCGTGGGGACCACGACGACCCCGCACGCACGGCCCACGCGTCCGGTGCCGCGGTCCCGGCGCTGCTCGACGCACCGGGAGACCTCGTGCTCGTCCTCGGCCTCGGCGACTCGGCGTGGCCGGTCACCGACTCGATGGCCGCCGCGCTCGAGCGCAGCGGTCGCAGCATCGCCCGCCACGGAGGGGGAGCGGCCGCGCGACCCGGTGGCCCGCGGCTCGCGAGCCGGTGGGACGCCGCCGAGGCCCGAGCCCTGGCGGTGGAGGCCCACGCGACGGTCGTGACGGCATACGGCCTCGGTTCCCCGACGACGGGACTGCCCCACCTCGACGAGGTGGGCGTGCTCGGCCCCGACCAGGTGTGGCTCGTCGTCGACGCCCGGCACAAGGCGGACGAGACCTTCGACTGGGTGGCGACGGTGCGGGAGGTCCTGCACGTCGACGCGCTCGCGGTCGTCGGAGCCGGCGACTCGCGGACGGCGCACACGGTGAACGGGCTCGGCCTTCCCCTAGGCTGGCTGGACGGGATGCCCGCGCCACGGACGGTGCTCTGAGCCTCGTCGACCACCGACGACCCGCAACCCACGGAAGGGGCCCCCATGCTCGTGCTGACCCGCAAGCCGGGCGAGAAGATCATGATCGGTGACGACATCGTCATCACCTTCCTCGAGAGCCGCGGCGGCGACGGCATCCGCATCGGCATCGACGCACCGCGCCACCTCGAGATCAAGCGCGAGGAGATCGCGGTCGCCGTGGCCGACGCGAACCGCGAGGCCACCCGCGCCAACGCCGACGAGGTGCTGCGGGGGCTCGTTCCGCCGACCCCGGCGCCGCCGCCGGCCGTCGGTGAGCCCTCGGCCGGACCCGAGGGCGGCAGGCCAGCGCCCTAGCGTCGACCCACGTCCCAGCCGTGGAAGCAACCCCGTCACACCGGTGCCGGGGCAATTTCGCGATTTCGCGTACAAACCATTCTTTATCCACCCAAAATGGACATGTCTGAACGGGTCCGCAGACGTCTGCTGCGCGACCCATCTCGCGCATGGTCGGTGCGCTCGTCCAAGGGGTCCAGTGCAAGCAGCGGAACGCAACCGTCTCGTCGTCGACAACCTCCCGCTCGTCGGCTACCTGGTCTCCGAGCTGTGCGCGCGAGCCACCCATCTCTCGCGCGAGGACCTCGCCTCGGTGGGTGCCGTCGGCCTCGTTCTCGCCGCCGACGCCTTCGACCCCTCGGCCGGGGTGCCCTTCGGGGCGTATGCCCGCCGCCGCGTCAGCGGGGCCCTGCTCGACGAGCTGCGCTCGCTCGACTGGGCCGGGCGCGGGACCCGCCAGCGGATCAAGTCGATGCAGGCCATGTCCGAGACGCTGGCCGCCCGGCTCGGTCGCGCCCCGTCGCACGAGGAGATGGCGTCGGCGCTCGGTGTGACGTCCGAGCAGGTGCGGGACGGTCTCGCCGACGCCGCGCGGGTGGTCGGGCCGCTCGATGCAGCCGCCGAGGCGCTCGCCGCCGAGACCGTCGCCCCGGAGGACGCAGCTCTCGAGCGGGAGCGGGTCCAGCACCTCGGGGCAGCCGTCGCGGCCCTGCCCGACCGGCTCCGCTTCATCGTCACGGAGATCTACCTCGAGGGTCGCGCGGTCAAGGACGTGGCGGCCGAGCTCGGCCTCACGTCGTCGGCCGTGTCGCAGCAGCGCGGGGAGGCCTTGCGGCTCATGCGGGCCGGACTCGAGACCCACTTCGCCGACGAGCCCGACCCGCTGCGGTGCGTGCCGGCCGAGGCCGGCCACGCCCTGCCCGTCACGCCGCGTCGCGCGGCCTACCTCGAGAGCGTCGGCGAGGCCGTCCAGGGCTTCCGGCAGCAGCGGGCACTGGCCGGTGGGGGAGTCCGCCGCACCCACGGGTCCCCGTCTCTCGAGGCCGCGGGCTGAGCCCGACCCGCAACAGCGTCACGGGCCGGGCCGGCGCCGACTGACGCGTCACCGACGCACCGTCAGGTGGGGCGGCTCGGCCCGGACCTGCCGGCGAACGGGTCAGGACCCGTCGCGCACGCGCCGGGCGAACGCGGATGACCGGGCGCGCAGCTCCTCGACCCGGCGCTCGACGAGAGCGAGCGGGTCGAGCCCGCCCTCCATGCCGTTGGGCAGGCGCCGGACGTGGGCCGAGCAGCTGAAATCGGCGTGCACGAGCGTGCCGAGGCTGTTGCCCTCGCGGCCTGCGGCGCCGGCGCGCTTGGCGACGAAGAGCGACACCTCGGTCGTGGCGAAGACGTCCTCGCACCACGCGCACATCGTGCTGGCCTTGCGCGTGCGCTCCGAGGTGCGCAGCAGCAGGCCGACGGGCTCGTCGTCGACGGGCACCACGGCATACGCACGCTGGGCGTTGCTGCGGTCGACCCAGCCGAGGAAGTCGAGCGTCTCCCAGCGGTCGCCGATGCGGTCGAGGTCCGGGAGGTTCGCCTGCTTGGCCTCACGTCGGGAGGTGTTGACGAACGAAGCGCGAATCTCGTTCTCTGTCAGTGGTTTCACGGTCTTTCCTGTCGGTCGGGCATGACCGGACGGCCCGGTCAGCCGGGGTGGGGGAGATGGCGCGGGACCGTGACCGCCGAGCAGGCCATCCGGGCCACCCACCTCTCCGCGGGCCTCCCCGCCGACGACCGACATGCTCCGAACGGAGCCGCGTCCATGATGCACGGGTCGGCCCGTGGGATCCATCGATTAAAGCGCCGTCAGAGGGCGTCAGGGCGATGTGCGCGTCCGTTTCGTGCCGTATTGGGGTGGCAGATCTTGCCAGAATCTGTCCTACCGGGATGCTTTCGTGACCTTCTCTGTCACATTCGATGAATGTTCATCGGCCGGGGTCCTCCCCGGTCGGCCCGCCGGACGCCGAGTCCTGTCCGCCGGTGGGGCAGTCATGGAAAAACGGACAGGAGTGGGGGACCCACCTTCGGACCGGTCAGCCGGTCCTCGGGGTGAAGCCGCATCAGCGGCCGGGCAACTTCCGCCCGAACCCGACAGCTCACCTCACAGGCGTGGGAAGGACCTGCCATGTCCGCTTCTACCTCCGCACGCCGAATTTCCTTGCAATCACTGGCGATCGCGCCTCTGGTCACCGCAGCTCTCCTGGTCGGGACGGTCGGCACGTCGCCGGCGCCGACCGCCTCTGCACCAGGTGCGTCGGCAGCGCCGGCCGTCTCGGGGTCCTCGACCCGAGCGCCCGTCGACGTGACGACCAAGCCCGTCGCCTACGTCACCCCGGCATCGATCGCCATCCCCCGCGGCCTCAAGGCCGTCAGGATCGCGGCCGCCCAGAAGGGCAAGCCGTACCGGTGGGGCGGGGCGGGGCCGTCGTCCTTCGACTGCTCCGGACTCGTCTACTACGTCTACCGCACGCAGCTGCACGTGTCGCTGGCCCGCACCGCCAACGCCCAGCGCCTGCAGACCATCCGGATCGCCAAGGCCAGCCTCCGGCCCGGCGATCTCGTCTTCTTCATGTCCGGAGGGCGCGCCTACCACGTCGGCATCTACGCCGGCAGCGGCAAGATCTGGCACTCACCGAGGCCGGGCCAGCGCGTCCAGCTCTCGAAGCTCTGGACCAGCCAGTGGGTGGCCGGCCGCATCCGCTGACGAGGGAGCGGCCCTCAGGGACTGACGACCCCGAGGGCCGCACGTCCACCAGGAGAGCAGGTGGGCCTCACGGATCTGCGCGGAGCGAGCGACGGGAATCGAACCCGCGTATCCAGCTTGGGAAGCTGGCGCTCTACCATTGAGCTACGCTCGCACGGGCCGCCGGCGGTGCCCCGTGAGGGACACGTGAGCGGCACGCGGCGCCAGTGTAGCCGACGCCGCGCCAGTGCCCAGACCACGACCCCAGGGGCCCCTTTCGTCATGGATCTCGTCAAGCAGAACGCCTTCGTGGAGCACGTGCGCCAGCGCGGCGGAGCGAGCGCCCAGGTGGCCGTGACCCTCGAGCAGTTCTTCGACGGCAACGACTGCGAGTGGTCGATCGCGCCGAACCGCCCCGAGGACATGCCCCTCGAGTCCGTGCAGCGCGTGCTGCTCGACCTGCGCGAGCACCCGGACGTCCACGACGTGCGCGTCGAGCTCGACGTCCTGGAGTTCCAGGACTTCCCCGACGACGAATGGCCTTTCGCGAGTGGGGTGGCCGTCATCACGACGCTGCAGCCGGACGAGGTCGACGCCATGACCGTCGACGCCGACACCGAGTCGAGCGGCGGTCCCGCCGCCCACGCCGACTGGCTCGTCGACGCCCCGACGGTGCCCGAGGGGCACCACTACGTCGGCGTGTGGTGGGACTGATGGGCGAGTCCGCTCCCGGCGCCGGCATGGTCACCGGTGAGCTCGAGCAGGTCACCGACGCCGTCTGCTACCACGGGGAGGGCCCCGTCTGGTCGTCGACGTGGGACGGCCTGCGGTGGGTCGACATGCTCGCGGGCGACGTGCTGACCCTGCGACGCGACGGGTCCGTCGACCGGGTGCACGTCGGCGACGTCGCGGCGTTCCTGCGCCCGCGCACCGACGGCGGCTGGGTGGTCGCGACCGAGCGAGGTCTCGCCCGAGCGGACGAACCACACGGCATACCCGCTCCGTGGTTCGACCTCTGGGACGACCCGTCCGTCCGGATGAACGAGGGCGGCGTCGACGGCGAGGGCCGCCTGTGGGCGGGGTCGATGGGCTACGACCGCGTCCCCGGCAGCGCGCGCCTCTACCGCGTCGACGGCGCGGGGTGCGTCACCGTGGTCCTGCCCGACGTGACGATCTCCAACGGCATCGACCTCTCGCCCGACGGGCGCCTCGCCTACTACGACGACACCCCGACCGGCCGCACCGACGTGTTCGACGTCGTCGACGGGGAGCTGACGGGCCGTCGACCCTTCGTCACCCACGACGTCGGCCACCCCGACGGCCTCACCGTCGACAGCGCCGGCAACGTCTGGGTCGCCCTCAACGGCGCGGGGCGAGTGCGCTGCTTCGCACCCTCGGGCGAGGTGCTCGCGGAGGTGACGCTGCCCGTGCGCCTCGTGACCGCCTGCACGTTCGGCGGCGACGACCTGCGCGACCTCTACGTCACGACGTCCCGCGAGAACCTCGAGGACCCCGAGCCGCAGGCCGGCGCCCTCTTCCGCGTCCGCGTCGCCGTGCCGGGTCGGCCGGTGCGCGCCTTCGCCGGGTGACCTCCTGACCGGCGACCCCGAGCGGGCGTATGCCGGGTGGCCGGCACCCGCCGTCAGCCCGGGTCGCTGATCCCACCGTCGGACGACGTGCCGAACGACGCGACAGACCGGGCGGGACGCGAGAACCGGCCGGGCGGCATCCCGGCGGCGCCGTCGAGCCCCGCGTCGTCGCCGGACCCGACCCCCAGGAGGCTGCGGGTGAGCTGCTGGGTGTCCGACATCAGCTCGTCGAGGGCGAGGCCGAGGTGCTCGTCCGACGGCGGCTCGTCGGCGATCGCCGCCGCGAGGACGGCACGCCGAACGAGCTCCTTGGTGAACGACGCGGTCGTGCCCTCGGCCCGGGCTGCGGCGGCGGAGATCGCCTCGGCACCGAAGAGGTGGCCGCCGTAGAGCCGGAGCAGCTCGCGCCGACCCTCGGCGTCGGGCAGGGGGATCTCGGCCGCGAGGTCGACCCGGCCGGGACGCTGCGACAGGGCGACCTCGAGGTCCTCGACGCGGTTCGTCGTCAGGACGAAGGCCACGTCGGCGTCGGCGTCGAGGCCGTCGAGGGCGTCGAGCACCTCGAAGAGCAGCGGTGAGGCCCCCATCGGCGCGAACGAACGGTCCTCCGCCACGAGGTCGCAGTCCTCGAGCACGACGATCGCCGGCTGGTGCGCCCGGGCGACCTTCGCGGCGTCGTGGATGAAACGCAACGAGCCCCCGCTCAGCAGCACGGCCGTCGTCCCCGGTGTGGCCGACAGCAGGTGACGCACCGTGTGGGTCTTGCCGGTGCCGGGCGGGCCGTAGAGCAGGACGCCGCGCTTGAGGTGCTGGCCGTGCGCGACGAGGCGCTCGCGGTGCTCGCCCATCCCGATGACGTGGCGGGCCACCCGTTCGAGCACGCCGTCGGGCAGCACGACGGCGGCCGCATCGACGGAGGGGCGCTCGATGAAGGTCACGCCGGCCAGGCCCTGGCCGTAGGGGTCGGAGCCGAACGTGAGCACCTGGCCCCGGATGACGCTCCGCTCGTCCATGAGCGCCTGCACCCGGGCCATCAGGGCGTCCGAGAGGTCGCGGTCCTCGGCGACGACCTCGATGGTCCCGGACTCGCGGCCGAACTGCCGGTTCATGCCCTGCTGGCGCACGGCGACCGGTCGGCCCTCGAAGGTGAAGAGCCGGATGCCGGAGGTGACGACCTGGCGCTGGTCGTCCGTGCCGGGACCGGTCGGCATCCGGTCGTAGTCGACCTGTCCGACCGACATGCCGGGGCCGTGGAAGCCCTGCACGAGGTCGCCGAGCGACATGTGGTGCCGTGCGTCGCCGGCGATCCCGATGATGCTGGCGTCGGGGTCGGCGGCCATGACCTCGGACAGCGCGATGTCGGCGTCGACGAGGCGATGGGCCGGCACGGGCGCCGAGACGACGGCGAGCAGGTGCGGTGCCGTCCCGAGGTGCTCGTGCAGGGCGTCGGCCAGCCGGCGTCCGGCGTCGGAGCCCGGCAGCCTGTCGAGGAGGCGCCGCAGGACGGTGTGGAAGTCGGCGAGCAGCGCGTCGTCGTCGGCGTCCGGCGCGGTCGGGGGCGTCGAGGAGGTCGATGGCGTCGAGGGGTCCATGACGTGACGATAGGACGCGGGGGAGTCCACGGGGCCGGGAGTCACCGGGCGAATCCGGCCGGGCGTTATAGCCTCGTCCCGTGCTGCTCTCCGACAAGGACATCCGGGCCGAGGTCGCTGCCGGTCGCGTCGAGCTCGACCCGTGGGACCCGCAGATGGTCCAACCCTCGAGCGTCGACGTCCGGCTCGACAAGTACTTCCGGCTCTTCGACAACCACAAGTACCCCTACATCGACCCCGCGGCCGAGCAGCCCGACCTGACCAGGCTCGTCGAGGTCACGCCGGAGGAGGACGGCTTCGTCCTGCACCCGGGGGAGTTCGTCCTCGGGTCGACGCTCGAGACGGTCTCGCTGCCCGACGACCTGGCCGCCCGCGTCGAGGGCAAGAGCTCGCTCGGTCGCCTCGGCCTGCTGACGCACGCGACGGCCGGCTTCGTCGACCCGGGCTTCTCGGGCCACGTGACGCTCGAGCTGTCCAACGTCGCGACGCTTCCGATCATGCTCTACCCGGGGATGAAGATCGGTCAGCTCTGCTTCTTCCGGCTCAGCTCGCCGGCCGAGAACCCTTACGGGTCAGCCGCCTACGGCTCGCACTACCAGGGCCAGCGCGGTCCGACCGCGAGCCGGTCGTTCGCCAACTTCCACCGCACCCAGGTGTGAGCAGCACGGACGACACCGTGGTCGGGAGCGTCGACACCGACGACTCGGGTATGCCGTTGGCCTCCCTCCTCTGGGACGCGCAGCCCGCGGGCGCGACCGTCGTCGCCCTCGTCCTGCACGGAGGGGCCGTCGACGGACTCGAGCCCAACCGCCCGTGGTCGCACAACGTCGCACGGCTCGTGCCCTTCGCGCGCGCCCTCAGGAAGGTGCCCGGTCCCATGGCCGTCGCACGCCTGCGGTTCCGCGTCCGGGGATGGAACGGCGACGCGATGCCCGTCGAGGACGCCAGGTGGGCGCTGGCACAGGTGCGGGCGGCATACCCCGGCGTCCCGATCGCGCTCGTCGGCCACTCGATGGGCGGTCGCGTCGCGATGTTCGTCGGCGACGAGCCCGACGTGCGGCTCGTCGTCGGTCTGGCGCCGTGGGTCGAGCCCGGGGACCCGCAGCCGGGGGCGGGCACCCGCACCGTCCTGCTGCACGGCGACCGCGACGTGATCTGCTCCCTGGCGCGCACCCGCGCGGCGGTCGAGCAGATGCAGGCGCAGGGGCTCGACGCCTCGCTCGTGAGAGTCGCCCGCGCCGACCACGCGATGCTCGTGCGGGCCCGGCTCTGGACGGCGCTCGTCACTGAGATCGTCCGGGCCAGCTTCGCCGACGAGCTCGGGGGCGCACGCGAGCCGCGGTCCGGACCGATCGGGGCGGTCGTCGCCCGCGTCGTGCACTCCGGCGGGGTCATCATCGACATCTGACCGTGATTCGGGGTCCGCTGCCCAGTCGGCGCAGGCGGGTACGTTGAGAGGCATGATCCGCTTCGAGGGCGTGACCAAGCGATACGCCGATGCGTCCGGCGCCGACGACGGGGCAGGGTCCCTCGCCGTCGACGACCTGACCCTCGAGGCCCCGACCGGCAAGATCACCGTCCTCGTCGGGCCCTCCGGCTGTGGCAAGACGACGACCCTGCGCATGGTCAACCGGATGATCACCCCGACGTCCGGCACGATCTCGATCGACGGCAAGGACACCGCGTCGCTCGACGTCGCCGAGCTGCGCCGCGGCATCGGCTACGTCATCCAGCACGCCGGCCTCTTCCCGCACCGCACGGTGCTCGACAACGTCACGACCGTGCCGCGACTGCTCGGCACCGACAAGAGGACGGCGCGAGCGCGAGCCATGGAGCTCATCGAGCGGGTCGGGCTCGACCCCGCGATGGCGAGGCGCTATCCGGCCCAGCTCTCGGGCGGCCAGCAGCAGCGCGTGGGCGTCGCCCGGGCGCTCGCCGCCGACCCGCCCGTCATGCTCATGGACGAGCCCTTCTCGGCCGTCGATCCCGTCGTGCGCGAGCAGCTCCAGAACGAGTTCCTGCGCCTGCAGTCCGAGCTCGGCAAGACGATCCTCTTCGTCACCCATGACATCGACGAGGCCGTCAAGCTCGGTGACCAGGTGGCGGTCCTGAGGGTGGGCGGCGTTCTCGCACAGCTGGACTCGCCGGCCAAGCTCCTCGCCGACCCCGTCGACGACTTCGTCGCGGGCTTCGTCGGACGCGACCGCGGCTACCGCGCGCTGTCCTTCGCGGCGGCTCCCGAGCTGTCCCTCACCGACGAGCCGACGGTGCGCCTCGGCGCCCGCGCCGACGACGTCCGCGCGGTGGGCACCCCCTGGGTGCTCTGCGTCGACGACGACCGCGAGCCCCTCGGCTGGGTCCGGGCCGCTGCGGTCGAGACCGAGGTGACCCGCACCCTGCTGCACCGCGGCGGCACGGTCGCGTCCGTGTCCGGCTCGCTGCGGGCCCTGCTCGACGCCGCCCTCTCGTCCCCGAGCGGTCGCGGCGTCGTGGCCGGCGACGACGGCCGGCTCGTCGGCACCATCCGGGCCGCCGAGGTGATCCCCGCGATCGAGGCTCGCCGTGACTCGACGACCGAGGAGGCGACCGCCCGGTGACCTGGGCCCTCGACCACCTCGGCGACATCCTCGCTCGCGCCGCCCAGCACGCCTGGCTGGCCGGCCTGCCGCTCGTGCTCGGTCTCGTCATCGCCGTGCCGCTCGGCTGGCTCGCCGCGCGGCAACCGCGGCTGCGAGCGGTCCTGCTCACGACGACCGGGCTGCTCTACACGATCCCGTCGCTCGCGCTGTTCATCCTGCTGCCGCCGCTGCTGGGCACCAAGATCCTCGACTCGATCAACGTCATCATCGCGATGACCGTCTACACCGTGGCACTGCTGACTCGCACCGTCGCGGACGGTCTGTCGTCGGTCGACGGGTCCACCCGGCAAGCCGCCGTCGCCATGGGCTACGGCGCCTTCGCCCGCTTCCGTGCGGTCGACCTGCCCCTCGCCGTGCCGGTCATCGCGGCCGGCCTGCGCGTCGCCGCCGTCAGCAACGTCAGCATCGTCAGCGTGGCCTCGCTCATCGGCATCTCGCAGCTCGGCTACTTCCTCACCGACGGCTACGCCCGCTCGTACCCGACCGAGGTCTGGGTCGGGATCGTCGCCTGCCTGCTGCTCGCGCTCGTCTTCGACCTCGTCATCCAGGTCGCCTCACGGGTCCTCACGCCGTGGACGAGGGCGGTGGCGGCATGACGTTCGCCCAGATCGTGTCCTGGTTCACCGATCCCGCCAACTGGCAGGGCACCGACGGCGTGCCCAACCGGGTGACCGAGCACCTGCTCTACACCGCCCTGACGCTGCTCATCGCCCTCGTCATCGCGGTGCCGCTCGGCGCGTGGGTGGGTCACTCCGGACGCATGCGCTGGCTCGTCACGGGCGCCAACGCCGCCCGGGCCGTCCCGACCCTCGGCCTGCTCTTCGCGGTGTCGATGTTCGTCGGTCCGCTCATCAAGAGCGACCTCGCCTTCGTCATCCCGAGCATCGCGGTCCTCGTGCTGCTCGCCATCCCGCCACTGCTGTCGGGCACGTATGCCGGCATCGACAGTGTCGAGCCCGCCGCGCGCGACGCGGCACGCGGGATGGGCATGACGGGCTGGCAGGTGCTGACCAAGGTCGAGGTGCCGTGCGCGCTGCCGCTCTTCCTCAGCGGACTGCGCAGCGCGACGCTCCAGGTCATCGCCACCGCCACCATCGCGGCCTCCGTCAGCCTCGGCGGGCTGGGCCGCTACCTCATCGACGGACTCGCCTCGCGCGACTACGTCCAGATGGTGTGCGGGTCCATCCTCGTCGCCGTCCTCGCGCTCGTCGCCGACGGCATCCTCGCCCTGCTCGAGAACCGGGCCGTCTCGCCGGGAATCAGCGGACGGTCCGCGCGTGTTGCCCGTTCACGCGCCCGACACCCCGATCACCACTCCGACCCCATCGGTGCAGACCGCCCGGACCCCGACTCGCGGCAGGCCGCGCTCGTCGGCTCCGGCAGCACCGGCCCCGTGGAGGCGACCGCCACCACGGGCACCCCATCCGAAAGGGACCGAACATGACACGCACGCGCTTCCTCGCCGCGGGCCTGCTGCTCGCCGCCGTCGTGCCACTGGCCGCCTGCGGTGGCGGCGGTGACCCGCTCGCCCCCGCCTCCAGCCCCGCCGCGGGCGGGGCCGGAGGCTCGACCGCGGCCGCCGGTTCGGTCAAGGTCGGGTCCGCCGACTTCCCCGAGGCCGCCCTGCTCGGCGAGATCTACGCCCAGGCCCTCGAGGCCAAGGGCATGACCGTCACCCGCCAGTTCAACATCGGCAGCCGCGAGACCTACCTCAAGGCCATCACCGGCGGCGAGGTCGACGTGCTGCCGGAGTACACCGGCTCGCTGCTCAACTTCTACGACAAGAACGCCAAGGTCGTGCAGCCGGACGAGGTCTACGCGGCCCTGCAGAAGGCCGTGCCGCAGGGCCTGACGGTCCTCGACAAGTCGGCGGCGGAGGACAAGAACTCCCTCGCCGTGACCAAGGACACCGCCAACCAGTGGTCGCTCAAGGCGATTCCCGACCTCGCGGCGCACCAGGCCGACCTCACCATCGGGGCTCCGCCGGAGTTCAAGACCCGTCAGCAGGGTCTCGTCGGGCTGAAGTCGGTCTACAACATCACACCCAAGGAGTTCCGCCCGCTGCAGAGCCAGGCGACGGTCGAGGCGCTGAAGAACGGTCAGGTCAAGGCCGCCAACATCTTCAGCACCGACCCGTCGATCGCCGCCAACGGCTTCGTCGTGCTCGAGGACCCGCAGAGCCTCTTCGGCTCGGACAACGTCGTGCCGCTCGTGCGCTCGGACAAGGCCGACGGCGTCAAGAGCATCCTCAACGCGGTCTCCGCCAAGCTCGACACCACCTCGCTCGCCGACATGGTCAAGCAGGTCGTCGTCGACAAGAAGGATGCGAGCGCGGTCGCCAAGACGTGGCTCGCCAGCGCCGGTCTCGCCTGAGCCCGCGCACCTACTGACCGGCCGACGGCTTCGGCCGGCCACCGTCACCACTGACTGAGGCCCCCGCGACGCCTGCGGGGGCCTCGGTCGTGTCGTGACAGGACCGGGCTGGGCGGACGAGGGGCCGGGGAATGCAGCGCCGACGAAAATGGTTCTCATTACTGTCGCGACCATCGCGACCCCGAGACCGAAGGAGTCCCATGGCCAAGCACACCGACCTGCGACCTGTCGTCACCCTGCGTTCGACCGCCGGCACCGGCTACAGCTACGTGACGCGCAAGAACCGTCGCACCAGCCCCGACCGGATGGTGCTGCGCAAGTTCGACCCCGTCGTCCGTGAGCACGTCGACTTCCGCGAGACCCGCTGACGGCTGAGACCGGGTCGACTCCGGGGCAGATCGTCGATGCCGACCGCGTCGACCCGCGTGGCCACGTCCCGATCCGTCGGGACGTGGCCACGGTCGTGTGACTCGGGGGAGCTCAGCGCGCGAGCGTCCTGGACGGGCTCGTCGGCGCGGTCGACTCGGACGACGAGGAGGGCGTCGCCCACGAGACGGTGATCGGGGCCGGAGCCAGGGGTGCGAAGGCGGCCACGACGTCGATGCCGTCGCGCAGGAGCTTCACGAGACGCTCCTCCGGGTCGTCGACGCAGGCGCGGGCGATGCCGTCGACGGCCAGGGCCACCACCTTGGCCGCATTGGCAGGCCGGACGGCTGCCGTGTTGAAACCCATGCGGGCCAGATGGATCCGCGCCCAGCGCTCTGCAGCCGGCGCCGTCGTGAGAGCGGCCCTCGAGGCCTGGGACAGCTGTCCGGAGGAGCGGCCGTCCTGCTCGGCCAGGACGCCCTCGGCGTTGAGGATCGCGAGGGCCATGACGTTCTGGCGCTCCTCCGCCGAGATCGGTAGGGCGGCGCGGGCCGTCGTCAGCACGAGTGCCGTTGCGACGCGAGGGTCGTCCGGGTTGAGTCCGACGACCTCGGGGATCATCGTCACGAGCCTCTGACGGTGCGTCTCGTCGAGCAGGTCGTTGACGCAGCGGGCCAGCGTCGCGAGAACGGGGTGCGTGCACTCCGGGTGGTCGCTCCACCGCTCGCCGGCCAGGAACGACGCCATCTCCATGAAGCAGGCGCCCCGGCGGGGGTTGCGGTGGCGCCCGCGTGACAGCACCGGCACGCCGTCGGGCACGAAGGGGGCTCGTCGTGACATCGTCGCTCCTCGGACTTCCCTGAAGGATTCTGCGCGGGTTCCTTCATGGTGCGCCTCAATCCGCCGCTTGACCACCCCCGCGGACGAAGCTGTCCAACCCCGTCGGCCCCCTCGTCCGCCCGAGCGAGCACCTGAACGAGCGCCCGACTGAGTGGCCGACCGAGTGGCCGTCGAACGTGTGGGATCCGACGCACTCCGGTCGCGCGGCCCTCGAGTGCGTGCACAATCGGCGCATGCCCGTCGACGCGCGACCCGAGTCCGAGGGCAGCGGGGTCCGCGCCCACGTCGCGGACTCGTGGCTGCGCTCGGCTGCCGCAGGGGTGCACGTCGACACGGTCGACGCCCCGATCACGCTGCCCGCCGACGCCCTGCGCGACCACCGTGAGGCACACCCGCTGGCGCGGGTCTTCCCGCTGCTCGACGACGTGCTCGGCCAGGCCGCCCGCGACTGCGACGCCGTCATGGCCGTCTCGGACGCGTCGGGCCAGCTGCTCTGGGTGTGCGGCACGCCGGGCGTGCTCCGCCGGGCCGAGTCGATCGGTTTCGTCGAGGGCAGCAACTGGGACGAGCGCCTCGCCGGCACCAACGCCCCCGGCATGGCGCTGCGGCTCGACCAGTCGGTCAACGTCATCGGAGCGGAGCACTTCCGGCGCTCGGTGCAGCGGTGGAGCTGCGCCGCGACGACGATCCACGACCCCTCCGACCAGACCGTGCTCGGGGTGCTCGACATCACCGGTGGTGACGACATCGTCGTGCCGCAGACGATGGCGATGGTCCGGGCAGCCGCGCGGATGGCCGAGTCCGAGCTCGCCCGCGAGCTGCTCGTCAGCGGTCGAGCGGCCCAGTCGCAGGCAGCGTCGACGCGCGGCCTCTCGGTGCTCATGGAGTCCCTCGGCCGCAACGACACGCTGCTGACCGTCGACGACGGGCGCGGTCGGCGCCAGACGGTGCGTCTCAGCCCCCGGCACAGCGAGATCCTGCTCCTGCTCGCCTCGGCGCCGCGCGGCTTGTCGGGTGACGAGCTCGCGGTGCTGCTCTACGAGGAGGACAGCAGCGCCTCGACGCTCCGGGTCGAGATGGGGCGCCTGCGCAGCCTGCTCGGTGAGGACCTGCTCGCCTCGCGGCCCTACCGGCTCGTGGCCGAGCTCGCCGGCGACTGGCTCGGTGTCGAGGCGCACCTCGCGGCCGGCGACGTCGCGAGCGCCATGCGCGCCTACCGCGGTCCCCTGCTGCCGCGGTCCACGGCGCCGGGGGTCGTCCGACTGCGCGAGAGCGTCGAGGGCGACCTGCGCCGGGCCGTGCTCGGCAGCGGTCGCGCCGATCTCATGTCGGCCTGGACGAGGTCGGCCTCGGGTGCCGACGACTACGAGATGTGGCAGGCGCAGGCCCGGGTGCTCGGACCGGGCTCGCCGCTCATGCCGCTCGTCCAGAACCAGCTGCACCGCCTCGACCGCGAGCTCGGCCCCGCCTGACCGGGGTCACGGACGGGGCGTATGCCGTGTCCTCGCCACCCGGCATACGCGACGCAACGTGGTTGCAACGTTGCGCTGCCTACGGTCTCGCCAACCCCTCTGCGGGGAACCACCAAGGATGTTGGGAGATCAACCATGACCGTCTACGCACCGCCCGGCTCGCCGGACTCGCTCGTCACCGTCCTCGACCGCTACGGCCACTTCATCGGCGGCAACTGGGTCGACCCGAAGAAGGGCCTCTGGTTCGAGAACATCTCGCCCGTCAACGGCAAGCCGTTCTGCGAGGTCGCGCGGGGCACGGCCGAGGACGTCGACGCCGCGCTCGACGCCGCCCACGCGGCCGCCCCCGCCTGGGGCAGGACGTCGCTCGGCGAGCGCTCGCTCATCCTCAACCGCATCGCCGACCGCATCGAGGCCAACCTCGAGGCGCTCGCCGTCGCCGAGACGTGGGAGAACGGCAAAGCCGTGCGCGAGACGCTGGCCGCAGACCTTCCTCTCGCCGTCGACCACTTCCGCTACTTTGCGGGCGTCCTTCGAGGACAAGAGGGTTCGAGCAGCGAGATCGACGAGAACACCGTCGCCTACCACTTCCACGAGCCGCTCGGCGTCGTCGGCCAGATCATCCCGTGGAACTTCCCGATCCTCATGGCCGTGTGGAAGCTCGCCCCGGCCCTCGCCGCCGGCAACTGCGTCGTGCTCAAGCCGGCCGAGCAGACCCCGTGGTCGATCCTCAAGGTCGTCGAGCTCGTCGGGGACCTGCTGCCCCCGGGCGTGCTCAACGTCGTCAACGGCTTCGGTGTGGAGGCCGGCAAGCCGCTCGCGAGCAGCCCCCGCATCGCCAAGATCGCCTTCACGGGCGAGACGACGACCGGCCGGCTCATCATGCAGTACGCCTCGCAGAACATCATCCCGGTCACGCTCGAGCTGGGCGGCAAGAGCCCCAACGTCTTCTTCGAGGACGTCGCGCAGGAGCGGGACGCCTTCTACGACAAGGCACTCGAGGGCTTCACGATGTTCGCGCTCAACCAGGGCGAGGTCTGCACGTGCCCCTCACGGGCACTCGTGCAGAGCTCGATCTACAGCGACTTCGTGCCCGACGCCGTGGCCCGGGTCGAGAAGATCAAGCAGGGCAACCCGCTCGACACCGAGACGACGATGGGCGCCCAGGCGAGCAACGACCAGCTCGAGAAGATCCTCTCCTACCTGGACATCGGCCGGCAGGAGGGTGCCAAGGTCCTGACCGGCGGCGACCGCAACGTGCTCGACGGCGACCTCGCCGAGGGCTACTACGTCGCTCCGACGATCTTCGAGGGCGACAACTCGATGCGGATCTTCCAGGAGGAGATCTTCGGCCCCGTCGTCTCGCTCACGAGCTTCGACGACGAGGCGGCCGCGCTCTCGATCGCCAACGACACGCTCTACGGTCTCGGGGCCGGCGTGTGGACGCGCGACGGGTCCCGCGCCTACCGGATGGGCCGTGGCATCAAGGCGGGGCGGGTCTGGACGAACTGCTACCACCAGTACCCGGCGCACGCCGCGTTCGGTGGCTACAAGCAGTCGGGCATCGGCCGCGAGAACCACAAGATGATGCTCGACCACTACCAGCAGACGAAGAACCTCCTCGTCTCCTACTCGCCCGACGCGCTCGGGTTCTTCTGAGCGGGCCGGTCCACGTGGACCACACGCCCCCCGAGACGGTCGCGCCCGGTGAGCCATCGGCTTCCCCCAGCCGGGTCGACCTCACCGGTGAGGCGGCGGACCTGCTCCGCCGCCTCACCGGGATGCACGGCCCGTTGATGTTCCACCAGTCCGGTGGCTGCTGCGACGGCAGCTCTCCCATGTGCTACCCGGCCGGGGACTTCATCACGAGCGAGGCCGACGTGCACCTGGCCGACCTCGCCGTCGACGGGGTCGTGCAGGTGCACGGGCCGATCGGCTTCTGGATGTCGGTGTCGCAGTACGAGTACTGGAAGCACACGCACCTGACCGTCGACGTCGTGAAGGGCCGCGGCAGCGGCTTCTCCGTCGAGGCGCCCGAGGGTGTGCGGTTCCTCATCCGCTCCAGGCTTTTGACCGACGGCGAGCTCGCCGCCCTCGGCATCGCCGCACCGCTCGTCGGTCGGGTCGGTCGCGTCGGCTGACCTCGCAGCGACCGTGGAGGTCCGCACCCGCTCCCCGGGGTGCGGACCTCCTCGTGCGCGTGCCGTGACGCGGCCGTATGCCGTCAGGCGGCCGCGTGCCGTCAGGCAGAGGGCGCTGCGGCCTCGCGTCGCTGCCCGGAGCGTCCCAGGGCGTCGGCCACGAAGCCGGTCGCCTTGAGCTCCTCGACGAGCTCGCGCAGGAAGTCGACCGTCTCGGGTGAGCGGGTCCGGGTCGTCCCGACGGCCTGGCGGATCTGCATGAAGGGTTCGTCGATGACCCGGAGTCCGGCGCGCGACCGGGCGAAGGCCGTCACGGGCTCGCGGATCCCCGCCCCGACCTCGAGTCCTTCGGCGGCGAACACGTCGACGCCCTCGTCACCGCGGACGAGGCTGGCGTGCTCGAGGGTGCGCGTGAGGTGCAGGTCGTAGGCCGACCCGGTCTTGACGCCGATCCGGACGCCGCCGGCGTCGACGTCGGCGACCGTGCTCAGTGGCGAGTCCTCCGGCACGACGTAGACGCCGTCGATGAGGACGTAGGGCTCGGTGAAGGCGACCTCGTCCTCGCGCGCCGGGTCGATCGCGAGGAAGCAGATGTCGGCTGCGCCGGTGGCCATCGCGTCGTACGACCTGCGTGCCGCGTCGAAGCACAGCAGCTCGAGACGCAGCCCGAGTCTCTCGGCGACGGCACGAGCGATGTCGACCGTGACCCCGGTGGGCGCCTGCGGAGTGCCTTGCGCGAGAACGGGGTTGCCGAGGTTGATCGAGGCCCGTAGCGGACCGGTCGGAGCGAGGTCGCGGGCCACGGCGGTGAGGTCGGCACTCATCGGCTCACCCTACGGGGCCGCGCGGCGCCGTGCCTCCCGGCCCGACGGCATACGACCGTCGGGCCGGGAGGTGTCGTGCTCAGGGGTAGTCGACGACGGTGACGGGCACGTCCGGGTTGGCGGTCGTCGACGAGCCGCCGACGCCGTTGACGACGTTGCGGATGCCGCCCTTGCCGGTGGACGGGTCGAGGAAGATCGTCAGCAGGTCGTGCAGGTGCACCCCGGGTGTCATGGGCACCTCGAAGGCGTTGGCGGCGAAGACGTCGACGCCCTGGTTGAAGAAGCTGTAGGAGCCCATCCCGGACCCCGAGAAGCTCTTCACGCCGGGCCCGACGAGCAGGGCCGGGTAGCCCTCGTGCCCGGGAGCCGACATCCAGGCGGCCTGGCTCGGCGGGTCGTAGGGCAGCTCGTTCTGGAAGAAGGTCACCGACCCGTGCTCACCGTTCCAGATGACCTCGGCCTTCTGGTAGTGCTCGACGAACAGGCCCGTGGCCGTGACGTGGTCTCCGTTGACGACGAGACCGGTGTCGGCGGTGTTGCTCGTCCACCCGACGCCGTTGCCGTGGTCGGCGCGCCACGCCCAGATGTCGTCGAGCACGACGTGGTCGCTGTTGACCTCGAGGCTGACGGTCGCCTTGCCGACGTACGGGCCGCCGATGCGGAAGAAGACGTCCTGCAGTCCAGTGGGGTCGGCGGCGCTGCTCCAGCCCGCCCGGCTCGCGGCCGGCGTCCCGGCAGCCCGCTGGTTCCCGATCCGGAGCAGGACCGGCGAGCTGACGGGCCCGGCGTCGAAGGTGATGCCGGCGATGTCGACGCCCGGCACGTCGGCGACACTCATCGCGACCTGTCCGTTGGTCGGCGTGAGGCTGGCAAGACCGAGCCCGAGCACGACGGTGTCGGCCCGCTTGACCTTGAGGGTCTGGTCGAGGTGGTAGACGCCGGGGGTCAGGAGCAGGTTGCGACCGCGGGCGAGCTCGCGGTTGATCGCCTGCGCCGAGTCCGACGGCCTGGCCACGTAGAAGTCGCCGATGCCGATCGAGCGGCCGGGAGTCGACCCGGACGCCCACGAGACGCCGCGCGAGTCGGTCGCGGCCGCCGGCACGAAGACGCGGTAGGCGCCCGAGGCGTCGACGTAGAGGTAGGGCTTCTCACGGCTCACCGACGTCGTGTCGACGGTCGTGTAGGGCCCGCAGCCGTTGGCCACGCCCGGGAAGCACTCGGCCGGAGCGCCCTCGGTGCCGGAGAAGACCTGGTTCCAGACCCCGTTGGTCCAGCTGCCCAAGGAGCTGTTGCGGGTGAAGAACTGCTGCTGCGAGCCGTTGATGACGACCCCGTCGAACCTCGAGTCGGCGATGAACCCGCCGCTGGCGAAGGACGGCCCGGTGCAGTAGTCCATGAGGGTCGTCTGGCCCTTGACGTGGACGCGGCGCAGCGGCGCGGCCTGCGAGACGGCCCAGAACTGGCCGCTGTAGCAGCCGAAGCCGGGGGTGGTGACGTTGACGGTGAGGTTGGACAGCGATCGCCAGAAGTTGTTGAGCGCGATGCAGTTCCCTGTCGCGCTGCACTGGTTGCGCACGTAGACCGAACCGTTGATGACGACGTCGCCCGGGTTCTGGCCGAGGCCGGCGACCTCGGTGTAGTAGCCGACCTGGAAGTTGAGCGGCTTGTCGGCGGTGCCGTAGGTGCCGGGCTTGAAGAGGATCGCGTGGCGTTCCGGACCCATCTCGTTGGACACCTGTGCGGCGGCGACGGCGTCCACCTTGGCCTGGATGTCGGCGGTGGACATGGACGGGTCGAGCACGAGGGTGCCCGGCCCGAGGTCGGGGGCGGCTGGGGCCGCGGCCACGGCGGACGAAGGCGCGGGGGTCGCTCCGGCCCCGGCGACGGCAATGGTCGGGACGGCCGCGGTGGCGACGGCCAGGGCCGCGAGGGCCAGTCGGTGGAGCCCGCGGGAGGGCCACCCACGTCGATCTCGTCGTTGAGTCATGGGCTCACCCTTCACCGTCGCGGGGGGTTGGGCAAGAGTTTGTGAGAGCGTTCCCACGGTTCGGCGGCGACGGTGTCGTCACCGGGCACGCCGAAGGCCCCCTCCCGTGGGAGGGGGCCTTCGTCACTGCGGAGAGGACGTATGCCGTCCGCCGGGCTCAGCCGACCGGCGTGGGCTCGGGGTCGGGCTGGGGCTCGGGCGTCTGTGCCTCGTCCGGCTCGCCGCCGCCGTCTCCGCGTCGGACCGCGGCGAGGAGCATCTGCGCGACGTCGACCACCTCGACGGCGTCGGTGGCCTTGCCGTCCTGGATGGCGGCGTTGAGGCCGTCGGAGAGCATCACCTTGCAGAAGGGGCAGCCGACGGCGATGCGCTCGGCGCCCGTCGCCAGGGCCTCCTCGGTGCGGTTCGTGTTGATCCGCGTGCCGAGCTTCTCCTCCATCCACATGCGGGCGCCACCGGCGCCGCAGCAGAACGACTTCTCCTTGCTGCGCTCCATCTCGGCGTACTCGACGCCGGGCAGGATCTGGAGCAGCTCGCGCGGCGGGGCGTAGACCTGGTTGTGCCGGCCGAGGTAGCACGGGTCGTGGTAGGTCACCTTGGCGCCGGTCGAGGCGGCTCCGGTCAGCGTGCCGGCGGACGAGGCGTCACCCGGGCGGGCCACCGGCGTCAGGCGCTTCTCGCGGACGAGGCGGTTGAGCAGCTGCGTGTGGTGCAGCACCTCGTACTGGCCGCCGAGCTGGGGGTACTCGTTCTTGATCGTGTTGAAGCAGTGCGCACAGGTGACGACGATCTTCGTCGCGCCGACCTCGTTGAGCGTCTCGACGTTCTGCTGGGCGAGCATCTGGAAGAGGAACTCGTTGCCGGCTCGGCGGGCCGAGTCGCCGGTGCAGGCCTCGCCGTCCCCGAGCACCGCGAAGGAGACGCCGGCGGTGTCGAGCAGCTCGGCGACGGCGCGGGTCGTCTTCTTGGCTCGGTCCTCGTAGGCACCGGCGCAGCCGACCCAGAAGAGGTAGTCGACCTCGTCGAGGCTCTCGACGTCCTGGCCGACCTGCTTGACCTCGAAGGGGAGGTCCTTGGCCCAGTCCATCCGCAGCCGCGGCGCGAGGCCCCACGGGTTGCTGTTCTTCTCGAGGTTCTTGAAGAGGCCGTTGAGCTCGGCGGGGAAGGCCGACTCGATGAGGTTCTTGTAGCGGCGCATGTCGACGATGGCGTCGACGTGCTCGATGTCGACGGGGCACTGCTCGACGCAGGCGCCGCACGTCGTGCACGACCAGAGGACGTCCTCGTCGATGACGGCGTCGGGTCCGTGGGGGTTGTACGCCGTGAGCGGGTGGCGGATGTCGTAGCCGGTCTCGCCGACGAGCTGCTCGGTGGCGACGGCGCCCTTCGTGGCGTCGCTGAAGCCGTCTGCCGACTCGATGCCTCCGGCCCGCACCTCCTCGGAGGCGAGCAGCCACGGGGACTTGGCGTGCGCGTGGTCGCGCAGCGTCATGACGAGCAGCTTGGGGGAGAGGGGCTTGTCGGTGTTCCAGGCCGGGCACTGGCTCTGGCAGCGGCCGCACTCGGTGCAGGTCGTGAAGTCGAGCAGGCCCTTCCACGTGAAGTCCTCGACCTTGCCGACGCCGAGCGCGGCGTCCTCGTCGAGCTCGTCGACGTTCTCGAAGTCGAGGGGCTTGCCGTCGACCCGGATCGGCTGGAGCTCGCCGAGGCTGGTGCGGCCGTCGGCGTGGCGCTTGAAGAAGATGTTGAAGAAGGCGAGGAAGCGGTGCCAGGCCACGCCCATCGTCGGCTGCAGGGCGATGGTGATCATCCAGGCGAAGGAGATGAGGATCTTGATCGCGGCGATGATCACGATGAGGTTCTCGATCGCGCCGACCGACAGGCCGGTGAAGAAGTTGCCGATCCAGCCGGTCAGCGGGAAGTGCAGGGCGTTGTCCATGCCGGTGCCGGTCTCGCGAGCGAGGGTCCACTCGAGGGCGCGGAGCAGGCCGATGCACAGGGTGACGCCGAGGATCGTCAGCTCGACGTAGTAGGCCTGCCACCACGTGGAGCCGAAGAAGCGGCTGCGGCGCCCGTCCTCACCCGCGGCCGAGCGCGGGTGGTTCTTCTGGCGGATCGCCATGAGCACGACGATGCTGATGAAGCCCGCGAAGGCGAAGAAGTCGGTCACCCACTCGTAGAGGAAGAAGTGCCCGATGACCGGCAGCGCGAACTCCGGCGAGAAGAGCTGGCCGAACGCGTTGAGCAGGGTGAAGAAGAGGATGCCGAAGCTGACCATCGTGAACCAGTGGGCGATGGCGACGACGGGCAGCCGCGACATGCGGGTGTGGCCGAGGAACTCGCGCAGCAGGGTGCGGGTGCGGGCTCCCTTGTCGTCACCGCGGTCCTCGGGCTGCCCGAGCCGGAACGTGGCGAGGAAGTGGTTGACCGTCTTGACGAGCAGGGCGACGGCGACGGCTGTGACGCCGAGGCAGACGACGACGGCGACGATCTGGAGCGCACTCATGCCGGGGAGTCTACTGACGAGTTAGCAAGCGCTTAGTGAATGTGACGGCCGTCGCGCCGTGACGCTCGTCCCGTTCCGTCCCCTTCGTTCCGGCACCCTCCGGCGGCGCCTCGTCCGCCGTGCCGCACCGGCGGCCGACTCGACCCGGCCACGCCGGGAGATCGGGTATGCCACGTCCTGGCCACCCGGCATACCGGATCATGGGCGCTTGGTGGCGCGAGATAACGACGTGTTGGAATATGTATAACGAGGACCCGGTTGTCGACAACGACCAGGTCGCCAGACCGATCCGCACCCCGGCGAAAGGGCTTCCGCACATGCCGATCTACGACGACGTGACCCAGCTGATCGGCAACACGCCGCTCGTGCGCCTCAACAAGATCACCGACGGCGCCGACGCGACCGTGGCGGCCAAGCTCGAGTTCTACAACCCGGCCAACTCCGTCAAGGACCGCATCGGCGTCGCGATCGTCGACGCGGCCGAGGCGAGCGGGGACCTCCAGCCCGGCGGCACGATCGTCGAGGCGACGTCGGGCAACACCGGCATCGCGCTCGCCATGGTCGGCGCGGCCCGCGGCTACAAGGTCGTGCTGACGATGCCCGAGTCGATGAGCAAGGAGCGCCGCGCGCTGCTGCGCGCCTTCGGCGCCGAGCTCGTCCTCACCGACCCGTCGACCGGCATGAAGGGCGCCGTGGCCAAGGCCGAGGAGATCGCCGCCGAGCGTGGCGGGGTGCTCGCGCGCCAGTTCGCCAACGTCGCCAACCCGGAGATCCACCGCAAGACCACCGCGGAGGAGATCTGGAAGGACACCGACGGCCAGGTCGACATCGTCGTCGCGGGCATCGGCACCGGCGGCACCATCACCGGCATCGGCCAGGTGCTCAAGGCCCGCAAGCCCGGCGTGCAGATCATCGCCGTCGAGCCCGAGGAGTCCGCGATCCTCAACGGAGGCCAGCCCGGCCCGCACAAGATCCAGGGCATCGGCGCCAACTTCGTCCCGGAGATCCTCGACACCGAGATCTACGACGAGGTCATCGACGTCAACGCCGAGACCTCGGTGAAGTGGGCCCGTCGCGCCGCCACCGAGGAGGGACTGCTCGTCGGACTGTCCTCCGGCGCCGCCCTCGCGGCCGCCGTCCAGGTCGCCCAGCGCGAGGAGAACAAGGGCAAGACGATCGTCGTCATCATCCCCTCGTTCGGCGAGCGCTACCTGTCGACGATCCTCTTCGAGGGTCTCGTCGACTGACGTCCCTTCTGTCCTCAGCGTCCCCGTCGTCCCCAAGGAGTCGTGCCCATGAGCACCGCACCACAGATCGAGCCCGAGCCGCGCCCGGCCGAGAAGCCGCTCACGCTCGTGCGCGGTGACGACGTGCCGCAGACCGGTGCGCTTGCCAGCCTGGCGCCCGAGGAGCGGTCGTATGCCGGCCCGCTCGGCTTCGTGCGCAAGCTCGCCGACCGTGCGCTCGAGGACGTCGACGGTGCCATCGCGCGGGACCCGGCTGCGAACTCCCGCCTCGAGCTCGTCCTGACGTCGCCGGGCCTGCACGCGGTGTGGGCCCACCGGGGCCTGCACGCGCTGTGGAAGCAGCCGGGCGGGCGGCTGCCGGCGCGGGTGCTCGCGACCCTGGCGCGCTCCATCACCGGCGTCGAGATCCACCCTGCGGCGCGACTCGGCCGGCGCTTCTTCATCGACCACGGCATGGGTGTCGTCATCGGCGAGACCGCCGAGGTCGGCGACGACGTCATGCTCTACCACGGGGTCACCCTGGGTGGTCGCTCGCTCGCCCACGTCAAGCGCCACCCGACGGTCGGCAACCGCGTCACGATCGGCGCCGGTGCCCGGGTGCTCGGGCCCGTCCTCGTCGGGGACGACGTCCAGATCGGCGCGAACTCCGTTGTCGTCAAGGACGTTCCGGCCGGCGCGGTGGCGACCGGTATCCCGGCCGTCATCCGCTTCCCGAAGCGCGACGCCACCAACCAGTGGCTCGACCCCGCCATCTACATCTGACCTGCCTCCGCGAGCCGGCCTCCGGCGAGTGGAGCGTCGTCCTGCAGATGGTCCTGCGTCTGGTGGCGTCCTGACCCCACTGGACGCAGGACCATGACGCGCACCACCTGGCAGGTCATGGCCGGCGGCTCGCGTGATTCGGACGGTGGGGCCGGCCGCGGATAGACTTCCGCGGACACTGGAGGGCTCGCATAGTGGCCGAGTGCGGCGGTCTTGAAAACCGCTATGGGTTCATAGCCCATCGTGGGTTCGAATCCCACGCCCTCCGCCATCGCCCCGAGGGCGCGGAGCGCCCTCGAAGCAGCCGGCGCAGTCGGGATGCAGACGTCCGGGCACGAAAAAAGGGGCCCCGGAGATCCGGAGTCCCTTTTGTTCTCGAGCGCTGACCTCGACGGTGAGCTCAGCGTGCAGACGTCCTCTCAGAGCAGGCCGAGCCTCTCCTCGAACGTCGTGCTGGAGTTGTACTGACCGACCGGCATGGACGTGGACGGACGGTTCATGGCCGCGAAGAACGACACGATGTACGACATTGCTGTATTCAGTTTCCTTCTGGCTGAGCCCTGACAACGCGTCGAAGGGGCTCGGTGGTCGACCGTCATTGCGGGACGATCAGGACCGGCGGACCACCCGCGACCAGGCCGGGAGCGTGGCCGGGCCGGGGGTGACGTCTGCCCCACAATGGTAACAGTTGCGCAACCATGCTCGGTGCACCGTTGACCTTTGACCAACCGCGTGAAAGACGACAGTGTGACCTCACTTCCCGGCTCGGATGCCGTGCCCGACAACGCCGAGATCCTGAGCCGGATCGCTGCGGTCCAGCTCTCGTCGGCGAGCCCACTCGTCCTGCGCGGCAAGCGATTCGACGCCGGGTCGCCGGCGGTCATGGCGATCGTCAACCGGACCCGGGACTCCTTCTTCAGCGGCAACCGGCACGCCGACCTCGAGTCGGCCAAGGCGGCCTTCGTCGGCGCGGTCGAGCTCGGCGCCGACCTCGTCGACGTCGGCGGCGTGCGGGCCGGTCAGGAAGGTGAGGTGGTCGACGCCGACGAGGAGATCCGGAGGGTCGTCCCCTTCCTACAGTGGGCGAGATCCGAGCACCCCGACGTCCTGCTGAGCCTCGACACGTGGCGCTCGGAGGTGGCGCGCGAGGCCGACGGTGTCGTCGACCTCGTCAACGACACCTGGGCCGGCCACGACCGCGACCTCGTCCACGTGGCCGCGGGCATCGGCGCCGGCTACGTCATCTCGCACACCGGCGGTCTCCCGCCCCGCACCGACCCGGTGGACGTCACGTACGGCGACGACCCCCTCGACGTCGTCCGGGACGTCGTTCGCACCCTGGCCGACGGTGCCCGCGCGGCCGAGCGGGCCGGCATACCTCGTGAACGCATCCTCGTGGACCCCACGCTCGACTTCGGCAAGACGACGGCGCACTCGCTCGAGGTGCTCCGGCACACGGCCGACGTCGTGGCCCTGAACTACCCTGTGCTGCAGGCGATGTCACGCAAGGACTTCGTCGGAGAGTCGCTCGACCTGCCTGCCGAGGAGCGGCTCGAGGGGTCGCTGGCGGCCACCGCCGTCGCGGCCTGGCTCGGGGCGACGGTCTTCCGCGCTCACGACGTCCGCGCGACCCGCAGGGTGGTCGACATGGTGGCCACGATCCGTGGTGACCGACCGCCGCGGCTCGCCCTGCGAGGCACTCGGCGTGACGACGCGGCCAACGCTTCCTGAACGACCAAAATCTGGTGTCATCCGACAGGCTGACCGCGCGGTATTCTGCTAGGTTCGTCGCGGTTGCAGTTGCAGTTCCTCGAAGTCGAGCAGGTGCCCGTCATCCGCAATGGTGGCGGGATTTCTTTTCGACAGCGGCGGGTTCGCCCGTCCCATGGAGTCAAGGCGGCAGCTTGGGATGCGCGAGGTGCGTCGTTCCACACGCTAAAGAAGGAAGAGTTACCCGTATGGCACAGGGCACCGTCAAGTGGTTCAACGCCGAGAAGGGCTTTGGCTTCATCGCCCAGGACGGCGGCGGCCCCGACGTTTTCGTCCACTACTCGGCCATCCAGTCGAACGGCTACCGTTCGCTGGAAGAGGCGCAGCGAGTCGAGTTCGAGGTCACCCAGGGTCCCAAGGGTCCCCAGGCTGACGCGGTTCGCCCGCTCTGATCACTCGAGATCAACAGCAACGAGCGACACACAACCTCAGTCGTTTGTGACAAAGCCCCCGGCCATCGGCCGGGGGCTTTGTTGTGACGGCGGGCCGGCGCTGGCCGGCCCGCCGTCAGCACTTGTCGTACGGCGTCGTCGTCGGCGACGGGGTGCTCGTCGGCGTCTTCGCGGGCGTCTTGGGCGTCGCCGGGGTGGTCGACGGGGTCGCCGGCTTCGGGGCCTGCAGGCTCTTCTGGACGAAGGCGTGGATCTCGTCGTAGTTGGGCCTGACCGAGTTGAAGTCGGGGATCTGGGCCAGCGAGATGCTGCTGATCTTGTTGCCCTTCTGGACCCGCTCGATGAGGTCGACGAACGCCGGGAGGTTCTGGGCCGGGATGTCGGTGTAGATGTTGTCGCGCGCGATGCGGGCGATCTCCGGGTACTTCGAGACCATCTGCGACGGGTCGACCTGCTTGACGACCGCCTGGACCACGCAGCGCTGGCGGTCCTGGCGGTAGGTGTCGCTGTCGGCCGCACGGGTGCGGGCGTACCAGAGCGCCAGGTTGCCGCCGAGGTGCTGGACGCCCGGGCTGAAGTAGCCGGTCTCGCCGATGACGCCGCCGTTGCCGTCGCTGTGGCCGCCGATGGGCAGCTTGGTGCCGAACCCGCTGAGCTTGACGTTGATCGTCACGCCGCCCATGGCGTCGATGAGCTGGGAGAAACCCTTGAGGTCGACGACGACGGTGTGGTCGATCTTGAGCCCGAGCACCTCGGAGATGACGTTGCGGGTCTCGTCACGGCCCGGTGCGGTGCCCGTGTAGGAGCCGGGGTGGTCCTGGCGGTACTGGTCGACCTCGGTCCACACGGCGTTGAGCATGCACTGGTCGTTGGGGTCCTTCTGCTCCCGGAAGCACACGGGGCGCCCGTACGTGCCGCTCGGGTAGAGCCCGCGCAGGGGGCTCGACTTGGGCAGCGGCACCCGCTGGAGGTTGCGGGGGAGGGAGATGAGGGCAGTCCGACCGGTCTTCGTGTCGATGCTCGCGACGATCATCGAGTCGGTTCGGGTGCCGGTGCGTCCGACGCCGGCGTCGGAGCCGAGCAGCAGGATGTTGACGCGGGCCTGGTCGGCCCACGGGTCCTCACCCTGGGCCACCTGCGCACCCACGCCCGGCTTC
The DNA here is from genome assembly GCF_007991735.1 of Terrabacter aerolatus. Taxonomy (GTDB): domain Bacteria; phylum Actinomycetota; class Actinomycetes; order Actinomycetales; family Dermatophilaceae; genus Terrabacter; species Terrabacter aerolatus. The sequence goes on along the minus strand of NZ_BJYX01000001.1, from coordinate 99,363 downwards.
ACCGGGGCGGTGCCGAAGACCTGCGCGACGGTCGTCTGCGTGATGCTGGCGTACTCGGCGAACTTGAAGGAGGACGCCGCGACGAGGAAGACCATGAGCGTCGTGAACCCGGCCAGCAGGCGCGTGCGGGCCTTGTCGAGGCGCGTGGGCCGGGACTGGACCGCGGTGAGGATGATCGATCCGCACCACAGGATGCCGATCACGACGAAGGCGACGGCGATCGCCTGCAGGACGGCGGGCCGGGCCACGAGCGACAGCACGGCGTTGGTCAGGCCGGTGCGCAGCACGTAGTAGGCGCCGAGCCCGATGCCGATGAGGGCGATGACGAGGATCACCCAGCCCGTCTTGCGGCTGCGGGTCTGCGTCAGCCCGGCACCCGGGACGACCGTGCCGAGCGCCGTGAGGCCGAGCGACCTGCGGAAACCAGACCTGAGTTCACGTCGCAGCGCGTCGCGTGTCGGGGGCGCATCCTGACCTCGCGTGTTCGGATAGCTCATGAAGTCCTCTCTGATCGGCCCATGCGCACGGGCCGATGCACATTGTGCCCTGCGAACCTGTTATGCGCCGCATCGACTCGGGTAACGCGTGCGGGTCTGCGCCACCCCGGTTTGGGCCCGGGCCACGGCTGCCGGTAGCCTGTGCTCGCCCGTGCATCCGAAGTCGCCTCGGCGGCCTCGTGCCGGGCACGGAGGCGTCGCATAGTGGCCTAGTGCGCCCGCCTGCTAAGCGGGTTGAGGATAAAACCTCTCGCGGGTTCAAATCCCGCCGCCTCCGCCAGCAGGGGCTAACGATTCGCAGCGAGAATGCGGACGTTAGCCCCGTCGGTTGAACCCAGAAGCGGCGCCCACCATCACGGTGGGCGCCGCTTCGGCGTGACGGTCCCGGCCCACCGCCGAACGGCCCTCTCGCGGCGTCCAGGCACTCGATGGGCGGGTCCGCGGGCATGCGTGCGGCCCGTCCGGCGTGGGGGCCTGACGGGTCGTGGTGGTGCGGGTGGTGGAGCTCTGCTGCGGTCGGGCGACGGGTGCGGGCTACGCGTCCGGTGGCGGGTCCGGGACGGCGCCTGCTCCGCCTCCTGGTGCAGGTTGATGGGCGGCGACTGCGTCGGCGGCGGCTCGTGCTGCCGCGACCCGGGCGCGGGTGGCCTCGATGAGGAGGGTGCGCCGGCGGGGCCGGCGGGCGCGCGGCGCAGGCCGGGTCAGCTCGTCACCGGCTCCGGCTCGGGCCTGGGCGTCGCGGCGCAGCTGCCACGCGTCAAGCAGGCGCAGGTTGACGGCCATGACGGCGACCATCGTCATGAACGCGGTCTTGGCCAGGCCCATGACGCGGAAGTTGCCGCGGGTGATGTTCTGGGTGGCGTCGTTCTTGAGGTTGCCGAAGATGCCCTCGATGCGGTTGCGCCGGTTGAACGAGTCGTACCAGGCCTTGGAGCCGTAGAGGTCCGGCTGCCAGTACGGCAGCTCGTCGCGGCTGATGCGCGACTTCTCCTGCCCGCAGACCTTCGGGGTCCGGCCGGCCGGGGGCGTGAACACGGTGGGTGTCGTGGTCGGCTTGGTGAGTGGCAGGGTCAGCGAGCGGGGCTTGAGGTCGCAGCGCAGCTGCCCGAGCAGGGCCATGGCGCGGCAGCCGAAGTCCCAGGAGCCGTCTTCGTTGCGTCCGCCGACGGCGTGCAGCGCGTAGATGGCGCGCTGGGCGATGCTGGCCTGGTACGCGGCGATGGTGGCCCGGTCGGCGCCGATGGGCGGCGGGGTGAGGGTGCGCAGGTGCGCGGGCAGCCTGGGGGAGTAGGGCTGCCCGTCGATGACCAGGGCGCCGGAGGTGGGCTTGGGGGTACCGCGGCGGGCCGGGCCGAGCTGGTGGACGGTCAGGTCGTGCACGGAGGTGAACCCGAGCTCCCACAGCGGCCAAATCCAGTCCTCGGCCTTGCGGTTCTCGGAGGTGTAGGCGCGGTCGGCGAGCACGTCGCGGCGGGGCCGGTCAGGCGTTCCGGCGGCGGCGTCGGCGTTCTCGTGGTCGGCGACCATCCGGGTCAGCATGCCCAGGCCGGCCTCGCGAACGTCGGCGTTGGCCGCGGTGAGGTCGATGCGTTCGACCAGGCACGGGACGTCATCGCCGTTGCCGGTGCTGGCGTTGGTGGCGGCGCGGCTGGCTTCCGGGACACGGACCAGGGCGTGCAGCCAGTAGCCGTACCAGCCGTTGGAGCCGTGCGTCTTCTTCCCGTTCCAGGACGCGTCCGGGTCCGGGTAGAGCCACGGCGCCTTCGGCTGCTTGCGGTTCTGCCGGGCCCAGGTGCGCACCTCGGAGGAGTCCAGCGCGTAGGAGCCGGTGTGCGCGATCTGGCGCGGGTGGGTGGCCTCGACGCCGCGGTCCAGGACCCAGCGCAGGCGGGTGAACCGGTCGGCGAGCGCGTCGGCGTGGCCGGCCTTCAGCTCGGTCAGGGCCGCGCCGAGGGCGGTCTCGTCGATGACGCCGTCGGGGTCGGCGTGCGCGGCCACGGCGTCATCGCGGGCGCGTTCGTAGGCGTCCCGATTGCTGGCGGCGTGCGGGGACGGGTCGATGAGGGCGAGCATCCGGTTGAACAGGTAGGAGACCATCCGTTCGGTGACGGCGCCCTCGCCGGTGACCCCGGTCCGGGGGATGCCCAGGCGGTGCTTGGTGCTGGGGGTCATCGCGTTCAGCAGCCGGGCGGCGTCGCGCAGGATGAGGGGCTGCTCGGCGGCCGAGAGCGTGAGAAGCGCGACGAGCAGGGCGCGGGCGTTCAGGGTCCGGCGGCGGCCGCCGGCGCGGGTGTCGGCCCCGGCGAGCTCGGCCTCGAACCAGGCGCCGAGCCCGGAGGTGTCGATGACCGCCTCGAGGCGGTGCACCAGGGCGGGGTCGGCCCGCAGGTGGAAGACGCGGGCCGGCCCGGCCAGCACAGCGGTGGTGCTCATCGGCGCGCGCCCTTCCCGCTCGAGCTCTTCGTGGTGGTTCTCTCGGTGATGGCGACGTCGTCGCGGAGCGGGACGCGGGGGCTCTCCCACGGGTTCCCGTCGAGCTCGGGCCAGCCAGCTGCGACCGCCTGGCTGTCACGGTTGCCTGCGCTGTCCCCGCTGTCCCCGCTGTCTCCACGGACCTGGGTGAGGTAGGCGTGCTCGTCGAGGGGCTCGAGCAGGGGGACGCTCGCGTACCAGGTGTCGGTGCTGGTGATGTGCGCGGCGCGTACGTACGCGGGCAGCCCGCATCCGGAGGCGAGGACGAACGCGCTCCACGTGGCGCGCAGCCGCTGCCCGGTGGGGCGGATGCCGGGCGGCAGCGCCAGCTGTTCCCAGAGCCGGTTGGAGACACCGTGCGCGGCGAAGAGCACGGGGGCGCCGTCGGCGTCGCTCTGGCGGTCGTGGGTGAGCATGAGGGCGTGCGCGCGTGCCGCCAGGGGTGCGAAGTCGCGGTAGACCGGCACGAGCCGGCCACGGCCGGCATCGTCGGGCACGAGGACGCGGACCGGACCGGGGTCGGTGACGAGGCTGTCGGGGCGCAGCAGCCGCAGGTCGGCATCACGCAGTCCAGCGCCGACGGTGAGCGCCAGGACCAGGCTCGCGCGTCCACGCCACCGCGGGGACTCCAGCGTGGTGACGGTCTCCATGAGGGTGGCCAGCTCGTCGGTGCAGTAGGGCAGTTGGGCGCCGTGCCGGGTGAACTGGACGGGCTGGAGCGGCTGTCCGACCGGGACGAGGTTGCGGGAGATGCGCCGAAGCGGCGCCGCCATCGTCGCGGTGCTGCGCGCGCTCCAGGGGCCGGCGCCAAGCGCGAGGGTGTGCTCGACCTGGGGTGGGGCCCACACGCCGGGCACCGACAGGTCGGCGCCGCGGGCCTCGCACGCACACACGTGCGCCAGCACGATGCGCCCGATGCGCTCGACGACCTTCACGCTCGGGGGTAGGTAGCCGGCCAGGCCGACCCGGACCAGCGGCGCCACCCGGTTCCAGGTGGCCGGCACGTGGTGCGGGCGGTAGCCGGAGATGCGCTCGGCGACCGGCGAGGACAGGTGCGCCATCAGGTGCTCCAGAGCCGTGTCCGGTGCCGCCGGTACCGTGGTCTTCCACGGCGGTCTGGGCGGCGTAGGGCGGGGGTGAGCTGGCGTGCTGGCCATGGAGTCGGTGTCCTTGCTGGCTTCGGTGTCGGGCTGCGTTGTGCCGTCGCCGGCGGCGGTGTTGTTGAGTCGCCGGATACGGGGGTCGCTGTGCAACGTGCCGGGGAGGTCCCGGTCCGACACGCCCGCGTGTGCGTCGAGGTGCACGGTTCATGGCGTTGTAGGTTCACGTTTCGGCGCGTAGCTCAGACGAAGGCAGCGACAGGGTTGGCGACAGGGGTGCACGTGGGGTACAAGCGGCTACCAGTGGAGTTCTGCGCGCCGGGGACATGGCCCCGGGGCCCGTTCCAGGACCGGGCCACCGGGACTGGTGAGGGCGCCGTCAGCGACGGTGATGGTGGGCAGGGGGATGGGGTCGTGACCGCAGCCGCGACCGTGGGCCGGCTTGCGGCAGCCCTGCACAACCGGCGCACGATGCGCGGGTGGTCGCAGGCGATGCTGGCGCGCCAGTCCGGGGTCGGGCAGCACACGATCGGCAGGATCGAGGCTGGCCGGACCTGGCCGGACCTGGCCACCGTGGCTCGGCTCGCTCAGGTCCTCGGGATGGCGGTGACGATGGGCTCCGCAGGCACCGGGCCCGTCGGTGACGCAGTCCCGGCGGCACCCGGAACGCCGGCTGCTGCTGGGGTGGCGGGTGGTCCGTTGCGGCTCGGTGGCGCCGGGGTGTCCGCGGCGCAGGCCATCGACCTGCTGTTCGCGCACGACCCGCGGCTGGCCTCCGAGGTCGCTGCACTCGCGCAGACCCGGCGCCGCACGGCGTACACGGCCGCAGCAGCAGGGGCAGCACGGGCGGCAGGCGCGCGCGCATGAACCCGGACGACTACCACCTCGAGTTCTACGACGACGGCAGCCGGCAGCCGGTCCGGGACTGGCTCGAGGACCTGGAGCAGGACGAGCCGGCCAAGCACGACGCCCTGATGTACGGGCTGTCCGTGATCCTGGCCCGGCAAGGCACCAACGTGTGCGGCACCGAGTTCGGGAAGAGCCTCGGCAAGGGCCTCTACGAGTTCCGGCTGCGGCACACCCGAGACGAGTTGCAGGCCAAGACCCAGCCGCACCTGAGCGCCAAGCAGCCCGAGGGTGACACCGGGGCTGCGCCCGAAGGAGCAGGCGGGGCAGCCTCTGGACCCCGGGGCGATGACCCGGTCCGACTGGTGCTGCGGGTCTTCTTCTCCGTGCACGGCGACAAGATCGTGCTGCTGCTCGGTGGCTACGACAAGGGCAAGGACCCCTCGCCGCGACGGCAGAACAAGGAGATCGCCGAGGCGCGCAAACGCCTCAAGGACCACCAGGCAGAGATGGCGGCCGAGGCGAAGCGGGCCGCGAAGGACGCAGCCAAGGAGTCGGCGAAGGGTGCGGTTGGGGCAGGCCGGTCGTCGCCCGGCCTAGCGGCCGGCACGGCGTCGACCGACTCCGAGGACCCGACCCGCGCGGCCGAGCAGCGGGTGTCGGCCGGTCGCAGCTACCTGCTGTGGTTCCGCAAGCGCCGTCAGCGGGGCGCCCGCGGCACCCGCCCCGGCCGATGAGGGAAACCTCTTGGCCGTATGTGGCAAAACACATATGATGGAGCACGGTGAGTGTGAGGAGGACACGATGAGCACCCGCAGCAGCAGGAACACCAGCTTCGACAGCTACGTCGCCGACAAGGAGGCGTCCGCGACGCCCGAGCGGCGCGCCCAGATGGACGCTGCCCGCGAACACGCGGAGGTCCTCTACAAGGAGCACTTCGGCCTCGGTGAGCAGCTGGCGTCGCTGCGCAAGGCCCACCACCTGACCCAGGGCGAGCTCGCGAGTGCGACCGGCATCGGCCAGTCCGAGATCAGCCGCATCGAGCAGGGCAAGGCGAACCCGACCCAGGAAACCCTGTCCCGGCTGGGCGCCAGCCTCGGGGCAGTCCTGACGTTCGCCACCGAGGACGGGCGCCCCGTCTCCGTCTGAAGAGACGCCGCCGACCCGCACCGGCCACCGCGGTGACTGGCTGACCAGTGCGCTCACGGAACGCGGAAGCACTCCTGCGGGCATGCCGATGAACGGGTGTGCCTCAGCGACCTCCGGCTCAGTGCGCTGTTCGAAGGCGGCGGCACTCTTCATGACATGCGGAAGTTGCGGCCCAGCCACGGACCGGGTCATGGGCGATGATCAGCACATGTGGCCCCGACGCAGCACCTCCCCAGGCGGGCCGCCCCCAGCGGCGCTCATACTCGCGGACGACTTCCGGGTCCTCCAGATCACGATGGCCACCATCGTGATTGGACTGATCGCGGTCGCGATCGCGGTCGGGAACGCGGCGGATTGGGCACCGTGGGCCGGCATCGCCTCGGCCATTGTCCTTGTCCCGGCGTGGCTGCTCCTGGTTGTCCGCGCTGGCCGCTCCCGCGTCGAGGTCAGCACGGGCGGCGTGCGAGTCCGTCGAGTCTTCTCCACCCGGGAAATCGCACCGCAGGACTACGACGGTGTCACTTGGAACCCAAGCATCTTCCCCGTACAAGGCGCCTCCCTTGCGGTCCGGCGCAAGTCCGGTCGACCGGTCAGTGCCCCCTCAGCCATAGGCATGCTGAAGAACCCCCTCAGAACTGTTGAAGACGAAGTCGCCGAGATCGGGGAGCAGGTCGCCGCCTGGCTGAGCGGGCCGCCGGCAGGCTCCCACCCATACTCGTCCCCCTGAGGCCGTTCTAAGCGCCGTCGTTCCGAGGCGTGCTCCTCTCAAGCTTCGCGCGGACATGCCGCTGGTGGTGCAGCAGCCGGCCGCCGTTGCCTCCAGAACCCCACGAAGCCGAACAGGTCCGAGACAGGGCCGCCACTCAGCCGCTCGTTCGCGGGCATCCGCCACGACAGCGCGCGCCCGGGCGGGCCCACGCCGCCGTGGCGGGCGGCCCTGCCCTAGCCGCCTGCATGCCCACACCGGGGAAGGCAGTTGTGTAAGTGTCGGAGAGCGAGCGTGTAAGTGGCAGGCCCATCCGGCCGTGTCGTCGCAGGTCAGGGCAATCGTTAGCACCCGGCCAGCACAAGACAGAAGGACCCCGACACGCTTGTCGTCGGGGTCCTTCTGTCTTGTGCTGATCGAACGCGTGGGACGGCCTCTGCCGCCGGCGAGGACACGCACCACGGCCAGGCCACCCGTGGCCTCTCGACCGTTGCGAGGGGGCCGTGCGTGGCTCCTCGACGGGATCGCCCGGGGCCGCAGGGGCCGCAGGGGCCGCAGGGGCGCGGAGCTCGCGTATGCCGTGGGCCCGGCGACACGGCATACGACTGCGGTGACCGATCGTGCACGACGGGCATGACGGAGGGCCCGGCACCGTGTGGTGCCGGGCCCTGCATCACGTCGTCCGCCGCCCGCCGGCCAGCAGGCGGTGGACCGACCTCAGTGACCGCTGACGCGGGCCTTGAGACCGTCGAACTCGGCCCACAGCTCCGCGGGGAGCTGCTCGCCGAACTTGTCGAACCACTCCTGGATGAGGGGCAGCTCCTTCTCCCAGTCGGCGGCGTCGACCTTGAGGGCCTTGGCCACCTGCTCGGGCGACATGTCGAGCCCGTCGACGTCGAGGGAGTCCGCGGTCGGCACGAACCCGATCGCGGTCTCCACGGCGTCGGCGTCGCCGTCGAGGCGCTCGATGACCCACTTGAGGACGCGGCTGTTCTCGCCGAACCCGGGCCACAGGAAGGAGCCGTCCTCCTCGTCGCGACGGAACCAGTTGACGCCGAAGATGCGGGGGAGCTTGGAGGCGTCCGCGCTCTTGCCGATCTCGAGCCAGTGGTTCATGTAGTCGCCCGCGTGGTAGCCGATGAACGGCAGCATCGCCATCGGGTCGCGGCGCACGACGCCGACGGCGCCGGTCGCGGCAGCGGTGGTCTCCGAGGAGAGCGTCGCGCCGATGAAGGTGCCGTGCTGCCAGTCGCGCGACTCGTAGACGAGCGGCACGGTCGTCTTGCGGCGGCCGCCGAAGAGGATCGCGTCGATCGGGACGCCGTCGGGGTTGTCGTACTCCGGGGCGATCATCGGGCACTGCTTGGCCGGCGTGCAGAAGCGGCTGTTCGGGTGGGCCGCCTTGGTGCCGGCCTCGCCGTCGGCGGGCGTCCAGTCGTTGCCGTGCCAGTCGGTCAGGTGGGCCGGGACCTCGTCGGTCATGCCCTCCCACCACACGTCGCCGTCGTCGGTCAGGGCGACGTTGGTGAAGACCGAGTTGCCCTTCTCGATGGTGGCCATCGCGTTGGGGTTGGTCGACTCACCCGTGCCCGGCGCGACGCCGAAGAGCCCGAACTCCGGGTTCACGGCGTAGAGCCGGCCGTCCTCGCCGAAACGCATCCAGGCGATGTCGTCGCCGACCATCTCGGCCTTCCAGCCGGGGACGGTGGGGGTGATCATCGCGAGGTTCGTCTTGCCGCACGCGGACGGGAAGGCGGCTGCGACGTAGTGGACGGAGCCCTTGGGGGAGGTGAGCTTGAGGATGAGCATGTGCTCGGCCATCCAGCCCTCGTCGCGGGCGATCGCCGAGGCGATGCGCAGCGAGTAGCACTTCTTGCCGAGGAGGGCGTTGCCGCCGTAGCCGGAGCCGTAGCTCCAGATGGTGCGCTCCTCGGGGAAGTGGACGATGTACTTCGTGTCGGAGCACGGCCACGCGACGTCGGCCTGGCCCTCTGCGAGCGGCGCGCCGACCGAGTGGAGGGCGGGCACGTAGTCCGCGTTCGTCTCCTCGATCGTGTGGAGCACCGCGTCACCGCAGCGGGCCATGACGAGCATGGAGACGACGACGTAGGCGGAGTCGGTGATCTCGACCCCGAACATCGGGACCTTGGCGTCGAGGTGACCCATGACGAAGGGGATGACGTACATCGTGCGGCCCTGCATGCTGCCGCGGTAGAGCTCGGTCATCCGAGCCTTCATCAGCTCGGGGGCCATCCAGTTGTTGGTGGGCCCGGAGTCCTTCTCGTCGACGGAGCAGATGTAGGTCCGGTCCTCGACGCGGGCGACGTCGGTGGGGTCGCTCGCGCAGTAGAAGGAGTTCGGCTTCTTGCTCTCGTCGAGCCGCACGAACGTGCCGGCCGCGACGAGCTGGTCGGTCAGCTCGGTCCACTCGTCGGCGGAGCCGGTGATCCAGCGGATGTCGCGCGGCTGCGTCAGCTCGGCGACCTGCTCGACCCATGCGGTCAGTCCCGCGTGCGTCGTGTGTGTCTGTTTCTCGTGGGTCGTGGTCAACTCGGGGCCCATCCCTTCGCGCGCGGTGCCGCCCGGCACCACGTCGTGCCGGTGTGAAGCTGTTCCCCACGTGGATCCTGGGCAGACCCGGATCGGGCTGCAGGTGTCCACATGCTGAACAGATGACGTGATGAGTTCAAGGTACGCGCCGCCGGGAGCGCCTTTGGCCGCTAGCGGGACGGGGGCCGGTGAGACGGCTCACACCGGGTCGGGGCCGCAAGAAATCCGACGATCCACTGTCGGTTTCTTGCAGGATTTTCAGTACTCATCCGTAGGTCGGGCGGTCTCGCCGACGCGGTCGCCGGGCACCCCCGGCGTATGCCGTGAGTGCTGGCCCGACGCCCCGCCCGGCCGCCGTTCGGGGCCCGATTTCGTGGATGCGGACCCGAGGCGCTAAGGTAACTTTTCGTTCCTCCGAGTGACGGAACGACGCACCCGTAGCTCAACGGATAGAGCATCTGACTACGGATCAGAAGGTTTGGGGTTCGAATCCCTACGGGTGCACTCTGTGTTGAGACAGAACACGAGACCCCGACCGGTTGCCGGTCGGGGTCTCGTGCTTTCCGGGCCGCCCGCTGCGGAGCGTGGGCGTGTCCATCACCGGCCGAGCAGTGGGCCGACCAGTGGGCCGAGCAGTTGGCTGAGGAGTTGACTGAGGACTCACCCCCGGAAGGTGATGGGCCGCCCGCCCGACTGCTGGATCGTCGGGGTCAGAGGGTGTGGCCGGCCGACCGCCGGACGGCGGCGGCCGCCCCTCCCGGGCGGAAGGGAACTGGACGATGGCCGACGTCAAGCTGGAGCGCACGGAGTCGCTGTCCCGGCAGGAGGCCGCCCAGTGGCTCGCGGTGCTGTCCAAGGCCTTCGCCCGTGGGGGAGAGGTCACCCTCCCGATGGGGGCGGCCACGGACGAGCTGCACCTGCCCGAGCGGGTGCGCGCCGAGTTCGAGGTCGAGGTCGACGGGGACGAGGTGCAGATCGAGCTCGAGTTCACGTGGTCCACGGCTCACCGCGTGGACGGCCGGGCGCCGTCGGTGCCGGTGGCGGGCGAGCGCCCCGCCCCGGAATGACCGGGAGCGGGCGTCGGGCCTGGTGGGCCCGGCTGGCGCTCGTCCTCGCGGCGCTCGCCCTCCTGGGGCTCGTGCTCGTGGCGGCGACGCGCGCCCTGTGGCTCCTGCTCGTCGTCGCGTTGGCCGTGGTCGTCGTCGTGGGGGCGGGCTACTCGTTCCTGGCGCTGCGGGGCTGGCGGCGCACCGTCTGCCTCGTCGTCGTCCTCGCGGTTCCACCGGGGCTGGTCGTGCTCCTGGCGCTGAACGGCCTCGTGCTCCCGCTGCTCACCTGCGCGGCCGTGCTCGTCCTGGCGGTGGGTGCGGGCCGGGTCGCGCTGACGCCCGAGGCGGGTGCCGAGCGCATGCCCGAGCGGGTCGTCCCCCCACCCCGCCATCCGTTCATCGTCATGAACCCGCGCTCGGGAGGGGGGAAGGTGGCGCGCTTCGACCTGCGAGCCAAGGCCGAGGCCCTCGGCGCCGAGGTGGTCGTGCTCGGCGGGCCCGGGTTCGTCGACGTCGCCGAGCTCGCCCGGCAGGCCGTGGCTCGCGGGGCGGACCTGTTGGGCGTGGCCGGGGGCGACGGCACCCAGGCGCTGGTGGCCGGGGTGGCGGCGGATCTCGACGTGCCGTTGGTCGTCATCAGCGCGGGCACCCGCAACCACTTCGCGCTCGACCTCGGGCTCGACCGGGACGACCCGTCGAGGTGCCTGACCGCGCTCGGGGCCGACGCCGTGGAGCTGCGCGTCGACCTCGGGGTGATCGCGGGCCGGGCATTCGTCAACAACGCCTCCTTCGGGGCGTATGCCGTCGCGGTGCAGACCCCGGGGTACCGCGAGGACAAGGCACGCACCACCCTCGACGTGCTGCCCGACCTGCTGAACGGCGCCAGGGGACCCGGGCTGCGGGTGGAGGTCGACGGGAAGGTCGCGCATCACCCGCAGGCGGTGCTGGTCAGCGACAACCCCTACGGGCTGGGCGACCTCGCGGGGCTGGGCCGGCGGCCCCGCCTCGACACCGGGCGGCTGGGTGTCGTCTGGGTGACCGCGGCGAGCGCACGCCAGGCCGTGGGGATGCTCCGCGGCGCCACGCGCCACGGCCTCGTCGCTCGCACGGCCCGCGAGGTCCTCGTCTCGTCCGAGGCCCCGGAGATCCCGGTGGGCATCGACGGCGAGCCCGTCGTGGTCCCCACGCCGGTGCGGTGCACCGTCCGGCCGAAGGCGCTGCGGGTGCGTGTCCCGCGGGACCGGCCGGGCGTCCCACCCCGCCGGCCGGTCTGGGGCTGGGCGCAGCTGGTGCACCTCGCGGCGTCCTCGCGGAGAGGAGGGCGGCGGTGATCCGGCTACCCCCACGTCTGCGTCAGGCCGGTCGCGAGGTCCTCGACCTGGACCGCGCCGTGTATGCCGCGGTCCACGCGACGCCGACGCCGCAGATCGACCGCGCGCTCGCCGGGATCTCGCGCACCGCCGACCGGTCGCTCCTCTGGGTGGGGGTCGCGGCGGCGATGGCGGCGTCCGGGCCGCGGCGGCGTCGGGCCGCGCTCGTGGGACTGGCGGCCATCGGGGCGACGTCGGCGACCGTCAACCTCGTGGTCAAGCCGGGCTCGAGGCGTGGTCGCCCCTCGCTCGAGGGCTCCGTCCGCACGCACGGGGTCCGCATGCCCGGCTCGCACTCGTGGCCCTCCGGCCACACCGCCTCGGCGTTCGCGTTCTCGACGGCCGTGGGCGCCGGCGCTCCCGAGCTGGACACGGTGCTGCGGCTCGCGGCCACGGCGGTCGCCTACTCGCGGGTGCACACCGGGGTCCACTACCCCGGGGACGTCATGGCCGGTGCTCTCATCGGCGCGGGGATGGGGTCACTCACCCAGCACCTCGCGCGCCGGGTCCTGCCGGCGGGCGTCGACCGACGCAGCGTGGCCGGCGCATCCGGCGGACCCCCGTGACGCCGGCGGGGGTCATCCTCTCTGGGTGAGGCGCCACCGTCGGTGCCGGCGCGATGCTGGGCTCATGACCAGCGCACCCGTGCGGAGCAAGGCCGGGATGGTCCTCGCCGTCCTGGCAGCGAGCCAGTTCCTCATGACGCTCGACAGCTCGGTCATGAACGTCTCGATGGCCGTCGTCGCCAAGGACCTCGGCACGACGATCAGCGGCATCCAGACCGCGATCACGCTCTACACGCTCGTCATGGCCACCCTGATGATCACCGGCGGCAAGCTGGGGACGATCCTGGGCCGGCGCCGCGCGTTCGCCGTCGGCCTCGTCGTCTACGGGGCCGGCTCGTTCGTCACGGCCATCGCCCCGAACCTGACCGTCCTGCTCCTCGGCTGGTCACTCCTCGAGGGGCTCGGGGCGTCGCTCATCATGCCGGCGATCGTCGCGCTCGTCGCCGCGAACTTCCCGGCCGAACGACGCGCGGCCGCGTACGGGCTCGTCGCCGCGGCCGGTGCCATGGCGGTCGCGGCGGGGCCGCTCATCGGCGGCGCGGTCACGACCTTCGCCTCATGGCGCTACGTCTTCGCGGGTGAGGTCGTCATCGTCGTCGCGATCCTCGCCCTCCTGCGCAGGGTCGCCGACGTGCCGCCGAGCCCGGCCCGCATCGACTACGTCGGGTCGCTGCTGTCGGTCGTCGGTCTCGGTTCCGTCGTCTACGGCGTCCTCCGCACGAGCGAGTGGGGCTGGATCGTCGCCAAGCCGGGCGCTCCCACGATCCTCGGGGCATCGCCCTCCATCTGGCTGATCCTGCTCGGTCTCGTGGTGGTCTTCCTCTTCATGCGGTGGGAGAACCACCTCGTGCGCACCGGCCGGGAGCCGCTGCTGCGACCGGCGCTGCTCGGCAACCGCGGCCTCGTCGCCGGTCTGTCGATGTTCTTCTCGCAGTACATCGTGCAGGCGGGTGTCTTCTTCGCGGTGCCGCTCTTCCTCTCCGTCGTGCTCGAGCTGGACTCCCTGCAGACCGGCCTGCGGATCCTGCCGCTGTCGTTCGCGCTCCTCATCGCGGCCGGGGGCATCCCCAAGGTGTGGCCGCGGGCCAACCCGCGCCGGGTCGTGCGCGCCGGGCTCTTCTCGGTGCCCGCGGGCATCCTCGTCCTCGTGGGCGGCATGGACCCCGGGGCCAACGCCGGCGTGGTCGCCGTCCCGATGCTGCTCATCGGCCTCGGGCTCGGGGCCCTGTCCTCGCAGCTGGGCAGCGTCACCGTCTCGTCGGTGCCCGATTCCGAGAGTGCGGAGGTGGGCGGCCTGCAGAACACCGGCACCAACCTCGGCGCCTCCCTCGGCACGGCGCTCGTGGGCTCGGTCCTCCTGGCGACCCTGACGGCATCGGTCGTCTCCGGCATCCAGCAGAACCCGACCGTCCCGGCCTCGGTCAAGGCCCAGGCCTCGACGCAGCTCGTCGGCGGCGTCCCCTTCATCTCCGACAAGCAGCTGACCGACGCGCTGGCGGCGACCTCGCTCGATGCCCCGACCGCCGCGGCCGTCGTCGAGGTGAACGCGGCTGCCCGCCTCGAGGCGCTGCGGGAGGCGTTCGGGGTCACGGCCCTGCTGGCAGCGGGAGCCCTGTTGTTCACCGGGCGCCTACCGGACCGTGCGCCCGGTGACGACGGAGACGGAGACGACGGAGAGGGTGACGGGGGCGAGGGGCTCGGCGAGGAGGACGACGACGCGGACGCCGACGTCCGGGTGTGAGTTCGCTCCACGTCACGAGCGTTCCCTTGTGCCCGGGGTTCGACCGGGGTTGGGTGTGATCAGACCCCGTCCACCGCCGCACGCCGGGAGGCCACCGATGACCGCCGCACCGCCAGTCCCCCTCGACCCGACCCTCTCGCACACGCGTGGTGAGACGGACACCCCGCTGCTCGAGACGACGATCGGCGACGACTTCGACGCCACGGTGGAGCGGTTCGGCGACCGCGAGGCCCTCGTGGACGTGGCTCAGGGCCGTCGATGGACGTATGCCGAGCTGCGGGCCGACGTCGACCGGCTGGCTCGGGCGTTGCTGGCCGTCGGGGTCGAGACCGGAGACCGGGTCGGCATCTGGGCGCCGAACTGCTCGGAGTGGACGCTCGTGCAGTACGCGACGGCCAAGATCGGCGCGGTGCTCGTCAACATCAACCCGAGCTACCGCTCGCACGAGCTGCAGTACGTCCTGAGGCAGGCCGGCATCTCGACACTCATCGCGGCCGAGTCGTTCAAGACGAGCAGCTACCGACAGATGGTCGACGAGGTGCGTGGCGAGGTGGAGACGCTCGAGCGGGTCGTCTACATCGGTACGCCCGACTGGGACGAGCTCGTCGCGCGCGCCGACGAGGTGTCGGTCGAGGAGCTCGCCCGGGTGCAGTCCGGGCTGAGCAACACCGACGCCATCAACATCCAGTACACCTCGGGCACCACGGGCTTCCCGAAGGGCGCGACCCTGAGCCACCGCAACATCCTCAACAACGGCTACTTCGTCGGCGAGCTCTGCGACTACACCGAGGCCGACCGCGTCTGCATCCCCGTGCCCTTCTACCACTGCTTCGGCATGGTCATGGGCAACCTCGCCTGCACGACGCACGGCGCCTGCATGGTCATCCCGGCGCCCGGCTTCGACCCCGCCGCGACCCTCCGGGCCACGCAGGACGAGAAGGTGACCTCGCTCTACGGTGTGCCGACGATGTTCATCGCCGAGTGGAACCTGCCCGACTTCGGCGCCTACGACCTGTCGACGGTGCGCACCGGCATCATGGCCGGATCTCCTTGTCCCGCAGAGCTGATGAAGAAGCTCATCGCGGCCGGCATCGAGGAGATGACGATCTGCTACGGCATGACCGAGACGTCACCCGTCTCGACGCAGAACCGCACCGACGACACCTTCGAGCAGAAGGTCGGCACGGTCGGTCGGGTCGGGCCGCACCTCGAGATCAAGATCGTGGATCCCCTGACGGGAGAGACCGTTCCGCGGGGCACGGCCGGGGAGTTCATGACCAAGGGCTACTCGGTGATGATCGGCTACTGGGACCAGCCCGACAAGACGGCCGAGGCCATCGAGGACGGCTGGATGCACACCGGCGACATCGGCGTCATGCACGACGACGGCTACGTCGAGATCACCGGTCGCATCAAGGACATGGTGATCCGCGGCGGTGAGAACGTCTACCCGCGCGAGATCGAGGAGTTCCTCTACACCCACCCCGACATCCTCGACGCCCAGGTCATCGGGGTGCCCGACCCCAAGTACGGCGAAGAGCTCTGCGCCTGGGTCCGCATGAAGGACGGCGCGACCCCGCTGACCGCGGAGTCGCTGCGTGAGTTCTGCACGGGTCAGCTGGCGCACTACAAGATCCCGCGCTACGTCGAGATCGTCGACGAGTTCCCGATGACCGTGACGGGCAAGATCCGCAAGGTCGAGATGCGCGAGACGACCGCCAGGAAGCTCGGGCTCGGCTGACGGCGACCTGCGGAACGGGCCGCGGCCCGATGACCGAACTGGCGTGCTGGGTGCCGCAGGGGTGCTCGTGCGCAGTAGGTTTCGGGGGACGCGGCCGCGAGGGCCCGTAATCCGTGAGGGGAATGGCATGTCCGACACAGGCAAGACGGTTCTGTGGATCGTGGTGGCGATCGTCGTCATCGCAGTGATCATCTGGTTGTTCGTCTCCGCAGGTCGCCGCCGCGAGGTCGAGGCTCGTCGCTTCGAGGCCGGCGAGCTGCGGGCCCGCGCCGAGCAGCGCCGGCCCGAGGTGCAGGACACCGAGGACCGTGCGTCGGTCACGGCGGCGATGGCAGCCGACGCCCGCGCCGAGGCCGAGCGAAAGGCCGCCGAGGCCGAGCGCAAGGCTGCCGAGGCCCGCCGTCTGGAGGAGCAGGCTCAGCAGCACCGCGCGAACGCCGAGTCCGCCCGCCTCGAGCACGTCGGCCTCGAGCGCGAGGCCGACCGCGTCGACCCCGACGTCCCGACCGACGACGAGGGCTTCCGCGTCGACGGTGACGGCAACCGCCTGCCCGGCCAGCAGCCGCAGCGTCGGGCCGGGGGTGACACCGCCCTCGCCGCCGGGGCCGCGGGTGCTGTCGGAGCGGCGGCCGTCGGCGCTGCGGCGTTCACCCACGACGACGACGAGGACGACCTCGCCGATGCCGAGAACCCCTTTGCGCCGGCTGCGCCCGAGTCGAGCGCCAGCACGGCCCCCGAGTCGCCCGAGTCGCCTGAGTCGCCTGAGTCGCCCGAGTCGGCCGCCGAGACCCTCGCTGGGACCGAGCCGTCGTCTGCCACAGGGACCGACGGTCACGGGCCCGACCTCGCGAGCGAGGCGGACCGGGGGATCGACGAGCACGAGGCCGAGGAGTCCTCCTACGCCTCGCAGGAGCCGGAGGTCCTCGGCCAGGACGTCGAGCACGACGGCGAGGCCACCTCGGCCGCCGGCGTCCCGGCCGGGGACGAGCCGCCCTCCGGGGAGGCGGTCGGTGGGGCGTCGCCCGTCGGAGTGGGTACTGGGAGTGCACCGGAACGGCTTCCCGACGAAAGGTCCACGGCGATGAGTGACGACACCGACACCGACACCCAGGCCAGCACCCCCACCGGCTCTGGGACGGACACCGAGCGAGCGCAGCACGTGCCTGCCCCGCCGGTGGCCGACGCCGAGGAGCCGGCTCACGTCGACGTCCCGGCCCTCGACGAGCGCGACGACGTGATCGCCGGCGGCGGCACCCCGGCCGGTGACCCCGGCGACCACCGGGGCCAGGCCTGGGCCACGACGCCCGGCGAGCGCGGCCTCGACGACGAGGCCGGCTCGGACGACGCCGCCGACGAGGGCCTCGACGTCGACATGGCGCCGCACTCGCACGAGAGCGACGAGGACGAGGAGCTGGCCGAGCCGGCGCGCGACGGGGCGAGCGACCGCACGGCCCCCGGCGCGACCATCGGCTCGACGGACACCGCCGCCGACCGCCCCGGCGAGGAGGTGGCCGACACGGCCTGGACCGACGCCCCCGACCACACCGGCACCGTGACCGACCGCGACGAGCAGCCGCGGGACGAGGCCGAGCAGCAGGTGGGCACCGCACCGACGGACACCGCGTGGTCGGTGGACGACTCGACGCCGGAGGACACGGCAGCGACGGAGTCCTCTGACGACGGGGGTGACGACCGGGCCGACGACCACGGCCACGAGCCGGCGCAGGACCAGCCGTCCGCTGGCCGACGGATGTCCGGGTTCGACGAGGTGGTCGACGGGGGGTTCGGCATCGGCTCGGCAGCACCCATCGCCGACGGCGCGCAGCCGCTCGGACACGCGGTCAAGGGCCGGCGCGACGGCACGACCTTCGTCGGCCCCGACGACGCCGGGTACGACGACGTCGAGCCCGACGTGTGGTTCTACAACGAGGAGGCCGCCCGCCGCGCGGGCTTCCGCCGCGAGGGGGAGTGACCACGCCCTGACGGGGCGAGTCACCTGAGGTCGAGTGGCCACGTGCACACGGTGCACGTGGCCACCCCCGTCCTCCCGGCAGACCCGATGTGAGCTCCGGCAGCCCCGCCGAGGCGAGGCGGCCGCGGGTCCCGGGCACACGGCATACGCTCACGGGCTCAGCCGCCGCCGTCCGGCGGCCGGGCGGAAACCCCGGCGCGGGCACACCGCGCGCACAAATAGACTGACCGACATGGTTTCCCCGCTCGTCGCGCTCACGCCCAAGGTCCAGTCCGCGATCGCCGCCGCCCTCGGTGACGACTTCCGCGAGGCCGACCCGGTGCTGCGTCCGTCGCAGTTCGCCGACGTGCAGGTCAACGCCGCGCTCGCCCTCGCCAAGAAGGTCGGGCTGCCGCCGCGCGACGTCGCGGCCAAGATCGTCGCCGCCCTCGACCTCGACGGCGTCTGCGACGCGGTCGAGGTCAGCGGTCCCGGCTTCATCAACCTGACCTTCTCCGACGCGTGGATCGCCGCGCTGCTGCAGGACGTCGAGGCCGACGAGCGCGTCGGCGTCGCCCTCCAGCCGACGCAGAACATCCCCATCGACTACTCCGCCCCCAACGTGGCCAAGGAGATGCACGTCGGGCACCTGCGCACGACGGTCGTCGGCGACTCCATCGCGCGCACCCTCGAGCACCTCGGCCACAACGTCATCCGGCAGAACCACATCGGCGACTGGGGCACGCCCTTCGGCATGCTCATCGAGCACCTGCTCGAGGTCGGCGAGGGCTCCGACGAGGCCGGGCTGCTCGTCACCGACCCGAACGCCTTCTACCAGGCGGCCCGCGTCAAGTTCGACACCGCCGAGAAGGCCGAACCGGCCGGCAGCGCAGGCGACTTCAACGTGCGCGCCCGGTCGCGGGTCGTGCTCCTCCAGGCCGGTGACGCCGAGACCCTGCGGCTCTGGAACGAGCTCGTGGACCTCTCCAAGGTCTACTTCAACAAGCTCTACTCGACCCTCGGCGTGACGCTGACCGACCTGCACCTCGCCGGTGAGTCGATGTACAACGACGCGCTGCCGGGCATCTGCGAGGAGCTCGAGTCCCGGGGCATCGCCGAGGTGTCCGACGGCGCGCTCTGCGTCTTCCTCGACGGCTACACCGGCCGCGAGGGCAAGCCGGTGCCGCTCATCATCCGCAAGTCCGACGGCGGCTACGGCTACGCCACCACGGATCTCGCGACGATCAAGTACCGCGTGCACGACCTCGGCGCCCACCGGGTGCTCTACGTCATCGGCGCCCCGCAGTCGCTGCACCTCAACATGGTCTGGGACACCGCCCGCAAGGCAGGCTGGCTGCCCGACGACGTCGTGCCCGTCCACGTGCAGATCGGCAACGTGCTCGGCGAGGACCGCAAGATCCTCAAGACCCGCTCGGGTGCCCCGCTGCGCCTCATGGCGCTGCTCGAGGAGGCCGTCGACAAGGCGCGCGCCGTCATCGACGAGACGCGGCCCGACCTCGACGACGCGCTGCGGGCGACCATCGCCCGTCAGATCGGCATCGGGGCCGTGAAGTATGCCGACCTGTCCGTCGCGCACGACAGCGAGTACGTCTTCGACCTCGACCGCATGGTCGCGCTCACGGGCAACACGGGCCCGTACCTGCAGTACGTCGTCGCCCGCATCCGCTCGATCTTCCGCCAGGTCGGTCTCGACCCGAACGCCCAGCACGCCGAGATCTCCCTCGGTGAGCCGCACGAACGCGCCCTGGCCACGCACCTGCTCGGCTTCGGCGAGGTCGTGGCCGAGGTCGGCGACACCTACGAGCCGCACCGGCTCGCGGGCTACCTCTTCGAGCTGGCCCAGGCGTTCTCGGCCTTCTACGAGAACTGCCCCGTGCTCAAGGCCGACCGCGACGAGCTCAAGGAGTCGCGCCTGACCCTGTGCGCGCTCGTGCTCCGTGTGATGACCACCGGTCTCGACCTGCTCGGACTGGAGTCCCCCGAGCAGATGTGACGCGCCGGGGTGCTGACGAGGTGCTGACAGGTGCTGACGAGGTGCTGACGACCGAGAGGACGTCAGCACCTCGTCACATCTCGCCCGTTGTGGGGGAGCCACGACGGGAGGACAGTCGGCTCATGACCGTTTCGAACGACTGGGACTTCAGCGGCCTCAGGGCCACCTACGTCAACTGCACCCTCAAGAAGAGCCCCGAGGTGAGCCACACCCAGGGCCTCGTCGACGCCAGCGCGGCCATCATGCGCGAGCACGGAGTCACCGTCGAGGAGATCCGCCTCGTCGACCACGACGTGGCCACGGGGGTCTACCCCGACATGCGCGAGCACGGCTGGGAGACCGACGCGTGGCCCGAGCTCTATCCCGGCATCCTCGACAGCCAGATCCTCGTCGTCGCCGGCCCCATCTGGCTCGGCGACAACTCGAGCGTCACCAAGCGGCTCATCGAGCGCATCTACTCCCTCAGCGGGATGCTCAACGACCAGGGGCAGTACCTCTTCTACGGCAGGGTCGCCGGCTGCCTCATCACCGGCAACGAGGACGGCATCAAGCACTGCGCCCAGAACGTCCTCTACAGCCTCCAGCACGTCGGCTACACGATCCCGCCCAACGCCGACGCGGGGTGGATCGGCGAGGCCGGCCCCGGCCCGAGCTACCTCGACCCGGGCAGCGGCGGCCCGGAGAACGACTTCACCAACCGCAACACGACCTTCATGACGTGGAACCTCATGCACCTCGCGCGGATGCTTCACGACGCAGGCGGGGTGCCGGCACACGGCAACCAGCGCTCGGCCTGGAACGAGGGGGAGCACTTCGGGTGGCACAACCCGGAGTACCGCTGACGGCTCGGGTGCAGAGTCACCCCGTGAGGATGATGCCGGCCTGCAGGGCGCTGCCGACGATGGGAGTGAGCACACCCGACTGGGTCGCTGCCCTACGAGAAAGGTCGCCCCGACATGTCGTTCTGGGACATCATCTGGTTCATCATCGTCTTCTTCGCGTTCGCGTCGTACCTCATGGTTCTCTTCTCGATCGTGGCCGACCTCTTCCGTGACCCCGAGGTCTCCGGCGGGATGAAGGCGGTCTGGGTCATCTGCCTCGTCTTCTTCACCTTCATCACGGCGATCGTCTACCTCATCGTCCGCGGGCGCGGCATGAACGAGCGCACCATGAAGATGCACGAGCAGGTCCGTCAGGCGCAGGAGGACTACGTGCGCTCGGTGGCAGGCGCCGGCACCTCGGCCCCCGAGCAGATCGCCAAGGCCAAGGACCTGCTCGACTCCGGAGCCATCACCGCCGACGAGTTCGCCTCCCTCAAGGCCAAGGCGCTGGCCTGAGCGCCGGGTCGCCGGTCGTGAAGACGGCCTCCGTGGGCGTCCTCCCGGAAGCGTCGGCCTCGCGTGCCGAGCGCGTCCGGGAGGCCCGTTCGCGTATGCCGCTCGCCTCGCACGCGCACCTCGCACCCTCGGGTGCCCCGGACGTCGTCGCCGTCCTCGAGGAGCAGGGGCACGCCCGCATCACGGAGCTGTTGCCCGTCCGGTACGGGCGGATGCTCTCCTCGCCCTTCGCCTTCTACCGTGGAGCCGCCGCCGTCATGGCAGCCGACCTCGCGGCCGGATCCGACACCGGGCTGACGGTGCAGCTGTGCGGAGACGCACACGTGTCGAACTTCGGGCTCTTCGCGTCGGCCGAGCGTCGGCATCTCTTCGACCTCAACGACTTCGACGAGACGTGGCCGGGCCCGTTCGAGTGGGACGTCAAACGTCTCGCCGCGAGTCTCGAGATCGCCGGCCGGGGAAACGGCCTGCGACGCAAGCGACGTCGCGCGATCACCAAGGCGGCCGTGCGGTCCTACCGTCTGTCGATGGCCGAGTTCGCGAGCCAGACGGCCCTCGAGGTCTGGTACGCCCGGCCCGAGCTGCAGCCGGGACTGCCGCGGCTCAAGGAGGCCCTGCCCAAGTCGGCCTGGACGGCGGCGCGGAAGGTCGTCGTCAAGTCCCGCAGCCGCGACTCGCTGGCGGCCCTCGGCAAGCTGACGACGGTCGTCGACGGGCAGCCGCGCTTCGTGAGCGACCCGCCCCTGCTCGTGCCGGTGCGCGACCTCGCGCCCGAGCTCGCCGAGGACCTCGAGGAGTGGCTCGCCCGGATCCTCGAGCAGTACCGGGAGAGCCTCCAGGCAGATCGGCGCGTCCTGATCGACCGCTTCCGGGTCGTCGACCTCGCCCGGAAGGCCGTCGGAGTGGGTTCGGTCGGCACGCGCGCGTGGCTGCTCCTGATGCTCGACGAGTCGGGGGATCCCCTTCTGTTGCAGGCCAAGGAGGCTGTCGAGTCGGTGCTCGCAGCCCACCTGCCGTGGCCGCCGCTCGACAACCAGGGTCGCCGCGTCGTCGAGGGACAACGCCTCATGCAGGCGAGCAGCGACATCCTGCTCGGCTGGCAGCGCACGGCCGGCGTCGACGGTGTCGAGCGCGACTACTACATCCGCCAGTTCCGTGACTGGAAGGGCGGATTCGAGATCGAGGCCCTCGACGAACCCACCCTGGACCAGCTCGGGCAGGCGTGCGGGTGGACCCTCGCCCGGGCTCACGCGCGGTCCGGGGACCGGCGCGACATCGCCGCCTACCTCGGCTCCGGAGAGAGAGGGACCGAGGGCGGCGGCGACGGGGTGGACTTCGACGAGGCCGTGGCCGACTTCGCCGTGGCCTATGCCGACAAGAACGACGGTGACCACGCGGCGCTTGCCGTGGCCGTCGAGTCCGGCCGGGTGCCTGCACGGCGCGATCTCTGACGCCGGACCCGTCACGGCCTCGTGGGTCCTCGCACTGCGGGCGGTGGTCTCCGTCCTCTCGAGCGCGACCTGCTGGCCGGGCTCGACGAGGCCGCGTCGTGCCCGGGGCGGCTCAGCGCCCGTGTACGTGGGCGACGAGGTCCTGGTAGCGCGCCACGACGTCGGCCTGCGCCTGCTCGTCACCCGGCGGCACGGCATGCTCCGAGTCGATCTCGAGGGTCCACGTCGGCGGCTCCTGAGACCCGGACAGGGCCCAGGCGGCCTGGCGGGCGGCGCCGACCCCGACGTACTCGGCCGGCGCCGGCACGACGACCGGCGCCCGGAACAGGCCGGGCGCGACCTGCCGGACGGCCGCAGAGGCCGCGGCGCCACCGATGAGCACGATGCGCCCGACCTCGACGTCCTTGGCGCGCAGGGCATCGACCCCGGCGACGAGGTTGCACAGCATCCCCTCGACGGCGGCCCGGGCGAGGTTCTCGGGCGTCGCGTTGGACCGGGTGAGGCCGCTCAGGGTCCCGGTGGCGTCCGGGAGGTCGGGGGTGCGCTCGCCGTCGAGGTAGGGCAGCAGGCTCAGCCCTCCGGCGCCCGGGGCCGCTCGGAGCGCCAGGCGGTCGAGCTCCGCGAGGTCGACGCCGATCATCGACGCCGCGGCGGAGAGCACCCGGGCGGCGTTGAGGGTGCACATGAGGGGGAGGTGGTGGCCCGTCGCATCGGCGAAACCGGCGATGGCGCCGGTCTCGTCGCGGAGGGCCGATCGGTGCGGGGTGAAGACCGTGCCGCTCGTGCCGAGGGAGACGACGACGTCACCGGGGTGGAGGGTCAGGCCGAGGGCCGCGCCCATGTTGTCGCCCGTGCCTGCGGCGACGAGCATCCCGGCCGCGGTCCGACCCGCAGGCTGTGCCGGCGAGAGCACCTCGGGCACCTCGACGGTGCGCCCGAACGCCCGCTCGAGCAGGTCGAGTCGGTAGTCTCCGTCGGCGGCCGACCAGTAGCCCGTGCCGGACGCATCGCCCCGGTCGGTGCTCCAACGCTCGAAGCCGTTGCCCTGCTTGAGGATCCGTCCGGTCATCCAGTCATGGGGCAGGACGACACGCTCCACCTGCGCGGCGTGGTCAGGCTCGTGCTCGGCGAGCCACCGCAGCTTCGTCACGGTGAAGCTGGCGACGGGGACCAGGCCCACCGCATCGACCCAGGCGGCCACGCCACCGAGCTCGGCCGTCAGGTCCCGAGCGGCTCCGGTACTACGGGTGTCGTTCCACAACAGCGCCTCGCGCACGACCTCGTCGTCCTCGTCGAGGGTCACCATGCCGTGCTGCTGCCCGCCCACGGCGAGGGCAGCCACCCCGTCGAGGATCCCTGCCCGGCTGGCCTGCTCGTACGCCTCCCACCACCGGTCGGGGTGCACCTCCGTGGCGTCCGGGTGCGGGGCACGCGCCGTGCGGACCACCTCGCCCGTCTCCGCGTCGCAGACGACGATCTTGGTCGACTGGGTCGAGCTGTCGACGCCCGCCACCAGCGTCCGGCCGTCGGTCACGTGGTCACCCTGGTGCTCCATGACTGCAGCGTCTCCCGAGCGCCCTTCTCGTGCAAGGCCGACAGCGCGTCGGTGAACACCGAGACGAAACGTTCGTCGTCGACGAGGTCCCCGAAGAGGTCGCGGCTCCGAAGGAAGGCCACCGGGTCCTCGCCCTGCCTGGCCGCGGCCGCCATGACCCGGTCCTTGACACGGTCGACGACCTCGATGGGCCGGCCCTGCTCGTCGAGTCCCTCCGCGTAGCGCGCCCACGACGCGACGACGAGCGCCGAGCGGTCGATGTCGCCGCCCGTCGCGAGGTTGCGGTTGATGACGGGCACGAGCCACTTCGGGATGCGGTCCGAGCTCTCGGCGCAGAGCCGGGCGAGGGTGTCGCGGACCTCCGGGTTGGCGAAGCGCTCGATGAGCTCGTGCCGGTAGGCGTCGAGATCGACCCCGGGCACCTCCGGGAGCGTGGGGCTGCCCTCGCGCTCCATGTAGCCGAGCAGGAAGTCGACGAAGAGCGGGTCCTGGCACACCTCGTGCGCGTAGCGGTACCCCGCGAGGTAGCCGAGGTAGCACAGGGCCTGGTGGCTCGCGTTGAGCAGGCGCAGCTTCATCAGCTCGTACGGCACGACGTCCTCGACGAGCTGGACACCCGCCTCCTCGAGCGGAGGCCGGCCGTCGGTGAAGCGGTCCTCGAGCACCCACTGGGTGAACGGCTCGCAGACGACGGGCCAGCCGTCCTCCACGCCGAACTCGTCGGCGAGGCGTTCGATGTCCTCGGGAGCGGTGACGGGGGTGATGCGGTCGACCATGCAGTTGGGGAACGAGACGTGCTCGTCCATCCAGTCGGCGAGCGACGGGTCCTTGAGCCTCGCGAAAGTCGTCATCATCTTGCGGGCCACGTCGCCGTTGCCCGGCAGGTTGTCGCACGACATGACGGTGAACGGCTTCCCGCCGGCCTCCCGCCGGGCGGCGAGCCCGGCGATGACGTAGCCGAAGACGGTCCGGGGCACGGCGCCGACCTCGAGGTCTGCGCGGATCGCCGGGTCGTCGGCGTCGAACTCGCCCGTCACCTGGTTGACGAGGTACCCCCCCTCGGTGATGGTCAGCGACACGATGCGCGTGCGGGGGTCGGCGAGCCGGTCGACGACGGCCTGCGGGTCGTCCGGCGCGAACACCAGCTCGACGAGGCTGCCGACGACCCTCGCCTCGCGGTGGCCGTCAGGATGCTTGACGACGAGCGTGTAGAGCCCGTCCTGCGCGGTCAGGATGTCGACGATCCGGCGGTCCTGCGGGAGGGCCCCGACCCCGCAGATGCCCCAGTCGAGGCCGACGCCGTCGTTCATGAGTCGGTCGACGTACATCGCCTGGTGGGCGCGGTGGAAGCCGCCGACCCCGAAGTGCACGATGCCTGCCGTGACCGTGGAGCGGTCGTATGCCGGGCGGCCCACGGAGGGCGGCAGGGCGGCATACGTGCTCTGCGACAAGGGGATCGGCGCCGGAGCGGGCGGAGCTGGCGGGGCGGGCGTCGTGGTCATGGGTCCTCTGCGTGATCTCGAAGGTGCGGCCGGGCGGGGAGGGGCGGCTCAGTGGACCTCGGACATGCTCCACATGGTCCAGAGCTCGGTCCGCATCCGGCGCGGCTGGCCGAGGGTGTAGACCACCGCCCGGGCGATGTCGGTCGGCTCCATGAAGTCGCCCTCGCTCGGGTCCCGGTCGCCGAAGCGCCCGTCGGCGGCGGCGAAGGGCGTGTTGACCCCGGCCGGTGCGATCGTCGTCGTGCGGATGAGCTCGGGGCGCAGCTCACGGTCGAGCGCGTAGCCGAGGTTGATCTGGGCGGCCTTGGTGGCGGCATAGACGGCCTCCTTGCCGCCGCCGATGAGCAGCCCCGCGACCGAGCCGATGATGACGATGTCGCCACCGTCGCCCTGGGCACGGAACTGGCGGACCGCTGCCCGGGCGAGCCACACGGTCCCCTTGACGTTGACGTCGACCATGAGCGCGACCTCGTCCGCCGAGTAGTCGAGGACACCCCCGTAGAAGCCGACGGCGGCGTTGGCCACGACGGAGTCGACGCGGCCGAAGGCCGACACTCCGGCGGCGACGAGCGCGTCGGCCGTGGACTCCTGCCGGACGTCGCCGACGGCGGACACGAGGCGGTCCTCGCCCCACGCGTCCCGCAGCGCGGCGAGCGCCTCCGCGCGGAGGTCTCCGGCGACGACCCGCCCGCCCGCGTCGAGCACGAGGCGGGCGATGGCGCCCCCGATCGCCCCGCCCGCACCGGTGACGACGACGACCGTGCCCTCGAGGCTCCGTCCGTCCCGGACCGCGGGTGCGGTGCCCGTCACTTGATCGCTCCCATCGACAGGCCACGGACGAGCTGCTTCTGGGCGACCCAGCCGGCGATGATGACCGGGAGCGCGGCGATCGTCGCGGCCGCCGACAGGACGGCGAGGAACTGACCGCGCCCGTCGACGAAGCTGCCGAGGAAGGGTGGTGTCGTGCGGGCCGCCGAGCTCGTCAGCAGCAGCGCGAGGAAGTACTCGTTCCACGCGAAGATGAAGCTGATGAGGGCGGCTGCCGCGACCCCGGGCAGGACGAGCGGCAGGACGATCCGCACGATCTCGCGGAACATCCCCGCACCGTCGACCCGCGCCGCCTCGATGATCTCGAAGGGCACCTCGAGCAGGAACGAGCGCATCATCCACACCGTGACGGGCAGGTTCATCGCCCCGTAGACGACGGCGAGGACGTAGATGTTGTCGAGCAGCCCGACGGTCTTGAAGATCATGAAGAGCGGCAGGACGATCGCCGCCAGCGGCATGAACCGGGTCGAGATGAAGAAGGAGAGCGAGTTCTCGACGTTCTTGACCCGGCGGATCGAGAGCGCGTAGGCGGCGGGGATGGCGAGGACCACCGAGATGATCGTCGCGGTCACCGCTGCGGTCAGCGAGTTCTGCAGGTAGCCGGACATCCCGCGGTCCATGGCGAGCTGGTAGCCCTCCGTGACCGGCTTGAAGATGAACGTCGGGTCGACGGACGAGGCCAGCGACTCCGGCTTGAACCCGTTGAGGAACATCCAGAGCACGGGGAAGAAGAAGACGAGGACGAGGATCCAGGTGACGAGCGTGACGAGGGCCCCGCGGGCCGATCGGGTGGAGCGGGTTGAGCGGGTGGAGCGGGTGGAGCGGGTCATCGACTTCCTCCTGCCATGAAGACCTTGAAGACGCTCTTGAGAGCGATGGTCGCGACGATGATCGTGAGGACGACGGTCACGACGCCGTATGCCGCTGCCTGCCCGACGTCGAGGCCGATGAAGGCCCGCTCGTAGAGGAGGTAGGCGAGGGTCTTCGTGCCACCGGTGCCCTTGGTGAGGATCGCGATCGGGTCGAAGACCTGCAGGATGATGACCGAGCCGAGCAGCACCCCGATCTCGATGTACATCCGCAGGTGGGGCAGCGTGATCCACGTGAAGGTGCGCCAGGCACCGGCGCCGTCGACCTGGGCGGCCTCGAGGATGCCTCGGTCCTGACCCTGGAGGCCGGCGAGCAGGATCAGCATCATGAACGGCGTGAACTGCCAGGTGAGGACGATGACGACCGTCATCATCGGGTGCTCGGTGCTCCACGACACGACGGGCAGGTGCAGGGTCCGGAAGAGCCAGTTGAGCATCCCGATGTTCGTGTCGAACATCGAGTACTTCCAGATGAGGGCGGCGGCCGCCGGCATGATGAGGAACGGCGTGATCATCAGGGTCCTGGCGAGGGCCCGACCGTGGAACTGCCGGTCGAGCAGGATCGCGAAGAGCAGCCCGAACAGGAGCGCCATGACGACCGAGAAGGCCGTGATGAGCACGGTGGCCACGATCGAGGGCCACAGGTCCCCGGAGGTCAGGGCGCTCATGTAGTTGTCGAACCCGGCGAAGGCGCGGTCGTTGGGGTAGAGCAGGTTCCACTTCGTCAGCGAGAAGCCGATGGTCGTCAGGAACGGGATCTGCGTCAGCAGCACGAGGAAGATGACGGCCGGAAGGAGCAGGCCCCGGTTGCGCCAGAGCTCCTTGCGCTGCAGGCGCCGCTTGTCCGTCGCGGTGTCGGCCCGGACCTCGTCCAGCTGGGGTGGTTGCGTGGTGGTCGTTGTCGTCATGTCGGCACTCCCTCGTGCGACTGCGGGTTGGAGAAAGGGGGGTGGTGCCGGGTCCGGGGCGTGCCGGACCCGGCACCACGTGTCACCTGGTCGTCAGCGAGACGTCGGCGAGACGTCGGCCAGACGTCGGCGGGACGTCAGCTCTTGTGCTTGTCGCCGGCGGCCTGGGCGATGCTCTGGCACTTGCCCAGCGCGTCGTCGATGGTTCCGCGGTTGGCCAGGTAGTCCGCGACGAGCTGGGCGCACTGGTTGCCGACGTCCTGGAACTCCGGGATCGAGACGTACTGGATGCCGACCCAGGGCTGCGGGTTGACGCCGGGCTGCTTCGGGTTGACCGAGCTCATGACGTCGAGCGTGATCGGGGCGTAGGCCTTGGCCGCGTCCTTGTACTCGGGGATCGAGTAGGTCGAGGTGCGCGAGCCGGGCGGGACGTTGGACCAGCCGATCTTGTTGCCGACGAGCTTGATGTAGTCCTTGCTCGTGGCCCACTTGACGAACTTGATCGCCGCGTCCTTCTGCTTCGTCGAGGCCGGGACCGCGAGGTTCCAGCTCCAGAGCCAGCCCGACTCCTTGGTCTTGTCGACCGGCATGTGGGCGTAGCCCATCTTGCCCTTCACCGGTGAGTCGGAGGCCTCGAGCATTGAGGCGGCGACGGAGGCGTCGGCCCACATGGCGGCCTTGCCCTCCTTGAGGGCGGTCAGGCACTCGTTGAAGCTGTAGGACACGGGGTCCTTCTCACCGGAGTCGTCGAGCATCTGCTTGTAGAAGCCGACGGCCTGCTTCCACTCCGGGGTGTCGACGGTGGCCTTCCAGTTGCTGTCGTACCAGCTGCCCCCGAAGGTCTGCACGACCGTGGTCAGGGGAGCGAAGAGGTCGCCCCAGCCGGGCTTGCCACGCATGCAGATCCCGGCCATGTCGGCGGTCTTGACCTTCTTGGCCGCGTCGGCGACCTCCTGCCAGGTGGGGTTGCTGCCGATCTTGACGCCCGCCTTGTCGAGGACCTCCTTGTTGTACATGAGGATCGAGGACTCGCCGTAGAACGGGACGGCATACAGCTTGTTGTCGTAGGTGTTGACGGCGCGCACCGGGGGGAGCAGGTCGTTGACGTCGTAGGACGAGTCGGACTGGAGGGCCGGGGTGAGGTCGACGAGCCAGCCGTTGGCGCCCCACTGCGGCGTCTCGTAGGCGCCGATGGTGACGATGTCGTACTGGCCGGCGCCGCTCGCGACGTCCGCCGTCACGGCTGCGCGGAGGTCACCCTCCTCCATGACCTGGAAGTTGACGGTGACGCCGGGGTTCGCCTTCTCGTACTCGGACTTGAGCTTCTCCATGTCCTTCATCTGGCCGTTGTTCACCGTGGCCACCTTGAGGGTGATCGGTGCGCCGGCACCGCCGGTCGAGCCGCCACCGGACTGCACGGCGCCGGACGAACAGGCAGTCACCGTCATGGCCACCGCCACCGCGCCCGTCCCCAGCGCGATCATGCGCTTGTTCGCAAGCATTCCTAACTCCTTTGGTAGGCATCTGTCGTTCCGGCCCGAGTTCGACGACCACGGGTGAGGCAGGCACACCGATCGGATCTGGCGTCCGCAACAGTTTCTTGACTGGAACTTGCCGGAACGGTAATGAGGCGACGAGGACGTCAACAAGCACCGTGAGCCCTCTGTCATTGATACGATTTTGCGAGCGGGACCGGCTCAGAGTGCTTCTCGAGCGCGCTTCCCCGCACGAGTCGGTGACGATGAGGTCCCAGCCCTACGAAGGACGCAATGGTTTCGTATCGATCCGGAGGGTCTCCCAGCCGTGGAACCGCGCACGCGCCGGAGGTGAGTACCACCTCGCCGTCCTCGTCCGCGCTGCAGCTGGGCGCGCCGATGCGCAGGGAGGTCATCCCACCGCACCCGCAGGCGTCGGTGCGTGTCCTGACCCACGACTTCCCGAGCGAGATCTGCGGGTGGGGCTTCCACCCGGAGTACGAGATCCACCTCATCACCAAGACCCGGGGCAGCTTCATCGCCGGCGACCACATCGGCACCTTCGCGCCGGGTCACGTCAGCATGATGGGCCCGAACCTGCCGCACGACTGGGTCAGCGACCTCGCCGACGGTCAGGTGGCCGTCGACCGCGACGCCGTCATCCAGTTCAGCGACGAGTGGATCCGGGCTGCCACGGAGCACCTGCCGGAGCTGGCCGAGGTGTCCGAGCTGCTCCACCGGTCGACGCGGGGACTCGTCTTCTCGGGCGCCACCGCGTGGCGGGCCGCCGAGACGATCCTCGCCTGCGTGCACAGCCACGGGGTCGAGCAGCTCGGCCACCTCTTCAAGCTTCTCGCCCTGTTCGCGCACGCCCCCACCGACGAGTACGAGCTCGTCGCGAGCGAGTGGGTGGGCCGTCCCACGGACGCTGCCTCCCGCGACGCCGGTGAGGCCGGGCTCAGCTACATCCTCGACAACCTCACGGGTGACGTGCGCCTGTCGACCGCGGCGCGGCTCGCCTACATGTCGGAGCCGACCTTCTCGAAGTACTTCAAGACCGCGACCGGCATGACGTTCTCCAACATGGTCAAGAAGCTGCGGATCGCCTACGCGCGGCGGCTGCTCGACACGACCGACCACTCCGTGGCCCAGGTCGCCGACATGAGCGGCTACCACAACATGGCCAACTTCAACCGGCAGTTCCTCGCCGAGGTGGGCATCACGCCGAGCGCCTACCGTCGGCTCGAGTCCGACCAGAAGCCTCCGCCCGAGCTGTTCAGCCTGGGCCTGCGGGCGCCGTCGTCCTGACGTCGACGGACTGGGGCCGCACCGGGATGCCCACCATCAGAGACGATTCGGTCCTGGTGCTCGTGAATTGTGTGACGTGCCCGGCAGAGCCGCCGCTACCCACCGGTCGTGCCCTAGGTTCGTGAACCAGTGCCCACAGCCCTCCGCGCGAAGGAGCCCAGCGTGCAGATCGGTGTCCCCCGAGAGACCCGTGCCCGTGAGACCCGCGTCGCCGCGACGCCCCGGACCGTCGAAGCGCTCGTCGCCCTCGGCTACGACGTCGCGGTGGAGACGGGGGCGGGAGCGGCTGCCAGCTTCGCCGACGAGGCGTATGCCGCAGCGGGCGCTCGCGTGGTCGCCGCCGAGGAGGCGTGGGGCTCGCCGATCGTGCACAAGGTCAACGCCCCGTCCGACGAGGAGATCGCGCGGCTGCGACCGGGCACCGTCCTCGTCTCGCTCATGGCTCCGGCCATCAGCCCCGACCTCGTCGAGAAGCTGCGCGCCGCCGGGGTCACCGCCATGGCGATGGACGCCGTGCCCCGCATCAGCCGCGCCCAGTCGCTCGACGTCCTGTCGTCGATGGCCAACATCGCCGGCTACCGCGCCGTCGTCGAGGCCGCCCACGAGTTCGGCTCGTTCTTCACGGGGCAGGTCACGGCGGCGGGGAAGGTCCCGCCTGCCAACGTCCTCGTCGCCGGGGCCGGCGTCGCGGGGTTGGCGGCGATCGGCACGGCGCGCTCGCTCGGCGCGATCGTCCGTGCCACCGACGCGCGTGTCGAGGTCGCCGAGCAGGTCGAGTCCATGGGCGCCGACTTCCTCGCCGTGCAGCTGCCGGAGGTCGACGATGCCGCCGCCTCGAGCGACGGCTACGCCAAGGAGATGGGGGAGGAGTACAACCGGCGCGCTGCCGAGCTGTATGCCGCGCAGGCCCCCGACGTGGACATCATCATCACGACGGCGCTCATCCCGGGGCGTCCGGCACCACGACTGATCACCGGCGAGATGGTCGCCTCGATGCGGCCGGGGTCGGTCATCGTCGACATGGCCGCGTCCAACGGCGGCAACGTCGAGGGGTCGGTGGCCGACGAGATGGTCGTCACGGCCAACGGCGTCAGGATCATCGGTTACACCGACCTCGCCGCCCGACTGCCCACCCAGGCCTCGCAGCTCTACGGCACGAACCTCGTCAACCTCATGAAGCTGCTGACGCCGGGCAAGGACGGGCAGCTGGTCCTCGACTTCGACGACGTCGTGCAGCGCAACATGACGGTGGCTCGGGACGGTGAGCTGCTGTGGCCGCCGCCGGCGATCCAGGTGAGCGCGGCGCCCGTCGCGCAGTCACCGGCCGGCAAGAAGGTCGCCAAAGAGCCTGAGCCGCCGAAGGACCCGCGGCGAAGGTACGTCGGGATGGGTGTCGGCGCGGCGGTCTTCGCAGCGGTGGCAGCGGTGTCGCCGGCGAGCTTCCTCGGCCACTTCACGGTGTTCGCGCTCGCGGTCGTCATCGGCTACTACGTCATCGGCAACGTCCACCACGCCCTGCACACCCCGCTGATGTCGGTGACCAACGCGATCAGCGGCATCATCGTCGTCGGCGCGCTGCTCCAGCTCGGGGCGGCCCGGACCTCGCCGGGCTCGCCGGGCTCGTCGGGCTCGCAGCTCGTCATCGTCGTGCTGGCCTTCGTCGCCACCCTGATCGCGAGCATCAACATCTTCGGTGGCTTCACCGTGACCCGCCGCATGCTGACGATGTTCAGGAAGGGCTGAGCCATGACCGACGTCAGCACCTCACTGATCCAGGCGGCTTACATCGTCGCAGCGCTGCTCTTCATCATGTCGCTCGCCGGACTGTCGAGGCACGAGACGGCCCGTGACGGCAACGTGCTCGGCATGGTCGGGATGGGCATCGCGCTCGTCGCCACCCTGTGGCTCGCCCTGCGGGACGCCCCGTGGGGCAACGCCGTCGCCGTCGCGGTGGCGATGGCGATCGGGGCCGCCATCGGCATCTGGCGGGCGCGGCGCGTCGAGATGACGGGCATGCCCGAGCTGATCGCGATGCTCCACTCGTTCGTCGGCGCGGCGGCCGTGCTCGTCGGGCTCAACACGTTCCTCGCCTCGGACGGGGTGGGGGACTCGGTCCACCTGGTCGAGATCTTCCTCGGCGTCTTCATCGGCGCCGTGACGTTCACCGGTTCGATCGTCGCCTTCCTCAAGCTGTCGGCGCGGATCTCGAGCAAGCCGCTCATGCTTCCGGCCCGGCACTGGCTCAACCTCGCCGCGCTCGTGGTGTCGGCCGGCCTGCTCGTGTGGTTCGTCGCCGGGCACTCCCTCGTGCCGCTGCTGCTCATGACGGCCATCGCGCTCGCCTTCGGGTGGCACCTCGTCGCCTCGATCGGTGGCGGGGACATGCCGGTGGTCGTGTCCATGCTCAACAGCTACTCGGGCTGGGCGGCCGCCGCAGCGGGCTTCATGCTCGGCAACGACCTGCTCATCGTGACCGGTGCGCTCGTCGGCTCGTCCGGTGCGTACCTCTCCTACATCATGTGCACGGCCATGAACCGGTCGTTCGTCTCGGTGATCGCGGGCGGGTTCGGCTCGGACGGGGCGGTGTCCGACTCCGACGTCGACTACGGCGACCACCGCGAGACCACCGCGGCGGAGGTCGCCGAGCTGCTCAAGAACGCCTCGTCCGTCGTCATCACCCCCGGCTACGGCATGGCCGTGGCGCAGGCGCAGTACCCGGTCGCCGAGCTGACGTCCAAGCTGCGGGAGCGCGGCGTCGACGTCCGGTTCGGCATCCACCCGGTGGCGGGGCGGCTGCCCGGCCACATGAACGTGCTGCTCGCCGAGGCCCGGGTGCCCTACGACATCGTCCTCGAGATGGACGAGATCAACGACGACTTCCCCGACACCGACGTCGTCCTCGTCATCGGCGCCAACGACACGGTCAACCCGGCTGCGGCGGAGGACCCGACGTCGCCCATCGCCGGCATGCCGGTGCTGCAGGTGTGGAACGCCAAGGACGTCGTCGTCTTCAAGCGCTCCATGAACGCGGGTTACGCCGGCGTGCAGAACCCGCTGTTCTTCCGCGACAACTCAGCGATGCTCTTCGGCGACGCCAAGGAGCGCGTCGAGGACATCATCAAGGCCCTCTGAGCACAGGCGTCGTCGGGAGAGAGACGCGGCCCGTTCGCTCGCAACCTGCTCCCCGTTCGGGAGCAGCTCCCGAGTCGTGGGGACATTGGTGCGGGAGGTTGCCTATCGGAACTTGCTCCGGTTTCGGGAGCAGCTCCCGAGTCGTGGGGACATTGGTGCGAGAGGTTGCCTATCGGAACCTGCTCCGGTTTCGGGAGCAGGGTGCTAGGGCGCGGGTGTCGGCGGTCCCTGTCAGCATCTCCTGCACCAAGGGAGGGGTGGCCATGAGCATGTCGGTACGAGAGGGGTCCTCGGGGTCGATCGAACCGGGCGGCCCGGACCGGTCGGGCGAGGTCTTCGACGGGGCGCGCTACATCGTGCGCGCACGGCGACTCGCCGACCTCAGCCAGCGGGAGCTTGCCGACGAGATCGGGGTGGCGAGGGCCACCATCGGGCGACTGGAGTCGGGGGCCGCCAAGGTGGACACCACGACCCTGTCGGTCATCCTCGCACGGGCGGGCCTGCGGCTCGCTGTCCTGGACCACGCCGGCCTCGAGGTGGGGCCGATCCCGGTCGACGTCCTCCGCGACCGCGCTGACCGGCGGTTCCCCGGGCACCTGGACGTCCGGCCGCCCCACGACGCACCGTCCGACCGGGTTCACCCTCGCCGCGGGACGCCCGAGGCGCGCGGCTGGTTCGAGCAACGCCCGTCGAGAGCCGACCGCCGCGATCGAGGTGGTGTGCCGGTGGATCATCCGACGGTGAGCGGACTCCGTGAGGAGCGGGAGGTGGCCTACTGGAGGGGCGTGGCTGCCGCCGAGGCCCGCCGGGCAGCCGACCCCGAGCCGGAGTGCTCGTGCTTCGACGGCTGCTTCGAGCGCACCTGTTTGCCCGACTGTCCCTGTCAGTGCGAGCCGAACCACGGGTCAGCGCTCAGCTCGATCCGCGTGGTCCACCAGGGCCGTACGACGATCGGCGACCAGGAGGGCCCCTGACAGCCGACAGCCCGCCCGTGAGGTCACGGGCGGGCTGTCGGGTGCGCCGGGTGGGCGTGCAGTTCAGCGTTCGCGGACGACCTCGGGGGCGCTGCGAGCGCCTTCCTCCTCCTCGCCCGTCGCCAGCTTGCTGTGGTGGCGTGAGTAGAGGAAGTAGATGAGGAAGCCGAGGACCATCCACACGACGAAGCGGATCCACGTCTCGACCGAGAGGTTGAGCACGAGGTAGAAGCACGCCAGGGCGGACAGCCACGGGATGACCGGGTTGCCGGGGACCGTGAAGGACCGCTTGAGGTCGGGGCGGCGCTTGCGCAGGATCGGCACGGCGAGCGAGACGAGCATGAAGGCCGTCAGCGTGCCGATGTTGACCATCTCCTCGAGCTTGCCGATCGGCGTCAGCGAGGCGATGAGCGCGACGACGGTGCCGATGATGAGCGTCAGCTTCACCGGGGTGCCCGTCCTGGGGTTGGTGCGTCCCAGGCTGGCCGGGATGAGGTGGTCGCGGCTCATCGCGAAGGTGACGCGGGTGGCACCGATGATGAGGGTCATGACGACCGTGGTCAGTCCGGCGACCGCGCCGGCCGAGATGAGCGTCGCGAAACCGTCCCTGCCGACGTGGGTGAACGCCGTGGCGAGAGCGGCCTTCGGGTCGATGTCCTTGTAGTTCTGCATGCCCGTGATGACGAGCGTGACGGCGACGTAGAGGACGGTGCAGATGGCGAGGGAGCCGAGGATGCCGCGGGGCAGGTCGCGCTGCGGGTTGCGGGCCTCCTCCGCGGTGGTCGCCACGACGTCGAAGCCGATGTAGGCGAAGAAGACGATCGCGGCGCCGGCCATGATCCCCATGACGCCGAAGGTCGCGGGCGTCATGCCGCTGATGAGCTGGATCAGCGGGGTCGTGAGCCCCTCGGCTGCCTGGCCGGGCTGGCTCGGCGGGATGAACGGCGACCAGTTGGCGGTGTTGATGTACGAGATGCCCGCGAAGATGACGAAGAGCACGATGAAGAGCTTGACGCCGACGAGCACGAGGTTGACGCGCATCGACTCCTTGATGCCCTTGGCGATGAGCAGGGTCAGCAGCGCGATGAGCAGGAAGGCCGGCAGGTCGAAGTGCGACCCCGGCCCGACCGAGTCGGGCCACTTCACCCCCACTTGTCCCAGCAGGGTCACGAAGTACTGCGACCATCCCTGGGCGACCACGCTCGCGCCGAGCATGAGCTCGAGCAGCAGGTCCCAGCCGATGATCCAGGCGACGAGCTCACCGAGCGTCGCGTAGGAGAACGTGTAGGCGGAACCGGAGATGGGCACCGTCGAGGCGAACTCGGCGTAGCACAGCGCGGCGAGACCGCAGACGATGGCGCCGACGACGAACGAGAGCGCGATCGACGGGCCGGCGTACTCCTTGGCGGCCTTGCCGGTCAGGGTGAAGATACCGGCGCCGATGATGACGCCGATGCCGAAGACGGTGAGGTCGAGGGCGCTGAGGGTCTTCTTCAGCTGGTGGTCGGCATCGTCTGCCGATGCCATCGACGCCTCGATCGACTTGGTGCGGAACACACTCATGCTGACCTCCGAGCATGTCGGGTGACGGGCGGATCACCACAAACTAGCGGGGAGCGCGACCGCCTGCGAGTCCTGCCCGGGCGTCGTCGGCCGCGCGCCGCGGATGGGACCACGGCTACCGGTTGGTACCCGCCCGGGCCGGATCCCGGTCACCGAGGGTCGCGTCAGCGCGCTCAGTCCCGGGCCCGCGGCCAGATCGGGCCCGTGTCGGCGCCACGGCGACGGCGCTTGAGGTCCTCGCTCTCGTAGACGGTCTCGGGCTGCTCGGCGGGTCGCTGGATCGGGACCGCCCGCGAGTAGGAGTCGAGCCGGTCCTGAATGGGGTTGTGGGTGCGGTGCACGTCGGGGAACGCCGCGTCGCCGCCGGACCCGGCCGGGCCTCCACCGCGGGTGGGGCCTCCGGGCATGCCGGGGTCGCCGGGCAGCTCGTCGATCTCCTCGAAGTCCTCGTCGCCCGGCGGCGGGACGATGTGGAAGATCTCGGCGCAGATGTCTCGGTAGGTCTCGTCGGGGTTGGGCACCCACTTGATCTCGCGCAGGGCCTGGTCCTGGCCGGCGCTCTCGAGGACGAACTTGCCGAAACCGAGGAACTGGCCGGGGATCGACCGCACGTAGCTCATGTCGGTGACCTTGAGCAGCGGCATCATGGCGACCTTGTGGGAGATGAGCCCGTAGCGCAGCAGGAGCCGCTTGTCGGTCGCGACGAACCAGTTGTGGCTCCAGTCGAGCAGGCACCAGAGCATCCGCGCGAGCAGCGCGAAGAAGACCCACCAGAAGATCGTGCCCATCGCCTGGGTGGACTTCGTGACGTTCGAGTCGACCCACACGGCCACGATGAAACCGATGGTCGTCGTCGCGACGGGCTCGGCGAGCTTGGCCCAGTGCGCGCGCACCGCGGTGACGAGCCGCTCGCCCGGGAGCAGGATCGGCGTCAGTCCCGCCGGGACCTCGGTGCTCCGTAGGAACGCCATGGACTCAGTGTGCGCTCATCAGCGGTTGAGCAGGGAGCTGAAGAACCGCAGGATCGCGCTGAAGCCGTCGACGAGCACGCCCCAGATGTTGTTGACGATGTCAGCAGCCTTGACGGGCGAGGTGAAGACGGCATAGACGAAGAACGCGAGCACGATGATCAGGATGATCTTCTTGGCCTTGGCGCCCATGGTGTGTCGCTCCTTGGAGGGAAGGTGGCGGGGCTGCCCTGACAGCCTCCCGGCACAGAGGTGTGACCAGTGTGCCGTACGGGGCGGGTGGGGTCCCGCACGCCCGCCCGCGTGTCGGGCGGTGGTCCGGCCTCGCGCCGCTATCCTCCTCGCGTGTCGCGAACGCCAGAGTATGCCGTCGAGCTGCATGCCGCTCTGAGGCGCGCGGTGGGCGGGATGGACGAACGAGAGCTGGCTCGGGCGACCGAGGCACTCGTCTCGCGGTACCGCTCGGTGGCCCCGGCGACCGCCCCGATCCTCGCCTCACGCGTGCACGTCGCCGCCTACGCCGCATACCGGATGCCGGCCACCCACGCCGCCCTGGCAAAAGCCCTCGGAGCCGTCGCCGACCGCGGTCTCGCACCCCGCTCGTTGCTCGACCTCGGCGGCGGCACCGGGGCGGCGGCCTGGGCGGCGGCCGGCGTCTTCGAGTCCCTGGAGGCGGTCACGGTCCTCGACCAGGTCGAGGACGCCCTCGCACTCGGGCGGGACCTCGTCGCCGACGCGACGTCACCGGCCTTGTCCGGCGCGACGTTCCGGCAGGCCCGGGCCGGCGCGTGGCCGGACCTCGAGGCCGACCTCGTGACGGTGTCGTACGTGCTGAGCGAGCTCGACCCGCAGCAACAGGATGCGCTCGTCGCCGACGCCATGCGCCGGGGTGGGGCGGTGGCTGTGGTCGAGCCGGGCACACCCGACGGCTACGCCCGGGTGCTCCGGGTGCGAACGAGGCTCATCGACGCCGGGTGGACCCTGCTCGGGCCGTGCCCGCACGCGGCGGAGTGCCCACTGGCGCAGGGCGACTGGTGCCACTTCGCGGCACGGGTGAATCGAAGCGCCGAGCACCGCCGGCTCAAGGGCGCCGAGCTCTCCTACGAGGACGAGAA
Source organism: Terrabacter aerolatus (assembly GCF_007991735.1). Lineage (GTDB taxonomy): Bacteria > Actinomycetota > Actinomycetes > Actinomycetales > Dermatophilaceae > Terrabacter > Terrabacter aerolatus. Next base: position 60,626 of record NZ_BJYX01000001.1, on the reverse strand, counting down.
GTTCTCGTGGGTCGCGGCCGCGGCGCCCGGCGTCGCCGAACCTCTTGTCGCAGAGGCACTTCCAGGGCGCATCCTCCGGCATCCGTTGAAGCGCAAGGGCTTCGTGGAGTTCCAGGTCTGCCGCCCCGACGGCACCGCCGGCCGCGAGGTCATCTCCAGGAAGGCGGGGGAGCGCTACCGGAACGCGCGCGACGCCGAGTGGGGCGACGTGTTGCCGTGACCACACGGCATACGCCGTCGGTGGTGTTCAGACGACGCCGTAGAGACGGTCGCCCGCGTCGCCCAGGCCGGGGACGATGTAGCCCTTCTCGTTGAGCTTCTCGTCGATGGTGCCGAGCACGACCTTGACGGGGATGTCGCTGTCGGAGAGCTCGTCCTCGAGGTGCTTGATGCCCTCGGGTGCGGCGAGCAGGCAGACCGCGGTGATGTCACGGGCGCCCTTGGCGGTGAGGTAGTCGATCGCCATGACGAGCGTGCCGCCGGTCGCGAGCATCGGGTCGAGGATGAAGACCTGGCGGCCGGTGAGGTCGTCGGGCAGGCGGTTCGCGTACGTCGAGACCTCGAGCGTCTCCTCGTTGCGGATCATGCCGAGGAAGCCCACCTCGGCGCTCGGCAGGAGCTTGACCATGCCGTCGAGCATGCCGAGGCCGGCGCGCAGGATCGGGACGATGATCGGCTTGGGGTTGGACAGCTTGATGCCGGTGGTCGGCGCGACCGGCGTCTCGATGTCGAACGGCTCGACGCGGACGTCGCGCGTGGCCTCGTAGGCGAGGAGCGTCACGAGCTCCTCGGCGAGGCGCCGGAAGGTTGGGCTGTCGGTCCGCTTGTCGCGCAGGTAGGTCAGCTTGTGCGCGATGAGCGGGTGGTCTGCGACATGGACGTCCATGGGTGGAAACTTAGCGCGTGGCGAAGCGATCCGAGACCCCTGGCAAGGCCTCAGTCCCCCCGCCGGAGACGTATGCCGCGTGGATGGGGCAGGCGCTCGAGCTCGCCGCCGCCACGGCGGGCGCCCAGGACGTGCCGGTCGGGGCGCTCGTGGTGGCCCCCGACGGTGGGGTGGTCGGCCGCGGCCACAACGTCCGGGAGGAGCTGGGCGACCCGACGGGGCACGCCGAGGTGGTGGCGCTGCGCGAGGCGGCCGGGGTGGGGGGCTCGTGGCGGCTCGACGGCTGCACGCTCGTCGTGACGCTGGAGCCGTGCGTCATGTGCGCCGGGGCGGCGATGGCGGCCCGGGTGGAGCGCGTCGTGTTCGGTGCGTGGGACCCCAAGGCGGGTGCGTGCGGGTCGGTGTGGGACCTGACCCGGGACCCGCTCGCGACGCACGTGGTGGACGTCGTCGGGGGCGTGCTCGCCGAGGAGTCGGCGGCCCTTCTGGTCGATTTCTTCGAGGGCCGCAGGCTCCGGTAAGGTCTCTCCCGGTGGCGTGTCCGAGCGGCCTAAGGAGCACGCCTCGAAAGCGTGTGTGGGGGTAACTCCACCGTGGGTTCAAATCCCACCGCCACCGCCAGAACGACGAAGGACCCCGACGGCTTGTCCGTCGGGGTCCTTCCTCGTTCTGGCGAGCAGCCACCGGTCCACGAGATCGTTTCGTCGTGGTCGCCCCATCTCCGCGATTGCTTGATATATCAACTAAGCGGCTACGCTGGTCCCATGGACACGACACCCCGATGGCTCGACGCCGACGAGCTCGCCGCCTGGAAGCGGCTCGTCGCGGTCGTCGAGCTCGTCCCGGCCGCCCTCGACGCCCAGCTGCGCCGCGACTCCGGCCTCACCCACTTCGAGTACCTCGTGCTCGCGATGCTCTCCGAGGCGCCCGACCGCACCCTGCGCATGACGAGCCTCGGCCAGCGCACCAACGCCACGCTGACCCGCCTGTCGCACGTCGTGCGCCGGCTCGAGGAGCGTGGGCTCGTCGAGCGGTTCGCCTGCCCCGAGGACGGACGCGCCACGAACGCGCGTCTCGGCGACGCCGGGCACGCAGCCCTCGTCGCCGCAGCACCGGGCCACGTCTCGACGGTGCGCGCCACGGTCATCGACGCCCTGACCCACGAACAGGTCGAGCAGCTCTCCGCCATCTCCGCGGCGATCCTGCAGCGCCTCGACCCCCACCACCGTCTCCAGGTCCTCGCCGACACGGAGCCGGGGACGCCGGCCGCCGCCGTCGGACTCCCCGAGACCGCCGCACCGGCCGTCCGCGCCGGGGGAGGTGCCGCACTGGCAGGATGAGCGCCATGACCACGGACGTCCCGCTCAGCGTGCGCACCCCTTCACCGCTGGGCGAGTTCCTGCGCAACCGCCGCAAGCAGCTCGCGCCCGAGGAGGTCGGCATCAAGCGGGTCAAGGGCCGGCGCCGGGTGGGTCTCAGCCGCACCGAGGTCGCCGAGCTGGCCAACATCTCCGTGGCGTACTACGACCTCATCGAGCGCGGCCGCGACCTGCGCCCGAGCAAGAGCGTCATCGACGGGCTGGCCCGTGCCCTGAAGCTCGACGCGGACGGACGCTCGCACCTGCACGCCCTCGCGACCGGTGCGCCGTCGCGCCGTCCGCAGCCGCACGAGGAGCTCACCGAGGAGCTCGAGGAGCTGCTCGACTCGCTCGACCCCAACCCGGCCTACGTCGTGGGCGCGCGCTGGGACGTCCTGGGCGCCAACCACACGGCGTGCCAGCTCTTCACCGACTGGGAGAGCAAGCGCACCAAGCGGGAGCGCAACCTGCTGTGGTTCTACTGCTGCGACCCGGCCGCCCGCAGCCTCTTCGTCGACTGGGAGCAGGAGGCCGCCGACCAGCTCGCACTCTTCCGCGAGGCATACGCGCGCCACCCCGACGACCCGTCGTTCAAGCGCGTCCTCGACGAGATCTTCAAGGCGAACCCCGCGACGGTCGAGTGGTGGGAACGCCACGACAGCGACCCGACCCGGGGCCGCACCAAGCGGATCCGCCTCGACACCGGTCAGGTGATCCAGCTGCGCCAGCTCGTGCTCCAGGTGCTCGACGAGCCCGACATCCGCGTCATCAGCTACTTCGCCGACGTCGACGGCGACCTCGACGACATCGAGTTCGACGCCTGACGCCCCGGCCCGCCGCACGGCTCCCGGCGGGAGCCCCCGTCAGCGGCGGCGGGTGCCGAAGAGGCTGCGGGTGATCTCGCGGCCGATGACGGTGCCGGCCGACCGGACCATCGACTTGAAGGCCGAGCTGCCGGCGACCTGCTCGATGAGGCTCGGTTCGGGCTTGGGCGCCCGCGTGCTCGTGGGAGCCGGCGCCGACGGGGCGGCCGGGGCGGGTGCGGCAGCCTCGGGCGCCGCGGGAGCCGCCTGGAGCCGGGCCTGGAGCTTCTCGTAGGCGGACTCGCGGTCGACGACGTCGGCATACTTCGTCTTGAGCTGCGAGGCGCTGATGACGGCATCCATCGTCGCCTGCGGCGAGGGGTCCATGAGCGAGTTCGGGGCCTTCATCCGCGTCCACGCGACGGGCGTCGGGACGCCCTTGTCGGACAGCACGGTGACGACGGCCTCGCCGATGCCGAGGCTCGTCAGGAGCTTCTCCATGTCGTAGGCCGTGTGCGGATAGGTCGCGATGGCCTGCTTGAGTGCCTTGGCGTCGTCGGGGGTGAAGGCGCGCAGCGCGTGCTGCACGCGGTTGCCGAGCTGGGCGAGCACGCCGGACGGGACGTCCTTGGGCGACTGGGTCACGAAGAAGACACCGATGCCCTTGGAGCGGATGAGCCGCACGGTCTGCTCGATGGCCTGCAGGAACGCCTTGCTCGCGTCGTCGAAGAGCAGGTGCGCCTCGTCGAAGAAGAAGACGAGCTTCGGCTTGTCGAGGTCGCCCTCCTCGGGCAGGTCGTGGAAGAGGTCGGCGAGCATCCACATGAGGAAGGTCGAGAAGAGCTGGGGCCGGTCCTGCACCTGCGGCAGCTCGAGGCAGGAGATGATGCCCCGGCCGTCGGCGGCGGTGCGCAGCAGGTCGCTCGTCTCGAACTCGGGCTCGCCGAAGAAGTCGCCGGCGCCCTGGTCCTCGAAGGTGATGAGGTTGCGCAGGATGACGCCCGCGGTGGCGCTCGAGAGTCCGCCGAGGTCCTTGAGGTCGGCCTTGCCCTCGTCGGAGGTCAGGTGCGTGATGACGGCACGCAGGTCCTTGAGGTCGAGCAGGGCCAGGCCGTTCTTGTCGGCGTAGTGGAAGATCAGCCCGAGGCTGCTCTCCTGCGTGTCGTTGAGGCCGAGGACCTTGCTGAGCAGGGTCGGGCCGAAGCTCGTGATCGTGGCGCGGATCGAGATGCCGGAGCCCTTGCCGCCGAGCGCGAAGAACTCGGTGGGGTATGCCGTGGCCGTCCACTCCATGCCGACGTCGGCCGCGCGGCTGGTGATCTTGTCGCCGCCCTCGCCCGGTGTCGCGAGTCCGGAGAGGTCGCCCTTCATGTCGGCGAGGAAGACGGGGACGCCCTGCGCCGAGAGCTGCTCGGCCATGAGCTGGAGCGTCTTGGTCTTGCCGGTGCCGGTAGCGCCGGCGACGAGGCCGTGCCGGTTGAGCACGCTGAGGGGGATCTGGACCGGGGCGTCCGCATGGGCCTGCCCGTCGACGACCGCCGCGCCCAGCTTGAGCACTCCGCCGTCGAACGCGTACCCGGCCCGGATCTCGTCGATCTGGCTGGTATCACCCGTGCCGCCCGTCTGAGGGGCTCCTGAGCCTGCAGTCTCGGTCACGCTTCGCACTCTAGTCGCCGGGCGTCCACCTTCGACGCCTATGCTGACCCGGTGATTTTCAAGGCCGTCGGCGACTCGCGCCCGTACCCAGACCATGGACTCGAGACGACCAAGGACTGGTCGAACGTCCCGCCTCGGGTGGTGCAGCTCGGCGAGCTCATCACGACCAAGAGCACGCTCGACCTGCGCGGCCTGCTCGCGGACGACTCGACCTTCTACGGGGACCTCTTCCCGCACTGCGTCGAGTGGGAGGGCGAGCTCTACCTCGAGGACGGTCTGCACCGGGCACTTCGCGCCGCGCTGCAGCAGCGTCCTGTCCTTCACGCCCGAGTCCTCGTACTCTCCTGACACGAGGCCGCTCGATCACCGGGGGCGACGGACGAAGGAGCGTGGATGTCGGAGGTCGCTGACGAGGACGACCGCACCTACCGGGTGCGCCGTCAACGCCGATCGACGATCGTCATCGCGGTCGTGCTGCTCAGCCTGGCCGGCGCGTTCTACTACGCCTCGACCTACTTCCGTGCCACGACGCCGACGCCGGGACCGTGCACGACGGTGGCTCCGGTCGTCCCGCTGACCCCGGCCGACGTCAGCCTCGACGTCTACAACGCGACCTCCCGCAGGGGGCTGGCCGCCGCGGTCGCCAAGACCGCGACCGACCGCGGCTTCCAGGTCAAGGCCGTCGGCAACGACCCGAAGAGGGCCACCGTCACGCAGGTCGCCCAGATCCGCTTCGGCCCCGAGGGCGCCGACTCGGCCAAGCTCGTCAAGACCCACGTGCCCCAGGCCGTCCTCGTCGACGACAAGCGCAAGGGCGACACGGTCGACCTCGTCGTGGGCAACGCGTGGAAGAGCTTCGGCAAGGTGCCCGTCGTCCCGACGCCCACCCAGACCCTGCGCCAGTGCCCGACCGTCTCCGTCGGTTCGTGACCCGAGCGTGAACATGCCGTCCGGCGCGGACCGCGCCGGACGGCATGCTCGAGGGGCTGCTGGCAGCCGGTCGCCCTCCGGGCGAGGGGTCAGCTGACCGGGGTCGCGGCCTGGACGAACTCGTTGGTGTACGTCTTGGCCAGGTCGATGCTCTTGCCCTGGACCTTGGGGTTGAACTCGCCGAGCACGGCGAGGCACGTCTTGGGCCCGTCCTCGGGCATGAGGCCCGTGGGGTTGAAGATGCCCTTCTCGCTGTCGAGCGCCTTGACGTAGGCGGCCTTGCCGACGCCCTTGTAGTAGGCGGCCGGCATCTTGTCGGCGATGGCGGCGCCGTCGTGCTGCTGGATCCAGGAGAGCGTCGAGACGTAGGCGTTGACGAGCTTCTGGACCGTCGCCTTGTTGTTGTTGACCCAGTCGGTCTGCATGTAGAGCGACGTCGCCGGGTAGGTGCCGCCGAGCGCCGCCTTGGAACCGTCAGCCGTGCGCATGTCCATCAGGATGAAGGCCGTGCCGTCCGAGACGGCCTGCGACACAGTGGGTTCCGTGGTCATGCCGCAGTCGATGGCCTTCTGCTTCATGGCGGCGATGAACGTCTGGCCCGCGCCGACTCCACGCCGCGTCTCCTGTGCGGGGTCGACGCCGTTCTTCTTGCTGAGGTACTGCGTCAGGAAGTCGGTCGAGGAGCCGGTGTCGGTGATGCCGAGCGAACGGCCCTTGAAGTCGGCGGGGCTCTTGACGACGCCCTTGAGGTCGCTGCGGCACAGCTCGACCTCGCCGGGGATCTGGAGCATCGAGACGACCGCCTCGGACGACTTGCCCTGCGCCTGGAGCGCGATGTTGTGGTCGTAGAAGCCGCCGACGCCCTGCACCTGACCGGCGAGCATGTTCTGCGTGGCGTCGCCGCCGGCGGGCTCGTCGACGAGGTTGACGTTGACGCCGATCTTGTCGTAGTAGCCGAGCTGCTTGGCGAGCATGAAGGGCAGGTAGATCTGCTTGCTCATGCCGCCGACCATGATCGTCACGTTCGGGGCGCTCGCGTCGACGGTGCCGGCGCTCGTCGGGGCCCCGGACGCGTTGTTGGCGCAGGCCGCCATGGTGGTCGCGGCGAGGAAGGCGGCGCCGGCGGCACCGATGCGCTTGGTGTTCATGGAACTCTCCTTTGAGTCTGGGTGGTGCACGGGGGTCGTGGTGCTGAGGTCGTGCTGGAGTGGTGCGGATTCGTGCGGGGTGCGTGCGGGGTGCGGGCAGGTGCCTGCGGCTACTCGACGGCGGCACCTCCGTGGGTCTGCGGGGGCCGCCAGCGCAGCAGGCGCCGCTCGAGGAGGGTGATGAGCGCCTCGGCCGTCAGGGCGATGACGGCGACGAGGACCATTCCGGCCAGCACGCCGTTCATGTCGAAGTTGTTCTGCGACGAGCGGATGAGCAGGCCGAGGCCCTGGTTGGCGCCGAGGATCTCGCCGACGAGGGCGCCGATGAGCGCGAATCCGAAGCTGATGTGCAGGCTGGCGAGGATCCACGTGAACGCCGACGGCAGCACGACGTCGCGGGTCACCTGCCAGCGCGACGCCCCGAGCAGCCGCGCGTTGGCGATGAGGTTGCGGTCGACCTCACGGGCGCCCTGGAAGGCGTTGAAGAAGACGCCGAAGAAGACGAGGACGACCGCGAGGATGACCTTGGACTGGATGCCGAAGCCGAACGCGACCGTGAAGATCGAGCCGAGGATGATGCGGGGGATCGAGTTGGCCGCCTTGAGGAACGGGGCGAAGAGCTCGGACAGCAGCCGGACGCGGCCGAGGGCGATGCCGCAGACGACGCCGAGGATCGAGCCGATGATGAAGCCGAGCACGGCCTCCTCGAGCGTCACGAGGATCTGGGCGCCGAGCGAGCCCTGGCTCGTGCCGACGGTGAACCAGTCGACGAGGTCGGCCCACACGCCCTTGGGCTCGCCCCAGAAGAAGGGGTCGACGACCTTGGCATCGACCGACAGCTGCCACGCCACGAGCAGCACGACGACGATGCCGAGGCGGGCGCCGGCGAGCACGGTGCGGCGACGGTTCGCCCTGGTGCGCGCCGAGGGGCCCGTGGTCGTGGCCGCGGGTGGGAACTCGGTGGCGAGGGCGGTGACGGATCCCTCGCTCGTCGTGGGAGTGTCGATCATGACGCCACCTCCGCCACGCGCGTGGTGCGGTCGTAGGCCTCGGCGACCTCGGCGCGCAGGGCCTCCCAGATCTGCTCGTAGAGCCGGGTGAAGCGCGGGTCGAAGCGGATCTCCTGGACGACGCGCGGTCGGGGCAGGTCGATCTCGAACTCGGCCTTGACCGTGCCGGGACCGGCGGTGATGACGACGACCTTGTCGGCGAGGGCGATGGCCTCCTCGAGGTCGTGCGTGACGAAGACGACGGCTGGCTTGGTCTGGTCCCACAGGTGGAGCAGCTCGGTCGACATGATGGCCCGGGTCTGCACGTCGAGCGCGCTGAACGGCTCGTCCATGAGCAGGACGCGGGGCTGGTTGATGAGCGACTGCGCCAGGGCGACGCGCTTGCGCATGCCGCCCGAGAGCTGGTGGGGGTAGCGGTCCTCGAAGCCGCTGAGCCCGACGCGGCGCAGCCAGTCCCGGGCCAGCGCCGCGGCCTCGGAACGGCTCGCGCCGCGGTAGACCGGTCCGGCCGCGACGTTGTCGAGGACGGAGCGCCAGGGAAAGACGGCGTCCTGCTGGAAGACGAAACCGGTGCTCGTGTCGATCCCGCGGACGGGCTCGCCGTGGACGAAGGCCTCTCCGCGAGAAGGGCGCTCGAGCCCGGAGATCAGGGTGAGCGTCGTGGACTTGCCGCAGCCGGTGGGTCCGACGACGGCGCAGAACTGGCCGTCCTCGACCGTCAGCGACAGGTCCTCGATGGCGGTGTAGGTGCCGCCGTCCGCCGTGGCGAACTTCTTGGTGACGTTGCGTAGCTCGATGGCAGGCATGTGGCCCCGCCCTTTCTCCTCGTTGAGTGGCGTCACCGTAGGAGCGGGGCGGGCCGCGCCGGAATGCTTGTGATCGTTGGTTCCGATAGCCGCGTTACCGGTGGTTTTGTGCAATCTGCTCAGCCATGCTGGGAGCGACGCCGACGACGGCGTCACCGGGCCGCCACCCGCCGTCGGGCGGGTGCTGACCATGGAGAGCGGAGGGGCCGTATGCCGTCACTGGGCAGGACGCTCGCCGCGCGGATCCTCCTCGCCGTGCTCGGGATCGTCGTGGTGACCCTCGCCGTGGGCTTCGCCCTCTTCGCCCGGCTGACGTCGCAGACTGCCGACACGCGCGCCATCGAGCAGGCCAGCGGGATCGCGGTGACTCTCGGACGCGTGCCCCAGGTCGCCGAGGAGATCGTCCGGGGCGACCCGTCCCACGTCCTGCCGGCCCTGGGGTCGCAGGTGCGCACCGCGACCGGCGCCTCCTACGTCGTCATCATCGACCGCACGGGGGTGCGCTACTCGCACCCCAATCCCGCTCTCATCGGGCAGCGCATCGAGGAGCCCGTCGTGGCCCTCGACGGCCTCGTGCACACCGGCATCGACGAGGGCAGCCTCGGACGGTCCGCGAACGCGCGGGCCCCGATCGTCGACGCATCGGGCCGCAGCGTCGGCGAGGTGTCGGTCGGCATCCTCGAGTCCGAGGTCGGGGTCCGGCTCAACGCCGAGGTGCTCGACATCGCGCTCTACGCCGGCATCGCCCTCGCCCTCGGCGTCGCCGCCTCGCTGCTGCTCGCGCGGGCCATCAAGCGGGTGACCTTCGGCGTCGAGCCGGCCGAGATCGTCGCCCTCATGCAGGAGCGCGAGGCGATGCTGCACGGCATACGCGAGGGGGTGCTGGCGGTCGACGCCAAGGGCGCCATCAACGTGCTCAACGACGAGGCGAGGCGACTGCTCGGGATTGCGACGACGGGCCTGGGCGGGCGCGTCGAGGACGTCCTCCCGGCCGGGCGCCTGCGACGCATCGTCACGGGCGAGCTCGAGGGCACCGACCTCGTCGCCGTGACGGACGAGCACCTGCTCGTGCTGAACCGGATGCCGGTGCTCGTGGCAGGCCGCAACGCCGGCTGGGTCGTCACGATCCGCGACCGCACCGAGCTCGAGGCGCTCGTGCGCCAGCTCGACTCGATGGAGAGCCTGTCGACCGCGCTGCGGGCCCAGGAGCACGAGTTCTCCAACCGGCTGCACGTGCTGTCGGTCCTGCTCGAGCTCGGGGAGGTCGACGAGGCGACCCGCTACAGCCGGGAGCTGCAGGCCGAGACGGCGCTGGCCAGCGAGGAGATCCGCGCGCACGTCGGGTCGCCCGTCATCGCCGCGCTCCTGCTCGCCAAGATGACGGTGGCCGCCGAGCGCGACGTCGTCGTCCGGCTCGACCCCGCGAGCCGGTTGGCCGCCGGGAGCGACGACGACCTGCCCGTCGTCACGGTGCTGGGCAACCTCATCGACAACGCCGTCGACGCCGTCGCCGACGACCCGGACTCGGCCGGGCGGCACCCCCGGGGTGAGGTGGTCGTGCGGGTCGAGCGCACTGCCGATGCCCTCGAGCTGACGGTCACCGACAGCGGTCCCGGCATCCCGGACGACCGCCTCGACGACGTCTTCCTCGACGGCTACTCGACCAAGGAGCCCCGCGGCGCGATGCGGCGAGGCGTGGGCCTCGCCCTCGTCCACCGGCTCGTGACACGCGCCGGTGGCACGATCGGGGCGAGCTCACCCGGTGGTGCGCGGTTCGAGGTCCGACTGCCGGTCCGGGTCCACGAAGGAGTGTCATGATCCGCGTCCTCGTCGTCGACGACGACTACCACGTCGCGCACGCGCACGCCCTGAGCGTCGCGCGGGTGCCCGGCTTCGAGGTGGTGGGCGAGGCCCACACGGGAGCCGAGGCCCGCTCGCTCGTCACGTCGGTGGCGCCCGACCTGCTCCTGCTCGACATGTACCTGCCCGACTTCAGCGGCCTCGACCTCGTGCGCCAGGTCGCCGCGTCGGGTGAGCGGGTGCCGGACTTCCTGCTCGTCACGGCCGCGCGCGACATCGAGTCGGTACGCACGGCCATGCAGCTCGGGGCGTTCTACTACCTCGTCAAGCCGTTCAGCTTCGCCGCCCTGCGCGAGCAGCTCGAGGGCTACCGCGCCTGGGCCGAGCGCATCGACCGGGCGCCCGAGGCCGACCAGCACGTCGTCGACGCCCTCTACAGCCTGCGCGGGGCGCCCCCGCGCCGCGCGGCCACGACCCGGACCCTGCAACCGACGATGGCCCGCGTGCTCGAGATCGTCGTCGCCGCGCCCGCGCCCATCGGGGCCGCGGAGGTCGCCGAGATCCTCGGAGCCAGCCGCCCGACCGCCCAGCGCTACCTCGCCGGCCTCGTCGAGAAGCAGCTGCTCGAGCTCGACCTCACGTACGGCACGACGGGACGCCCCGAGCACCGCTACCTCCCCCGCCGCGCCTGACCCCGCGCTCGCGCCGGGCCGGTCAGGAGGTGTAGGGGATGCGCTCCCACGAGAGCACGTGCTCGGCACCCGGCCGGTTCACGGTGACCTCGAGGAAGTCCTTGTTGTTGCTCGAGCCGTCGACGGTGACGCGCGTCAGGTTGTCGGCCGACCCCTGCACGCCGTAGAAGTCGAGCCACCTCGACCCCGCCGCGAGCGGCTTGTCGGAGTTGTAGACGTGGCTGTCACCGTTGAAGAGGTAGACCTCGCCGTCGAACGCCTGGGACTGGGCCACGAGCTCGCGCACGAGCGGCTGGAAGGACGAGTCGTCGGCCCACGTCACGGCATACGTCGGGTCGAACATGTCGGCCTGGAGGAAGAGCGCGACGGCCCGGTCGTGACGCTGACGTGCGTCGGCGAAGGCCGAGCGCACCTGTGCCACGGCGTTGTCCATGCGTGCCCGCTCCTCGGCCACCTGCTCGGCGGTCGGCGTGCTGTGCCCGAGCTCGGGCCAGGGGAGCAGCCCGTCGTTGCTGCCGACGACGTGGAGCGTCGCGATGTCGATGCCCTGCCGGCGGAAGGAGACGTTCTCCGGGAAGCCGGCGGACTGCTGCGACGCGACGGTCATGTCGGCGCCGAGGGTGTGGCCCGGACGGGTGAAGAACGTCGACCGGATGGCCGAGAGGCGCTCGAGCGGGTTGTACGTGCCGTTGTTGGTGCGGTGGCAGTCGGTCCACTCGTTGTCGCCCGGCGTGTAGACGAGCGGCATCGTGAACCGGTCGAACTGGGTGCGGATCATCGAGAAGTACTCGTTGGTGCACCTGGACGAGCCGTTCTTGATGTCGCCCACGTGGATCGTGAACGACAGGTTCGGCGTTGCGTTGATCTGGTCGATCCACCTCGGGAAGGCCGCGACCTGGGCGTCGCCGTAGGGCACGTCGCCGATGACGGCGAACTGGTAGTGGCCGTCCTTGGACTGACCGGGGGCGTCGGTGGCCGAGGCGGAGGCGGCCGCTGCGGCGGGGAGGACGACGAGCGCGGCGGCGACGGCCGCGAGGGCAGGGGTGCGAGAGAGGTGCATGACTGCCGTTCTCTCGCACCCGAGGCGAACGGGACCACCTCCGCCGCGTGAACGTCAGGTGTCGAGACGCACCAGGGTGGCCACCATGAGGGCCTTGATCGTGTGCATGCGGTTCTCGGCCTGGTCGAAGACGACGGACGCCTCGGACTCGAAGACGTCGTCGGTGACCTCGAGCTCCTTGAGGCCGAACTGCTCGTGCACGTCCTTGCCGACCTGGGTCTCGAGGTCGTGGAAGGCGGGCAGGCAGTGCATGAACTTGACCCGCGGATTGCCCGTGAGGGCCAGGAGGTCCGCGTTGACCTGGTAGGGCGTGAGCAGCTCGATCCGATCGGCCCAGACCTCCTTGGGCTCGCCCATCGACACCCACACGTCGGTGTGGACGAAGTCGACACCGCGCACTCCCTCGGCCACGTCCTCGGTCAGCGTGACGCGTGCCCCGGTCTCGGCGGCATACCGTCGGGCGACGGCGACGACGTCGTCGGACGGCCACAGCGACTGCGGGGCCACGATGCGCACGTCCATGCCGAGCAGCGCACCCGTGACGAGCAGCGAGTTGCCCATGTTGAAGCGGGCGTCGCCGACGTAGGCGAAGGCGATCTGGTCGTCGGGCTTGCCCGCGTGCTCGCGCATCGTCAGCGCGTCGCAGAGGGACTGCGTCGGGTGCCAGTCGTCGGTGAGGCCGTTCCAGACGGGGACGCCGGCGAAGGCGCCGAGCGTCTCGACGACGTCGTGCCCGGACCCGCGGTACTCGATGCCGTCGTAGAAGCGGCCGAGCACGCGAGCGGTGTCCTTGGCCGACTCCTTGTGGCCCAGCTGCGACCCGCTCGGGTCGAGGTAGGTCGTGCTCGCGCCCTGGTCAGCCGCGGCCACCTCGAACGCGCAGCGGGTGCGGGTCGAGGTCTTCTCGAAGATCAGGGCGATGTTCCTGCCCGTCAGACGTCGCTCCTCGCGGCCCTCGCGCTTGGCGGCCTTGAGCTCGGCGGCGAGGTCTAGAAGCGCCCGGAACTCGTCGGGCGTCAGGTCGATCTCCTTGAGGAGGTTGCGGCGGTGCAGTGCGGCGAGCGACATGGTCGTGATGGTTTCAGGGGTCGACCGCGCGAGGCAATCCGGTCTCAGGTCCCCCGGCTGCGCCGGCGCAGGCCGAGCCGCCAGCGCACCTGTTCGAGCAGGGCGCGGGCCTGGAGCGGGACGAGCACCCGGGGGCCCTCGCCGATGCACACGACGACGTCGTCGAACCGGTGGATGCCGGGTCGGTGTGCCACCGTGCGGAACGCGTCGCGGACGGCACGCAGCTGCGCGACGGTCAGGAAGGGCGAGGGCTCGTCGGGCTGGTAGCGCGAGCAGAGCGGATGGTCGTGACCGGGCCGCAGCGTCATCTCGACGTGGCAGCCGAGCACGTGCCGGACGTCGCGCTCCTCGGCGAACGCGACGAGACGGTCGAGCGTGTCGAGCATGGCGGCCGAGTCCTCGACGTAGAGGCGGCCGGGATAGACCGTGTCGCCGGTGTGGAGCAGGCCGGTCAGGGGGTCGTGGACCGCGATCGAGGTCGCCTGGTGGCCGGGGATGCCGAAGACCTCGACGGTGCGACCGCCCAGGTCGAGCCGGACGACCTCCGCGGGCCAGTCGGTGATGCCGAAGAACGAGCGCACGGCATCGAGGTCGTGGCCCACCACCGTCGTGTGCGGGCGTCCGGCGAACGCCGCGTCGCCGGCCACGTGGTCGCCGTGGCCGTGCGTGTGCGCGACGACGAGGTGGTAGCCGTCGGGTCCCTCGGGTTCCTCGGTGCCGGCGGGGTCGTATGCCGTCCGCGACCTCCTCGTCGACGCCCGGTCGGCGACGAGTCCGTCGACGGTCTCGCGCAGCAGGGTGCCGTCGACGGCTCCGGTGTCGAGGAGCAGGCCGCGGCGCTCGCCGAGGAGCAGGAGGATGAACGGTGCCTCGTAGGTCAGGTCCTTGCTCTGCCGGAGCAGGACGGTGCCCGGGGCCAGGTGGTGCACCTGCAGCGGAGGGTCGGCGAGGTGCCGCGGTGATCGGGAGCCGTGGATCCACCGCACGTCGGTGTCGAGGGGGAGCACGTCGGGAGCGGCCATGCGGCTGATTCTGCCTCGGCGCGAGGGCGCCGGGGACGCCGATTTCTTGTGCGGGGTCCGCCTCCGGTAGCCTGCCCGACGGAGGATTCGCATAGTGGCCTAGTGCGCACGATTGGAAATCGTGTTGGGATAAAACCCTCGGGGGTTCAAATCCCCCATCCTCCGCCACCACGACGAGCCCCCCATCGCGCCCCGCGCGGTGGGGGGCTCGTCGTATCCGCCCGAGCAGCCGTGGCGTCACCCCGAAGAGCGTGCGACGGCTGTCGGTGCGGCACGGCAGACTGCCCCGGTGAGCTCGACCAGCCCTGCCCCCGCCCGTCCGCGGCTGTCCTCGTTCTGGCACGACCTGCCGCGCGAGGGCAAGCTGCTCATCTCGACCGTCGTCTTCCAGTCGATCGGCACCGGCCTCGTGCTGCCGTTCATGGTCGTCTACCTCCACGAGGTGCGCGGGGTCTCGCTCGAGACGGTGGGGCTGCTGCTCGCCCTGCAGGCCGGCGTCGGCATCGTCCTCGTCACGCCCGCGGGCGCGCTCATCGACCGCATCGGGCCGCGCCGGGTCTATGCGAGCAGCCTCGTCGCGCTCATGGTCGCCGACGTCCTGCTGGCGCTCGCGACGACGACCGGCCAGGCCGCCGCGGCGCTCGTGCTCATGGGCTACGGCTTCGGCATCGTGTGGCCGGCCTCGAGCGCGCTCATCGGCAACCTCATCCCGAGCGAGCAGCGCCAGCGCTACTTCGGGATCAACTTCACTCTGCTCAACCTCGGCATCGGCATCGGCGGCATCGTCGGCGGCCGCTTCGTCGACGTCTCACGACCGGGCACCTTCGTGACGATCTACCTGCTCGACGCGCTGAGCTACGTCCCGGGGCTGTTCATCCTGCTCGTCGCGTTGCGCCGGGCCCGCGACCGCGTGTCCCGGCCCGTCGACGCCGGCGCCGCCTCGGTGTCCTACGTCGCACTCCTGCGGGACCCGCGGCTGCGGGCCCTGCTGCTCCTCGCTGCCGTGGCGGCTCTTGTCAGCTACCCGCAGCTCAACGCGGGGATGCCGGCCTACGCCCGGGCGGAGGGGCGGATCTCGACCGAGGGTCTCGGCTACGCGTTCGCGGCCAACACCGTCGTCATCGTGCTGCTGCAGCTCGTCGTCCTCCAGCGCATCGAGGGGCGGCGCCGCACCCGTGTCACCGTCGTCATGGCCATGACCTGGATGGTGGCCTGGGCGCTGCTCGGGGCCACGTCGCTCGTGCCCGGCACCGTCACGGCGACGCTCCTGCTCGCCGCGTGCGCCGGAGTCTTCGGCCTCGGCGAGACGATGCTCCAGCCGACGAGCGCCGCCATGGTCAACGACCTGGCGCCCGACCACCTGCGGGGCCGCTACAACGCGCTCAGCTCGCTCATGTTCTCGGTGGCCTTCGTCGTCGGTCCCGTCGTCTCGAGCGTCCTCATCGGCCGGCACCTCGGTTTGCTCTACGTCGGTTTCCTCGTCGGTGGGTGCGTGGTCCTGGCCGTCATCGCGCTCGACGTGGAGCGGCGACTGCCGCCCCACGTCAACGGCGTGCGCGAGCCCGCGCCGGAGGGCGCGACGGTGCCCGCCGCCCCGGGTGGGGCGATTTCCGGCTGACGTCGGCTGCGGCATACACTGGCCGTCGGCACCCCGCGTGGTGGTACCTCTCCGAACTCCCCCAGGGCAGGAATGCAGCAAGGGTAGGAGAGCTCTTCCAGGTACGCGGGGTGTCCCTTTTCCCCGGGTGGGCGTGCTCGTCGCCGTGGGTCAGCGTGGGGGAGCGGTGGTCGTGCCGACGCGCAGCTCGACCGGCTGGGTGACGTTGCGGGGCCGCGTCCCGTCGAGCCGCTTGCGCACGAGCGTGCCGAGGATCCGGCCCTTCTCGCGGCCGTGCTGGTCCATCGTCGTCAGCCGGTGGGGGAGCCAGGGCAGGTCGACGCCGTCGAAGCCGGTGACGCTGAGGTCCTCCGGCACGCGCAGGCCGAGCTCCTCGGCGGCGAGGATGACCCCCGCCGCGATGACGTCGGACTGGGCGACGACGGCGGTGGGTCGCTCGCGCTCCGGGACGTCGAGCAGCGCCCGGCCCGCGATGGTGCCGCCCTCGAACGACGACCCGTCGCCCGTCTGCACGGCCGGGGCGTCCGGACCGAAGACGTCGCGGAAGCCGAGCAGACGACCGACGCTCGGCACGTGGGTCTCCGACGGGTCGACCTCGTCGCCCGGCACCGGCCCCGCGACGCTGGTCGGGAGCATGGGCATGGCGACGTGAGCCACCCTGCGGTGCCCCAGGTCCTGGACGTGCCGGGCGATCGCGGCGCCGGCGGCGCGCTCGTCGACGCGTACCTGGGTGATGCGCCGGTCGCCGGGGACCCCCGTGCTGAACATCGGGATGCCGCGGGCGGCCAGGTGCGCGACGGCGGGGTTCTCGCCCGGTCCGCAGAGGGAGAAGACGACGGCGTCGAGGGCGAGCGGCGCGAGCTGGTGCACGACGGCGTCGCCGGAGCCGCTGGGCTGTCCGATGAGGAGCATGCCGGTGGGGACGGTCTCGAGCACCTCCGCGAGGCCGTCGAGCACCGCGATGGCGAAGGGGTCGCGGAACGCCATGCGCAGGCGACCCTCGACGATGACGCCGATGGCACCCGAACGGCCTTGTCGCAGTGAGGAGGCCAGCGGGTTGGGGCCGGTGAAGCCGAGCTCGAGCGCCGCGGCCCTCACCCGCTCGCCGGTGGCCTCCGCGACGGGACCCTTGCCGCTGAAGACGAGCGAGGCCGTCGAGACCGAGACTCCTGCGCGCTCGGCGACATCGCGGAGCGTCGGACGGGCTTGACCTCGGGCAACCATGGGAGGCATGCTATCGAAACGTTTCGAGTCGAATCGATTCGAGACGAACCACCATCGACAGACGGTCGACGGCAGCCGAGGTGGCCGGCCGCACGGAGTGCGCGCTGTGGCCCCTGCGCCGTCCCCGTCGTGCCTGAGAGGCTTGTTCCATGTCCGTCGCCAGCGCTCCGCCGGCCAGCACCGTCCGCGCGGCCCGCACCGCCGTCTTCGTGGCCTTCGCCATCAACGGGGCGGCCTTCGCGGCGTTCGCCTCGCGCGTGCCCGACATCAAGCACGCGCTGGGGTTGTCTGCCGGGGCGCTCGGGCTGACCCTGCTCGCGGCCTCCCTCGGCTCGGTCATCGGTCTGCCACTCTCGGGCTGGATCGTGCACCGACTCGGGGCCGCCCGGACGCTGCTCGGCGCGGCGATCGTCCAGAGCGTCGGTCTCGTCGGGGTGGGCATCGGCGTCGACGTCGTCGGCAACCGTGCGGTCGTCATGGCGGGCCTCGTGCTCGTCGGCATCGGGACCGGGGTCTTCGACGTCTCGATGAACCTCGAGGGTGCCGAGGTCGAGCGCTTCCTCGGCCGCGCGATCATGCCGCACTTCCACGCGGCCTTCAGCGGTGGCACCGTCGTCAGCGCCCTCGTCGGCGCAGGGCTGTCGTACCTCCACGTGCCGGTCGCGGCCCACCTGCTCGGAATCGTCGTGCTGCTCCTCCTCGTGACCCCGTGGTTCCTCCGTGTGTTCCTTCCCCGGTCGGTCGAGACGGACGAGACCGGCGCCGAGGTGCGCTCGGAGGCCGGCATCGGCGCCGCCTGGCGCGAGCCACGCACCCTGCTCATCGGCGTCGTCGTCCTCGCGGCCGCCTTCACCGAGGGGACCGCCAACGACTGGGTCGCCGTGGCGCTCTCGGACGGCTACGGCCTCGAGCGCTGGGTCGGGGTCGTCGGGTTCGCGGTCTTCCTCACGGCGATGACCGCCGGCCGGCTCCTGGGCACGCGCCTGCTCGACCGCCGCGGTCGCGTGCCGGTGCTCCGCGTGCTCTTCGTCTCCGCCGTCGTCGGCTGCCTGCTCGTCGTCTTCGGCGGCCCGGTGCTCGCGTTCATCGGTGCGGCGATCTGGGGCGTCGGGGCCAGCCTCGGCTTTCCCGTCGGCATGAGCGCGGCGGCCGACGACCCGAGGCGTGCCGCGGCCCGGATGAGTGTCGTCTCGACGATCGGCTACACGGCGTTCATCGCCGGGCCTCCGCTGCTCGGTTTCCTCGGTGACCACGTCGGGGTGCTGCACTCGCTCCTCGTCGTCGGTGCGATGGCGGTCGTGGCTCTCGTCGCGATCCCCGCCATCCGCGAGCCCGACCGCCCCGCCGCCGACTGACCGCAGCCGCGTCGGGTGGAGGTATGCCATCGCGCCGGGTCGCGACAGATCACCTCGACCCGCGGGGCTGCGTCAGAAGTACTCGGTGATGAAGGGCTGCCCGGCGAAGACCGCGTCGAGCGCCGCGTCGTCGTCCGCCGTGCCGCCGGTGGCGAGACCCGCCTGGCGCAGGCGTGACACGGTCCAGCCGCACCAGAGCGCCGACAGGCCTCGCGCGTCGACGCACAGCACCCCGCCATCAGCGCCCGGCTCCGCGTTCGAGGTGATCGCGCCGCCCTCGTGGGTGCCGGCACCACCTCGACCGGTGGCCGCCTCAGCCTGGGCTGCCGTGCGGGTGGCGGTGCCCCGGCCGCCCGACACCGACAGCGACCAACGGCCGGCGTTGGCCGGCGCCTCGGCATCGACGACGAGCAGGTCCACGGTGGCCGTCGTGTGCGGTGGGAAGCCCCGCTCGCCGAAGGCTGCCGCGAGGTCGATGACGCGCCCCATCCACGGGATCTGCTGCACCGCGACCGCCGGCAGGCCGCCGAGGACGAGCGTCACCGGGTCCCGCGGGTCGAGGAAGGTCTGCACCGTCGGGGCCGCTGACGACCCGGAGCCGACGACGCCCCACAGCGTCGCCGCGGCCTCGGGCGTCGTCGCCACGAGGTCCTCGACGGTCACCGTGCCGTCAGACAGGTCGTAGACGACGAAGCCGCCGTCGACGACGTAGGCGATGAGCTCGTCGCGCCCGAGCACGTCCGCGAGTGCCGGTGCCGATCGCACCATGGGTCCGCTGACCCCGTGCCGGGCGTGCGCCTCGCGGTGGAGGTCGTGCATCCGCCGGGCGTCGTCGGGGCGTGCCGGACGCAGCCCGCCCGAACGGCGCCGCGCGGCAGGGGAGGCGCCGAGGTCGCGCAGGAGGTGGGCGGCATACGTCATCCGCGTCTGCACCCCGCCGACCTCGTAGCCGGACCGTCGGTAGAGCGTGGCCGTGGTCGGGAAGAGGCACGACACGACGTCACCGAGCTCGCCCATCCGGGTGATGAGGGCGCGGGTCAGGGTGGTCGCGACGCCCTGCCCGCGGGCACTCGGCTCGACGTAGACGCCGGCCACGCCGCCCATCCGCAGGTGACGTCCGCCCCAGGCCTGCTCGTAGGGCCTGATGCGACCGGCTCCGACGACGGTGTCCGAGTCGTCGACGACGGCGATCATCCGGCCGCCGAGCGTCTCGGACGAGACGCGTTGCCACCACGTGTCGCCTCCGGCGCCGAGCGGTCCGAACGACCGGTTGCGGATCGCCAGGACGGCGGGGAGGTCGGCATCGACGACGTCGCGGGTGCGCAGCTCGCTCATGGCCCGAACCTAACGACCGCCCGCCGCCCGCCGCGACCGGGTTGTCGTCAGCTCCGGTGCAGGTAGGTCAGGCGTCGCACCTTCGAGACCGACCACGCGAGCACGGCGTAGACGAGCCAGCTCACGGCCGAGAGCCACGTGTAGCTGCCCGCCTTGGTGAGCACGGCGATGACCGAACCGAGCACGACGACGGTGAGGGCGGGCACGGCATACCAGATCGCGACCATCTGGGGACGCAGCACGAACGTCGGCGACCCGCGGAAGGCGGCGAGCACGTTGCCCGCCACGACGAGCACGAGGACGAGCCACAACGACAGCAGCGCGCTCGCCGGGAGCGAGCCGACGGCGGCCGCGACGGCGAGCCAGCCGCCGAGGACCGCCACGGTCAGGACCGTCGGCACCGTCACGTGCGCGACGGCCTCGGTGACCTCGGTGGTGCCGAGCAGGGAGGGGGTGCCGACGTTGTCGGCCTGCAGGCGCAGACCCTCCGACCACGCGCCGAAGCCGAGGTAGAGGGGCAGCAGGCCGATGGTCGCCGCGATGCTCGGGGCTGCCGGCTGGGTGAAGGCCCAGGTGATGACGGCCCCACCGAGCAGGGTCAGGCCGAGGCCGGAGAGGAACGCCCCGGGAGTGCGCTGCAACCCGAGGACGTCGCGGCGCACGAGCACCCCGAAGGGGCGGCCGGCCCTGAGGCGGGCGCTGCGACCGTGGCGGACGGGGCGGGTCAGGGCGAGCCGGGCCGTGCGGAGGTTGCCGGTCAGGGCCGAACCGGCCATCGTCGAGGTGTTGGCCGAGTGGGCCCGCAGCGACTCGGCGTGCAGCTCGCGCAGGGCGTCGGGCACCCGCCACAGGAGGGTGAGGCTGCGGTCGGGGCCGGGCCAGGACCGCACCTGCGACCACAGCCACAGGCGGCTCGCGAGCACGCCCAGCGCGGTGCCCACGAGTGTCGTCACGATGACCGTCACGACGCCGGCGAGGTGGGCGAAGGCGAGCCCCGCGCCGACGGTCAGTCCGCTGAGCGCCCCGACGAAGAGTCCGCCCACGGCGGCATAGCGCCACCAGCGGCGCAGCGCCAGGGCCCGGTCGAGCGGCGCGGGCAGCACGAGGTCGATCCACGGCATGGGCGGCACGACGGGGCCGCGGAAACGCCCGGCGAAGACCACGGCGCCGAGCAGGGCCGCCACCGACGCGACGAGCAGGGCGATCGCGACCGGGGAGCGCAGCTGCTGCCCCAGCGACCCCGCGTCGGAGGTGCGGAAGACCGCCTGGACGATCGGCAGGCCGTAGACGAGGGCGCCGAGGAAGAGGACGTAGCCGGCGTAGAGGCCCTGCTGTCGGGCCTTGCGCGCGGCGTCGCCGCCGATGACCCAGTCGGCCTGACCGAGCAGGTCGTGGTCGTCGTAGTCGACCTCGGTCTGGGTCGTCGGGGTCGAGGGGTGGGGCGGGAGGGGAGGGAGGGCGACGGGAGGCGTCGGGTCGGAGGTCGTCGGGTCGGAGAACGCCGAGTCGGATGCCGGGTGCCCGGCCGGGCTCGTGGACGCGCGCGTGGCGCCGGCGGGCTTCTTGCGCTTGCTCATCGGGTGTCCCGGCTCAGCGCGCCGGCACGACCTCGACGACACGCGTCGCGAGGGCGGCCGTCAGCTCGGGGTCGTGGCAGGCCATGACGACCGTGGCGCCCGACGCGGTGCGCTCATCGATGAGCGTGGCGACGACCTGGCGCTTGGCCGTGTCGAGGCGTTGCTCGGGCTCGTCGAGGAGCACGACGCTCGCGGGGCGCGAGAAGGTCAGCGCGAGGCGGAAGAGCTGCTCCTGGCCGGACGAGAGCTCGTGCGGGAAGCGGTCGTCGAGGTGGGCGATGCCGAGCCGGTCCAGCAGGGCCTGGCTGCGGTCGTCGGAGGTGTTCGGGTCACCGCCCCACGTCGAGTCGATGAGCACGAGGTGGTCGATGAGCGTCAGGTCGCGGTAGGTCGTCGGGGCGCCGAGCAGGGCTGCGACGGCGGCGCGGACGGCACGGTCGCGCTCGTCGGCCTCACGCCCGCCGATGGTCGCGGTGCCGGTGCTCGGCGCCAGGAGGCCGCCGATGATGCGCAGCAGGGTCGTCTTGCCCGAGCCGTTGGGACCCCGCAGGACGATGCACTCGCCGGGGTCGGCGCTGACGTCGGTCGGCAGCAGCAGGGTCGTCTCGTCCATCGTCTTGCCGACGCCCTCCGCCCGGACCTCGCCGGGCAGCACTGCGACCGCACCCATCTGAACCCATCCCTTCGCTGCGCTCCCGGACCCGGTCGATCCGTCGGAGGCCACCGTATGCCGCGCGGCTCCGAACGCGCTGACTGCACCGAGCTGCCCACTCGACAGCAGGGGCCTGCCGCCGCCGGTACCGGTGTCCGCCCGAGGTCGAGTGGGCACCTCGGGACGCGGGTGTCAGCCCTGGGTGCTGACGGGCGGGCCGACGACGAGCGCGACCCCGGTCAGGGCCAGGACCGCGACGACGCCGACGGCGACCGCCATCAGCGGGCGTGCGAGGAGGGTCGCGACGATCCGCTCGGCCGGGCTGGTCGGCTGCTCGCCGTCACGGCCCAGGCGCCAGCCGCCCTCGAGGCGGCCGCGCCGCTCGAGCCGGCGCTCCCACCAGGCGGTGAGGAACGGCGGCACGGCGCTGAGCAGGCCGAGCAGACCCTCGCGGACCGTCCAGCGCTGGTTGACCCAGAGCAGCACGGTGACGAGGCAGAAGGCGATGAAGACGACGCCGTGCGCGAGGCCGAAGACCTTGACGCCGAGCTCCGTCGTGCGCGTGACGTACTTGAGCACCATGCCGAGCAGGAGCAGGGCCCACGTCACCACCTCCGCGAGGGCGATCCGGCGGTAGAGGGTGCGAGGCGTCATGCGAGGGTCTCCTACGTCGTGTCGTACTCAGGTCGACACAGTCTCACCCACCGGGTCCGTGACCGTCGAATCGACCCCTCAGCCCTCGCGCCGGGCGAGCGTCAGGGCGAAGTCACCGTCGGAGTCGGTCCACGTGCGCTCGACGGCGAACCCGGCCGCGCCGAGCTCGTCCCGCAGCCGCTCCGGACGGAACTTCGTCGAGATCTCGACGCGGATCTCCTCGCCGTGGGCCAGCTCGAAGACGAGGTCGGCACCGGGGATCGTCACCCGCTGGGGCATGTCGGCCCGCAGGCGGAGGTCCATGCGCTCCTGGTGCGGGTCCCAGAAGGGGACGTAGGAGAAGGCGGCGACGTCGAAGTCCGCGCCGAGCTCACGGTTGAGCACGCGCAGGCAGTTGGTGACGAACCTCGCCGTGACCCCGCGGCTGTCGTCGTAGGCGGCGATGAGCCGGTCGGTGCTCTTGACGAGGTCGGTGCCGAGCAGGAACCAGTCGCCGGGCTCGAGGCTGTCGTGCAGGGCACCGAGGAAGGCCGCGCGTTCCTCCACGTAGAAGTTGCCGATGGTGCCGCCGAGGAAGGCGACGAGACGACGCCCGCCCCGGGGCAGGTGGCCCAGGTGGAGCGTGAAGTCGCCGACGAGGGCCTCGACCCGGAGTGACGGGTAGCGCTCGGAGAGCATCGCCGCGGCGTCGCGCAGGGTCTGCTCGGACACGTCGACCGGGACGAACCGCTCGAGGCTCCCGGAGGTGGTGAAGGCGTCGAGCAGCGTGCGGGTCTTGTCGCTCGTGCCGCTGCCGAGCTCGACGACGGTCGTCGCGTCGCAGGCGGCCACGATGTCGACGGCGTGGTCGCGCAGGATCTCCCGCTCCCGCTCGGTCGGGTAGTACTCCGGCAGCCGGGTGATCTCGTCGAAGAGGTCGGAGCCGGCGTCGTCGTAGAGCCACTTGGGCGGGAGCGTGCGCGGCTGCGACCCCAGGCCCCGGCGGACGTCGTCGACGAGGGCACCCGAGGCCCAGTCCGGGTCGAGCGCGACGGTGACGACGGGTTCTCGAGCGGTCACGGGCGGACACCTCCATCAGCGAGACGGACCCCGGACAGCGCCCAGCGCGAGCCCGGTGGGAAGAAGTTGCGGTACGTGGCCCGGGCGTGCCCGGGAGGGGTCAGGGCGCAGCCGCCGCGCAGCACCATCTGGCCCGACATGAACTTGCCGTTGTACTCGCCGATGGCGCCGGCCGGCGGGTGGTAGCCGGGGTAGGCGAGGTAGGCCGAGCTCGTCCACTCCCAGCAGTCGCCGTAGACCTGGCGCAGGTGCCCCGTCGGCGGGCCTGCGGCACGCGGGTGGAAGGTCTCGGTGTCGGCGAGGTTGCCGCCGACGGACGCCGCCTCGGCCTGCCCGTCCGCGACGACCGCGTGCTCCCACTCGCCCTCCGTGGGCAGGCGCTTGCCGGCCCAGGTGGCGTAGGCGTCGGCCTCGTAGTGGCTGACGTGGCTCACCGGGAGCCCCGGGTCGACGGGCCGGGTGCCGCTCAGCGTGTGCTCGAACCACACGCCGTCGACCTCGGTCCAGTAGAAGGGCGCCCGCCAGCCCTCGGCGCGGACCCTGCCCCAGCCGTCGGAGAGCCACAGCTCGTGTCGCTCGTAGCCGCGGTCGGCCATGAACTCGAGCCACTCGCCGTTGGTGACGAGGCGGTCGGCGAGGCGGTAGGGCTCGAGCCACTGCTGGTGGAGCGGCAGCTCGTTGTCGAAGCTGAAGCCCCCGCCGCGGTGCCCGACCTCGACGAGACCGCCCTCGACGTCGACCCAGCCCAACGGGTCGGGATCGGACGGCGTGAGGGGGCTCCCGGCATACGCGGGCTGGAGGGGATTGACCGACAGGACGTGCTTGATGTCCATGAGGAGCAGCTCCTGGTGCTGCTGCTCGTGGTGGAAGCCGAGCTCGATGGTCGCGCCGAGCTTCTCGAGCGAGCCGGAGTCGAGCGTCGTGACGAGCTCGCGCATGCGGGCGTCGACGTCGGCGCGGTAGAGCCCGACGTCGTGGGCGCCCGGGCGCGTGATGAAGCCGCGCTCGGCGCGGGCGTAGCGCGGCCCGACACCCTCGTAGTAGCTGTTGAAGAGGAACCAGTACTGGTCCTGGTAGGGCTTGAACGACGGCTCGTGGTCGGCGAGGACGAAGGTCTCGAAGAACCACGTGACGTGGGCGCGGTGCCACTTCGTGGGCGAGACGTCGGGCATGGACTGGACCGTCTGGTCCTCGGGCGAGAGCGGGGCGGCGAGCGTCTCGGTGTGGGCGCGCACCTCGTCGTAGCGGGCGACGAGCGTGTCGGCGTCCCAGAGCGGGTCGGGCATGGGTGACCTCCTGCATGCGGTCGTGGCACACCGTGCGCCCTCGACCGGTGGGATCGAGCCTAGGCACACCCGCCGACAGCCGCCCCCCGGAACCGTCCGCCGTAAGGAGCTGTTCACCCTTTCGACGCGGACGGGGCCGCGCTCGGGCCCGTGTTCCCGCCGTTCCCGGCGTCGGTCCCGACGGTTAGGGTTTCGGGCATGGCCACCGCCCTGTACCGCCGCTACCGGCCCGAGAGCTTCGCCGACGTCATCGGCCAGGAGCACGTGACGGAGCCGCTCATGCAGGCGCTGCGCACGGGCCGGGTCAACCACGCCTACCTCTTCAGCGGCCCCCGCGGCTGCGGCAAGACGACGAGCGCGCGCATCCTCGCCCGCTGCCTCAACTGCGAGCAGGGCCCGACGCCGACCCCGTGCGGCACGTGCGACTCGTGCGTGGCGCTCGCGCGCGGCGGCTCCGGCTCGGTCGACGTCATCGAGATCGACGCGGCGAGCCACGGTGGTGTCGACGACGCCCGCGACCTGCGCGAGCGGGCGAGCTACGGACCGGCCCAGAGCCGCTTCAAGATCTACATCATCGACGAGGCGCACATGGTGACGCCGCAGGGCTTCAACGCGCTGCTCAAGATCGTCGAGGAGCCGCCGGAGCACGTGAAGTTCGTCTTCGCGACGACCGAGCCCGAGAAGGTCATCGGCACGATCCGCTCGCGCACGCACCACTACCCCTTCCGACTCGTGCCGCCGGCCAAGCTGACGACGTACATGGAGCGCCTGCTCGAGGCCGAGCACGTCGCGACGCAGCCCGGCGTGCTCAGCTTCGTCACGCGTGCGGGCGGCGGCTCGGTGCGTGACTCCCTGTCGGTGCTCGACCAGCTCATCGCCGGCTCGGGTCCCGAGGGCCTGACCTACGACAGCGCCGTGTCGCTGCTCGGCTTCACCGACGGCGAGCTGCTCGACAGCACCGTCGACGCGCTGGCGGCGGGCGACGGGGCCGCGACCTTCCGCCAGGTCGACCGGGTCATCGAGTCGGGCCACGACCCGCGCCGTTTCGTCGAGGACCTGCTCGAGCGGCTGCGCGACCTCATCATCGTGGCCGCGATCCCGGAGGGTGCCGGCCAGGTGCTGCGCGGCGTCCCCGAGGACCAGCTCGAGCGCATGCGGGTGCAGCAGGCGGCCTTCGGCCCCGGCGCCCTCTCGCGCGCGGCCGACATCGTCAACACCGGGCTCACGGAGATGACGGGCGCCACCGCACCGCGCCTGCAGCTCGAGCTCATCTGCGCGCGCATCCTCCTGCCGGCCGCCTCCGGCGAGCAGGGGTATGCCGCGCGCCTCGACCGTCTCGAGCGTCGCCTCGAGGTCGGGGGAGTTCCCACCGCCGCCCGCACCGACGCGCCGCTCGTGGGGGCGCCGATGAGCGCGCCTCCTGTCCCGCCTGCCGCCCCGGCCACCGCACCGTCCGGGCCGTCGGCGTCCGCGGCGGTCTCTGCTCCGCCGCGCACGGTCTCGGACTACACGCCGCCGTCCAGCGGTGGGGGGTCCGGCACCTCGCACGCCGCCGGCGGCATGGGCGGTGGCGGTCGCAGCTCGGGCATCGAGGCCACCGGGAGCGGGGCTCCCGGCTCGTCAGGGGGGTCCCACGGGGCACCGTCAGGCCCCGGAGACGCCGGGCGCGTGGACGCCGCCCGCGCCGAGGTCGGGGCGCCGCCCGTCATGGCGCCTGCCGAGTCGGTCGGTGGCCCGTCCGCCGCCGGTCGGTCGACCGGCGGCGACCAGCACCTCTCCGGCGCGTCCGAGCAGGTCCGGTCGGCCGAGTCCCGCGAACCCGCGTCGGCCGGCTCGGGCGGCTCGGCCGGCTCGGGCGGCTCGGGCGGCGCACCGCAGCCCGGCTCCGGCGCGGCGCCGGGTGGTGCCGCCGATGGTGGGTCGGCGCAGGGTGGCTCGACAGGTGGCATGGACACCGACGCCATCCGTCGCGCGTGGCCCAACGTGCTCGGCCGCATCTTCACGATGCGCCGGATCACGTGGACCTTCGTCTCCCAGAACGCCCAGGTCATGGGCTTCGACGGCAGCAAGCTGACGCTCGGCATCGCCACGGCAGGCCTGACCCAGACCTTCCGGGCGGGCAACCACTCCGACATCGTGCGCCAGGCGCTCATCGACGAGCTCGGCGTCGACGCCGTCGTCGACGGCGTGCACATGGACGCCGTCTCGCAGCAGGCCCCCGTGGCGCCCCCACCGGGATCGGTCCCGGTGGGGCTGCCCGACCCGCCGAGCAAGGGTGAGCCCGTCGCGCCTGCGGGTGACGGTCCGGGTGGTCCGGGCGGTCAGGGAGGTCAGGCGGACCCAGGCGCAGGACGCTCGTCATGGGGTGATGCCGGCGCGGGGCATGAGTCCGCCGGCCCCGCTGGCACCGCCCCCGGGTCCGGCGCCACGAGCGGGGGAGCAGCCGGGAGTGGGCAGGCCTCCGGGTCGCGAGGGGCCACGGCGCTCGCCGACGCCGGCCTCAGTCCGGCCGCCGGCCGGTCCATGCAGGACAACGCCGGATGGGGCTCGGCGACGGGTCCGGCTCCCGACTGGGCCACCGGTCCGTCGCCGTCCGCACCAGCAACCGCCCCGGGTGCGGCGCAGGCCGGTGCAGCGCCGGCCGTGGCTCCGGGCGCCGCCGAGGCGCCGACCGACTCCGCGGTGCGCGGTGCCAGTGCCGTTCGCCAGTCGTTCGCGCAGGCCCGTTCGCGGGCCGGGGGCGCCCGGTCGACCGACGACGACCAGCCGCGCCAGCCCGTCACCGACGACTCGGCCGTGAGCGACGACGACGAGGACATCGAGCAGTCGGGTGACGTCGGCCGCACCGTCATCGAGAAGGTCCTCGGCGGCCGCGTCGTCCAGGAGCTCGAGAACTGATCCGACGCCCGCGCCCCACCCGGGGGATGTCGATCGTCAGTTCGCCTGCGGCACAGGGGCTTCGGGAGTAGCGTCGCACCGTGACCTTCGAGGTTGCGGCGGAGGCCTACGACCGGTTCATGGGGCGGTACTCGGGGCTGCTGGCCGAACGTTTCGCCGACTGGTCCGGTGTCTCGGGACCGGGCCGGGCGCTCGACGTCGGCTGCGGCACCGGCGCCCTGACGCGCGTGCTCGTCGATCGGCTGGGCGTCGACGGGATCTCGGCGGTCGACCCCTCGCAGACGCTGCTGGCGGCGCTGCGCCGGTCGTTCCCGACGCTCGACGTGCAGACCGCGACGGCCGAGCAGCTGCCCTACCCCGACGACCTCTTCGACCACGTGCTCGCGCAGCTCGTCGTCAGCTTCCTCGCGGACCCGGCAGGCGGCCTGCGCGAGATGGCACGCGTCGCCCGCCCGGGTGGCACCGTGTCGGCCTGCGTGTGGGACCTCGCCGGTGGCGGCGCGCCGCTCACGCTCTTCTGGAGGGCCGCCCGGGACCTCGACCCGGACGTCGACGACGAGTCGGCGATGCCCGGGACCCGAGCGGGTGACCTCGCGCGACTCTGCGACGAGGCCGGGCTCACCCACATCGAGGACACCGCCCTGACGGTCTCCGTGCGCCACCCCACCTTCGAGGACTGGTGGGAGCCCTACACGTTCGGCGTCGGACCGGCCGGAGCGCACGTCCGCAGCCTCGACGAGACGGCCCGGGTCCGGCTTCGCGAGCACTGCCGGGAGCTGCTGCCCGAGCCGCCCTTCGACATCAGCGCGACCGCGTGGGCGGTCCGCGCCCGCGCCTGACCTCGCGGTGACCTTGCCCTGGACCGAACGCAGGACCGAACGCAGGACCGACCACAGGAAGGACCGCAGGACACGACCCGGCCCCACGCCCCCGAGCCGGGCACACGGCATACCAAGGGGTGGTCACCGGGCGGCTGCGACGGACGCCCACCCCGACCGGCCGGCGCCCGGCCCTAGGCTGTGCCCCATGTTCTACAGCCTCGGGCGCAACCTCCTGTACCCGCTGTCCCATGCGCTGTACCGGCCCACGATCGAGGGCAAGGAGAACATCCCGCGCGAGGGCGGCGTCATCGTCGCGAGCAACCACCGCTCGTTCATCGACTCGTTCGCCATCCCGCTCGCGTCACCGCGCCAGGTGCGCTTCCTCGCCAAGGAGGAGTACTGGACCGGCGCGGGCGTCGGCGGCCTCCTGCGCAAGGGCTTCTTCAGCGCCGTCGGGATGGTGCCCGTCAACCGGCACTCGGCGACGGCGGCCCAGGAGAGCCTCGACACCGCACTCGAGGTGCTGCGGGCCGGCGACGCGTTCGGGATCTACCCGGAGGGCACGCGCTCACGCGACGGGCGGCTCTACCGCGGCCGCACCGGCGTGGCGTGGCTCGCGCTGACCGCGCAGGTGCCGATCGTGCCGGTCGGGCTCATCGGCACCGAGGACATCCAACCCGTCGGCGCGCGCTTCCCCCGGCTCGCCAAGGTGACGGTGCGCTTCGGCACGCCGATCGGCGTCGAGGACTACGCCGGCATGCCGGCCGGCAAGGCCCGGCGCCAGCTGACCGACCGGGTCATGGAGGCGATCGCCGAGCTGAGCGGCCAGGAGCGGGTCGACACCTACAACGAGGTGCCGGGCGGCGAGCCCGCCGTCTGAGCGGCCCCGGGCCGGTCGCACGCTCCGCGTTGCAGATGCGACGAGGTCGCATCTAGCGTGGCCCCGTGACCCTGACGTCCTCGCGCCCGCCCTCGAAGCCGCCCCTGCTCGAGCGCCTGTCCCGCGACGACCGACGCAGCCTGCTCGGCATGGCCGGGTTCGTGCTGCTGCTGCACGTCGTCGGGTGGGGGCTGCTCGTCGGTGTCGTCGCGCCGCACGAGTACCGCGTCGCGGGACAGCTCTTCGGGGTGGGCCTCGGAGTCACGGCCTACACCCTCGGCATGCGCCACGCCTTCGACGCCGACCACATCGCGGCCATCGACAACACGACCCGCAAGCTCCTCGCCGACGGCCGGCGCTCGATGAGTGTGGGCTTCTGGTTCAGCCTCGGCCACTCGTCGGTCGTCTTCGTCATGGTCATGCTGCTCGCCCTCGGGGTCCGGGCGCTCGCGGGCGCCCTGGCGGACGGCGGCTCTCAGCTGCAGCAGGTCACCGGGGTCTGGGGCACGACCGTCTCGGGCGTCTTCCTCGTGCTCATCGGGCTCGTCAACCTCGCGGCGCTCGTCGGCATCCTCAAGGTGTTCCGCCGGATGCGGTCGGGCCACTTCGACGAGGCCGAGCTCGAGCGACAGCTCGACAAGCGCGGCTTCCTCAACCGCGTCCTCGGCCGTGTCACCCGCGCCGTCCGCAAGCCGTGGCACATGTATCCCGTGGGTCTGCTCTTCGGCCTCGGCTTCGACACCGTGACCGAGGTCGGGCTGCTCGTCATCGCCGGGGGAGCGGCTGCCGCCGACCTGCCCTGGTATGCCGTCCTCACCCTCCCCGTGCTCTTCGCCGCGGGCATGTCGCTCCTCGACAGCATCGACGGGTCGTTCATGAACATCGCCTACGGCTGGGCGCTCGACCGGCCGGTGCGCAAGATCTACTACAACATCACCGTCACGTCGCTGTCGGTCGCCGTCGCCCTCCTCATCGGTCTCATCGAGCTCGTCGGGCTGCTTGGCGAGAAGCTCGGCGTCCGGACCGGGCCGGTCGCCTGGGCCGGGCGGATCGACCTCGGGGACGTCGGCTTCTGGATCGTCGGGCTCTTCGTCGTCACATGGGCCGTGTCGCTGGCCGTGTGGCGGTTCGGCCGCATCGAGGAGCGCTGGTCGGCGGGGCTCGTCGACTGACCCGGATCCGTCGTCCGGGGCAGGGCTCGGCGTGCGGGTCACCGAGCCCGCGGGGCTTAGGGTTGCGGTGTGTACGAAGGCGCGGTCCAGGACCTGATCGACGAGCTCGGCCGACTCCCCGGAGTCGGCCCCAAGAGCGCGCAGCGCATCGCCTTCCACCTGCTCCAGGCGGACTCCGACGACGTGACGCGCCTCGTCACGGCGCTGACCGAGGTCAAGGCCCGTGTCCGCTTCTGCGAGGAGTGCGGCAACGTCGCCGAGGCCGAGAGGTGCCGCATCTGCGCCGACCCGCGCCGCGACCAGACGGCGATCTGCGTCGTCGAGGAGCCCAAGGACGTCGTCGCCATCGAGCGCACGCGCGAGTTCCGCGGCAAGTACCATGTGCTCGGCGGCGCGATCAGCCCCATCGACGGCATCGGCCCGGACGACCTCCGGGTGCGTGAGCTGATGACCCGGCTTGCGTCCGGCGAGGTGCAGGAGGTCATCATCGCGACCGACCCCAACCTCGAGGGCGAGGCGACGGCCACCTACCTCAGCCGCCTGCTGCGCGACGTCGGCCTCACGGTGACGCGACTCGCGTCGGGCCTGCCCGTCGGCGGAGACCTCGAGTACGCCGACGAGGTCACCCTCGGGCGCGCCTTCGAGGGTCGTCGCCGCGTCGACGCCTGACCGGCACCCACCAGGGACGGATGCCGTCCGGGCTCCGTGGACGCCCGCCCTGCCGGCGCGACCGGCGCGACCGGCGCGACCGGCGCGACACGGCATACGGCATGCTGGGACCCATGACGGAGCACCCGGTGACCGAGGGACAGGCGAGCACGGTCGACGACCTGTCGGGTCTCGCCGACCTGACCGCTGCGGAGGCGAGCGCCTTCCTCACGTCCGTCACGGAGGTGGCCTCGGGAAGCTCGCCGGACACGGCGCTGCCGCTGCTGACCCTGGCGCTCTCGCAGGTGCTCGTCGCCGGCGCACGCCTCGGCGCGGTCGAGGACGTCGTGCCCGAGGAGCGCTTCGAGCCCGACGCGACCGACGACGACGCCGACCCGCTGCGCACGGGCCTCGCGAACGTCTTCGCCGGCATCGACGACTACGTCTACGTCATCGACCCCATCACCTCGTCGGAGCGGGCCGACGGCTCGATCACCAACGACGTCGTGGACGTCGCCGTCGCCCTGAGCCACGGGCTCAAGCACTACGCCACCGGACGCAAGCTCGAGGCGCTGTGGTGGTGGCAGTTCAGCTACCTGTCCGACTGGGGCGACCGCGCGCTGACGTCGCTGCGGGCCCTCCAGTCGATCCTCGCCCACCTGCGGCTCGACGCCGACGACGAGACCGTCGGCGAGGCGGAGTTCGACGCGCTGCACCCGTGATCCGCGCGAGAACGTGCGGCGCACGGGACGGATCGGCGCACATCTCACCATCGTGACGTCCGGGTGGACGCGCGCGGTGCGAGCCTAGACTCGGTCGCACCGCAGCAGTGTCCGTCCGCCGACCAGATCGGGAGCCAGTGTGAGCATCGTCGTCCAGAAGTACGGCGGTTCGTCCGTGTCCGACGCCGAGGCCATCAAGCGCGTGGCTCGGCGCATCGTCGAGACGCAGCGGGCGGGCCACTCGGTGTGCGTCGTCGTGTCGGCGATGGGTGACACGACGGACGAGCTGATGGACCTCGCCGAGCAGGTCAACGCGGTCCCGCCGGCCCGTGAGCTCGACATGCTCCTGACCTCCGGCGAGCGGATCTCGATGGCCCTCGTCGCGATGGCCATCGCCCAGCTCGGCGCCGAGGCGCGCTCGTTCACCGGAAGCCAGGCCGGTGTCATCACCGACGACGCCCACGGCGCCGCCCGCATCATCGACGTGACGCCCGGCCGCATCCAGAGCGCGCTCGATGCCGGCCACATCGCGATCGTCGCCGGCTTCCAGGGCGTCAGCCAGACGACGAAGGACATCACGACCCTCGGCCGTGGCGGGTCCGACACGACTGCCGTCGCGCTCGCGGCGGCCCTGAAGGCCGACGTCTGCGAGATCTACACCGACGTCGACGGCGTCTTCACGGCCGACCCGCGCATCCTGCCGAGCGCCCGCAAGCTCGACGTGCTCTCGATGGAGGAGATGCTCGACCTCGCGGCCAACGGCAGCAAGATCCTGCACCTGCGCTGCGTCGAGTACGCCCGCCGCTACGGCATCCCCATCCACGTGCGCTCGTCGTGGTCACAGAAGGCCGGCACGTGGATCAAGGACAACCCCTACGAAGGAGAAGGCGCTGTGGAAGCTCCGATCATCGCCGGCATCGCCCACGACCGCGGCGAGGCCAAGATCACCATCGTCGGGGTGCCCGACCGGGTCGGCGTCGCAGCGAAGATCTTCGGGGCCATCGCCGAGTCCGGCATCAACATCGACATGATCGTGCAGAACGTGTCGGCCGCCGAGACCGCCAAGACCGACATCTCCTTCACGCTGCCGCAGGCCGACGGCGCGCGGGGCATGCAGGTGCTGCAGTCGATCAAGCAGGACGTCGACTACCAGGACCTCCGGCTCGACGACAAGATCGGGAAGATCGCCCTCGTCGGCGCCGGCATGAAGAGCCACCCCGGTGTCTCGGCGAAGTTCTTCGGTGCCCTCGCCGAGGCCGGCATCAACATCGAGATGATCTCGACGTCCGAGATCCGCGTCTCGGCGGTCACGCGGGCCGAGCAGCTCGACGACGCGGTCCGCGCCGTGCACACGGCGTTCGGGCTCGACTCGGCCGACGAGGCGATCGTCTACGGCGGCACCGGCCGCTGAGCGCGCGGGTCCGCCCCGACGGGGCTACTTTCGGGAGTCATGAGACTCCTGACGCGATCCGTCCTGCTCGCCGCCACGGCCACCGCGCTGGCCACGGCGGTCGTCGCCACCACGAGTGCGTATGCCGTGTCGCCCGCCCCCGTGGGTCGTGACGCTCCCGCTCGACCGGGGGCCACGGCCTACGACTGGCGGGTGACGCCGACGGGCACGACCGAGCGCTTCCGGGGGCTCGCCCCCGTCTCGCGGGAGGTCGCGTGGGTGAGCGGCACCAACGGCACGGTGCTGCGCACCACCGACGGCGGACGCACGTGGCGCAACGTCAGCCCGAGGGGTCTCGGCACCGAGATGCTGCAGTTCCGCGACGTCGAGGCGTTCGACGCGCGCCACGCCGTCGTGCTCTCGATCGGTGAGGGCCCGGACTCGCGCATCCTCGTCACCGACGACGGCGGCGCGAGCTGGACCGAGACGTTCCGCAACGCCGAGCCGGCGGCCTTCTACGACTGCATGGCGTTCAGCTCTCCCCGTCGAGGACTGGCGATGAGCGACCCGGTCGACGGGCGCTTCCGGCTCGTGCAGACCACCGACGGCGGGCGGTCGTGGTCGCTCGTCGACCCGTCCGGCATGCCGGCCGCGAAGGCCGGCGAGTTCGGGTTCGCGGCGTCGGGCACGTGCCTGTCGGCGGGGGTCGGCGGACGCACCTACCTCGTGAGCGGCGGCGTCGACCCGGCTCGCGTCTTCACCTCGACCGACCACGGTCGCACGTGGACCGTCGCCGACAGCCCGGTCGCGGGTGGCGAGTCGGCCGGCATCTTCTCGGTGAGCTTCCGGGACGCCCGGCGCGGCGTCGTCGTCGGCGGCGACTTCGCGGCACCGACGGGAGCCGTCGACAACGCGGCGTGGACCGCTGACGGCGGGCGCACGTGGACGGCGTCGACGACGAACCCGTCCGGCTACCGCTCGGGCTCCGCGTGGGTGGCGCACACGGCGCGCACGGTGCTGGCCGTGGGCCCGTCGGGTTCCGACGTGTCGACGGACGGCGGTCGCACGTGGTCGACGTTCGACACGGGCAGCTTCGACTCGGTCGAGTGCACGGCTGACGGTGCCTGCTGGGCATCGGGTGAGCAGGGCCGCGTCGGCGTGCTGAACCGCTGAACCCCCGTCGTGGAGGGGCGCGTCGGGGCCCTCGGGGTGGGGCGCGCGTCTACGCGGAGGCGACGGCCTCGGCGACGACGTCGGCGAGCTCGTCGTGGGTCGGGCCCGGGTCGGTCTGCGGGCGCCAGCCCGAGCGGTAGACGGCCCGGGCGCGCTCCTCGACGGAGTCCAGCACCCCGGGCAGGGCCTGCATCGACAGGTACGGCCCGGCAACCTCGCCGATCGACGGGTCACGCGCGGCTGCGGCCAGGATGAGGTCGGAGGGCAGGCGCCCGACGAGGTCGATGTCGTCGCCGGCCCAGCGCCTGGCCTGGGCGTGGTCCATGGCGATGTGGTCCTCGACCCACGGACGCATGCGCGCCTCGTCCCACGCGTCGAGGGCCTCGCCGACCGACTGCACGTCGCACCCGTGCTCGTCGACGAGGCGCAGCAGCTCGGCCACCTGCGTCAACGAGGTCGCCAGGCCTCGGCCGAAGATCGGTGTCGTCGTGCACACCGAGTCTCCGACGAAGACGAGGCCGGGCAGCGCCAGGTCGCCGGAGGGGCCGCGCTGCCCACGGTAGACGTTGAGCAGCGGACCGCCGGGCAGGACGTCGCCCAGCGCCTCGGCGACGTCGTCGGAGGTCCACGCCGCGAGGCCCGGGATGGCTGAGCTCGCGGCCTCGAAGGCGCGAGCGTGCTTGAGCCCCAAGAGGTCCCGGTTGGCGGTCGACCGGATGATGAGGGCCGAGAAGATGCCGGCCTCGTGAAGGAAGACGAGGACCATGAAGCCCGAGTAGTTGCCCTGCCACGCGACGGCGTTGGTCATCGGCGGCATCGAGGCGACGGGACGCAGCCGGTAG
The DNA here is from genome assembly GCF_007991735.1 of Terrabacter aerolatus. Classification (GTDB taxonomy): domain Bacteria; phylum Actinomycetota; class Actinomycetes; order Actinomycetales; family Dermatophilaceae; genus Terrabacter; species Terrabacter aerolatus. The sequence continues at coordinate 25,081 of NZ_BJYX01000001.1, read as the reverse complement.
GCGCGGTCGACGTAGGCGATCCCGCACTCGCCGCCGATCCCGGCGCTCCGGAGGTGCCGGTTGACCCGGCCCGACCGTCCGGAGGCGTCGACGACGAGGTCGGCCTCGAGGTCCGAGCCGTCGACGCGGATGCCCTGCGCCCGACCGCCCCTCACCGTGACGCCGTCGACGTGGCCGGTGCGCAGCTCGAGGCCCGGCTGCCCGACGGCCGCCGATCGCACGGCGCGCTCGAAGGTCTCCCGGCGGGAGCGCACCCCCGCCGTGACGGTGCGGCCGTCGGGCAGCGGCATCTCGATGGGCTCGCCCCCGAGATCGAGCCAGGCATCCCACGCCGTCGGCGCCTCGGCGCGGAGCACGTCGCCGACCTGCGCCCGGAACGCGTGGGCGTGATGGAACTGCATGACCCCACGGCGCGGCCACGGGCTGCCGTCGACGGGTGGTCCGGGGTCGCGGTCGACCGCGACGACGTCGTGCCCGCGGCGCGCGAAGCCCATCCCCGTGACGAGACCCGTGGGGCCTGCTCCGATGACCGCGACCTTCACGACCACCACCTCCCTCGTCCACAGTGGAAGCGGAGGTGCTGGGCGTCAAGCGCTTTCGTGCGATCGCAGGCGTGAGTGCCGATCTACGGCATATGCACCGGCTCTCACAGGTTCATCGGTCCGGACCACGGGTATGGTCGAAAGCAGAAGCAGCAGCCACCTACTCGGGGCGATAGGTGAACGACGTGACCCCTCACGAATCACATCTGCAGAGCGACGGATCGGTCTTCCCGCCCGTCACACCGGACCCGCCGCCGTCTCCCGGCCAGGTGGAGATCACGGTGCCCGACATCGTGCCGGTGTCGACACCCGACGGTCCGGACCGCGCGAGCGACACCCGCGAGACGCGGACCGCGACGAGCGAGACGGCGGGCGTGCGGGAGCAGCCGCCGGCGGGCTGACGCCTCTCCCCCCGAGGGCCGTCCGCGAGTCGGGCGGCGCGAGGGCGCCGACGACGTGCATGTTCGCGTGCGGCGACGAAGCGGGTATCTCTCCGCTGTGAGACTGCGTCGGAGCGTCATCGACAAGCCCGGGATCCGCCGTCGGAGACGGGGCAAGGGCTTCGCCTACGTCGACGCCGACGGTCGTCCCGTCGACGTCGCGACGAGGGAGCGCGTCAAGGCACTCGTCATCCCCCCGGCCTGGCAGGACGTGTGGATCAGCCCGCACCCCAACGGTCACATCCAGGCCGTCGGCACCGACGACGCCGGACGGCGCCAGTACCTCTACCACGACTCGTGGCACGAGGAGCGGGGCCGCGAGAAGCACGACCGCGTCATGGTGCTCGCGCGCAAGCTGCCGGCAGCACGCAAGCAGATCGCGGCCGACCTGCGCACCAACGGGCTGACGAAGAAGCGGGTCACGGCGGCCGGCCTGCGGATGCTCGATGCCGGGCTCTTCCGCAGTGGGGGCGAGGAGTACGAGGCCGAGCACGGCTCCCACGGAGTCGCGACGCTCCTGCGCTCCCACGTCACGGTGAGCGGCGAGGACGTCACCTTCGAGTTCCCGGCCAAGTCGGGGGTCACCCGTGAGGCCGTCATGACCGACCAGCTGCTGGCGCGGATCGTGCTGTCGCTCAAGCGAAGTGGCTACCCGGGAGAGAGGCTGCTCGCCTACCGGGACACCAACGGCTGGCACGAGCTGCACTCCAGCGACCTCAACATCGCCTTCAAGGAGCTCGTCGGCGAGGACCACACCGTCAAGGACCTGCGCACCTGGGCGGCGACCGTCACGGCTGCCGTCGCGCTCGCCCGCACCGGTCCCGTCGAGTCCGAGCGCGAGCTCAAGCGCGCCGAGAAGGACGCGATGAAGGTCGTCTCCGAGCACCTCGGCAACACGCCCGCCGTCGCGCGCCGCTCCTACGTCGACCCCCGGGTGCTCGACGAGTACGCCGTGGGGCGCACCATCGCGCACAGCCTCAACCGGCTGACCAAGGCGGACCGCAGCCGTCTCGAGCTCGGCGACCTCGTGCAGGTCCGGGACCGGGACGCCCTCGAGCGGGCCGTCATGCGCCTCGTCAAGGGCGCTGCCTGAGCTGCCGTCCGAGCTCTCGGCTCCGGACGCAGGTATGCCGTCGGGTCCACCTCTGTCCCGAGGGAACCCGACGGCATACGCCGGCTGTTCAGACGATCAGAGGTCGACGACCTCGTTGTCGCCCTCCATGCGCTCACCCGTGACCTTGGCCTTGATGAAGTTCGCGATCTGCGTGACCTTGGCGCCGGGGGAGTCCCAGTACTCGGCCGAGTCGGCGCTCACCTTGATGATGATGTTGTTGGGGTTCTCCGGGCCGCCCTCGAGCCAGGCGCCGGTGAAGGAGTTCCACAGCTCGGCCAGCTTGGCCGTGTCGTCGACGATGGTCGCGGTGCCCGACAGCGACACCCACGAGCTGTTCGAGCTGTAGGCGACGTTGACACGCGCGGGGGACTGCGCGGCGATGTCGCGGGCCTTGTGGCTGTCGCGCTCGGCCACGAAGAGGACGTCGCCGTCGAACTGGACCTCCTGCGTCGCCATCGGGTGGCTGACGAGGGCGCCGTTGGAGTCGGCGTGCGTCAGCATCGCGATGCGGATGTCCTTGATCAGGTCGGCCACCTTCTGGGTGCCGTCGTCGTGCTCGCTCATGGCGTTCTCCTCGTCGTCGGGTCGGTGACGCTGTCCCCTGCGACCTACCCGATGGGCTCAGCCGGTCGTCGGCGTTGTCGAGGGTTGCGGCACCCGGTCGGCGTCGGCGGAGTCAGCCGTGTCGGCGGCGGGGGAGTCGAAGTCGGACGAGTCGGCGTCACGGTCGCCCTGCACGCCCTCGACGTCCTCGGCCCGCGTGTGCGGCATGAGCAGGCCCACGACGATGCTGGCGGCCGCTGCGACGAGCACGGCGAGGAAGACGGCCGTCGAGCCGGCCTGGACGGCCTCGCTCGAGGCGTCCCCGCCGCGCGCGGCGATGACGGCGTTGGCGATGGCGCCGAAGATGGCGACGCCGACCGCGCTGCCGACCGAGCGCATGAACATGTTGGTGCCGGTGACGACGGCGCGCTCGTTCCACGGCACCGAGGCCTGGGCCGCGATGAGGGTGGGCGTCGCGACGAGGCCGAGACCGAGACCGACGACGAGGCACGAGCCGGCGGTGGCCCAGACGTTCGGCGTCGACGAGGTGAGCCAGAGCAACAGGGCGCCGACGGTGGCGATCACGAGGCCGATGAGGGCCGTCGGGCGGAACCCGATGCGCATGTAGAGGCGGCCGGACTGCGAGGCCGAGATCGGCCAGCCGATGGTCAGGGCGGCCACGGCCAGCCCGGCGACGATCGGGGTGGCGCTGGTCGAGCGCTCGAGGAAGGTCGGCACGTAGGAGGTCAGGCCCACGAGCACGGCCCCGATCCCGATCCCGATGAGGCAGGTCGCGACGATGAGGCGTCGGGTCAGCACCTCGAGCGGCAGCACCGGCTCGGGTACACGCCGCTCGATGACGCCGAAGATGCCGAGCAGGACGGCGCCGACGGCGAACGAGCCGATGCTCTGCCACGAGCTCCAGGCCCAGGCCTGTCCGCCCTCGAGGACGGCGAGGATGAGCAGGGTCAGGGCGACCGTGAGCACGGCCGCGCCGGCGTAGTCGATGCGGTGGCGGCGGCGCTCTACCGACTCGTCGTAGTTGCGCCACAGCATCGCGGCGGCGAGCAGGCAGAAGGGGATGTTGACGAAGAAGATCCAGCGCCACGAGGCGAACTGCGAGAAGACGCCGCCCAGGGTCGGGCCGACGACCGACGAGACCGCCCACACGCTCGCGATGTAGCCCTGCGTCTTCGCGCGCTCGGCCACGGTGTAGATGTCGGCGGCGATCGTCGTCGTCATCGGCAGCACCGCCCCGGCGCCCAGGCCCTGGAGGGCGCGCATGACGATGAGCGAGCTCATGTCCCACGCGAAGCCGCAGAGGATGCTCCCCACGAGGAAGAGCGCGATCCCGACGAGGATCACGGGCTTGCGGCCGACGGTGTCGGCGAGCTTGGCGTAGACGGGGACCGACACGGCCTGTGCGAGCAGGTAGACGGAGAAGAGCCACGGGAACTGGGTCAGGCCGCCGAGGTCCTGGACGATGGACGGGACGGCGGTGGCGAGGATGGTCGAGTCGAGCGCGATGAGGGACGTCGACAGCATGAGCGCGATGAGGATCGGCCCGCGATCCGAGCGGAATCCGAGGTTGGACGAGGTGGACACGATCCTCCTGCGGGTTGGGGCGACGACAGGGGACAACGCACACCGCCGCCGTTCATTCCCGGCAGGTTCGACAGGTGGGGCCCTTCGCCCCTGCCGCGTGCCGCGTCGGGCGGGGACACTGGAGAGGCTGACCACTGTCGTATGCCGTCATGTCGGGCAGGAGCACCATCATGCGGACCCTGGGTGTCGAGGAGGAGATGCTGCTCGTCGACGCACGCAGTGGACGCCCTCTGCCGCTGGCCGAGCAGGTGCTGGGGCGCGCAGCGGAGCGGGCGTGCGAGCGTGGGTCACGGTCGCACGAAGGGTCAGCGGCATCGGCGGCACCAGCAGCCAAGGCGGCACAGGCGGGGCTCGTGGATGCGGCGGGGGGTTGCGCGCACGGAGCGCTCGAGAGCGAGTTCCAGCAGCAGCAGATCGAGACGCACACGGCTCCGGCGGCCGACCTGGGGGCGCTGCGCTCCGAGCTGTCGTGGTGGCGCGGCGAGGCGGCGGCTTCCGCGGTCGACTGCGGTGCCGGCCTCGCCGCGCTCGCCACCTCGCCGCTCACGGCACACCCGACGGTGTCGAGGTCGCCGCGCTACCTCTGGCTGGAGGACCGCTACGGGCTCACGGCCCGGGAGCACCTGGTCTGCGGGTGTCACGTCCACGTCTCCGTCGAGAGCGACGAGGAGGGCGTCGCCGTGCTCGACCGCATCCGCGTGTGGCTGCCGGTCCTGCTCGCGCTCAGCGCCAACTCGCCCTTCTGGGACGGTCAGGACACCGGTTTCGCCAGCTACCGGGCACAGGTGCTCGCGCGTCTGCCGTCGTGGGGACCCAACGACCGGTTCGGCTCGGCGGCGGCCTACCACCGGCTCGTCCGCGACCTGGTGCGCAGCACGGTGATCCTCGACGAGGGGATGGCCTACTTCGACGCGCGCCTGGCACGGCGCTACCCGACGGTCGAGGTGCGTGCCGCGGACGTCTGCTCGACGGTCGAGGAGGCCGTCGTCCTGGCTGCCCTGTGCCGCGCGCTCGTCGAGACGGCCGGCCGGGAGTGGGCAGCCGGCCTGCCGGCCCCGGAGGTGTCGACGAGGCTGCTGCGCCTCGCGACGTGGCAGGCCGGGCACGACGGGCTCGAGGGGCACCTGCTGGACTGGCGCACCGGACGTCCGCGGCCCTGCTGGTCGGTGCTCGACACCCTCCTGGAGCACGTGGGCCCGGCGCTCGAGGCGGCGGGCGACCTCGCGGCGGTCCGACAGGGCCTGGACGGTGTCCGTGAGGAGGGCAACGGCGCCGTGCGGCAGCGCGCCGTGCTGGCCCGCTCGGGCCGGCTCGCCGACGTCGTCGCCGACTCCGTGCGCACGACCGCTGCGTGCCGGCACGGGTAGGGAGGGGTGACGGCCGCCGGTGGTGCCACCCTCAGCCGGTGGGTTCGGGTGACCTGGGAGGTTCGGTGGACGCGGGCGATCCGGTCGGCCCGGGGGACGGGAAGCGGACGTCGATTCGCTGCGGACCGAAGACCCGGCGTCCGACCGCGAGGTGGCCCACGGCATACGACAGCGCGGCGACGACGCCCGAGGTCACGACCACGACGGTCCCTCCACCCGCCGCGTCGGCCACGAGCGCGCCGAGCGTGCCGGCGACGATGGCGTTGACGACCATGAGGAACATCGAGGTGCTGCCCGCCACGTGCAGGACGGTGTTGCGGCGTCGGCCGAGGGCGTACGTCTGCATGGTGCCGGCGCCGTCGTCGTGGATCGAGGCGGTCAGGTACGGCTCGAGCTCGGGAGCCAGCTCGACGTAGGCGTGGCGCAGCCGGTTCATGGCGCGGATGAGGTCGACGTCCTCGCGGCTCGCGGTGTTGACCCGGATCGCGGTGAGGACCCCCATGAGCAGCGCCGCCGACGCGAAGCCGATCGCCATGACGCGGAACGGGGTGCCGAAGCCGGTCGCCTGAGCCGTCAGGGCCAGCACGACGAGGAAGGCCGAGACGACGGTGAGGTGGATCGTGATCCGGCTCATCACCTCTGACCACGTCAGGGACCGGGTGCCGAGCAGGCTCCAGTGCTCCGTCGATAGGAAGACGGGCAGCCCCGGCGCCGCCGCGTCGCGCAGGCTCGGCGAGGCTCGCTCGTGGTCCGACCGGCTCGTGGGGTCGTCGGAGCCCTCGACGTCCATGGGTGCCTCCGGATCCGTCGCGTCGCGCCCATGACGCGACCCGGGGGTGCGTCCCTCTCAGTGTCGCGCGGCCGGGACCTCCCGGCACCGGGTTTGGCGGTCCGCGCGGCCGCAGGCCCTTCGGCCCTTCCGGGGGCGCCGCTGACGGCGCGAGGATCGAGGTGAGGCTAGGAGGTGGGAACCATGAGGACCGTCTCCGTGGTCCTGCGTCGCACGGCCCTCGTCCTGACGGCGGTGTTCGCCTGCGGTGGCCTGCTCTTCGCGCTCGGCTACGCGTTCGAGGACCCGGGTGGTGGTAGGGCGGTGCTGCTGGCGGCAGTGGTCGTCGTGCCCCTCGCCGCGCTCACGGCGCTCGCCGCCCTGCGTCGTCGGCCCGCGCTGCGGGTGCTCGCGGTCGCCGTCGGGCTGTATGCCGTGTGGGGCGTCGTCGCGCTCTTCGTCGACCTCGTCGACGCGCCGGACCTCCCCATGATCGCGCTCGTGCTGGCGCTGCCCCTCGCCGTCGTCGGCCTGACGTACGCGTTGCGCGCAGGGGTGCTGCTCGTCGTCGTCGCTGCGGTGCCGCTGCTGTCGGTCGTGTCGATCCTCATGCGGGAGTCGGATGGCGAGGGACCCGGCCTGGGCGACCTGCTCGGCGGCTCGACCGGTGTCGTCGTGGTGCCGCTGCTCGTGCTGGCCGGCCTCTTCCTGCTGGCGGGGGCGCTGGACCGCGGGCCGGTGCCCGACCGCGGGCTCCCGGCAGACCAGCCGCTGACGAAGGTGTGGGCCTCCACGACGGTGATCGGACGGCCGGCCGACAGGTCCCGCCCATGACGAAGGGCCCGGTGGAAGGCGACTCTCGTCGCTCTCCACCGGGCCCTTCGGGTGGTCGGGGTGACAGGATTTGAACCTGCGACCTCTTCGTCCCGAACGAAGCGCGCTACCAAGCTGCGCCACACCCCGGTGCTGCACCTACCCCTGGTCCGAGGACCGGAGGCAGCAAGCAGAGATGCTAGCGCAGCCCCCCGTCCAACTCCGAATCGGGTAATCGTCGTGACCCCGAGGTGGGTGGCGATCAGCCCTGCGAGCGTGGGACGAGCGTCAGCAGGGTGGCCTCGGGACGGCACGCCAGGCGTACGGGCGCGGTGGGAGCGGTGCCGAGGCCGGCGGACACCTCGAGCCACGCGGCATCGTTCGGCGCCTGCGAGGAGGGCGTCGAGCCGGCGCCGGGCCACCAGCGCGACAGGCCCTTGACGCGGCCCGTGTCGAGGTCGCAGTTCGTCACGAGGGCGCCGTAGCCGGGGACGCAGACCTGGCCGCCGTGCGTGTGCCCGGCCACGATGAGGTCGGCGCCGTCGGCGGCATACGCGTCGAGCACGCGTTGGTAGGGGGCGTGCGTCACGGCGAGACGCAGGTCGGCATCGGGAGAGGCGGGCCCACGGACGAGGTCGAGGCGGTCGTAGCCGAGGTGCGGGTCGTCGACGCCGCGGACGTCGATCCGCAGGCCGCGCACGGTGAGCGCGTCACGACGGTTCGTCAGGTCGACCCAGCCGCGGGAGCCGAGGCCGCGCACGAGGTCGGCCGTGGGGAGGCGCTGGGTCGTGCCGAGGCCCCTGGCGAAGTTGCGGGTCAGGTAGCCGAGGGGGTTCTTCAGCTTCGGGGCGAAGTAGTCGTTGGACCCGAGCACGAAGACGCCCGGGACACCGAGGAGGAGGTCGTACGCGTCGAGCAGCGCCGGAACCGCGTCGGGCGCCGCGATGTTGTCGCCCGTCGTGATGACGAGGTCCGGGTCGAGCGACGCGAGGCTGTGCACCCACGCGCGCTTGGCCCGCTGCCGGGGGAGCAGGTGCAGGTCCGACAGGTGCAGCACGCGCAGTGGGTCGGCCCCCTCGGGCAGCACCGGCACGTCGAAGCGGCGCAGCACGAAGGCGTTCCGCTCGACGAGCGACGCCCAGCCGAGCACCCCCGCGCCGGTCAGCCCGAGTCCCAGCACGGTCTTGGTCACGGCACGCATGGGCCCCATCCTCGCACCCGACCGGTTCGTCGGACGCGAGGCCCGACTAACCGGTCGGGGCTCGCGTGGACGACCTGACAGACTGCTCCCATGAGCACCCTGAAGCAGCAGCTGCAGTCCGACCTCACGACCGCCATGCGCGAGCGCGACCAGGTCCGCGCCGGCTCGCTGCGGATGGCGCTGACGGCCGTCACCAACGAGGAGGTCGCCGGCAAGGAGCACCGTGAGCTCACCGACGACGACGTGCTCAAGGTCCTGACCAAGGAGGCCAAGAAGCGCCGCGAGGCGGCCGAGGCCTACACCGGCGCCGGTCGTCCGGAGCTCGCGGGCAAGGAGGAGGCGGAGCTCGCCGTCCTCGAGGCCTACCTGCCCCGGCAGCTCGGCGACGACGAGCTCGAGGCGATCGTCCGTGAGGCCGTCACGGCCTCCGGAGCCAGCGGTATGCCGCAGATGGGCCTCGCGATGAAGGCGGCCAACGCTGCCGTCGCGGGACGGGCGGAGGGTGGCCGCGTCGCCGCCATCGTGCGCCGCGTCCTCGCCGGCTGACCACCGGGCTGGCCCCCGGCTCTTGCCGGGGCGACGCCTTCCGGCGGGTGGGTCGGCCGCCCACGACGAAGGCCCGACGCGGATCGCGTCGGGCCTTCGTCATGGGCTCGCCTCAGGGCTCGCCGGGCGTCAACCGCGCCCTGGTGGCTTGGTGGGCTTGCCGTTGCCGCCTCCGTTGCCGTTCCCGCCCCCGGCGGGTGGGACCACGGTCGTCGGCGTCTGCTGGGGCAGCGGTTGTCGGTCAGCGCCTCGTGAGGTGTAGATCGTGATGAAGGTGCCGCTCGGCGCGTTGCCGTACGGCGAGGTGCCGGCCACGAGCCCGCTCGGCACCCCCGAGCTCATCGTGCCGCCGACGCCGGCGGGGTAGCCGGCGGACTGCAGCGCCGCGATGGCCTGGTTCACCGACATGCCCGTGACGCTGGGGATGGACCCCGGCGTGTTCGGGGACGCCCCGGTCGTGAACTTCGCCGACGGGTCGGCGAAGGGGACGATCGGCTGGTCCTGGAGGGCGCCGTTCATGATGCCCTTCCAGATCGGTGCGGCGATCGCGGCACCGTGCATGACGGGGTAGAACGTGCCGCCGACGGTGACGTTCTTCATGACGCGGCTGATCGGGTCGTAGGGCGTACCGACCCAGACGGCGGTCGCGAGCTGACGGGTGTAGCCGACGAACCACGACTCGTTGTTGTTGTTGGCCGTTCCCGTCTTGCCGGCCGACGGGCGGGCGCCGCCGTCGAGCTGGTTGCGGATGCCGGACCCGTTCGTCATGTTGTACTGCAGGAACTTGTCGGTCGCGTGGACGACGTCCGGGTCGACGACCTGGGTGCACGACGACTTCGGCTCGGCGATGACCTTGTTGCCCTGGGTCACCTTGGTGACCGCCAGCATCGAGCACTTCTTGCCGTCGGCCGCCAGCACGCCGTAGGCCTGGGCGACGCCCTGCGGGGACACGTCCGAGGCTCCGAGGATGTACTGGGGCGCGTACTTGCCGACCGGCTGGCCGTCGGACTGGTGCAGGCCGAGGCGGAGCATCGTGTCACGCACCTTGCAGCCGCCGAGCTGCTGGGCGAGGGCGACGAACGCCGTGTTGGTCGACAGGGCGGTCGCCTTCATCAGGCTGATGCTGCCGCCCGGCCAGTACGTGTCGTTGTCGACGTCCCACGTGCTGCCCGGTCCACAGCCGCCGGGGAAGTCCTTGGGCTCGTAGGCCGCCATGTGGCCGTTGCCGGCCTGCTTGGCGTTGACGCTCGCGTCGAGCTTCATCCCCGACTCCATGGCCGTGACGAGCGCGAAGGCCTTGGCCGTCGAGCCGAACTGGAAGCCGCCCGACCCACCCCAGCGCTGGTCCAGGGCCCAGTTGATGCCGGTCTTGCCCGACGACTCCTTGTCGACGGTGTACGTGGTGTTCTGCGCGAACGCGAGCACCTTGCCGGTGTTGGGGTCGGTGACGTAGGCCGCGGCGCCGACGCGCGAGGGGTCGCCGATCGGCACCTTCTTGGTCAGCTCGAGCTGCGCGATGTTCTGGATGCGCGGGTCGAGGGTCGTCTGGATGGTCACGCCGCCGCGGTAGAGCACCCGCTTGCGCTCCTCGAGCGTCTTGCCGAGCTGGGGCATCGTCAGGGCGTAGCCGACGATGAAGTCGCACCAGTACGGGTAGGGCGAGGAGAGGCACGTGCTCTTGGGCTGCGAGACCCGCATGTCCTGCTTGAGGGTGCGCTTCTTGGCGTCCTGCCACTGCTTGTCGGTGATCCGGCCGAGCTCGTGCATGCGGTCGAGCACGACGTCACGCCGGGCCAGGGCCCGCTTGGGGAAGTTGACCGGGTCGGTCGTGCCCGGGTTCTGCGTCAGGCCGGCGAGCAGCGCGGCCTGCGACAGGCTGAGCTTGCTGGCCGGGATGCTGAAGTAGTGCTGCGAAGCCGCCTCGACGCCGTAGGCGCGGTCGCCGTAGTAGACGAGGTTGAGGTAGCCCTCGAGGATCTGGTCCTTGCTCAGCTTCTTCTCGAGCGTGATGGCGTACTTCAGCTCCTTGAGCTTGCGCATGTAGTCCTTCTTGACCGCTGCGGCCGCCGCCTCCTTGTTGCCGGAGCTGAGCGCGGAGTACTGCAGCGAGATCTTCACGTACTGCTGCGTAAGCGACGAGGCTCCCGAGGTGGTCGCGCCGCTGCGGAGGTTGGAGATAGCTGCACGCATCACGCCCTGCAGGTCGACGCCGCCGTGGTCGTAGAAGCGGTGGTCCTCGATCGCCACCTGCGCCTCGCGCATGATCGGTGCGATCTTGTTCAGCGGCACGACGGTGCGGTTCTGCTCCTGGGGCGTCGCGATGACGGAGCCGTCGGCGGCCAGGATGCGCGAGGTCTGGGCCAGCGGGTCGGTCGTGAACTCGCTGGGCAGGTCGTTGAAGACGTCGACACCGCTGCGTGCGAGGGCGCCCGTGGCGCCCACTGCGGGCATCACCAGGCCGGCGGCGAGCAGGCCGAGCACGAGCGCGGACGCGAGGAATGCGCCGAGCAGGCTGATGACCCCGCCGATCGAGGTAGTGCGTGAAGACATGGGCCTTAGGGTAACCGCTCACTCTATGGCCACCGGGTTTGCGCGGCCACCGAGACTCGCGCCGCTCGTCCCCGATGTATCGCGGGAGTGTCTCGACTCACTGATGGCCAGGGCACCACGCAGGAAGTGACTAGTCACCTCCTCAACTAAATGGTCCATAGAGGCTATGTCGGAACCGGGCTCAGCGCTCGTAATGTCTCGTTTGGGCCTTAGGGGGGTCCACTTGATCGGGACCGGTGGGACGGTCCGGGTCTGCTCGGTGTCATGGGAGGTGCCGAGCGGGGAGGGGAATGAAAATGAGTGCTGTCGTGGTGGACACGTGGGTGGACGAGTGGGCCAGTCAGGCCAGCTGTTCCGGCACGGATCCCGATGCGCTGTTCGTCCGGGGCAAGGCCCAGCACGACGCGAAGGCCGTCTGCAAGACGTGCCCCGTGCTCGCGCAGTGTCTCGCCGAGGCCCTCGACAACCGAACCGAGTTCGGTGTCTGGGGCGGCATGACCGAGCGTGAGCGCCGCGCCCTGCTGCGCAAGCGGCCGGACATCACGTCGTGGAAGTCGGCCCTCCGGGCAGGCATGGCCTCTCAGGTCAAGCACGACTGAACCGACGTCACTGCGGCCGGCTCCCGGTCGCACCGCGTCCTTCGAAGAACCGTCACACGTCCACGGGGCCGTGACCACCCACCGGGTGCGTCACGACCCCGCGAGCGCGTGCCCGATCTCGCGGAGCCCGTCGAGGTCGTGGACGTCACGTCCGAGCGCCGGCACCTGCACCACGGGTATGCCGGGGTGTGACCGTGAGAAGCGGTCGGCCAGCTCGCGCTGTCGCTCGGCCGTGCGCACGAGCGATGCATGGAGCCGGAGCAGGCCGGCGGCGTTGGACGCCGACCGGGGTCCGCCCCCGTCCTCGAGCGACTCTGCGGCGGCCAGTGCTCGCGCCGGGGTGACCCCGGTGGCCGAGACGCGCCCGATGCGGTTGACGACGAGCCCGGCCAACGGCATACCGTCGGCTTCCAGGCGGTCGACGAAGTACGACGCCTCGCGCAACGCGTCCCGCTCCGGTGCCGCGACGACGAGGAAGGCCGTGCCGTCCTCGGAGAGCAGCCGGTAGGTCTCGTCGGCGCGTTCGCGGAAGCCGCCGAACATCGTGTCGAGCGCGTTGACGAACGTCTGGACGTCGGTGAGCATCTGGCCCCCGAGGATCTTCGTCATCGTCGACGTCACGAGCTGCACCCCGACACCGAAGACCTTGAGCCCCGCGCGCCCGCCCGCCTTGGCCGGCGCCGTCATGAGCCGGATGAAACGGCCGTCGAGGAAGCTGCCGAGCCGGTTCGGGGCGTCGAGGAAGTCGAGCGCCGACCGTGACGGCGGGGTGTCGACGATGATGAGGTCCCACGGGGCGTCGGCGGTGCCGGCGCTCGCCTTGAGCTGGCCGAGCTTCTCCATCGCCATGTACTCCTGCGTGCCGGCGAAGGAGCTGCTGACGGCCTGGTAGAAGGGGTTCGCGAGGATCTGGTCGGCCTTGTCGGGCTCGGAGTGGGCGATGACGACCTCGTCGAAGGTCCGCTTCATGTCGAGCATCATCGCGTGGAGGCTGCCGCCGGCCGACGCGTCGATGTCGGTCACCGGGCGCGGGGTGTTGTCGAGCTCGGTGAGGCCGAGCGACTGGGCGAGGCGGCGGGCCGGGTCGATGGTGAGGACGACGACGTTGCGACCGGACTCCGCGGCGCGCAGGGCGAGGGCTGCGGCCGTCGTCGTCTTGCCGACGCCGCCGGAGCCGCAGCAGACGACGATCTGGGTGCGGGGGTCGTCGATGAGGGCGTCGACCTCGAGCCGGGGCGCCGCGCTCGCGACGGCGCGCGGACTCATGCCCGGACCCGGTCGTCGGTGTCCTCGTGGCCCACGAAGAGCGGCACGAGGAGGTCGGCGAGCTCGCGCACCGACCCGGAGTCGACGCCCGTCGCCAGTGCGGGCAGCTGCACGATGGGCAGCCCCGTGGCCTCGAGGAGCGCGAGCTGCTCGCGCTCCAGGTCGATGCGCTCGGCGTGGTCGCGGGCCTCCTCGAGCAACCCGTCGACGAGCTCGGGCGTCGCGCTGACCCCGGCCTCGGTCAGCTGGGTGCGGATCGACGCCTTGTGCAGGCGGCCCTCGCGGGCCTGGTCGAGGGCGACGTCGTCGAGGAGCGGCTCGCGCACCATGTTGACGATGACGGCGCCCGGGTGCAGCCCCTTGTCGCGCAGCTCGTCGATCGACTCGAGGGTCTCCTGCACGGGCATCTCCTCGAGGAGCGTCACGACGTGCACCACGGTCTGGTCCGACTGGAGCAGCCGGGTGATCGAGCCGGCCTGCGAGGCGATCGGGCCGACACGCGCGAGGTCGGCCACCTCGGAGTTCACGGAGAGGAAGCGCCCGATCCGTCCCGTCGGCGGGGCATCGAGGACGATCCCGTCGTAGACCGGGGCGGCGTCGCCCTTGTGCTTGCCGTCGCGGCGGCGCCGGTTGGCCTCGTAGATCTTGCCGATGAGGAGCACGTCGCGAACGCCCGGCGCGATGGTCGTCGCGAAGTCGATGGCACCGAACTTCTCGAGCAGGCGTCCGGCGCGGCCGAGCTTGTAGAACATCTGGAGGTACTCGAGCAGGGCCGCCTTGGGGTCGATCGACAGGCCGACCACCTCCCCGCCGCCGGAGAGGCGGACGATGCGGGTCTCCTCGGTGCCGAGCGGGGGCACGTCGAAGGTCTGGCTGATGCCCTGGCGGCCCTCGACCTCCGTCAGGAGCACGTGGGCGGGGCTGGACGCGAGCGCCAGCGCGATGGCGGAGGCGACGGTCGTCTTGCCGGTGCCGCCCTTGCCCGTGACGACGTGCAGCCGCGCCCGCGCCCAGTCCGTCGTCACGCCTCCCACCCTAGGACCTGCCGCCCCGAGTCCTCGTTCGAGGTGAACGCGCCGCGGCTTCCGTCAGTGGATCACCTCAGACCACCGCGCAGCCGAAGCGCCTGCGCGACCTGGTCCATGAAGTCGTCCTCGTGCAGCCGGAGGCCCACGTTGGGGATGCGCAGGACCGTGTCGCTCGACAGCGTCACGCGGTTCTGGCGCAGCGCGTCGAGGACGGGCGTGAGTCCCCAGGCTCCGGGCGGTCTGCAGCAGGTCAGCCGCCCGCACGAGCCCCTGCTGGGTGGGCAGGACGAGCAGCAGCGCGGCCTGCCGGTCGGAGTCGGCCCAGTGGGCGGCCCGGATCGCTGCGGCGAGCAGGGCGGTGACGCCGTCCAACGCTGCGACGTCGGTGCCGGTCTCCCAGAGGGCGCGCCACAGCTGCTCGTCCGGGCCCAGGGGCCTGGTGTGCAGGGCGACCGTCTGCAGACCGTGCGTGGTCCACCTCCCGGCCTGCACCTCGGCCCGCACGTCGGCGGCGCTGATCCCGTTGGCCCGTAGTGCGGCGCGCGAGACCACGCCGAGTCCCCGTGGGTCGAGGGCGCGGACCCTCTCGCGGCGATGGCTGGATCTCATGCACCGACCCTGCAGCGGCCGCGGTCGACGTTGCTCGCCACCCGCGCGACATGTGGAGATCCCGGAGGTTGCCTGAGGGGCTGTGGATCGCGGAGCGGTTGAGGTGGACGCGCGGTGGTTCTTGCGGCGGGTTTACCTCAACCGGGTCAGAGGAGGGAGTGGACGGCGGTGAGGACGTGGGCGAAGGCGGGGGTGGTCGGGTCGATGACGGCGAAGTGGTCGGCGCCCGCGACGAGGTCCTCGGTCACGTCGCCGCCGGCGGCCCTGGCCCGCGCCACGTAGGCGTCGGCGACCTCGTGCGGCACCGTGTCGTCGTCGGCGCCGTTGACGAGCCGCACCGGGACCTTCGGGGGCAGGGTCGACATCGGGTCGGCGGACGTCCAGGCCGCGGTGCCGGGGCCCGACCCGACGAAGTCGCGCGTCGCGTCCGAGCCGAGGTGCAGGCGGTCCGCGGCGCCGAGGTCGACGACCCCCGCCAGCGAGACCACCCCGACGATGCCGCGCTCGCGCGCCCACGGCTGCCCGGCGGCCCAGGCGACGAGCTGGCCGCCGGCGGAGTGGCCGACGAGGACGATGGGCTTGGGCAGGTCCGGCTGCGAGGAGACCGACGCGAGGAGGTCGCGCACGTCCTCGAGGGTCCCGGGGACGCCGCCACCCGGCATACCGACTCGGCGGTACTCCGCCAGGACGACGTGGTAACCCGCTCCGGCGAACGCCGCCGCCTCGGGCCGGGCGTGCTCCCGGTCGTACTGCGCGCGCCAGAAGCCGCCGTGCACGACGACGACCGTCCCCGTCACGGCAGGGGCGCCGGCGGCGGGCGGGAGGACGTCGTAGACCTGCGCCGGATCGCTGCCGTAGGAACGGGTGGACGCCGCCGAGGTGCTCGCGGAGGGGGTCGCCGAAGCGCTGCTCGTCATGGGCGCCATCGTGCCACCGGCCTCACCGGCGCACCCCGCCAGAGCCGTGCCCGCACTGAGTAGGGTGAGGGCCATGACCCAGTGGGAATACCTCACCGCACCACTTCTGATCCACAACACCAAGCAGATCCTCGACAACTTCGGGGCGGACGGATGGGAGCTCGTCCAGATCGTCAACGGTCCTGACGGCACGAGCCTCGTTGCCTACTTCAAGCGCCCCAAGTCCTGAGAGCCCCGAGGAGCCACCGCACCATGTCTGCTGTCGAAGACCGACTGTCCGAGCTCGGCCTCACCGTACCCGAGGTCGTGCCGCCCGTCGCCGCCTACGTCCCTGTCGTCCGCGAGGGCGACCTCGTGTTCACCTCGGGCCAGCTGCCGATGGTCGACGGCTCCCTCGCCGCGACCGGCAAGGTCGGTGCCGAGGTCGATGCCGAGACGGCAAAGTCCCTCGCCGAGACGTGCGCCCTCAACGCGATCGCGGCCATCAAGTCCGAGATCGGCGACCTCGACGCGGTGAGCCGTGTCGTCAAGGTCGTCGGCTTCGTCGCCTCCGACCCTGGCTTCACCGGCCAGCCCGGGGTCATCAACGGCGCGAGCGAGCTGCTCGTGAAGGCGTTTGGTGACAAGGGGATCCACGCCCGCTCGGCCGTCGGTGTCGCTGCGCTCCCGCTGGACGCACCCGTCGAGGTCGAGGTCATCGTCTCCGTCGCCACGTGAGCCCCGAAGTGAGCCGCGGGTGAGCGGCACGAACCGGCGCTTCCCCCTGACCACGACGCCGGGCATCTCCGACGCGGCGTCGCGCTGGCTCGCGGGGGAGCGCTGGGACGAGGCGACCCCGCGACGGGCGAGCACCGTGATGCTCGTGCGCGACGGCGCCACCGGGCCCGAGGTCTTCATGCTGCGGCGCGTCTCCGGGATGGAGTTCGCGCCGAGCATGATGGTCTTCCCCGGCGGCGGTGTCGACGAGCGCGACGGCGAGCTCGGCCTGCCGTGGGCCGGTCCCTCGCCGGCGGAGTGGGCCGAGCGCCTCGGGTGCTCTCCCGCCGAGGCGCAGATGTACGTCGCCGCGGCGATCCGCGAGGTCTTCGAGGAGTGCGGGGTGCTGCTGGCCAGCCCGTCCGCGAGCGGGCCGCTCGCCATGGTCGACGGTCCGGAGTGGCGCGAGACCCGCCTCGCCCTCGTCGACCGACGACTCTCCCTCGCCGACGTCCTCCACGAGCGCGGCCTCGTCCTGCGCTCGGACCTCGTCGTCGCAAAGGCGCACTGGCTGACCCCGGTCTTCGAGCCACGTCGCTACGACACGTGGTTCTTCGCCGCGCTCATGCCGCCCTTCCAGGTCGCCGACGGCGAGACCACCGAGGCCGACCACGCCGAATGGTTCGTACCGTCGGAGCTGCTGGAGGCGTATGCCGTGGGCTCGGCCCTCATGCTGCCGCCGACCGTCATGTGCGTGGAGGAGATCCGCGACGCCCCTTCTGCCGCAGCGGTGGTCGTGCACAGCGACGCCCTGCCGCTCATCATGCCGGAGGTCGTCGACGGCCCCGGCGGTGGCGCGATGGAGATCGTCGAGCGGTGACGGCGACGGGGGTGTCGAGGATGACGACGGCGGCGAGGACGTCGACGGCGGCGGGGCTGCGGTGAGGGGCTCGGCGGCGGACCCCGCCTGGCACGGCGGCCTGACGAGCGAGCGCGCCGAGTGCGTGCTGTGCCCCAACCCGTCGCCGATGACCCTCGACGGCACCAACACGTGGCTGCTCGCCGAGCCCGGCTCCGACGAGGTCGTCGTCGTCGACCCGGGCCCGCTCGACGAGGCTCACCTGCAGCACGTGCTGCGGCGGGTCGCCGACTCCGGGCGCCGGGTCGCGCTGACCCTGCTGACCCACGGTCACGCCGACCACGCCGAGGGCGCCGACCGCTTCCACGAGCTGACCGGTGCGCCGGTGCGAGCCTTCGGCCGCGGGCACGACGACCTGCGCGCCGGCGAGGCCATCACCGTCGGCGGGCTCGAGATCCTCGCCGTCGAGACGCCCGGTCACACGAGCGACTCCTTCTCGTTCGTGCTCCCCGCCGACAACACGCTGCTGACCGGCGACACGATCCTCGGCCGCGGCACCACGGTGGTGGCCTGGCCCGACGGCAGTCTCGAGGCCTACCTCGCCTCGCTCGCCCGCATCGAGGGGCTGACCCGGGCCGGCACGGTCACGAGCCTGAGCCCCGGGCACGGGCCGTTCGTCGCCGACGCGGCAGCGACCGTGACCTTCTACCTGAGGCACCGTGCGGAACGGCTCGACCAGGTGCGCGACGCGGTCGCCCGGGGTGCGCACACGGCATACGCCGTCGTCGAGCAGGTCTACGCCGACGTGCCGCGCAGCGTGTGGCCGGCCGCGGAGCTGTCGGTACAGGCGCAGCTGGAGTACCTCCGCGAGCACGGGTGACCCGGCCATGAGCTCGGGCCTCGATGCCATCGCGGCCGTGGCGGTGGCGCTCGTCGGGGACCGGCGTCGGGTCGTGCTCGGGATCGCCGGGGCGCCGGGGGCGGGCAAGTCCACGCTCGCCGCGGCGCTCGTCGCGTCGGTCGCGGCGCGCGAGGGTGCGGACTGGGTCGCGCACGTGCCGATGGACGGCTTCCACCTCGCCGACGCCCAGCTCGACCGGCTCGGCGCGCGCGGTCGCAAGGGCGCGCCCGACACCTTCGACGCCGACGGCTACGCGCACCTGCTGGGCCGGGTCGTGGACGACCCCGACTCGTGGGTCTACGCGCCCGGCTTCGACCGGGTGCTCGAGCAGCCGGTGGCCGCAGCGATGGTCGTCCCGCCGTCGGCGCGGCTCGTCGTCACGGAGGGCAACTACCTGCTGCTGCCCGAGGCGCGCTGGGAACGGGCACGCGCCCACCTCGCGGAGGTCTGGTTCGTCACCGGGGACGACGACGTGCGCCGCAGGCGGCTCGTCGACCGGCACGTGGAGTTCGGCAAGGAGCCGACGGCTGCGGTGGCGTGGGTCGAGCGGACCGACGAGATCAACGCCGCCCTGGTCGCGGCTGCGGCCGGGCGTGCCGACCGGGTCGTCGTCAACGGTCCGGACGGCTGGGTGCTCACGGGTTGAGGGGGACGCGCCGCGGGATCGTGGGCGCGTTCACCTCGACCGGGGTGAGGGCGTTCGGCGGCCGATCAGCGCGCGCGGCGCTTGAGGCGCTCGACGTCCTGGAGCAGGACCGCCCGGGCCTCGAGGCGCAGCCAGCCGCGGGTCGCGAAGTCGGCGAGGGCCTTGTTGACCGTCTCGCGGGAGGCGCCGACGAGCTGCGCCAGCTCCTCCTGGGTGAGGTCGTGCGAGACCATGATGCCGCCCTCGACCGGACGGCCGAAGCGCTCGGACAGGTCGAGCAGGGCCTTGGCGACCCGACCGGGCACGTCGGTGAAGACGAGGTCGGCCAGGTGGGCGTTGGTGCGGCGCAGGCGCTGGGCCAGCGCGGCGAGAAGGGTCTTGGACACCTCGGGGCGGCCCGTGAGGATCGCCGTGAGGGAGTCGTTGCCGAGGCCGAGCAGCTGCGTCTCGGCGACGGCGGTGGCCGTCATGGTGCGCGGGCCCGGGTCGAAGAGGCTGAGCTCGCCGAACATCTCGCCGGGGCCGAGGATCGCGACGAGGTTCTCGCGCCCGTCGGGGCTCGTGCGGCCGAGCTTGATCTTGCCCTCGGCGATGACGTAGAGCGTGTCACCGCGGTCGCCCTCGTGGAAGAGCACGTCGCCGCGCTCCATGTGCGACCGGCTCATCTCGGACTGCAGGGCGGAGGCCGCCTCGTCGTCCAGAGCCTTGAACAGGGGCGCACGCCTCACCACGTCGAGATCCACGGGGTCAGTGTGCCACGTCGCCCGCACCGTCGCCCTGCCACTGCAGGGGTTTCGGGACGCGGGTCTCAGTCGTCGATGCGGTAGTCGATCGGCTTGCACACGCCGTTGTTGGACTTCTCCGCCGAGCAGGCGGTGAGACCGACGACGAGGTCGGCCTCGGCCCGCAGCACGAAGCGGTCGCCGGCCCGGGACGTCGGCGGGTCGATGTGCAGCTCGCCGTTCCGCTCGGCCCACACGTTCATGAAGATGTTGAGCGTCGTCGAGATCCGGTCCGGGGCGACGTCGAAGGCGGACATCGTCGTGGCGAGGTTCTCGAAGCAGCTCGGGTGGTAGGCGCCCTCGAACTCGGGATAGAGCAGGTCGAAGGTCTGCTGCGAGCACGGCGTGAGCAGGATGTCGTGGTGGCCGCACGTGTCCTCGACGACGGTCGCCATCGGGCGGCTGCGGTTGCTGTAGAGCACGCTGCCGGTCGTGACGGCGGTCGAGTTGGCGTAGTCGATGGTGCGGCCCGAGCTGAACCACTCGTCGCGGTCGTCGTCCATGACGGCGAAGAAGTCGCTGACCTGCTCTCCGGTCGGGTCGACGACGGTGAGGCGCTGTCCCGCGCGCAGGACGAAGGCCGTGCCGGTCTGGGGGGCGAGCCGCGTCAGGGTCATCCCGTCACGGTAGCCGCCGGGCGGCTGGACGACGGGGCCTCCGGGGCCGAAGTGGCGGTCAGTCGTGCTGGGCCGTGCGTCCTGCGAGATCGTCATGCGGGTTCCCCTGGTGAGTGTCGGTACGGGTGTCGGTGTTCGTCTTGACGCGGTCGTCGGTGTGCAGGTCGAGGACCTCGCTCCCGGCGGCCGGCTTCACGTCGAGCGGCGGCTCCCAGCCCGCGGCGTGGCGGCGCCCGGAGTACTGCAGGGCCTCGGTGCTGTCGCCGTGGTCGGCGACCATGGGGTTGACGAAGCCCTGGAGGTCCTCGTCGCGCCGGCGGATCGTGGTGCGCATCCCGTCGAAGCGGCCCTCGGCGCGCAGCTCCTCGAACTGCCCGTGGGGGTTGAAGACGAGGGTCGGCAGCGGCGCTCGCCGGGCCACCCGGGAGGCTGCCGGGTGAAGCCCGACGATGAAGTACGCGCTGCCGCCGGCGCTGAAGGCGAAGTGCGGGTCGTTGGGGTCGGACCCGACGCCGTCGGCCCAGGACCGGTCGTCCGCGTCGTGCAGGCGCTGCAGCAGTCCGAAGAGGGAGGCCTCGAAGTCGGCCTCGGTCGTGGGCAGCGGGCCGCGGAAGGTCGCGATGAAGGAGTGGAAGCCGCTCTCGCCGTCGATGTCGGCTGCGAAGGCCTGCAGCCGCTCGAGCAGCCGCGCGGGCACGTCGGGGTCGTCCATGTCGTCGAGCACGACGTGGGCGACGCTGCCGCGCCGGAAGACCGACTTGGCGCCGAGGCAGGGGAACTCCGCGTGGGTGACCATGAGCTCCATGGCCCGGAGCACGTCGGCCTCCGAGGCGTGGGCGAGGTCCATGCGCGCGAGCAGGTCGAGGGTCGTCTCGAGGCCGTGGTGCTCGTCCGGGGAGCGGAGCCCAGCGGTCCCTGCGGGCGTCGGTGCTGCAGTGCGCGTGTCCGTGGTCATGTCGGACTCCTCTCGTGCAGGCAGGACGTACCCAGCAGGTGGATTCGCCTCACCCGAGACGTTCGACACCCTGGACAGCCTCGACACGGGACGCGGAAAGCGGGTGACAGCCCCGCGGCATACAGTGTCGTCCGTGTCCCCCCGAGCCCTCGTGGTCGACGACGAGACCCCGGTCTCCCGCACGCGCCGCGCCCGCAAGATGTACCGCGCCCTCCACGAGCGCTACCCGTACGCGCACTGCGAGCTCGACTTCTCGACCCCGCTCGAGCTGCTCGTCGCGACGATCCTGTCGGCGCAGACGACGGACGTCGGGGTCAACAAGGTGACGCCGGTCGTCTTCGCGAAGTACCCGACGGCCGCCGACTACGCGAACGCCGACCGCACCGAGCTCGAGACGATCATCCAGCCGACGGGCTTCTACCGGGCCAAGACCGACTCGCTCATCAAGCTCGGCATCGCCCTCGTCGAGCGCTTCGACGGGGAGGTGCCGCCGCGCCTCAAGGACCTCGTGACGCTGCCCGGGGTCGGCCGCAAGACGGCGAACGTCGTGCTCGGCAACGCCTTCGGGGTGCCCGGCATCACCGTCGACACGCACTTCGGCCGC
The DNA here is from genome assembly GCF_007991735.1 of Terrabacter aerolatus. Lineage (GTDB taxonomy): Bacteria > Actinomycetota > Actinomycetes > Actinomycetales > Dermatophilaceae > Terrabacter > Terrabacter aerolatus. The sequence goes on along the minus strand of NZ_BJYX01000001.1, from coordinate 3,112 downwards.
CTCTCGCGCCGCTTCGGCTGGACCGAGGAGGAGGACCCCGTCAAGGTCGAGCACGAGGTCGGTGCGCTCTTCATGCGCAAGGACTGGACGATGCTCAGCCACGTCGTGATCTTCCACGGCCGCCGCACCTGCCACGCCAAGAAGCCCGCGTGCGGTGCGTGCCCGGTCGCGCGCTGGTGCCCGAGCTACGGCGCCGGCGAGACCGACCCCGACAAGGCGGCGAAGCTCCTGAAGTACGAGCTGGCCCCGAGGTGACCGACGTCGTCAGCCGGATCGCGTATGCCGGCAGGTCGGGTTCCATCGACCCCTCCCCGACGCTCGGGGCGGGGACGGCCGCGCGCCCGGGGTGGATGGACGAGCTCACGGTGCGGCTCGAGAGCGTGGCGCCCGAGTGGTTCTCGCGGTTCCTGCCGCCCGAGGAGGGAGGCCGCGAGTCGGCGGTCCTCATCCTCTTCGGTCCGCCTCCGGCCGGGTCCGAGGACGACGGCGAGCACGTGGTGCTCATCGAGCGGTCCCACACGATGCGCACGCAGCCGGCCCAGATCGCCTTCCCCGGCGGCTCCCGCGACCCGGAGGACGACGACCTCGTCGCCACGGCGCTGCGCGAGGCCGAGGAGGAGACGGGCGTCGACCCCTCGGGCGTCGAGGTGGTGGCCCAGCTGCCCTCGCTCTTCCTCGCTCCGGCGCAGTTCGTCGTGGCCCCGGTGCTCGGCTGGTGGGCCCGCCCCTCGTCGATCGGGGTCCGTGACCCCGCCGAGGTGCACGACGTGCTCTCCGTGCCGGTGTCGCACCTCGTCGACCCGTCGACCCGCTTCTCGGTGACGCACCCGTCGGGCTACGTCGGGCCCGGCTTCGACCTCGACCACCTGCTCCTGTGGGGCTTCACGGCCGGCCTCGTGAGCAGCGTGCTCGAGCTCGCCGGGCTCGCGCGCCCGTGGGACGCCGACGTCATGAGGCCGCTGCCCGACCGCTACCTCGCCGGGAGGCGCTCATGACCGGCAGCGTCCTGCTCGACATCGCCCTCGTGGTGCTCCTGCTCGCCTACGCGTTCTCGGGCTACCGGCAGGGGCTCATCCAGAGCGTCTCCTCGCTCGTGGGCTTCTTCGCCTTCGCGATGCTGGCGGTGTGGCAGCTGCCCGGCCTGCTGGCCCGGTGGCAGGCGGTGGCCGCCGACGACCGCACGCGGGTGCTCGTCCTGCTGCTCGGGGTCGTCGTCTTCGGCTGGCTCGGGCAGTACCTCGGCAGCCTCCTCGGCGCGCGCATCCGCCGGCGGGTCGGCCAGACCTCGCTGCGTCGGGTCGACTCGGCGCTCGGCGCGGTCGTCGTCATGCTCGCGGCGAGCCTCATCATCTGGTTCATCGGCGGGGCGCTGCGCACGGCGGGCAACCCGGCCCTGTCCAAGGCGATGTCGGAGTCCAAGGTGCTCCAGGTGGTCAACTCGGTCGTGCCGGAGCAGACCGGGCAGGTCTTCGCCGGCTTCCGGGGCTTCCTGTCGAGCCAGGGCTTCCCGCAGGTGTTCGGTGGCCTCGCACCCGAGCCGATCACGCCGGTGCAGACTCCCGACCCGGCCGTCGCGCAGTCGCAGGCGATCCGCGCGGCGGGCCGCTCGGTCGTCAAGGTGACGACGCAGTCGCAGTCGTGCCAGCGGGGCCAGGAGGGCACCGGCTGGGTGCTCTCGCCGGGCCGCATCGTCACCAACGCCCACGTCGTCGCCGGCGCCGACGAGGTGCGGGTGCAGGGCGGCGACCAGACGTTGCGAGCCCGCGTCGTCGTGTTCGACCCGCGCCGCGACCTCGCCGTGCTGAGCGTGCCCGGTCTCCTGCTGCCCCCGCTGCCGCTCGGCGGTGAGCTGAAGCGCGGTGACTCGGCGGCCGTCCCGGGCTATCCGCTCGACGGTCCCTACCAGGTGGTCCCCGCCCGGGTCCGGGCCCAGCTCGACGCGCGCGGCCTCGACATCTACGGCCGGGAGCGCGTCGTCCGCGAGATCTACTCATTGGCGGCGAAGGTGCGGCCGGGCAACTCCGGCGGCCCGCTGCTCGACACGAACGGCCAGGTCGTCGGCGTCATCTTCGCCAAGTCGCTCGAGGACGACGCCACGGGCTACGCGCTGACGCTCGCCGAGGCCAAGCCGGTGCTCGACGAGGCCGCCTCGGCCGGCGCCGAGGTCGGCACCGGCGCCTGCGTCGCCGGCTGACCCCGCCCCCTTTCACCGTCGAAAGGCCACGATCGGCCGGGCAGCCCGTGGCCTTTCGACGTTTGGGAGGATCGGGACGTGCGCATCGACAGCCCCGGCCTGACGACCGACCTCGACCTGCTGCGCCTCCAGGGAGCCACGGTCACCGACCACGGTGACCACCTCGTCGTGCGTACCGAGACCAACCCGACCTTCTGGTGGGGCAACTTCGTGCTCGTGCCGACCGAGGCCCGAGCCGCGGAGGTCGACCGCTGGGTCGCCCGGTTCGAGGAGGAGCTCCCCGACGCCGGCCACCGCGCGGTGGGCTTCGCGCTGCCGGGCGGCGACACCGACGCGTGGGCGGCTCGGGGCTGGGACGTCGAGGTGGACGTCGACCTCGCGACGACCTCGGTGCCGGCCCCCGCGGACGCACCGGACGGCATACTCCTGCGCGCGCTCGTGAGCGACGACGACTGGGACCAGTCGGCGCAGGTCGGCGGCAGCGACACCCCGGAGGACCGGCGGGACGGTCGCCTCGTCTTCGAGCGTCGGAGGGCGGCCGCCCAGCGCGCGCTCGTCGAGTCGGGGCGGGCGCGGTGGTTCGGGGCGTTCGACGGCGACCGGCTCGTGGCCGACCTCGGCGTCGTGCGGCTCGGTGACCTCGCCCGCTACCAGGAGTCGTGACGCTCGAGAGCCACCGGCGACGGGGCCTGGCCGGCGCGCTCGTGCGGGCCGCGGGGGAGTGGGCGCTCGAGGACCCGGCTGTGGGCCGACTCGTCATCGTCGCCGAGGACGGCGGCCCGGCGATCGGTCTCTACCAGCGGGCCGGGTTCACGGAGGTCGCCCGCCACGTCGGCGTCTCCCGGCCCCCGTCCTGACCCGACCCGAACGTCGACTGGGCACGTCGGTGCGTGCCGAAGTGCCCACTCGACGGGTGGG